>CALJPQ010000040.1 GCA_937980645.1 uncultured Saprospiraceae bacterium | reverse complement strand
TATCGCTCACCGAAGCCGGCGAATAGGCCGGAAGCGTAGCCTGGCAACTGGCATCTAGCATCAACGTCTGCGTAGCAGGACACGTAATCGTGGGCGCCGTATTGTCCACCTTATTCACCGTAAAGGTGCATGTCGCCGTATTGCCGCTGCCGTCCGTGGCTGTGAGCGTTACCGTCATCGCGCCAGGGCCGCTAACCGTCGTGCCAGCAGCCGGAGTTTGCGTTACCGTGGGACTGCCGCAGTTATCGCTCACCGAAGCCGGCGAATAGGCCGGAAGCGTAGCCTGGCAACTGGCATCTAGCATCAACGTCTGCGTAGCAGGACACGTAATCGTGGGCGCCGTATTGTCCACCTTATTCACCGTAAAGGTGCACGTCGCCGTATTGCCACTGCCGTCCGTGGCCGTCAGCGTTACCGTCATCGCGCCAGGGCCGCTAACCGTCGTGCCAGCAGCCGGAGTTTGCGTTACCGTGGGACTGCCGCAGTTATCGCTCACCGAGGCCGGCGAATAGGCCGGAAGCGTAGCCTGGCAACTGGCATCCAGCATCAACGTCTGCGTAGCAGGACACGTAATCGTGGGCGCCTCGATGTCATTCACCGTTACTGAGAAGCTACAAGTGGCATCGGGTGGACATCCGTTCGTTGCCGTGATAACGACGTTCGTCGTGCCCACATTAAAGAAGGAACCAGAGCCTGTGCCAGCGCCACTACCTGTAGTAGCACCGCTAAAAGTGTAGCTAAGCGTAGGCGGAGGCGTTCCAGTGGCCGTCGCTGTATAACTTACTACAGCGCCACATTGCCCCAGAGTGTTGGATACGACGATAGGCGACGGGCACACAGTAAAAGTAGGTGGCGAGCAGGAGCTATTATCCACCGTAATCACAATATCGTTACCCGTATCACCCATGTAGGTAATAGTAGCATTCAGGCCGCTGCCCAGGATGTTGATGATAGTGCCACCTTCAGGAAGCCCGTTAAAAATACCTGTAACAGCATCTGTGCCATCGTTTACTCCGATGATAAAAGTTTCACCACCTGTGGGAACATACGAGCCAATAATTTCAAGATTGACATTTGCCCCAATGTTAATTCCACCGTTGACCGTTAACTGGGTATAAGTACTACCTGTACCATCACCCGGAGTAACTCCGTTCACAGTAATGTATAGTGTGCTGAAAGGGCTTAGGGTGAGCGTGGTAGGAGCCGTACTGACATCTACGCCATTCAAATCGGGATAGATACCATTGGGAGGAAACCCAGACGAGAGAGTTAAATCATGGGCGGTGCTAACATCAAAGGTGCCCCCTGTCGTAAGAAAAATAATATCCTCTGCCGAACGCAGTTCAACATCCTTGCCGACAGTGGTTATAGGTGCACTGATAGAAATATCACCTGTATTCCAAGGAGTACCGACATACAGGAGTGGCGTAGTGATCAAATCCAGCTCGGCATCGGATAGAGACAAAGGGCCCGATAGCACATCTGTAGTTGCACCGATATCAATAGGTACTAGAAAAAATAAATTTTGTAAAAGCGTGTATGTATTCCCGCTAATGGCTGCCGGTGAATTCAAAACCATACTATTGGCCACTAATTCAACATGGCCTCCTGTGGAGGCGACGGTGGTGGAGTCTTGCATTACAATACCAAAATGATCACCACCTGCTCCTTCTACTCCAACAATAGTAACCCCGCCTAAAGCAGTGATGCTCGAGCCATTATCCCTTAAGAAAACACCATAACCCTCGGTGCCGAGAGGATTGTAACCTCCTTGACCCTGAATGTAAATATTGCCATCTGATGAGATATCTGAGTTAAACGCAACTCTAACCCCTTGGCCAAGAGTTAGGCTGTTCCCACCCTGCCCATATATGCTCATATATAGATTGGAGTGAACAGTTGCGCCGGTTGCAGTATTGAAACCAACATGGGCGCTGCCCTGGCCATTTCCGCCATATCCATTGATGAGAAGATAATCCGCCAGAACATCAGCACTGAGCCTGATCAAAACGCCCCGGTTAAAGTCCCCATCAGATGGACCACCAGTACCATTTATGTTAACAGTATTGCCTTTTATCTGGGCATCCTCCTCGATGAGAACACCTGTGCTAAATTCGGACGTATCCACGCCGCCGCCCTCACCATAAATATTAAGGTAATCGTAACCGTGTGCTATTGCAGTATCGCGTATAATAATACCATGGTTCTGATCACCACTGGCTCCAGTACCTCCTTGCCCGTAAATGTTTACAAAGTTCCCAATTATACTCGGACTATCATAAGTATGGAAACCCCAGTTGAAAGCAGTAGGGTATTGGCCACCACCATAGCCACTAATCTGAATACTGTATCCACTAACAACGCTGTTGCTCTCCAAAGTTACTCCCATATTAAAGCTGTCAGAACCATCACCGCCGTAACCACTCATGTATATGAAGCCATCACTTGCAAGTACTTGAGAGGCGTTATATAAAGCAATTCCATGCTGTCCTCCTGGGCCGTCACCACCCCTGCCGTTAAGATAAATAGTTCTAAGATAGCTGTTATTCTGGATGGTAGCGTTTTGAAGAATAATTCCAGTGAAAGAGCCTGAAGTAAAGGAGCTAGGATAATTAGCGTTAACATAAATATCCCCATCGCTATTGATGACCAGAGCACTTCCAGGACTGAATGCAACAGACCTGGAAACATCTATGATAGCGTCATTTCCATCTAATGTAAAAACACATCCAGACGTAAAAAAGACATTATCTATCCCCGGTGTTGAAGTGTCATCAGAGAGGTTTAAATTCAAGAAGGCACCAGTGCTGAAAGTAATGTTTCCCGACAACAGTACATCATCGTCGTCATTTCCGCCGTTGATAGTAAGCGAAGGGAAAGGAATTGTATATGGGCCCTGAATATCCACTGCATCGTTGCCGTCCTCCGCATTTATGGTCAAATCAGTGATGCCTGTCAGCGATAACGTTACTGGAAACGGTGTGGCAGCGCCGCCGTTAAGAGAATAGGTGCGCCCCGGTACATTAAACCCAATGTTTCCCACACTGGGTTCCCAGGCAATGAGCACATCGCTATTGCCTTTTAAGTCAGTGACCGTCATGCTTCCTCCCGAGACTGTAATGTCATAATCCGGTGAATAGGCAATAAACTGAAAATCGTCTATGCCGAGGCCGTGGTCACTTCCTGCAGCATTGGTTACCCGCCACCTTATCCACAGAATGTCGCCTGGGTTCCAGGTCAGGCTACCGATGAGGCCACCGAGGCCGACTAATTTACCCGTCGTGTTACCGTCAATAGCTCCAGAATTACTGTTAACCGGGCTGTTAAAGTCAAACGAAGCGCCGGCAGCCGTCCATGCCGGTACAGTAGTGAAAGAGGCACCGATGCCGTACTCGACCACCAGAGACTGTACCGAGGTATTGGCATCGCGCCACTGCTCACCGTTGTAAGTCATTTGCACTTGCGTAATGGTCGTGCCCGTGTTGTTCTGAAACGCCACGGCTATCCAGCCTGCTACGGCGCCCGAACCCGGACTACCCCAATATGCCGCTCCTGAAGCTAGTGCTCCAAGAGCACGCTCTGGATCGGAGGTGGCGCCGAAGCTATACATCGAGCCGGTCATCGAAGAGCCGTTCGAGGCGGCGTAACTCGTCAGTGCCGTACCCGGCGCAGGCTGGCGGAAGAGATACCATCCCGGAATCGTCGAGTTGTTCGTCCATGAATTGCTAGATCCTGAGGAGGCCAGCATGTTAAAATTCTGGTTGTAAGGAATCCCGAGCGTTGTAATCGAAACTTGACCGCAAAGGCGGGCTACGCTCAGGAGAAGAAGACTACTGAGAAGTACACGAGATACCATAAAACCTGTTTATTTTACGAGATACGGAAGATTAAAAGGTGTAGCTCTACCCCTTTGGGGCTTTCGATGGCAAAAATAGAGTGTGGACTCAAACTAGCGTCTTCATGAGCATTTAAATTAATGTGAAATTTTGATGAAAGCCCTGAAAATAGAGACGAATGGCCCAAAAGCAGGGGCAAAACGAATATGGATGTCTCTACATCAATACATATTTGAATACGACTTGGCGGTGCGAGGACAAACCGAGAACTTTGCCGCGCTTTATTTTCACGGAAAGCCTTGCGCGCTTTCTTTAACTGCAACGCCACGCATGAACGAACTGCAAACCTACCTCGACACACACCGCGAGCGCTTCCTGAGCGAGCTGCTCGACCTGCTGCGCATCCCGTCCATCAGCGCCGATCCGCAGTATGCTGCCGACGTGCGACGCATGGCCGAAGCCACCGCCGAACACCTGCGCCGAGCGGGAGCCGACAACGTTTCCGTCATCCCAACCGACGGCCACCCCATCGTTTACGGCGAAAAGCGGGTGGATCCTGCAGCGCCTACCGTGCTCGTGTACGGGCACTACGATGTGCAGCCGCCCGACCCACTCGACCTGTGGGACAGCCCGCCCTTCGAGCCGGTAGTGAAGCCCACCGACCTGCACCCTCAGGGCGCTATCTTCGCCCGCGGCGCCTGCGACGACAAAGGGCAATTCTTCATGCACGTCAAGGCCTTCGAGGCCATGCTGCGCACCAACAGCCTGCCCTGTAACGTCAAATTCATGATCGAAGGTGAAGAAGAAGTCGGCTCCAAGCACTTAGAAGCCTTCTGCCAGCAAAACCGCGACCTGCTGGCCTGCGACGTCGTGCTCATCTCCGACACCAGCATCATAGATAACGAAACGCCCAGCCTCACCGTGGGCCTGCGCGGCTTAGCCTACATGGAAGTGGAGGTCATCGGCCCCAACCGCGATCTGCACTCCGGCGTTTATGGCGGAACCGTGGCCAACCCGGCCAACGTATTGTGCCAGATGATTGCCTCACTGCACGACGCTGACGGACACATCACCATCGAAGGCTTTTACGACGACGTCGAGGCCGTCAGCGCCGAAGAACGCCAGGGCCTCAACGCCGCTCCCTTCGACGAAGCCGCCTACATGAACGACCTGGGCGTCAAGGCGCTTTGGGGCGAAAAAGGCTACACCCCTCTTGAGCGCACCGGCATCCGGCCTAGCTTAGACGTCAACGGCATATGGGGGGGATACACGGGCGAGGGCGCCAAAACCGTGCTGCCGTCCAAAGCCAGCGCTAAAATTTCGATGCGTTTAGTGCCCTACCAAAAACCGGAAAAAATCGAGCGCCTCTTTCAGCAGCATTTTGAAAAAAACGCTCCGCCCTATGTGCAGGTCAACGTCAGGGCCCTGCACGGAGGCTTACCCGTCGTGGTGCCAACCGACAGTGTGGAGTATCGAGCCGCTGAGAAAGCTATGGAACTGACTTTCGGCAAAAAACCGCTCCCCCAACGCGGTGGCGGCAGCATTCCGATTGTGGCCATGTTCCAGCAGGTACTCAACGCCCATTCCATCCTCATGGGCTTCGGGCTCGACGCCGACAACATTCACTCACCCAACGAACACTACGGCCTGTTCAACTTCTATAAAGGCATCGAAACCATCCCGCATTTCTATCGGCTCTATGCCGAAATGAAAAAAGCAAAGCCCTCTTGATGTACACACATCACTTTTTCCACTGATAAGGATGAAACTCTATCGTTTTTTTATCTAAAAACACAACACATGAACAAAATCATTCTGTTTGCCCTGTTCCTGACTACAGCCTTTTCCCTGAATGCTCAACGAGCCACGCTAAAGACTGCTCAGGACAGTGCCAGCTTCGCCTACGGCATGCTCATTGGCAATAGCCTGAAGCGCCAGCTCCCTCCTGGGCTGAATTTAGACATGGTCATGGAAGGTCTATCAGACGCTATCAAGGGTGCTGAATTGCCGATGGACCAACAGATGGCCACCGAGATCTTCAACCAGTACACCCAGGAAGCCCAGCGCCGTGCCGCCGAAGAGAGCAAAGCAGCCGGCCTGAAGTTCCTGGAAGAAAACAAAAAGCGTCCAGGCGTAATGACCACCGCCAGTGGCTTGCAGTATGAAGTACTCAAACGCGGCAGTGGCAAAGAATCACCCAAAGCGACCGACCGCGTCAAAGTGCATTATCACGGCACCAACATTGACGGATCCGTCTTTGACAGCAGTGTGGAGCGTGGCCAGCCCATCACTTTTGGCCTCAACCAGGTCATTGCCGGCTGGACGGAAGGCCTGCAATTGATGCACGTAGGCGACAAATTCAAGTTCTACATTCCCTCCGAACTGGCCTACGGCGAGCGCAGCCCCAGCCCGAAAATCAAGCCCAACTCGGTGCTGATCTTCGAAGTAGAACTGTTTGAAATCAATCCCAAAGACTGACCGCTCCGAGGTGACATCTCCCTCAAGAGGTGTCACCTCTGTTTTAAAATCAAAAACCATGCGCCCCACCCGCTCTTCCCTGCAATGGCTGACCACGTCCGTGATTGTGTACATGGTACTGGCCTTTGCGTGGTGGGCCTTTGAGTTGTGGCGGCAGAACGACCACCTGCTAGCGCTGTCCGAGCAGATGCTTGAGCTGAAGCACAGCCGAAGCGGCCAGGGCATCAACCTCACGGCCCTGCGCGAAACGGCAGAATATCGGGCGCTGCTGGAACGCCACCGCAAGCATCAGCGCATGATTTTGTCGGAAGGTATTTTCTTCACACTTTGCCTGGCATTTGGCCTATGGGTCATCAATCGCGCGGCGCGGCGCGAGGTGGCGCTGGCGCGGCAGCGGCGCAACTTCATGCTCAGCATCACGCACGAGCTGAAGTCACCCATAGCGGCCATGCGCTTAGCGCTGGAAACCATGGCCCGACGAGCGCTTAACCGCGAACAGATAGAAAAAATCTGTACTAACGGCATGCGCGACGCCGCCCGCCTGCAAACGTTAGTGGACGACCTACTCCTGGCAGCTCGCTTAGAAGACGACTGGCGCCCGCATCCAGAAGACGTAGATGTACGCTCTATTATTCAAGACTGCATCGCCAACGCCCAGGTGCGCTTCCCAGAAGCCAACATTCAGGTGGATATTCCCGCCGACTTCCCGCCCATACAGGCCGATAGGCTGGGCCTGACGTCGGTGGTGCAAAACCTGTTAGACAATGCGCTGAAGTACTCGCCCCCCAGCGCGCCGGTGCGCATCACTGTAGAGCCTCTGCCCGGACGCCAGATGCGCCTGAGTGTGGCCGACCAGGGCGTTGGCATTCCGGATGAAGAAAAGCCGGCCATTTTTGAAAAATTCTACCGCTTAGGCAACGAGGAAACCCGACAGACCACTGGCACCGGCCTGGGGCTGTACATCGTCAGCCAGATAGTGCGCCTCCACCGCGGCACCATTCATGTGCGCGACAACACGCCCCGCGGAACGTTTTTCGTGGTTGAGTTGTAAGGAGCAACGCTCTCTCAAAAAGAAGAGCTAGCCCTGATGCTGGCATCCCGACCTACCAGTTGTTGTACTCCTGCAGGATGCGCGCTCGCAGGGCATTTATTTTTTCGGTGCGCTTCCAACCCTCAGCAGCGCAGAGGTCAGCCATTTCCCTGACCCGACGCGCCAGTTCTGTCTTCGGATGGCGTTGAAGGGTGTATTCCCAGGCCGAGCGATAGGCCTGCGATACCTCATCTGTCTCTGCTGAAAAGACGGGCGTATTGTCCACGCCGTTGAGCAGCACCAAGCGCAACCAGGCTTCCGACTCGCGCGTTTCTTCACGCCGCACAAAGTAGGGGTAACGGCGGTTGAAGTTTTCCCACCAGACAGCCATTTCGGCCACCGCCTCCAACGGCACCAAGATGCCGCCGTCTTCGTAAATGGGATGCTTGTATTCTTCCGTACGCTGAATGATGTAGCGCTGCATGGCTGGGCTGACGCGCGGGCCGAAGAACTCGCGCAGGCGATCCCAGTTGACCACCGGGAAAAACATACCCTCACCCCAGGCTAAGCGAAAGCCGTTGGTGTATAGCGAGTCCGTGATGGGGTATTTGCTATAATCGAAACGCCCCTTGTACACGGCCTGGGCATCGGCCTCGCTGAAGGGCAGACGGCCTTCCGTAATTTTCCACAATTCACCTTCTATTTCCATGCGGCGCAGGAACTGCTCCAGCAACAAGAAGGCGGCGTCGGCCAGAGAGGCCGGCACGGCCTCGAAATGTTTTTCCACATAGCGCCAGGCTTTGGCACCGCTGGTGATGTCGCGAAAGTCCAGGCCCTGCAGGTGTCGGTTGAAGGCCTCTATTGCGCCCGGCTCAGGCCGATTGGCCTGCGGACCGGCATACAGTTCTGTAAGCCCTGCACTGAACGCCCAACCGCCCTGTTTTTCGTCCTTCAGACGGTTTATCAACACATACGGTGCCCGATAGGTTTGGCCGCGCAGGGTCATTTCCTCGCGTTGGGCTGAAGTTTCGCCCTTGCCTTCGACGAGCTCGCCCTCGGCCAGATGCGCCACGATGGTGGCATCCTGTTCGGGTTTCTTGCGCAGTGGCAGGTCGTCTACGCGCACGGCGTAGAGAAAGTATTCGGGGCGGTTGGGGTCGGCGGGCGCCTTATCGGACTGGCACTGAGTCAGGCCCAACAGGGCAAGTGCTAAAGAGAGAGCAGGTGCGGGTTTCATGTCGGACAGCAAGCGTGAGTCGGCAGATTGTCGTGTGAACTGGAGTGGTTGTTCGTTCTTTGCCCTTCAAAAGAAACGCCATGCGCTGCTGGATACTTTTGTTGCTGCTGCTGACGCCCTTTGCCGGGTCAGCGCAAAGTTCTAAAAATGCTGCAGTTCTGCAGGATGAGTTGCAGCGTTTCGACGCCATGATGCGCCGCGACACAGTGGAACTAAAACGGTGGTTGTCTGATGACCTTATTTATCGCCACTCTAACGGCCTGCTCGAAGACAAGCAGGGCCACCTGAAAGCCATTGCCTCCGGAACGCTGGTGTATGAGCACATGACGCGCGACAGCGCGCAAGTGCAGTGCTACGGGCGTACGGCCATCATCAACGGCATTGCGCGCGTTCGCGGGCGCTTGCAGCATACCCCCTTTGAGGTGCGGCTGTCGTACCTGGCTGTCTATCGGAAAAAAGGCGGGCGCTGGCAGCTGTTGCGCTGGCAAAGCACGCGCCTGCCATAGCCTCAGGTTGAAAAATAGAGGTGTCGCCTTTTTATTCCTTTAAGACGACACCTCTTCAACCAATGGCGCAACTCAATAGCGCACCTTCAGGGCGATATCGCCTAATTGCTTGATGGCATCCTGCTCGGTGAAGACCACGCGGCCTTTTTTGGAATAGACCTCCCAGGCAATGTCGCTGGTCAGGTCATCCACGACGTCGGGCAGCGTAGGATCGTCCACCACTTCGAAGGTGAATTCGCCCGTAATGCGCGCCGGTAGTTTGAAACTTTCGTGCACAATGAGCAAATCGCCCCGGCCTTCTTTGGCGGCGCTGTAAATCTCGTGGATATCGGTAACCACCTTGCCCTCCTTGACGGCCTCCACCATTTCTTCAATGGCCTGGGTGCGCTCCTGACGCTGCACCTGGCTGATGACCTTCCAGGCATCGGCGGCAATCTTGTGCGGCGCCAGCTGGTTGTAGTTGATGTGCACAAAACCGTCGTAGTAGATCGCCTTGCGGTCGGCCACCTGCATCAAGCGGCTGTAATTGTCTTCTGTAGCTACCACCACGCAGCGCAGCCCGGTCTGATTGTGCACGCGGTTGAGCGCCTTGTCCATGTGGTTGAGGTATTCGCGCACCAGATTGTCTAAGCGCTTCGGGTCCGACAGCTTTTCTTTGTCGGTCTCCTGATTGCTCATGGGCGCATACGGAAACTCACCGTTGCGGACTTCTTCCACAATGGCATCATTGATGGCCCGGTACAGGTGTACACCCGACTGACTAACCACCACAATGAGGTACTCCGTTACCCGATTGAGCGCTTTAATGAGCGGCCGGATCGCAAAGGAGTCTGCAATGTGCACGCCGTTCTCGGGCACGTGTATAGGCAGGCGGATGATTTCTTCGATGCCGTCGCCTACGAAGGCGTGCAGGCTCTCCAGATTGTGGTTCACATCTACTTTTTGCGGCAGTGCCTTGATGCGCTCGATGAGCGGCAACACCTGCCGCTTGTCAAACTCGGCCAGCAGGCGGTTTTCGGCTTCCGTGCCGAGGTTCTTGAGCAAAATACCGTCCTGCACATTGTCCGGGTGTGTCCGGTGCGTGTTGAGCGAAATGGTTACGCAGGGATGACTGCGTACTTTAGCCAGCTTTTCTAACTGTTCTCGAAGTGCCATGCGTTGTCAGGTTTAATTTCGAAGGGCAAACATAGGGAAGCTCGACGAGCTGTAAAAAAGTAGCTGCGTCAGAGGGGAGGGTGATGGGGGTCAGCGGACGCATAGTATGGGCCATGCTGTTCTAAACCGGCTTCTTAAGACACACTGCCTTTGAGGTGTACAAAAGCCTGTGGTCAAGGGCGCTATCTTTTAACTGACCTTACGCAAGGCTGCTGGGCGGCAAAAGATTAAAAACCGCAGAGGAGGCAAAGGCCCGCAGAGGCATTTCTCCCAGCGTTTCCCGGCGTTTTCTGCAGTGAAAAAAGAAAATCCCAGAGCCTGTGGGCAGCTAAGCCGTGCGCAGTATGGACGATAAAGGAGCCACGAAAGCACGAATGGCCTACCCCCAAAGGCATGAAGAGATTTGCGAGTGCACGAATTTGAGGCGACATCTCCCATGGGGAGGTGTCACCTGCGGGCTTTCATATTCGTTTTTTATTCGTGCATTCGTGGCGGCTTCACTTCCTGAGGACGATGGCATCTTGTCTTGTCTGCATAGGATTAATCATTAAATTTTCGGATTAGGATATTTTTGCTTGATGAAGGAGCTTTTGCTACCTTCCAACGACGTCCGCATAAATGTAGCAGTGTTATTCTTATGCTTTTAATAATCAGCATGTTGATATGTCTTCGGGCATTCGAGTTGACATCCTTAGTTCATCCAATTCGATGGTTTTATGCAACTGCAGTTAACGTTAGAATGCCGTGAGTCGGCTCCAGTGATACCGCTCAATTACCAGTACGAGCTATCCGCATGGATTTACCGCGTGCTCCGGGAGGCGGATGCGGGCTATGCTCGCTTTTTACACGACGAGGGTTATTCGACAGGGACGAAACTATTTAAGTTGTTTTGCTTTTCCAATTTGGAAATCCCAGAATATAGTATTGAGAAGGATCGGATTCGCATTTTAATGGACGAGGTGGGTTTATCTATTCGCTTTTGTGTTTTCCATGCCTTAGAGGGTTTTATAGAGGGTCTTTTTTACCGTCAGGAATTCTGGTTAGGCGATCGCAGGAGTCGTGTGCATTTTCGAGTGAAAAGCGTCCGAGCTGTTCCGTTGGAGTTGCCCGCTGGACAGGAGCCTTTACATGTGCGCATACGCACTCGCTCGCCGCTTTTGGTGGCTCGCAAGCGTCTGGCGGGTCCTGATGAGTACTTAACACCTGAAGACCCAGATTTTGGCGCGCTTCTGCTCCGAAACCTGTTGGATAAGTACAAGGCTTTCACGCAGATAGATGCTTCTGAGCATTGGCCAACAGAAAGTTTGACTTTCCGTCTATGCTCGGATCGGCAACCCCGTTCCAAATTGGTAAGCCTTAAGCAAGGTACACCACAAGAAACCCGCGTGCGCGGCTGGATGATGGACTTTGAAGTCACGGCTCCGCGTGAGCTCATTGTCATCGGCATGCTCGCCGGCTGGGGGCGGGCAAATAGTCAGGGCTTTGGATATGGCGATATTCTACCTTTCCGGCAAAAACCCAATGAACTTGAAGGAGACGCCACCTATACAACTCTTTAATAATCAAACGCATAAAATCTATGCCTAAAGATAATGAATACGGACCAAAGGCGCGCCTTTTGCGCATTATGCGCGCCTTGATGGAGAGTCCATATCGCTTTACTAAAAAAGGCCTTGCCACTCGCTATGGTGTGCACCCAGATACGATATCTAACGACTTTGAGGTGTTTCGGGAAATTGGTCTGGAACTGGATCGCGATGAACGGCACCGATATGCTTTTGTGGTTAACCGTCCATACAAGGGCTTGGAAAAGCTGCTTTTTTTCTCTGAGGAAGAACGACAGCTCATTCACCAAGCTATCGACAACCTCATGACGACACCAGAAAAAAGAGCTCAACTGAAGCAGAAGATTCATTCTCTTTACGATTATAGTCGCCTAGGTTATTCCTGGCTCCGCAAGCCGCACTTGACAAAGGTAGATTTGCTCGAACAGGCCCGAAAAGAAAAACGCCAGGTGGTATTGGAGGGCTATCGCTCGTCCAATAGCAATACGGTGGCCGATCGCGTTGTAGAGCCGTACCACATCAATCCCTCGGAGGATACCTTGCAGAGCTTCGACACGGAGAAGCGCGCGCCCCGTCACTTTCGCATTTCGCGCATATCGCGCGTACGCCTGCTAGACACCCCCTGGCAATATGAGGGCCACCATGTAGTACAGCTAACCGATCCTTTTCGCATCGTCAGCAACGACCAGGTGAACGTCCACCTGCGCCTGAGCGTAGGTGCCTTCAATGAACTCACCGAGCGTTACCCGCTAACGCGCTCCTATATTGAGCCAACCGAAGACCCGGCCTATTTTGATTTTCAGTGCAACGTCAATCGAAATTTTTATGGCTTGACCAATTTTATCTTAGGTTTTTATCACCTTGATATTCAGGTGATTGCGCCTGAAGAGCTCCGCAAGCACCTCCGCGCTGAAGTAGAAAAAATGCAATTCTGAAATTCTTTAGGGGGGGTAGGGAAATAGGTTCGGTAGCCTCCTTCGCTATCTTTGTTTGTCCAGTTTAAAAAACGTTTTCTGGTATGCGCATTTACTTAAGGCTTTCCAAAAACACAGACTCCGTCCCGTTTAACTATCCGGTCAACTTAGTAGGTGCCTTGCACAAGTGGATAGGACGCAATGCTTTGCACGACTTCCTTTCCCTTTACTCATTTTCCTGGCTGCAGCGCAACGAACGCGGAAATCAAACGGGGCTGAATTTTCCGAACGGTGCCCTGTGGTTCATCAGCGCCCATGACCCGGATCTGGTCAAGAAAATCGTTGGCGGCATCCTGGATGACTCCGACGTAGCTTTTGGCATGCGGGTACAAGAGGTTACGCTGCGCGAAACGCCCGTCTTCGAGTCTGGAACACGCTTCCTTTTGGGTAGCCCAGCCCTCATCAAGCGTACCATTGAGGACAGGCAGCGCCATTACCTGTTCACCGAACCCGAGGCGGATGCCTTGCTCACCGAGACCTTGCAGCGCAAACTGGCTCGGGCGGGCTTACCTACTGAAGGAGTATCTGTTCGCTTCGACCGAAAAGCGCCCGGTGCCCGTACGAAGGTAAGCGTGTATCGCGGCATCCAGAATAAAGTCAACTACTGCCCTGTCATTATCGAGGGTACTCCGGAGCAAATCGGCTTTGCCTGGGATGTGGGCATTGGCAACTCTACCGGTATCGGCTTCGGTTCACTCCAATAAAAAAACAATTTACTCCTATGCTTTACGTCGTCAAGTACACCGGTCCTTTCGGCTACATCAAGCCCTGGACAGCCGTGCGCGACAAGGAAACGTTCTCGCAGCAGTTTCTCACCCCTTCCATTGTGGAAGGCATGGAGAAAAAGCTCTTTCCGGAGCTGTTGGATGCGCAGCGCTTTCCTTACGGAAAAATCTACAAAATCAAGCGCCATCGGCTCAACTACACTGGCCTAAGCCTCCAGCAGGAGCGCACGCAGTCGAAAGGAATATCGGTTAAGACCGTAGA
>CALJPQ010000039.1 GCA_937980645.1 uncultured Saprospiraceae bacterium | reverse complement strand
GCCCACATCCAGCGAATAGGGATTGCGACCGTAATCGTAGATGAAAAGGCTGTCATGGTTTGTCTTCTATCCAGCCCACATCCAGCGAATAGGGATTGCGACAGCTGCTCGGTAGTTGTTATTTGTATCCTCATACTATCCAGCCCACATCCAGCGAATAGGGATTGCGACTATTAATATACCTTGTAAACTGCGTCCGTAGCTTGCCTATCCAGCCCACATCCAGCGAATAGGGATTGCGACCAAGGGTAAGCACTTTAAGAGGAGAAATGATGTTGCTATCCAGCCCACATCCAGCGAATAGGGATTGCGACCGTCGTCGGCTGCGTCGTCGTGTCGTCGTCGTGTCTATCCAGCCCACATCCAGCGAATAGGGATTGCGACTACTTCCCAGGGAGGAATAATGTTTTGTTTGAACACTATCCAGCCCACATCCAGCGAATAGGGATTGCGACATTTTGGAAGGATCTACCTTGTAAAATCGAGCTGACTATCCAGCCCACATCCAGCGAATAGGGATTGCGACAGCCTCTTTGCTTTTACTGCTGTTAAAATACCCTCCTATCCAGCCCACATCCAGCGAATAGGGATTGCGACTTAGTCGTGGTTGCGTCGTTCTCGGTCTCGGTTGCGCTATCCAGCCCACATCCAGCGAATAGGGATTGCGACCTTTCTGCCTTCTTCTCTTTTTGTTGCTTTGTATTTCTATCCAGCCCACATCCAGCGAATAGGGATTGCGACTCGGTCCAGTTTTCAAAATACTGACCCTTACGCTGTCTATCCAGCCCACATCCAGCGAATAGGGATTGCGACACTAACCGGTTCAGTGGTAGTAATACCAGCAGCGTCCTATCCAGCCCACATCCAGCGAATAGGGATTGCGACGCTGGTTTTATTATCCTTGCACTTCATAATCTTAAAGCTATCCAGCCCACATCCAGCGAATAGGGATTGCGACACTAAAATCAAAATCTAAATCGCCAACTAAGGGCTCTATCCAGCCCACATCCAGCGAATAGGGATTGCGACGTTTGAGCAGCCAGCTTCGTGGCTTAGTGTCCCAACTATCCAGCCCACATCCAGCGAATAGGGATTGCGACTTCGATCTTTCTACGTTCGACACCCTGAAGCGTTCCCTATCCAGCCCACATCCAGCGAATAGGGATTGCGACTCTGAAAAAAAGTTTTTTCATGACTTTATTTTTTCTATCCAGCCCACATCCAGCGAATAGGGATTGCGACGCCTGCGGTACGCTCGATGGTTGATATGCCATCAGTATGATATTTTGGGAAAACGGCGAAATTCAGATGCGCTTAGACAAGCGCCAATCCCCCAGGCTCGAAAGTTGTTTTTTATATTTTTTGTTTTCATTTATTTGCAATATATTATTTTTTATGCAACTTATGGGGATGTGCGCTTCGTTAAGCCATCTGACAACTACGGGTGGACGTTTTTGGATGAAGTGAAAAAGCAAAGGCCGCCCGGAAGCGATGCTTCTGGGCGACCTTACCGTTTGGGGGAGGCTAAAGGGGCTCGAACCCTCGACCTTCGGAACCACAATCCGACGCTCTAACCAACTGAGCTATAGCCTCCGTGAAAAGCGGCACAAATATAAGGCAGTTTCTGGCGAACGAACAAGGTTTGGGAGCAGTTTTTTTACGTTTTCCACAGGCGCAACAGCAGGGCCTCGACGGCAAGGAACAGCAAGGCGAAAACTAAGCACCAGCGCCACAGTGCTATGCCGCGGTCTTCTTCGGTAACGACGGTGGTGAAGTTGGCCTTTGCGTTTCGGGAGAGTACGTTTTGGTTGGGACCGGCTTGCTGCTTCAGTTCTGCCTCGGTCAGGCAGCGCAGGTCGCTTTCGCTGCGGTCGTAGTTGAAGGCGAAGACGGCTGTGACGGAGTCGCGCAGGAGAGCATTGTACCAGCCTGCGTGGTCTAACTGCTTGCCGGGGGTGAGCAAGGCTTTAGCACCGAGGATACGTTGTTCAGGAATAAACTCCTGTGCGGTGCCCGTTTCGGGGGCATTCTCGAGGCGCGGACCATCCTTATATTGGCGCATTTTGTAGATCATTTCACCGGTGGCCGATACAGGGTGATTGATTTCCAGCACTTCGTCGCGACCGAGGGTGTAAGCAATTTGGCGGCTTTTGGTGCCAGCCAGGGCGGTTTTGAAGAGGAGGGGCACAAAGATTTCTCCATGGCGCACCAGGTCGTTAAAGCGTTCGTCCAAGGGTGCTGCAGACAGGTAGAGGGCACCATCGCCGAGGGGATATTTGGCAATAAAGGCGGAGCCATCGCGATAGGTCAGGATGTGTTCGCCGCGTTCGGGAGCGATGCGGAAGTTGCCGTGCGTAACGGGTAGGCGGAGGTTAGCCGCGGCGTTGAGAAAGACGTCGCGGAAGACGAACTCCTGGGTATTGATCTGGGCGGCCTGTCGTTCTGCAGGTTGGAAAGGCCCAAGGTTGCCGGCCTGGAACAGTTGCAAGAAGCCGTTGTAAGCGTTCAGATCACCGTTTTGGGCGGGGAAGAAGAGCACGTTTCCGCCGTTTTGGGCGAAAGTTTTCAATTCCTGAGCCAGTCCTGAGGTGATGAGAGATGGCTCGTTGAGGACGATGAGCTGGTAGTCGGCGAAGCGCGAATAGTCCAGCGTGCGTACGTCGGCGTTGTCCACGCGGAAATAGGGTGCTCCAGCAAAGGCATTGACCAGGTAGCGATTTGGTTGTTTTTCGTTGATAAACAGCACGTTGACGCGTTCTGCGACGTAGAAGGCCAGAAAGTAATCGTCGTCGAACTGGACGGGATAGTCCGAAAGGGTTAGTTTGGCGGCATGCCAGCCAGGGCGGAGGATGTTGAAGCGGACCGTATCGGTGCGCGTGCTGCGCGCGGGCAGGCGCAGGGTGGCAGCGGGTTTGGTCTGTCCGTCGTGCCAGAGGGCCAAGGGCACTTCTTCAGCATCTGCTGTACCTCGGTTACTGATCTTGACGAGAAGAGCAGCAGGTTGGTTGAGGACTTGCACTGGGCTTTCGAACCACGCGGAGTCAATGGAGAGGTTGTTTTCCTGCACTGCGCGTAGGGGCACGAAATTGACGGTCAGGGAGGTATCCTGAAAGTTTGGCAGGTCGGTCTGATTGGCCTGGAAGTCGCTGATAATGTATGCGATGTGGTTTTCGGCTTTACCTGACCGGAGGGCCTGTTGTTGGCGCAAAAGAACTTTAGAGATGGGCCTCGATGCGGGGCCGATTCGGATTTCGTCAATGCGCGCCAGGGCATCTTCCTGGCTGATGAGGCGCTGGTCTCGACCTTCAAAGTCTGCCGTCAGCACCTGGAACTGGTCAGCGGCGCTGTACGCTTTGACGATTTCGCGAGCGCGCTGTTTGGCCAATTCTATCAAAGGTGCTTCTTCGCTGAGGGCTGCCATGCTGAACGAGTTATCCACGTAAACCGACACGGCGCGCTGACCCTGCCTGACGCTGGACGAGCGCGGCAAAAAGGGCTGCGCAAACGCCAGCACCAGAAAGATAAGCGCCAGGCAACGCATCAGCAGCACTAAAAGATTGCGCAAACGCTGCCGGCTGTTGGTTACCTCTTTTACCTCTTGCAAGAAGCGCACGTGCGAGAAGTACACCTTCTTGAAACGACGGAAGTAAAAAAGGTGAATGATAATCGGTATAGCTATCAGCGCCGCAGCGGCCAGGAAACCAGGAAAGACAAACTGCATGAGCGTTCTGTGTTTAAAAGCGGGCGACAAAGGTACACGCTCCGGACGTTGCCGGACGACGACTTTAGGCGCCTTCCGAAGCAATTGTCTTTAAAAAAAAACGAACCTTGACATCAGCAAACTGTGGAAAGGCGACATTCCTGCTGGGCGGTGTCGCCTCGAAGAAGGCCTCGTCTTTGCAACTCTCGGCATTGTCGGCTCACAAAAATTACAAAAAGCCCTTGGCGGAAGGCTCGCCCTTCGTTTCCATCTTTCGTTCCTTTCATGGCCCTCCAACAGCTGCGAGCCTTCGAAAATGCTTACATTTGGCGCATGAAAAAGTATTTACTCCTGCTTTCGTTGGTTTTAGCATCCCAAACACTGCTGCACGCCACGCACATTGTGGGCGGTGAGATTACGTACCGCTGTCTGGGCAACGACCAGTATGAGATCAACCTGACGGTATATCGCGACTGCTTTAATGGAATTCCCTGGTTCGACAACCCGGCGTCCATTGGTGTTTACGATGCGCAATGGAATCTCGTGCGCAATCTGTTTGTGTCGTGGAACCCTTCGGCGCACGACACGCTACCCGTAACGCTGGATAATCCCTGTCTCGTTGTTCCGCCCAATGTGTGTGTGCATCGAAGTACCTACCGGGCCATCACTACCCTACCCTTTCGGCCCGGCGGTTACACATTAGTTTACCAGCGCTGCTGCCGTAACATGCTCATTCGGAACCTGCCCAGCCCACTCAACACGGGGATTTCCATCATAGCCACGATTTCGGAGACAACCCTGATGCAATGCAACAGCAGTGCAGTGTTCAACAAATGGCCGCCAGTGGCCATCTGCGTGAACGAGCCGATAGATTTCGACCATTCGGCTACCGACCCCGATGGCGACTCACTGGTGTATCGGCTGTGCACGCCGCTCAATGGGCCGGACTCGCTTAACCCTCAGCCGTCGCCGCCGCTCAAGGGTCCGTATCCGGAGGTGGTGTGGCTACCGCCGTACAGCTTAGCCAATGTGTTGGGCGGCGACCCACTGGCCATACATCCCGCAACGGGCTTCATGACTGGCGTTCCCAACACCATCGGCAACTTTGTGGTGGGCGTTTGTGTGGACGAATACCGCAATGGCGTGCTCATTTCCACCACCCGACGCGATTTTCAGTACAACGTGGCCGAATGTGGCTATCCTACTGCTGCTTTTGCTGAGGTAGGCGGTGCCTGCGAAAACGAAGTAGTACAGTTGGTCAACCAGAGCAACTTCCCTACCGTACGCTGGTACTTCGACTGGCCCAACGACCTGACGCGAACTTCCACCGCGTATTCGCCGCTCTATCAATTTCCCGATACCGGCACCTATACCATCGCCCTCATTGTGGCACCCGGGCTACCTTGCGCTGATACAGCATTTCAAACTATCCGCGTCGGCGCCTTTAGCATTGATGCAGCCATGAAGGTGGAATTTCCGCAGTGCAACAACGATGGGTTAGTCATTCAAGCCACAGACCAGAGCACCGACACCCTCTACGGCGTGCGCAGCTGGTCGTGGCGGCTGACGGGAGCCGGGGGCTTTTCATTGCAGTCATCGGTCCAAAATCCGACCTTTGTCGTCAAGCACCCAGGCAACTACCAGCTTCGACTGATAGCACTTTCGGAAGGCGGCTGCCGCGATACAGCCCTGTTCACCTTTAATGCTCCCATTCCGGTCGTGGATGGCCTGCGGCGAGAATTGACCATCTGCCTAGGCGACTCCATACGCCTCAACCACGGCGGCAGCCCTACTTATACATATCAATGGACGCCGGCAAACACGCTCTCTGACCCTACGGCAGCCTCTCCGTGGGCCTTTCCGCCAGTTACTACCGATTACTTAGTTACCATCACAAATGCCTTCTGCACTTACGAAGGCATTGTTACGGTCAATGTCTTTGACTTACAGGACTTTACTGTGAGCGCCGACCCGGAAGTCATCTATCTGGGCGGCCAATCGCAACTACATGCACTCTATGGCGGTGTCGGCACCCTCAGCTGGACGCCCACAACCGGATTGAACAACCCAAACATTCCCAACCCGATAGCCAGACCCAACAGCACCACTACCTACGTGGCGCGCCTGCAACTCGACGGCGGCTGCGTGCTAAGCCGCGAAGTAACCATCACGGTGCTCTTCCCGCGCTGCGATGAACCATTTGTGTTCTTTCCTACAGGCTTTTCGCCCAACGGCGACGGCGAAAACGACGTGCTGCGCTTGCAAAGCCGCTTTGTAGAAGAGGTCTACTGGGCCATCTACAACCGTTGGGGGCAAAAGCTCTTTGAAACCACCGACCCGGAAGGCTTCTGGGACGGCACGTTCCAAGGCCAACCACAGCCCGTAGAAACCTATGGCTATTATCTGCGCGTGCGCTGCCCAGGCGGCACTATCACGGAAAAAAAAGGCAATGTTACACTGTTGCGATAAGGGGCTGCGCGCTCAAACCACATGACAGGCCTTCCGCTGTGGCAACACTACTCGCGGCTTGTGCGCTGCCAGGTGTCGTTCCGGATACCGCGCACCCATTTGAGAAAGCCGTCTATCAGAGCCACATTCATGGCTAGAAAATACGCAACATTTTGCAGCCACTTGTTGGTGGGCAGCGAAAGGGGCTTTTGCAGAAAATACCACCCGAACGCCACCCCCGCTCCAGCCAGCATTCCTACAAAAACAACCCGATAAAAAAGGTCGGAAAAGGCCAGATAGCCCGCCGAAAGGAACATAAAGGCCAGAAAGAAGCCACCAAACCAGCGCAACACCTTATGCGAGAAGAAGCCAAAACCCAGCCGCGTAATGGGCAATACCCAACGCCAAAAACGCGAGAGGTTCTGAAAGCTGCCAGCGGCGATGCGCTTTTTTCGCCGATATTCGTCCTTCATCCGGTGCGTAGCCACTTCGTAGCAGACGGCCTCCAGGTCGTTGATGGCCCAATAACCACGCTCTAAAGCGCGGAAAACTAACCAGAAATCATCCACTAACGAGCGCGGTGGGATAGGCTCAAACAAATCGGCCCGCAGGGCATAGCAGCCTCCGAAAGGTCCCATCATCTGGCCCCAGGCGAGGCTTTCCCAGTACTTGAGACGCACCTCAGCGCTCAAGTACTGCTGTTCGCTTCGGCTGATGCCCCGCTGACGCAGGCCCTTGCTGCGAATGTGCGTATCTACGGCGCCGATGCGGTCGTCCTTGAAATGGCGCGCCAGCCGGTAAAGCGTATGCGGCTCGAGCATGACGCTGGCATCGGTCAGCACGAAGAGGTGAGCCGGCGCCGTCTTGCCAGAATAGATACGCTCAAAATCAGCCTTTGCCAATGCCGCCAAGTCATTGATAACAGGCGGCTTACCGCGTCGCTCCTGAAAGAGCGAAAAATGCGCATGCAAGAGCGGAAAATGAATGTCGAACGCCTGTGCCACAAGGTCGTTAGTACGGTCGGTAGAGCCATCAGAGCCCACGTAAAGGCGAAGTTTTTCGGGCGGATACTCTTGCTGTGTGAGGCTATACAGTTTTTCGCCGATGACGCGCTCCTCGTTGTGGGCGGCCATAAGCACCGACACCACGGGTAGGTCAGGATCATCAAAAACATACTGCTCGTGCCGAAAACGTTGGCCACGCGCCAGCAGCCACATCAAAAAGGGATAGAAAAGATAAGTATATGCCAGCGCCAGAGCGCTTAACCAGAAAACGAATTGCGCGAATTGCTGCATGGGGCAAAGGTACGGGGTGGAGCAGGTGGCTAAACAAGTTTGGCGGGCACTTAAACCAAATAAGTTTGGCCGGTACGGGGCCAAATAAATTTGGCGTTACAGGCCAAACAAGTTTGGCGGTTACAGGAGGCGGAGGGCAGCGCGGACGATGTCTTCGATGCGTTGCAGTTGAGGCTGCTCGCGCTGCAGCTGGTTGAGGACCTTTTGAGCGGCAATGCGCGGATAGCCCAGGGCCATGAGGGCAGCAATGGCTTCCTCACGCACAGGCTGGTCGGCCGCAGGCAAAGGAAGGGAGCCGACGGCCTCAGGCGCCTCTTTCGTCAGACGATCCTTGAGGTCGAGGATAATTTGCTTGGAGGCCTTCGGCCCAATGCCTTTAGCGCGCTGCAGTACATGAGCCTGCTCGCCGATGATGGCGGCGCGAATTTCATCCACACTCATGGCCGACAGCAGCAGCAGGGCCGACGTCGGGCCTACACCCGTAACGCTGATGAGCTGACCAAACAGGTTGCGCTCGGCCTCCGTAGCAAAACCGTACAACGTGTGCGCGTCTTCGGTAACGTGAAAGTGCGTATAAACAACAGCCTCATCGCGACCCTGCAGGGCCGTATAAGTGCTAAGCGGAATGTGGACGCGAAAACCGATGCCGCCAACCTCCACAATAAGGTAAGACGCCGTTCGGTGCGCAATGCGGCCTTTCAAATATGCGTACATGGGAAGGGCATTTTGGATACCCTGCTATCGCTGAAAAGGAAAGCAGAAAAAGCTCAACAGCCGGGCAGATGTATTTATCGTTCTGACTCTTAGCAGTTTAGCGATGAAATGACTTTAGCGTCATCCCATCCCTCAACGAATGCGATTTTATTGCGCAAAGAAAGGGCGCCGTTTGCAGTCGTCAGCGAACGACCGCCACCGGCATATTCGGATCGTAGCCTCCCTTGATGACCGGGCTTTGGCGGTTGCCCGTGTAGGCCCGCACATGCTCATAAACAAAATCGTGCAGCTCCTGAACGGTAACGATCTTATCCCGATTTTTATCCGCCTCGCCCTTGAGGCCGCGGATGAGGAAATGGCTGAATACGCCTTGGCGCAGACCGGCTGATTCCAACGACGTTTCGTCGGCCTTCGACGACATGAGCAGGGCCGTGCCGGAAACCGCTTTGGACAGCACCTGATAGTACTGGGCCAGCCCTGTTTCGCCCGTGCCCGAGCGCATGGCAATGAGGCTGCCCGAATGGCAGGCATCGGCAATGATGAGCTTGTACCGCGCTTTGCTCTTGTTGAACATGGCGGCGATTTCATCGTGGGCGATTTTGTTATTATAACCGTCGAAGTCAATAGGCAGGAAAGAGCCATTGAGGCCATGGCCAGAGAAGTAGAAGATAACCAGGTCGTTGGCGCCGGCCAGATCAAAAATTTCCTGCAGGGTGCCGAGCACATTGAGGCGGGTGGCGTCTTCGTCAATGAGGATGCGCACCTGTTCGTCGGGCAGGGCGCCGCCTTCGAGGCTTTTCAGAAAAGCATAAAAGCGGTAGGCATCGTCGTCGGTGTAGCGCAAAGCGGGCATGTGGTCGTAAGCCGCCACGCCTACGACGACGGCCCAGACCTTGATTTGTGTCGTCGTCGGCGCAGTAGGTGCAGGCAGCGAGACGACGGGCTTCGTGTCGGCAGGCGGCTGCTTGCCCACGTATTCGCCGGCACGCCAATAGCCCACTACCTCGGTGCCGTCCTTGAGGTAAAGGGTGCCCTTGCCCGAATAGGCCCCTTCCGCCCATTCACCGCGGTAGTAGTCGCCGTTGGCGTACAGACAGGTACCGAAGCCGTGCGGCTGACCGCTGAGGAACTCCCCACTGTATTTGGCCGAGCCTTCGCGATAGACATAGGTGCCTTTGCCGTTTTCGCAATCGCCCTCAATGCAGCCAACGCGGTCGCTGGCGATAAGGCCAGAGCCGATGAATTCGCCCTCGCGCCACTGGCCTGTCTCTTGCTTTCCGTTGGCATAAGTGCGCGTGCCCTGCCCGTGCGGGTAGTTTTCCTTAAATTCACCCGAATATCGGCTACTATCGGCAAAATAAAACGTACCCTGCCCGTTGAACTTGCCGTTGACGAAGTTACCTTCGTATTTGCTACCGTCTGGGTAGGCAAAAATACCAAAGCCGTTCTTGCAATCGCCCTTGAGGCAGCCCGACTGGATGTTGGTGCCGTCGTCTTGCTGCTCCTCTTTCTTGCGGACGATGTATTCTTCCAGGACGTTGCCGTTTTCGTCCACGGGTTTGCCGCGCTTCCAAAGGCCGGTGCGCTTGGTACCGTCAGGGTAGGTCTTAGTGCCACGGCCATCGGGGTAGCGGTGTTTCCACTCACCACTGTACTTGCTGCCGTCGGTGTAGTAGCATACGCCGATGCCGTGGATTTCGCCGTCTTTGAAATCGCCAACATACTTGGCGCCGGAAGGATAGATGTAGGTACCGCGGCCGTTCAGGCAGTCGCCTTGCACGCATTGAGCCTGAAGACTAACACCTGCAACCGCCAAAAAAAGCAGAAAGAGCACTACAGGCTTCATATTGCTGTTGGGAAAAATCGGTTTAGTAATGATAAAAGTCTGCACCATTTTTAAACCCTTTGGTGCACGAATTATTGCGCAGGTAACCGCTACTTTCGCCCTTTGTTCCTTCTTTTACAAAAAAATTGATGATGCGAACAGGGATCCTACTTCTGCTTGCCCTCGTGCTGGGTGCTCTTTCCGCTTTTGCCCAAAAAAAGATGGCTTACCGCCTCTACGACGCCCGCGGGCGAGCCGTGTCGTATCAGAAAATGCTCAAAACTCTCAGCCGACAGGATATTGTGCTCTTCGGCGAATATCACAATAACCCCATCGCACACTGGCTCCAATTAGAGGTTACGAAGGACCTGCACGCCCGCCGTCCGCTCACTCTGGGTGCCGAAATATTCGAAGCGGACAACCAGCAAGCCCTGAGCCAATACCTCCGCGGCGAAATTGACGAAAAAGGATTGGATTCGTTGGCTCGCCTGTGGCGCAATTACAAAACCGACTATGCCCCTGTGGTGCGCTTTGCCCGAGCCAATAGCCTGCCCTTCATTGCCACCAACATCCCGCGCAAATACGCCTCTATGGTGTCGCGCGGCGGCTTCGAGGCGCTCGATACACTACCCGTAGCCGAAAAAACCCTCATGGCGCCCTTACCCATAGCCTACGACCCTAACCTGCCCGGCTACAGAAACATGCTGACCATGTTTGGCGATCACGCCAGCGAAAACTTCCCCAAAGCGCAGGCGATAAAAGACGCCACTATGGCGCATTTCATCCTCCAAAACTTCGCGCCCGGTCGGCTCTTCCTACACCTCAATGGCGCCTATCACTCCGATAACTACGAAGGCATCCTGTGGTACCTGCACCGACAACAGCCCAACCTGCGCTACATGACCATCTCTACCGTGCAACAAGCCGACGTTACACGCCTGCTGCCCGAACACCGCGGACGCGCCGATTTCATCCTGTGCGTGGACGAGGATATGACGACGACGTATTGAAGCCGCAGCAGCTAACCCTATGGCTCAGCGGAAGCGGCGAGATCATCCAATTGCCTCAGCAGCCCGGCGACAGTCTGAGTATGCGGATGTTGCTCTCCCAACCGCCGCGCAAAGACTCGATGCGCCTTTTCTATCAGCCTTCGCGCCTCCGCCAACTCGCCCATATCGGCCAGCACTACGCCCAGGTTGGAGTACCTCACCGCCGTGGTGGGATGGTCCGGCCCGAAATTGCGTTCGTCGGATTCCAGCGCCTTTTCCAACAGGCCCTTGGCGCCGGCGTAGTCGCCCAAAGCCTGAAGGACAGTAGCCAGGTTGGAGTACCTCACCGCCGTGGTGGGATGGTCCGGCCCGAAATTGCGTTCGGCGGATTCCAGCGCCTTTTCCAACAGGCCCTTGGCGCCGGCGTAGTCGCCCAAATCCTGAAGGACTAAGCCCAGGTTGGAGTACCTCACCG
>CALJPQ010000038.1 GCA_937980645.1 uncultured Saprospiraceae bacterium | reverse complement strand
GATATCTTTTTCAACGTGCTGGCCACCTCCGACGGCGGCATTCTGTGCAACGGCACCACTTACGGGCACGACGGCAGCCTGCAAAACGCCTGGGTGATGAAATTGGACGCCTGGGGCTGTGCCTCGCCGGGCTGCCAGACGGGCGTAGGGGTGGAGGAGTTGCCCGTGGGTGAGGCCACTCCCTTTATCTTATGGCCGAACCCTACGACGGGCGAACTTAACATAGAGGCAAAAGAAAATTTTACCCTGGGCGCTATACGGATTTTTTCGTCTGATGGCCGAGAAGTGTTCAATCAATCACTTTCGGATAACAGCACCCGTTTTTCGGCTTCTTTATCCAACCGACCCGAAGGCTGGTACGTCTGTTCGGTGCTGGTCAACGGGGTATGGTATGTGCGCCAGTTTGTCTTGGTCAAATAAGAATGGCACTAACAACGGATGTGCGAAAAAACCTCCTAAGCGTCGGTTCATTCGCACATCCAACCGTTGGCACTAAATAGAGGCTTTGTTGCATAGATCGAGGTTTTGTCGAGGAATTGCTACAGGCTGACTTTTTCTTTCTTTCATCAGGCAATTTTTACGGAAGGTGGCATTCCCAAGCGAGTGAATTTGTTGAGGAGAGTACATTTGATACGCACCTCCGTTTTTTTGACTCGCATCCTCTCTAGCATACATCTTCGGCCTGAATATGGTCTTGTAACGAAACATTGCTACCTCCGTCTTACTTCACCGGTGGTAGCCTGAACGTCTCTTCCATTCCACCCTTCTCTGTTCATGGATGACCTTTAGCGCATCGTTTCGAGGATGTTCCAAGACGTTGCCTACTTCGTCCGTCCAGTAAACGGCATCCGCTCGAGGCGGTATGCTGGGCAGCATATAGCGCCTGCGCAGCACCTCATAAACCTTGACCTTGTCATAGGCCCCGTCGCCATTCAACCGCTCCACAGGCTCCCCTATCTGGCTTAGCAACTCGGGCACTTCTTCGGCGTCATCCACCTCCTTGCCGTTCAGCGATACAGCCAATACCTCATTGGTACTCTCATCCACTAACACATGTAACTTATGCCAACTAGGCCGCCGCCTGCTCACCTCATGTTGCCGAACCTTCCATTCCTCCTCGCCATACACCTTCAGACCCGTACTATCCACCACCAAATGCAAACGCTCACCACCCACCTCCACTCGCCGCTGATCTCCCTTCCTAATACGCACCGACAACTCCTTCTGACGACGGCATATCTGACTGTAACTGGGTAGCGTCACCTGTCGCTCTAAACCCAACAGCAACATCAACGAACGCGCAAAACCCTCCACTTGCCGAAACGGTAGCGCAAAAAGACCCATGAGGCTCAACAGAAACTGAATGCAACTATCCGAGTAAATCACCTTACCGCCTGGCTTTAGCACACCAGGGGTAGTACCAGTCGGCCAGAACCTCTTCGCTTATCCATAAAGTTAAGGAGCCACGCTTGACCAAAGCCCCGTTGTATTACTTCCAGTCTTTGACCCGTTATTGAGACTTTGCGACTTTTTCACCTCTGGGACACGCCGCCGCTTCTTTATCTTTGCCATGGTGAGAATGCTGATTTTTTCACGCGCTAAACTTACGGCTATGACGCTAATCGTCAAATACTAATCTGTAAAAACTTAGGCATCCAACCCAATTCAATGTAAAGTTTTAGCGATCAAATCTGGTTGATGGAGTTATCGAATGACATATCGGTATTGAAGGATTTGGTCATGGCTTTGCTTGCGAAGGTGGAGGCATTGGAATCCGAGAATGCCGTCCTTCGGGCGGAGGTTGCCGATCTGCGTTCGCGCCTTAAATTGAGCAGCAAGAACAGTCACAAGCCGCCGTCGTCAGATGGTTTGTCCAAGAAGCCGGGCCTTCTCAAAGGCCCGCCCAAGAAAAGCGGTGGGCAGTTGGGTCACAAAGGCAAGACGCTCAAGATGGTGGACAAGGCGGACCACGTTGTGGTGCGCCATGCCATATCCTGCTCCTGCTGCTCGAAGGTTTTTTCCACTGCCGACGTGGTTGAAGTGGTCCAAAGGCGTCAGGTGTTCGATATTCCCATACCTCGCATGGAGGTCACGGAGCACCAGTTGGGCGTGGTGGTCTGTTGTGGCAGGCAGCATTGGAGCAGTTTTCCGCCTGAGGTAGGCCAGCCTGTGCAGTACGGTTCCCGGATCAAGGCTCTGAGCGTCCTATTGAACAACGACTACAAACTGCCGCTGGAGAAAATCGAGCAACTTATGGGCGACCTGTGGGGCTGTTCGTTCAACGAAAGCACTGCCCTGACGGCCAACGCTGGCATGTACCAAGCACTTGAGCCGATTGAGGAACAAATCAAAGCGGCGGTTTTGGCCTCCGATGTGGTTCATTTTGATGAAACGGGCATGCGGGTGGAGAAAAAACTCCACTGGTTTCATGTTGCTTCCACCGCGTGGTTCACCTACCTGTTCGTCCATAAAAAGCGGGGTAGGGAGGCGCTGGAGAGCGAGGACTCGCTGCTCAAGGATTTTCAGAACCGAGCCGTGCACGACTGCTGGGAGCCTTACTTCGGCTTCAAGCAGTGCCAACATGCCCTGTGCGGCGCCCACCTGCTGCGCGAACTGACCAACCTGATGGAAAACGGCTCCAAATGGGCAGCCCAGATGCACCAGTTCCTGCTCGACCTTTATCGGGACAGCCAAAAAGCGACCGCCATCGTGGCCGACAGGCAAAGTTGGGAGCGGGAGTTCCGGCATATCTGCCAGTCGGCCGAACGGGAAGAACCGCCGCCCAAGCAGTGCAAGAGAGGCAAGCCCAAGAACTCAAAAGGCCGAAACCTGCTCAACCGCCTGCTCGAGCACCGGGACAGGTGGCTTGCCTTTGCCTTTGTCGAAGGTGTCCCGTTTTCCAACAAGCAGGCCGAGCGCGACATCCGCTGCCTGAAAACCAAGCAGAAAGTGGCCACCAATTTCCAGACCTTCAAAGGAGCACAGCAATATGCGCGCATCCAATCCTTCACCTCAACCCTTCGCAAACATTCAATGAACGTTTTCCAGAACCTGATTCATGCTTTTGATAGAAATCCTATCGTCGTTTTTACACTAACCTAAAAAAACCAAACTATACAACAAAGGCTTTGGCAGACTTAATTTACGAAAAGCGAATGACAAAAGACATAGACTTCAAAAGCATACAAAACATATTGGAAAAAATTTCTCCAATCTCCACTCAAACAGCTATTGCACTTTCACCTGCCACCCAAGTAAAAACGCTTAAAAAAAACACTTTAATTGAAAGCACGGGGCAGTCTATCAAATACCAATTTGTGGTTGTGGATGGAATTATAAGAAAGTTTTTAACTAACACAGAAGGAGAAGAGTTTACCACCGACTTTTTTTGCGATGGGCAGGCAGTTACTCCTACACTCTTAAGAAGCATTGATTTTGTTTCGTTTGTGAACTTACAAGTGGTGAGTGACGAAGCCACCATCCTATTTTTTTCAAACAAAGTAATGGAAGCCACCATGCAAGGCAACAAAGATCTGGAAGCCTTTGGCTATAAAGTATGATGCAAGATGCCTATAAAAGGGCAGAAAGAGAAAAAATATTATTGACTGCTAAAGGAGTTGAAAAATTAGAATGGTTCAGAAAGAATTATCCCGGTCTTGAAAATGAAATACCACATTATTACATCGCTTCCTTTTTGGGGTTAACCCCTACCTCTTTAAGCCGCTTACGAAGCGCTAAAAAATGACAGATAAAATCATTTCTTGCCAAATGTAAATGGTCTATTCATCGGTAGTTCGGAGTTTTGCAGAGGAATTTTGAACTTAAAATTAGATAAAGATGAAGTGGCCATGCATCTTGATAGCATTTCTACTTTGGGGCTGCCAAAAAATTGATGATTTAGGGGTGTTAGTTCCACCTACGGTTGACCAAGACCCTAATTTACCCGGTGTTGGCGTAAACCTAGCGGGCAAACAAAGACTCCTGCACGTTCGCACTTTTGGTGATGCCTCAAACCCTCCACTTTTCATCTTACACGGTAGCTTTACCGATACCCGCCCCTATAGAAACATTTGCGAAAGCCTTGCAGACAAGTATTACGTAGTGATTTGGGATCAGCGTGGCTGCGGACTTTCAGAGCGAATTACCGAAGATGAGTTTACCCTGGAAAGTGCCTTAGAAGAAATCAATGCGATGAAAGCCATCTATGCCCCAAACCAAAAAATCACCCTCATCGGTCAATCCTGGGGCGGTGGATTGGCTACGCTGTACACATCAAAAAACCCTGAAAACGTAGAGCAGCTATTGTTGATAGAACCCATGCCATTGACCGGTAACGATATGCAACAACTGTTTAAATCCATCGTGGAGTTCAGATATGACAATGGCAGTTGGAACAATCTGGCAAGGCACGGGCAAGCCATCAGCCCCAACGACCACGAGCAGATAGACTACCGCGCCATGATGATATTGCGAAGCACGTTGACGGCAGGCTATCACTGCGATGGCAATAATCCTCCGCCCTGGCCCATTCACCGCGTAGGTGGGTTTATTGAATATGTACGCAATAAAAGGCTGGGCAATCCTATTTCAGGCTTCAGCTACGACTTCACCCATGGCATTCAGCAATTTCAAGATACCGTACTGATACTGAGCGGTTCGTGCAGCTCGTTGGGCTACGAGATGCAAAAGCAATATTCTAAACCCCATTTTGTGCATGCCGAAGTGGTGGAAATCAAAAATGCCGGCCATCGTATGAACATGGAAAAGTTTGACGAAGTGATGGCAGCTATAAAATCATTTTTAAAAGCCTATTGAGTCATGAAAAAAATAGCCGTAGCTTTTGCTTTTTTTCTGACCGGAACAACCGTAACCAATGCCCAAAACTATTTTGGTTTACTCAACGATGGGCGGCATATCATAAGTGCGGGCACAAATGCCAACCCACAATTGAATGCCCATGCTGATTTCCTGATGGGTTTTGACCATCAAAGCAGTTTTATCGAGCGGTATGGAATAGTAGCGCATGCCAATTTTCCATTATTCTCCCAAAGAGGCCTCGATTTTGATTTGCGTTTGGGAGCAGGGGCTTTAGTTTCTTTTGCCGATAGGTTTAAATCCATTGCCGGATTGAGTTGGAATTTTTCGCGAACGGCTGACATCAATGGCAGGTATTTTCATTCGGGATTTAAACTTGATTTTTTACCTGGATACTATGGCAATAAGTGGGTTTTTGCGCCCCATTTTTCTTTCCAATATCAACCCTGGATTCACATCAAGCACAGTGACTATGCCATCAACGCGTTTAGGGATTTATATCCCAACAACGATGGTTCGTTTAAAGCCCCTAAAGACGGTTGGTTTTATCAAAACCACATCACTTTGCAAACAGGGCTAGGAATAGCCTATTTCCGGTCTGACTGGCACCTCAATCTTACGGCCGGTTTTCAGCACCAACCCAACAGATTGGGCATTGTAGCCTTGCCTGATATCGGCATCATGCCTTTTTATGGGGGAGTCAATTTTGGTTATGTAATAAAAAATAAGAAGCAATGAGTAAAAAAATCGCCATCATCGGAGCCGGGATTTCAGGTTTATCGGCCGGCATTTTTGCTCGCCTCAACGGATTTGATACCACCCTCTACGAAATGAGACACAGAACCGGTGGCGTATGCTCTTCGTGGCATAGAGGAGGCTACTACGTCAACAGCTCTATTCACTGGCTGGTGGGTTCGGCCCCCGGCACGGATTTGTATGATATGTGGCATCAATTAGGAGTGATAGAAGGCAACACTTTTCACAACCACAGCAGCTTTATATAATACCGGGACATCCACGGGCGAGATGTTCATTTTTATACCGACATCCACAAACTGCGAAAGCACTTTCTGGAAATTTCGCCTGCTGACCAAGAAGTGATTGAAGAATTTATCAATGCCATAGAGGCCATTGCCAACAACTCTTTTCCATTAAACAAATCATTTGAACTGCTCAATGCCTGGGACTGGACGAAAATCGTGTTCAGTAATTTTTCGGCAATGATGGCAATGGGCAAATACAATCAAATCTCTATCAAGGAGTCTGCACAAAAATTTCAATCTGATGTCCTACGATCAGCTTTTGAAAACTTTTGGGCTTCCGAAATGTCTATGAGCTTCTTCCTGATGCAGTTGGCTTATGCTTACAAAGGCATGGCTGGCTATCCCTTAGGCGGTTCGGGCAGATTTGTTGAGAAATTGGAAAGGCGTTACCGTGATATAGACGGTAAGATTGAATTTGGCAGAAAAGTAACCAAGATTTTGATTGAAAACAATCGGGTAACAGGACTGGAGGTTAATCATAATGAAAAAATTTCAGCAGATTATGTGGTATTGGCAGCCGATGGTTATACGGTGCTTTTTGAATTGCTTGGAGAAAAGTATGTAGATAACAAAACGCTAACAGCCTACAAAACACTGAAAACTTTCCCATCTCTCATCTACTTCTCTGCGGGTATCGCAAAAGAATTTAAAGAAGTTGAGCCATCCATTGTAGGTGTGAACATTCCACTGCTCCAACCCCTGAAAGTAGGCAACTATACGCACGAACGCATCACGTTTCAAATCTACAATTTCGACCCCATTCTTGCCCCCAAAGGCAAAACCCTCATTACAGCCATGGTGGACACCGACTATGCCTTTTGGCAAAAGCTGTACGAGCAAGGACAGGAAGCCTACAGGAACGAACGACAGCAAATCAGCAGTGCCTTGATAGATGCCATAGATGCACACTATGGTGGGGTAAAAAACCAGATAGATTTTACGGATACAGCCACGCCCGTCACTTATAAGAACTGGACGGGCAACCACAATGGCAGTTATGAAGGCTGGCTACCCACTCCCGATGCAGCAAAAATCAAATTACCCTCACACCTCATAGGCTTGGGCAACTTTTATATGTGCGGACATTGGGTAACGCCCGGTGGCGGTATGCCTCCGGCAGCCTATTCGGGCAGAGATGCCGTGCAACTGATTTGCAGGGATGAGAAAATTCACTTCAAAACAAGCGAACTATGAAGGCATATTTCAAATGGTTCATCACCCGCATAGTCATTCCTGTAAGTTGGTTTGCATCTTCTGTTTATATCATGCGATTGGTAGTGAATAATGTACATATCGAATTTGCGCTAGGGGCTCTGGTATTAGTGGTTTATGCCATTGTAATTGATCTTCCGAAGAAGACAAAAGAATAGAAAAACAGCATACAATAGCGTTTTGCCACAAGCGAACGCACATCAGATGTTGGATAAGCACAGTGTTTTACGGCTCATGTAGAGCGCTTGAACAACACCTTGCGCCAGCGCATCAGCCGACTTGTATGGAATTTTGAGCTATAGTTTGAGTTGCTGTACTTGTATTCCAGCCAACTCCATTGCGTTTAAGAGCATCTGCTCTGTTAGTTGTGCTCCCTTTGGGATGCACTTCAGCGGGTTATAGCCACTTTTTGTGTTTGCACTGTTCCTGCGGACCGCAAGGTGATGTAGTACAGGCCGGGAGGCAGCGTGGAGGTGTCCCAGTTCAGGATATGTTCGCCGGCCAGGGTCAGGCGGTCGGGCTGGAGTACGGTTACTGAGCGTCCTTGTTGGTCGTGCACATGTACGCCGACAGTGCCGGCTTCTGCCAGCGTGTAGCCTACCTTTACCGGACCTTTTGCCGGGTTGGGAGCCACTGGGTACAGGCGGGTTCGATTGAAGTGAAAGGCTGTTTCCGCTGTATTCGTGCCGCCGCCGCCGAGGTCTAAGTGCTCGTCGCCAGTCTGATAGGGCACCCACAGTAGTGGAAGATAAAACATCTCGTCGGCCGTACCCTCGCCCCAGGTAACGACTTTAGGCGGTAAGTTGGGGTTGAATGGGTTGTCAGTTGTGTTGTCGTACGTGGCAAAAGCGTGTATTTCGGAGTCTTTGGGCAGCACTTTCAGTTTTCGGAAATGGTACGTCCCCTGCCAGTTGAAATCCCAGTTTTCGATGTGGATTAGCGGGATTGTGTCTTTTTTGGGTGTTATGGCAAACACACGCCAGTTTTTGCCTAAGAGATGGCAGTGCGGCATGATGCCCAGTAGGCTCACGGCCATAGGTGTTTTAAAGACTCCGTGGAATTGTCTCACTGTATTGGGTGGAATGATGAACGGCCCATTCACCAAGCTGTTTGGCAACATGATGTGGCTGCGCACGTAACGGCTCACCGGCTGGTTGGTAAAAAACAGGTTGACGGTGGAGGAGTCCGTTTCATCGGTAGCCGTAGGCGCGTAGTGTACTTGCAAGACCAGGTCGCTACCTGCAGGGATGCGTTGTGCCATACCGTGGGCATATACGTTGGGCTTTGCGCCGGGCACATAGGTCGGCAATTGCGGTCCGAAGTTGGCCAGGCCGCCGCCTTGTCCCTGGCCTCCGACAAAACCATATTCGGGTGTTTGGGCATCGAGGTAGGCCGCTGTACCGCTCGAGTCGGCCCAAAACAAGGCGTGGTGAACAATTTTGGGATTGCCCGGGCGCATTTCCAAAGCCACTAAGTTTCTGCCTTGGGTAAGCCCGGTAGGCAGCACAAAGTATCGGTACTCATCTTTTCCGTTGCCTTTGTGTGTGTGAGATTGCGCAAATGACAGCACCAGATCTGGCTTGCCCACCTGCGAGCCTGTAGGGAAAACCGGCAGCGGCGGTTCCAGGGCGGGATTGCCCTGTGGAGCACCCGCATCTACCCAGGCTTTGATGGTCGCTATCTGGTCGTCGGTGAGGTAGTTTTCTCCCAGGTATTCCACGCCGAATTTCGGATCGGCCTTCCAGGGTGGCATATAGCTAAGCTCCGTGACGTATCGTATCATGTTGGCCCAGTTGTACGCCTCGGTGTAATTCGTGAGTGAAAATGGTGCAATTTCGCCCGGGCGATGGCAAGAAGTGCAGTGCTTGAACACAATGGGGGCCACGTGCTCGCTCCAGGTAACCGACTGAGCATGCCCTGATGAGGAAATGGCAAATGTGCCCAGACAGAGTAGTGTGATGTTCCGCATAACCTGATTCTTTATTTTAAGAGGCAACCCACCGCCACCGTACGAGGCACCGAAATGGGTTTGCAGTGTTGGATGCAATACAGCGCAGCCTCCAGTTCGTGTGAGGTAACCACTTGCCGACGCCGGCCGACGCGCTCGTACAGGTTGTCTATGCGCCCCTGATAATAGACGGAGTCTATCGTTTCGTTGTAAACCACGACCTCTGGTGTAACGCTGACCCCAAATCGCTTTGCCATCGCGTAAGCACCTGGCCGTGTACAGGGAAACGGCAACCGATGCTTTGCAACAAAGGCCTGCATCGTGGAGTCCGTGGAAACCGGGCTGGGAAAAAGGCCTTCGAAGCGGATACTGTCGCAGGCAAAAGAGCCGTGAAGCGACCGCAGTTTGTCGGTGTAGGCCTGGGTAATCTTGCAGTCCTCCAGCAAAAAAAGATATACCCAAAAGGTATGGCCGGATGATACGGGCGGCTGCCCGCTTATGGGTAAAACCCTGCCTATCAGCACCATTAAGAATATCGTCAGCGACTTCATGCTCCGGACGCCCCGAGCTTTTGGTGCTAAGATAGACCTGTCTGGTATTTTTGGGTTTAAGCCTGGTGCAAAAAAATGGCTTTCCTCTCTGTTGCCATATTCCCGAAGGATAGGCAAGCGTTCATGCCGCCCTATTTCTTTCACCCAGGGGTGCGCTCCCGACACAAATACCGGTATGCCAATAGGAGCACAGGGCATACGGACTGAAAGCGCTATCGGCGCAATTCTTCCAGAAACACCGTTTCGAGCACGCGCATAAGGTCGAGGGTGGTAACGATGCCCAACAGATGTTGGTGTTCGTCCACTACGGGCAGAGAATGGAACTGATTGGCCTTAAAGATGCGCAGGGCTGCCTCTACGGTGTCGTTGGGCGACAGACAGAGGAGGTGCTCTGTCATGACGTCTTTGACCAGCGTAGCGTGCAGGACGCGCTCGTTGGCCCGGGTTTCCTGGGGGTTACTAAATACGTTGCGGATGAGGCGCAGATAATCAGTATAGCTGATAAGCCCAACTAACTTGCCGCCTTCTACAACAGGCAAATGGTGGAAGCCGCCCTTTTCCAAAAGTTGGCGCACCGTATCCATTGTATCGTTGGGCGCTACGGTGGTGGGCTTTGGGGTCATAATGCGCGAGACGGGCAATTCGGCTGTAATGCTCATAGTTTGATAGTGTGTTTACTCACGCGGCGCTCCGCCAGAGCCGCATCCTGAAGGCTCTGGCGGGAGCGGCTGCGCACGGTTATTCAATGGCAATACTCTTAGTCGGGCTGCTGGCCGCTGCTTCTTTTTTGGGCAAATGTACGCGCAGAATACCATCGGTGTACTGCGCCCGGATGTGGCGATCGTCCACATCATCTGGCAGCGCAAAGGCGCGGGAGAACGAACCGTAGCGATACTCGCGCCGGGTGTACTTGCCCTTTTCTTCGTCTTGCTTTTCTTCCTTCGTCTCGCCGCTGATGACTAAGTAGCCATTCTTGATTTCGAGGCGGAAGTTGTCTTTTGAAAAGCCCGGCGCTGCCATTTCGAGGGCATATGCCTCCGGTGTTTCCGAGATATTTACCGCCGGCACCGATACTCCTTTGATAGCTGGAAAGTTCCAACTGCTTTCGTCCTCAAAAAAATCGGCTAACCATGCCGACACCGACGGAAAAAGCGATGCTTCCGGATTCCATTTAATGAGTGCCATAATACCTCCTTTTTTATGTTTCTATAGCAAAAGTATCGGCAAGGTGTCTCTTTATGGAATGACGACGGTCAACGGCGAGGGCGACTTTAGGTGGCGAAAGGCCGGCAGTTCACGTGTAGTCTCTGAGTGTAGTTTTCATCTGGAATGAGCAATTGCCGCGTTTCGATGTTGTTAATAAAATTATCGTTTCTTTGTCGCTATGAACACACTACTACGCTGCTCTGTCTTGCTTTTGCTGTGCTGTTTTTCGGCTTTCGGGCTGTTGGCCCAGGTGGAAAAAAGCCTTTTTTACCCCAAATATGGCCATTCAGATTGGCTGGCTGTTCGGTCGGACGTGGTGCTTACCGCTTCGGATCTGGTGCAGCGCCACAAAGGCGCTTTAGGTCTGACGGCTGCCGACGAGTGGCGTTTGGTGCGCTCGGAGACGGATGCGCTGGGCATGACGCATCACCGCTACCGCCAGTACCATCGCGGTGTGCTGGTAGATGGCGCCGAGTTGCTTGTGCATGAGCGCGCTGGCCGCGTACAGACGTTCAACGGCAAATGGGCGCGCGGCCTGGCTGTGCCCGACGTACGGCCTGCCCTCAGCGCGCAGGAGGCCATTCAGCGCGTGCTTCAGGCTGTGCCCGCCCGGCGCTACCTGTGGGAGTCGGCTCGTGCCGAAGCGACTCTTCGGCGCATTCACAAAAATCCGCGTGCGACGTTTTACCCGCAGCCGGAGCTGGTGCTGTACTCCACTGACCTGACGCTGGCGCCTGCCTCGCTGCGGCTGGCCTGGCGCATGGAAATTCAGGTAGAAGAACCCGCAGGTCGCTATGAGGTGTATGTGGATGCCCATACGGGCGATGTGTTGGACAAAACGGACGTCCTCTGTACGCAGAACGTGCCCGGTATTGCCAAAACACGCTACAGTGGCGAACGCACCATTATCGCAGAACGTATGCCCGACCAGCGCTACCGCCTCTTCGAGACCACGCGCGGCAACGGCATTGAAACCTACAACATGCAGCGCGGCACTAACTTCGATGCGGCGGTGGACTTCACCGACGACGACAACTATTGGGACAACGCCAACGCCTTCAAAAACGACGCTGCCACCGACGCTCACTGGGGTGCCGAAATGACCTACGACTACTTCCTGCAGGAACACGACCACGCAGGCTTAGACGATCGCGATTTCCCGCTCATCAGCTACGTTCATTACGGCATCGCCTACGATAATGCCTTCTGGAACGGTGCCTGGGCCACCTACGGCGACGGCAGCGGCCCACGCAACCCGTTTACTACGCTGGACATCGTCGGGCATGAATTCGTGCATGGCGTTACTCAGTTTTCTGCCGGATTGCGCTACCGCAACGAGAGCGGCGCGCTCAATGAGTCGTTCAGCGACATCTTCGGCGCCGTCATCCGCTTCTGGGCCAGACCCGAAAAGGCCGGCTGGCTTATCGGCGACGAAGTGAGCAGCAGCGCTCCGCCTTTCCGCAATATGGCTGCCCCCAAGACGCTGAGCCATCCAGACACGTATCGAGGGCAATTCTGGTTCAACGGCACGGCCGACAACGGCGGTGTGCACACCAACAGCGGAGTAATGAACTACTGGTTTTACCTGCTCACCGAAGGCGGTAGCGGCGTCAACGATAACGGCCATGCCTACGATGTGCAGGCTATTGGTATGGATGACGCAGCGAAAGTCGCCTATCGAAACCTGAAGTATTACCTGACAGCGCTATCACTCTACGCCGATGCGCGCCAGGGTGCTCTGCAGGCGGCGGAGGATCTCTTTGGCGCCTGTTCGCAGCAATTTGTGCAGACGGCCAATGCCTGGTATGCCGTGGGTGTGGGGCTTCCCATTTTTGCCGGCGACCTGCAAATGGCGCAGATTGTACAACCCGCAGCGCTTGCCTGTGGCCTGACGGGAGCCGAACCCATCGTCGTTCGGCTGCGCTATTGGGGCTGTGATGGCGAACTGCCCACCGGCCTTGCCCTTCCCGTAGCTTATCAAATCAACGGCGGCCCTGTGGTGTGGGATACGTTCGTACTTGCTTCAGCATTGCGCTATGGCGAAACGGCGGAATTTTCCTTCACCTCACCGCCTGCGGTACTGAGTCAGCCAGGCATCTATACGCTGAACGTCTGGATAACCTCGGAAACCGACCACTACGCGGCGAACGACACCCTCACTTTTGCTTTTGAAAGCCTGCCCAACGAGAGCGACGTACGCCTGTTAGAAAGTCAATGGCCAGCCTATCAGTGTTTTTTGGGTAAAGAGCAGCTCAGCGTTCAAATTGGTTATTTTGGCTGTGAACCCTTGCCGGCGGGTACATCCCTGACTGTTGGCTACCGATTTGACGATGGGCCGGATGCTTTTGAGGAGTCTATTCTGACGCCCAGGACGCTGCACACAGGCGAGGCTTTTGTCCACGTATTCAGCCAGCCCGTCAATCTCTCGACACCGGCCCGCTATTATTACGCTGTTTGGGTCAGTTCTGAGCTTGATGCACTGGCGGAGAACGACACCCTTTCGGGGCTGCAAATCCTCCACCCACCGGCGCGTACGTATGCCGATGTCCTCACCTTTGAGGCCGGAGCCCTATCGTTAGACTCGCTCTATCTGCAGCCCGGTGCCAGCAGTCAGATAGCGCTCTCCGCCCAGGCGGCTCGTACGGGTGTGCTGGGATTGCGCATCACGGGCGGCGATTTCGACGCCGAGCGCCTCGCGGGCAAAGCCGTGGCGCCACGCTTAGAGACGGTCTGGAACGTCAATCCTCAATTCCGATCGCGCGTGTGTCTGTGCGCAGACCTGACGGGGTTAGCCTCGGCCGAACTGCGCTTCGACCTGCGGCAGAGTTTCTCTTTCTACTACCTCCGCGTGCTGGGCCAGCATGCGCAATTCGGCAGCGCCATGCGCGTCCTGGCTGATGGGGCGCCCATGGGTACCACCTTTCGGGCTAATACGCCCAGTGCCGACCCCTGGCGCTCTCAGACTATCAACCTGAAAGACCAGCTGGGCCGTCAGGTGGAATTGTGCTTTGAAACCCACACCGGGGTCAGCGCCGATTTAGACACGTTCACCAACAGTCTCGGCGACCGCGTTCTTATAGACAACATTGTTATCACGGGTCAGCCTGTCGTCAGTGCTCCTGTGCCCGACACCCTCCTTGGATATCTCCGCTTGGCGCCCAACCCAGCGACCCACTGGGCGGTGTTGACCGTAGAAAATGCAACGGCTGGCCCGTACCTCGTGCGTCTGAGTGATGCGCTGGGGCGGCTCGTCCATGAGCAGCGCTTAGAGGCCAATGCCGGAACCACCACTCAGGTGCTCCTGCCCGTGCAGGCATTGCCTCCAGGCTGGTACAGCGTGCAGGTGCAAAGCGGCGTCCATCAGCAAACACTGCGCTTCGCGGTGCAGCGCCCTTAAGAGCGCTCAGCCACTTTCGGATGGTTTCATGACTACAACGCAGGGCGTCTTTGCGCCTTAAGGCGCAAACTTGTAGCCTCTATCGTTAGTGTCAGGCTTCTTGACCAACAGCCCTTTGGGCATCGGTGGGTAATACATACGACACGGCGGCGCTTTTTATCCAAACACGCCTTGCACCGTGGGGGGCTTTCGCATCTTTGCGGCCTTAAATGAACAATATCCGACACCGCATCTACGCATGAGTTTACTGGCAGTAGGCACTGTAGCCTTCGATGACATTGAAACCCCCTTTGGCCGCGCCGAGCGCGTGGTGGGGGGGGCTTGCACCTATATTTCGCTGGCAGCGTCGTATTTCGTCCGGCCCATCCGCATCGTATCGGTCATAGGCGATGACTTCCCGACTGAAATGCTCGAAAACCTCAAGCAGCGGGGCGCCGACTTAGAAGGCCTGCAGATAAAAGAAGGGCAGAAGTCCTTCTTCTGGTCGGGCAAGTACTACCGCGACCTGAATACGCGCGACACGCTGGACACGCAGCTCAATGTGCTGGCCGACTTTGACCCGGTGCTACCGCCCGGCTACCGCAATGCCGAATACCTGATGTTGGGCAACCTGACGCCGCAGGTGCAGTTGCGCGTGCTGGAGCAGCTGGAGCACCGCCCCAAACTGGTGGCCATGGACACGATGAACTTCTGGATGGACACGGCCTGGGACGACCTGCAACAGGTGCTCAAGCGCGTGGATGTGCTGACCATCAACGACGAAGAAGCACGCCAGCTATCGGGCGAGCACTCGTTAGTCAAGGCCGCACGCGCCGTGCTGGCTATGGGGCCGCGCTTCCTGATTATCAAAAAAGGTGAACACGGGGCGCTGCTGTTTCACGGCGAGGAACTGTTCTATGCACCGGCACTGCCACTGGCCGAGGTAACAGACCCTACCGGCGCGGGCGACACCTTTGCCGGTGGCTTCATGGGCTGGATAGCCCGCACGGGCGACCTTTCGATGGACAACATGCGTCGCGCTGTTATCTGCGGCTCCGCCTTAGCGTCGTTCTGCGTAGAAAAATTCAGCGTCGAACGGCTGTTGGAACTCGATGACGCGCTCATCCAGCAACGCATCCGGCAGTTTGCCGACCTGGTGCATTTCCGCTTTTAACCACGACAGGCAAACCGTTCAGGCAGCCTTCTTGGAATACTTTGCCCGCTGCAAGGGCGTTTCTTTTTCCTAAAAAGCGAATACACACATGCGCATTCCTTTGCTTTGTCTCCTCCTCGGCCTCGCTGCCGGCATTTCGGCCCAAAACGTCAATGAAAAATTGGTGGCTTTTTTCTCCTTCAGCGAATGCAAAGCTCAAGACGAAAGTGGCAACGGCTCCACAGGCGCTTTTGTCGGCGACCCTACATGCCGCTGTGGCGTGCTGGACTCGGCCATATCACTCGACGGCAAGGGCGATGCTATCTTCTTCGTCGGCCCGATAAGCGATGTGTTTACGCTGAGCGATTTTACCCTCAGCTTCTACTTCAAACCTGGCCCGGTGAACCCTAACGCTGGTGGCTCGCAGGTTATCCTTTCCAAACAAGCCTCCTGCGACCCCTCCGCCCGAGCGCTTTGGGTGCGCTACAACCCCAAAAGCCGCCGCATCAGCTCAGGCTTAGTGCAAAACCAGAACCTATTCGTAACGGTAACGGCTGACCTGGACCCCACGGCCTGCTGGCAACACATCGTGCTGACGCGCAGCAATACCAATTACTCCATCTACGTCAACGGCGTGCTGAAAGAACGACGCAGCACTCAGGCGCGCTTAGACCTGACGTCGGGCGCCATTTTTAAAGTGGGCGAACCCATCTGCCCGCTCGATGAGCATTTCTTTGGCGACTTCGACGAACTGCGCATTTACAGCCGCGCCCTCACACAGGACGACATCAACGCCCTGTACATGCGGCCTGACCGCATCCTGACGGGCGACACCATCATTTATTTGGGCAATTCCTTCGTAGCGCGCACCAACCCGACCTGTACCCAAAGCCTCCAGTGGTCGCCGCCCGCCACTGTGTCGAACCCTAACGGCGCCGAACCCGTCATCACCCCTACGGTCTCTACAACATACCGGCTCAACTTCTTCCACCAGGGCTGCACGGCTTACGATACGCTCAACGTCAAGGTCATAGACCCCGATACGCTGGATTGCAACCTGATTTTTATTCCGAATGCCTTCACACCTTCGGCCTCGCCCGGGCGCAACGACCTGCTGAGCATCAGCAATCCTTACGCTGTGGACGACTTCATTTCCTTTGAAATCTTCGACCGTTGGGGTGGGCGTGTGTTTCAAGCCACTTCGGCCTTCGAGGGCTGGGATGGCACGTTTCAGGGGCAGCCGCTCAATGCAGGCGTATTCCTCTATCGCCTGCGCTACCGGTGCAAAGGGGAGGAACGCTTCAAAAGTGGTACGGTAACTCTGTTGCGCTGACGGTGCAGTGGTGGCCCGCAGCGCGGTTTTCACGTCTCTTCCCTCCTTGGTCGGTGTGTCATGCGAGATTTCCTTTTTACGCTCATTTGGATAGGGCTGACGCCTCTGGTGCTGGCTCCGTCGCCTTTTGAGCAGACGGGTGAGAAAATTGTCTTGCGAAATCCCTCTTTTGAGGATACGCCAGGGCCATCTAAGGTGCCGCGCGGTTGGATAACGGTCGGCATGGGCAGCACGCCAGACATAATGCCGGGGGCTTGGGGTGTGCAGTGCCTGCCGCAGGACGGCGCGTCGTTTGTAGCTTTAGTTACGCGCCACGACGGCACGGTGGAAGATGTGGGCCAGCGCCTGCCCTCGCCGCTGATGCCCAACGTGTGTTACACGTTTTCCATTTACCTGGCCCATAGCCCGCGCTACGTGAGCCACGACCTGCCCGTGCGACTGCGTGTGTGGGGCAGCGACGGCCCCAACAAAAGGCAATTGCTGTGCTCCTCGGAGGTCATCTCGCACCGCGAATGGCGGCAATACACCTTCCAGTTTGTGCCCAACCACGCCATGCAGTACATCATCTTCGAGGCTTACTACACGCCTGGTGTATTCAGACCCTACCGCGGCAATCTGCTCTTGGACAACTGCTCACCCCTCGAGCGCTGCGAGCGAGCGTAAATACCGATCCGGCAAGACGCTTGCCGCCGGCCCTGGCGAGGCGCCAGCCTCATCAACCCCTATTCCCGGGGTTCCGCCCAGACCCGCTTTGAACACCCGCATCCACAGGCACTCCCTACAAAAAGCCTACCTTTGCTCGAAATTCGGGCCGTATGCAGCATTACCCGATAGGCAAGCAAGAGTTTGAGGTCATTCGGCGACACGACTTTGTGTACGTGGACAAAACGCAGTGGGCTTATCGGCTGGCCGTGCGCACTTCGCAGTACTTCCTCAGCCGGCCCAGGCGTTTTGGCAAGTCGCTGCTGGTTTCTACGCTGAAGACCCTTTTCAGCGGCGACCGCAGCCTGTTTAAAGGGCTGTGAATTGAGCCGTATCTGGAGGAGATTGAGCAGCGACCGGTCATCCACATTTCTTTCAATGAAATTGGCCATAAAACCCTGGGGCTGGAAAATGCTTTACGCAAAGCCATGCGGGACATCGCTCAACAGCATGGTATTCAGTTGAGCGACATAGGAGAGTACGATACCCATTTCCGTGAAATTATTGCGCAGCTATCCACCCAGCGCCCTATTGCCCTGCTTATTGACGAATACGACAAGCCCATTGTGGACTACCTGCACGACGTGCGCCAGGCTGAAGCCAACCGCGACATTCTCAAGTCGTTTTATTCCGTCCTCAAAAACGCCGAAGCCCATATTCATTTGCTGTTCATTACCGGCGTCTCGAAGTTCAGCAAGGAGGTGTCTATTTTTTCCGACCTCAACCACCTTCAGGACCTTTCGATGGACGACGACTACGCCACCATGCTTGGCTTTACCGAAGAGGAGGTGCGAGCGTATTTCACGCTGCGCGTGCAACAGTTGGCCCACCAGCAAGGGTTGTTGGAGGAAGTGCTCTGGGATAAAATTCGCCTGCACTACAACGGCTATTCGTGGCACGGTAAGAACTACGTTTACAACCCGTTTTCACTGTTGAGTTTTCTGCAGAGCGGCGTTTTCAACAACTATTGGTTTGAGACGGGCACGCCGACGTTTTTGGTGGAATACGTGCGCCGCCAGCGAGCGCCCGAGGCCATTGAGGGCACGGTGGTGAACAAGGGCATTTTCAACAAGTTTGACTTTGAGCATTTGGACATCATTGCCGTGATGTTTCAGACGGGCTATTTGACTATTCGCAAGGCCGAGGGAAGTGGGATGGATGCGTGGCTGACGCTGGGTTATCCGAATGCGGAGGTTCGTTATTCGTTTGAGCAGCACCTGCTGAGTCATTTTGCTGGTCAGCCGCTGACGGCAGTGAACCGTCAGTTGTACGTTTTGCGCAAGAGTTTGGATGCTCTTGACCCTGATGCTTTTGTGCGGCATTTGAAGGTTTTTTTTGCTTCTGTTCCGTTTGACACGTCGCCTTCGGCGGAGCGTGCGTCGGCGTGGGAGGGTTTTTTCCATGCGCTGACGTTTTTGCTGTTGCGGGTGTTAGGTTTGGACGTTCAGGCTGAGGTGGCTTCGGCGAAGGGTCGCTCGAATGCGGTGGTGTAGTTGCCGGGCAGTGTGTGGGTGATGGAGCTCAAGCTCGGCACGGCGCAGAGTGCGCTGCGGCAGATAGAGCGGCAGGGCTATGCCGAGCCGTACCTGCACGCGGGCAAGCCGGTCATTCTGCTGGGGCTGGGCTTTGATGCCGCTATTCGCAACGTGAAGAGTTACAAGTGGGTGCGGGTGGGCTGAAGAAGCACAAGACCCAATTTATCAAGCCTTTGCAAAGGCTGTTTTTCACAAAAGGCCAGGCTATTGCACGTGCTGTACGGCTATTCTGAGCCGCTCTTCCAGTGGCCCGCAAAGTATCTTATAAGTTGCGCCATGAGTCTGCAGCAGGCGTTCGTACCAGGCGAAGAGTTCTTCGCGTTCGTTGGGGTGTTCGCGCAGCGGGTCGGGCTGCCAGGGGAAGTCGGGTGCGCACAGGAAGTACAGGTCGGCTAATTGGGGCGCTCCGTAGCCTTTTTGCCACTGCCACTGGCCGTCGGCGGGAGGGCCGTAGCGGTAGTGTTCCCACACCTGCAGCACTGTCCAGTCCGTGTCGCAGAGGAGCAAAGGCGGTGTCTTTTGAGCCAGCCACTGCTCCCAGGCTCGCTGGCCTCGCCCAATGGCCGTCAGGTCAGTACGCTCGTAAGAGCGGCCCAAGTGGGCTACGTAATAGCGGGCAAATTCAGGAGCCCACGGCAGGCCTAATGCCTGTGCGAGCGCCTCTGCCAGCGCTGTTTTACCTGTACTTTCAGGTCCAGTGAAGACGATTTTAAACAAAACTCCTGTGCTCGGCAAAAAGCACAAAGTTCATGCTCTTCAGCCGCCCGCTACCACACTCATTTTTCATTTTTCCCCTTTTCATTCCTCCGCTACTTCCGAATGATGGTGGTGTCGCGGTCATAGACTAAGCAGGTAAAGATACCCAGCGGATTGGCCGAGCCGCGCACGTTGCTTTTGATGCGGGCAGGCTGGGCGAAAGGGTTTTGGTTGCCAAAGACGGCTAACTGTACGCTCTCTAAGTAATCGTAGTAGTCTTTGGTAATGTGGAAAAGCGTATTGATGACGGTGTCGCCCTGCCGCAGTTCGTAGCCGGTACCGAAGGCGATGACTTCCGTTTGGGCAATGCGGTCAGTGGCTAAGAAATCCTGGTCGGGTAGGCTATCGAGTGTGGCGTAGTTGATCATGCGGCGGTAGAAGTTTTCCTGCGTGCGGTCGTCGGTGATGTACGTGAGCACGCGGGCCAGCGTATCGCGCTGAGGGTTCCATTCGACTCGGATGCTGTCAATAGGTACTTTGGGCAGCATGATGGTTTGCCCCGTGATTTCCTTGCCATCGGGCATGGTGATGCGCAGCGTGTATTCCACCCCCGGCGTGGCAGGCACCAGGTTTTGGCCGGTATAGTTGAAAATTTTCAGCGGCATGAACTCGGCTGAGAGCGTGTTCGCCAGCGTATCTACGCGGCCATTGTAGGCAATGGTTACCACGGCGCCACTGATGAGGGTTTTATCTAAGAACGTAGAGTCCAGCCCTAGCGGGTCAAAGAAGCCGTAGCTGCGTGTCAGCAGCAAGCGGAAGGGTTTGCCCGGTTCCAAATAGCATTCGACCACTGGCTGGCTGTCGTACAGCGGCAGTTCCAGGTCTATTTCTTTTTCCAGATTGCAGGCGCCCAACAGGGCTAAGGCGCTCAGGAGGAGGATATGCGGCAGGTATTTCATCGTTCGAGTGTGCGGTTGGGAAGGGTTAAAATTTAAAGTTCCACGTCAGCGAGGGCAGGATGGGGAACAGCGACACTTGCTTGGCCCGAATAGCTGTGGGCACCTGAATGGACTGCCCGGCGTCGCCTAAGGTTTGCAACTCGGGTTCTAAGAAAATAAAGAACGGGTTGCGCCGGTCGGTAACGTTGTAAATGCTCAGGGTCAGGTCTTGTTCGCTGCGGCGCGTTTTCCAGCGGTAAACGATGCCGAGGTCGAGGCGCATGTAAGCCGGATATCGGAACGTGTTGCGGTCTCCATACACCGGCACGACCGGCTGGAAGGGCGCCCCGCTGACGTCCTGAAAGGTGAAGCGGCCCAATGGCAGCCAGGCCATGATGCCGGAGGTGTAGACCCACGAGGCCGTCAGTTGCCAGCGGCGCGTCAGTTCGTAGAGAGCCACTACGGTCAGGTTGTGGCGCGTATCGAAGCGGGGCGGGAAGTAGGCACCGCCGTTGATGTCCTCGAATTCGCCGCGGCGTACCCAGGCCAGCGTGTAGCCGATCCAGCCGGTAAGGCGGCCGTCGCGCTTTTCGATTTCGAGTTCTAAAGGGCTGTACGCGAAACCTTTGCCGATGGCCAATTCGCCTTCTAAGTTGTTGTTGCCGAAGAGTTCGGCGCCGTCAATGAAGTCCACCTGGTTGTTGAGCCATTTGTACCAGGCTTCCCAGGTGATGAGCCATTTGCCCCGATAGAGATACTGCACTCCGGCGGCTATCTGGTCGCTCACCTGCGGGCGCACACCTTCGGTGCTGGGGTACCAGATGTCGGTGGGCAGCGACAGGCCGCTGCTGGCCAGCAGGTGCACGTACTGATTCATGCGCGCGTAGGAGCCTTTGACCGACCAGCCGTCGCGAAGCGTGTAGTTGGCCGCTATGCGTGGTTCAAAGTTGGCATAAAAAGCCGGGCTGTTTTGCCAGGCCGAGATGCGTGCGCCGTAGTTTAGCTTAAGGCGTTCCGTGACGCTCCAGTCATCGGCAAAGTACAGGGCGTACTCCATGCCGTTAAAGTTTTGGCCCGACTCGAAGTTAATGCGCCCGTCGTCGCTGCCAAATTTGAGGCGCGCTACGCGGAATTCGTGGTAGGTGGCCTGCGCTCCGAAGCGGATGGCGTGGCGATTGTCGGGCTGGTAGTAAAAGTCCAATTTGCCATTGGCGTCTATAACATTGGAGCCCAGCGAAAAAGAGAAGCCTTGCAGGGCGTTCTGGATGCGGTAGCGGTAGTCCGAAAAGGTAAAGGTGGCGTTGGAGAAGAGCTTTGGCCCATAGACGTGGTTCCAGCGCGCCGTACCGGTAGCGTTGCCCCAATCGAAGAGAAAATCAAAGGTCTGGTTATTGAATTTGAACACGTCGCGTCCGAAGTATCCGCTGAGGAACAGCCGGTCGCGCTCCGAGAGGGTGAAGTTGACTTTGGTGTTCAGGTCATAGAAGTAGTAGTCCGGTATCGGGTTGTAGTTCGGGTCGCTGGCGTTGGCGCGGTTAATGCCGCGCGTGATGAGGTCGGCGTAGGTGCGCCGCCCGCTGAGGATGAACGAAGATTTATCGCGCTGGATGGGGCCTTCCACTGTCAGACGGCTGGAAATGAGGCCAATGCCGCCAGTAACGTCATATTCCTTGTTGTTACCTTCGCGCATGCGCACATCAATGACCGACGACAGGCGCCCGCCGTACTGTGCCGGAAAGCCGCCTTTGTAAATTTTGACGTCTTTGACGGCGTCAGAATTGAACGTGCTGAAAAAGCCGAACAGGTGGTTGGGGTTATACACAATGGCTTCATCAAGTACAATGAGGTTTTGGTCCACTCCACCGCCGCGCACAAAGAAGCCTGTAGTGCCCTCTGTGCCGGCCGTAATGCCGGGTTTAAGCTGTAGAATTTTCAGGATATCCACCTCGCCAAAGAGCGCCGGCACGGCCTTGGCCTCGCGGGCGCTGAGGGTCATCACCGACATTTCAGTGCTCTTCACCTTGTCTTCCAAAGAATTGGCCGTAACAACTACTTCCTCCAACACCGAGCCTTGAGGCCGCAGCGCCACATTGAGCGTAATAGCGCCGGGCACCGCTTTGATGCGGCGCAGCGCCGGCTCGTAGCCTAAATAGCTGAAGCGCAGTGTAATGGAGTCTCCCGTTGCTGGCAAGGAGAAAGAGTAAAACCCGTACTCATTACTCACCTTGCCTTGCTGCTTGCCGACGGCTTCCACCGTGGCGCCAATGAGCATCTCGCCGTTTTCGGCATCGGTTATACGCCCACTCACCGTTGTGGTTTGGGAAAATAAGAGCTGCACCGCCCCTAACAGCAGCACGGCCAATGAAAGTCGTTTCATAAATATCCGGGTGGCTTTGTCTAAGTGTCCGCCTAAAACGACCGCCAGCGAAAGTGGTTGAATACCCGGGGCGTTCATCCGACGACTTTAACACCCGGGCCGACCAATAGTGGCGCGGGGTCGCTGAAGCGTTCACACGTGCCGCGAGTGTCAGCCTGTTGGGTACGGCCACCTGAGGCAATTTCATCCGGGCCAGGTGTGCAGAGAGCCTGAGAGTGCTCAACTGGCAGGAGCGCAGCCGGTCTTCTTTTTATGGTTCCTGCTTACGTCTATGCTTGCGCAAATCTACCCGTTGCTGCCCGGCATACGTTTCCGTCTCTGCCAGGACTTTTCGGACGTTGCCTTCCCAACGACTCAGGACGGCCTCGGCGTCTGCATTGGCCATGATCTCGGCGTCGAGGATGGCCTGGTCGGCGCGCAACTGGCGCACACGCTCTTCGGTGCAGGAGCGGTATTCATGAACTAAGCGATCCAAATCGGGACCGATAGCGAGCAGTTCTGCTTTCAGCAGCCGCGCCTGAGCTTCGGTGAGGTCGAAGTACAGCTGGGCGCGGCGCAAAGCAACAGCCGCCAGGCGTGGGTCAGTTGGCCAGTACGTGCTGTCAGGAAAAAAGAGGGTCTCCGTGCGGATGAAGGCTTCGCGCAGGAAGTCGCCGCCCAAGCGGCAGGTCAGGCGCGTGCGCAGCGGGGGCAGCTCGCTGCTGGTGCCTTCCGGAGATGTGCCGCGCAGGTCGCCTTTAAGCAGGCGACGTTCTGGATGCCAGTACATGCGGCTTTCCATACCCTCCAACGAACGCACCTCATATACCTCAGCCCGGATGACGTGGCAGTTAGACTTGACCTGGTTGCGCCGGTGCTGCGTGATGACCAGCAGGTTGCCACCCAGGCGACCGGCATTTCGGCAGGCGCGCTCCAGCACGTCCGCATAGTGGCAGTCAAGCGTGGCGCCGCGGTCGCCAATTTTGATGGTGCCCAGCAGCTGTGCCTTGCGCAGGTCCACCTCGCTTTTGTCTTCGGCAATGCCGACATAGTGTACCGAGTCGCGCGGAGTATTCCTGTCCACAGCGCGTACGCGCACGGGCGGCTCGCAGCTGTACAGAACGGGGAGCAGGGCGATAGCCCAGAGGAGTTTTTGCGTCATGAATATGCCTTGTTTTTGCAGAGGGCAAAAATAGGGCGGTCGGTCGGGCCTCAAAGGATGCGCTCCGGATGGCTGTAGATGTTGAAGCGCTCGCCGCGCAAAAAGCCGATGAGCGTCATGCCACTGCCCTGCGCCATCTCGACGGCTAAATGCGAAGGTGCACCCACCGCCGCCAGGCACGGAATGCCCGCCATGGCCGCCTTTTGGGCCAATTCGAAGCCTGCCCGACCACTGACGAGCAGCAAATAGTGGCGCAACGGCAATACCTCACCTCGATGCAGCGCCGCCCCAATGACTTTGTCGGTGGCATTGTGGCGCCCAATATCTTCGCGCAGGAGCACTAAGCGGCCTTCAGCGTCAAAAAGCGCCGAAGCATGCAGGCCGCCCGTAACCTCAAAGGTCGCCTGCGCCTGACGCAAACGTTCGGGCAACCGGAAAATCACTTCTCGCGACCACTGCGGATAGCCGCGTGTAGGGTAGTAGCAGCTCACCGTCTGCACAGCATCCAGCGACGCCTTGCCGCACACCCCGCAACTCGAGGAGGTAAACAGGTGGCGCTTCAGGCGATCCGTATCTACGGGCAGAGAAGGGGCTAACTCCACCACAAGCGTGTTGTCCGACAGCATGCGGATGTCGGTAGCCTGATCGGCCCGCTGTACAACGCCCTCTGTAAACAGAAAACCCAGTGCCAAATCTTCGTCGTCGCCCGGGGTGCGCATGGTTACGGCCACCGACAGCTGACGGCGACGCGCAGCACTTCCATAGGCAATCCGAATTTCTAACGGCTCCTCCACGACGAGCAGGTCGGTATGCTCATCAGCACCCTCGGGCGTCAGGGTATGCGTTTGAACGGCAGTAATGGCAGGCAAAGGCATGAGAGGAGAAAAAGTGAAAAATGAACAATGAAGTAAAGATTTGATGCCGGAAGGTGCGAGCATTCAGATCTTTGAAACTGTTCAAAGGTGCGACTTTTGTGGCGCTCTATATTAGGAAAAATCGCTTGCCTGCATTTGCGCATTCTTGTTCTGACACCGTGGTATTCCCCCTTTGTACATCCGCGCGCCTATCGGTGGACGCACGTAACGGCCTGCTGGGCGGCCTCAGGACACGAGGTACACGTCGTGTGTGCACGTCAGCGCGGCTTGGCGCGTAGTGAGCAGCATCGGGGGGTATGGGTGCACCGCGCGGGTTTTGACTCCCTGAAAGAGTGGTTGTTTTATTGGACAAAGCCCACTCAAGCGCGCGGTCGCCTGGGTGCTGGCTCAGCGCGCCCGTCGGTGATGCTGCATGTGCTCTCGGCGGTGTACCGCTACATCTGGAAATCCATCTGTTTTCCTGACGACGCCTGGCAATGGTACTGGCCTGCCTTACACACGGCGAAGGTCCTGCACCGCCAGCGGCCTTTTGATGTGGTTGTGTCGGTGTCGCTGCCGTTCACGACGCACTTAGTTGGGCGCACTTTCAAGCGCCGGCATCCCGAAGCGTACTGGGTGGCCGACGTAGGTGACCCGTACAGCCTGCACCCGGGCCCGTTGCAAAACCCGCTGTACCGCCCCCTGGGCCGTCGCTTAGAACGCGCCATTCTGACAGAGGCCGATGCCGTCGTGCTCACCAATTCTGCTCTCGCTGAAGCGTATGTAGGCCATTTGGGTTTGCAGGCCAAGCGCTTCGCTGTTGTGCCACCTTTGTGGAACGACGACGCTATCGCCGACAACGACCTCCCGGAGCCGACACTTTCAAACGAAGGTTGGCACATGGGCTACTTCGGTGCCTTTTACGCGCCCATACGTACCCCACATGCTGTGGCCGACCTCATCCGACGTACCTTCGAGCACCGACCCGAATTGCGCCAACGGCTGTTCTTCCATTTCTACGGCGAAGTCTTTCCAGAGTTCTGGAACATGCTGCATACGCTGCCCAACACGACCCTGCACGGCCTGTGCCACCCGGCACTTGCTCAGTGCCAGATGCGCAGCATGCGTGCACTCCTCAGCGTAGGCAACACGACACCCTGGCAACTACCCTCCAAAGCCGTCAGCTATCTGGCCGCCGGAACACCGGTGGTACACCTTTCCTTTATAGAAGACGACGCCTTTGTACGCTTTTGGGCCGACAGGCCTCACCTTCTTGTCCTGCGCGTGCGTCAGGGGCGTGTAGAAGACGCCGACTTTCGCCGATGGTTGTTTTTTCTAGAAAACACGCCGCCGCCGCTATCGGAGGCAGAGCGCAAACAACAGGTAGCACCCTTTCGGGCGGAGGCTATCGCAGGGGCATATCTAAATCTGATGGGTGCCTCGAAGCCTCAATCCCGTTTTTGAAGCATATCTAATGCCTGCAAACGCGCGATGCAGTTGCGGCCGATGCCGCTGCACGGGTGAAATCGCGCCCATCAGGATTTGCCCTTTGGGCAGCCGTGCCAGTTCTGAAAAGGTCTTTTATTCTACCTCCACCCGCTCCACCTGTGCCTCGGCGCCCAGCACGGTGATGAGCCAGCCCAGCACATCGCCCCGCCGCGCCATGTCCGGATGCAACAAACGCTCGCGCACCTGCTGACGACCCTCCTCCTTCACCGCCTCCAGCAGCCGCGCATCCTCCTTCTTCACG
>CALJPQ010000037.1 GCA_937980645.1 uncultured Saprospiraceae bacterium | reverse complement strand
CAGTCAAGGGTATGTTGTGTACGCGTTACGCACCCGTGCGCCACTAACTCTGATCGCTCAGAGCCCGTTCGACTTGCATGTATTAGGCCTGCCGCTAGCGTTCATCCTGAGCCAGGATCAAACTCTCCATAGTAAACTCTTACGTCAGCGATAAAATCGCCAACTCTTCTCTTCAGTACACCTTACCTGAAAGACCGCTATAAGTCGCAATCTCTCCAAGCGTATCCAGGCTACTCGTCCAATCTTGTCAATGAACTTGCTCTTTTTAACCCCTCGTTTGGGGTGTTTTTTGTGTTCTCATCGAAATGGGCTGCAAAGGTAATAGCGTCTCTTTCAGCCGTGCAAGATGTTTTCAAAAAAATTAAAAAAATTTTTCGAGGTGTCCCGCAGCATGCTTTTGAGCCGCTTTTTGGGTGTCGTTCACGTGCCGCGGCGTGGCGGCTGTCTGTTTTGCTTGCCTCCCGCCGCCCATATTGAAGGGGCGCTGAGGCATGTAGTCTTGCGGTTTATGCTTCAACGAGGCGTTTTAGGGCACGGGAACTACTTTCTTGAAGTACTCGTAGGTGAGTTTTAGTCCGGTAGCGCGGTCAATTTTGGGTTCCCAGCCCAGTATTTGTCGGGCCTTTGTGATGTCGGGGCGGCGTTGTTTGGGGTCGTCCACCGGCAGCGGGCGGTAATCAATATAGGCTTTAGGGTTTTGCACCAGATCGAGGATTTCCTGTGCGAACTGGAGGACGGTAATTTCCGAAGGGTTTCCGAGGTTGACGGGGAGGTGGTAGTTGCTCATCAGGAGGCGATAGATGCCTTCGACGAGGTCGTCCACGTAGCAGAAGGAGCGCGTTTGGGAGCCGTCGCCGAAGACCGTAAGGCCTTCGCCGCGGATAGCCTGGCTAAAAAAGGCGGGCAGCACACGCCCGTCGTTGACACGCATGCGAGGGCCGTAGGTATTGAAAATGCGCACGATGCGCGTTTCGACGCCGTGCACGTTGTGGTAGGCCATTGTGATGGCTTCCAAAAAACGTTTGGCCTCGTCATACACGCCGCGCGGTCCTACGGGGTTCACATTGCCCCAGTATTCTTCGGTTTGCGGATGCACCAATGGGTCGCCATATACTTCGGAGGTGGAGGCCACCAGGATACGTGCGCCTTTTTCGCGAGCCAGACCTAAGCAATTGTGTGTGCCCAATGCACCCACTTTTAACGTCTGGATGGGCATTTGCAGGTAATCAATCGGGCTGGCCGGCGAAGCGAAGTGTAGGATGTAGTCCAGTGGGCCAGGCACGTGGACGAACTTGGTTACATCATGGTGGTAGTATTCAAAATCCTTCTCCTTGAAAAGGTGGGCTATGTTGTCCAGGCTTCCGGTCAGAAGGTTGTCCATGCCAATGACCTGATAGCCCTCGGCCAAAAAGCGGTCGCACAAATGCGAACCGATAAAGCCCGCAGCGCCTGTGATGAGTACGCGTTTTTTTGTCGTCATATATTAATTAGATGTGCCAACGGCGGGCAAAGATAGGGGTGCACGCGCCTCGTATCTGCCGGGTAGGATTAAAAAGCGTAGCAGGAAGACGTACTCGCGATACGTGGTAAAAAAGGACTTTCAAACGCCCTCTGCTGCGCCGTTTCCAAACATCTTTGCGGGCTTTTAGAAAAGATAGCCTAGGGTGCTGAACGTTAAGCGCCAAGAATGGTTTTTTAAACACATAAACGCAGTAGCTATGAAGACCCTGTTTTCCATTCTATTCCTGAGCGTCGTAACCTGGTGGGCCTGTAAGAGCGATAGCAACTCTGGCGTGCGTGAAATACGCGGTGGTGGCCCCAACAGCGAGCTGATTCGAAACCCAGTGTCGGCCGATTTACCTTTAGACACGAATGCACTGGCACGGATTGTCTTCGAGGAGCCGGAGTACGACTTCGGTGAGGTACGCGAGGGCGACATCGTGGAGCACGCATTTGCCTTCCGAAATACAGGTAAAGTACCGCTTTCTATCCTGAACGCGCGCTCCTCCTGTGGGTGCACGGTGCCGGATTGGCCCAAAGATCCCATTCCACCCGGCGGTAACGGTGTTATCAAGGCCCGTTTCAATACGGAAGGCAAGACACAGGAGCAGAAAAAGGCCATCGTGGTTACGGCCAACACCTACCCAAATGAGACGATTGTTCTCCTGAAGGGGAAGGTTAGGCCAGCGCGATAGGGCATGCTGGCTGCGAGGAAACAAAAGGCTTGCGTGAGCGCCTGGGTGTGGGCTTCGCTGCCACTGCGGCGATGCCTGGACGCCAGGATGTTGATGTTTTCATAATTAGTTATCTTTCAGTAAAAAAGAAGTGAAAATGGCAACTGAAAAAGCGGCGATTGTCCGCGAACAATATGCAGTAACAGGCATGACCTGTGCCTCCTGTGCGCGGAGTGTGGAGACGGGGCTGTGTCGGGTGCCGGGTGTGCGCTCGGCGTCGGTTAATTTGGCCAACAACTCGGTACAGGTAGAATATGCGCCCTCGGAGGCATCGCCCGAAGATCTAAAGAAAGCACTTCAGGGTATTGGATACGACCTGATTATTGAAGAGAAAGGCGGAGCGGCAGCTGAGGAGTATCAGGAACGCCGTCACGATGCTTTGCGCCGGCGTGTAATGGGTGCCCTGCTACTGGCCGTTCCGTTGGTTTTGCTGGGTATGTTCTTCATGGATGTCCCTGGTGTCAATTACTTAATGTGGGCCTTAGCCACACCATTGGTATTCTGGTTTGGTCGCTCGTTTTTTATCAACGCCTGGAAACAGGCCCGCCACGGTGCGGCAACTATGGATACACTGGTAGCCTTGAGCACCGGTATCGCCTACGCCTTTAGCGTATTTAATACGCTAAATCCCGCCTTTTGGCAGAGCCGCGGGCTGGAGGCGCACGTCTATTTCGAGGCTGCTGGTGTAGTTATTGCCTTCGTTTTGTTGGGTAAATGGCTGGAGGAGCGAGCAAAGGCCCAGACATCCTCTTCCATTAAAAAGCTGATGGGTCTGCAGCCACAGACAGTCATGCGCCTGCTGCCCGACGGGCAGACGGAAGAGATACCGACAGCGACGATAGTGGTAGGCGACCTGTTGTTAGTGCGCCCGGGCGAAAAAGTGCCGGTGGACGGCGTGGTGCACAGCGGGCGCTCGCACGTGGACGAAAGTATGCTCAGCGGCGAGCCTATACCTGTGGCAAAAGGCCCCGGCGACCGCCTGTGGGCAGGTACGGTGGTACAACATTCGCCGCTGCAGCTGCGCGCCGAACAAGTAGGTGCCGATACGCTACTGGCCCAGATCATTCGCACCGTGGAAGAAGCGCAAGGCAGCAAAGCACCCGTGCAGCGCACGGTGGACCGGGTAGCAGCGGTGTTCGTGCCGATAGTCATTTTGATTGCGCTGGCGTCACTGGCAGCTTGGTGGCTTTGGGGCGGCAACGATGGGTTGGTGCGCGGCTTGTTGGCTATGGTTACCGTATTGGTCATTGCCTGCCCATGCGCATTAGGGTTGGCCACACCCACGGCTATTATGGTGGGAATTGGAAAGGGTGCCGAAAAGGGCATTCTCATCAAAAACGCTGAAAGCCTGGAACTGGCCCACCGCATTCAGGTACTGGCTTTAGACAAAACCGGCACGCTCACCGCAGGCAAGCCTACAGTAGAGGCTATTCTTTGGGCAGATGGTCTGCCGACAGGCCCCTGGGCCGATGTATTCTATTCTTTAGAGCGCCAGACCCAGCACCCTTTAGCTGAGGCCATTGCTGCGCATTTGGAAAGTGAGGCTATGCCTGTGCCCATCACAGAGGTGGAACAGCTGCCAGGGCTGGGCGTTCGTGCGCACTTTCGCAATGAGCGGATACTGGCCGGCAATCGCTCCCTCTTAGCTGCTGAAGGGCTGACGCTGCCCGCCACCTTCGCGCAAGCCGCCGAACGTTGGGAAAGCGAAGCCAAAACAGTCGTGTTCTTCGCCTACGCAGGCCATGTACTGGCTGCGGCGGCCATTGCAGACCCCGTCCAGACTTCGGCAGCTCCAGCTATACGCCAATTGCGCGACCTGGGCATTGACGTGTGGCTGCTTACTGGCGACAATGCACAGAGTGCTCAAGTGGTAGCTCAGACGTTGGGCATCGAGCATGTGCGGGCCGGTCTGATGCCTGCCGACAAGGAAGCGTTTGTTCGCGAACAGCAAGCCCGAGGCAAGGTGGTGGCTATGGTCGGCGACGGCATCAACGATAGCCAAGCGCTCGCCCGTGCCGACGTGAGCATTGCCATGGGGCGCGGCACCGACATTGCCATGGATGTAGCGCATATTACGCTCATGAGCAGCGACTTGCGCAAGATACCCGAAGCCATACGCCTGTCGCGCCAGACGGTACGCACGCTGCGACAAAATCTGTTCTGGGCGTTTGTTTACAATGTCGTTGGCATTCCCATCGCCGCCGGCGTGCTATACCCAACCTATGGTTTTATGCTCAATCCCATGTTTGCCGGCGCTGCCATGGCGCTCAGTTCGGTCAGCGTCGTTACCAACAGTCTTCGGCTCAAATGGGCCAGCTAAGCCTTGCGCTCTAAAAGCGGCGTTTGGCGCACTTCTTCTATATTCTTACAGCCCGCCAGCGCCATAGTCAGTTCAAAATCGGCCATCCAGTTGATGAGTAGCTCCTCTACGCCGGCCTGGCCAGCAATGGCCAGCGCGTAGCAATAAGGCCGTCCGATCCCGACAGCCGTAGCTCCCAGCGCCAGTGCCTTGAATACGTCGGCACCGCCGCGAAAGCCGCTATCTATCAAGATGGGGACTTTATCCTGAACGACAGAGGCGATGGCCGGCAGGGCTTCTATGGCCGAAATGGCGCCATCCACCTGGCGGCCTCCGTGGTTAGAAATGTAAATGCCATCCACACCGTAGTCTAATGCTTTACGCGCATCGTCGGGGTGCAGAATACCTTTGAGAATGATTGGCAGATCGGTATGCTGGCGCAAGAAGGGCAGGTCTTGCCAGGTGATGTTGGGCCTCGAATAGATGCGTATAAACGTGCGCACCGCGCGCAGGCCAGCGCCCGTGCGAAGGTTCTTCCAGAAAGAGCCTGGAAACCGGCGGTTGGCCGCTATCAGGGTGCGAATGAGCTCTAACGTGGGGCGTGGCCGGGCTGTCGGCGCCGGGTCAGGCTCTTCCATGATTTTTCGGAAAATAGGGTCGGAAGTGTACTGCGCAATGCCCATGCCGCGCAGAAAAGGCAAAAATGCCAGGTCTAAGTCGCGTGTGCGCCAGCCCAGCAAAGTGGTGTCAAGCGTAACGACAATGCCCGCGCAACCGCAGGCTTTAGCGCGTTGCAGGAAATGAGCGACCAACTCTTCGGAGCGGCTCCAGTACAACTGAAAAAAGCGCGGCGTTTCCCCCATGGCTGCGGCACACATTTCCATGGGCACTGACGCCTGATTGGAAAAAATAAATGGGATGCCCAGGGCGCTGGCGGCGCGCGCTACCGCCAGATCGGCCTCCGGGTGTGCCATTTCCAAAACGCCAATAGGCGCCAGAAAGAAAGGCGCTGGTAAGGTATGGCTCAGCAGGGAGGTGGAAATATCGCGCTCTTCTACGTTGCGCAACATACGCGGTATTATCGCCCAGCGGTCGAATGCGCTCACATTGGAAGCCATGGTGCGCTCCCGCCCTGCTCCCCCGGCGATGTAGGCCCAGGCTTCAGCACTCATGCGCTCACAGGCAACTCCTTCTAAGCGCGCCAGGTCAACGGGTATCCTTGGGCGTTTTCCAGCCACTCCTCCAATGTAAACAGAACGCTGGCGGTCGAGGGCATACATTTTTGGCATAGGCTACTGACTGAAAAGGCGTTGGAAAGAAAAAGTATATTCTCTGTTTTTGCACTGCTATCAGGCGCTGCTAATCTCCTAGCGTACCTCTTCGACGCGCTCGATGGTGTAGCCGATGACCACCCAAAGGTACGCCACAAAGTCGCCCTGAGCCACCACCTCCGGGTGCGACAAATAGCGACGCAACTGCGCCCGTCCCTCCTCCACTACCTCCTCCAAACGGTGCGCCTCGCTCTTCTTGAGGTACTTCAACTCAAACACATACTGCCGCTTAGGCTCCAAAATCGGCGGA
>CALJPQ010000036.1 GCA_937980645.1 uncultured Saprospiraceae bacterium | reverse complement strand
TCGCCCGAAACAAAATCAGCGACGCCTCCAACGGCACTTCTTCCGATGCAAAAGTAAGCACTCGGCTGAAATGAATACGCATGTAGTCCGCATCGCGAGCGTGCTTGAGCACCAGCAGCACATTGCGCAGCAGCAGGCTCTGCTGTAAACCCTCGATAAACTCGTCCGTCAGCTCCTGAACGTTGATGACGATGACCCTGAAGGCAGGTATAAACACCTCCGTTCCTTCAGGCAGGCGGCCATAGTACTCGGGCATCTGCATAAGTATTTGACCCTCATCGCCTTGCTGGATGAGCATCGGAATGGTGAGGGTGAAATACTTGCGTCCCTGGCGGATGTCGTCTTCCTGGATGCTGCGCAGGTAATTGCCCAACTGTACGTAGAGGCGCCGGCCCACTCCTGTGGTTTTGTGTTCGATAAGGATGCAGACTCGTACGGGTTCATCCTGATTGCTCTGGCAGGTATAGACGATGTCGGAGTAATACTGGAGCATGTCTTCGCCGATGAAGCTATCGGCAGTCAATTTCAGGGTGCTGAGGTTGAGATGAGCCCGAATTTCTGGCGGCAGGAAGGTTTCAACAAAGGGGACTCCTACGGCCTCCATTTTGAGTGCGGCCTTGGCGAAGTGGTCGTTGGGGTTGTAGCGCAGGGGAGATTTTTGTTTCGCCATGAAAATTCGGGTAAAAAGTGGAAGCAACAAGCAAAGAAACAAAAAAATACACTGCCTGCTGCGCCTAATTCGGCCTACGCCTGGAGAGGTGTGCAGGGGTTGCTCCGGGCATGTTCATTTTGCCCGGTCAAAAGCCCATGAAAACCCTTTGCAAATCTCCTTTTCTTTGCCCGGTGCAATAGCCCTGTACCGTATTTGGCCCGTCATGAACACCCTTTTCAACGAAGATTGCATCAGCGGCATGGCGCGGCATCTACCCGATGCCTGCGTGGATCTAGTCATCACTGACCCACCTTTTGGGATTGATTTTAAGGCCCGTAAAGGAAATTACAACCGCAAGGGCGGGCGCGTACTGGAGGGCTACAATGAAGTACAGGGGGACGACTATCTGGCTTTCACCCGGGCCTGGCTGGCGCAGGTGCGCCGGGTGCTCAAGCCCGAAGGCAGTATCTATGTGTTTTCGGGCTGGAACTACCTCAAAGACCTGCTCATCGCCTTAGACGAGCTGCAGTTTATACTCGTCAATCATCTTATCTGGAAGTACCAGTTTGGTGTGGTTACGAAGCGCAAATACGTAACCTCTCATTACCATATCCTGTATGCTTGCATAAATGACCGACGGCGTAAGTTCTTCCCCTATGCGCGCTTCGGCTCTGAGGTACACGAACCCGACGGCGGCAGCGCACATTACCGCGACAAAGAGGACGTGTGGAATATCCCGCGAGAGTACTGGACAGGCGATGTGAAGACACCCACCAAGTTGCCGGCCGAAATCATTCGCAAAATACTGGCTTACAGCAGCGAACCAGGCGACTTAGTGCTTGATCCTTTTCTCGGCTCTGGGCAGGTAGCCATAGTAAGCCGGCAGGAGGGCCGGCATTATGTGGGCTTTGAAATCGTGCCCGAATACTTTGCCTTTGCGCAGCGGCGGCTTTCGGAGGGGGCTTATCGGCTGAAGGCAGGTGAATAGGCGCAGTGTAAGCAATGTCAATTTTCAGGTGGGCCGAAGATCAAGGTACCAGCAAAATCTCGCCTGAATGGCGCTCGCGCTGGCGCCCCTGCGGAGTATCGGTCTCCCATTCAGCATACCACAAATAGAGGCCTGGCAGAGCCAGCCGGCCGCGCCATTGGCCCGTCCAGGGCGTTTCCGGGTCATTGGCCTGGAAGACGAGGTTGCCCCAGCGGTCAAAGATGCCGAGGCGAAAGGATTGCCAGGAGCAGGGAAAGAACAGGCGCCAGCTGTCGTTCAGACCACTGCCGTCGGGTCGGAAGGCGTTGGGGGCATAGAATGTACACGTTTCGCATTCGAGGAAGGTTACCACAAGGGTATCGGAGAAAGTGCAGTGAAGGGTGCGGCCTTCGAGCGCGTATTGCCCTGAGGTGCCGACGTCGAGGAAAAGCGCTCGGCTACCCGTATTCCATTGCCATTGGCTCAGGTAACCAGGCACCTCCAGGCGCAGTGTTTCACCACGGCAGAGGGATGTATCTGGGCCTAAGGAAAAACCAGCCTCTACCTGCACGCTGACAGTGGCCGTATCGGCCGGGCAATTGGCCGGAGCAGGGGCGATGTATCGGTAAGCACCGGGAGTGTTTATGGCGGGGTCAAAGCGGCCATTTGTCAGAGCAGGTATCCAGCGTCCGCCAGGCATAGGCGATCCACCCAGGACGCGGAAGAGGTCAATGGCCGCTCCGCCGGCACACAAGGTAGTATCACCAGAAAGGCCTGCGCTGCCGCGCTGCGCCAGATAGAGATAAGCATAGCGCACGCCCAGAGCGCCACATTCACCATACGCCTGCACGGCGACCAATCGTTCGCCACCGGTGGACGCTGGTCCGTCGTGTTGATAACGAATTTGCTGCAACGCTTGAGCAAAGTCTGCAGGGCTAGCACCCCCATTGTTAACGATGGTTAGCCAGTCAGGGCCGTTTGACACGGGCAAAAGCGCGCCGGGGAATGTACCGATGGCTTCCAAGTGCTCCTGGCCGGCATCTTTAACCAACAGCAGGCGCAGGGTGATGGAGTCCAAAGGCCTGTCGAAGGCAACCAGTACATCCGTGTCGGCTACCGGGAGCGCGTACGGTGGAGCGCAAAGCGTGTCAGCAGCAAAGCCGTCGTCGCTGACACCCGAGCTGTTGTTGGCGTCAAGGTCGAGGATAAAGGCGTCTTCGAGCACAACGTTGTCCAAGCCGCCAAAGTCAGGGCCAGTAAAGTATTCACCGCGGATACGCAGGGCCGTGATATTGGCCAGCACAGCCCGAAATTCAGCCTGAGTAGGCGTTGGGCCATTGAGGTTGCTGAGCCGCCACCCGGCATCTTCGCGCAGGAGCACCTCGAAGGGCGTCCAGGTTTTCTGCGGGCTGTATGCAAGGTCGTAGGTCAGTGTCAGCCCGCCACCGATGAGCACAACATCGGGGCGACCACCAATAGGGCTGATTTGCGAGGTATCGCTGGCGTATTGGTCCCAGCGCAAATAGCGCCCGTAGGCGCCGCACTTATTGCCGCGAAAGCGAGGCGGTGCTGAGAAGTACCATAAATCGCCTGTAGCTGCGTCAGTTACGCGGATATGGCCGTCAGGGTTGCCGCCTGTGGGTATCCAGGTGGCCACACTGTTGGCCGGGTCGCCTACGGCCCCCCAGCCTTCGTTGTCGGCGTCGAACGTGCTGCGCTGGGTAAAGGCTGACGGCCCGCTCAGGAGCAGAACGGCGAGTACAGTAGCGTAAAAGGTATCGGTGCAAAAACCCATAATGGACTCAGAAAAAACCGCAAAGGCCTACAAAGTTCAAATGCCGTCCTATTTTTGCCGCGTATCTTTTACTCACTCATCATCGCTAAATCCGATACTATCAGTGCAAACGGACGACTCAAAGACAGCGCAGTGGTTGCGAATTATTCGCCAAACCATGCCCCCCACAACCTTAATCCTTGCCTTAGCCGCTTTTGGTTTGGCCGCTAATCTTGCCACCCGCGTTCCCCTTCAACCCGGTAGTGCCGCTGCTGCCCTGGCTGTCAGCAAAATGGAAGATGCCTCAGCTAGTCCGATGGAAAGCCGCTGGAATTTCTCTTTGGACCAGCTGCGCATCGAGGAGCATCTGCTCAAGCGCGGAGATGCTTTGGGATCCATCTTGCAACAAAAAGGCCTTACGCCGCAGGAAATAGCCGCTGTGGTCGAAAGTGCCAAAAGCGTCTTTGGTGTCCATTCGCTGCGCATCGGCAAATCGCTGCATTTCCTGCACCGCCAGAAAGGCCCTGACACTAGGCCTATGTACATGGTGTACGAGCCTTCACCTTATGAATACGTGGTGTTTCACCTGCACGACCAGCCCTGCGTAGAGGTGGTGAAACGCCCGGTAACGGTAGAAACCTGCACATCGGCGGGCGAGATTAAAAGCAGCCTCTGGCAAGCCCTTCTGGAAAGTGGACTGAATGATCACCTGGCCGATGCCATGATTGATGTGCTCTCGGCATCAGTGGACTTTTATCGCCAGAAGGTGGGCGACCGCTTTAAGGTGCTCTACGAACGCGATGTGGTGGAAGGGCAACCGGTAGGCTCCGGCAAAATACTGGCTGCCGTATATGAGCGCGACGGCAAGCCCTATTACGCCTTCCGATTTCGGCGGGAAGATGGCAAGACAGAATACTACGACTACGACGGCCGCCCTGCTCGGAAGGCGTTTTTGAAAGCGCCGGTGAAGTACAGCCGTATCTCCAGCCGCTTCAGCATGAATCGCCTGCACCCGATTCTGGGCTACAATCGCCCGCATTTTGGCACCGACTACGCCGCACCGCACGGCACCCCCATTATCGCAGTGGCTGACGGCATCGTAACGGAAGCCACCCAGCGCGGCGGCAACGGCAAGTACGTACGCATCCGGCACGACAAGGTCTATGAAACCCAATACCTGCACATGAGTGGCTTTGCTGCCGGCATTCGCCCAGGCGCGCGCGTAGTGCAAGGGCAAACGATTGGCTACGTTGGCTCTACGGGTCTGGCCACTGGGCCGCATGTGTGCTTCCGCTTCTGGAAAAACGGCCAGCAGGTAGATCACCTTCGCCTCCACCTGCCACAGCCCGAACCTATTTCCGGCCCACTGTTAGAGGCCTTCAAAGCGGAGAGAGACCGCCTGCTCGAACGGCTCAGCGCAATACCCGACGAGGCCGCACAGGAGGCTATTCACCCTACTCCAGCGCCATAAGTATAGGGCAAAGACGTCTTTCAGACGCTTCCGGGCCAGCGTAACATTGCTTTAATAATTTGGTAATGCACGCTTTCGGGCCGTGCGTCGCAACGGTCGGAAGTTTGTAGGCGATAATGCTAAAGCTGCCTGCATGCTGCCGCCTCTTCCGCCCGACCCTTTTGTGCCTCTTCGAGGCGAACGTATCCTGCTGGAGCCGCTGTGTGCGGGGCACTTTGCTGCACTGGTTGCTTTAGGAAGCGACCCGCGCATCTGGGAGCACTTCCCGGAGAGCCGCGCCGATGCAGCCTATCATTGGGAGCACCTGGAAGAAGCTGTCGCTCTGCGCGAGGCGCGTGTGCACCATCCTTATGTTATCCGCCTTCTGGATGACGGGCGCATAGCGGGTTTCACCCGCCTGCACAATTGGAATGTTGCCTGTCGGCGAGCAGAGACGGGTTCATGGCTGCATCCTGAGTTTTGGTGTAGCGGTATCAATGTGGAAAGCAAGTGGCTGCTGTTGCGCTATTGTTTTGACGATCTGCGCCTAGTGCGCGTTCAGTTTCGCACTTCGCCGCAAAATCAGCGTTCGCGCCAGGCTTTGGAGAAGCTCGGCGCCACCTTTGAGGGCATCTTGCGCAACGACCGTATCTTGCCCGACGGGCGATGCCGCGATACGGCTCTATACAGCATCATCCTCGACGAGTGGCCGCAGGTGCAAGAATATCTCCTCCACCGCATGCGGCGCTATCAGCACCCTGGCCCGGCTGCTGCGAAGAGTGGAGTAGCGGTCTCGGATATTTTTTGAGGCGGCTTTGAAGTGTTGGCTCACAGTATCTTTCGGCCGTTATGATGACGCGCATCCCCGGTTTATTGTTGCGCCAGATTGCACTGCTGCTCCTGATAGTAGGGCTGGGGGGTGTCATTTTTTATACCCTGAGGTCATACCTTCCAGCCATATTGGGTGCCTACACATTGTACGTGCTGTTGTCGCCATTGATGGTTTTTTTGGTGGAGAAAAGGCGATGGACGCCTGTTGCAGCAGCTTTGCTACTCGTGCTATTTTCGGGAGCCGTTTTGGGGCTGGTGATTTACGCGCTCGTCCAGCTGGTGCAGCAGCCGCTTTTGACGGCGTTTCAGCATTCGCCAGAAATTATTCACAACATCGAGCGCGTGGCCGAATACGTGCAACGCGAGTACAATGTAGAGCTGATTACCCCGGAGAATATCCGAACGCTTACGGCCTGGGCGGGCAAACAGGCCAGCCTGTTGGTAACAGCCACGCTAGAGAGCGTCATCATGACGCTGCTGGTCGCTTTTATGCTCTACTTTATGCTCATGAACCGCGCGCGCCTTGAGCAGGCTTTTTACAACTGGCTGCCTTTTAGCAAGAGCAACACCACCGAATTTAAGGAGCGGCTCAATGCCCTGGTCTTCAGCAATGCGCTGGGTATTCCGTTTATGGGCATCACGCAGGGCCTGGCGGGGCTGCCTTTTTACTGGCTGATAGGCGTTCCGAATATATGGATGTGGTTTGCCATCACCTGTATTTCGGGCATGCTGCCTATTGTGGGTGTGGCCCTGGCTTACGTACCCATGTCGGCGCTGATGTTGGCCAATGGGGAACCCGTACGAGCAGCAGCGCTTTTCCTGTACGGGTTTATCGTCATCGGGTCGGTGGACAATTTGGGGCGCATGTGGCTGCAGAAGCATTTGGGCGAAACCCATCCGCTCATCACCCTGTTTGGCGTCATCGCTGGCCTGCAGTTGTTTGGCTTCATTGGTTTCGTCTTCGGGCCTATCCTTATCGCGCTTTTCCTGCTCATTCTTCGCATCTATGGACGCGAATTTGGCCGGCAACGACGCCGTAGCCGCCTGTAAACCATGACTCAAACCAAACAAAAAAGGCCCGCTTCGGCGGGCCTTTGACGTCGGTCGGGATACCAGGATTCGAACCTGGGACCCCCTGCTCCCAAAGCAGGTGCGCTACCGGACTGCGCTACATCCCGAGCATATGGTCTTGAAAAGGCAAAGAGAGCGGATGGGGCGGGATTCGAACCCGCGGTACGAGTTTACCCCGTACGACGGTTTAGCAAACCGTTGGTTTAAGCCACTCACCCACCCATCCGGACTTGTGGCTAAATGTGGGTGCAAAGGTACGCCGTTGTTTCGGGCACGACCAAATTTTGCCGCGTGTTTTTTGACAGTCGGCTAAAACGCCTCAATGGGTCAGGCTCATTTTGACTTTTTTCTCGAGTTCCTCCACATTAGCGCGGAAATCTGGGTCGGTATCCATCATGTCCTGCACGGTTCGGCACGAGTACAGGATAGTGCTGTGGTCGCGTCCGCCAAAGGCTTTTCCGATGGCTTTCAGCGAATGGTCGGTGAGCTGCTTGCACAGGTAGATAGCGATGTGGCGCGGCACCACAAGGCTGCGCTTGCGCCCTTCTTCCGACAGGCTTTTGACCGGCACATTGAAATGCTCGGCCACTAAGTTTTGGATGGCTTCGATGGTGATGCCGCGGTTGGGCGATTTGATGAAATTGAGAATAGCGTTTTTCGCCAGTTCCAGGTCCACTTCGCGGTTCATGAACATGGACTGGGCCAGAAGGGCAACCATGATGCCCTCCAGATCGCGCACATTGTCTTTGATGTTGTAGCAGATGTACTCCAAGACGCTGGGGCTGGCTTTGACGCCGGCGCGCTCGAGTTTGGCTCCCAGAATCGCCATTCGCGTCTCTAAGTCAGGTGCTTGCAAGTCCGCGCTCAAGCCCCAACGGAAACGAGAAATGAGGCGGTCTTCGATACCCTCCAGGTCGCGCGGTGCGCGGTCTGATGTCAGAATAATCTGGCGCCCGCTTTGATGCAACTGATTGAACAGGAAGAAGAAGATTTCCTGCGTTTTTTGCTTGCCCGAAAGGAACTGGATGTCGTCCATGATGAGCACGTCGAGCGCCTGATAAAAACTGACAAAAGCATTGACGTCGTTCTTCTTGATGGCCTGGATAATCTGGTTGGTGAATTCCTCCGCCGACACATACAGCACCAGCTTGTCGGGATGCTGCTGCACGATCTGGTTACCGATAGCCTGAGCCAGGTGGGTTTTTCCCAGACCCACATCGCCGAAAATGAACAGCGGATTGAAGGCCGTACCGCCGGGCTTTTTGGCTACAGCGAGGCCTGCATTGCGCGCCAGGCGATTGCAATCACCTTCGATGAATGTATCAAAGGTGTAGCTGGCATTGAGGTTGGATGCCACTTTGTCGCGGCGAATGCCTGGAATGATGCGAGGGTCCTTGATCTTCTCAATATCAAAAGTGCCCGGAACCATCGGCAGATCCGAGTCTATCGCCGCCCTGGCCGACCCATTGCCTGTTGACGAGGCGGCTTTTGGAGCAGCCCCGCCGTTGAGAATGCAGTAACGCAGACGCCCATCTTTGCCCAACACCTGCAGAATACTGGTGCGAAGCACCTGGACGAAGTTCTCCTCCAACCACTCGTAGAAGAGCTTGTTGGGTACTGCTATCGTCAGCACCGAATTCTCTAACTGTACGGGTTGAATGGGCTCAAACCACGTCTGATAACTCTGTGGAGGCACGCTTCGTTTGATGATGTGCAGACAGTTATCCCACACCACCTGGCAGTTATTCGTCATAGCCAAGATAGTTTTGTCACTCTGGAGTAACCCCTCCAAATAGCGCTTACAAAAGTCGCAACTGTCGGAATGGAGGACAAAGATTGGGGTTTCTCTGGGGAACTGAACAAGCTCGGAAGCATTTTTCGACGAAAATTTTTTCACCCCTCGCGGCCCCATGGCCAGGTGTCTGACAATCAAACGCATAGGCCTTAAGCCATCTTTTCAGGCATCCTTCGCACGGTTATGTTCGGCAATTCACCCATTTTTGTTTTAAAAGCGGGATTTAAGGCCATTTTCGCAAAACAATCCTTCGTATGGTTTGAGGCTTAAGAACTTGTGCGTTTTGACCACCCAACAGGGCCTCTGGCTGGAAAGAACCGGAACGCTCGGGGTAGTCAGGGCAGGCCCTTGCGCGTAGAACCGCAACCCAAATGACTAAGGCATAGACGCTTAAAAGCCTCGTAAGAGCATTGTTTTTCGGGCGACAATATAACTCTCGGGTTACCAGTTAGTTGCAGCATTTTGCCCAACTACGGCCTCAGAAATGGCTCTTTGGGATTTAAAGCGACGTATTTTTCTATGTATTAAGTGCTCTTAGCTTACGAGTTATACGGATGTGGAGTAACGTCGTAGAGTGCTAGACTCAAAAGAGCTGCCCTGCTTCGGTTCGTATCGCCACGATGGCTTGCTGCAGCGGTGTCATCTCCCCCTGTGCTTCGAGCATGGCGAAGAGGCGACTGACTAATGCATCGTCGGCAGCCTGCGGGTCGAGGTCTTCGGCAGCCTGAGTGATGAGCAGGATGGTTTGCTGACGGGCTACAGTGATGATGCGCCAGAGCGTCTCGGACACATAGAGCTGCTGCGAAGTGTTGTGGTCAAATTCCTGATTGATGGCTATCAGCAGCGCATGGGTGAGCTGGGCCACCGTCATTCCGGGCATGCGCACCCGCAACAACGTGTTGGGAATGGACGCCCTATCGCACAGGAGCGTCAGGCGTTCGTATGCCTGGATGCGCAGCGGGAGTGTGATTTTCTGAGCATCCTGACGCAGCAAAACGGCGTCCATGCGCTGGCGTTCTTCCAGCAGTAATTTAAGCATAAAATAAACGGTGAAGAAGACGACCAGTGAGGGTAAGGTCAGTTTGAGGATTTCGAGGAACAGATCCATGCTGTATGAGGGAATGTGGCTGCTTAAAAAGGTGGGCAAAGGTATGCCAATGTCGGCCAGTACCCAAGTGGCGGAGATTTCTGGAAGCAAGCCGCATGTTTCAGCAGGCGTTCTCTTTTTCCCATTTCCTGGGTCTTCCCTATGAATTAGCTGCTTTGGAGGTGTCACCTTCTCGTACCTCGAAGACAACACCTTCGGAGCGGCCCAAAAAATCTTTGTGCCTTTGTGGTAATAGACCCAACAGAAGCGAAAACCCAGAGAAGGTATCCGCCGTCGTTTAAACCCAAGCCTTGCTTAGGCGTCTTATACTATAAAATCTGCACGAGCCTGTGCCTGCGACCCGCCCAACCGTCTCAGATGAGCACATTGTGAGCCTGTTGCGCTCCGAAGAAACCTTTGAGGAGGGCTTCCGCCTCCTCCTGCGCGCTTACGGAGAACGGCTGTACTGGCACATCCGCCGGCTGGTGCTGACGCACGAAGACGCCGACGACGTTCTGCAGAACACGCTCATTAAAATTTATCGGGGCATTGAGGGTTTCGAGGGCAAGGCACAGCTGTACACCTGGCTGTACCGCATTGCCACCAACGAGGCGCTGTCTTTCTTGGAAAGCCGCCGACGCCAGCAAACCAGCCCTCTCGAAGATGGCGAAAACCCACTGATACAACGCTTGCACAGCGACCCTTACTTCGACGCCGAAGATTTGCAGCGCCGACTGTATGAGGCTGTAGCGCAACTACCTGAAAAACAGCGCGCTGTATTCAACCTTCGCTATTTTGAGGAAATGCCGTACGAAGAAATGTCGCGCATCTTCGACACCTCAGTAGGCGCCCTGAAAGCCTCCTTTCACCACGCCGTGAAAAAAGTGGAAACATACATTCGAGACCGTAACCTGCACTGACATTATGACCAGGGAAAAAGACAACCTGCACGACGAGCTGGCTGAAACAGGTGCATCGCTGCTCACAGAAGGCCTGCGGCAGCCCTTGCAAACGCCTGAAGGCTACTTTGAGCATCTGGAAGGCGCCGTTTTTCAGCGCTTAGAGGCGGAAGGGCTGCGCAAGCGCTCACCCAGACGCCATAGGCCCATCTCCTGGCGCTTTGTGTTGCGCCTGGCCGCGGCGGCGGCAGCAGTGCTGGCATTGGTGTGGTTCGTCCGCAGCGCCTGGTCGCCGACGGAAGCGCCCTCAACGCTGCCTGTCCTGACGGCTGACGAAATTGAAACTTACCTTCAGCAGAACCCTGAGCTCATCGAGCCAGAGGCGCTCAGCGCCATGCTGCCCGAAGATTTTGAACAGAATACCTCGCCCGACAGCCTGGGCGGCGAGACGTCGTGGGAGATGTTTCTGCGCGACCTTTCGCCTGAGGAGGTAGAACAATTCAACCCGTAAACACTGCTAAATCAGATATCTATGAAATACTCCTTTGTAAGCGCCCTGCTTTTATGTCTGGCCTTAGCGGCGCAAGCTCAACCCGACCCGGAGCGGCGCGAGGAGCGTCTGCGCGCCTTTCGCGTGGCTGTTTTTACCGAAGTGCTTCGCCTGACGCCTGAAGAAGCCCAAGGCTTTTGGCCCATTTACAACGAATACTTAGAAAATCGAGAGAGGGCCTTAGAAGCCCTGCGCCCGCAGAAGCAATTAGATGCTATGAGCGATAGCGAGGTGGAAGAGGCCATCAAGCGCCATTTTGAAATACGCCAGCGCGAGCTCGACCTGGAAAAGGAACTGTTCCAGAAGCTTCGGCGGGTGCTTCCGCCGCGCAAAATCGCGCGCATGCCGTTGGCCGAACGTTCGTTCCGCGAGCGCTTAGTGGAGCGGCTCCAGCAAGGGCGCGAGCGCCGGCAGGAACGCCTGCAGCGGCGCCAATGAGCATCCGCCTGTTGGGCAAAAGCGAGCGCCGAAGCAGCCCTGTAGCTGCTTCGGCGCTCGTCGTATTTAATGCGGTGTGCCTTAGAATAGCAGCCGCTCAGGGCGTCGGAATTTTAATGCGCTTGCCCGCGCCAGCTTCCCGCCAGATGGCTTTTTTGTTCTTTTTAGCCGGTTTGGTTTTTTCGGCCATGGCGATGGCGTTAACGGCATTGACCACACCGCCGCTAATGCACAGGTCGCTAAACTTGACCTTCTCGGTGCTGCCAGGCTTATAGACCTCGCCCTCTTGCTTTTCTACCGACTGCACGAGGATATCGCGCACCTGCGCGGCCGACAGTTCGGGGAAATAGGAACGAATAATGGCGGCCACGCCGGCTGCCGAGGGCGAAGCCATCGAAGTGCCGCTAAAGGTAGCGTATTCGTTGTCGGGCACTGTGGATTTAATCTGGTAGCCCGGAGCGAACAGGTGCACGTTGCGTTTGCCGTAATTGGAGAACCCGGCCACACGGCGTTCGCCGCCTGCCCAGGAGAGAGCGCCTACTTCGAGCCAGTTGGGCGCTACGCGCTGTTTGCCAAACAGGCCTTTGCGCTCCGGCTCTAAGTAGTTGGCGTTCGGGAAGTTGGGGCGCGTGTCGTTGTTCGAGGCATCGTTGCCAGCAGCGTGCACAAGGAGCACATCGTGTGCAGCGGCGTATTTGACAGCGTCGTCCACGTACTTTTTGTCGGGGCTATAGCCTTTGCCGAAGGACATGTTGATGATGCTGGCGCCATTGTCCACGGCATAGCGGATGGCGTTGGCCACGTCTTTGTCGCGTTCGTCGCCATCGGGCACGCAGCGCACAGTCATGATGCGCACGTTGTCGGCGATGCCGTTGATGCCGATGCCGTTGTTGCGAATGGCAGCGATGATGCCGGCCACGTGGGTGCCGTGAGAGGCGTCGGGGCCGCGGTATTCGTTGTTGCCGTAGAAGCGATTGGTCAGGTCGTTGGGGTCGTCGCCCACCATGTAGCGCGGGTTATAGTCGGGGTTGAGGTTGTAGCGCAGCTGGTCGCCGGCGGCCTCTTCTTTTTGTTGGGCGATGTTGTCGGGCGTCAGGCCGCGCGGGATGACGCGCTTGGCAAGCGCTACGGCTTCGTCCAGCTCTTTATCCGCGCTGGTGTCCAGCCCTTTGAGGTCTTCCTCGGTGAAAGAGGTCTTGCCCAGCGCTTTAGAGATTGTGGCAAATGCTTTTTCTACGCGCTCAAATTGGGCGGCAATCTGGGTCTTCATGGACTCGGCCTTTTGGCGGGCTTCCTCGAAGTCTTCTTTGATTTTCAGGTAGTAGTCGTACTCTTTTTTGGCCTCGCCATAGAGTTTTTTCGGGTCGATGCCCTCAAATTTCTTGCTCAGGCGCACGTATTCGCGCGTCAGTTCGAGCGTCTCGTGATGTACGTTTTGGCCGTCGGGGCCGCCCAGGAAGTTCCAGCCGTGGATGTCGTCCACGTAGCCGTTGCCGTCGTCGTCAATGCCGTTGCCAGGAATTTCGCCCGGGTTGACCCACATGATGTCTTTGAGGTCTTCGTGCATCACATCTACGCCGGAGTCGAGCACGGCCACGATGATGGGTTTGCCCTGGCGGCCTTTGGCTTTGAGGGTGGCCAGGGCTTTGTCGGAGCTGGTGCCCTGTACGTTGTCGGTGGCTTTGTCTAAGGTGAACCAGTTGTCAGGAGCCTTTGATTGGGCAGAAAGGAAAAACGCCGGCAAGCAAAGCAGGGCCAGCAGAAGAATGCGCTTGGCGTTCATCATTGTTTGTTTTAAATTTTAATAAAAAAAGTCTGAGTGGAGATTTCCGCGTGTTTTTGAGGCCACGCATATTTTTTAAACTCTAATAAACGCCAAAGGTTAGCCTTTAGCGCCGAGCGTTTTCGGCCTTTAGACCAAAAGGGATTAGTAACCGGCTAAAGGCGGCGGGCGCCCGTTTTTTTCGCTGCTCAATGTCCCGAAATACGCAGCCGCCCGGAGTGTCACTTCTGGGCTGCTGTTGGATTTTAACGCAGATTTTACGCCATTTTTGCGCTTCGTTAGCGTACCCTTGCGCCCGTAAAGCAATTAGATAGCATGCGTGGTAATTTCTCTTACTTGTCTCCTCAAGAAGCGTTGTCGGTCATTCAGTCGGGTCAGCGGGTGTACATTCACGGCGGCGCCTGTACGCCTACTTCGATGCTTCGTCTTCTGGCCGAGCGGCGCCATGAGTTGCGCAATGTGGAGTTGGTCTTCATCAGCCTTTACGGCGAGGTGGCCGTTGCCCGGCCCGAATGTGCCGAAGCCTTTCATCTCAATGCGATGTTTGTTTCGGAGCCGGTGCGTCGGGCGGTCAATGAAGGGCACGGCGATTACATCCCTGTGTTTCTCAGCGAGATACCCGAGTTGTTCAAGCAAGGTATCTTACCTTTGGATGTGGCCCTCATCCAGGTATCGCCGCCCGACCGCCACGGCTATTGCTCCCTGGGGCCGTCGGTGGATATTGCGCGCACTGCCGTCAATACGGCTAAATGTGTCATTGCCCAGGTAAACCCGCAGGTGCCGCGCACACACGGCGATAGCCTCATCCATGCTTCGCGTTTCCATTGCGCGGTGTGGTTGGAGGAGCCACTCCACGAAGCGCGCTTTGGCGCCCGGGTAGGACCGGAAGAGCGCCGCATCGGCGAACACATCGCCGGCCTCATCGAAGACCGCAGCACCTTGCAAATGGGCATTGGCGCCATACCCGACGCCGTGCTCAGCTGCCTGACCAATCACAAAGACCTGGGCGTGCACACGGAAATGTTCTCCGATGGCCTCATTCCGCTCTTCGAAAGCGACGTCATCAATAACAAGTACAAAGCCGTACACCCTAATAAAACGGTAACGGGCTTTGCTGTTGGCTCACGTGCGCTGTACGACTATGTGGACGACAATCCGGCATTTGCCTTTCTGGACATTGACTATGTGAACGAGCCGCACGTCATCCGCCGCAACCCGCGGGTAGTGGCTATCAATGCGGCCATTGAGGTGGATATCACCGGCCAGGTGTGTGCCGACTCTATTGGCGCCTGGCAATACTCGGGCGTAGGGGGCCAGATGGACTTCATGCGCGGCGCAGCCCTGAGCGAAGGGGGCAAGCCCATTATTGCTCTCACGTCGCGCACGGCCAAAGGCGTGCCGCGCATCGTACCTTATCTGAAACCGGGCGCCGGCGTCGTAACCACTCGCGCGCACGTGCGCTACGTGGTTACGGAACATGGCGTGGCCTACTTATTTGGCAAAAACCTGCGCCAGCGCGCCCGTGCACTTATCGAAATTGCGCACCCCGATGACCGCGAAATGCTCGAGCGGGCGTGTTTTGAGCGCTTTCGGCATTTGTGAGCCATTCACCTGAGCATCCTTGAACTATGGGCAACAAAAAGTTCTTTTCTCAAAAAGCAGTGCTCATTACCGGCAGCGGCAGTGGCATTGGCCGGGCTACTGCTCAGGCCTTTGGCGAAGCAGGCGCCTCGGTCATGCTCAATGGCCGCAACGAGGAAAAACTGCAACGCGCCTGCGAATATCTGCGCCAGCAGGGCATCGAAGCCGACTACTGCGTGGCCGATGTGCAGCAGTACGACCAGTGCCGGGCGCTGGTGGAACGCACCCTGGAGCGCTTTGGCCGTTTAGATGTGGTCGTGGCTAATGCCAGCTCGAGCCAGCGCTCCGAATTTGTGCGCACTGACCCGGCCGTCTTTCGGCATGTGCTGGACTCCAACATCCTCGCCCCGGCCTATACGGCCCATGCGGCGCTGCCCGCACTGATGGAGACACGCGGCAGCCTCATCTTGGTAGGCTCGCTGGCCGGCCTGATTGGCCTGCCTACCAGTGCCGCCTATTCGGCGGGCAAGATGGCCCTGACGGCTTTTGCTCAGAGCCTCCGTACCGAAGTGGCTGCAGCGGGCGTACATGTGGGCATTGCTTATGTGGGTTTCACTCGCAACGACCCTGAAAAGCGCGTGTTTGACTCGGAGGGCCGCCTGGCGCCCGTGGCCCCCCGCGAAGGGCGCCTGCAGCAAACACAGGAACAGGTGGCGCGCACTTTCGTACGCATGGCGCAGCGACGTCAGCGGCGCGTAGTGCTGTCGCCTTTGGGCAAACTGCTGTGGACCCTCAACGCCATCAGTCCTACTCTGGCGGAGCAGGGTGTGCGCTGGTCGTACCGGCGTTTTCCGCACATGTATCAGGGATAGGGCCAGAGGGGGAAAGCTTCGCCTGCTTCGAAGGAGTCGCGTCCGCGCGGCAGTTCCAGGAAGGCATTGGCATGGTGCAAGTTAGCCAGGTCGCCGCTGCCGTGGCCGGGTTGCGGATGTGCCCAAAGTACACCTTGGCGGTTTTCTACTCGCACAGGCACAAACCACGTTAGGTCGGGCTTGAAGGTCAAGTCCTCTGCTAACAAGGCCCACGACATCGGCGTTTCACCAGCGCCGCTGGCCCGACGCACCCAGGGCAAAGCATAGCGCACCGTGCACATGAAGGCCGAAACGGGATTGCCCGGCAACGCAAACACCGCCCCGCCCTGGGGCGTCCGCGCAAAGAGGAAGGGCTTGCCTGGGCGTTGGGTAACCTTGTGAAAAAGCACCTCTGCCCCACCCTCGCGCAACACATCAGGCACGGCATCGCGCTTGCCTGCCGAAACGCCACCTGTAATGAAGATCAGTGGATGCTCGCGCAAAGCCGGCAACAATACGGCCCGCAACGCATCCACGTCGTCGGCGCACCGAAGCCGAAGGCTCGAGGCCACCCAGGGTTTCAACAGCGCCTCTATCGCCCACGGGTTTGAAAGCCGTATCTGCCAGGGCAAAGGCGTATCTTCCACGTCGGCCAGCTCGTCGCCCGTAGCCACAAGGACAGCCGTTGGGCGGTGCGTAACGCGAACGCGGCTGTGCCCTACAGTGGCTAAAAGTGCAATTTGCGCCGGCCCTAACACGACGCCGGGCTCCAGCAAGACATCGCCCGCGCGGCGGTCTTTGCCCTGGGCGTGCACGTTTTGTCGCGGGCGCACCTCCTTTGCCACAACGGTGGCCTGCCCTTCGGCCAGGGTTATTTGTTCGTAAGGCACTACCGTATCGGCGCCCTCGGGCAACACACCGCCCGTCGCCACCTCCCAGCACGCCTCCGGCCCGCGCAATGGCTGCGGAGGCGCACCTGCCGGCATTTGGCCCTGCACCTCAAAGACCCGCCGCCCTGCTGCCCAGGCCGAATACGCTATGGCTATGCCGTCCATCGAAACGCGCGCAAATGGCGGAAAATCGCGGTCGGCGCGCACCGGCTCGCGCAATACCTGCCCTGCCGCCGCAGAGAGGGGCACTTCTTCTATTTCCCAAAGGGCCGTAGAGGCCGCCAGTAATTCGTCTGCTTGTTGTACCGTAATCACAGCCACAGGTAGCCGGCTAAATGCCTATTTTTGGCCGAAAAATATGGACACTTCCGAACTGCAGCGCATTCCACCGCTCAAAGGCCTCGTGCTGGCCGGCGGACGCTCTACGCGCATGGGCCAGGACAAGGGACTGATTCGCTGGCACAACCAGCCCCAGCGGCTGCATTTATTTCATCTGTTGGAGGCCGTGGGCATTCCAGCCTTTATCTCCTGCCGACCCGAACAGGCCGCCGAGCTGGCCAGCTACCCGCTCATCGTGGACCGCCTGCCCGACGCCGGCCCGTTAGGTGCGCTGTACTCGGCCTTTTGCCACGAGCCGGACACTGCCTGGCTGGCCATCGCCTGCGATATGCCGCTGATTGACGAGGAAGCCATCCGGCATTTAATCGCCCAACGGCGCCCCGACAGCGGTGGCACGGCTTACCGCGCTCCAGCCTTCGACGACGGCTCGCCCGACCCGCTATTTGCTATCTGGGAACCCGCTGCTTTTGCCACCATCCGCCAACGCATCGAGGCCAACCAGCGCTGCGCGCGAAAAGCCCTCCGCGCCGCCGGCGCCAACATCACCGAAAACCCACGCCCCGAAGTGCTCCTAAATGCCAACACACCACAGGAAGCTGCGCAGATACAAGAGTATTTGAAGGTCCGAAATAGTTGAGATGGCGCTCTATTTTTGTAGTCAATGCCTCCCACGTCTATACCCGTTCTTCCTGCTGGCCGCCCTGCGGGAGAAAAGCCTGCAACACCGGAACGAAAGGGCCGAGGGCACAGGAAAAGCGCCCTTACTTTGCGGCATTAAAAACGATCAACTATGTGGCGAAATGGCTTCTTCCTGCTCCTGCTGGTGCTGGCGCTAACGCTTCGAGTACAGGCCCAACCTCAGGCCAGCGGAGCGTCCGCACCGCGTCCGGTGGTGATGGTACACGGTTTTCTGGCTTCTGGCGACACGTGGGCGCCGTTTTACGGCGACTTTGTGCGCGCTGGCTATCCTTCGGAGCACCTTTACGCCCACGACTGGAACACGCTGAACCAGGCTGCCGACCACGTGCGGGCATTAGATGAGGCCATTGACTCCGTGCTGGCACGTACAGGCGCCCGACAAGCCGACCTCATCGGCCACTCTGCCGGCGGCGGGCTGGCTTACCGATACTTAGCCGACTCTATTCGAGCGGCCAAAATTGCTCGCTACGTGCACATCGGCAGCGCGCGCCAGAAGCAACCCGCCGGCCCCAACGGCCAGACGCCCACGCTCAACCTGTGGTCGGACGGCGACCGCGTAACTGCTGCTGGCGGTGGCGACATCGAGGGGGCTATCAACCGCATGTTGCCCGGCCTGGACCACTACCAGGTAGCCACGCACCCCGATGCCTTCCGCGAAGTGTATCGCTTCCTCAACGACTCGATGCCCCGCCTGCGCCCTACCATCGCCAGAACGTCGGTACCCATCGGCGGGCGCGCCGTCTTCTTCGGCGACAACAAACCCGCTCCCGAAGCACGCATCGAACTCTTTTACACCGACGCCACCACAGGCCAACGCTCCTCCGAGCAACCGGCTGCCCACACACAAGCCGACGCCCAGGGGCGCTGGCGCCTCGAAAATGTGCGCGCCAACACTCCGGTAGAGCTGGTGCTGTGGGCTTCGGAAAACGCCCGAGCGGTACACTACTTCTTCGCGGGCTTCGAACAGCCCCACTCGCTGATTTACCTCCGCGCCCTGCCCACCGGCGGCAGCTTAGTGGGCATGTTGCTGGCCAGTCTGCCCGACACTTCGGCACAAAGCACCATCAGCATCTACCTCTCTCGCCAGGCTGTGCAGGCGGGACGCGACACCCTGAAAGTCAATGACTTGACCCTCTCCACCCTGACGCTGGCGCCGCCTGAAAAAACAGCCATTTCATTCTTCCTCTTCGATGAAAACGGCAATGGCCAGACGGACGGCACACCACTCAACCGCTTTGCACGGTTTCCGTTCCTGACTGGAGCCGATGTGTTCTTTCCGCCCGCCGATGGTTTGCCGGTAGAGATTTACTTCAACGGCCAGCGCCAGCGCATCCGCAAAATACCCTCCGACCAAGGGGTGCAGGTCGTCGTGTTCTGATGTTTGCGAAAGCATCGTTTTTTTCACCACGATAATAAGGAAGGGCAACTCCGTCAGGGCTGCTGCCTCCCCTCCCAGAGCAGACCGGCGAAAAAGGTGCGCCTGGCCGCTGGCTCAAAGAAGCGCCCGCCAGCGGCATTGGGCCGCACGTTGTGAAAGTAGGCGGCGTTGGTGGCGTTATCGGTGCCGACGAAGGCCTCTACGACGTGTTGCCGCCCTGCGTGGCGATAGCCCAGCCGGCCTTGCAGCAGGGTTATGGGCGTTACGCGCGTCTGGTTGGCGTCGTCGGCAAAGTAGGTGCCGGCGTAGCGCGCCTGTGCGCGGGCAAACCAGCCATATTCGGCTCCGTAGCGCACGTCGAGCATACCCCAATGTTGGGGCAGGGCGGGCAGGCGGTTTCCGCTGAAGTCGCCGGCAGGGGTGCTGTGGCGGGTGTAGCGGAAGGTGGCGGATGTCCAGGTCAGTTCAGCAGCAAGGGCCGGCATGGGCCGGGCAAGTAGCGTCAGTTCGAGGCCGGCGCGTTGGGTCTGGCCGGCGTTGCGGTAGTAGAGACGTCCGGGGGTTTGCGGTTGCTCGAAGGGTGTCAGTTCGTCGCGCGTGATGGCCCAGAAGAGGGCGGCATCGGCTTGCAGGAGGCCGTTGGATGTAGTTTGCAGGCCCATTTCCCAAGTGTGGGTGCGTTGTGGGTGCAGGTTGGGGTTGAAGCCTCCGGAGCCCTCAGGGTTGTTGCTCAGTTCGCTCAGGGTAGGGGTCTCGAAGTGGGTGGCCCAGCTGGCGCGCGCTCGCAGGTGGTCGCCGAGGCGTTGGGTGAGGCCGGCCCATGGGCTGAGGCGGGAGTAGGTGCTGCTGCCCGACTGGTCGCCGTCGGTGAGGTAAGCATCGGTGGTGCGGAGCCAGATGCGGTCGGCGCGCAGGCCTGCGCTCAGGTGCCACAGCAGGTGGGGGCGCCATTGGGCGGCGGCGAAGAGGCCTGTGGCAGCGAAGATTTCCATCTGGTCGAGTTCTAAGGGGCCGCGTTGGCCGTTGAGGTTGTCGAAGCGCTGGCGGTGGTCGCGCTGGTAATCGAGGTCGAAGCCGGCGGAGAGGGTCGTGCGCGGGGTTGTCCAGTGGTGTTGTGCGCCCGTACCGGCGGCGAAGCGCTGCAATTGCACCTGGCCGCCGCGCTGGAAGGGCAGGCGGTTTTCAAAGTTTCGGCGCAGCGCGTAGGCACGGGCGGAGGAAGTATGGCCGCCCTTCCAGTTCTTTTCGGCGAATAGGCCTGTGCGGCCTTGCTCTACGCTTTCGCCGGCGCGGAAGCGCGTGTTTGCGGGGTGGGCGGCGCGGCGGTTGTCGGTGGTTTGTTCGGCGGTGAGGGCACCTGGGTCGTCGGCCTGTGGGCTGTGGGCATAGTTGAGCAGAAGGCGCAGGCGGAGCGAGGAGTCGCGCGAGGGCATTTCCCAGCGAGTATTGAGCAGCGAGGCGCGCATGATCGAGTGCTCGCGGTAGCCGTTGAGGCGCTGATGGGTGAATGCCAGGCGCAGGCCGTGTCGTCCGAAGCGGCGGCTGCCTGAAAGGTGCCCTTGCCAGAGCCCCCAGGAGCCGGCAGTAGTGCGCAGACGTAGCGTCGGGGCGTCGCTAATGCCTTCCGTGTGCAGGCTGATGACGCCGCCAGAGGCATTGCCATACAGACCGCCGGAGGAGCCGCGTAGCACTTCGATGCGCTCCACAACGGCCAGGTCGAGGTTGTCCACCTGACCCTGCCCATCGGGGGCCGACTCCGGGATGCCGTCGAGCAGCAGCCGGATGCCGCGGATGCCAAAGGCCGAGCGCGCGCCGAAGCCGCGAATGGCGATGCGGATGTCCTGCGCAAAGTTGGCCTCACCCAGCATCCACACGCCCGGCACAGCGGCTAAGCTTTCGCGCAGGGTTAGCTGAGGCTCGGCCCGGCGCAGCCATTCGCCCTGAAGGGTCGAGACCGACAGCGGCGCACGCCCCGGCAACGCGGGCATACGCACGACCGAAATGGTTACGCTCCGCAGCGTGTCTTCGCGCAGAGTATCGGCTGCAACGGCATAGGCGGGCACAGAAGCTGTCGGCATGGCCCAGGAAAGTGTCCAGAAAAGCAAGGCACACATCGGGCCGAAAGTTCGCGCAAAGGCGCCCTACCTTCGCTCGGAAAAAACACCATTGCTCACTTTTCATGCGCCAACATCCCGTCTTGCTCATCACCGGCGCGCACGGCCAGCTGGGGCGCTGCTTCGAGGCCCTGAGCCGCCAATACCCACAATGGACGTTTCTGCTGGCCGGCTCCGATGTGCTCGACATCACCGACCGCCGCGCCGTCCGCCGTTTTTGGGAAAAACACCGGCCCGACTGGTGCCTCAACTGCGCCGCCTACACCGCTGTGGACCGGGCCGAAAGCGAACCCGAACAGGCGCAGCGCGTCAATATTACCGGGCCGCGCCATTTAGCCGAAGCCTGCGCCCAAATGGGCAGCGCGCTCATCCATTTCTCTACCGATTATGTCTATCACGGCAAGCATTACCTGCCCATCCGAGAAGATGCTGTTACGCGCCCGCGCAGCGTTTATGCCCGCACCAAATTGGCCGGCGACCGCGCTATACTACGCCATTGCCCGACGAGCGGTATGGTCATCCGCACCTCCTGGCTTTATTCGCCCTATGGCCACAACTTCGCCCACACCATCGCCCGACTGGGCCGCGAACGCTCTGAATTGCGCGTCGTCTTTGACCAAATAGGCACCCCCACCTACGCCCCACACCTGGCAGAGGCCGTCCTACGCATCATCGAGCAAACACATGCAAAGCACACCTATAATAGTATTGCCGGCATCTGGCATTACTCCAACGAAGGCGTCTGCAGCTGGTACGACTTCGCCCAAACCATTGCCGACCTCAAACAGCTGCCCTGCCGCATCACACCTATCCGCTCCGAAGAGTATCCCACGGCTGCCGTGCGACCGCCGTTCAGCGTCTTAGACAAGGCTAAAATCAAGGCTGCTTTTGGCTTGGAAATCCTTCACTGGCGCAGAGGCACCGAACAATGGGCGATGCAAACGGCGTAATCATCGAAAACACCACGCGCCTTTTGATTAATCTTTCGTTATTTTGCCGAAACTTGCGCCCAATAGGCGCCCAAAGACCAATTCATCTCAAGCACACACCGCGATATGTATTTTGGCTCCCAACAATTAAATCCACCGGAAGAAAACCCGACACACAAGCTGTGGAAATTTCGGGACTTAAAAATTTATTCTTCCACCGAATGGTTGGCCGATAACAAGAAGAAGTATCGCCAGGTATTCGACCGTTATGAGACCACCTACGTGTATGCGGAGCTGTCGTTTTTTAATAAAAATTTTGACATTGAGGATTGGGAGGTCAAGGTGGAGCTTCGGTGCTACGCCGTGCGGAAGCAGAAGAAGGAGATTTGCGCCCTTCATTTTACGCGCAAGGTGAGTAAGTACGACCCCATAGGCTACGTGCGCGAAGGCTGGGGCAACAAGCAGGAAGGCGCATTCTGGAAAAAAGGCGCCTATTACTGGGAGGCCTGGATAGAGGGCGAAAAAGTGGCCACACGCTACTTTTATATCGAAGAGGGCGGGCGTCCGGTTACGCGGCAAGACAATCCTTACTGTCAAATAACGTCGCTGCGGCTGTACGAGGGCCCTTACGACGACCTGCCGGAGTCGGACCGCCGTTACATGCGCCGCTTTTTGGGCGATGAGACTCGCTACATCTACGCCGAAGTAACACTCCAGAACCATCTGCTGTCGCGCCCGTGGCAATGCGAGCTGTTTATCAAGTTCTACAACGATGCGCGCGAGCTCAAAGGTCAGGTCGTGCGGCTGCATCGGGTGGAGAAGGGCGAAGAGGTCATCAAAGTTACTGCCGGCTGGGGCAGCAACGTCAAAGGCTCGTGGCGCAACGACCACTACACCGTCGAGGTGGTGTTTATGGAACACCTGCTGGCCGTGCTACCCTTCGAGGTAGGCGACGAATGGGAGGAAGGCAACAACCCCGTGTGGCTGCCCTACGGGACGGCGCCCCTGATGCCCGTCTCGGAGGAAAACGAGAAGTTTGAGGCAGTGCTCCAGCGCCTGGATGCGCTCATTGGCCTGACGGAAATCAAACAAAAGGTGCGCGAACACGCCCAATACCTCAAATTTCTGCAGTTGCGCCGCGAAAAAGGCTTCCGGGAAAAAGAAGAGCTCAACATCCACTCGGTCTTTGTGGGCAACCCCGGCACGGGCAAGACTACGGTGGCCCGCATGATGGGCCAGCTGTACCGCAGCATGGGCCTGCTCTCGAAAGGGCACGTCAAGGAAGTGGACCGCTCCGACTTAGTGGGCGAATACATCGGCCAGACGGCACCCAAAGTTAAAGAGGCCATTGAGGCAGCGCGCGGCGGCATCCTCTTCATTGATGAGGCCTATTCGTTGGCCCGCTCTCCGGAGGACAATAAGGATTTTGGTAAGGAGGTCATCGAAATGCTCGTCAAGGAAATGTCGAACGGCCCGGGCGACCTGGCCGTCATCGTGGCCGGCTACCCGCGCGAAATGAAGACTTTTTTAGACTCCAATCCGGGGTTGCGCAGCCGCTTCAAGATGTACTTTGAATTCCGCGATTACCTCCCTCAAGAGCTTATCCGCATTGCCGAGTACGCCTGCCAGGAAAAGGAAATTGAATTGGACGAAGGCGCCAAGGCCCTGCTCAGCGAGTACATCGTAGAGGCTTATCGCCGCCGCGACCGCTCTTTTGGCAACGCCCGATTTGTCAATGACCTCTTAGATAAGGCCAAAATCCAGCTCGCCCTGCGCCTCATGGCCGACCCTCACGTGCGCGACATGACCCCCGAAGCGCTCCGACTCATCACGCGCGAAGACATGGAAAAAGTACAGGCATTGCCCCAGCGGCGTATTCCTCCGCATATCCCGATTGATGACGCGCTGCTGCAGCAAGCCCTCCACGAACTGGACAGCCTCATCGGCATGCCGGACATCAAAAAGGACATCCGCGAAATGGTCGAAGTCGTGCGCTTCTATCGCGAAACCGGGCGCGACGTGCTGGGCCGCTTCTACCTCCACACCGTCTTCGTGGGCAACCCCGGAACCGGCAAGACGACCGTGGCGCGCATCTTAGCCAAAATCTACAAGGCCTTAGGCATCCTCGAACGCGGCCACATGGTCGAAACCGACCGCCAGGGCCTGGTCGCTGGCTACGTCGGACAAACCGCCATCAAAACCACCGAACGCATCGAAGAAGCCATGGGCGGCGTCCTCTTCATTGACGAAGCTTATGCCCTCACCCAAAGCGGACGCGGCACCCAGGGCGACTTCGGCGACGAAGCCATACAGGCCCTCCTTAAACGCATGGAAGACAGCCGAGGCGAATTCTTCGTCTTCGTGGCCGGCTATCCCGAACAAATGGAAGCCTTCCTCAAAGCTAACCCGGGACTGGCCAGCCGCTTCGATAAAATCCTGCGCTTCGAAGACTACTCACCCGAAGAACTGCTCGAAATCGCCCTGCACATGTTCCAGCAGGAAAACTACCGCGTGGACGAACGCGCCCGCGAACATCTGGGCAAATACCTCACCTTCCTCTACGACCTGCGCGACCGCTACTTCGGAAACGCCCGCGCCGTGCGCCAGGTCGTCCTGGAGGCTATCAAAAACCAAAACCTCCGGCTGGCTCAACGCCCGGCCGACCAACCTGCATCCCCCGACGAACAGCATACTATCCTGCTCGACGATGTGGCTTCTTTCGTCTTAGATAAAAGCAAACTCACCCTTTATCAGCGCCGAGGTATAGGCTTCTAACGGCCTTTGACCACAAATGGATTTACCACGAAGGCACGAAGAGATTTGTCGCGAACCGGGTTAGTATGAAGCACAAAGAGGCGCGCAAGAGCATAAGGAAGCAAAAGCCACAAATGCTTTTTTAGCCACAAATGGGGCTGGGCCGCAAATGCAGAGACTGCTAAAGGCCGCTTTTCATTTTTCATTTCCACCTTCCTGCTTCACATGCGCATCCTGGGTACAATACCACATCCGTTGCTGAAGATTACGGTTTTCAAAATGGATAACCGCATTTCGGTCAAGTTCGAGAACGCCGGCTACGAACAAACCTTCAAACTCGGCGCTGATGAACGCTACCAGACGCTGGAAGCCATCCGGCAATGGGCAGATGAAACCCTGCTGACCGACATCCTGGCCCGAATGGACGACATGCACCGCAGCCGCATAGAAGCCGAAAAACGCGCTTTCCCACAGGCCCAACTAACCGAATTTGAAGAAATCATCTGAGCCGCTGACCTCAGGGGAATTGCTCTGAGGCGACCTCTTCCGCCAGGAAGGTGTCGCCTCAGAGAGAGGCTGCTCTCGAGTTATCGCCTTCTCGTGCCTGGAAGACAATACCTCGGGCCAGGCGGACTCATCCGTAAGCTTTTGCCGTAAAAAAAAACACTTTGACGCCAAATAGCAAAAGTCGCGGTTGCGGCAGGGTGGCAAGGTCGGTAATTTTGAGCATTCTTTCTCTCATTTAAAAAAATATAACCGACACATGAGACCTGCTCTACTTTTCAGCCTGTTAGCGCTGATGGCGACGGCGGGTGCGCTGCGCGCGCAGCCGTTTCTGCCCAACTTTTGGGGGGCTACCTACAATGGCCCTTGCCCGTTCAATCCGGATGTTACCACCACGCAAATCAAGGGCTGGATGGTCTATCAGACCACCGATGGCCACTGGAATGGGCCTATAGACTCCAGCCGCTGCATCAGTGTTCGCAAATCTGGGCCGTTGAGCCCTTTGTTTTTGATTGACTTGGTGCAAATCAACCCGAAGATGCCGCTGTTCGTCCGGGCGCGGCTGGACTCTTTCCCGTCTTTAGACACTCTGACGCCCAACATACCTTATGCAATCTATGCAGAGTATGCCACCTGGCCCACTTCGGTCAAGGTGAAAAAAGGCAACAACTGCCCGGATGACCTGTGCACCGGCATGCTGGTGGGCATCGCCATACCGGATGAAAGCGGTACGCCCGGAGGAGCCACCCGCTATCAGACCGGACTAGCCAGCCAGCAGATGGAAGGTTTCATCCAGGATTGCTTCCCGTCTGAACGCTTTGATGGGCAACGGATACGCGAGGCCGTTTTGAAGTTTACCCTGGCTGATACCACGTTTCCCTCGAACGCGCAAATTCAATTTTACACGCCGCGCATAGACCCGTTCTTCTTCGGCCCCAGCTTTGTGGGTTACATCACCGAAGTGGCCGCCTTTCGCAACCCCATAGGCGTGCAAGAGGTGAGCAATCCACCCAATTGGCCAGAGATTTTTATCGGTCTCTACACGGCGCCTACGTATCCCGGCCCGAAGAGCTTGTCGTACATCGAGGCCTTTCCCGTGCCCAATATGGCGACGCCTCAGAACATCACCCTGACGGTATCGCCGGGCCAGACGCTGGAGATGCAGCCCTTTGCCCAATTCCGCGGCGGTCTGGTCGTAGGCAGCGATACTTTGCGGCACTCGTTCACCCTGCTGAATAATGGCGGTGATTTTTGCCTGAACTTCGTGGATCTCATCTTCGAGGACGGCGACGCGCTGCACCACGCGGGCGGCCGCATTACGGTGAACAACGCCTACACGTGTATGCAATTCAAGCGGGGCGGCGAGTTCCGCATCCGCGAAGGAGCGGCGCTGCATTACGGCGACCAGGGGGCGGGCATGCTGGTCATTTGCGCCGATGGGGCACTGGTGCTGGAGCGCAATGCTGCGCTGACGATAGACGCTATCTTGCAAATAAGCGAATGTAACGACGCCCTGCCGCCGTCCCACGTGTACGTGGACCTGCCGCCTGGAGCGCGGCTGACATTTACGGAACATGCCCGGGTTACCAATCGCTTTTCGCATGGCCGGCAAATGCGCCTGCGCGTGCGCATGCTGGGCGGTACACTCGACGATGCAGCATTAGACGCCGACAGCCGGGCGCTCATCGAACGCATTTACCCTGAACCCACGCCCAATTGGGCCGACAACATGCAGGTGGCCCCCAACCCGTTCAGCGACCGCCTGACGCTAACGTACACCGCCGGACGCGAAGGCGAAATGCTGACGGCCCGCTGGCTCGACGCCTCCGGCCTCCTCATCGCAGAAGAACTGCTGCGCACCGCGCGCGGCATCAACGAGTGGGCACTCCAGCGCCTGCCCGCCCAAAGCGGACTTTACCTGCTCGAACTCCGCTCAGATGAAGGACGCCGTACCGTGCGCAAAGTGTTCTGCGCGCGCTGAGGACGGGCTTTTTCAAAAAAAACTGAACTTTTGGCGGCAGCGCTCGTTGTGGCAGCCACAGACACCTGAGGCTCGCCAAAAAGCATTTTCACGCCGCCCATGCACCGCTATCGAAACTGGCTTCTGGCGCTCTATGGCATTGCTACTGCCGCCAGCCTGTTCCTCCTCACACGCCTGACGTTTTCCTTTGATTTTGAGCAGTTCTTCCCCAAGGGCGACCCAGACTGGGAGTTTTTCAAAGCGTACATCCAGGACTTTGAGAGCGACGACAACTTCCTGCTGGTCGCCCTGGAGCGCAAGGAGGGCGTTTTTGACCAGGCGTTTTTGCAGCAGGTGCAGGACTTTACCCTGCGGGCTAAGGAGTTGCCCAACGTGACGACGGCCCTTTCGCTCACGACGGTGCGCTATCCGCTGCGTACGCCCTTTGGCGTAACGGCCGTGCCGGCCATCCATGTGGACGACACGACGTACTATGCCACTGATCGGGCAAGGGTGCTGCAAGACAAGCGCTTTGTGCACAACCTCATTTCCGAAGATGCTACGGCGCTTACGGTGGTGCTAAAGACCGTCAACCAGAGCACATACGAACAGTCGGTGGCCCTGATGGAGGCTTTAGATAGCCTTATAGCGCAGTACTCGTTCGAGGGCGTCTATCGGCTGGGGCGCGCCTACTTCCACCGCGACATGGTGGCCATGCAAAAGCGCGAGATTGCGGTCTCGACGGCCATTGCCGTGCTGCTGGCGTCGCTCATTTTGTTTTTCATCTTCCGCCGCTGGCGCACGGTGTTGCTGGCCATGACGGGCATTGGGTTGGCGTTGCTGTTTTTTCTGGCCCTGCTCAGCCTGCTGGGGCGCGAGCTCAATGCGCTGGCAGCCCTGTACCCTGTTCTGATGTGCATTGTGGGTGTGGCCGATACCATTCACCTGACGACCAAGTATTTAGATGAGTTAGAAAAAGGCCGACCGCCCGCTCAGGCCATTCGCATCACGGTGCGTGAAATTGGGTTAGCCACTTTTATCACTTGCGTTACCACGGCCATCGGCTTCCTGTCGCTGCTGACCAACCGCACGGAGCCTATTCAGGCCTTTGGGGTAAATGCGGCGCTGGGCGTGGTGCTGGCGTTTATCGTCATCTATGGCTGGTTGTGGATCTGGCTGCCGCGCTTCCAACGCGAGCAGCTCATTCAGCACACGCCAGAATGGGCCTTCTGGGAGCGCCTGATGCGCCACATCTACACCTTCACGCGCACGCATCAGCGCCGCATTGCCTGGGCATTCGCCGCAGCATTAGGCATTTCTCTTATTGGCATTTGGCAGATCAACACCGATTACCGCATCCGGCAAAACCTGCCGCGCGGCGCCCAGATCACGCGCGACTTTTTGTTTTTTGAAGAAAATTTCGCCGGCTTCCGGCCGGTGGAAATTGCCGTGTTTCCGCAACAAGGTCTGGCCGCTGACGAACCCGCCGTGCTGCGCGAAATGGACAAAGTAGAGCAGCGCTTAGAGCAATATCCGCCCATTCGGGCGCACAGCTCCATCAACGACCTGTATCGCAGCCTCAATGCCATGCACTATGGCAACCGAGCAGAAGCCTATCGCCTGCCTGACGACGACGAAACGCTGCTCCAATACCAGCGCTTAGCCGAACGGCTGCCCAACCCGGCAGCAGAGGTGCTGCTGAGCAAAAACCGCGACAAAGCCCGCATCGCCGCGCGCATTCAGGACATCGGACGCGACTCCATTGCCGCCATTCAGGGCGACCTGGAGCAGTGGATCGCCCAAAACACTAACCCGGCGGTAGCACGCTTCCGGATCACGGGCACCGGTGTAGTAGTGGATAAAAACTCCGCTTATATCCGAGACAACATGCTGGAGGGCCTCATCCCTTCGGTGCTCACGGTGGCCCTGCTGATGGCCTTCCTTTTCCGAGATGCCCGTTTAGTACTCATCTTCACCATTCCCAACGTGTTGCCCCTGTTCTTTGCCGGAGCGCTTTTGGGCTTCCTGGACATCCCGCTGGAAGCGGGCGTAGCTACAGTCTTCAGCATTGTCTTTGGCATTGCCACCGACGATACGGTGCACTTCCTGAGCACGTTCCGGCTATGCCGAAGCCGAGGGCTGAGTGTGGAACGCTCCTTAGAAACAACCCTTCTGGAAACGGGAAAGGCTATGACGCTAGGAAGCATCATTCTGTTCTTCAGTTTTTTAGTGATGCTGTTCTCCGTCCATCCGCCCTCTGTAATTGTAGGGGTCATCATCAGCATCACTCTGGTAGGTGCGCTGCTGTGCGACTTGTATCTTTCGCCTATATTGGTGCGGTGGCTCTTGCGCGATAAAGCGCCGATCCCGACCACGATACCCCCTACGTGGGCTAACGGCGCCGAGGAGAGGCGGCCGTCGAATCCACTAGCGGGACATTCTTCGGTACCCGAATCGGGCAGCCAATAGCTTGCGTAATCTCTGGATTTGGGCGCTCACCACGCATCAAGGCGGCAATAGCCTCCTCCACATACCGCCTCTTAACGGCTTGCGGGCTTTCTGCGTTGTCGTCAATGGCGCCGATATAACGTACGATGCGGGCCTTGTCCAGTAAATAGACATGGGGCGTTCGAACGGCGCCAAAACGGGGGAAGACAACCTGAGCGGAGTCTTGCAAATAGTTGAAAGGATAGCGTCTGGCCTTGGCGCGAGCGCGCATCTTTTCAAAATTATCCTCCGGAAAAAGGAACGGATTGGTGGGGTTGATGGCCAGCACCGGATAACCTTTGGGCGCGTATTTTTTATGCAATTCGATGATTCGATGCTCGTAGAGTTCTGCGTATGGGCAATGCAGGCAGGTGAAGACGACAATCACCCCTTCGGCGTGGCCGTAATCGGACAGCGAGATCATGCGACCGTCCACATTGCGCAGGGTGAAATCTTCGGCTTTGTCGCCAATAGTATATTTGGAGGGGCTATCGTTAAAGGCACAGAGAAGCAGGCCACTTAGTGCGAGTGAAAGCGTATGAATTTTCATAGCCAAACAAGGGGGGGTGCGAATAAAGGTGGCTGTGAAAAAAGATTCAGATCTGGGAAGAGATTAGTGATATCGTCAGTTGCCCTGATATACTGGCGAGGGTTCTCCTATGCGCTCGAAAAATTTCTGTATGAAATCTTCGAGCTCCTTAAAATTTTCAAATTCGCCCTCGTGGTAGTCGCGCTCGGCACCCCTGATCAGGAGGGTTACCGGAATGGCACCATTCCAGTCGGGCTTCACCCGCGGAATCCATTCGTCGCTGTTTTGGTCGCTCAGGAGGATAACTTCAGGCTGTAAGGGGGTGGAGCGCAGGAAAGGGAGGAACTTTTTTTCTAATTGGCTTTTGAAGTCGAGGCTGACCAATAGCACCTCAAAATCGGCACTGGCGTACCTCTGATGCAGTTCGTTGAAATAGGACAGTTCGTTGATGCAGGGTTTACAAAACGTTGCCCAAAAGTTAATCACTAACAGGGTGTTGCTTTTGGCTTGGGCGATGCGCTCTTCCAATTCGGAAAAGTTGTCGTAGATCTTGAAGACTTGGGCACTGAGCGCACACGGCGCCAGCAGTACGAGGAGAAGGGAGAAAGTGTAAACAATCCGCATGGCAGGAAACACTTTAGCAGTGAGAGGGTGGTATTAAAAAAACACCGCAAGAAACGACAATTCTGGGAAACCACCAGCGCCCGTGAGCGGGTTTTTCCGAAAATTTTCGACATATGAAGCGGCGTTTAAAACACGAAGCCCTCGAATTTTCGTTCGAGGGCTTCATATTCAAAACCGATGCCAGATTTGTTTTACGCGGGAACGGTAGCCTCCGGATAGGCAGTGGCGCGGTCTACGAGGATGCGGCCACAGTGTTCGCAGGCAATGATTTTCTTGTGCAGGCCGATCTCTAACTGCACTTGAGGCGGCACAGCGTTGAAGCAACCGCCACAGGCATCGCGCTCGATGGTAACGACGGCTAAGCCGTTGCGGTAAGTCGCGCGCATTTTATCGTAGGCGCGCAGCAGGCGCTCTTCGATGCCTTCGCGGGCCTTTTCGCTTTGCTTGCGCAGAGCATTTTCTTCGGCTTCGGTGCGCGCGATGATGGCCTGAAGTTCTACTTTTTTCACTTCCAGGTCTTTCTGGCGGGCAGCCAGGCGGGCCTGAGTGGTTTCGAGCATCTCTTTTTGGGCATCCATCTTACCGCGAGCCTGGCGAATGTGCTTTTCGGCCAGCTGGATTTCCACTTCGCCCATCTCAATCTCTTTGGTCAGGGCCTCGTATTCGCGGTTATTTTTTACCTCGTCCATCTGCTTGCGATATTTCTTGAGCAAGCCCTCGTATTCCTTAATCCTGGCCTGCTTTTCATGGATTTCCGCTTCGATTTCCTTGATGATGCCGCGTATTTTTTTAGCGCGCGTTTCCAGGCCGGCGATTTCGTCCTCCAGGTCGGCCACTTCCATAGGGAGTTCGCCCTTGAGGGCGACGATTTCGTCCAGCTGGGAGTCTATCTGCTGGAGTTTCCAGAGTTTGATCAGTTTTTCGGCAATAGCAGATTCAACCGTAGTTGTCATAGCAGGCTGCTGTATATGTGATGAAATGTTGTGCTGAAGAAAATGGGCAAAAAAGGGCGATTTGAGGCGTTTTTTAAAAATAAAAAACGGGATTGGTGCGCAGGGTGGTCAAATGGAGCGCAAAAGTAGGAAATTTTTCTTGCACAATGTCGCGCAAGAGTTCGGCGGTAAATTGTTCGCTTTCGTAATGGCCCACATCGGCGATGAGGATGCGACCATCGGCGTCAAAAAATTCGTGGTACTTGAAGTCCGCGGTAACGAAGGCATCGGCGCCCAGGGTGATGGCCTGGGGCAGCAGGAAGCTGCCTGCGCCGCCGCAAATAGCGACACGCTGTATGGGTTTGCCCAGCAGGGCGGTATGGCGTATGCCGCCAGCATGCAGGGTCTTTTTCAGGTGTGCCAGGAAGTCGGTTTCGTGCATGGGTTGGGGCAGCTGGCCCAGCATGCCGGCGCCAGTGTCGGTGCTGGCCGGGCGCGGGGCGAGGATGTGCAGGTCGTTGAGGCCGATGCGCTCGGCCAGTTTGGCATTGACGCCTTGCCGCAGCACGTTGTCTAAATTGGTATGAATGGCGTAGATGGCCACATGCCGGCGAATGGCTTCCATGACGGTGCGTTCTACGTAAGTGTGGCCATTGAGGCGTTTCAGGCCGCGAAAAACGATGGGGTGATGCGCCACTATCAGGTTGCAGCCTTTTTGTACGGCTTCAGCCACGACGGCCTCCGTAGAGTCTAAGCAGAAGAGCACACCGGTTACTTCCTGGTCGGGGTGGCCCACAATCAGGCCGGCATTGTCGTAAGACTCTTGCAAATGGAGCGGCGCGACGGCCTCTAGAACGTCGGTAATGTCTCGCATGCGCATAGGGCAGAGGAGCAGGCTTTGTTAAGAGGGCAAGATTATCGCTTTTGAGCCGTTTAGGCGGCGTTTATTTGATGTAACTTTGCGCAGCTTCTTCGGTCAAAGGAGCACATTTTTTCACCCGGCTGCTGTTGTGGGCAGCGCAGTTTTTCAACCTTCATGTTTATGGCCATTCCAACATTATTTCTCGGCAACATTGGTGCCACAGAGCTCATTCTCATCTTTTTAGTGGTGCTTTTGCTTTTTGGCGGCAGCAAGATACCGGAGCTCATGCGTGGTCTGGGTCGCGGCATTCGTGAGTTCAACAACGCCCGCAATGCGGTGGAAGACGAAATCCGCCAGGGCATGCGCGAGGCGGAGAAGAGGCCGTTAGAGAAGTAAGCATTTGCGCGGTTCTCTTTAGCAATGGCGGGCTGTCTCAAAAACACTTGAGGCAGCCCGCTGTGCATTTTGGCGGCTTAACGTCCGCCGCGGTTGAGCTCGATGAAGCCGCTGAGGGCTTCGGGGCGTAGCTCAATGCCGCCGACGCGGCGCTCATAGACTTTGCAGATGTAGAAATAGGTGCCTTCGGGCACGTCATTTCCGGCGCTGTTGCGCCCGTCCCATTCGATGGCGGGGTTGCTGGTCTCGAAGATGAGATTACCCCAGCGGTTAAAGATTTGCATTTCGACACGCTCGATGAAGCGCCAGCCTGGGAAAGGTCGGAATTGGTCGTTGAAACCGTCGCCGTTGGGCGAGAAGGCGTTGGGCAGTTCGTAGTTAGGGCAGTTGTCGGTGCATACCGGCGTGCTCAAAGGGCTTTGGTTGCCTAAAGAGTCTTCGGCAGAGATGGCATAACAGCCGGCGAGGCTTTCTTGCTGGGAGTGCGTCCAGCTGGTGTTGTCCGCCCCTTCAATGGTGGTCAGCAGGGCGAGTGGTTCGCCTTCGAAGGGTTTGTACCACAGATAGTAGCGCACCACGTCGCCGGCGTCGGGGCAGGTCAGGGCTGGGTTGTTCCACTGCAGGAAGTTGTCGTAGGGCGGGTCGGGGGGCGTGGTGCTGCCGCCGTTGCACAGGTTGCTCACCGTCAGGGTAGGCGTGCAGGGCGGTACGGTGTCAATCGGCACCCCACAGGCGATTTGCGACAGGTTGAACAGCGGCTCGCGGACGCCGGCGATGCTGTAGGTGCCGCTGCTGCGCACATAGTAACAGTATTCGATATCGTTTTCCAGCCCACGGTCGGCATAAGTGGGTGAGGTAGTTGTAGCAACAGAGTCGAATTGGCCCGTGGCATTGTTGCGCCGATACACGACGTACTCATAGTTGGTCCAGGGCACGTCTTCCAGCCAGGTCAGGATATTGACCTTGTCGGACGATTTGATCCGGAGGAAGATAGAAGATGCCTCATCCGTACTACCAAAGGGCGTGTCAAAGGCGCCTCGGGTGTAAAAGTCCACCCGATAATGGTAGGCTTGCCCGCTGGTATTGAGGCCAGTATCGGTGAAGCAGGTATCATTGGCCTGCCAGAATTGATCGGCTGTGAATGTAGCCACAGGCTGTATGGCGCCGCCAGCAATATCGGGAGCACGCAGCAGCACGTAGCGATAGGGGCCGGGGTTGATGATGGTATCTAAGTCGCCGGCTACAGGTTTCGTCCAGCACACCTGTATCTGCCCTTGCTGCGGGTCCGTGCGGATAACGGAGACCTCTACTATGAGCGGCAGGTCGCGCGGCAACTGAGCACAGGCCTCGTTAGAAGGCAAGCTCTCGACGATGTTGTACGGATAACCACCCGCCGAGCGCCGGGCAAAAAGCGCTACAATGCGGTAGCAATAGGTGCGCCCGCGCTCCACCTGCTCGTCGCGGAAGAAATAGCGCCCATTAAGCTCCTGGCGTGTTACGAACACCAGGCGCGTGTAGCCCCGCCCTGCCAGCCCGGGCGTACAGGAGTCGGGCACAAAAGGATTGGAGCCTTCGCGTCGCCAGATGGAAAAACCCAGGAAATAGTTATCGGCGGCGTTTTCACAGAAATAGGGCTTCTCCCACGTGATCTCAATGGCGCCGGCCTGAGCAATGGCCTGCACATCTTTGGGCGGCGGACCTACGACGCGGATGTTCACCGTTTTCAGAAAAGCCAGCTGCGGCGTGCTGGGGTTGAGCGAGTCCACGGCCTTGAACACCATGGTGTAAGGGAAATTCGAGATATGCTCACAAGAGGTTTGCCAGCGAAACGTGCCTGTAACAGGAGGCGGCACAAAGCCCGAGGGCGCGATGAATTGCGCCGGGCTGATGGGCTGCACCATAGGGCCACCTGAGGCCGTCAGCCACACTAAATTGCCCGAGTCGGGGTCGGTGCCCACCACCGGAAACTCAACCAGCTGCCCGGCGACCACACACAGGTCTTCGGGTGCCTGTACGAATGGCGGATTGTTCTGGCAGGCCGAAACGAAAATTTGCATGTCCCGAATGGTCGTATCTATCGGCACCCTATTGCGCCAGGAAATAATCAGAATGGTCAGGTTGTACTCGCCAGGTTGCTGCGGCGACATCCATAAAATATCGCCCGTACGCTCGTTCAGCTGCAGGATGTTGTTAGGCCCCGGGCCGATTTCGTTAGGAAAACTGTAATTGGGCACGTTGACGCCGATAGACTGCTTGGGTATGCTCAAGCGATACGAAAGGCTGTCTAAATCCGGGTCGTAAGCATTTGGATTGTGCCGGAAGGGGCGCCCGACGCAAGCATTGTCAATGGGCGATTGCAACAGGTAGGGTGTCGTGTTGTTGCCGCCAAACTGCGGATCGAGGAAGGTGTAAATGGTTTCGATATGAAACGGGATGTTCTCCGACTGCGGCGGGTTGACGTTGACGATGCCGGCATTGCGGTTGGGGTCGGTCATAGAGATGCGATAGCGCGCCGGGCCGGCGTAGGTATGCGTGGCAATGTAGATGTTGTACTTCACCTCGTTGCTTAGCGCAACGCCTTTGCCGCCGCCATTGACGCGGCCCACCTGCTCACAGGAGCCGTCGCCCCAGCAGAGGGTCAGCGTGTCGCGGTCGGCACTGACGCTGAGCGTGCGCGTCCAGGTGATGATGGTAGCGCGCACGGTGAGCGGGCCAATTTGCTCGATGTGTATTTCGCCTCCTCGGTTGTGCGTGGCGTGGCTCAAAAAGGGGAAAAGCGCGGCCGCTAAGGCAAAAAGCAAGCGTTTGGGTGTGTTCATCGCCGGGTATTCTTTCCTTAATAGACAAAGATAGGCACAAGATGTTCCTCTGCATCGGGGACGCTGCCCCACTTATTCAACGCCAAACCGGCGGTGAACGGTTTGGCTAATGCAGGCGAGGCGGTATTTTTTAGCCGCGAAGACACCAATTTGAGGCGACATCTCCCAGCGGGAGGTGTCGTCTCTGGTCTTCTTGCTTAGAGACAACACCTCCTGGCGGAGATGTCGCCTCAGGAGTCGTCTCAGGAGACCACGAAGGCCTAAAGACCACACTACGGCACGAAGGGTAGCACGAACTCCAGGCGGGAGGGAGCCGGGGCGTCTCGGGGCAAAGCCCCGGGAATGAGGGCACCCGAGGCGACAGCCTCGAGCGAGCTAAGGCAGGTGCAGCTTGCTGTGGGGCACCAGACCGGCCTGCGCTGCTTGTTTGTACTCCCGCGTGGTAGAAGGGATATCTACCCTGCCGGAAGCGACCCAGTGAAAGGCATTTTTCGCTTTTATGCGTTCCAGGTCTGGTGCGTTCTGTTGGAGCCAGGTTTTCAGCCATTCGAGTTTTTTCAGCACTACTTTTGTCTCACCTGGGTAAGCCGGGTGCACTTCAACAAAATAGGCTCGGCCAGCGTAGCCCAAGGCATAGTCCCAGCGATTGTCATCGGGAAAAGCGGCCTGCAAACAGGTATCCAGCGACACGCTTCCTTGAAGTAGCCGCGTGCTTTTAGGGACGATCTTCTGGCTGTGGCTGCCTAAAGCCTGCAACCCCTGCTGATAGCAATCGGCTATACCGGGCAATGTGTTCATGGCCGCAGCAAAGGGATTTCTCGCCTTTCGATGCCGGTTTTTCATCGTTGAGCGTTTTGGGCAACGACCTCCCCGGCACGGCTGGCAAATTCGGATAAGCCGCCCCAGTAAGCCACAGCCGGGTCGTCGCTGCCCGGGTCGAGTTCGGAGATGTCCTGAATGCGAATGCCTTCCGCTTCGCGGCGGAAAAGGTAGGTCTTAAAGGTTTTATCTTTCAGGCAGGTCTGGAAAACTTCTCTCAAAGCCGCGTCTTTTTGGTTCAGGTCGAACAGCTGAAAGAGCGCTCCGGCCTGCCCACTGGGCTTGATGCGCTGGATGGCCCAGGCCAGTTCGAGAAACACCGGTGAATGGGTGGTGATGGCAACGCGATAACCCCGGCTGAGCAGTTCCAGACACAGCAGCATCACCGTCTGAATGGCTTGCGGATGCAGGCCCATCTCCGGCTCCTCGATGACGACCCACTCGATTTTTTCGCGCATGGAGATTTTGGCCGGCGGCGTCAGGTGGTAGAGCGATAACAGAAGCGGCATAAACTCCTTCTGCCCGGCCGACCAGGTCATGAACGGCAGGCGGCTATCCCGGATGCGCAACAGGAAGCGCTTGCGCAGGGTTTCGCGATCCAGCTCGATGGAGGCGCCGTAAAAGATGCTCTGCTCAATGGCATCTCGGATAGGCTCTTTCATACGCCCTTTGCGGGGGAAGAGGACTTTGGCCTCTACTCCGCCCAGCGACTCTTTTTCCATGAGCAGACGCAAGGTTTCGCTGAAGGCTTTTAAAACATACGGATCACCTATCTCGAAAGAACTGAAAGGCCGAGGCCAGCCCTGCGCCATGGTTACCACGCGCTGAGCCGGTATGTAGAAGAGGTTCTCCTTCGTACCGGCAGCGCCTACGCCTTTCTTGCTGGCCAGCTTATTCAGGGAATAGGGCGTTCGCTTCCAGAGGATCTCGGTCTCTTCGCGCCACAGACCCGACATGGACTCGCCGAAATAAAGCTCGAGCATCCGCTTAGGGTCGTCGGCCCAATCATAGCCATGTCTCTGGAGGGTCTCGAACACCTGATGGCGATCTATGAGCAATTTCAGCAACTGCAGGAAGATGCTCTTGCCACTGGCCTGCCCACCGACGAGCAGGGTCAGGTCGCCAAAGGACACAGCACCCTCGCGAATCTGCCCCAGCTGGCGGACTTCGAGCGTGAGAAGATTGGGCTTACTTTTGTTTGTCATGCACACCTGTTTTCACACTCAAAGGTACGCTGCGCATCTCGTCCGGGCGATAGAAGGGCTGATGGTCTTTTGGAAGATCCGAGACGACACCTCCTGACGGAGATGTCGCCTCTGGTTTAGCGGAGTGTGCTGGCGACTTTAATACTGCCACAGCCAAACATTTTCGCACCTTTGCGCCTTGTTTTGACCCAAGCAAAAGAACTGCGCGCGCATGCCACAAGTGACGTTTCAATATCCAGCCTGGTTTCTGTTGTTGTGTGCTTTACTGGGGCTGGGCTATGCTTTGTTGCTGTATTACCGAGAGGGTGCCTTTCGAGAGCAGGCGCCTCAGTTGCACCGCATTTTGGGTGTTGTGCGGTGGGTGGTAGTAACAGTCATTGCGGCTTTGCTGCTCTCTCCCCTGTTGCGGCGCACGCAGACGCAGACGCAAAAACCCGTAGTCGTGTTGGCCCAGGACCAGTCGGAGAGCGTAGGAGCGGAGCTGCAGGGAGCTGCTTTAGCCCAATACAAAGCCGATTGGGAGCGCCTGCGCGAAGCGCTGTCAGACGACTACGAGGTGCATGAATTCGCCTTCGGCGACGCGGTGCGCGAAGGGGTCAACTTTGAATTTACGGACAAGGTCAGCAACCTCTCGCGGCTGATGCAAGAGGTGTACGACCGCTTCGGGACGCAAAACTTAGGCGCCATCGTGATGGCCACCGACGGCATCTACAACCAAGGGAGCAGCCCGCTGTATGCCGGAGTTCCCATTGCCGCACCGGTGTTTACCGTGGCGCTGGGCGATACTACACCGCGCAAAGACCTGTTCATAAAGCGCGTTTTTTACAACAAAATCGCCTATTTGGGCGACCGCTTCATGGTACAGGTGGATGCCGCCGCCGTTAATTGCGCTGGCACACAAACGGTGCTCACCGTCAGCCGCATCGAAGGCGACCAGACGCGCACGCTGCAGTCCATCCCTATTTCGATTGATCAAAACGACTTCTTCACCACTAAAGAGGTACTGCTGGAAGCCGACAAAACGGGCGTGCAACACTTCCGCTTCACCTTAGCCAAAGTGCCCGGCGAACGCTCGGCGGTGAACAACACGCGCGATATCTTCATTGATGTACTCGATGCTCGGCAGAAAATCCTGCTGCTGGCCAACAGCCCACACCCCGACATCTCCGCGATACGCCAGACGCTGGAAGGCAACCGCAACTACGAGGTTACGGTGGCCTATGTCGGGGAGCCCGGCACCGATGTGTCGAAGTTCGACTTCGTGGTGCTGCACAACCTACCCTCCACAGCTCAAGACATTAGCGGCATTCTCAGCACCTTAGACAGCAAGCGCATTCCGAGGTTGTTCATCGCCGGCATGCAAACGAGCTATGCCTCTCTGTCGCGCGTGCAGCGCTTGGTGAGCGCCCAAAGCACCGGCCAACAGGCCGACGACGTGCAGGCCAGAGTATCCTCTCAATTTGCCGCCTTTACGCTCAGCCCAGAGCTGGCTTCAGAATTGCCCAAGTTTAGCCCGCTGACCAGCGCCTTTGGCAACTTTTCGGCCCTACCGCAAGGGCAGGTCGTCCTGTACAAACGTATTGGCCGCGTGGACACCGAGCAACCCCTACTCGTCGTGGGCGAAACGGACGGCATCCGATGCGGCATCCTGCTAGGCGAAGGCCTCTGGAAATGGCGCCTTTTCGACTACATGCAGCACAACAACCACCAGATCTTCGATGAAATCGTGGGCAAAACGGTGCTGTACCTAAGCCAGAAAGAGGACAAACGCAAATTCCGTGTCTCGCTCGAGCAGAACCTTTTCAACGAAAACGAACCGGTCTTCTTCAGCGCCGAGTTGTACAACGACAACTATGAACTGATCAACACGCCTGATGTAGCCCTATCGGTGCGCAACGCTGAAGGCAAGGAATTCCTCTACACCTTCAACAAGAAGGGCAATGCCTATACCCTCAATGCCGGCATTCTGCCCGTGGGCAACTACACCTTTCGCGCCACTACGTCGCTCAACAATCAGGTGCTGACCTACGACGGACGCTTCAGCGTGCAGCCCATTCAACTGGAGTACTTCGCCACCACCGCCAACCACGGCCTGCTGCGCCAGCTGAGCGCCCAACACGGCGGCGAAATGGTGTACGCAGACCACTTGCTGACCCTCGCCGACAAAATTAAACAGACGCCTACCATCAAACCGGTCATCTACCAGTCCACCCAAACAACGCCACTCATCCACCTTAAGTGGGTGTTCTTCCTGCTGGCATCGCTGCTGGCCGCAGAATGGTTCTTGAGACGCTACTTCGGAGCCTACTAACGCACGACCTTTGCCCCATGAATTTCCTGACGCTCGAGAACGTAACGAAAACTTACGGTGAAAAGGTCCTTTTTCGCAACATCAGCCTGCACATAGACAAAGGCCAGAAAATCGGGCTGATTGCTAAAAACGGCACCGGCAAGAGCACGCTGCTGCGCGTCATCGCCGGGCTAGAGGGCAGCGAGGGCGAAAACGCGCGCACCCTGCTGCGCAAAGACATCCGCATCGGCTGGCTGGAGCAGGAGCCCGTATTTCCACCCGACATAGATGTATTGACCGCTGCACTCGACCCGGCCAACCCCATGGTGCGCGTTGTACAGCGCTACGAACGCGCCCTAACCCAGCCGGAAAATACCGAAGAACTCCAGGAAGCCATGGCCCAGATGGACCTACACCATGCCTGGTCATTCGAAGCGCGCGTCAAGGAAATGCTCTACCGCTTCCGCTTAGACGACCTCAGCCAGAAAGTCGGTTCCCTCTCCGGCGGCCAGCAAAAGCGCTTAGCCTTAGCCAAAATCCTGCTCGAAGACCCGGACTTTCTCATCTTGGACGAGCCGACCAACCACTTAGACGTGGAAATGATCGAATGGCTGGAAGAATACCTGCAACAGCCCGGCATCACGCTGTTCATGGTAACGCACGACCGCTATTTCTTAGAGAACGTCTGCGACAGCATCATCGAACTGGAGGGCGGCCAACTGCGCCGCTATTCCGGCTCGTATGCCGACTATTTAGAGAAAAAAGCCCTGCGCGAAGAGGTAGAAGCCACCACCTACGAGCGCCAGAGCAAACTGCTCAAACGCGAACTCGAATGGGTGCGCCGAAGCCCCGCTGCCCGTACTACCAAGGCCAAAGCCCGTGTGGACGCCTACTACGAACGCAAAGAAGCCAACGAAGCCCTGCGCAAAAAAACCGAAGAAATGACCATTGCCATCAAAGAAAACTGGCTGGGCAGCAAAGTGGTCGAGTTGCACAACATCAGCAAGGCTTTTGGCGGCAAAAAAATCTTAGACAATTTCACCTACAAATTCAAACGCCGCGAGCGCGTGGGCATCGTCGGCCCTAACGGCTCGGGCAAAAGCACCTTCTTAGACATCCTCACCGGCGCCCTGCCACCCGACACGGGCAAGGTCGTCATCGGCGACACCATCATCTTCGGCCATTACCGACAAGAAGGCATCCAACTGCCCGAAGACAAGCGCGTCATCGAAGTCGTGCGCGACATCGCCGACTACATCCCCTTAGAAAAAGGCAAGGAACTCAGCGCAGCCCAACTGCTCGAGCGATTCCTCTTCAGCCGACCCCAGCAGCAGGTGTACGTCAGCCAACTCAGTGGCGGAGAACGCCGACGCCTCTACTTGCTAACCGTGCTGATGAAAAACCCAAACTTCCTCATCTTAGACGAACCCACCAACGACCTCGACGTACTCACCCTACAGGTGCTGGAAGACTTCCTGGAAGACTATCCCGGCTGCTTAGTTGTCGTTACCCACGATCGCTATTTCATGGACCGCCTCGTGGAACACCTGTTCGTCTTTGAAGGCAACGGAAAAATCAAAGACTTCAACGGCACCTACGCCGAATACCGCGCCCTCAAACGCACCGAAGCCACCTCACCCCAACTTACCCCACCCGCCCAAACACCCAAAACCGTTGCACCTGCCTCCGCCAGCCTGACCAATGCCGAACGCAACGAACTGAAACGCTTGGAAAAAGACATCACCGCCCTAGAGCGCCGCAAGCAAGAAATCCTGCAGCGCTTCAACAGCGCCAACCTCAGCCCTGCCGACATCAACCGCCTGTCCGAAGAGCTGGGCACCTTGCAAAAAACACTGGAAGAGAAGGAAGGAAAGTGGTTGGAACTGGCCGAAAAGGCAGGCTGAATAACAGCAACCTGCGCAACCCACACGCTACCGAAATCCACTTCAGGCACCCGATCACCGCCCCCGAATACACCGCCCTGTAATCCATGCCCTACCGCACAACCGCTCCCACTCAGGTGGGTGCGCCGCCCCGCAAAAGACAACTGGCCCATCACCGTTCAGGGCGGATCGGTAGCGACCCGGCCTTTGTGGCCCAAAGCAGACGCATGCACCAACACCGCTTCGTATCCCTTTCGACGCAAAACGGTATCCTGTAAGCCAATGTTTTCGCTTTTATGCCGGTAAACATCCATATAGACTTTCGGGATATGCGTAGCCAATAGGATGTGCTTCCCTTATATCGGGTCGCTCTGCCACCCAGGCGGCAGAGCAGCCCCGCGGTTATGGCCCTTTGCCGCATGCCATTCCGCCCGGGCGCGCTGTTCGTGGAGGTAGTTCCAGTGGCCTGCCAACCTGCTATCCTCTCCTTATTGGTTTATCAACGCGGATAAGGCGTCCTCCATCTCTTTGCTTTTGGCCCGGATCAGCGCAATCAGTTCCTCCGGCGTGCGCGTGTCCTCGTCGTTTTTGCGATGGGGATTGACCGCCTTTAAGTCGAAGTTGCGCGCTTCAATCTCCTGCCGGCTCACCGTCCAACTGTGCTCGCCGTCGCCGCGTGTCGGTAGTAGGCGGAAAAACTCGTCGAAGTGCGCCAGCGTCAGCGGCGCTTTCTTGCCGACTTTGATGTCTGAAAGATCGTAATACCAGATGCGCTCGGTGGGCCGGCCTTTGGTGAAGAAGAGCAGGTTGGTCTTGACGCCCGCGCCAGCGTTGACGAAGGCTCCCGGCGGCAGGCTGACGATGCACCACAGGTCGCAGTCATCGAGGAGCTTGCGCTTGGTCTGGACGAAGGCCGTCTCGTTGGTGCGGAAGAGCACGCCCTCATCCAGCACGATGCCGCAGCGGCCGCCGCGCTTGAGGCTGTCAATGACGTGCTGAAGAAACAGCACCTGTGTCGCGCTGGTCTTGTAGGCAAAGCGCGTCTGCGCGTCCTGGCCTTCTTTGCCGCCAAAGGGCGGATTCATCAGCACCACGTCGTAGAGCGCCGGCGCGTCCTGGAACAGCCCGCCGTAGGTCTCGGCGCCGGTGAGCGTGTTGCCGTGCCAGATGTGCGGTTCGTCAATACCGTGCAACACCAGGTTGGCCAGCGCGATGGGATAGACGGTGTTATCCTTCTCGCGGCCGTAAAAGGTGCGGCGCTTGAGCGTCTCCAGTTGGTCGGGCGAGGCGACCTTTTCGTTGTCCGGGCCGGCCATGTGTTCATACGCCTGCGCCAAAAACCCGCCGGTGCCGCAGCCGGGGTCATAGACCGTCTCGCCGATTTGGGGGTCAATCACCCGCACCATGGCGCGGATGACCTCGCGCGGGGTGAAGAACTGCCCGCCGTCGTTGCCTTTTTCGCCCATCTTGAGCAGCAAGCCCTCATAGACCTGCGAGAGGGTAAAGACGTGGGTCGGGTCCACGCTCTCGGCGCTGATTTCGTTGACCTTGTCCAGCACGTCGAGCAGGTTGCGCTCGGTGTCAATGCGCGTGCGCTCGATGCCGGAGAAAATCTCGCTGATGACCTTTTGGCGCGGGGTGGCGCCTGCGCGGTCTTTGAGGCCCTTGAGATGGGGGATGAGCTTGCCATTGACGAAGGCGAAAAACGCGCCCAGCGTGCCGGTTTCCAGTTCGCGGCGCTTGGGGGCTTCCGGCGCGGCCCAATCGCGCCAGCGATAGGGCGGTTCGAGCGACGGGGTGAATTCTGCGCCCACGGCGGCGGCCGCCTCGGCCTCGTGCTGCTCGCGCTCATCCAGGATGCGCAGGAAGAGAATCCAGGTCAGTTCCGGCACGTATTGCAGGGCGCCGGCGCAGTTGGAGCGGCGCATGATGTCGCAGATGTTCTTGATGGCCCCGTTGAGCGACTGGGGGGTGGTGTGGCGTTTGCCGTTGCCGTTGTTATTTTTTGTCTTTTTCATAGTTCTCCGTTGAAGGCTTTTCGCAGAATCGCCGCCGGCAGGCGGTTGATGGCCTCCAGTTGTTCCTCCAGCACCTTGCGCGCCCGCTCGGCCGCCGCCATCTGCTTGCGCAAGATGGCCGCTATCCGCCGCTGCTCGGAGAGGGGCGGGAGGGGGATTGAGAAGTTCATGAGTTCGTCCATATCAGCGCGCGGCATGCGCGACCCCGTCTTGCCCCTCATCGCGGCATCAACTGTCTCTTGCCTGCGTAATACCCAACACAAGAACTCTCTGTCGGTCTGATCGGCAGGCAGCAAAGGGATCATTTCTGTCGTGCAACGCCCCGCAAAATCAGGTAATGCCACCTTGTTCAAATACGGACGTAGCTTTCCGTAAAGGACATGTCGAGAGTCAAAATAGAAAGTGGTGCTTTTGCCTTCATCCTCTATCTCTCCGTTTGGTTGTTTGAGAATCCGTCCTGTGTTGCTCTCCACATGTTCCAAGCTAAGGTAAGGCAACGATTCAGCCAATGAGGATCCCGGCTCGATTATTGTGCGGTCTTGGCGGCACACCTCCCCCAGCTTGACCCATCGCCAGCCGGGGGGCAGGGGTTGGTCGGGGCGGGGGAAGGCTTGGCGCAGGTAGGCGGCGGGCAGGGCTTTGGCGGCTTCGAGTTGTTCTTCGGCGGCGCGGCGCGCCCGCTCCACCGCCGCCATCTGCTCGCGTAACATCGCCGCAATGCGCCGCTGCTCGTCGAGGGGCGGGAGGGGGATTGAGAAGTTCTCAAGATCTGTCTTAGAGACCTCTGTAAACGTTGCCCCGCTACCCAGTGCTTGCAGCTTTGGTACCGAGATTTTGAGACTGTAATATAGAAATTCCGAGTCAATCTGAGCTGATGGTACAAAAGACTTACATCCTTGATTAGTGCACAAAGGAACACCAGCGATGCCGAGATGACCGATAGGCGCACGGCTCGAAAGAACAACAGCCCCAGCGGGAACCATCTCAGTGCCGCAATTCTCGTAACCTTCTTTGGTTATCTTTCTTTCCGATGAAGTGATGATAGGACTGTCAAGCTGCCCCAAATCTTTAGGCGTGATCCAAACAATCTCACCATTCCAATAATCCTGTATGTGACTGCTCGGGGTTGATCCACCAACAACACGGCACACCTCCCCCAGCTTGCCCCATCGCCACCCTGCGGGCAGGGGGCGTTTTGTCGTTTCGGTTTGCGCGGTCGTCGTGCTCATGCGGCAAATATTCTGTTTTTGGTTTCACGCAGGATTTGCGCTGGTTCGCCCAAGCCTTTGAGCGCGGCGAGGCCTCCGGCGCGGCGCACGTCGGTCAGGTCGAAGATGTGCGGGTTTTCCAGCCCTTCGGTGCCGGCTGCGGCAAACTGCATGGCCATGGCCTTGAGCGTGGCCGCAGCGGCGGGCGGCAGGTTGGCTAGCCAACTTTGGTGCTTGTAGGTAAAGGCTTCGGCGCGGTCGGCGCGGGTGCGCGGGGCCAGGCCGTAGCCCAGTTCCGCCAGCACATCGTAGAGGTCGTAGGCGTCCATTTCCTCCAGTTTCTGCACCAATAGGGCTGAGCGGCCGGCGTCGGGCAGGTGTCCTAACAGTTCGCGGCGCTGAGGCGGCTCGATCCAGCGGGCGCGGAAATCCTCCAGCGTTGGCGCTTCTGCCACCAGCCGGGCGGCTAAGCGCGCTTTGTATTCCTCCACGGTTACCGGCATGGCCTTTCCGTCCACGTCGATGACGATATAGCGGCCGGCGTCGGTGATGCGCACCTCAAAGCCTTCGACCTGGATGGTCGGCTCGGGCGGCGCCGGCGGCTCTCCGGCGCTTTCGCGCTGCTCGCGCGGCTGCCAGCGGGTCTTGAACTCCTCGCCGAACAGGCGCGTGGCGTTGGTAAAGTCATAGACGCGGAACATGAGCTTTTTGCTGGGCGGATGCAGGCGCGTGCCGCGGCCAATCATCTGATAGAAGGCGATGGGCGAACGCACATACTTGAAAAAGACGATGTTTTGCACGATCGGCACATCCACGCCGGTAGTGAGCAGGTCCACCGTGGTGGCGATGAAGTGGGAGCGGGTGGCGCCGCGCAAGTCCGCTAAGTATTGACCGCCGTTAGCACTGGCCGTGCATTTGAACGCGTAGGAATCCAGGCGGGGACGGTTGTTTTGCCTGGACCATTCGGCATAGAGGTTGTTCATCTCCGTCGCCACGGCGTCGGCGTGGCGATCGCTCGCGCAAAAGATGATGGTCTTTTGTTCAGGCCCGCCGGTCTCGCACAGACGCTTGAAGAGCTCCCCGCACATGTCTTTCACGCGCTCCGGCGACACCAATTTTCTCTCTAAATCTGATGCGCCGTAGCGCTCACGCGCCTCGTCGACCGAAAGTTTCTTGCCCGTGTTCGCATCGGTCAGCGACTTGCAGGCTAAATCGTCGCGTTCGAC
>CALJPQ010000035.1 GCA_937980645.1 uncultured Saprospiraceae bacterium | reverse complement strand
GGCGGAGGTGGCGCTGGAGCAGATACGGCGGAAGCGCTACTATGAGGCGTGGTGGCACTTGGGCAAGCCCGTAGTGGGTGTGGGTGTAGAGTTGTCGAGCCAGCGGCGCAACGTGGAGCGCTGGGTGGCTGAGGAAATGAGTGCGTGAGGGCTTGCTTCGTTAGCGGAGACGTTTTTGCCAGAAGGGCAAATCTGCCTGACAGTGCTGCTCGCGCGCTTTCGAACTAGCCCGAAAGACTGTGCCAGGGCCTATTTCATACACACCATATAAAGTTTCAATACCGATTGAAAGAGCCATGCGCGACACCAGCAATGCAACAAAAGTATAGCTGTCTGGTCGCAAGGCATGAATAGCAGTGCAGGCACTAACGCGGCTGGAGAATGCCGAAAGATCACATCTTATCGGGCGGTACCAGGGGTAGTGTTGTAGGTTGCAACACCCGTCCTACAGGATACAGCCGGTGCGTAGGTTCGTACCATGGTGAGCGCCGATAGACCCAGTCCAACTGTTTGCGCGCGTCAGCAGCAAATTCGGGATCGTTCTTTTTGAGTTCTTCCAATTCAGCGCGTATCGCTGGATTTTGGCGCAAAAAATCGGCGGCCAGATCCTCGAACACATAAGCAGAAAAGTACTCTTTCTGCATGAGGATGGGGTCGAAGAAGTTCCATGCAAACCAGGCGTCAGGAGCATGCGGCTCAAGCGTTTCGACGATATAACGATTAGACGGCTGGTTGGTCAGAACAACATAGTCCCCCTTCCGGAAAAGGTGCTGGTGCTTTTGAGCCGTTACGCGCACATTGTGGTGATAGTAATGGCCTTCCCATTCGTTGCGATTGCGGAAGGAGTCAATGCGGTACATTTCCACATCGAGCAGCACATCCTCGCTCAAGCGTTCCATTTGAACCTTATTCCATTTAAGTCGGCCAATGACGTTCTCCCACGCTTGCGGGATGATGTAAGCCCACGGTTTGGTAACCGTCAGCGCTGGCACAAAAGTGTTGTAGTAGGGAATATCGCGCTCCCATGTTTCGGAGCGGTCGTAATAGAGGCGCGGCAGCCCCGAAACCTCAGAGGGCTTGTATTTAGCTGCATAGCCTTTGAAACGGAAGGAGTCGCGTTGCGTTCGGTCCATGCGCCAGTCTAAGACGAACTCTTTTTTGTTCAAGGTGCGTTCGAGGGCTTCGGCGCGGGCTTTGGCCAGCACATCACCGTGTTCGTGCAAGAAGCCAATCGTTTCTTCGAGGAATGCCTGTGTACTGCGCAAACGATCAGCAAAAGGTTTGAGCATGTGCGTTTCGGGCATGAAGCCGATAGAGTTCCACATAGCGGCATAGCCAGTAGAAAAGCGGCCATAATCGCAAAAGCCCCACAGCCCTTGTTCAGGTGTTTCGCCTGGGCCGTCCACATAGGGGCACATTTCCCAGCCGCGGCGCGCCATGCGGGCGTACAGGTCGGGCAGCATCGTTTTCTGCAGGAACTCACCCAGCGGAGCCTCCAGTTTGTTGTGCTGGGTGGCAATGAGCGTCATGGTGTACGGATAGTCGGCTCCATTACTGGTGTGAGTGTCCACAAAGACATCGGGACGCCAATAGCTGAATATTTTGTTAAACGTCTGAGCGTTTCGCGAGTCGCATTTGATGAAGTCCCGGTTGAGGTCGTAGTTGCGGTCATTGCCGCGAAAACCATACGCCTCTGGGCCGTTCTGGTTGACCCGACTGAAGGCGCCGCGACGAAGGCAACCGTCCACATTGTAAACCGGAACGACAACAAGCACCGTATTTTCCAGCAACCGCTGGCGTTCAGGTTGCGTCAGAAAGTCGCGCAGCAGCAGGATAGTAGCATCAATCCCCTCCGGCTCGCCCGGGTGTATGCCGTTGTTAATAAAAAGAATGCGCTTGCCCGCCCCCCGCAAACGATCGGCCTCAAAGACCCCGCTTGTAGAAAGAATAGCCGTGTGCAGCGGATAAGGACTATCCGTCGTTCCTTCTGCCTGGAGGCGAAAAATACGCGGAAAAGCCTTAGCCATTTTCTCATAGCAGGCTATGGCCTCATGGTACGTAACTGTCTGGTTAGGGTTAGTCTCGAACGGAATGCGGAAAAGTGGTTCAGTCATAGCAGAAGAGGATTTGAATTTAGATGCCGTGCAGGCGCTCAGGAGCAATACGGCAAAGAAGTACCGAAGAAAGGACAAGCAGAGCATGCGAGCAAAGATAATGGCCCTGGTGGCGCTAATCTTTTTTGGAAAGGCTTAGCCCATAAGCCCTGCCAGAGCGGCTGAATATTCAGGGCCTTCCTGAAAAGGCGAAAACCTTGCTTAGTCAGATATGTTACTTTTGCCTCTTTAAGTCCCATGTTTTTTGCATCTGACCGGGATACCGTAGCGCCCACTGGGCGACATTTATTGGATAGCCTGCGCTTTCCGGCAGGGTTGGTAGCCTTCCTATGGTTGGCGCATGCTTATTTTTACCTGTTTAGCGCAGACCCGGGCGAGTACGGCATCCTGCCGCGTCGCGTGTCGTGGATACGAGGGATAGTTACCGCCCCTCTAATGCACGGCAGCTGGGAGCACCTGATGTCGAACAGCGTGCCGCTTTTCGTCTTGATGTCTCTGACGCTGTACTTCTACCGACGCGTAGCCATACGGGCATTCTGGCTCATCTATTTTCTGACCGGCTTATCGGTGTGGCTGCTGGGGCGCTCGGTTATTCACATCGGTGCTAGCGGCATTGTTTATGGGCTGGTCGCATTTATCTTTTGGAACGGAATCTTCCGCCGCAGCGCGCGCTCTATCATTCTTGCGCTAATCGTGCTCATGCTTTATAGCGGCATGTTTCTAGGCATTCTGCCTGACCAAGAAGGCATTTCGTGGGAGAGCCACCTGCTCGGCAGCCTCTCAGGCATCTTCGCCGCATTTTGGTTCAAAGGAGAGCTGGAAGACGACGAAGTCGAAAGTCAACCGTTGTGGGACGAAAAGGCAAGCGAAAAACACCCCTTCCTCCCACACGATATCTTCGATAAAACAAAGGCCCAAAGAGCATTAGAAGCGGAGGAAGAAACCCGCCGACAACAACAAGAGCGCAAAGATGACCTGTGGCCCCCCTTTTGGAACAGCACCTGGAGCGCCTGAGATCAAAACCACTGAGCAGACCCAAGCGCAAACGCACGAATCCTTTGGGCTATCATTCGCTTATTCATAGTTAACCAACCTTCACCGCACCACCCCCACCGGAAAATCATTCCCAAAGCCATAGCTGGCCGGATACTGTGGCGTGCCTTTGTATTTGGCGGTCAGTTCCGGTACCACGGTCTGCAGGTAGGCATCTATTTCCTTCACTGTGATGCGCTTGTCGCCGTTGTCGGCCTTGCCTTGGAGCGCTTCCAGCAAGGCATAGGTGAAGGTGCCGTGGCCCAATTGGGCAAACTCCGAGGCAAACTGTTCGCTGCCGGAGGCCGTGAGCCAGTGTGTGCCGGTAGCGCGGGCCAATTGGGCAATGGCGCGCTCCTCGGCAGCGCCACGGGCAGCCACGGTCTGCTGAAGGGCGCCGGCCGACTGGCAAGCATCCAGCAGGAAAAGTTGCTTTTGGGCTTTGATTTCTCTGGAGTATTGCTGCAACAGCGCCGCGCTCAGACCCTGCTGAGCCAGAGCATCCCAGTTGCCGTAGAGTTGGGTCACGTCGTGCGGCACGAGGTAGTACTGGCTTTTGTCGTCGAGCACACCGTGGCCGGCATAGTAGAATACGAACACATCCTGCGGCTTTGCCTGCGCCTTGACCTTTTCTAAAGCAGCTGTGATACCGCTCTTGGTGGCCTGTTCGTCGGCTACCGTTTGCACGTGTATGTCGGAAAACAGCCCGGCGGCGCTTGTTTTAAGGGCATTGGTAAAAGCGGTAGCGTCGGCCGTAGCGTAGTTGAGGTTGTACTTTGCATTTTTATACTGGTTGATGCCAATGACCACCAGGTGCAGTTGAATATCA
>CALJPQ010000034.1 GCA_937980645.1 uncultured Saprospiraceae bacterium | reverse complement strand
TACCTGAGCCTGCCACCGGCGAAGTACGACTTCGCTATTCGTGCCACGGGCGACCCGAACGTGGTGGCCTCTTTCCGCGCCGACCTGAGCGGTCTGGCTGGCGGTGCTGCCTATGTGTTTGCTAGTGGCCTGCTGGGTGGCGACCCGGGCTTTGGCCTGTTTGCCGCCTTGCCCAACGGCGCGGTCGTCGAGTTGCCGCTGACGCCCACGGCGCGCCTGCAGGTGATCCACAACTCACCCGACCCGACGGTGGATGTGTATGCCGACAATGCGCTGGTGCTGGACGACTTTGAGTTCCGCACGGCCACGCCGTTTATTGATTTTCCGGCCGACCGCGACATTACGCTGGGCGTAGCGCTGCCCAATAGCACGTCAGCAGCCGATGCAATTGCAACGTTTAATGTGAATTTGGAAGAGGGCAAGACGTACATCGTTACGGCCTCTGGCATCGTGGGCGATGCCAACACGCCGTTCACGCTCGTCGTCAACGACGAAGGCCGCGAGGCTGCGCTCGACCCGAATAGCGTGGATATTGCCGTGCTACACGGCTCCACGAATGCTCCGGCCGTAGATGTGGACGCTATTTTCGTGGCGAAGGATGTCATCACCGACCTGGCCTACGGTGAATTTACGCCCTACCTGAGCCTGCCGCCGGCGGTGTATGATCTGGCCGTGCGCGCAGCCGGCGATCCGAATGTAGTGGCTGCTTTCCGGGCAGACCTGAGTGGCTTGGCTGGTGGCGCTGCCTATGTATTTGCCAGCGGTTTGCTGGGCGGCACTCCGGGCTTTGGCCTGTTTGCGGCGCTGCCCAACGGCACGGTTATCGAGCTGCCGCTGACGCCGCTGTCGCGCGTGCAGGTCATTCACAACTCGCCGTCGCCGACGGTGGACGTGTACGCCGGCAACGTGTTGCTGATTGACGACTTTGCCTTCCGCACAGCCACTCCGTTCATTGATTTTCCAGCGGATCGCGATGTAGTGCTGGGCGTAGCGCTGCCCAACAGCACGTCGGCCAGCGACGCTATTGCGACGTTCAACGTCAATTTGGAAGAGGGCAAAACGTACATTGTTACGGCTTCGGGCGTAGTAGGTAGCCCGGTGGCGCCCTTTACGCTTATCGTCAATGACGATGCTCGTGAGGCTGCTGCTGACCCGAACAGTGTGGACATTGCTGTGCTGCACGGCTCGCCTGATGCTCCGGCAGTGGATGTTGACGCCGTTTTTGTCGCCGATAACGTGATCACTAATCTGCCTTACGGCGCCTTTACGCCGTACCTGAGCCTGCCGCCGGCGATTTATGATTTTGCTGTGCGCCCGGCGGGCAATCCGAGTGTGGTGGCTTCGTACCGCGCCGATCTGAGCAGTCTGGCCGGTGGTGCTGCTTATGTGTTTGCCAGCGGTTTGCTGAGCGGCGCTCCGGGCTTTGGCCTGTTTGCGGCGCTGCCCAATGGCGTGGTGGTCGAGCTGCCGCTGACGCCGACGGCGCGTGTACAGGTCATTCACAACTCTCCCGAACCGACGGTGGATGTGTATGCGGGCAATAGCCTGCTCATCAAAGACTTTGGCTTCCGTACGGCCACGCCGTTTGTGGAGCTACCGGCAGGGCGCGACTTCACGCTGGGCATCGCTCCGGCGGGTAGCACGTCGGCTGCCGACGCCATCTTCACCCAGGACGTTAACCTGCCCATTGGCGGCACGCTGGCCGTAATGGCCCAGGGTGTGGTGGGCAATCCGACGCGCCCCTTCACACTGGTCATTGACCCGGCGGCCCGCGAGACGGCATCGCCCGGTGCAGTAGCCTTGAGTGTACTGCACGGCTCGCCCGATGCGCCGGCTGTGGACGTCGTCGAGCGCCTGGCAGGTCCGTTGGTGACGAGCCTGGCCTATGGCGCCTTCACAGGCTATCTGGAGCTACCTGCCGACGATAATTATTACTTAGACATCAAGCCTGCTGGCGTGAACCAAATAGTGGGCACCTACCGCGCTGAGTTGGGCAGCTTCGGCGGTCAGGCTATCCGCGTGTTTGCCAGCGGCTTCCTGAGCCAAGCGCCAGGCTTTGGCCTGTTTGCGGCCTTGCCCGACGGTAACGTGATTGAGCTGCGCCTGTCGCCAGTAGCGCGCGTGCAGATCATTCACAATTCGCCGGCGCCTACGGTGGACATCTATGCCAACGGCTTCCTCGCCTTCGACGACTTCGAGTATTTGCAGGCCACGGCCTTCGATTATGTGCCTGCAGAGGTGCCAATTGAATTAGCCGTAGCGCCAGAAAACAGCACGTCGGTCGGGGATGCTTTCTTCACCACGACGGTTACGTTCGAGAACGCCAAGACTTACTACTTAGTGGCCAACGGCACCGGTGCCAACTTCACCATTTTGGTGAATGACCAGGCGCGTGAGCAAGCCGCCAACCCGGCTAAGATAGAGTTTGCCGTTCTGCATGGCTCGCCCAATGCACCGGCCGTAGATGTGCGCTCGGCACTGAACGGCTCGTTGGTGGTGTCGAATCTCGCCTTTGGGGAGTTCACGCCGTACTTAGCGCTCGACCCCGACCTGTTCATCGTGGACGTAACGCCCGCCGGCAACCCGGCGACGGTGGTAGGCACCTGGGGCGCTGACCTCGAGGGCGCCGAAGGCATTGCCGGTCTGGTAATGGCCACAGGCTTGCTCGGCGGCACTCCGGAAATTGACCTGGTGGTTGTGTTGCCCAATGGCTTTGTGGTCGGTCTGGCGCCGCTGACGCGCGCTCAGGTTATCCACAACTCGCCCAGCCCGACGGTGGACGTGTATTTAGATGATATTCGCATTTTGGACGACTTCGCTTTCCGGCAGGCTACGCCATTTGTACTTCTGCCGGCGCGCGAGCCGTTCACGCTCTCGGTAGCACCCGGCAACAGCACCTCGGTAAGCCAGGCCATTTATTCGCTGCCGATTAACCGCTTAGAAACGGGCAAGGACTACATCATCATGGCCGCTGGCGTGGTGGGCAGCCCGACCCGTCCGTTCCAGCTATACCTCAACGAAGACGGTCGCCGCCGATCGGCCAGCCCGGTGCTGGTGGATCTGACGCTCTTCCACGGCTCACCCGACGCACCAGCGGTGGACGTGCAAATTGCCGGCGGCCCGGTGGTGTTTGATGACATCGCCTTTGGCCAGTTCTCTGAGTACATCTCGGCACCTGCGGCCAACTACATCATCCAGATAACGCCGGCCAACGACAACACGACCATCGTACAGTCCTACCGCGCCGACATTGCGGCACTGGGCGGTCAGGCCGCTGTGGTGTTTGCCTCGGGCTTCCTCAGCGGTACCCCGGGCTTTGAAGTATGGGTAGCGTTGGCTAACGGCACGACCTTCCCGCTGCCGGTCTTCGTGCGCACCAACGACCTGGAAGAGCGCCTGCTGTCGCTGCAACTGGCACCCAACCCGGCCGTGCACGAAACCTGGATGCGCCTCGAACTGAGTGAGCCCACACCGCTGCGCTACGCCGTACGCGACCTCACCGGACGCTTAGTCTATGAGGGCAACCTCGGCAACCTGCCCGCAGGACCGTTCGCCCAGCGCATCGAAGTCGGCAACCTGCCCTCCGGCATGTACCAACTCGAACTGCGCTCCGAAAACAGCGTCCAGACGCGCAAATTCGTTGTGCAGCGCCCGTAAAAGCTGCCTCACTGCCCCAAACCACAAGGCCATCCTGCCCAAACGGCGGGATGGTCTTTTTTCATACCTGCAAAAGCGGGTGAAAAGCGTCGGCTAAACGGCATTTTTTTTTAGAATTCGGCGATTTTTTGTGAGAAAGCGGCTGCGTTGGCGAGATTTCGGCAAGGTTATTGGTAAATGGCCTATACCGAAACGGCGGTAAGGGTATCCCCCGATACGAACATGCTCCGAAGTTTTTCAATACATACTACACACACGCACACCGAAAAGCAAAACAGGTATGGGAAAGCTGGACTTTTTAAATGAGAATCAATCGAATAGTGCTAATGCGCTCGACCGGGCGCAAGAAGCTGCCAAAGCCGCTAACACTAGTTACAGGCATAAGGAACGTTTTGAGGAGGCCGAGGCGGCGCTGGTATGGTGGCACAAGATCATGATCAGCTCGCCAGTAGTGCTGCACAATATCTTGTTCCTCATCTTTCTCGTTGTGGACGCCATTTTGAGTTGGGAGATCTTTCGCGTACTCATCGAGGAGTCAGGGTTGATATTAGGCGAGGGAAGCTGGTGGAAAGTGGCAGCGATTATCTTCTTCAGTCTCTTCGTCAATGGCTGGGCGGTTATGACAGCGCACTTTATCGGTAAAGGATGGGCCAGCGATGTGCAGGCGTGGGAGCGGTGGAATTATCTTTTTATTCGCAAAGTGCAGGCACCTACGTCGGTAGTTGACCATCACATGGAGGTGGAGCAGAGGCGCGCCCGACTATTTGCGATTTTATCCGGCGTTCTTTTACTTATAGTCGTGAGTATTACAGCCTATTTGCGCTACGATCTCGTTCAAAAGCAACAGTCAGATACCTCTTCGGAGTTTTTAGGGTTTGTTCTCATTGCTCTTCCTATTTTAGTGCTTTTGGGAGAGCTTTTTACCGGTGATTATATATGGTACACTATCCGACTTATGATCATGCAATTTTGGCGTAACAAGCATTACAAACTCTTCAAATCTCATAAAGATCACTGTAGTGTCTTAGATAGAGAAGCCGTGGACTACGCCATTCGCGCGCGCCGCCTCAATGAGCCTTTAGAAGTATCAGAAGACCTGGAGCGCTCCATGATGCGCAACAAATTCCGCAGCGCTCAGGATGACAATTATATTGACCCCTATTTTGGCAAAATTGGCTTTACTATTCGCACCAACGACCGCAAACCCGCAGCAGATATTTCGATATTTGGTATCCTGCCCAACGGAGCCAAAACAGGCGACTTCTGCACCAATAAGAACGGCAAGGTTACGCTCTATTGGAGCGGCGACTGGGATCACTTAGTTTCCATTCGCATTGAGGGCCAGGATTACCTCGGGCCATTCCAGGCGAATTCCGAACACTTTATTGACCTGCCTGACCCGGTTATGGAGCACACGCCCTGCGCCAAAAGAGATAGCCATTTGATGTAAAAAGCGCCAAAACTTTTACTTTAATATTCAAAAAACAGGACAGATGAGATTACATTTCCCCCTGCTGATCATTGCATGCTTTTTACTGTGCGCCTCGACCGCATTGTATAGTCAATCGAAAAATGGCGCCTCTCCCATCGCTTTAGCTATAGGTGAAGACATCAGCGGCTCGTTTCAACAAAACTACAGCTTGACTAAAGAACACATTGGAGAACTGTGCAACATCATTGCCCAAAGCGAACGAGGCGGTATAGTCAAATTTTACACCATTGGAAATCCTACCCCCGCCGGCTTTATCACCTGTGAGATACAAGCCCTGCCAGCGGCTTTGGGGGAGTACCAACCAGGGCCTAATGACAATCTCTCCGTACGCGCGAAGAAGAAGCAGGAACACGACAAAAAAAAGAAAGATATCGAAGCCCAGCGCGCCCGTATTCAGGCCGAAAACCAGCAGCGCATAGACGCCTTCCTTAAAGCCTGCGCCAATATGCTCAATCAGCGTGGCGCTCGATATACTGACCTGAATGGTTTTTTTGAGAAAACGGCCATTTTTCTCAAAGGCGAGAATGTCGCTGACCATGCTAAATGGCTCTACTGCAATACCGATGGCGCGCACGACCTGGGCAGCAGTAAACCCAAAGCGGTTCGCTGCGACTTGCTGCCCGTAGATGTCAAGACGTACTTCACGGGTTGCAAGCCCAACTTTATCTGCCTGAATGGTAGCGACCGTAAACAACTGTCGGACCCGGGTGAGTTTATTGCTGTGTTTCGGAAGAGTATCCTGAAGCAATAGGTACTATCCCTATTGTAAGTATCAACTGCCGCCAGCAAGGGTTTTTCCTCTCGCCGGCGGCAGTGCATTTTTATCTTTTCCCTACCTTCGCCGCGTTCATTTTTTTACGTTTAATGCTTTTGAATACACCTATGCAAGGAACAGCCATTACTATCCGACGCGGCAAACTGCGGGTACCCAATGATCCCATCATTCCCTACATTGAAGGCGACGGCACTGGGCCAGATATCTGGGCCGCTTCAGTGCGCGTGTTCGACGCTGCTGTGGAAAAGGCCTTTGGAGGCAAGAAAAAGATCGTCTGGCGCGAAGTGCTCGCTGGCGAAAAGGCCTTTCAGCAAACAGGCAACTGGCTGCCGCAAGAGACCTTAGATATCATCAGCCAGTATAAAGTGGCCATCAAAGGCCCACTCACCACACCCGTAGGCGGCGGTATTCGCTCGCTGAATGTGGCGCTGCGGCAGGAGCTCGACCTGTACGCCTGCGTACGTCCGGTGCGCTGGTTTCGGGGCGTGCCCAGCCCGGTGAAGCAGCCGGGGCTGGTGGACATGGTCATCTTCCGCGAAAACACCGAAGACATCTACGCCGGTATCGAATACCTGCAAGGCACGCCCGAATGCCAGAAAATGCTGGACTTCCTGCAAAACGAAATGGGTGTCAAGAAAATTCGCTTTCCCAAGACGTCTTCCCTTGGCGTCAAGCCCGTATCGGTCGAAGGTACGGAGCGCTTAGTGCGTGCGGCCATCGAGTATGCTTTTAAGTACAAGCGCAAGTCTGTTACGCTGGTACACAAGGGTAATATCATGAAATTCACGGAGGGCAAGTTCAAGGATTGGGGCTATGCGTTGGCCGAGCGCGAATATGGCGACCGCGTGTTCACGTGGGCGCAATACGATCGCATCAAGGCAGAAGCGGGCGAAGAGGCGGCCAATCAGGCTCAAAACGAAGCCATCGCTGCTGGCAAACTCATCATTAAGGATGTCATAGCCGATGCTTTTCTGCAGCAAATTCTCCTGCGTCCGGCGGAATACGACGTCATTGCCACGCTCAACCTCAACGGCGACTACATCTCCGATGCGCTGGCCGCTCAGGTGGGCGGTATCGGCATCGCGCCCGGTGCCAACATCAACTACATCACCGGCCATGCCATTTTTGAGGCCACGCACGGCACGGCGCCCAAATACGCCGGCAAAGACATGGTCAACCCCTCGTCGGTCATCCTCTCCGGCGTCATGATGTTCGAATACATGGGCTGGACGAAAGCCGCCAAGCTCATCATTAAGGGGCTGGAGCGCGCTATCCGTAGCAAGCGCGTTACCTACGACTTCGAGCGCCTCATGAAGGGCGCCACGCGGCTGAAGTGCTCGGAGTTTGGAAGCGAGATTATAAAGAACATGGGCTGAAAGCAGCGCGTATCTCCGGATGGGGAAACCGCACAGGGGACGTTGCCAACGACTGGGCTACCCGGCAAAAATGAGTGCCAAATAGCGTTTGGGCTGCGTGCGGTTTCGTTTGGCGGTTCAGTGTCCCAGGCTTATCCACCAGGCTAAGAGCGCGCCGGTAAAGCCGATAGCGTAGCCATACCACACTTGTCGGGGCGTGTGCACCCCTAGGGCCAGACGTGCCCAGCCTACCGCACCAGCCAGCAAGACACCTTTGGCCAACAAAAGGACTGGGCTAACCTGAAGCCAAAAGCTGCCCAACGGTAAGGTTACCGGCCTGTTGGGCCACTCTACGCCGAGCAATAGCAGCATGCCCACCCAGCCGCCCATACCCGTCGCATGGGCGCTCACTTTCGTAAATATATTGACGAAAAATGCACCAAACAACGCTATAGCTGCTCCCAGAACACAGGCCCGGTACAAGGGCGGTACCTGCACACCCGACTTCAGGTTTTGGTACAGCCACAGATAAAATACCCCAGTAATAATGTACGGCCCTATGCGCTCCAGCCTGTTGGGCGACTCCAGGCTGCTGATGAACCCCAACGGCTTCATCAGGGCAATGCCTATGCCCGGAATCAGCACTGTGGTCGAAAGCACGTACAACAGCAGGATGAGTGCTTTTTTGTGAAAGAGGGAATGCACGCCAAATTCGTAAGGCGCAGCCAGCAAGAGCACCACGAAAGCATACGTGAGGAGCAGAAACGGGTGCCCAACCACCGAGAAAAAACGAGCCAGTGATAGCGACATGGTGTGTTAGCGTAAAAGTGCGGCGCCGATAGCGCATTCTAAGCAGCGCAGTGCCTGGCAGTAGCGTGTTTTCAGGTGGAGCAGGGCCTGTGCTTGGGCCGCATTTTGCGGTTTAAGGCCCAGTTGTGCCCATTTATCCAGAACGGCATTGCTCTCAGGGGGCAGCGTATCCAGCAGGCGCAGGGCTTGGTCTTGATGTTCACTGATGGCTCTTGCCCGGCCAAAGTGGAAAAGAAACGGCGCCACGGTGTTGATGAGCAGCAAATGTACGAAGCGTTGGCTGAGCGGCTTTGGGCGCGCGGCGGAGGTTTTGCCAAAGCGATAGTGGGTCAGCCAATAAGGGCTGACCTCTACGTCGAACAACCGTTCGATGCCGTCTGTTTCGGAGGCCGCCAGCACGGCGGCAAAGGGGCGCGGTGTGCGGTGCAATAGGGCCGCCAGCTGGGCAATGCGCACCGTGGGGAAGTTGGTGGGCCGCAGGCGGAAAAACTTCCACTGGCTGGGCGCTAACGGTCGCAGCCGGTACTTGTGTCGGAGGAACTGATACTCTCGGGCCAGCGCCCGGGCATACTCGTCGTCCGTTGGCGCATCTTCTAGCAAGCCAGCCTGCCCGAAGAGGAGCGCCTCGAGCTGAAGGCGGCTGTCGCCATGGCGGGCCAACAGGCTTAGCGGTGTGATACGTGCCAGATGCTCAAAGGCTTCCGTATTGATTTTTAGTCCGAAGCTGTAGGCCAGTTGCCGATAAAACGCCTCTTCCCATTGGCTGTCAGTTTCGGCTACGCGCCGGGCCACAGTTTCGGTTTTTTCTTGTAGTCGCTCTACCAGCAGGCGGTCGAGCCAGTTCACTTTCACGATGGCCGACACCTCGCTCAGGTGGCGGGCGCAGGGCACCCACTCGCGGGCGTGCATGAGGTGGTGGTATTGCTCCAGCAGCCCTGCCGGGATGCGCGAGCGCAGCTCCAGGCAGGGCAGGCGCTGACCATCAGGACGCTGGATAGGTTCATCTTCATCGAGCACGACATGCAGTACGACATTGTCGTAGGCGCGGTCGGTGTCGTGCCCATGAGTCCGCCATTCGGATGCGCGCAAGTGTATTTCCACGTTGCCAGCCCACAGGGTGTCGCCAATGCGGATGCGGGCGTTGAAAAAATCCGGCCCGGCGTGTGCATTAGGCTCGCCCGGATGCACCACCTCCAACGGCTGCCCGTCCGTCGTCTGGAGGTCTTGCGCATCGAAGCGCCGCCAACGCCACAGGAAATGGAGAAAATCTTCCCGCATGGGCCATCTCGGTTGGGTGAAACGAGGTTTTTTTTATTCCCAATGCCTCTGAGGCTAAGCAGCCGGCATTTTCCCAAAAACGCAAAAAAGAGCGCGGACTTCTCCGAAGGCGCGCCGTTTTCGGCGGTGAATTTCGGAAAAATCCGCGCTCGCGGTGCAGACAGGTCAAATTCTTTGCGGCTTGCGATCTATCGGACGGATACCTTGCGCACGCCGACGCCTTCAGCGTTTTCGACGCTCAAGGTGTAGAGGCCACCGGGCAGTCCGACGACCGAAAGGGTCAGCAGGCTCTGGCCAGCGCCCCAAATGCGCTCCCGCACTAAGCGACCCGAAGCATCGAACAGGCGCACGCGCGTGTCGGAGCGAAACGCCTCGCCAAAGAACAGGCGCACCTCGTCGGTAGCTGGGTTGGGCATCAGCGCAAACTCCAGCACGGGCAGGTGGCGCGTGCCGAGCGGGCGTATCTGAATGGGCAGGCAATCGTAGATGAGGCCACCTTCACCGTCCGTAACCGTAAAGCAGAATTGGTCAGGCAGATCATTGGCGCCGTAGTGGAAATAGCGCAGGGCACCGTTGTTGATCTGTGTTTGGGTGAATTGCGCGCCTATTTCCATTTCGCCCGTCCAGTCCAACTCTAATCGGCCATATTGAGGTTTGCTCATGAGGGTGTAGAGGATCTGGTCAGGATTGTTGTTGGCATCCTCTGTTTTAAGCAAATCCTCAGTTACGGGTGCGTTCGTGCCAGCATCTAAAATGAGCGGCAGTTTTTTGACCAATACAGGCGGTGTGAGCGAGCTGCCCGAGCACAGTTCCAGTTCAAATTCGGACAGCGTACCGCCCGAGCTGACGAAGTTGTCTTTGACTTCGAGCGTCCAGGTTCCGAGGGCAGGTTGGCCGTTGAAGGCGTTGAGCATCCCTTCAGGCCGATAAATCGTTCCGGCATTACCCGGTGGGCAGGCGAAGGCTGTAGGGCTGGAGTCGTCGAATCCGAACGTAAACGGAACATTGATGCCGCCACATTTCTGCCTGAAGAGCAGGACTTTAGTGCCAGCCGGGCTGATGAGCGACATTTCTAAGTCGCGGAAAAACTGGTGGTTGCCGCGGATTTTGGCCACATTGACGTCGCTGAGAATAGCGTTGGCCGGCACATTGATTTTCGATTCGATGGTGCTGACGGTGGTCGGGATATTCTTCGGCAGGTCGAAGGCCTCGAATTTGGCACAAACATCTACCAGGGTGGCGAACGCAAAAGGTCCTACCCATTCGCCGCGGCCGCACTCGTTGATGGGGCGCAGGCGCCAGTAGTAAACGGTGCCTTTTTCGAGCAGCAGAGGCACCTGGAACGTATCCACGGCGATGTCGTCTCGCGTAGTTACGATGGTGGAAGGCTCGAAGGACGGGTTGGTGGCCAGTTGTATTTCATAAGTGTTGGCGTTGGGCGAGCCGTTCCAGCGCAGCGACGGTGCGCGGTTCTGACCATCGGCGCCGTTGGGCGGTAGCTGGAGGGCCAGGCCGGTGAAGTCGTTGAAGAAGACGGCGACGGACTTGCTGAGCGTGGCCGTTTGAGCGCCCGACTCAGCCTGGATAGTTATTTCAAACGTGCCTTCGGGTTGATTGGTCGGGAACGCAATGGCCATGACCGCATCCTGCCCGGGCATCACCGGGTTGGGCGTGAAGGTCGCTGTGGCACCGGCGGGAAGGTTGAGTGCGCTCAGGGTGAGCGGTGCGTTGAAGCCGGCAATAGCATTTGTACTGATGACACTGCTGTGCGCAGCAGGCAGGCAAACGGTATCGAATACCGTAGGCGCGCAGAGGCTAAAGGCCGGCTGCGTGGGCGCCTCAATGCGCAGGTTAGCGTTCGACATGTCGAAGAAGAGGTTGTCCGCTGCCTCGACCATGATGCGTACCTGCGTACTCGTGATGTTAGGTACGCGAATGCAGTGGCGGCCTTTGTTGGGTACATCGGTAGCCAGCACAATGGGGAAGCTCAGGCCGCCGTCGGTGCTCATGCGGATGTTAACGCGCTGGCAATTGACGGGCGCGCGGTCGGTGTTGGCGACGTCCCACACGATGACCTGGTCTTCGCCCTGCCGCCAGACGACACCGTTGGCGTTGGGATAGTCCACGCGGAAAGGTCCGGCAGCTTCGCTGGCCGAAAAGCGAATTTCATCCCACGCCTGAGCGCCTCTGCCGTCGCGCACGCTGACGCGGAAGGTAAAGGGGCGGCTATAGGTCGGGATAACCTCTGTTATCGAGTTGGCGTTGTTGGCGACTACCTGCAAGCGCGGCAGAAAACGGGTCGTATTCAGCGTGGGTGGGAATGAGCGAAACATCGGCGCCGTACCTGTCGGACTGCCCAGCGGCGAACTGGGGCCCGTATCAAACTGCTCCCAGTTGTAGCGAAGTGTATCACCATCGGGGTCTGAGCCTTGCGCCGTCAGGCGGAAAGGCGTCTGAATTGGAATGACCACGTTGCGCGGGCTAACGACACTTACCATGGGACGCCGGTTGTTGACGTCTAAATCAGTGCCGCAGGTATTGCCTCCACCCTGCGTTACGAAGTTGCGTACCTGAATGATAGAGGCTAAATGAAAGTACGAGTCCGCATCGCCCTGGATATTCCCACTACCGCATGCGCCTGCATACGACATGATAGTGCTGCCACTGCCCGGCTCAAAGGCCGTCCCTTGCGCCAGCTGGGCCTCAGAACCCGGACAATTTGACCACGTGTGACTGGCACTTAACTGATGCCCAATTTCGTGCGCCGCTACGCGGTAAAAGTATTCGCTGCTCGTGTTCGGCGCCGAGGACGCACCGCGGGCTTTACCTACCGGACTGCACACCTGGCCACCCGCTACGCCTACAGCGCTGCCAGACACATAACGGGCAAAGACATGCCCAATATCGTACGAGTCAATGCCGATGATAGGGTTAATAGCTCCCGGGTTCTGGCCCATCCAGTCATGCACGGTTTCGCCCGAGTACGGGTCGGTGTTCGGGTCGAGGAAGATGATGGCGTCGTTGTTCGGAATAAGCACTAAGCGAACGCCAAAGTCCGGCTCCTGGATGCTCACAATGTAGTTGAGTGCAATGTTGATGGCATTCAATACCGAAGCCTTTGTACCGCCGTGTATTTGGGAATACTCGCCTTTGGCCGCAATGGCTGCGCGATAAACCCGGACAGGAGCTGGCTCACTGGAACGCGCCTGTATGCCGCGCTGGCCACCCTCCAGGATGCGCTCCCATTCTTCGGCGCTGTGTTCGTCGTCTAATACGCCGCATGCAATGCCGCCCTGGAGCATCGGCTCTGCGGGCAGGTCGCGCTGGTGGTAAACCACATAGTAATCGCGCTGCCCATCAGCATACGTGCGCACCGACTGGATGCGACCGGCCTCGTCGCGCACAAAGGCATGGAAGCCCAGATAGCCCACGCCCATGCGAACGCGCAAGCCGGAGTTATCTACAGCCTCGCCCGCATAGGTGCGGATCTCTGGGTAGCGCTCCGTCAGCTCTAGCGCCATAATGGGGGACTCCCAGACGCGAAAAGTGCGCAGCCCTCCGTCAGCCATGGGCAACTGTACCAACATCGGCTGCTGGCGCGCTGCGTCGGTGTATTCCATGGGTGCCTGGCGCAGGGCTGCAGCCAGTGCCGGGTAGTTCAGCTGGTAGGTCTGGTAGCGCGTCGGCTCTACCGTGCGACGCGCATTTTCGGGCAACGCCACGGCGCTCTCCGGGATCGCCTTCCACAAGTTCAGCGCCGTCTGCGCGCTCAGAGTGTTCATCAGCCCGAAAAGACAGGCCAAAAGGGCTATTTTTCGCATAATCACGAGACAGTGTGTTTTTTTGTAAAAAGCAAGTAAAATTTCTGTGTTTACAGGCTACAAAATTCCAGCTTTCGCTCGGGCCAAATGAGACTTTTTCGAGGAAATGCTAAAATTGGCCATTATTTGCCGAAAGGCAAACAAGAGAAATAGCCCCCTATGGCGTAGGTACCGCGGAAAGATTGGGAAGCACTATACAGGGAGATGGCCACTGCTCACTAACCTTACGCCGGCAGGACAAAATGCCATCGTCCTCCGGCAGTGAGGTTGCCACGAATGCACGAATGAAAAACCAATAGAGCCCGAAGGCGACAACCTCCCCGCGGGAGATGTCGCCTCAAATTTAAAAAACCTGTAGATCCAAATTTAATTGACAAAAGGCGACAACCTCCCCGCGGGAGATGTCGCCTCAAATTCGTGCCTTCGTGGCGATTTTTTAATGAATAAGGCGCACGGTTGAGCTGCCCACAGGCTCCGGGATTTTCTCTTTTCACCGCAGAGAACGCCGGGAAATGCTGAGAGAAATACCTTCGCAACTATCTGCGGTTTTTGACCCTTTGCTTCACAGCAGCCTTCGCAAGATCAGTTAGTAAGCCGTTCCTCTGCAGCGTTGATGTTTTCAATGCCGCTCAGCAGCGCATCCGGGGTGAAGGAGATGCTGTGAATACCCTCTTCTACCAGAAACTGCGCAAACTCCGGCATGTCGCTGGGCGCTTGGCCGCACAAGCCAATTTTGATGCCCTTCTTGCGCGCGGTTCGGATGGCGATGGAAATCAGCTGCATGACCGCTGGATTCTTTTCATTAAACAGTTCGCTGACCAGTGCCGAGTCGCGGTCGAGGCCTAAGGTCAGCTGCGTCAGGTCGTTGGAGCCAATCGAGAAGCCGTCGAACAGGTCGGCGAATTGCTCAGCCAGCAACACGTTGGACGGGATTTCCACCATGACGTAAACTTCTAAGCCATTTTTTCCGCGCTCCAGCCCGCATTCGCGCATGGTCTCCAGCACGCGCTGCCCCTCCTCAATGGTGCGGCAGAAGGGGATCATGACCTTGACATTGGTGAAGCCCATGACCTCGCGCACCCGTTGGATAGCCTTGCACTCCAGGCCGAAGCCGTCGCGATAGCGCGGCGAGTAGTAGCGCGAAGCCCCGCGAAAGCCCAGCATCGGGTTTTCTTCCTCCGGCTCAAACTGGCGCCCGCCAATGAGGTTGGCGTACTCGTTGCTCTTGAAGTCGCTCATGCGCACAATGACATCGTGCGGATGAAAAGCCGCAGCAATGACGGCGATGCCCTGGGCCAAATGGTCAATGAAATACTCCTTTTTATCGCGGTAGTGTTTGGTGAGTTGCGCGATTTGCTCGCGCACTTCCGGCTCCGCGATCTGTTCGAAGCGCGTCAACGCCAGCGGATGCACCTGGATGTGGTGGGTGATGAGAAACTCCATGCGCAGCAGTCCTACGCCGCGCTGAGGCAGGGCAGCGTGTTGGAAGGCCAGTGATGGGTCGCCCAGAATGAGCATGGGCGCTGTCTTGGGCATGGGCAGGTTGGAAATATCCTTTTCCTCTACTGTCCATTCGGCCTTGCCGGCATAGACGTAGCCCGTTTTGCCCTCAGCACAGCTAACGGTGATGAGGTCGCCATCGTGGATGACGTCGGTGGCATTGCCGCACCCTACGATGGCTACCGTGCCCAACTCGCGGGCCACAATGGCGGCGTGGCTGGTTCGCCCGCCTTTGTTAGTAACAATGGCAGCAGCGCGCTTCAGGATAGGGTCCCAGTCCGGGTTAGTGATGTCGGTTACCAATACTTCGCCGTCTTGGAGCAATTCGCCCTCTTCGGGCGAACGCAACAGGCGTGCCCGGCCGGAGGTGATCTTGTTCCCTAAGGCAATGCCTTCGGCTAGTTTGCGTCCTTTGGCGTGGAGAATATAGACCGATAAGGTGCTCTGCCGAGACTTGTCGGCGTGCACTGTCTCCGGGCGGGCTTGCACGATGTAGAGCTGCCCGTCTTCGCCGTCTTTGGCCCACTCGATGTCCATTGGGCGGCCATAGTGTTGCTCGATGCGGAGGCACCAGCGACCCAGTTCTACCGCATCCGCATCGGAAAGCGAAAACTGTTCGCGCAAGTGTGCCGGCGTGTGGTGGTTTTCCGTCGTTGCGCCACCTTCGCTTTGTTGCGCGTAGACCATCGTCCATTCCTTGCCACCGATTTTTTTGTGAATGATGGGATGGTAAGTGGTTTCTAAATGCGGCTTGAACAACCAGAACTCATCCGGCGTGGAGCGGCCCTGCACGATGTTTTCGCCCAAACCGTACACGCTGTTGATGACCACCACGCGGTCGAAGCCGGTATCGGGGTCGAGGGTAAATGCCACGCCCGAACAGGCCAGGTCGGAGCGCACCATTTTCTGAACACCCACCGACAGGGCCAGGTCTACATTGCCGAAACCCATATCCTCGCGGTACTTGATGGCCCGGTCGGTGAACAGCGAGGCAAAGCAGTGCTGTACGGCCCACACCAGCGCCTCTTCACCTCGAATGTTGAGAAAACTATCCAGACGCCCGGCAAAACTGGCTGAGGGTAAATCCTCTGCCATAGCGCTGCTGCGTACCGCTACCGAGACTTCACCGCCTTCGCGTTCGCACAATTCACGGTAGGCCAACACGATAGCTTCCCGCAATACTGCCGGCATCTGGGCTTCGTAGATTTGCTGACGCGCTGCCGCTCCGATGGCAGCCAGATTGCTTAACGTCGCATGGTCCAGCTGCCTCATCAGCGCATTCAATGGTTCGTGCAGCCGGTTTTCTTCTAAAAACAAGCGATACGCCTCGGTCGTTGCGGCAAATCCATCGGGCACACGCACTCCTACGGCGCTCAACTGGTTGAACATTTCGCCCAAAGAGGCATTTTTGCCGCCCACCAGCGGCAAGTCTCGGTAAGTAATAGCGGAAAAGGGAAGAATTAGCGGGCGCATACTCAGAGCATTTGTCGGTTTTAGATAAACAAAAATGCATGCGCCACCGGAGCGAAGGAGTGACTTTTGTCACGAATGCCGAAAATGCTGCTTCTCAGTAAAACGTCAGTCTGAAATGCTTGAAAGAACGGTCATCGTCGGAGGCTCCCGGGCCAGAGAGAGTTCTTCTGGTTTACTGCTTCACTATGGTGCGTGTTTGCTGCGTCTGTCCGCTCGTCAGGCGGCAGAAATACGTTCCCGGGGGCAATGCGCTGGCATCCCAGGCGGTCTGGTATCGGCCCTGAGGTTGCCAGTTGCTGACGGGCGTGGCCACCAAGCGTCCGGAGGCATCGAAAATTTGCACCAGCGTGGGCGCACCAGCGCTTTCGTACTCGAGGTTAAGCGTGTGGCGCAACGGGTTGGGCCAGCAGGTGAGCGGCGAACGGCCGGCTTCCCAGTGGTCTTCATGTACCGATGAAGTAGGGCAGGCCACACCCGGGCCGAACAGGCCCGACAGGAACGGTCGCTGGTGAAGCAGGATGCTCGGGACATCGGCCTCCGGCACGCAAAACCAGTCGCGCAGCAGCGTAGCATACACGGAGCGGAAGTCCACTTCCATGTCCAAGTTGTCGTGCACGGTAGGGTTGGGCGGCAGTTTAGGATTATTGCCCGTAACGCCGCCAGCCACCGGGGCGCCAAAGAGGAAGACGGGTGCAGACTCGCCGTGGTCGGTGCCGTCGCTGAAATTGCTGACGATGCGGCGGCCAAATTCGGAAAAGGTCATGCCGGCGACGCGGTCGGCTACGCCGAGGGCCTGCACGTCCTGGCAGAAGGCCCACACAGCGTCGCCCAGCTGGCGCAGCAGGTTAGCGTGAACGCCCTTCGTAGGGTCGGTAGGGTCAGCCTGTTGCGCGTGGGTATCGAAGCCGCCGATGCTCACCAAGTAGAGGCGGCTTTTGAGGCCTCCGGCAATAAGGCGAGCGATAATCTTGAGCTTAGCCGCCAGAGGCGTATCGGGGTAGGTCGCCAAGTTGTTGGCTTTTTTCGAGGCATCGAGGATGGCTTGTGCATATACGCGCGACTGCTGGGCGATGAGGCGTACGTAGGCCAGCTGTTCGCCAGCGGGCGTGTCGGGCGCGGGCGTCTGCTGCCCAGCAAGAAGCTGATAGTAGGCATCGGTGTTCGGAATAACGAAGCCCATACCCGTCTGTGGCCCCATGACCGTCAGCGACATAGAATAGCCAATCTCCACCGCCAGCGGGTGCGGCATGGTCGCATTCGGATAACCAATAGGGAAGTTGGGATACTCGTAGGCTAAGTAACGCCCGGCCCAGCCACTGCTGATGAACTCGTTGGCATCGGAACCTGACATCCAGATATCAGTAGCGCGGAAGTGGCTAAGGTTCGGGTTTGGGTAGCCCACGTTTTGCACGATGCGCACCTGCCCTTCTTCGTACAGGTTGCGCATGCCGGCAAAGGCCGGGTGCATAGCTAGCGTACTCAAACCCGTTAGCGGCAGCAGGCTGCTCTCAGGCAGGGCAATGTTGGGTCGAGCCTTCTTCAGCCGGTCATACTGGTCGAGCGGAGAGACGGTGGCCAGACCGTCGTTACCACCGTCGAGTTGGATGAGCACTAAGGCGCGGTCGTTGTCCGCATCCAGTGGGGCCAACATGCGCGCGAGCGGAGCCGCATGAAGTCGAACGCCAAAACCGTTCAGAAGCGAAGGCAGGGCCACGCCCGCCGCAATGTTTTTGATGAAAGAACGCCGTTTCATAAGAATTGCCCAGTAACGGCCAAACTTGTTTGGCCCGAGAAAACATGTTATCTATTCAAAAATTCTGTCTCAACATCTAACCGCACCTCTTCGACGCGCTCGATGGTGTAGCCGATGACCACCCAAAGGTACGCCACAAAGTCGCCCTGAGCCACCACCTCCGGGTGCGACAAATAGCGGCGCAACTGCGCCCGTCCCTCCTCCACTACCTCCTCCAAACGGTGCGCCTCGCTCTTCTTGAGGTACTTCAACTCAAACACATACTGCCGCTTAGGCTCCAAAATCGGCGGACGCCGCAGCAGCACAATGTCCGGATAACCCTCGCCCAGCGCCGGCTCGCTGCGCACCATGTACACTCCCGTGGGCGACATCAGGGCAATCAGCGCCGTCTTCAGGTGCTTTTCGTCCATCCGACGCGCGTCGCGGTTGTCCAAATGACTCAACACCTGCTGAAACGCCTCGCGCAACGGCTCGATGTCATTGTCGCGTGCCAGTGTAAGCATCCGCTCGCCCACACGCAGGTCGGCATCCGCCAACCTGCTGCGGTGCAGCAAGACGTGCTGAAAAAACTTGTAGTACAACTCAGCGATAACGTGGTTCGGTATTCGCAAAACCCACTGACCGTAGGAAGCCGTCTGCACTGTCAATAGCCCCAAATAAAACAACAGGCTCACAAAGTCTTCGCGCGTCCAGGTTCGCTCAAAACTGAATTGCACCGTGATGCCCGATGTCACAGAGCCGTTCTCGATGACTTCTTCCAGCACGACTGTGTTCATGGTTTCATTCCCGATCCTCAGCATGCTCTCGATCTTGCCGTAGTCGCTCATCACGTTGGTATCTACCATGCTCTTGGGATACTTGCGCTGCTGCCGATAATTCGAGGCGAAGTACAGCACCATGTCTGGGTTGTACAGCTGGTGCGGGCATTCGTCCGAAAAGCAGTAGCCATTGTACCACGCGCGCACGTCGTACAGCACACGCTCGAATTCGCCTTCGGGCACTTCGGCCAGGCGCAAAATGTCGGCCACTTCCGCTTCCGTGAAGCCCATGAAGTCGTGCATGTCGGGCTGCAGCGACAGGTTGGTGCCGATGTTGAAGCCGCTCGTCAAGCTGTCTAACGTTACGGGTGAGACGCCGGTAGCGAAAATGCGGTCAATGATGCCGCTTTGCGTGCCTTCCTTGACCACCTCGAAAAACTTGCGCACGATGCCGTTGCGGCTGACGATGGTCTTGAAGTCATTGAACGAAAAGGCGATGATCTCGTTGGTGAAATGGTCGTACTCATCTATGAGAAGAAAAACCTTTTCATCTGGGTTGTTCTCCGCTATGATGGTGAGTGCTTTATCGAGCAACTCATTGGCCTGCTGTTGAGACTGAATGGTTTCAAAATCTTCCTCTGAAAAAAGAGAGCGATAGTGCAACAGAGAGCGTAACAATTGCTCCCGAATACGGGCGGCAAAACTTTCCTCGATGACTCTCGTGTCGCTCGTCCGAATCCCGCTAAAATCAAACTTCAGCACCAAATAGGCATTTGCTCCCTCTGTCGGGTTTTGCCCGATGTAGTAGCGCCCAAACAGTTCCTCAAACTTCGTCCGGTGCTGCTTGCCGTAGTAGTATTCCATGACCGACACGGCCAAACTCTTGCCAAAACGACGCGGACGCAAGAAGAAGTGGTAGCGCGTGTCCATGTCTTCCATCTTAGCCAGGTACATGGTTCTGTCCACGTAGTGCTTGCCCGTCCGGACTAAGGTCTC
>CALJPQ010000033.1 GCA_937980645.1 uncultured Saprospiraceae bacterium | reverse complement strand
CGCACCACTGGATGTCGTCGTGTCCAGTCCCATTTGTCGGCAATCCACAGGCCTTCGAACAATTCTCGGCTGCCGGAGTACAGTTCTTGCAGTGTGGATACGGTCAGCGATTTACCAAAACGGCGCGGACGGGAGAGGAAGAAGGCACCGGGCGTTTGGCAAAGCTGATAGATATATGGCGTCTTATCCACGTATTTGAAGCCATTTTCCCGGATTTTGCGAAAGTCCTGAATGCCGATGGGCAGTTTGAACATTTTGCGGTGGTGTTTTGGGCAAAGATAGCGCTGTAGTACTCAGCGCAGCAGCACCATTTTGCCGATGCCCTTTTGGAAAAAGCCATCCACGTTGTTGTTTTCCCACAGTTCAAAGTCTGAGCCATCGGCCTTTTTGGCCACGACGCGGTAGAGGTAGATGCCGTTGGCTAATGGGTCGCCGTACTGGTCGCGGCCATCCCAACAGAACTCGCTGCGGTGCGTGCCGGCGCGCAGGGGGCCAAATTCGGCTTCCGTTACCTCGCGGACAACGCGGCCGCTGACGGTCAGTATTTGCAGCCGGAAGCGCGCTGGTGGCTCGGCACCTGTGAGCGTGTAGTAGAAGCAGGTTTGAGTGGAGAATGGGTTAGGGTAGTTGAGCAGGTGCGATAGGGCCGACCGCGTAACGACGCGGAAGCGAACAGCGTAGTTGACCTGTCCGGCGGCATTGCCCGAGGCGTCGCGTCCGTTGACGAGGAGGCGGTACTCACCATCCTGAGTGAAGATAGGCCGCCATTCTACTCGGGCGCGGTTTTGTTTGGGCAATTGGGTCGGGTCAGCGGGAAAGAACTGTACTGCTGGGTCGCTGAAGTAGAGCCGCTGCAGAGCGCCATCAGGGCCTTGCCATTGGAGTGTCAGCGTGGTAGTATCGCTTAGGGCCAGATACGGGTTTTCGTCGCGCAAAGCGGCTACGATGACGGGTTGGGGCGATACGATGTCGCCATCAGCGATGTGGATACCGTCGAAGGTAACGTCGAGCAATGGGTTGCGTACGTCGCGGCTGACCCAAACGTTGCGTGTCCAGGTATTGTTGAACAGATGTTGCTCGGCTTGGTCTGGCCCTGGGTTGGCCTCCAAGGTTAGGCGGTGTGGGCCGTGGCGGTCGCGCGTGTCGAAGCGAAGCGTCAGGTGCAAAGTGTCGCCGGCGGGTAGTGGGCGCAGGCGCAGGGTGTAGTTGCGGCCTTGACCATCGGCGTGCTCGAAGCGAGCGCGCAGGAGCAGGCTGTCGAAGTCGGAGGGCGAAACGTTGACAAAGGCCACAGATATGCGCCCAGGCTCACCTTGTTGGAGGGTGTCGGCGTGCCAGGTGAAATGAGCCGTCGGGTGGAGCGCACCCTCGGGCACAGGTTCGTACAGCACGCGCACAAAATGCGGCTGCAAGGCCGTGCGCAGCAGCGTGTCGCGTGTGGAAAAGCGCAGGCGCAGGCGCGGAAACTTCTGGGCTGAAATATCACTTAGCGAGCGCGCATATGTGCTCTGGAGCATCAGCAGCAGTGAGTCCGGTTGTCCCTCGCGCACAGCCAGCACCGATAGCGTTGCTTCATCTGAAGGATTGTCGGGCGGCTCATGTGCCCACAGCAGCTGGCCCCACGAGCGCGCCGGGCCGATGGGCGGCGTCTCCCATTGCCCCACCGACCAACGCGCCAAAAACGTGCGCCGGAGGTTAATGACCGAGTCCACGTGATAGACCACCGTATCTACAGCGTCGAACAGCGGATTGTTTTTTTGATAAATAAAACCATATGGATGTGGCCCTGTGGTGTAGTGGACCAACGACCGCACCTCTTCAGCCCCTTGGGCCTCCAGAATTTGGAACAGGTTTTTGCCGTAGGAGAGGGAGTCGGCAGCCCAACGCCGTGGGGCGTAGCCTACCGTATCGTTCCAGGGATGCAAGGCCAGAAAGCCAACGATAAAATCGTCGGGCACTACGTGCTCCAAAAAGTGCATGAGCGCTACCCGCTGCAATGAGTCTTGCGTGTTGAACGAGAAGAACGACCGGGTGCGCGTTGGGTGGTTATTGTACGTGCTGTTGGGCGGGTTAGGCACGTAATGGCCCGTGTTCGGATCTTGGAGCATGACGGCCACCCCGTGCAACAGGCCCTGGCCATTGAAGCCAGCGTCGCCGAAGAAGCCTTCGTAGTAAGCGTTTTGCATGCCCGGAAACTTGTCGCGATTGCGGTAAGCCACATTCATGCTCAGGAAGCCCGCGCTGGGCACGAACTCGATGCGCCTTGTACTGTCGCGCGCTTCCATATTGATGAAATCGTTTTCGGCCCATTGGCCAAAATGCGACTGGTTCCAGCCAGACGCACTTTGCGGGATGTAGATGAACGAACGTTGCCGCCAGGCAATGGCACCGTCTTGCAGCGTATCACGGGCTACGCGCCAGTAATAGACCGTGCTATCTCGCAGGGTTACAGGAGGTTTCCAGGCCATGGCGCCGCCCTTCTGAACGACTACTTCACTGCGTCGCCAGGGGCTATTGAACGTTTCAGTGGTGTCTATTTCAAACAGATAGCGTTGCACAGGTGCCTGTGGGTTGAGGGTAGAGGCCCACAGAGTAGGCGGGTTCTGGCGCACAATGGCGTAATTGTCGGGTGCAATAGGCACCACATCGTTGGCGAAGAAAAGCAGTGGCAGGCCGGGTACGCCCATATCGTCTTCCAGCTGGTTGTTGAGCAGAGCGGCTGGAGGCTGTTCGGCCACCGTGCGTTCTGGATTAAGGCCGATGAGCAGGCGGTTCTGGCCTACCTGGCTGCCAGCAGTGGGTATTTCTATGGAAATGCGTTTTCGGAAAGCCGGCGCTTCGGTAGAGTCCGTGCGGCGCTCTAAAAGGGTGCCATCGGGCAAGCGTTGCTCGATGCGGAAGGGTAGGGTAGTGGGCACATGCTCGCCCAGGTTGACGATGTCGAATGCCACCCTCAGGGTGGGCTTTTCCAGTGCGGCCGGGTTGGGTTCGATATGCGCCGAGCGAGGGTCTATGACGTAGTCTGGCCCGGGGTAGTGGTGCAGCCGTACGGCTGGGTCGCCTTGCAGCAGGTTCTGGTGCAGCAAGGCGATGAGGCCTGGGTTGGTGCTGCGGCGCAGGTCGGCGATGGTGTTGCTCAGCACGACGCCGACGGGCTGGCCGTAATCTTCGCCCCCGAGTCGCTCATAGAAACGCTTGCCAAAGAGATAAAGGGCGTCGCTGTAGCTGAAATAAACAGAGGCAAAGTAGGCGATGGCTCCGCGTTCGGGCGCCAGCACAAATTGCTCGCCGATGCCGGGCTGATTGGCCGAGCACAGGCCCGAAAAGCAGCCCATGATCATCATCAGCGGGTAGCGGCCCTTGTTGTTGTATGCGCTGGGAGCGCCAATGTCGAAGTCCACAGCAAACGCCGATGAGTGGCCGAAAATCATCCACATCGAGATGCCACTGTTAATCAGGTCGAGCATTTGCTCGTACGACGACAGCTGGATGGGGTCGTTGGAGGTTTTGTAGAACGTGTGCACGTCGGCGCCGATGCGGTTGGCACTGATGACATCGGCCATGTTTTGCGTGTAGGCGCGGATGAACGCCGTTTCGCCTGCAAGGCCGCCACTGTTGTGAATGACGCGCTTCATCCAGGCTTTGCTCTCGAGGGTCTGCGGCGCGGTGGCTTGCACGAGTTCGTGCTCGCGCACCTTGTCCAGATAAGCCCAAATTTGGGCGGGTCTGACGACGGCCAACCGGCCTACGGCCACAAGTGGCTGCGAAAGCCCTTTGCCTTGCATGCCAAAGAGCATATCGGCGCCCGGGCTGCCGAAGGTGGGCACGAAGAACAGCGAGTCGGCCAACAGGCGCTGGTCTTCAGGCCGACGGAAGCGATCGTAGTCCAGCCCTTTGCCTATGATGAGCAGGTACTGTGGTGGCATGGCCCAGCGCTTGCGCGCGTAATGGAGGAAGTTGCGCACGGCCATAGGGTGGTAGCGCACGCCGTAGGCAAACTGCTCGTACAGTTCATTTACGTCCACTACCAGCACCTGATGCCCCCCGCCGGCCGGGCTGCGCCGATAGTCCGCGTAAGCCGCTACCGGGTTGGCGTTGCCCTGAGTTGGGTCACTGAATAAGGCCGGATGCGACAGAATGACATAATCGGCTGCCTCGCCGCTGTAATCGCGAAACTGCACCGGCGTCAGGCGCTCGACAGTGAAGATGCCCTTGGCCGGGTTGACTAACCACAAATGTCGCTCCTTGAATACCGGCGGCAGCATGGCCTTCACCTGCCCGCCTGATAGCTCCGTCACGGTGCGCGTGCGGTTCACCACGTCGTACAGTACTGGCGCGCCACCGTCGCCTGAAGCGTCGAAGGCCGTTATTTCCAGGTATTTGCTTTCCGTCGGGTTATCTATCCAGAACTCCGCTCGCGTCGTGTAGCCGAAATCAAACAGGCGCGGATAGCGCAAATAAACGCTGGCTACGCTGTTGCGGTCGTTGCCGCCAATGGCCGAAGCCAGTCGCAATGAGTTGTTGTTTTTTAGCGCGCTGGCCGGGATAAAATGGTCGGCCTGCACCACCTGCCAGCCGCTGAACTCGTCTTCGCGCAGAAGACTGTCGTTCACCGTTAGCCGTTGCCGATGAGCGCCCAACCCGCAGGCGTAGCGCACCGACAGGCGCGCCGGCGGGCCATCGGCATAGCGATGCGAGGCATCTATGTTGACGGTGAAGACGCTTTCAGGAAAAGTGCCAAAGCCCTCGCCGCTGAACCAGGAAAACTGGATTTCAGGGCCTAACTGCCGTTTGAATAGCGTCTTGTCGTAAGTATAGCCTGATCTCCACCAGCAGTACGGTTCGGCAAGCGGCGGGTTGGTCAGGTCGTTGGGCAGTGCCGTGTAGCGCAGCGGTGGCGTTTGAGGTTCCCAGACTAGGTAGTACACCGCTGTGTCATTAAAGAGACTGTACAGCGGGTTCAATTCCAGTTCTGTTGGGTCTTCCAGTAAGTGGCGGTCCAAAAAATTGCGATTTCTTTCGCCGTAAAACTCGATGAAATCCTGCGCACCCAGCGGGCCATCGGTCGTGGTGAAGAGGGGCACCTGTTGCCCAAAAGTGTACAGCCGCAGTTCGGCCGCTGGTATTGTGCTCACGGGAAAGCCCGCGTTGGCCAGTGCCGAATGGCCGATGCGGTAAATACCGTCTGCCGCCACGGCGATGCGGTAATAGGTTTTGGAAAAGTCCACCCATTCGTTTCCGTACAGCGTATCGGCGCCGTTAATCATTTGGGCGCGCGTGAAGGCGGCCAACAGCAAAAATGCAGGAAGAAGAAGCCAGCGCACCATAATTGAGGCGGTTTTCGGGGTGAAATTACGGGGCTTTACCGTAGCACAGCTAACCGCCATAGGCAAAGGGACAGGTCAATCGCATTTAACCTGCAAGCTTGAAGGAGGTGGCCTCCTGATTTGTCTGCGAAGGGGAAGGGCAGTGAACCGGTGGGCTTATGCTGGGCGTGCTTGGATAGCAGCCCTGAAAACATTCCAGTTGCAGAAGGCAATTGCCCTGAGACAAAGGAACGAGACACACTTACGGGGGTGCCGTTTGGAGAGCAGAGCGCCTTAGTTTTTCCGCTTTTTCAGCGGGTTCCACTCCTCCAATTTCTTCTTCGCGTCATCGGTGCGCAGGATTTCCTCGGCCTTTTTGCCAGCCTCTTCGCCGACGGCACGGCCCACCTCCTGCACGGCCTTCTCTTTGGCTTCCTCGACTTTTTGCGTAACAACCTGTTTGGCTGAGTCTATGGCCTTTTCAGCGGCGGCTTCGGCCTGTTTTTTCACCTCTTCCGTCTTTTGGGTGATGACGGTCTGCAGGGTGTCCTTAGCCTGCTGAGCGATGTTCTGTGCCACACCGCTGGCCTCTTCCTGGATAGTGCGCTCGCCGTCGCTGGGCAGGATTTTGAAGGCCACTTTGGGGTTGGCCAGCGTGCCGGTGATGTCGAAGCGGATGTTGATGTACTCGCCCTGGGCCACATTGACGCCGAATTTGGCTGCCTCACCTGAGAGCCAGCGCAGGCCGCTGTTGGCGGCGCTGCCGGCGGCGGTTTTTTCTAAGGCCTTGCGCGGTGTCTTGGTCAGAATCTGGTAGCTCATCTCCGAGTTGAGGCCGTGCGAGCCGCCGATTTGCATCGTTACGTCGCGCATTTGGGTGGTGAAGGGCTTCAGGGTGATGCGGCCGTTTTGGATTTCAAACCAGTTGCGGGTGTTTTGCAGCTCTAATCGGCTCAGGTAGGCCAGGTTGAGGCGCTGGCTGATTTCGGCTAAGGGCTTGAAGTTGTTGACGGCGGCGTTGACGGTCTCTATGAAGCCGGCGGCATTGAGCGTGGCCAGGTCGGGCATCATGTCTTTGCCCAGCAGTCCGCTCATGGTCAGCGTGGTGCTGAATTTGCCTTCCATGTACTGGGCAATAGGTGCCAGAGTTTTAAAGGTTACGAAGCTTTGGTAGGCATCGCGGAAGCCCATGCCCTGCAGGGCGAGGTTGACGTCGAAGGTGGGTTTGGCAGGCTGTTGGGTGTTGTATGAGCCGGCCAAGGCTATCTGGCCGCCGAGGATGTCGGCGGTGAGGTCGCGCAGGGCGGCGATGCCGTCGCGGACGACGATTTCGCCCTTGAGGTTGCGCAGTTCGTGTTCGGTGTAACGGATGCGCTTGAAGTCGGCGTTCAGGGTCATGTCCACGTTTTGGGGCACTAAGAAGACGGACTCGGCGGGCGCCTCTTCGGTGGTGGGGGCTTCGTCGGTCATGAACGGGTTGAGGTCGAAGTAGTCTGATTTGAGGCTGAGCGCGCCATAGACGGTCTGGTTGTCGAACAGGTAGTTCCACACGTTGAGCAGGCGTCCGTTGCCGCGCAGGTCGCTGTCGCCGATGCGCAGGCCGAAGTTGTCGAAGGTCATTTTGTTGGGGGCGAAATGGCCTTTGAGCGCCAGGTCGGTCAGCGTGTATTCGTCATAGACGAGTTTGCCGATGGCGCCGTCCACGCTGAAGTCCCAGCGGTCGAAGACCTTTTCGGTGCTCTCCGGGTTGGCAGAAGGTGAGGGAGAGGCAGCTGTTTCGTCTTCGGTCAGCCACTCGTTGGCGTCGAAGTAGGCCGAGCGGAGGTTGAACGAGCCGGTCATGGTTTTCTTCGGGGCAAAGTAAGCCAGCACGTTGTCAATGCGGCCCGAGGCGCGCACGTCGCTTTTGCCTAAGCGCGCGTCGAACACAGGCACGTCCACGCGCTGGGGCGACAGGCTTGTGGTCAGCGTGTGGATGCGCACGGGCGGCATGTCGGCGGCGCGGTAGGTCATGTTCTGGATGCGGAAATGGCCGTCCATGTTTACCTCGTCGTATTTGCCGGCGTCTATTTGCTGCATGGAGGCTTTAGCCATGATGTCGGCTTCGATGAGGCCGGCTAGTTCCTGTACACCTTCCATAGGGAAGGCCTTAGAGAGTTCGCCCAGGTTGAGGCGGCCGGTGATTTTCGTGTCCACTGTGGGGTTGCTTTCCGGCGTTTTCAGGAAGAAGCGGCCCTCGATGGGGTTTGTGCCGATGCGCAGGGCAAAGCGCGGGATGTTGACCGTCATGGCGTTCAGGTTCGTCGAGGGGCTGTTGATACTCATATCCACGAAGATGCCGCTGACGCCCAAGGGCAGGCTGGGGTATTTGAAGTTGCCGTTGTCCACCTTTAGGTCAATTTTGAAGGCCGGGTAGGTGGTCTCGTTGTAGCGCCCGCGCACGAAGCCGCCGAATTGCACCTTGCCGCTGGCCTGCACGCCGTCGAAGTCCTGCGTGTAGGCACCCGGAATAAGGGAGAGGAAGTGCTTGAAGTCATTTTGCGGCGTGCTGAAGCGCAGGTCCATCAGGTAGTCCGTCTCGTTGGGCATCTGGAACCAGCCCTCTAAGGCCAGCTTCAGGGCGTTCAGCTGCAGGTCGCTTTCCTTGAGAGTGAATTTCATTTCCGGCATGTTGGCGTTTAGTGTGGCTTTCCAGCTGGCTTTGGCCTTGCTCAGGTACTGCACGCCGTCGTAGCGCACAGAGAGTTTTTCGATATCGGTGCGTGTGATGAGGTCATAAATGTCGGCGGTGAATTCGCCCGAGCCTTCGTGGTTGAGGCCCCACAGGTCGGCGCGCATGGGCAGCGAGCGGTCGTCGTAATGTACTTCGCCATTGCGGATGGCATACTTTTCTAAGCGGATGGGCGTGCTTGAGGCAGAGGCCGTTTCCGTCTCCTCTGCCGAAGGCTTGGCAATGTCGTAGTTGGCCGTGCCGTCGGGCAGCACATAGACGTTGATTTTCGGGCTATTCAAATAAAAGCCCTTGACCACGATTTCACTGCCAAAAATGGCCGACCACAGATCAACGGCCACATCTAAGCGCTCACAGTCTATGAGTTTAATGCCCTCAAAGGGACCGGTGCCGGTGATGGTTAGCCCGTCTAAGCCTACGGCAAGTTTGGGAAAATGCCGAAACACCGACAGGCTTACATCCCGGAAGTCCAGCTTAGCTGTCAGGCTTTCATTGGCAGCCGCTTTTATTTGAGCAATGATTTCATCTTTGAAAAAATACGGCAGCGCCACTAAGGCACCTACGAACAACACTAAGACAACGGCGATGCCGGCGAGGACTTTTTTCATAGCTATTGAGCCTAATTTTTGAACGAATGCTGTGTTGGGGAACAAGTACCCGCAAAGATGCAGCGCAAGCGCCCGAATACATAAACGGAAGCAGCCTACTTTTGGCGCATGAATTACCAGGTACATTTTCTAGACCAACTGGCTGCCTACGAGCGCGCCATGGACGACCTGGCCACCGCCGCCTGGTTTGGCTTCGACACGGAGTTTGTCGGCGAAAAAACCTTCGTGCCCGTGCTCTGTCTGGTGCAGATAGTGGCCGAACAGCACATCTACCTCATAGACGCCCTGCGCATCCCGAACCTGCGCCGCTTTGCCGAACTCTTAGAAAATGAGGCCATTCTGAAAATCACTCACGCTGGCGACAACGACTACCGGCTGCTCAATACGCTCTACGGTGTTGTGCCATCCAACACCTTCGATACTCAGATAGCCGCCGGCTTCGTGGGCTACAACTACCCGGCCGCTTTCGCCAAAATCGTCGAGCGTGAACTGCGCGTCTTCCTGTCCAAAAGCCACACCGTAACCAACTGGGAAGCCCGTCCGCTCGATGCTAAAGCGCTCGAATACGCCGTGGAAGACGTTAAATACTTGCCCGCCCTCCACCACAAACTCACCCACAAACTGCGCCTGCTGCGCCGCGAAGCTTGGGCGCGCGAAGAGAGCCGCAAATGGGAACAACCCGAATACTACCTCACCGACCCCTACAAGGAAGCCATCAACAACGACTACATCCATCAACTGGATTTTAAAGAAAAAATCTTCTACCTCCGCCTCCACCGCTGGCGGCGCGAAAAAGCCCAACAACTTAACGTAACCAAAGAAAGCATCCTCCAAAACCGCCACATCAGCAGCGTCGTCAAAGCCATCAAGGGCGGCCAAAACGCCTTCAAAGCCAACCGCGTCCTACACGAAGGCATCTGGCGCCGACACCTGAACGAATGGGAAACCCTTTGGAAAACACCACCCACCGACGAAGAAAAAAAACTCCTGGAAGGCCTGCCCACCCCCGCCCCCGACGACCCCGAACGCGAATGGACCATGGAACTGCTCTACCACTTCGTCCGATACCAGTGCTTAGAGCACGAAATTAGCCCAGCCCTCTTGCTGCCCCGTGGCGACTTCAACCGCCTCAAAAATGGCGACGGCTTCGATGCCACCCTCCTCGAAGGCTGGCGCGCCGAACTGCTCGGCCCGCCCTTAGTGCGCTGGCTACGCCACCAGGGCACCCTCGCCCTCGAATGGCAGGGCGACGCCTGTGTGCTGCGCATGAAATGAACCCTGGCAAAGCTACTGCACGCCTCCGGCGAGGCGACCGGCTCGCCGAAACCTATTTTTCAGGGGACTACCCTGAACCTCTATTCCCGCAGCGCCGAGGCCATCCCTGTTCCTCCTCAACTTCCACCACAAGGCAACGCTCGGACCCAGCTATTCGAGCAAAAAGCGGAAATTTCGCCACCGCATCCGCAGAATTTGCCTGAATTTTGCGGATGCATCTGCAAAATTAGCAACCATGATACCGCGAAACCTTATTGAATTGAGCCGATTCGACAGGCCCTGGGAGAGCGCCGAAAAATTATTGTCCTGTATGGCCCCCGTCAGGTGGGCAAGACTACGCTGGTTCGTGAGGTGTTGAAGGGCTACGTCGGAAAAGTCTTAGAAGTCAATGCTGATCTTTGCGCCACCGCGAGACGCTCGCCAGTCAGGATTTGCTCAAACTACGCGAGCTCATTGGCGACAGTGACTTGCTGTTTATTGACGAGGCGCAAAACGTTGATAACATCGGCATTAACCTCAAGATCCTCCACGACCATTTTCCTGAGCTTCGGATTGTCGTAACAGGATCCTCGTCTTTCGATTTGGCCCATCAAATCCAGGAGCCGCTCACGGGCAGGACTATGACCTTTCGGCTTTATCCCATTGCTGTGGCGGAGTTGGCGCAAGTGTTTACTCGCTTCGACATTAGAGGGCAACTGGAAGGCTATCTGCTTTACGGCATGTACCCCGAAGTGCTGCAACTGAGCGGCCGAGAGGCGAAAATTGGCCACCTGTACGAGCTGGCGTCGGCCTACCTGTGTCGAGATGTACTCCATTTGTCGGGCATCAAGCATTCCGATAAAATTCACAAGTTGCTCAAATTGCTGGCCCTTCAGGTCGGATCATTAGTGTCGCTTCACGAGCTGGGCAAATTGCTGGGCATGAGCCATGAGACGGTTGGCCACTACATTGACGTACTCGAAAAGGGCTTCATCCTCTTTCGGCTGTCCGGCTTTAGCCGAAATCCGCGCAAGGAGATTACCAAAATGAACAAAATTTATTTTTACGATACCGGCATTCGCAACGTTCTGACCGACAACTTCAATCCATTAGCATACCGGCCAGATACAGGGGCACTTTGGGAGAATTTCCTCATCGCCGAGCGGTGCTCTGCCAGCTCCGGCGAAGGCCCCGTCTTACCAAAACCTATTTCCGTCGTTCCGTCCTGTCTTCCGCCCTGGCGTCAGTGTTCGTGTTTTTCCTCGGCTTCGAAGGCTTCGGCGGCGCGGCGTTCCAGTTCGCTCATAGGGAAGCGTTCGCGCAGGCGAAAGGCCAGTTGGATTTGGCCCTGATTGCCGAAGGTTTTGCGGAAATAGACCAAGCCCACTCCTTTGGCATACCATTCTTCGCCTGAGCCTTCGATTTCGGCGGCGCCTTCGGCCTGGTGGCCTACGGCTTCACGCAGGGCGAAGCGGATGGTGGGGTATTTCCTTGCCTCCAGTTCGAAGTCGGGGCCTGGGCCGAGGTATCGTCGGTTTCGGATGAGGTAAATTTCGGCCGAGGTGTCGGAGGGTGGGCGGTATTTGAGGCGGTACAGGAAGACGCCCAGCGAGTCGCGCACGCGGAAGGGGAAGAGGTCGTCGGCTTCGATGACGGCTTCGGTGGGTATTCGTTTTCGCCCGGCGGAGTCGGGTTCGTAGAGCAGCACCTGGCGGGCGATGGCGCCGGTGGGTTCTATTTTTTCGCGGACGATTTGATTGATCTGGAAGAAGTGGTCGTACTGAGTGCCGGCGAGGAACAGACCACTGTCGCGCGGGAAGGTGCGATAGTACCAGTAGCGTCGCTCGGTGGTGTCGCCGATTTCGGAGGCATAGGCATACACTTGCCCGCCCAGCAGTTCCTGGGTGGGAAAATAGTAGTCGCGGATGTCCGTGTAGTTGTCAGAGGTGCAGGCGTTGAGCAGGGCAAGCAGGGCGGTGGTCAGCAGACCTGTCCGGAAGCGTAGGTGCATGGTGGTGACGAGGGTGTCAGTGTTTGACGAGTTTGCGCGTGAGGGTGTATCCATCGGCGGCGATGCGCACCCAGTAGAGGCCGGGTGGGGCGGTGTGGAGGTCGAGCGTTTCGGCGATGCGTTCGGCGCGGGGCAGGCGGCGTTCGGCCCACAGGCGGCCCATGGCGTCGAGCACCTGCACGTGCACGTCAGCAGCGCTGCGGCCTTCGCCGCGCAGGTGAGCGATGCTGTTGGTGGGGTTGGGCCACAGCTCAAATGTCCAGCCGGCGGCTTCTGTGGGCCGTTCGGGTGCCGATACGGTGGGCAGGGCGGGTAGCTGGATATTGTCCACGTCGAAGTAGAAGTCACCGGCGCTCCATACGCCTTCGATGCGCAGGATGACCGATCGGCCGGCGTAAGCGCTCATGTCTAAGCGCAGGCGGCGCATCAGGGTGGTGGGCGTGTGGTTTTGGTGGTTAATGATGTGCAGCGTTTTGTACGAGTCGCCGCAGTCGTCGGAGACCAGCACCTCGAAATAGGTGCCCGGTGCCAGCACAGTGCCCACTGTGCCGTCGCTGTCGTAGTCGGTGATGCGGTAGTCGAAGGCTAAGGAGTCGCCGGGCTGGATGATGCCGTATCGGGCGGTGATAAGGCTGAAGGTGGGTGTGAAGGAATACAGGTTGCTGCTCAGCACGATGGAGGCATTGCCGTGCCCGGTGGTGAGGATGCCGTCGGTGGTCCAGCCGGCGGGCAGTGCTCCGCTTTCAAAGTTTTCGTGTAGGGGCAGCGGCAGGGCTTCGTATTGCAGGTTTGTTTGGGCGGAGTCGTTGGCGGTTTGGGTGTCGCCGCTAAGGCTGGCCCAGGCGCGCAGGGTGAAGTTGGCGTCGCGGCTGTCGAAGGGCTGCGAAAAGACGACGAGAGACACGCTGTTGGGTGCGATGAGCGTGGAGCTAATATTTTCCACGACTGCGGGCTTGTTGGGCACGAGGTAAGCGGCCTGGTAGGCTGTGATGGGTTCGTAACCAAAGTTGGCCACTTCGAGGATGACCTGGTCGTCTGCGTCGCCGCAGGTGGTGGCAGCGGCGGCGTTGGAGAGGCGCAGTGCGGCGATGTCGCGTGCTTGCGGTTCGTAGAGGCGTACGGCGTCAATGCCTACGCCTTCGCTGTTGAAGAAGAGGTCGGATTGAAAAACAAAGCGCAGGCGCACCTGAGGCTGGCCGGCCATGCCCGTCAGGGGGTAACGAGCCACGATCCAGCCATCGCTGGTGCCCGACCAGGCTTCATTCTCGAAGAGGGGGGCCAGCAAGGAGGTGTACCAGTGGATATCGTCCTTCAGTTGGCCTACGCGCGTCCAGGTGTTGCCATCGTCGGTGGAGAGTTCCAGCCAGGCGCCGTCGTAGTCTGTCTCCGTGTCGTAGTGGAGCAGGAACTCTATCACAGGGTCGCGTGTCAGGTTGGAGAGGTCGAAGCAGGGCGATTGGAGGTAAGAGACTTCCAGGTTGTTGTAATCGCCGGTGAGGTTGGTTACCCAGGCTTTTTGACCGCTGCCGGCTTTGTCAATGACCTGGCCGGCAGGGGTGCCCCAGGCCCAGGTGGGCGGTTCCTCGCCTTCACTGGAGACCGTCCAGCCGCCGTCCCAGTCTTCAAAGTCCTGGAAGTAGGGCAGGGTGAGTCGGTTGAGGATACGCACGTGGAAGGTGTCGTTGGAGCGGTCTTCGTCGTCTTTGAGGTCTGTCCAGGCGGCGATGCGGTATTCGCCCGGTTGCGAGAAGTCGTAGGTGGTTTCGAAGGCGATGATGGTGGTGCTGTCTTTGCCCAGGATGCCGGTGTAGAAGCCGTCCTGGGGTTGCGGTACGCCTGCGGGTATGCCGTTGACGCTGAAGTTGAACGGCAGGAGGGTTTGTGGGGCGGCGCCGTAGTTGCGTAGGGCGATGGTAACGGTTTCTATGCCCAGCGCGCAGCCGCTTTGGGGCGTCAGGATAGCGCTGATGCCCACGTCGTTGGTGCGGTAGGTTCGGAAGCGCAACGGGCCTCTGAGGCGACTGAGCGAGTCGTCGGCGCAGCGCTGGCGCACATAAGCGTCGTATTCGGTATAGGGTTGTAGGCCGCTGATGGTCATGCGCGGCAGGGGTGTGGTCAGGGTTTGTCCGCTGCCGCTGTTGGGGTCGAAGCCTGCCGGGCCGTAGATGACCTGCCAGTCTGCCGTTGGGGTGCCGCCCGAAGGCGGTGTCCAGGCTAAGCGGGCGCGGTTGTCCCACACGTTTTCGGTGCGGAAGTCGAGTGGACGCAGGCAGGTGTAACAGCGCGCTGAGGGCAGAAACAGGAGAATGCCCGGCTTGGGATCGGAGGCGGAAAACACCACCTCGCCGTCGTTGTCGTAGAGCACAAAGGAAATCTCGTCGTCGAAAAAGCCCGCCGACCAGGCCAATACAATGGGCAACCCTGCCTGAATGGTGATGTAAACGGTGCTGTCGTAGCCGTTGCCGATGGTGCCCGACAGCGAAAAGGACTGCACCTGGCCACCATTACTCACCACCAAAATACCGTTGTTCCAGCCGTCGCCATAAAGGTCAAACATATCCAGGCGGTACTGGCACGATTGGGCGTTTGCCGAAGCAGCCCAGCCCAAAAGACCCAAAATGCAGCAGAGGAGCGCGTGTTTCATAGCAAGCAGGAGCGTCAAGCGTGGAGCGTAAAAGATGGAAAAAGGAAAAAACGTAAAAAACCCAGAGATGACACCTCCGGGTAGGAGATGTCGCCTCGGATTTGGAGACGACACCTCCGGGTGGGAGCTGTCGCCTCAAATGCGTCGTGGCCCGAGAACCTTCGTGTCTTGGTGGTAAAAAAACATTCGTGCATTCGTGGCTAAAATTTAAAAATGCCGCCACCCTTGCGCTTTGAGGTCGTGCAGTTTGCCACCTTTGGTGCTGAGTTTGATGCCGGCGTCGGGTGGGAGCATTTCTCCGGCGATGTAAATGTCGGGCAAAAAGCGAACTTTATCGGCGTCTTTTGGTCGGATGGTAAAGAGCAGTTCGTAATCTTCGCCTCCGCTGAGGGCGCACGTGATGGGGTCGAGGCGGAATTTGATGGCCATGAGTTGGGCTTCGGGGTGTATGGGCACGCCGCTTTCTTCAATGAGAGCGCCGGTGCCGCTTTGTTTGCAGAGGTGAAAAATTTCGGAGGCCAATCCGTCAGAGATGTCAATCATGGCGGTAGGGATCAGGTTGTTTTTTTCAAAGGCTTCGATCATATCGCGCCGGGCTTCGGGCTTCAGCTGGCGGCCGATGAGGTAGGCCTGGCCTTCGAGGTCGGGCTGGACGTCGGGGTTTTCCTGCCAGATGCGTTTTTCGCGTTCCAGGATTTGCAGGCCTAAGTAGGCTGCCCCCAGGTCGCCGGTGATGCAGATGAGGTCGCCGGGTTGGGCGCCGTTGCGGTAAGTGATGCGTTCCTTTTTGCCTTCGCCAATGGCCGTTACGCTGATGGTCATCCCTCGGGGCGAGGAGGTGGTATCGCCGCCGACGAGGTCCACGTTGTACCTGTCGCAGGCGGCTTTAATGCCGGCGTAGAGTTCTTCGAGCGCCTCCACGCTGTACTTGCTGGAGATAGCGATGGACACCAGCACCTGTTTGGGGTGGGCGTTCATGGCGTAGATGTCGGAGAGGTTGACCACGATGGCCTTGTAGCCCAGATGTTTGAGCGGTGTGTAGGCCAGGTCGAAGTGGATGCCTTCCACGAGCATGTCGGTGCTCACAAGCGTGCAATGAGCGCCGTTGTCAATGACGGCGGCATCGTCACCCACGCCTTTGAGCGAGGAGCGCTGGCGCAGCTGGAAGGGTTGGGTAAGGCGTTCGATGAGGCCAAATTCGCCTAAGGTGTTAACGTCGGTCATGTGTAAAAAAGAAAATTAGTGTGCGGTAACCGCCCTTGCAAAGAGACCAAAACCTGGTGAGTTGTTCCGGAAAATTTCAGGTTTTTGCCGCAGCTGCGAGGCGTGTGCTGCGAGGTGGGCTGCTCTATGGAGAGAAATCAGCGCGTGGTCAGCGGTGCGCGGTTTGCATCGAAGACGAGGTGCCGTTTTGCTTTTCAAGAGCGGCGTGCTTTTAGAATTTAATCAGCACCAATCGGAGTTTGTTTCGGAATTCGGAGGGCACGACGCATTCGTTGGCGTTGAGTTGTAGGGCGTCGCGGAAGCGCAGGCGCAGGTTTTGGCCGTAGGTGTTTAGCAGGCTGTTGCGGTCAAATTCGCCCAAAGGGCTTACGATGTATTCGCTGCAGGTGTTTTCGTATTTGACTTCGTCGTTGAACAGGAAGTGGATGCGGTCGGGGGCGCGCAGCAAGCAGAAGGAGGAGAAGATGGCGTCGTCGTCTTGTGAGTACTGTTTTTTGTGCAGGACGGTCATCCAGTGTGCTGAGCCGTCGGGGTTGAGGGTGATGAGGAGCAGGTCGTCGTAGTAATAGTCCATGACTAAGCGCATGCCGTCGCGCCAGATGCCGCGTCCGGCGAGGGTGCCGCGCTGAATTTCGTGGAAGAGTTCGGCCACGAGGAGGGCGCCTCCGTCTTGTCGGAGGATGATTTGTTTGACGGTGGCGTAAGGGATGCCTCGGGTGTCGTCAGCGACGTCTTTTTTGCGCAAGGCCGAGATGACGCGGTCGGAAAAGGACTCGTAGCGCACGGCGGGTTCGCCACGCACGGGGATTCGCGTGTAGAACACGCCATTGGCGCGGTCGCGGTTGCGTTCGGCGTACAGGCCGCCGCCGACGAGGGTTTGGTGGAGGTTGTCGAAGGTAAATTTGACATCCACGGTCAGGAAGTCGGGCAGTGGCACGCGGATGATGCGGTTGGTGTCGGTGTTTACGTGCAATACCTGGTACTCGTGGTTGCCCAAGCGGCTACGGCGGTTGTTCCATTCGGTGATCATGAAGAAGTCGCCGGCATTGCTCACTTCCATGCCCCGAATATTGGTATCGTGATAGACGTCGTCTAAGAGCAGGAGTTTATCCCAGAGGACTTCGAGGCGGTCCAAGCGGAAGCAGGTAGTTTCCATGCGTCCGCGTTCGGCCATGTTGGCCACGACGATGCAGTTGCGGTTTTCGCTGCGGAAGAGGTCGAGCTCAGGGGTGGCAAATACGCGCTCGCCGTAGGTTTTCAGGGTGATGCTGTCCACGCGGGTAGCGCCAGCATCGTACTTGTGTACGCGCAGGTGCACGGTGCCGCGTCGGCGCTGCTTGAATACGACGGAGAAGGTTTCAGGGCCGCCAATAACGGCTAATATCTGGACGCCGCTTTTTTCGATATCGTCGAGGACGCGGTTCCAGATGGGGCGCATGTTGTTGTCGAAGGCCTGGATTTCAAAGTCTTCGGCCTTGTCGCGAAACAGCAAGATGCGGTCGCGCATGCGCCCGATGATTTCGTAGCCGTAGTCGTTGCGCAGAGGGAGGGCTTCCGAAATGAAGATGCGCCGGTTTTGGGCGGGGGTTTGGGCCAGAGCAGTGCTGCTGAGGGTGTTGAATAAGAGCCATACCAGAGAAAGCGTCGGCGTAAGCAGGTTGCTTTTCATAGTCCTGTTGCGTTGGATAGCCCAAAAATACGCAAGGGCTTTCAACGGTTCACGGCTGGCCGGTATTTCGAGCGCGGCGCTGGCTTTTTGTGCGCTTAAAAGAAAAGCGCCTCTGCGTAATGGCGGCTCGAAGGCCGGCCCGGTGCAGAGGCGCTTTGAAGCGCCTATTCGGCGCGTCGTTGCTATTATTACAGGGCGACGAGTTTGAAGCCCGTAACAGTCAGGTCTTTGTCTAAGCTCTTCAGGTACTGCTCTACGGATTGGCTCTGGTCTTTCACATAGGTCTGACCCAGCAAGGTATTTTCCTGGAAGAACTTGTTGAGGCGGCCCAGGGCGATTTTCTCGAGCATGGCTTCGGGTTTGCCTTCGTTGCGGGCCAGTTCTTTGCCGATTTCGATTTCTTTTTGAATAATTTCCGGAGCGACGTCGTCCTTACTGACGGACACCGGGCTGAGGGCAGCTACCTGCATGGCTAAGTTGCGACCGGCCTCGTCGAAGCCGGGCTTGTTGAGGGCCAAAATGACGGAGCGTTTGTTGTTGGAGTGGTTGTAGGTAACCACGCAGGCACCTTCGAGGCGCTCGTAGCGGCCGAGTTCGATTTTTTCGCCGATAACGCCATTCTGTTCGCCCACTTTTTCGCGGATGCTGACGCCGTCTTCGTAGGGCAGGTCGAGCAGTTCGCTCAGAGTGTTCGGGAATTTCTCCAGAGCGATTTCGGCCATTTTACGGGCGATGTTGATGTAGCCCTCGTTGCGCGCTACGAAGTCTGTTTCGCATTGCAACGAAATAATGATGCCGCGTGTCTGCTCAGGATTCGTCAGGGCAATAACGACGCCTTCGCGGGCTTCGCGGTCTTCGCGTTTGGCGGCCTTGGCGATGCCTTTTTTGCGCAGGATGTCTATGGCTTCCTGGAAATCTCCGTTGGCTTCGGTGAGGGCTTTTTTGCAATCCATCATGCCGGCGCCGGTCATTTCGCGGAGCTTCTGGATGTCGGCGGTAGAAACTTTTACTTCGGACATTGTGCTGAGTTTATATGGCTGGTGATATGCGTTGGCATGGGGAGCGTAGGGCGGCGCAGGCTGGCCTGTGCGTTTGGATGCAGCCGGTTTATGCCTCTGCGGCGGCCCCTTCGCTTTCGTAGGTTTGGTTGGTCTGGCGCTCCTGAAGGCCTTCGCGAATGGCTTCCGTGAGGTAGTTGGTGATGAAAGCGATGGCCTTAGAGGCGTCGTCGTTGCTGGGGATGGGGTAATCCACCAGCGTGGGATCGGAGTTGGTGTCCACAATGCCGAAGGTTTTGATGCCCAGTTTGCGGGCTTCGGCCAAGGCGATGTGTTCGTGATGGATGTCCACGATATAGACGGCGGAGGGCAGGCGGTTGAGGTTGGCCACGCCGCCGAGTTGTTTGGTCAGCTTGGCGTGTTCGCGGGCCAGGGTGAGGCGTTCTTTTTTGGTGATGCTGGTCAGCGTAGTATCGGCCAGCATGCGTTCGATGGCCTGCATCTTTTTGATGGACTTGCGGATGGTCATGAAGTTGGTCATCATGCCGCCCAGCCAGCGTTCCGTGACGAAGGGCATGTCCACGCTCTCGGCAGCCTTTTGCACAATCTCGCGCGCCTGCTTCTTGGTGGCTACAAACAGGATTTTCTTGCCGTTTTTAGCCAGAATTTTCATGGCCTGGGCAGCGCGCTCCAGACATTCGGCGGTGCGGTTGAGGTCAATGATGTGCACGCCCTTGTGTTCCATGAAGATGTAGGGCGTCATCTTAGGGTTCCACTTTTTGCGCATGTGGCCAAAGTGGCAACCGGCTTCGAGCAGCTCTTTATAGGTAGGCTTCTGCATGTGTGCTGTCTGAATTGAGGGTTAGCGTTTGGAGAACTGGAAGCGTTTGCGCGCTTTGGGGCGACCGTACTTCTTGCGCTCCACCATGCGGCTGTCGCGGGTGAGGAATTTCTTTTCCTTGAGCGGCTTTTTGTACTCTTCATTCAGCTTCACCAAAGCGCGGCTGATGCCCATGCGGATGGCTTCGGCCTGGCCTTTGAAACCCCCGCCGCGCACATTGACCTTGACATCGAAGGCCGGCTCAATGCCTGCCACGGTGAAGGGGTCCACAACATTGTGCTGAACGTGAATTTGCGGGAAGTACTCGCGGTAGTCTTTGCCGTTGACGGTGATGTTGCCTTCCCCTTGCATCAGGTACACGCGGGCTACGGCAGTTTTGCGGCGCCCGAGGGCATTTATCATATCCATATCAGTGTCGGACTATGGTGGTGTGGTTAGGAATTTTTGCTCGAGAACGTGAGAACTTCCGGCTTTTGGGCTTCGTGTTTGTGGGTCGGACCAGCATATACGAACAGCCGCTTGAACACTTGGCGGCCCAGTTTATTCTTGGGCAGCATGCCGCGTACGGCGCGCTCAATGATACGGCGCGGGTCTTTCTCCAGCATCATCTCGGCGGGCGTTAGTTTCTGGCCACCGGGCCAATGGGAGAAATCTTTGTACTCCTTTTGCTCCCATTTTTTGCCCGTGAAACGCACTTTTTCGGCGTTAATCACAATCACATAGTCGCCCGTATCGGCGTGTGGAGTGTAGGAGGGCTTATTCTTGCCGCGCAATACGGCTGCAATGCGGCTGCACAGACGCCCAACCACCTGGTTTTCGGCGTCCACCACATACCACTTGTGCTCGGCTTCCTCTTTGCTGACCGACTTGGTGCGGTAACTCAGCGTATCCATGCTTTTATCGTCGTTAAAAGGTAAAAATCCAGTGAAAAAATGAAGGCTTCCGCAAAAGCGGCTGCAAAGTTAGAACGACCTCCCTGCGCCTGCAAGAGAGGGTGAAAAATTGTCTTAAAAATTTTGATAAACCGCTGAAAATGAGGCTATCGGTGGCGCAATTTTTTTGTACTTAAGTCAGATAGAAACCTCCGGAGGCCTTGCTCTTCCGGCAGTCAGGCCTTTGCAAGCAGCGTTGAGCGCTTGCGGCTATTTGAGGTAGTGCTGGGCGAAGAACTCGCGATAGCCGTCCAGCGTCTTGTTTTTCAGCACACGGCGGTAGTTCTCCTGGGTGATGGGGAAGAACTCTTTGGTGTAGGTTTTCTTCGCCGTTTCGCCCAAGAACTCTTTTTTGTCCTTGACCTCGTGGTAGTAGCGCATGGCCTGTTCCTTGTTGTCGAATTTGCGGATGACGAGGATAGGCATGTTGATGTCGGTACCGAGGAAGATGTTGGACAGGCGGAGTTGCTCGAGGCGGTGGTATTCGCGGTTGTAATCGGAGACGGCGATTTTGATGTCGTCGAGGGGGAGGTCGTTGCCGTTGAGGACGATGAGGAAGTAGTGCAGTTTGTCGTCGTCTAAGGTGAAGGCGTCGTCAATAGGGCCTGGGTTGGGTGTAGATGGGTTGGTGGCCACTTCGTGCCCGTCGCAGGAGACGACGCGCATGATTTCCTTGGCGCGGGTAGCTTCGGGGCTTTCGGGGTGTCGGGCAACGACTTCTTTGAGGGCGCCGCAGTAGGCGGCCTGCCCCTGGAGGTTGCCGGTGCACATGGCGCTGAGCAGGGCGAATTTGGGGATGAGCGGGTGGGTGGTTCCGTAGCGTTCGGGTGCTTTCTGGCAGCGCTCGAAGGCGGTCTGGTAGTCGCCCTGTTTGAAGAGTTCGTAGGTCTGGTCGTAGTAGCGCGAGGCTTCGCGTTCGCGTTCGCGGGCGCTGTTGATGAACTCCGGGTCGGTCAGTACGCGCGTGTAGGGGCTGTTAGGATGTTTGGAAGCGAGCAGGTCGTAGTAGTATTTGGCGCGCTCGCGGTTGCCCAAGTCGGTGAAGGCTAAGTAGCAGTAGTACCAGGTTTCTATCTGGTGTTTGGTGGCGTCGGGGTATCGGCGTTGCATGTCCTCCAGGGTGCTGGCGCAGCGCTGGTTGTGCGCCAGCTTCTCGCGGTAAAGCACACCGAGGTTGAACATGGCCTCGTACGTGGATGCGTGGATGACGGCCAGCTCTTCTTCGCTTTGCGGTATTCCCTTGAGGATTTCATTGATGTCTTCGCCAGTAGTGGCGGCGAGCGTATCGGCTCCGCCAGGCCCTGCCCCATCGGCAGCGGCGAAAGATTGGGGGCGGTTGCTGCGCCGCCAGTTATCTTCCAGTTTGCGGTTGCCCCAGACTTTGGTGAAGTCCTTTTTGCCTTTTTTGACGAAAGCCTCGTTGTAGAAATAGAACGACGAACGCTGGCCGGCAATGGGCGCCACAGGCGGGGCCGAGGCGGAGGGCGGGTTTTGAGCGCTGGCAGCAGCTTGCTGGGCTTCTTCTTCGCGCTGTTTTTGGATGCGCTTAGCAAAAGCGATGCGCTCGTCGGGCGACATCTGGTACAGGCGCAGGATGCTGTCGTTTTCGGTAATGCGCGTGATGAGGCGGGCGATTTCCGTCAGGTTGTCGGCATAGCGCTGGGCGCGTGCGAAGCGCGGATCGGTGGCAGGCAGCACAGTGAGCGTGCTGTCGTAGTATTTTTTGGCAAAAACGTAGTCTTCGCCCTCGAAATAGAGGTCGGCCAGCATCAGGTAGGCTTCGCTGCGGAGGTAAGTGTTCGAGGTGGCGTTGGCCAGCGATTGCTTTAGCATGGCGATGCCTTCGTCGCGCTGTTTTTCGCGCAGGTGAATGCCGGCCATGGCGAAGTAGATCTGGTCTTTGTACTCTGCGTTTTTCTCGTCGCGCGTCATGCGTTCCAGTTGCTTGAGGGCTTCGCTGGCGCTGAAGCGCTTGTAGGCATAGCCGGCCTGTACCTGGCGCAGACGGGCGTTGAACTCCATTTCGTACGTGGGGTTGCTGACGAGTGCGATATCCAGCGCGTTGTATGCCTTGTCGGGCTGGTTGGCTTGTTCGTATAGTTGCGAGAGGATGTAGGCCAATCGGGCGCGCTCGCGTTTGCGCGGGGCGCTTTGCACGGCGCGTTCCAGAGGCGGGATGGCCTGTTCATAGCGCTTCTGTTTGATGGCCAGATAGGCCTGTGCGGTGTAGAGGTCTTTACGCAGCTCGGAGGGGAAGTAGGGGTCTTGCTCTAAGCTGCGGTACAGGAAATCGGCTTCTTCGTACTTCTGGCGCTCCGTCAGCGTACGTCCGTACCAGATCATGGCCAGCGGATAGGCCACCGTACGCTGCATGAACTTTTCGTACGGGTTCTCTTGCGGAAGCAGCGGGTCGTCTTTTTTGGCTTTGGCGCCGCCGACAGCAGCGGGCTTGCTGGGCGAGGCGCCCTCCTGTTGCTTCTTAGGGTCTTTCTTGTCTTTGTCGGACTTTTTCTTGCTCGAGCCTTTGCCCTTCTTCTTTTTCTTCTTGGGCGATTTTTTGTTTTTCTTCTTCTTGACGTCTTTTTTCTTCTTGCTTCCGCTTTTGAGCTTGGATTTGGTGTTGGGGTTGTAGTTCTCGCGGATGTAGCGGAAGGTGGCCTCGGCTGTTTCGTAGTCGCGTTTGAGGTATTGGGCCTGGCCCATCATGGTGTAGCAGTCGTCCACGAAGTCGCTCACGCGGTGCAGGACGATGGCAGTAGCCGATTTCTTGATGACGTTGTCTAAATTGCCCAAAGCTCCGCTGGGGTTGACGGCGGCGTAAGGGTAGAGTTCGAGCAGCTGGTTGTAGTTATCTTTATGCTGGGCCGACAGGTCGGCTATGGTCAGGCGCAGCAGTTCGTCGGCGTTGAACCAATAGTTGTACTTGGAGGTGAGGTTGTGGTAGTTCTTTTTGAGCCACCCTGCGTCGGCGTTTTTCTTTTTGGTGGTTACGCAGCCGAGGGCGAGCACAGTGGCCAGCACGCCGAGGAGCAGAAGCCGGAACTTTGTCATATCAAGCAGGTTTGGTGTTAGTCAGAGAACCCGATGCAGATGCTTAGTGGCGCTGTTGGGGTGGGCCAGGTTGCCTGCCCTCGGGGAGCGGGCCGAGGTATTTTTTCGCTTCCGGACGCGTTTTTTGCCCGAACTTTGCCGCAGCAGCGGCTTTGAGACAGCCGTTGGGTGCAGAAAACGCATGCAAAAATACCTCGTTGCGGCCAGAAACTTTTTGCTGTCCTTTCGCCGAAGCGGAGAGGGTGGCGAGCCGCGCAGCTGGTTGGATCGGTTGCGCGATCAGTATCGCTTGGTTGTCGTCAACGATGAGACGTTCGAGGAGGTCTCCTCATTGAAGCTCTCGCCGTTGAGTGTGTACATTTTCCTCAGTTCGCTCATTGTGGGCACAGCTATTGTGGTTACGCTGCTCATCGTTTACACGCCGCTGAAGCGCTACATCCCGGGCTACGGCGATTTTCAGCGCGACAGCGAGATTGCAGCACTGACCCAAAAGGCCGCTGCACTGGAAAAGGAGGTAAACGCCCAGCGCCTGTACAACGAAAACCTGCGCAAAATCCTGACCGGCGACCTGGCCGACTTTACTGAAGAGGCCGTTAAAGCTAAAAGCCGGATGGATACCACCCGTTCGACAGCGCCCTCCTCGCCTGCTGACTTTGCCGGGCGGCTGGGCGAAACAGCCTTAGCCAGCAACCCCACAGCGGCGGAGGAAGAGGCGGAAAGCCTCTCGAAGCCCTCCGGGCTGCCGGTGTCGTTGGGTAGCGACCAGCCCATCGAACGGCTGCAGTTCATCCCGCCCGTTTCGGGCGAAATCACAGCGCGCTTCGACCCGCTCAAAAACCACTTCGGCATTGATGTGGCCGCCCCCCGCAATACGGCCATAAAAGCAGCCGCCGACGGCGTGGTCATTCTGGCTGGCTATACCGTGGAAACGGGTTACAGCATCGCCATCCAGCACCCGCACAACATCGTTACGCTATACAAGCATAACTCGGTGCTACTCAAAAAGGCCGGCACGCCCGTTAAAGCGGGCGAAGCCATTGCGCTCATCGGAAACTCCGGCATCGAGTCCTCCGGGCCACACCTGCACTTTGAACTGTGGTACCGGGGCCGCCCGGTCAATCCGGCGGACTATATCGGCTTCCGTTAATGACGCAGCCGTTTGGGGCACCCAATTCCTGCTGCCTGTGGGTACCCTCATTGGCAATCACTTACACGAACGGGAGTTTGACCACCGTTGCTTCCAGCTTTTTGCTGCCGGCAACGATACGGATGCGCGTGCCGGGTTCGGCGTACTTAGCCTTCACATAGCCCATGCCGATAGGCCGGTCGAGGGTGGGCGAATGGGTGCCCGACGTAACGACGCCAATTTTGGCGCCGCGGCGGCTTTCAATTTCATAGCCGTGGCGCGGCACGCGGCGGTCTTCGACGACGAAACCAACTAATCTGCGTTTGACGCCTTTTTCTTTTTGCTCGATAAAACGGGCTTTGGAGGGGAAGTCTTCGGCTTTGCCCAATTTGGTGATCCAGCCTAAGCCGGCCTCGAGGGGGCTGGTTTTATCGTCAATGTCGTTGCCGTACAAGCAGTAGCCTTTCTCTAAACGGAGGGTGTCGCGAGCACCTAAGCCGGCGGGCTTAATGCCCCATTTGGCGCCGTGGGCCATCACCTTGTCCCATATTTTGACGATGTCGCGGTTGCGGGCATAAATCTCGAAACCGCCGGCGCCGGTGTAGCCGGTAGCCGATACGATGACGTTTTTGCAGCCGGCAAAGCGCCCGCGTTTGAAGGTGTAGTACTTCATGCCGGCCAAGTCAATGTCGGTCAGTTTTTGCAGGATTTCGGCAGCCTTCGGCCCCTGCACGGCGATGAGACCAGTGCGGTCAGAGATGTTTTTCAGCTGCACATCGAAGCCCTTGGCCATGCGCTTGAGCCAGCGCCAGTCCTTTTTTTCGTTGGAGGCGTTCACCACGAGCATGAACGTCTGCACGCCTTCCTCAGTCATTTCGGGTACGTCGTCGAGCCGATAAACGAGCAGGTCGTCCACGATGCCACCTTTTTTGTTGGGCAAACACGAGTACTGCACATCGCCGGGTTTGAGGCGGCTGACGTCGTTGACGGTTACGCTCTGCAGGAGGCGCAAGGCGTCTTTACCACGGACGATGAATTCGCCCATGTGGCTGACGTCGAACACGCCGGCATTGTTGCGCACAGCGTGGTGCTCGTCGGTGATGGTTGTGTAAGATATGGGCATGTTGTAGCCGGCAAATTCGGCCATTTTGGCCCCCAAAGCGATGTGGCGCTCGGTAAGTGGTGTGTTCTTCATCGTGTGATGGTGTGAGTGTAGTCGTCGGACGACGTGAACAGAATGGCGGCAAAGGTAGTCAGCGGGAGTATTTTGCAGCGGGAAGGGCAGTTTTGAGGAGAATTTAAAGATTGACGGTCGGCAAGGTGGCAAGCCGTACTTCACCAGCGTTCCGGCCGACGTAACGATTCATTGCTCGGATGCGCCGCCGCCGGTGGGCACGCCTACGGCGACGGATGCCTGCGGGCCGGCGACGGTAGCGTACTTAGGTCAGACGACGGCGAACACCACGTGCCCGGGCACGTATCAGTTGCGCCGCACGTGGCGGGCGACGGACGCCTGCGGCAACACGACGGCGGTAACGCAGATCATCCAGGTGGTGGACAATACGCCGCCGGTGTTTACGAGTGTGCCGGGTCCGATAACGATCAATTGCACCGACCCGCTGCCGCCGTTGGTGAATCCGACGGCGACGGACGGGTGCAGCACGGCGCACATCACGTTTTTGGGCAACACGCCTTCGGGCAGCGGTTGTGCGACCGATTACACCATCACGCGCACGTGGCGGGCGGACGACCTTTGCGGCAACTCGGCTACGGCTACGCAGGTGATTACGGTGCTGGCAGTGCCTTTCGGGCCGGGTGCGGGTGAGGAGCGTACCCGCCTGAGTACGGATGACGAGCCGCTGGCAGTGCTGCATGTGTACCCGAACCCGACGACCGACCGGCTGTGGCTCGATCTTGCAGGCTATTCGGGCGAGTGGGCGGTGGTTTCGGTATTCAACGAGTTGGGCCAGTTGGTGTGGGAGCGTCGTTTGGCGTCTGTGGAGGCGTGGAGGGAGCAGGTGAGCCTTCGCGAGGCGGGTGCAGCGCCGGGTCTGTACGTGGTGAGCGTGCGTACGGCGCGGGGCGTGCTGTCGCGGCGGGTGGTGCTGGTGGAGTAGGGGGCTGCGTTTTTGGATGTTTTAGAAATGCGTTGCAAAACGCGGAGATTACGACTTCTCATACCCTGCGTCGCTCCTGGGTTTGCCGGGGGCGGCGCTTTTTTGTCATAAATACCAGAAGAAATATGCTGGCCCATATATTTAACCGTCTTCGGCATCTGCAGCCGCACCTAAAACTGTACGGCGCCAGACCAGACGCTAGCCCACGCAGGGGCAAAGCATCTTCGCGTTGCAGCCCTGTGTACTTTTGCAGCAAAAAACCTTCGTGCATTTGCAGCCCCAAAAAGCCCACAGACGATACCTCCTGGTGGGAGATGTCGCCTTAAATTCATGCCTTGGTGGCTAAGAAACCGCTTTGCGTCTTTGTGGTAAAATCCATTTGCAGTTTAAAAAAAGAACCTATGTCTTCCCAAAATCTACCCATGTTTCGCACGCCAGCGCTGTTGGAGCGCCCTGAATTGGTCGTTGCGGAAAGCACGCGCCACGGTGGCGTCAGCCCAGCGCCGTATGCTTCGCTTAATCTGGGTAAGCGCACCGACGACGCGCCCGAAAATGTGGAAGAAAACCGCCGCCGCTTTGGGGCCGCCGCTGGCTTCCGCCCAGAGCAATTGGCCTGGAGCTACCAGATACATGGCGTGGAGGTGAGGCGAGTAGAGGCGGCAGGGGGCTTTTCGGGCTACGATGCGCTGGTTACGCAGCGTCCCGGCGTTGTGCTGGCCGTTTCGGTAGCCGATTGTGCGCCCGTGTTGGTGTACGATATGCGGCAAAAAGCCGTGGCGGCCATACACGCCGGCTGGCGTGGGGCAGTAGCGGGCATTGTGCCTAAAACCCTGCAAGCCATGGCGGAGTGGTTTGGCACGCGCAGTGGGGATTGTCTGGCCTATGTAGGTACGTGCATTGACGAGTGTTCCTTTGAAGTTGGCCCCGAGGTAGCGGCTCAATTCGACAACGCGTTTGTGCGCTTTGACGCCACCAGGGGCCGCCACTTTGTGGACCTAAAAGGCGCTATTACCCAACAGTTGCGCGATTGCGGTCTATTAGATGAGCAAATAGAGGTTTCACCGTATTCCACCGTGCTGCATCATGACGATTATTTTTCGCACCGTCTTTCAGGGGGGCGCACCGGGCGTATGATGGCCATCATTGGGCTTCGCTAATAGGCGGCTACGTTTCCTCCACGCTTGCTTCTGTTTTTGAGATCAGCACTTTGTCAATTTTGCTTTTGTCCATGTCCACCACTTCGAAGCGGAAGCCTTCGGCGGTGAAGTGGTCGCCGGCGCGCGGTATTTCCCCCATCTTGTGTAGGATATAGCCGGCCAGTGTGGCATAGTCGGTGTCGGGGTCTTCAAATTCAGCGATGGGTACGATTTCCCTCAGTTCATCCACCAGGATGCTGCCTTCTACGAGCCAGCTGCCGTCTTCGCGCACGACAATAGATGGCTCCTCCACATCGTCCATATCCGGCAGGTTGCCGAAAATGCTCTCAGTCAGGTCGTGCAGTGTGATGATGCCCTGTATGGAGCCGTATTCGTCCACTACGACAGCGAAATAATTGCGCTCGTTGCGGAAGCGCTCCAGGATTTTCAGAGCATTCATCGTTTCCGGGATGTACAGCGGTGGTGTGGCTATCTGGCGCAGGTCGAAGCCCGGCTTATTCACATTGTCAATGTAATCGCGCAATTTGACCACGCCCAGAATGTTTTCAATGGCGCCGTCGCACAGCAGGAACTTGGTGTAGCCGCTTTCGCGAATGATGCGGTCGTTTTCCTCGGGAGGCGCCTGCACGTCGAGCCATTCCAGTTCATTGCGGTGGGTCATGATGGCGTAGGCGTCGCGGTCGGCAAAGCGCAGGATGTTTTGGATGAATTCGCTTTCTTTCTCCTCCAGTACGCCTTGCCGATTGGCTTTGAGTACTAAGTTCTTAATCTCTTCTTCCGAAACGTGCGGCTCCACTACCGGTTGTTGAATAAAAAAACCCAGCAGCCCTCTCGTCGAGCGTTGCAGCACTGCATACCACGGATAAAACACGCGCAACGGCAGAAAAGCAAACGGACGCGCCGCCGCGGCAGCCCCTTTCGGATATTGGGCTGCCACATACCTCGGCACCCACTCGCCCAGCAACAAGACGACGCACGCCACAACGGTGAACACCACTACCACCGATATGCCCTCTGCGTAGGGCGCCAGCGCCTCAACAGCGGAAACCCACGGCGTCAGACTATCGCCCAACCGCCAGCCCGCGTAAGCACCCTCCACCAGCGTCAGTATCAGTATCGCCACCTGAAGCACATCCTCCACTACATCGGGATTCTCGTAGAAATTGCCCGATGACGAAGCCGAAGAAGTGGCAGACGGCCCTCGAGAAACCAAAGCACGGCTTCCCGCACCCAGAGCGGCTTTGCCCAAGACCCAAAATCCGTGCAGACCAATAAGAAGGAAAAGTATGGCTATGTCCATGAAAAAAGGCAAGGCAAAAATAAAACGCTTCAACCGTATGCGGGTAAAGCCGGGGTGAAGAAGCAGAACAATCGCCATCTGTAAGGACGTGGCCTTTTCCAGCTTGCTATCAATGCGCTCCCAGCGTGCCGCATTCACCTGTCCACTCCTCCTTTATGAGTTTCGGGGTGCTACGAATGCGTGAATTTGAGGCGGTATCTCTGGCCAAGAGGTGTCGTCTTTGGGCCTATCATTCGTGTATTCGTGGCGACAAGATAAACTCAGGATAGGGCAAAGTTGACTTTCTAAGACTAATCCTTTTGAAGGCGACAGTTTCGGGTAAAGAGGGCCGTACCGTTAAAAAATGTTAAAAGTAAAAAATTTTTTGGGGGCTTTGAAAACAGCTCTTACTTTTGGCCCAGAAAAACAAATCAAATCACCCAACATTTTTGGCCTATCGGATATAGCTTGTACATCACACCGAACGCTATTAGACTGTAAAACAACAAGTTTAGCGTATGCAAGCTGTATCTGCTTTGGTCAATGACCAGGAACTCATCGCCCGCTACATGGACGGCGACGAAGCCGCCTTTGAGGTGTTGCTCCACCGCTATAAGGCGAAAATCTACACCTCTATTTATCTTTTTGTTAAGGATCGGGCCCTGGCAGAAGATATCTTTCAGGAGGTCTTTATCAAGATTATAGACACTCTGCGCCGAGGGCGCTACAACCACGAAGGAAAGTTCGTGCAGTGGGCCATGCGCATCGCTTATAATTTGTGTGTGGACTACCACCGGCGCAATAAGCGCCGCGCGCACGTGGGTAAGTCTGAAGACTTCGATATCTTCGACATCCTGCGCGTCCACGACGACGGCCCCGACGATACCATGATTCGCAGCGAAATGCATCATCGCGTGCGGCAATTGGTGGACGCCCTACCGCCCGAGCAGCGCGAGGTCGTCATCCTGCGCCACTACGCCGACATGAGCTTTAAGGAAATTGCCGCTCTGACGCGCGTGAGCATTAACACTGCTCTGGGCCGTATGCGCTACGCCCTCATCAATATCCGCAAGATGATGGCCGAAAAATCGGTCGTCCTCCAATAGTCGTTCCCACGAACCGCGAGCCTGACTGCATCGGCACGGCGTCTTTCACAGGAAGGGCGTCGTGCCGATGGCTTTTTGACGCTATCGCCGTACTTTTGTCCGCCGTTTCAACACCCATCCCTGCTGTATGGCCTCATCCATTCGGATAAGCGTCGTTATTCCGACTAAGAACGAAGGGCACTATATTGGCCCAACTTTGGCGCAATATGAACCCTATTTAGAAAAATTAGGTCTGGAAGTCATCGTTTCTGACGGGGGCAGTACCGACGATACCTTCGCTATCATCCGGCAAATGCAGGCCCAATGGCCGCCCGGGCGGCTCCGATTCGTGCAGGCCCAGGGCAAGCAAAATATTGCTATCGGCCGCAACGCCGGCGCAGTTTTGGCGCAAGGGGAGTTTCTCTTCCATACCGACGCCGATGTGCACATTCCGGACCCCGAGTATTTCTTTCATACGCTTATCCAAACCTTCGAGCAACGGCCCGAAGTGGTTGCTGCTACCGTGCCCATTCGCGTTTACCCGAACGAAGCCCGGTGGATAGACCGCCTCTACCACGAAATCATGAACCAGGTTATCCATGTCTCTTTCTATCTGGGCATCTATCTGGCTAAGGGCGAATGCCAGTTCGTACGCCGCTCCGTCTTTGAGCGTATCGGTGGCTACAACGAGCGCATCGTCGCCGGCGAAGACTGCAACCTGTTCTACCGCCTTCACCACGAAGGGCGTATTGCTTACCTGCGCCGCCTGTGCGTCCACCACTCGCCGCGCCGCTTCCGAGAGTACGGCTACCTGCGGCTCAACCTGATCTACTTGCGCGAGGCCCTGTCGCTGCTGTTCCTGCGCCGCTCGTATGTAGAGGAATGGAAGGCTGTGCGCTGAGGAGAGGCGCGAAGCTGATGTTCAGGCTCCGTTGAGGAGGCGGGCAGCGAAGGGGGAGAGCGGAGCGGTGGGATTATTGGGACGAATCCAGGCGAGGTAAGGATAAAGAGGCTCTTCCAGTGGAGAGTCCGTTTGAACCTCGTAAATCAAGGCAATAGAGTGTGTGCGTTCTTTCACCCCATCCTTGCGAAGCCATTCAGGAAGGTGATGAGAGAGATTGCACAGTAGCCGTACATTCTTAACGGAATAGCCCGTCTCATATTCAAACAACCGATAAACGGCTTGCTCTGGCGTTTCACCAAATTCTATTAAACCCCCAGGTAAGTCAAAAGTGCTCTGAAACGGCCCATCTATTCTGCTCACCATCAAAATGGCACCATCCGAACGGCGAAGTACACCATAGCATCCTAACCGAGTATTGGTTTTAGGCTTCCACAGCTTGTGCTTCCACAGCTGCCGTAGGCCATTGTACATGTCGGTAATGCCCAGTGAGGCCGCATATTGCTCTGCCTCTTCGCGCTCCATCTTTCGCGGTTCGCATTCTTCTCCCTCCTTTACCTTACACATGACTGCATAGCCACCGATAACGCCCTTCTCGTCGTAGCCTCTCGAGGCAAAGACGCCTTCTGCCCAACCGCGAGTACTCATTTCTTGCATACTGAAGATAGCCGTGCTGACTAAGCTGAGTCTGTGTCTGACGTAGGCAGTAAAGATTAGATAATTAATCAGATGAACAGGGTTGCTGATGTTGATGACGACTACCTGCTCTCTCGCCTCCTGAGCACCCCTGACCTCGTTTGAAATATACGGATAATACAGCGTTTTGAAGGGTACCTCCTGGCTGATGACCAGTTTACTCTGCACGACAACACCACGTTTGAGGCCCAGATTCCATATCCGGTATGTGCCGGCCAGGCCGTGAATGTAATCGTTCACCGGGTCGCCGCGATATTGAAGGTCGCTTAAATGAAAAACATCCAGCTCTTTAACCCTGAAGTTGCGGCGCTGAAGCATGTAGTACAGGTACAGGCATTGTTCTTCCTCGGGCTTGACAGCGCGAATGCCGAGTTGGTTGCTGCGATAAACAGCAGGATCTGTCTTAAGACTCCGCGCTTCTTCCGGCGTGCACCGCACCAGATAGGCTTCTAAGGCAACTAAATACCGCAGTAGCGAGATAGTCTGGAGTGTACAGGGTACCAGATTTTGCTCGGGTGAAAAGTGCCCCATGGGGTCCTCACACAAGCCCATGATGCTGAGCCGAAGAGGAAAGGGAGAGGTAGGTGGCTCAGCATCGACCTGAATGTGAAGATAACGCCCCCGAACAACAGCCGTGCCCGTAAGTACCGGAGAATTGGGCATAGCATGAGAGGCTCTTCGCCCTTCATGCACTTGCTCAAATGTGTGGAATCCCCAAACCCAGCAATCCATACTCTCCTCCGGCACTCCGCTGTAGCGAATGCCAACTAAAAACTTGTTTATCCGGTAACTACGAAAAGAGAAATGGGTTCCGATATAATAGACAAAACCGTCTCCTTCCGCTGGGCTCCAGTCTTGAGGCCAACGAGAAGGTTCCGGCACCACACATTGCCGTTCAAACTCTTCTAAGCTGTTGTAGCCCAGATACTTGAGCAATCCCTCTACATATGCCTCCTCCCGTATGTTGATAAACGCCATCCCGGGGTTTCTTTGAGTCTCCCTGTATTTGTGGTAGAGCAGCCGGCCAAAATGAAGGTTTGCTCCTCTTGGCAGGTGCCTGGCCTCTTCTAATGCGCGCAAAATGATGCAGGCTGCATTGGGGGCGTCCTCTCCGCCTATGGGGCGCCAGGTCAAACCCAGGCTTACAGTGTCCTGCCCGCCATTGGCTCTTCTGATGAGGATTGGAGGATCATGCTTCCGTAGCCTTGCCTCAATCTTCTCATAGAGGGTTAGGAATGTCTCACGCCTTATGGGCATACTTTTTTATACGACTGGATTTTGACGCCAAATTTCATTCGATTTTGAATTTCTCCAGAATTTTTCCAGAAAAATTTTAAAAATATTGCGTAAAACTACCAAAAAGGCTGGATGCCATTTTAAAATGACTTGCAATAAAACTTTAAATTTTATTCATCATTTTTGGTGGAATTAAATACGAATTCTATTGTGTTTAATCTATTGTAAGTTTACACAGGTGCACACCAAATTTGCATCAGTAATGAGGGCCAGGCTTAATCTCATCCTTCTTTAGCGACGAAGCCAACTTGAAATCGGCCCTTACCATGAAATCAGTCCCGTCCAACTCTGTAGCTGCCCTGAGGCAGCGGGTAGGAGGCTTTTGCCCGGCTCATGAAAAGTAGTCTTTGCACTCCAAAACATTAAAATATGTTTGCTATGACTACCCCTTCGTTTTTTGCCGTTCTACTTCTCATCGTGCTCGCAATCATCGTATTATTTTTTTTGATGAAGGTGCTCGGAGCACTTCTGGAATTACTCAAAGGGTTACTCCAGGGCTGTGTAACTGCTTTCGTTATCCTGGCTATTGTTTTGCTTGTGTTGAGCTGGCTTCTCCGTGCCACAGTCTGAGATCGAAAGTAAACATGCCTGTGCGCTCTATGTGCAGAGACTGCATGCCCAATATCGGTTCGCCCGCCGTGCCCGGCTAGGCCGACATCATCCTTTCGCCTCCTTCTTTTCCGTGCATTTGCCCGTTCTTTGCGTCCCAAAAGACCCTTTTCATGCGCGTGTTCAAATTCGGCGGCACTTCTGTAGGTACGCCGCAGACCATTCAGGACTTCCTTTTGCCTGTGCTGGTGGATTGTTACCGCCGGGGTCGGTCGTTCACCGTTGTTTTCTCTGCTTTTTCAAAAGTAACCGATACCCTCATCGAGACTGCCCGGCGCGCCGCCCGGGGGGATGGCACCTACTTATCGTTGTTCGAGAAGTTGCGGCAGCGCCATACGGAGGCCGTCGAGAGGCTGCTAAGGCCCGAAAATCGCCCGTCGCTCGAAGCAGCCTTAGCCGAGCATTTTGAGGATTTGGGCAACATCCTGCACGGCATCTACCTGTTGCGCGAAGTGTCGGAGCGTTCTCTGGACTTTGTGGTCAGTTTTGGCGAGCGCAATTCGGCGCTCATTCTCACCCATGCTATGCAGCAGGCGGGTATCCCTACGGAGTACTTAGATGCGCGCCGCATCATTCGCACGGATGCCCATTTTGGGCAGGCGCAGGTGCATTTTGAGCCGACCAATGCCCTCATCCGGGCGCATTACGAGCAGCATCGGAACGCGGTGCAGGCCGTTACCGGCTTTATTGGCAGCACGGAAGATGGCCTGACGACCACGCTGGGCCGCGGCGGCTCCGACTATACGGCGGCTATTTTGGGCGCGGCTTTAGAAGCCGAAGCCATTGAAATTTGGACCGACGTCAATGGTGTGCTCACGGCCGACCCGCGTCGGGTAAAAAAGGCTTTTACCCTGCCAGCCATGACGTATCGGGAGGCCATGGAGATGAGCCATTTCGGGGCCAAAGTCATTTATCCGCCTACTATACGGCCGGCGATGGAAAGGGGTATCCCGCTGTTCATACGGAACACGTTTAACCCTTCATTTGCGGGCACGTACATTGGCCCTTCATTGCCGGCGGCGGAGAGGGAGCAGCGGCACCCGGTCAAGGGTATTTCCAGCATCAACCAGATCAGCCTGCTGACGTTGGAGGGTGGCGGTCTGTTTGGTGTGCCGGGCATTGCGGCGCGACTTTTTGGCGCTATGGCGCGCCAGGGGGTGAATGTAGTGCTCATTACGCAAGGCTCCAGTGAGAGCAGCATCACCTTTGCTGTGTCGCCCCAGCAGGCGGAGTTGGCCCGTCAGGCCGCCCAGCGCGAATTCGGATATGAGCTGCGCAGTGGGTTGGTGGAGCCGCTCCGGGTCGAGCATGACCTGTCGGTGGTGGCCATCGTGGGCGAGGGCATGCGTTACACGCCGGGCATTTCGGGGCGCCTGTTTCAGGCGCTGGGCCGCAACGGCATCAACGTGGTGGCCATTGCGCAAGGTTCCAGCGAGCTAAACATCTCGGTGGTGGTGCCTGCTGCTGACGAGACGAAAGCGCTCAACGCCATACACGAAGCCTTCTTCCTGTCTGACACTAAAAGCCTGCACCTGTTTGTGGTGGGCGTTGGCCTCATCGGTAGCGCGCTGCTGGAACAGATGCGCCGACAGGCCGCCTTCCTGCGCGAGCGGCGGCGCTTAGAAATCAAAGTCGTCGGGCTGGCCAACAGTCGCCGTATGGTCTTCAACGAAGACGGCATAGACTTGGAGCAATGGCGAACGCTCTTAGAGCATTCGGAACAGCCCTTTTCTATGGCCACTTTTGTGGAACAGATGGAACGCCTCAACTTGCCCAACACCATTTTTGTTGACAACACAGCTGCCGAAGAAGTTACGCGCTACTACGAGCGCATTTTAGACGCCAGCATTTCCATCAGCACTCCTAACAAGCTGGCCACTTCCGGGCGTTGGGAGCAGTATCAGCGCCTCAAGAAAACGGCCGAACGCCGCGGTGCCCTGTGGCGCTACGAAACCAACGTGGGTGCAGGGCTGCCGCTTATCAGCACGCTCAACGACCTGTTGGACTCGGGCGACCGTATCCTGCGCATCGAGGGCGTGCTGTCGGGTACGCTGTCGTTCCTATTCAATCACTTTGTGGAGGGCCGCCGCTTCTCCGACATCGTGCAGGAAGCAAGGCAGCGCGGCCTGACCGAACCCGACCCGCGTGACGACCTGTCGGGGGCCGACGTGCGGCGCAAGGCGCTCATCTTGGCCCGCGAGGTGGGCTTCCCGTTGGAATTGGAAGAGGTACCCGTGGAGAACATTCTGCCGCTCAGCTGCTTAGAAGCTCCTACGGTAGAGGCATTTATAGAGGAACTGCGCCGGCACGACGAGCACTTTGAGGCCTTGCGCGCCGAGGCCGCTCGCCAGGGGCGTGTGTTGCGCTGGGTAGCGCTCATCGAAAAGGGTCAGGCCAGCATTGGCTTGCAGCGCGTAGGGCCTGAGCATCCGTTTTATGGGCTGGACGGGAGCGATAATATGGTCGTCTTCACCACTGAGCGCTACTTTGAGCGGCCGTTGGTGGTGCGCGGCCCGGGGGCGGGTGCCGAAGTTACGGCGGCAGGTGTGTTTGCTGAGGTCATCGGCATGAGTGCAGCGCTCAGCGCCGGAGGATAGAGTTCTTCAGTAACCTGGTCGCAGCGGAATACTCACCGGTATTTCTACGGCTCGCAGGCGTCGGCGTTCGTTGAGACGGACGTTGCGGTGTTTGAACAGCTGCTTCAATCCGAAGCCGACGACCAGCCCGGAGCCGGAGATAATGGCCGTTTGGGCGGTGAGGGGGTAGTTGTCGAACGCTGCGCCGATGAGGGAGAAGCCTGCCCACGAGGCGCCGAAGAGCATCAGCATTGGCCCTGAGGCGCGCAATACGCCAGGGTATTGCAGGCGCACGGCCTCTATGTCGCTGATGGGCCAATAGCGCCCGTCTAAGGCCACGCGCTGCGAGTCCATGCTGGCGTCAGTAATCAGGGCCTTGTGCCACATTTGGTCGCTTTTGAAGCGGTAGGTCAGCTCCTCGCCGGTGTAAAACTTCAGCGTGCGTGCCCGGTTGGCCCGTTCCAGCTGGATGAATTTTTGGGCAAAAGCCGGGCAGGCCAGCAGGACAAAGGCCAGCAGGAGGCCCGTGTTTCGCAAGCGCATCGTCATGAGCAAAGATTTTTTACAGCGTCAAAGGTACGCCTTCCGGAGCAGGCCGATGGCCGGTTTGGGCCAAACGGCTTTTTTTAGCCCGAATGGGCCAGCAGCGGGTTTTGGCGCAGGTATTCGTCTTCTTTTTGCCGCATGAGGGCGCGCTCCGCATCGGTTTCATCGGTGTATCCGACCAGGTGGAGCAAGCCGTGTACCATGACGCGACACAGTTCGTGCTCGAAGGAGACGCCGTACTGTTGGGCGTTATCGCGCACGCGCTCAATGCTGATGAACACATCGCCGTGCACGGCGCCAGGCGTGTAAGGGAACGTGATGACGTCGGTGTAGTAATCGTGTTGCAGGTACGCCACATTCACCTGGCGTAGATACTCGTCGGAGGTGAAGATGTAGGTCAGTTCGAGCAAGGGCGCTCCTTCGGCTTTGGCAACGGCTTGTAGCCATGCTTGGAGAGGTGCTTCGGGCGGCAGCTCGGCACTGATGTCTTCCTGGCAAAAGATAATGCTCCCTGCCTCGAGGCTTTCGAGCGGCGGTTCGATGTGCATAAGAGAAGCGTGGGCTTTACTCCGAGCGCTGAAGGTTAAAGCGCATTTCCACCGTGCGTCCGCCGTGGGTGAAGCGGCATTGGTGGCTGAGGCGTTTCATCAGAAAAATGCCGCGGCCTCCGCAGGCTTCGATGTGTTCCGGGCTGGTAGGGTCAGGCACCTGATTGGGGTTGAAGCCCGGCCCTTCGTCGGAAACGCGAATGGAGAGCACGTCTTTTTGCTGACGCAGCGAGATGGATACGCGCTTGTTGGCATCGCCCTGGTTGCCGTGGACCATGGCATTCGTTACAGCCTCCGTGAGGCTGAGTAGAATATCGTCGTACTGCTCGCGCGAAAGGTTCAGTCGGCTGGCGACGTCTCGAACAAGCGGTTCCACCTGGCGTACATTCTCTGGGCTGGATGGGAGAGTCAGGTCCTTGTGTAAGTTGCTCATTAGCAAGTCGTGATGCGTTTACCCTGACACTTGGCTTTGGGGCGGATTAAAGGAAAATCGCTGCAATTTAAGACTTTGTTAAGGATTGCGCAATACTTTTTACCAATTTTTTTTCTATCGGGTCTATTCGGACGCTTAAGGCGGTGCAAGTAACGCCTTTTAGATGCGAAGGTTCAGGCTTTTGGTGTGTGATTTTGGTTATCTGGGGGGCTGTTTTCGGGGAAGAGGAAGCGGATGTTGCGCTGGAGTCCCTGGAATTTGGCGCGTTTGACGGCGGATTTTCGGAAGAGTTTGTGGAAGGTTTCTTCGGTGATGTCTAACCACTCGCGTTGGGTCATGGTCAGCAGGTCGGGGTGTGGTTCGAAGGCCGGTTCCTGATGTCGGCGGGCGAAGCGATTCCAGGGGCAGACGTCCTGGCAGACGTCGCAGCCGAACATCCAGTTGTCCATGCGGCCGCGGAAGTATTCTGGGATTTCGTCGCGCAGTTCGATGGTAAGGTAGGAGATGCATTTGGAGGCGTCGAGCCAGTAGCCATTGGGGTGGATGGCCTCGGTGGGGCAGGCGTCAATGCAGCGCCGGCAGGTGCCGCAGTGGTCGCGGATGGGATTTTCGTAGGCCAGTTCGAGGTCGCAGATGATTTCGGCCAGGAAGAAGAAAGAGCCGAATTTGGGGTTTATGGTCAGGGTGTGTCGTCCGTTCCAGCCGATACCGGCGCGTCGTGCCCATTCGCGTTCGAGCACCGGGGCGCTGTCCACGAAGCAGCGGCCGTGGATGTCGCCGAATTGCTCTTGCATGTAAGCCAGCAGGGCTTTCAGGCGCTCCTTGACCACGTGGTGATAATCTTCGCCGTAGGCATACTGGCTGATTTTGGGCGCCTGTGGGTCTTGTTGCTTTTCAGGGTTAAAATAATTGTAAGCTAAGCAAATGACCGTTCGGGCGCCCGGGACCAACCGCGCCGGGTCAATGCGCAGGTCGAAATAGTTTTCCATATAGGCCATTTTGCCGTGGGCGCCTTGCCGCAGCCAGGCCTCTAAGCGGCGGGCTTCGTCGTCTAAGCGTTCGGCGCGGGCAAAGCCGACGAAAGTAAAGCCTAAGCGATGGGCTTCGGCGCGTACTAATTCGGCCCGACGTTCCGGCGTCATGGAGGCAAACATCGGCAAATTTTCGGGCTTAACTGCCGAAGGAAGAAATCCGACTGCCGTTTATCGTTCGTGTATTTGTTATGGGGCGGAATTGAGTGCATACAACAGGCCTGCGTTGACGCCAAGTGCGCCTAAGCGGCTTGTTACTGTTCGCACATCCTCCATTTCCCGCAATCCGTATTGGTAGCGTACCTCAGTCAGCAGGTGCATTCTTTGGCTTATTGGTAGCGACAGCCCCACCCCGACATCGGCCAGCATTTGGAAACGCTGGTAGGCAGACATATCCGTACTGCGCACCGTATAAATGTCAGGGTCAGAAAGCGATGTGCGCAGATTGCCTACCGGTTTGGAGAGAGACTCGATCAGATAGGCCGACGCAAGCCCGCCTTCCAAATACAGCCATTTGAAGCGGAAAGGGCGCACGGTGAGCAAGACGCTGCTCGTCCAGGCACGCAGGCGCTCGCTGAAATAGCCCTGGAGCAGAGTAGAAGGGTAGCCGTCCTCGATGACTACTTCGATCAGATTGCGGTAGTCTTGAAACCCTGACTCTGCATGCATGCCAAGCACATTGCCTGTTGGCCAGTCCAACACAACGGTGAAGCGACTGGCGGGTGCTGGCCGATAATCCAGGTCGAGGTTTAGCTCGTGCAAATACCACTGCCGAAAGGCCCAGTGCACCCCCGAAGAGACCCCCAAACGCAGCTGCCCTTGAGCGCCAACACCTGAGCAAATCAGCAAGAAGACGTAGAGAAAAATTTGTCGCATATTTTCTTGTTTTGCTTCGTTGGTGTCGTTGCGTTAAAAGCGGTTGCCTTTTGGCAAAACACGCCCGTGTCTTTGGCGTTTTTGAGTACCTCGCACATCTTCCCCCTTTTTCGACTATGCCTGTTTTATCGTTTTTTTCCAAAAAACACCGCCTGCTGTTGTTGCTGTTGCCGGCGCTTGCCGGGCCGTTGTTGGCCCAGAAATACACCACTGCCGAAAGCACCACGCCCAAAGCGCGGGCGGCGTATCTGGAGGGCCGCCGTTATCTGCGCGAGGGCAACGCCTTCCGCGGCCTGCGTTTTCTGGAGGACGCCATTCGCGAAGACTCTACCCTGATTGATGCGCACATGCTATGGGCCGAAGTGCACTTCGACCAGGAACAATGGGAGGCGGCTGCGCGCGGCTACGAGCGAGTGCTGCGGCTGAACCCGACCTATCACCCTTCGGCGTCGTTCAATATGGCGCTGTGCAAGTGGAATTTGGACCGCTTCGAGGAGGCCAGCGCATACATTGAAATGTTCCTGCAGTCGGGCGTCAAGGATGTCCGCTTGCTCTATCGGGCGCGCCGGCTGGCCGAAAACAGTCGCTTCGCTGCTGAGGCCGTCAAAAATCCCGTGCCCTTCGCGCCGCGTTCCGTAGGGCCTACCATCAACACGCCTTCGGACGAGTACCTGCCCTCGCTGACGGCCGACGGCAACACGATGATCTTCACCCGCCGCGACCTGTACAACGAAGACTTTTACAAGAGTGAGCGCCAGCCCGATGGCTCCTGGGGGCGCGCCGAAAACCTCCGAGGCGTCAATACCCTGCAGAACGAAGGTGCACAAGCCATCAATGCCGACGGGCGCTGGCTCGTCTTCACCGCCTGCAACCGCCGCAACGATGGCTCGCAGGGCAGCTGCGACCTCTATTGGTCCCAACTCAAAGACGGCACCTGGACTAAACCCGTACCCTTCAGCGCCGTTGTGAACTCGCCACACTGGGACGCCCAACCCACCATCAGCCCCGACAGCAAAACCATCATCTTCAGCAGCGACCGACCCGGAGGGCTGGGCGGCAAAGACCTGTGGTTCACCACTCGCCTGCCCAACGGACGCTTCACCGAACCTCAAAACCTCGGCGCTCCTATCAACACTCCCGGCGACGAACAGGCGCCTTTCCTGCATCCCGACGGCCAAACGCTCTACTTCACCTCCGACGGCCTGCCCGGCATGGGCAACAACGACCTCTACTTCAGCCGCCGAAATCCGGACGGCTCGTGGAGCACGCCGCAAAACCTCGGCTACCCCATCAATACCAAAGGCCATGAAGGCACGCTCGTCGTCAGCTTAGATGGCTCCACCGCCTACTATGCCGCTGTGCTGCCCGGAGGTGCCGGCGGCCTGGACATCTATTCGTTCGATATGCCCGCATACGCCCGTCCCAGACCAGTCACCTACGTCAAAGCCATCGTTACCGACGCCATTACCGGTCGCTCACTCGTGGCCCGCGCCGTGTGTACCGACCTGACTACTGGCCAGGAGTACGTCGCCGCATACACTCAGGCGGATGGCTCGTTTCTCATCTGTCTGCAAGCCGGCAAAGACTTCGCCCTCAATGTGTCGAAGGAAAACTACCTCTTTCATTCCGAGCACTTTAACCTGGCCCAAACAGCCTCCTTCGACCAGCCCTTCCTTCTGCGCATTGCCCTGCAGCCCCTGACGCCTGCCGACGAGGCCGCTCCTACACCGCCGCCGGCACGTCCCGTCGTGCTGCGCAATGTTTTTTTTGAAACCGGCTCTGCCTCATTGAAACCGGCTTCTACCGTCGAACTCGACCAATTGGTGGCCCTGCTGAACGAAAATCCACGCCTGCGCATTCAGATTAACGGCCATACCGACGACGTGGGCGACGACGCCAGCAACCAGGCCCTCTCTGAACGGCGCGCTAAAGCCGTGTACGATTACTTAGTCAGCAAAGGCATCGCTCCCGAACGCCTGCGCTACCGCGGCTTTGGCGAAAGCAAGCCCATTCAGCCCAACGACACCCCCGAGGGCCGTGCCCAAAACCGGCGCACAGAATTTGAGGTATGGTAAATCGGCGCAAATGCGCTGAGGCAGCAGTGCACACCTTGTGCGCGGGCAGCACTCACGGACGGCTCCACCCTTTTTGCTGAGCCGCTGCCAGCAAGGCTGCAGTGCTATCAACCGCATCTGCTATGCCCAGCCATTGGGCCACCGTACGGAATACCTCGGCAGGCGGCAGGGCATTTTTCGACGCGTCGGTGTGAAGCGCCTGGGCACCAGCTGATTTTGACAGCTTGTGGCCCTGCCCGTCGGTCAGCAGCGGGTGGTGCAAGAAGGCGATGCGCTCGAAGGCGCTTATGCCTGCGCATTGGGCCAGGTACTGTTGTGCCTGTGTGGACGCCCTCAGGTCTTCGCCGCGGATGACGTGCGTGATGCCGAAGAAGACGTCGTCGGCAACCGACACCAGTTGGTAGGCTGGGATGCCGTCGCGGCGGCGCACTACGAAGTCGGGCGGCATGTGCTCTGGGCGGTGCGGCAGTGGCGTGCGGATGCGCCAGGCAACATTAGCGTCGTCTAAGGTGCAGGGCTGTTGCCGAAAGGCTTCTGGATACTGGCCGGCGAAGGGCACCAGGTCGCGGCGTGATTTGGCGCAGGCAAACAGGTATTGGCGTTTGCGGAGTGTCTTCAGTAGCGTTTCGTACAGCGGCAGGCGGTGGCGTTGCGACCACTCGCGCTCTAAGTCTTCGGGCGAGCGCGGGCCTTCATCCCAGTCTAAGCCCAGCCAGTGGAGGGTATCGAAAATGTTTTGCACGTACTCGGGCCGCTTGCGTTCGGCGTCCAAGTCGTCTATGCGCAAGAGGAGCCGCGCCTGCGGCTGAAGGCGTGCCGCCAGCCAGTTGAGTATGAAATTGATGGCGTTGCCAGCGTGCAAAAAGCCGGAAGGCGTAGGTGCTATACGCAGACGGCTCTGCGGCCCGAGGCTGCGCACAAAGGCGGCCCATTGGTCGGCAAAAGCGGTTGCCGGACGCTCCATGGCGGCCAGTTACTGCGGTTTGTTTTGCTCGAAGCGTTTGATGAGTTCTTCCAGGGGCGTGCCTAAGTTTTTCAGAGCAGCCTGCACATCGTCAGCATATTCGGGGTCGTTGGGGTAGCGCTTAAGGAAGTCCTCGTAGGTTTGCTTGGCGCGGTCTATATCCTTGAGGTCGTCCTCGTAGATGATGCCCATCATGAACAGCGCGAGCGGGGCACTGCGTTGCTGGGGCATACTTTCGGCCACGTAATAGTAAAGGCGCAGGGCTGTGTTGGGTTCTCCAATGGAACGCGCCAGTCCGGCGGCCTGTGAGTAGAGGCTGGCGGCTTTATTGGGGTCGGGGCTTTCGAGCAGGATGGCATAGCCTTCAGCCGTTTGGATGAACTTTTCCGCCAGGGCGCGGTCGGGTTCGTTGGCGGCGAGCAATTGTCGGTCCAGGCGGGCCAAGCAGGAGTCGAGCCAGCGGGTGTTTTGCTCCAGCGTGAAGCGCATCAGGTCAATCTCGTCGGGGTTGCGCGACAGGTCGGGCGTAGCGCGGTTTTTGTACAGCCTCCAGAGGCGGGCTAACAGGCCTGCCGCATCGGCCACATCGGCCTGGGCGCCGTGTTCCTTAATGGCTGCTGCTGCCAGCCGCACGGCGCCTACGTTGTCGCGTTCGTTAACGAATTTCAGCTCGGCCGCCCGCGTCAGGTAGCGCGCGTTATCGGCGTGGCGGTCAGGGTGCGCTTTTGCCGCCTCCTGGTACAGGGCTACCAGTTCGGCCACTACTTTCGGGTCGGCAGTTTCGGCTATCTGGCCCTCCAATGCCTGTATCTTCTTCTCGTACGAGGTTCCGCACGCCGCCAGCGCCATGCACGTAGCGGCTAAGTACAACAAGGATTTTGCGCTCATCTGTCCAGTTTTTTTGATAAAGAACAGCAGCAAAAGCCGCCATTATTTTTTTGAAAATACGGATTTTCGTGCTTCGGGCTATTGTTCTCAGGTGTGGCCTGAAATGGAATGAAGGCCTCATTCGGTGTACTCAAATACGCCAAACGGGCTGTGAACGGTAACGCAGGCACCTTCGTATGCCTCTACGCGCCCGACTACCTGTGCGGCAATGCCGAAGTCGGCGGCGATGCGCACCAGTTCGCTGGCGCCAGTCTCGGAGGTATAGACCTCCATGCGGTGGCCCATGTTGAAGACCCGGTACATTTCGGCCCAGTCGGTCTGGCCGCTGGCCTGGATGAGGCGGAACACCAGCGGTGGATCGAAGAGATTGTCCTTGATGACGCGGGCGTTGCGCAGGAATTTCAGCACCTTCGCCTGCCCGCCACCTGTGCAGTGGATGAGGCCGTGCACGTGGTCGCGGCAGCGTTCCAGGAAAGTGCGCAGCACCGGCGTATAGGTGCGCGTGGGCGAGAGTAAGAGCTGGCCTACGGTCAGGTGCTGGCCTTCTACCGCCACTTCTTCTGTGAGGCGATGCTTTCCGCTGTAGGCCAGTTCGGCGGGCATGGCCGGGTCGTAGCTTTCCGGGTATCGCGTGGCGTATTCTTTAGCGAGCGTATCGTGGCGGGCTGCTGTGAGGCCATTGCTGCCGATGCCGCTGTTGTACTGGTTTTCATAGGCGGCTTGTCCGAAGGAGGCCAGCCCGACGACGACGTGGCCCGGCTGGATGCGATTGACGACCACCTCGCTGCGCAGCATGCGGGAGAATGCGGTGAAGCCCACGTCCACGGTGCGTACCAAGTCGCCTACGTCGGCTGTTTCGCCGCCGGCCAGGTGGAGGCGAATGCCCCAAGGGCGCATGGCCTCGGCGAAGTTGGCAGCGCCTTCGATGAGCGCCTGCAGCACCTCGCCGGGGATGTGGTGGCGGTTGCGCCCGATGGTGTTTGATAGCACCACGTGGTCGGTGCAGCCCACGCACGCCATGTCGTCTAAGTTCATGACAATGGCGTCTTGCACGATGCCGGCCCATACCGACAGGTCGCCCGTTTCGCGCCAGTACAGATATGCCAGCGCCGCTTTGGTACCGGCGGTGTCGGCGTGCAGCACGTTGCAATAGGCCGGGTCGCCGGCGGCCACGTCAGGGAGTATTTTGCAAAAGGCCTCCGGATACAGCCCTTTGTCCAACTGGCGGATGGCGGCATGTACGTCCGATTTGGAGGCCGATACGCCGCGCTGGTCGTATTTGGAAGAAGTGGTTGCCATGCTGTCCATGAACGCCGCTGTGTCGGGTGTGGCGCGCTATTTTTCCCAGGTGCGCCAGGGCGCTGTTTGCTCGTAAACGTGTTGTAAGATGGCCCTATCCAAATCCGTTAGGGTTTGGTTGCGCCGCTGCAGGACGCGCTGCGCCGTTTCGCAGGCTTCGGCAAAGTTGTAAGTGCGAAAGCCCGCCTCCGGCCCTCCCCACGCAAAGTCGGGAATGAAATTGCGCGGATAGCCCGAGCCGAATACGTTGGCAAAGACACCCACAACGGTGCCGGTGTTGAACATGGTGTTGATGCCGCATTTGGCGTGGTCACCCATAAACAGGCCACATAGTTGGGCGCCTGTCCGGACAAACCGGCCTTCGGCGTAATCCCAGAGCTTGACTTCGCCGTAGTTGTTCTTCAGGTTTGAATTGTTGGTGTCGGCGCCGATGTTACACCATTCGCCAATGACGGAGTCGCCGATAAAGCCTTCGTGGGCTTTGTTAGAATGGCCCAGGAAGATGGAGCGGGTTACCTCTCCACCCACTTTGCAGCCGGGGCCAATAGTGGTTGGGCCGTAAATACGCGCGCCCATTTTCAGCAGAGCGCCGTCGCCTACGACAACAGGGCCGCGCAGTAGGCAGCCTTCCATCACTTCGGCATCTTTCCCAATGTAGATAGGCCCTTCAGAGGTGTTGAGCGTACACGCCTCTATGCGCGCACCTGCCTCAATAAAGAGGCGTTCCGGAGGACCAATGAGCCGATTGGACTCGGGTAATGGCGCCGACTCGCGGTTGCGTGTAACCCACTGAAAATCGGCCTCAATGGCTGCGCCGTTTTGTTGGGTCAGTTCCCAGAGCCGCCGAATGCTCACTACCGGAATGTCGGGGTCGAGTTCGATACCGTTTAGCTCGCGCACCTCTTCGTCTTCGATAAGCGTCTCGAATTGAAACGCATCCAAGCGCGCGGCGATGAGCTCGCCATCCATCAGCAACGCTTCGCTGAAGCCCAACTGCTCGATGCGGCGGCAAAGCAATTCGTTGGGCAAAATGCCGGCATTCAGCACTAAGTTTTCGCTTTCAATGCGAATGGGGTACTTCTCCTGCAGGTGTTCTTGCGTAATGTAGGAAGCAAAGGCATTCAGGTGGCGTTCCCATTTGCCGCGGATAGTAAAAATACCCAACCGCAGCTCACCCATGGGGCGGGTGGCGGTCAGCGGCAACAAGTGATTACGCGCGTCGGAGTCAAACAGAATGAGGTTTTGCATTGAGCCGTCGAACCGTTTCGTCGAGCGCAAAAGTAAAAAGAACCGCGAAAGCGAGCACTTTTCCTGCTCGCCTTCGCGGTAAACCCAGCGGATGGGGCACTGCGGTATCCGGGCCGAAGCTTACTTAGCGAACTTCGTGTTCGCGAACTTTTTGTTGAATTTGTCAATGCGGCCCGCCGTATCCACGTACTTCATCTTGCCCGTGAAAAATGGATGGCTGTAAGCCGAAATCTCCATTTTCACCAACGGGTATTCCTGACCGTCTTCCCAAACAATGGTTTCTTTCGTGTTCACGCACGAACGGCCCAGAAAAGCCTCGTCGGTGGAAATATCTTTGAACACCACAATGCGGTAATTCTTCGGATGGATATCTTTCTTCATGACCTCAAAAATAGTTGACCTGAAAAGTGGGCGCAAAGGTATAGCAGCACCGGCGTTCTTTCCAAATGCTTTTTTATTTCTTCCGATGCTCGGGCGTTTTTTCGGCAAAGACACAGGCATTCTACCCGCGTTTTTTAACCAGATTCTTCGAGGCTCCTGCCTTGAATGCCCCTACTCCCAGGGCTATGCCCGGAGCGCTAAAACACGCACTCTGACCCAAAACGCGCTCCTGGGTCTGAGTGCCTCTTCAGATACCGGACCTTGTTCTATTCTCAGGAATACCCATCGGTTTTAAACGGTTCGAAGGAGCGCTTTTTTCGATGTCCAAACATATGGGCCTATAATCAGGCCTTTATGCCCTGAAGCGAAGGCCGCTTTCAGCCCATTCAGCCGAAATTCGGCACCTTTCCATCGGAACAGAAGCTTCAGTGCACTCTATTTTTTACAGCCGTTCAGGCGTTAGGACTGTGGAATTTTGCAGATGTTTGCACGATGAACCGAACCGGCAAGCCGTGGCCGGATTGCCTAGTGCCGATTTTTTTACTTTTTTAAAAATAACACTTCACCCATGCTCCGACTTACAATTTTCCTGACGCTGGGCAGCCTGTTGTTTGCTCGCCCCCTCTCGGCCCAAAACTGCTCAGAGATGTTCGACTTTTTCCGGGAAGGCGCTCTAATCGAGTACACGCATTACGACAAAAAGGGCAAGCCGGAAACCATTTCGACCCATCGCATCAAGCGCGTCGAAAGCAGCCGGGACACTCTGATTGCGCACTCCGACATAACGGTCTCGCGCGCCAAAGACGGTAAGGAGACCTATTCGTACTCGGTGCCCATCAAGTGCCACGAGGGTGTTCTGTTCATGAGCATGCGCGGTCTGGTGCCCACAGGCGATATGGGTCAAAATCCGGATGTCCAGGTCGAAATTAGCGGTGGCGACCTGACTTTCCCCAAAAATCTCAAAGTGGGCCAAACACTGCCCGACAGTGAGATGGAAATTGCCATGCGCATGGGAAGCATGCAGCTGATGAAAAACCGCTACGTCATTAAAGACCGCAAAGTGGAGGGCGAAGAGACCATTACAACACCTGCCGGCACCTATAAATGCCACAAAATCAGCTACAACTTCGAGTACCAGCTGCTGGGCACGCGCACGTCGCGTTCGGAGGTTTGGTATGCGCCATCGGTGGGTACCGTTCGCTCCATTTCTTACGACGGTAAAGGCAAAGAAGATAGCCGTATGGAGCTGACGAAGTTTTCCCGGTAAGTTTTTTTCATTTTCATACCAGCGGCCCGCTCTGAAGAACGGGCCGCTGGCGGGCAGGAGAAGAAATTATGGATATCACCGTTCAGGAACTTCGCGAAAAGTTGCGCGCTGGCGAGCCGGTTGTGCTCGTAGATGTGCGAGAGCCGTGGGAGCACGAAGAGTTCAACATTGGCGGCCACCTGATGCCGGTAGCCACTTTGCCCAATAACGGGTGGCAACTGGATGCGTACAAAGACCACGAGGTGGTGGTTTATTGTCGTTCGGGCGTGCGCAGTGCTGCGGCCCAGGCTATTCTGCAGGCACAGGGTTTCAGCAATGTGCGCAACCTTATTGGCGGCATGTTGGCCTGGCGCGGCACGTTTGGCGATGTGCAACGCTGATGCTGTACGGAAGGCACTGTTTGGGCTCGGTGCGCTGGCGCTTCTGGCCCTTGCAATGAGCTGCACCTCCCACGTGCGCACGCGCCTGTATTCGCTGCCTGAATGGCGCGACTCCGTAAACACAGGCACTAATGCCGCCTGCTTCGCCTGGGAAAGCTATGTACCCGACTACCGGCATCCCGAGCACCTGCCCATGCGCTACCTGCGCGTCAACGTCCATATCTTAGATAATGGTAGCGGCACTGCCCACCGCTCACCCGATTCGGCCCGGTATTTCGCCCGCGAACTCATCCGATTGGCCAATGAAGCCTTAGACACCAACGTCGTCAATTGGCGCTCACCAGCCGGTACATGGTCCCTGCCCAAGCGATATCGCTACGTGCTGACGCCCCAGCCCAACCGCTCCGACGACGACGGCATTTACTACCACTACGACGACGACCTGTACTTCTTCGTCTCCAAAGGCCAGCACCAGAACAACTACACCCGCGACGTCATCGAGCGCTACGCCATTGGTGCCGACTCTATCATTAACATCTTCATCCTGGTGCATCATCCCGACAGTGTGGCCTCGCCCACCTATAAAGCCGACGGGCAGGGCATCGCCTTAGGTACATCGGTCAAAATCGCTGGCGCTTTAGAGCGCCCCTTCGGCCCCGAGGCCAGTGTGGGCTTGCTCAACCACGAAATCGGCCACGTCCTGGGCCTGGGCCACGCCTGGCTCTATGACGGATGCCCCGACACCGATGACCACCCCAACAAATGTTGGGACTGGACGCCCGACCCGCCTTGCCGAGACCTGGCCACCAACAACATGATGGACTACAACGCCTACCAGATAGCCCTCACCCCCTGCCAGATAGGCAAAATCCATGCGGCGCTGGCCAACGAGCGCTTCAGCGTCCGCCGCTGCTTGGTGCCCACGTGGTGTACGTACCAACCCGAACGCACCCTCACCATCACCGATACGGTGGCCTGGCTCGGCTCGCGCGACCTGGAAGGCGACCTCATCATCGCGCCCGGCGGCAGCCTGCGCATCAGCTGTCGCCTCTCGATGCCGCCCGGAGGGCGCATTGTGGTGCAGCCCGGCGGTACGCTGTGGCTCGATGGCTGCCGCATCCACAATGCTTGCGGCCAAAAATGGGCCGGCATCTTTGTACAGGAACGCAAAGGGCAGTACGGTCAGGTGCGTATCCTGAAACCACCCGTAGTGGTTGGATTTTAGGCAAAGGCTGGCCTGCTAACCCACCGAATACTCCACACCCTCCACAGCAGCCTCAACGGTAGGGAACACTTCGCTTGCTTCGCGCACGTGCTGTTCGATATTTGGATATCGCCCCGAAAAGTGGCCCAGCAGCAGCCGGCCTGCTCCGGCAGCGCGGGCTACTTCGGCGGCCTGGCGCGCGGTGGAATGCCGTGCTGCTGTCGCTTCTTCGGTGTGCTCATCAAGAAAGGTGGCTTCGTGGTATAGCATACTGACGCCGCGAACGGCCTCTGCCACTGCTGCAGAGGGTGCCGTGTCGGTACAATAAGCATACGAGAGCAGGGGCTTGGGCGGCAGTGTCAGCGCACTATTGGGAATAATCCGACCATCTGGCAGCACTAAGTCGGTGCCCGCCTTAATGGCGCGAATCTGGGCGAACGAAAGGCCGTACTGCTCGATAACTTCGGGCCGAATGTTGAGCGGGCGCGGCTTTTCGCGAAACAACCAGCCCACGCAGGGCGTGCCGTGTTGGAGCGGTATCGTCCACACCTCTAAGTTTTTGTTTTCAAAAACCCGCTCCGGATGCTCGTAGCTCACTTCTATAAATTCCATAGGAAAGGAGAAATGGATGCCGCAATGGCGCGCTACGTCGTTTATCAGGGCCGACAGCCCCGGCGGTGAATACAGTTGCATGGGGCGTTCGCGGTTTTTCAGGCTATACGAGGTGAGCAGGCCAAACAGCCCGAAGACGTGGTCGCCGTGCAGGTGGGTGATGAAAATTTGCTGAATCCTGTCTACCGGCAGGCGGTAGCGGTGCAGTTGTTCCTGTGTGCCTTCGCCGCAGTCCACCAAGAAGTAATGCCGCCGATTGTGCACCAGCTGCGCGCTGTAATGCCGGCCCTGAAACGGGCCGCCTGAGCCGTTACCTAAAATGCGTACCCACATCGTATTGAGTGGGCAAAGGTATGGCCAGCTTCGCTGCTCCTCACTTTGCCGGCGCTGAAAACTACCTGCCGCCTACCGACGCGGAAACAGCACAATGCCGTGTTTGCGGGCAATGCGGTTGCGCACCTGTTCGATTTTGAGGTTGGTTTGCAAGTACTGCATTTCGGCTTTTGTGTCGCCGTTGGCGATGGCGGTTTTGAGGCGTTCTTTGTTTTTTTCCAGCAGCCGATTGATTTTCCGGATTTTAAACATAGCCAGCGCGTGTTGGATGTCGGCTTCGGCATTGTCTTCGGGCATAGGCTGGTTTTGCAGCGGGAAGTTCCAGCGCGCTTCCCAATTGGGGGAGTATTCCCAGGGTTGTGTGAGCATTTCGAGAGCCAGGTTTGCAATGTCGGGCGAGGGGTGGTGGGTGAAATAGGTCTGTTCTAAGGTCTGCCCTTGCAGCAGCATTGCGTAGCATTCGCGCGTGATACGGCCGTAGAGTGGGTTGTCGAATTCAGTGAGAAGTTCTTCAATGTCGCCCAGTACCCATTCGGCCACGGTGATGGCTTCGCCCGGCAGTTCGCGGCTGCCAAACTGGATGAGCAGGCGTACGATGTCGCGCTCTTGGAACTCGTCGGTGGGCAGGGCTAAGGAGGTGGTGCGTTCGGGCGCTGCGTGTGGCGTTTCGCTTTCGGGCCAGGGAGCGTCGGGTGGTGGTGCCTGCTCGGCAGAGTCGGAGGCCATGCCGGGTTGTCGCGTCTCTTTTTCGGCCTTTTTGCGCAGGTCGGCGCGGATGAGTTTGTTCACCTCTTCCAGCAGCGCCTGCTCGCTTATGCCCATCTGGACGGCGCATTCCAGCACGTACGTGCTGCGGCGAATGGGGTCGGGTATTCGGGCGATGCTGCTCACCATGTCTTTCACCACGCTGGCCCGGCGGGCGGGATTGCCCCGGGCTTCGCCCAGTAACAGGCTCATTTTTAGTAAGATGACATCCTTTGCCTGTTGGGCAATGTAGGTCTTGAAGGCCTGCGCGCCTACGCGCTGCACGTAGCTGTCGGGGTCTTCGCCGGCGGGCAGGATGACAACGCGCACGTTGAGGTCTTGTTCCAGGGCTAAGTCCAGCCCGCGCAGGGCTGCCTGAATGCCGGCCGGGTCGCCGTCGTAGAGGATGGTCAGGTTTTGCGTGTTGCGCCGGATGAGCTGCAGCTGGCCTTCGGTGAGTGAGGTGCCGCTGGAGGCGACGGCGTTTTCGAGGCCGGCCTGGTGCAGCGAGATGACATCCATGTAGCCCTCTACGAGGATGCACTCGTCTTTTTTGCGAATGGCCTTTTTGGCCTGGAACATGCCGTAGAGGGTTTTGCTCTTGACATAGACCTCGCTTTCGGGGCTGTTAATATACTTGGGTATCTTTTTATCCGACGAGAGCGTGCGCCCGGCAAAGGCGGCGATTTTGCCCGACATGGCATGGATGGGAAAGATGACGCGGGCGCGAAAGAAATCGCGCGTACCGTCGGCGCTTACGAGGCCGGCTTTTTGCAGCAGGCTGATGTCGTGGCTGGCCTGTCGGGCTTTTTGCAGCAGCAGGTCGCGCTGGTCGGGGGCGTAGCCCAGTCCGAAGGTCTGGATGGTTTCATCGGTCAGGCCGCGCTGGCGGAAGTAGGCCAAAGCGACGGATTTGCCTTCGTCGGTATCGAGCATTTGCTCGCGGAAGTGCCGGGCAGCAAAGTCGTTGACGATGAACAGCGACTCAGCCTGTTGCTGTTCGGCTACCTGTTCGGGCGTGCGCTCGACCTCCTGAATTTCAATGCGGTATTTGCGGGCCAGCCAGCGCAGGGCTTCCGGGTAGGTAAAGCCCTCGTGTTCCATGAGGAAAGTAACGGCATCGCCACCTTTGCCGCAGCCGAAGCACTTAAAGATGTTGCGCGCCGGATTGACATTAAACGACGGTGTGCGCTCCGCGTGAAACGGGCACAAACCTATCATATTGACCCCGCGCCGGCGCAGGGTCAAGAACTCCTCCACCACTTCTTCGATGCGGGCAGCATCCAGTATCTCGCGTACGGTTTGAGGCGGTATCATACAGCTGGACCGCCCTTGAGGCGGCAGTTTTAGCCCTCAAAGTAAAGGGTGATCGTGAAGGTGCGGGAGAGGATTTTTTCCAACACGGTGCTCTGCTGTAGGCGGTCGTTGTACAGCAGCACGTTGTTTAGCCCGTGTGAAACCTTGAACTCTGGCGAAAAAATAAAATAGGGGAAGAAGAACTGCACGCCGGCGCCGTACTCAAACTGAAAGTCGGTGGGCGATATCTTGATGAGGTCAGCCGCCTGGCGCGTGCGCGAGTCGCTGGCTACGTCGAAGACGTATTTGGCGCCAGCCACTAAGAAGATGCGGAAGTCGTGGTACGTTACGGACTTGTAGCGCACGTGGAAGGGCATTTCTACCAGCACGGACTCAATGCGGCGGTTGATGGTCTGCACGCCATCACCCGGGCGGGTGTAGCGCAGGTTGCGCTCCACAAAGGATAGCGTCGGCAGGAAGCGCACGTCGAAGTACTCGCCGATTTTGAGGTTCGACACAATGCCCAGATTAAAGCCTGGCCCGGTAACTCCTTCGGCGCGGGCAAAGGAGTCATTTCGGATGAACTCGCGCGAGTGATAAATCTTGAAATCGCTCGAGTTCATGCCTAAGCTGATGCCGAAATAGTAGGGCTTGGCCTGAAAGTCCTTGTAGTTGAAGTTGTAGCTCTTGGCCCGCTGCGCCCAGCCGGCGGAGGCATTGAGGCCCACGAGCAACAGGCAAAGAGCGGCCGTCAGGCTTTTACGCCCGTGTAGATGGAGCAGATTCCAAACGTGAGTCGTTCGCATTGCAGGTGCTGATAACCGGTTTTAGCGAGTATTTGAAGAAAATCGTTTCCCTGTGGAAAAGCTTGCACGCTCTCGAAGAGGTACGCATAGGCGCGCGGGTCGCGCGAGGTCAAACGCCCGATGAGCGGCAAAACGTATTTAAAATAGGTGTAGTACACCTGTTTGAAGGGGAAAGCCGTCGGGTGCGAAAATTCGAGCACGACCAGGCGCCCACCCGGACGCAGTACGCGGTGGATTTCCGCCAGGCCTTTTTCCAGACTCTCAAAATTACGTACGCCGAAAGCTACCGTTACGGCGTCGAAGCTGTCGTCAGCAAAATCGAGGTGTTCGGCGTCGCCGCCCTGCAGGGAGATGATGTCCTGTAGGCCCTTCCGGGCGATCTTCTCGCGGCCCAGGTCGAGCATCTGGTGCGCGATGTCTATGCCCACTACGCGGCGCGGTTTCAGGCGTTCGGCCGCCAAAATGGCCACATCGGCAGTGCCCGTGGCCACGTCCAGGATTTCCAACGGCCGAGGTGTGCCCTTCAGGTAGCGTAGAGCCCGGCGCCGCCAATACAGGTCAATGCCTAACGACAGCAACCTATTGAGAAAATCGTAGCGCGGCGCAATGCGGTCAAACATGCGCCCTACCTGCTCCTTTTTACTTTCGCTCTCGCCTCCGTAAGGCTTAACGACGGTCTTTTCACGCATAATCAGTAATGAAATGCAAAGGTATAACACCCCCGCGCGTTTTCCGGTTGGTGCCAATGGCCTCTGGCGCTCAAGCACGCTCTATTTGTCAAACCTTGGGGGCGTCTTCACGAAAAAGCGCTTTTGTGGTCTGTAAGAGTGTAGAGACGACACCTCCTGGTGGGAGATGTCGCCTCCTGAAGGAGATGTCGCCTCCTGGTGGGAGATGTCGCCTCAAATTCGCGCCTTTGTGGTGATTCCTCAAAAACGCAAGGTGTTCGTGGTACAAGTGCTTCACTTCAGCTGGATATTTTCCACGATCTCCAGCCCGTAGCCGATGAAGCCAGTGCGCGGGCGGGGATGGTTGGTTAGCAGGCGGATTTTGCTGATGCCTAAGTCGCGTAGGATTTGTGCCCCGATGCCGAAGTCTTTTTTGCCCATGCTGGTGTGGAGGTCGAATTTTTCCGGTTCGCCGGCTTCCATGTATTTCTGGTAAATTTTCAGGCGCGTCAGCAGGTCGGCTTTGTCGCCCTGGCGCAGATAGACGAAGGCGCCTTTGCCCTCGTCGGCGATTTTGCGCAAGGCATACTGGATTTGCTGCCCGTAGTCGGCCAGCAGATTGCCCAGGATACCGCCGGTTTCCGACCAGGAATGTACGCGCACCAGCACGGGTTCGTCTTCGCGCCATTCGCCTTTTTTGAGCACCAGGTGGCAATCGCCACAGGAGACGTCGGTATAGACAATGGCCTCGAATTCGCTGTAGAGCGTTTTCATGCGCGTTTCCAATTCGCGGCGCACTAAGCGCTCGGTGCGCATGCGGTAGGCGACGAGGTCGTCAATAGAGATGATTTTGAGGTTGAACTGGCGGGCCACTTCCATGAGCTGGGGCAGGCGGGCCATAGTGCCGTCGGGGTTTAGGATTTCCACTAGCACGCCGGCGGGGTACAGGCCGGCTAAGCGGGCCAGGTCTACGGCGGCTTCGGTGTGTCCGGTTCTTCGCAGGACGCCGCCGCTTTTGGCGCGCAAGGGGAAGATGTGCCCGGGTCGGGCGAAGTCGCTGGGTTTGGCCTGCGGGTTAGTCAAGTGTCGGATGCCTTTGGCGCGGTCGTGGGCGCTGATGCCGGTGGTGCATCCATGTCCGATGAGGTCAATGGAGACGGTGAAGGCCGTTTCGTGCAGGGCCGTATTGGCGCTGACCATGAGTGGCAGGTCGAGTTCGTCGGCTCGCTTTTCCTCGATGGGAGCGCAGATAAGCCCGCGGCCATGTTGGGCCATGAAATTGATGATTTCGGGGGTTACCAATTCGGCGGCGCAGATAAAATCGCCTTCGTTTTCGCGGTCTTCGTCGTCCACCACAATAATGACGTGCCCGGCACGCAGTTCCAACAGGGCTTCTTCGATAGTGTTGAGTTGGATATCGCTCATGTAGCGCAAAAATGAGGGTGCAAATATCAAGTCCAATTGGGCGAAGGGCGGCAGAAAAGTCGCAGCGCCCTCACAACAAAAAAACGAATGCACTCAGGGCAGTTCCCCCGGTGTTAGAAGGGTTCCGTTCTTTACCTGCAGATGCGCTACCGCAAAAGTGTGGCGTAGCCTTTAAATTCGCGTCGTTGCCCTCGGGGTTCGGTGAAGGTAACAATATAGACATAAACGCCTTCGGGCGACATAGGGCCGGTGTTCATTTTGCGGCCGTTCCAGGCTTCTTCGGGGTTGTTGGTCTGGAAGACCATTTCGCCCCAGCGGTTCCAGATGGTGAGGTTGAAATCGGTAACGCCTTCTAAGTAGCCTTTGCCCAGAAAGCCGTCGTTGCTGCCGTCGTTATTGGGCGTGAAGGCATTGGGCATGTGCCACAGTACCTGAGGCACCACATCTATATACTTAGTGATAGAGTCCTTGCAGCCGCGCGGGTGCGTAACGATGAGCCGGATGGCCATCAGGCCCGTGTCGGGGAAGGTGAAGGTCGGGTTTTGCTGGGTGCTAGTGCCGAAGCGGTCGAACTGCCAGTTCCAGCGGTTGGCATCTACGGACAAGTCGGTGAATTGCACCGTGCGGTCGAAGGAGGTCAGCGTTTCGGGCGAGAAGGCAAAGTCTGCAATCGGTGAGGGTTCGGTTCGGATGAAATTGACGAACGTATCCGCCGTGAAGCATCCGATGGGCGAGGTAATGGCGATGCGGATGGTGTACAGGCCGGGGTTTTCGTAGCGGTGTATGGGGCTGATGATGTTGCGCGCCGTCTGGCCATCGCCGAAGTCCCACTCAATTTTATAGGTTTCGTCAATGGGCGTGGACAGGTTTTTGAAAAAGATTTCCGCCGGTGCGCAGCCCACAAAGCGGTCGGGCGCGATGATGATAAGCGGCGGTACAGGGAACCAGTTGACCACTTTGGTGATAATGTCGGAGCAATTGTTGCGATCGGTTACGCGCAGCGACACGGGGTGGTTGCCCGGTACGGGGTACAAGAAGCTGGGATTCTGTTGGGTAGAGACCCCATTGGGCACACCAAAGTTCCAGGCCCATCGGTTGATGCCGCCTTCGCCTGTGGAGAGGTCGGTGAAATCCACTGGGCCAGCCACGCAAGTGTCGTAGTCGAACTCAAAATCCGCTTTGATGCTGGGGAAAATGCGGACGGAGATATAGCCCGTGTCGGAGCAGGGTTTGCCCGGGTTGAGGATAAGGATGCCCGAGTAGAGGCCCGTGTCGGGGAAGGTTACGGTGGCGTCCCAGTTTTGCTTGTCGGTAAAGGTGGAAGTTTTCAGGTTGAAGCGCCATTCCCATTCGGTAACCTGGTTGCGCTGAACGCTCAGGTTTTGAAACGTTACGGTTTGGTTACCGCACGAGGTGAGTACAAAGCGTTTGGGGCCGGCGATGCTGTCGCTTCGGATATTGGCCAGCACGGTGGGCGAGCATTCGGCCACATTGAACTGAAATTCGCGGCGCACCTCGGATAGGAGGGTGGCGCCGCGGTATTCTTGGATGCAAATGCTGACGACAAACTGCCCCACGACCGTAGGAGTTCCCGTCAGGATGCCGGTTTGCGGGTTAATGGCGAGTGGTGGCGAGCCGTCCAAAGGGTTGGTAGCGCTGTAATTAGGCAAAACGTATGGCACCTGACTGAAAGGCGGCCCACAAGGCGGCGTGGGTACGGCGCCATTGCAGCTGAACAGCCCCGGCGAATTAAGGATAGGGCCGCCGCCCTGCAGCGGGGCGCACAGGCTGTACGTGATGAAGTCGCCGTTAGGGTCTGTGGCCGAATGGTCGAAGACCAGCGGCACGTTGGCGCAAATGATGATGGGCGGGAAGTTGTTGAACGTCGGGCTGCTGTTGCGCAACTGTTGGGCTGCAGGTGTCAGCTCAACGTAATAAGTGGCGCCAATATCGCCGGGGTTTACAATGTTTCGGATGGTCTGGTTGCGGCAGCAGCGCTGGTAAACGATGAAATAGCTCTCATTGATGACCGGCAGGGCGCGCTCAAAGGTGTAGACACCTTCTTCCACGCACACCACAGGCAGCTGCGTTACACACGGCGGCGGCACCGGGTTGAGGCGCCGAATGACCGGTGAAAAGATGCGGAAGGCTTCGTGAAGCACATTGTTATTCAGCGTACCGCGATAGATAGCCATCTCTGCTGGGTTGTCGTAAGGAGCGCCGCCCCCGAAGCAGTCGCGGTAAATTTTCATCGTAAAGCGGTAGATGTTGTGCCCGGCGGCATTGGTGCCGATGTACTCATAGGTAACCTCGCCGCCAATAATATGGCGGGCTTGCAGCCGGCTCGTCAGAGAAAAACTGACGGTGGTCAGAAGGAGTCCGAAGAAAAAGTATCGCTTGAGCATATTCGGTGGGTGTGTGTATGTGCTGCAAAAGGCGGACTTTTGCCCCCATTCTTCGCCCAAAGAAACGACGAAGGGCGCTAAATAGTTGGCTATGTTTTTGCTAAGAGACGACATTTCCCAGATTGCGCAGATTGTCCTCGACGGGGGGCTGATTTGTTATCCAACCGATACTATTTGGGGCATCGGTTGCGATGCCCTCAATGAGGAGGCCATTGCCCGCCTTTCGGCCCTGCGCGAGCAGCCGCCTGGGCAAGGGTATATTGTACTGGTCAACAGCATCGAAATGCTCAAGCAATATGTGCGCCGCATGAACCCGCGTGTGGAGACCCTGCTGGCCTACCACCAGCGCCCGCTGACAGTGGTGTACCCCGACCCGGTGGGGTTGCCTCCAGCCGTCAAAGCAGCCGATGGTTCGGCCGCCATCCGCGTTACACTGGATGAATTCTGCCAGGAACTCATCCGCTTAGTGCAACGCCCCATCGTCAGCGCGGCAGCCTGCAAAGCCCACGAACCCTACCCGCCTACCTTCGGCGCCATCAGCAGCGACATCCTCGCCGGCGTGGATTATGTGGTCAAATACCGCCAGGAAATCCGCGAGCCGCAGCAGCCTTCCACCATCGCTCGCGTCAACCGCTTCAACGAACTGGATTTCTTGCGGGAATAACGAACGCCGAAAAAACGCCATTTTTTCCCGCTCCGTAAACACTTTGCGCCGCTGCTGGCGTTTATCTGACCAAAACGAAGCCTTTTCGAATGCAAAACCTGACGCTATCTACGTTGCTGCTTTTTTGCGTTGCACCCGCCGCGCTCGCCCAACAACACGCCGACTGCGTAACGGCCATGCAGATCTGCAAAAAGCAAGTCTATCATATTGACCGCGCCGGCGGCGAGGGCAACGACGTTACGGAAGCCGCCTTCGTGCCCTGCTTCCTCAATGGCGAAAGTATGGGCCAGGCCGAGGAAAATTCTACCTGGATTGCCTTTGAAATTGCCAAAGGCGGCTCGCTGACCTTCACTATCGTGCCTCACCGCGAAGAGGACGACATTGACTTTGTGGTCTATCGCCTGCCCGAAAACGGCGACTGCCGCGGCAAGCAAATCGTGCGCTGCATGGCCGCCGGAGATACCCGCACGGCCAACAGCCCCTGCATGGGCGCTACCGGCCTGCGCGAAGGCGAAACCGACACCAGCGAAGACGCCGGATGCTCCGACGCCGGCGACAACAACTGGCTGGCCCCGCTGCGCACGGCCGAGGGGGAGAAGTATGTCATCCTCATCAGCAACGTAACCACTCGAGGCCCGGGCTTTAGCATCAGCTTTGGCGGAACGGCCAAACTCCCATGCGATGACGAACCACCCCAAAAGCCCGTACGCGAAACCCCCAAACCCAAACCCACCCCCGCGCCACCTGCCCAGCCTACTCCGACACCACCCATAGCCGATGCCTCTTCGCCCATCAAAACCATCGGCGGCCGCGAGGTAGAGGTGAAAGAAAACGTCAAGGTCAAAGCTCGAACCCTCAAACTCAAAATCTGGGATAACCAGATAGAAGATGGCGATATCGTCTCCGTTTACCTCAACGAAAAAAAGGTCATCAACAACCTGTATCTGACCAACAAACCCAAAGAGTTCGAAATTGAATTGCCGCCCGGACGCGAGCACCTCATCACCGTTTTTGCCGAAGACTTCGGCAAGGCAGAGCCAAACACCGCGCGCGTAGTCATCAGCGACGGCACCAAGGAGTACATCATAGACTTAGTGGCCGAACGCAAAAAGCAGCAAAGCATCAAAATCACCGTGGACTGAGCCGTATGGTTTCCTGTCGCGGAGGATGAGGATAACCGGCGTCTGTTTGTTCTGTTTTTCTCTGGCTTCCTCAAGCCTCGGCGGCAGTGGCGCGCTCTATCAGGTCGTGGGCCAGCGCCAGTGCGCAGGCATCTAAGTGTTTCAGCTGTGGGATGTCCCAATCGAGCAGCCAGGGGTATTGCTCGAAGGCTTTGTTGAGGATTTGCTTTTTGAGGGCAATAGCGTGTGCATTGTCGGGTGTTCTGGGAGGTGCTGGCAGGGGCTGTCCCCGACGGGTTTTTTCAATCACATCGAAGAAGCGCTCCAGTTCGCGGCGCGCCTGTTGGCTGAAGGCCAGCACGACGGCGTCGCCCTGGCGCTGAAAGGCCGGCAGGTGCTCCAGGCAATAGTTGCGGATATCAATGCTCAGGTCGGCGATGCGGCTCTGGCGGCTGAGGGCGAAGCGCTCGGCCTCCTGGCCGGCATCTAAGCGGCCGTAGGTGCCGCGCTCGCCGGGGCGTTTGTCCAACCAAGCGCCACTTTCGTCGTAGCGCTCATCGCGCAGCCAGGCGTCGGTTTCCTGCTTGCGGCGCCACAGGGCAATGACCACCAGCACGAGGATTAGCAGGCCGAAGAGAATACCGATGCTCATCATAGTCGAGTTTAAGTTCGAGACAAAGGTGCTCAGTCGTCTCTGATTTCCAGGCCTTTGTGGCTCGGCGGCATCCTCGCATATCCTCGAGGCCTGCCTTCCAGGGCTTAGTATTGTTGTTAAACGCCTGCCCGGCTGCAACAGTTCAGGGCGTAGTATGGGTTTGCTTTTGCCGCTCTTTGGCTTCGTCCCACAGGGCATCCATTTCGGCCAGCGTCAGCTCGGTCAGGGGGCGGTTGGCATTGGCCTCGATGTATTCGAAGCGGTACTTAAACTTCCGGTTGGCGCGCTCCAGGGCTGCTTCAGGTTCGACGCCGATGTAGCGGGCGAAGTTGATCAGGGTAAAAAGCACGTCGCCCAGTTCGTCCTCCATTTCGCTGGGGGAAGCGTTGGTCTGGACGTTGTGGTGCAATTCGGCGAGTTCTTCCTGCACTTTCTCCCAAGCCTGTTCGGTGTTGTCCCATTCAAAGCCGACCTGGCTGACTTTTTCCTGCATTCGGTAGGCCTTGACCATAGCGGGTAGGCTGTTGGGCACACCGGCCAGCAGCGAGCGCTTGCCTTCGCGCAGTTTGAGTTGTTCCCAGTTGCGCTTAACGTCCTCTTCATCGGCCACCTGGACGTCGCCGTAGATATGCGGGTGCCGGGCCACGAGCTTGTCGCACAAGGCATGAAGGGCGTCGGCGATGTCGAATGCCCCCTGTTCGGAGGCGATTTTGGCGTAGAAAACCATGTGGAGCATCAGGTCGCCGATTTCTTCGCGCACGCCATTGAGGTCGTTGCTCAGAATGGCATCGGCCAGTTCGTAGGTCTCCTCAATGGTCAGGTGTCGGAGTGACTCGAGCGTTTGCTTGCGGTCCCAGGGGCATTTTTCGCGCAATTCGTCCATGATCTGCAGCAAGCGCCCAAAGGCCTGGAGCTTTTCTTCGTACGTGTTGGGCATGGTGGTCAAAGGTCGGTAGTCAATGTGTGTGCAAAGGTAGCGTTGGCGGTCGCGTCCGTCTCGTTCAGGTAAAAAGAATGCGGCGCATTGGGAGAAAGTTGCCACATTTGCCGGAGTAATCCTGAGGTCTTTTATCCTGCAAAAGCGATAACACACATGCGTATTCCGGCTTTTCTGGCCCTGTCGCTGGGGCTTTGCGTTTCCGCACTGGGGCAGCAATACACGTTCAAACACTCGTCGCTGCCGTGTTTAGACAAGACATTCACCATCGTGGTACACGTCTTTCCGGATAGTTTGAACAAGCAGTATAACATCGTAGAAGCCAACGTGCGGCAGGCGGTGGCCAGCGTCAATCCGTTTTTTGAGCCGATATGCGCGCGTTTTGAAGTGTGCGAATTTCGCTACCACGACAACTGGCAATACGACACCTTGCACTCCACTGCCGAGCAGATGTCCGAAATCACGACGAAGTACAACGTGGAGCGCCGTATTAACATGTATCTGGTGGACTCGTTCGAAAATCCGTATGCCCGTTGTGGGTTGGCAACGCTGAACGGCATCAACGACCCGGTTTCGTCATTCATCTTGGTGCGCAAAAGCTGCCTCAATGTGCGTACGATAGCGCACGAGTTGGGGCACTTTTTCAACCTCAAGCACACCTTTGAAGGCAACGGCGCCGAATTGGTGGATGGCTCCAATTGTACGACCGAAGGCGACGGTATCTGCGATACGCCGGCCGACCCGTATGTTCCCGGGGAGCCTCTGATACTGTATGTAGCACCGCCCTGTCGGTTTATCAGCCAAAAGCGCGATGGTGCCGGCAATTACTACAACCCGGATTTGGGCAACATCATGTCGTATTACGAATGTGATACCTGCGGCTTCACGTGGGGCCAGCTCAAAGCGATGGCCGAGGCTTATCTGTCGTCGGCCATCAAATTCTGGTAGGAGAGAGCGAGCGGTGGACGGGCGATCTGAGGCTACGACGTCTATTCGTCGTCTTCGTCGTCGAGTTTTTGCGTGATATAGCCTTCAGCGTTTTCCATGGCTTCGCTGCTGATTTCCCATTCGTCGCCCGTTTCGGAGGACAGGCGGGTGTTGGGCAGGCGAACACGGTCGCCAATGGGGCGCGTAGGAGAGGTGCGCTCGTTGTCGTCTTCGGGCAGCGATTTGGTATCTTCGCTGCTGGGTATTGTCCGCTGGTTGGCGATGGTTTTGCCTTCCAGGCTTTTGGTGGCATGCGGCACCAAGCGCAGGCGGTTTTTATCAATGAGTTTGCCGGTTACCGTGCAGATGCCGTAAGTCTTATTCTGGATGCGCAGCAGAGCGTTTTTCAGGTCTTGAATGTGGCGCTGCTGGCGCTGAGCCATACGCTGGAGCAACTCCAAATCAGTATGGGCAGAGGAGTCGTCGTACCAGTCGCCGCCTTGCTGGTGGAAGCCCACTTCGTTCAGCTCATCAATCTGCTTTTGCGTAAAGGCGAGCTCCTCCTCAGCCTTGGCCAATTTTTCCAAAATGAGTGTGCGGAACTCTTCTAACTCTTCGTCGCTGTATCGGACGTTGGGTTCTTGCGCCATAGTGTCGGTTTCTTTTTTGAAAAACGGTCTAGACGATGCTTGTTTCGGCGGGCAAAAGTAGTGGAAAAAACGAGGGTTAAAGCAAATACCCGGAAAAATCGCTGCACATGACTCGCCGTTGAGCCTTCCGCTCATCAAAAATGGGGGGTAAGCAATTCGGTCTGGTTTTGTGGATTGCGCCTACCTTCGCCCTGATTGCTCCTGGTCGCAAGGGTGCTAAGGAGCAGTGGTGTCAGGTGTTCACCTCATTCTTTTTTTCTTCATTCTGGTAATTTACCCATGCCGGCCTATACTCATAGCAGCGATCACGTGCAGTTGCACGACTTGCTCTTTATTTCGCTTTTCAGCGAAGCCCAGGTCAGCGCCCGCGTACGCGAGCTGGGCGCGGCGCTGACGCTGCGCTACGGCGATAAACAGCCGCTGTTCATCAGTATCCTTAGTGGGGCATTTGTGTTTGCCGCTGACCTGATCCGCGCGTTCCAGGCCCCTTGCGAAATCAGCTTTGTGAAACTGACTTCCTACAGCGGTACGCAGTCCACTGGCGTGGTGCAGACGGTTATGGGCATAGATGCCGCTCTGGAAGGCCGACACATCATCGTAGTGGAAGACATCGTAGACACCGGGCGTACGCTGCACTTTTTCGTAGAGTATTTGCGCAGCCAGCAGCCGGCCAGCCTATGCACGACCGCCTTCTTGCGCAAACCTTCAGCGGCAGTCTTTCCTGTAGAGGTGGATTATGTGGGCTTCGACATCCCTGACCGCTTCGTCGTGGGCTATGGGCTGGACTACAATGGCCTGGGGCGCAACCTACCCGGTATCTATCAACTGGCAGAAACTGGATAAGTAATACCTGCGCGTATGCCAGAATATTGCGACGCAATTGTCATCGGCGGCGGTATCTTCGGATGCTACGCAGCCCTTTACTTAGCGGGCAAGGGCGCACGAGTGGCCTTGTTGGAAAAAGAAGCCCGACTGTTTCAGAAAGCCTCCTTAGTCAACCAGGCGCGCCTGCACGGCGGCTATCACTACCCGCGCTCGGTGGCCACAGCCGTCATGAGCGACGCGCACAAAGAGCGCTTTACTGCCGAACACCGCCGATTCATCCACACCTCTTTTGAGAAGTATTACGCCATTGACCGCTACGGCTCCTTCACCGACGCCGGCCAGTTCGAACGCTTTTGCCACTACTTGCGTATTCCGTGCGAGCGCGTCGAGGCGCATCCACTGTTCAATTTTCATCGCTTAGAGGCGCTCTTTCGCACCGTAGAGCACTCGTTTGACCCCGTCCTGCTGGCTGCCTGGTATCGGCAGCGCGTAGAGGCCGAACGCAACATTGCATTGCTGCTGCAAACGCAGGTGAAAACTGCCACCGCCCAGGGCAAGGAGTGGCTCGTGGAAGCACAAACCGCCCAAGACGCCCATCCCACCCTGCTACGTGCCCCCATTGTCATCAACGCTACCTACGCCGCTACCAACGCTATTAACCAACGCTTTGGCGTGCCGGCCCTGGCCCTCACCCACGAAATTTCGGAAATCGCCTTCGCTGCATCCCCCCAATTGCGCAATATTGGCCTCACGGTCATGGATGGTCCCTTTGGCTCCATCATGCCCTACGGGCTCAGCGGCTTGCTGTCTATCTCCTCTGTGGCCTACACGCACCACGCCATTTCCTACGACGACCTGCCCACCTTCGACTGCCAGCGACCCCTCTCCGACCCGCGCTGCCAACCCGAAGCACCCGGCATCTGCACCACCTGCCCGCGCCGACCACCCACTAACGCGCACAAAATGATCGCCCAAATGCGCCAGTACCTGGCTGAAAGCGTCCAACTACAGTATCTCTTCTCCTATTTCACCATCAAAACCAAACTCAAAGCCAGTTACATTGACGACGGCAGACCCACCGAAATTGCTCTCCTGCGCGAACAACCGCACTTCTATTGCCTGTTCGCCGGTAAAGTGAATTCAATTTATGAAATTGAAAAAATGCTGTGAAAAGGCCGGGAGTGGGGAGGGCGATGAGTTGGGGCGGAATTTATCGGTGAGGGTTTGTGATGGGTTTCGTTGTTTTGCGGGGCGTGGTGAGGCCAAACAAGTTTGGCAGCTGCAAGATGATGACACACTTTTTCGATTTATTAGCCATTCTGGTCGTTCTTTCGGCCTTGTTTGCCTATGTCAACCATCGCTATATTCGGCTGCCGCCGGCGATTGGTCTGATGCTGACGAGCCTGCTGCTGTCGCTGGCACTCATCGGAGCGGGGCGCATTTATCCGCCCCTGCTTCAGGAGTTGGTGGAGCTGGTCAACGAGATTGATTTCGCTGACCTGTTGCTGGAGGTCATGCTGGGCTTTATGCTCTTTGCCGGCGCCATTCACATCCACTTAGACGAGTTACGGAAGGTGCGGCTGCCGGTGGTGTTGTTTTCCACGCTGAGCGTGGTCATCAACACCTTTCTGGTGGGCACAGGAGTGTTCTGGCTGCTTCAGGCCCTTGGCCTGCCGACGCCTTACCTGCATTGCTTGCTGTTTGGGGCGCTTATTTCGCCGACCGACCCAATAGCAGTGCTGAGTATTCTGAAAGCGGCCGGGGTAGGCAAGTCGGTGGAGATGAAGATTGCCGGCGAGTCGCTGTTCAACGACGGTGTCGGCGTAGTGGTGTTTTTGTCTATCCTGAAGGTAGCGCTGCAGCCGGAGGCGATGCACTGGACGGATGTGGCGCTACTGTTTGCACAGGAGGCGGGTGGCGGCGTGCTGCTGGGCTTTGCAGCGGGCCTTTCGGGCTTCTACCTGATGCGCAACATTGACAACTACAAGGTGGAAGTGCTGCTGACGCTGGGCGTTGTCATGGGCAGCTATCTGGCCGCACACCGGTTTCACGTGTCAGGGCCGCTGGCGGTGGTCATAGCAGGTTTGCTCATCGGCAACCACGGCAAGCGCTTAGCCATGTCGGAAGAGACAGCGGACTACATAGACAAGTTTTGGGAACTCATTGACGAGACGCTCAATGCTATCCTGTTCGTGCTCATTGGCCTAGAATTGGTGGTGCTGTCCTTTGTGCCGTCGTGGTTTGTGCTGGGGCTTATCGTCATTGCCTTGGGGTTAGCTTCTCGCTACGCTTCGATATGGTTGCCGGCACAGATTATCCGCCTGCGCGGGGCCATCACTTCACACACGATATTAGTGCTGACGTGGGGCGGCCTGCGTGGCGGCATCTCTATTGCGCTGGCGCTCAAACTGACGCCTGAACTGGGGCGCGAAATGTGGCTGACGCTGACGTACATGGTGGTGGCCTTCAGTATTCTGGTACAGGGCCTGACGGTGGGGCGGTTGGCTCAACGAGGGCAAATGGCGGAAAGCGCCTGAAACACCAGGCCAGGAAATTCGCCAGAGCACCGCCAACGGCGGAAGGCGCGACTTTTTGCGGTTTTGTCGCAAAATGGCGGTTCTGCCGGCGCTCGGGTAGGAGGGGGCACTCTATTTTTGTTGCGTTAAAACATGGGTTTTCTCGGGGCAGGTCTTTATCTTACACGGAGAGCAAGCGCCTGTTTCTTTTCACTACAAACAACACTGGTCATGCGTCGCTATCGCTTACTCTTTTGCCTGCTGAGTTTTTTGTTGCTTTTCAAGTCATCGGGCCTTTGCCAGTCGGAGGGGGGCTTACCCCGATACCTGACGGAAGAAGAAAAGGTCTTGCTGAAGTCCTATCGCCCGGCGCCTGGCGGAGCGGAAAGTCAGGCTTCACCGCCGCCGGGGCTTGTGCGCACGATGGCGGAATGGGAAGAGCTCCAGGCCTTGCTCATCACCTGGAGATCCTACTGGCCCATCCTGACGGAAATCGTGGCTGCGGCCCAGAAGGAATGCTTGGTGCTCATTGCCTGCCCGGATAGTGCTTCTTTAGTCAGCGCCCGGAATTACCTGACCACCCGAGGTATCAATGTAGAACAGAACGTCCAATTTTTAGTGATACCGAGCAACTCTGTCTGGGTGCGCGACTACGGGCCAAACACGGCCTATGTAGGCGAGCAGGACTCCATGTGCATCATAGACTGGGTGTACAATCGCCCGCGCCCACTCGACGACGCTCTACCGGCAGCCATTGCGCAGTATTTGCAAGTGCCTTTTTACAGCGCTACCCAGGCACCCGATGACTTAGTGCACACGGGTGGCAATTTTATGTCGGACGGCTTGGGTACCGGCTTTTCTTCGAAATTAATTTTGAACGAAAATCGCCTAGGCAATTCGTTTGGCGTCTCCGCAAAAACAGAGGCCGACATTGATCGCATCATGCGCGAGTACCACGGTCTGCACCGCTACATCAAAATGGATGTGCTGCCATACGACGGTATCCACCACATTGACATGCACATGAAACTCTTGGACGAGGAGACGCTGCTGGTGGGGCAATACCCGGAGAGCATTTCCGACGGGCCTCAAATTGAGGCCAACTTGCAGTACGTGCTCAGCCATTTCAAAACGTATTTAGGTACGCCGTTCAAAGTAGTGCGCATCCCGATGCCGCCGCAAAACGGCCTGTATCCCAACCAGGGCGGGCACTACCGCACCTATACGAACGCAGTGTTCGTCAACCGGACGGTTATCGTACCTTTTTACGAAGAGCGCTACGACACCACCGCCCGGCGCATCTGGGAAGAGGCGCTGCCGGGCTATAACATCGTGGGCGTCAACAGCAACCAGATGATTGCTGCGCTGGGCGCCATTCACTGCATTACCAAAGAAATTGGTGCGCCTGAGCCGTTGCACATCCTGCATCAGCCGCTTACCTGTGTGGTCAATAATCCTTCCACAGTGGGCTATGTGGTTTGGGCCAGCGCCCACCACCGCAGCGGCATTGACGCGCTCAACGTCTGCTACGCCACCGACCCTAACGGCCCATGGACGTGCGTGCCCCTGCCGCCTTACCTGCCCGACGATACCATCTGGACGCATCGAGGACTTATCCCGCGGCAGCCCGACGGAACAACGGTGTACTACTACTTGGAAGCCTTGGCTAAAAACGGCAAGCATATGGTGCGCCCTATGCCCGCCCCCAAAGGCTACTGGAAATTTTGCGTTCAGGGCGAAAGTGTCAGCGTCCGGCCCGAGCCTCCGGCAGTGTCGCTGCTGCGTATTTACCCCAATCCGGCTTCGGCCATCACTGTTGTGCCCCTTTCCGTGGAGCGGGCCACCTTCGCAACGGTGAGCGTCCAGAACGCCATAGGCCAGACGGTGCAAACGCTGTTTGAGGGCGAACTGCCCGCCGGCGAGCAAAACCTCTTCCTTCACGCCGACCGACTGCCCGCGGGCGCCTACTGGGTAACGGTGCGCACGCCGTATCAGGTACTGACGCACAAACTGCTCGTGCGCTAAAAACGCCCGTTACCTCAGGCAGCAAAGTGCGTATTAGTGGGCGCTCTGAGGGCTATGAACAGATCGGAGCAGCAGAACCAAATTGCCCTTTCGGGCGTTTATACCACCGTTGGCATCCGAAAATCCGAAAAAACGGCACTTCCCTCGAAACATCTTGACACCGCCCGCTCGGAAGATGTACCTTTGCGGGCTAAAAAACAATAGACACGTCGCGCCATGAGGCAGCTCAAGATTACGAAGTCCATTACGAACCGCGAAAGCCAGTCGTTAGAGAAGTACCTGCAGGAAATCGGCAAGGTAGATCTGCTGACGCCGGAAGAGGAGGTGGAACTGGCCAAGCGCATCAAACAAGGCGACCAGGCCGCTTTGGAGAAATTGACCAAGGCCAACCTGCGCTTTGTGGTGTCGGTGGCCAAACAGTACCAGAACCAGGGCCTTAGCCTGTCCGACCTCATCAACGAGGGCAACTTAGGTTTGATAAAAGCCGCCCAGCGCTTCGACGAGACGCGCGGCTTTAAGTTTATCTCTTACGCCGTGTGGTGGATCCGCCAATCCATTCTGCAGGCGCTGGCCGAGCAAAGCCGTATCGTGCGTTTGCCGCTGAACAAGGTTGGTTCACTGAACAAGATCAACAAAGCGTTTTCGGAGCTGGAGCAGACGTACGAACGCGAACCCAGCGCAGAGGAATTGGCTGAACTGCTGGAAATCACGCCGGAAGAAGTAGAAACCACCCTGGGCGTGGCCGCCCGCCACGTCTCGATGGATGCCCCCTTTGTGGAAGGCGAGGACAACTCGCTGCTGGACGTGCTCGAAAACAAAGACATGCCCGGCACCGACCAGCACTTAGAATACATGGACTCGCTGCGCCGCGAGATCGAGCGTTCGCTGAGCACGCTGACCGACCGCCAGGCCGATGTCATCAAACTGTACTTCGGCATCGGGGTGGACCACCCGCTGTCGCTGGAAGACATCGGCGACCGTTTCGGCCTCACGCGCGAGCGGGTGCGCCAGATTAAAGACAAAGCCATCAACAAGCTGCGCGCCACCAGCCGCAGCAAACTCCTGCGCACGTACTTGGGCGCCTGACGCCGGGCCATTTCCAGCGCATAAGAAAGGGCACACCACCATCCGGGGGCGTGCCCTTTCTTATGCGCTATTGTCGGGCAGCGTTTATTGCTTCGTAAATTCGATACGAACGGCCTGCTTGCCGAAATCTATCACGGAGCCCGGTGCCGGAGCGTTCGGGTTGACCAATTTGATGGAGGTGGCGGAGTACAGCTCCACATCCCAGTTGCCCACAATCTCATCCAGCAGGGCCGGCGGGTTTTCCATGCCGATGGCGAGTTTGGTATCGTTGGTGTGCAGGCGCCATTTACCTTCTTTCAAGCTGCCATCAGGCTGGCGTACGACGAGCAGGTCGCCGCTCTTGAACTCAAAGGAATAGCCGTTGAAGCGCGGAGTGTCGTCGTTGTACGTCGCGTCGGTGCTCGGCTTGATGTCCACAAATTTAGTTACCACCCATACGTCGGAGCTGTCGGGCTGAGGATTGTCCTTGCCGCACTGAACGACGAACAGCGAGGCCGCGAAAAGAAGCAGGGCGGGCAGAAGCGATTTTTGCATGATGTTGACCGGAATAAAAAGGTGAACGGATAGGTTTACAGTATTTTTTCAAGGCGTTGGATGTCGGCGTTGATTTTGCCAATCATGGCATCGCAGGCGGCTAAATAGCCGCGATGTACCTGTTCGATTTTGCTTTTTTCCTGTTCGACCTCGCGCTGGAGTTGTTCCATGCGCTTTTCAGCGTCGGCTATCTCCTGTTGGAGTTGGGCTATCTGACGCTGGCGCTCCTCATTTTGCTGCTTCAGGGTTTGCCATTCTTTTTGGCGGGTGGCGATTTCCGCGTCGGCCTTGCTTTGCACGGCAGACTCGAAATTGCTCTTGTCGCGCAGCACCACTTCGCGGTATTGAGCGGCCGTGTTGAGGAGTTTGGCTTTGTCCAGCCCCTGCACCTGCAGGGAGGCGAAGGCCGCTCTCATGCGAGCCTCTTCGTCGGGGATGTGCGCTTCGAGGGCTTCCATGGTGCGCCAGAATTCAAAGTAGTCTGGCCCGGGCAGGTTGGCCTTTTCAAACAGCTGCTCGAAATGGCGCTCGTAGCGCTCGATGTCTGCTGCCGATAGCGCGGGTGAGATTGCTGTGTCAACAGGTGGCGCTGGCGCCTGTTGAGTGGGAGCACTCTGCGGGCTTTCAGCCTTGGGAGCCGCTTCATCTAAGACGACGAAGAGGCTTAACGCTTTGCGAAGAAAGGAAGACATGGTGAGCGAGAGCGTTTGCTTTCTGGCGCTAAAGTAGGGCGAGTTGGTCAAAACGTCGGCTGCGTTAACTATTTGCAAACGAAACGCTTCGGTGCAAGGCCTCTGCGCGCGTTGCTGCTTACCTTTGTGGCCCGTAACACGCTTTTTTCACAAAAAATACTGCTGCAATATGGACAAAAGTAAAAAAATCCAACTGGGCCTGTTGGTCCTGGTGGCTGCTCTGTTAGTGGTCAACTTTGCGACGGGTGGGTTCAACGCCTGGTTTGGCAAATCGGAGGCCGACAAAATCCGCGAGGCTGCTGAAGCCAGCACACCACAAGCGCCCTCGCCCTTCAGCACGGGCAACATTCCGGGCACGAACGAAGCGGCTACGCCGCCGCCAAATGTGCCCACGACGACCATCAAGTACGACCAGACGGTTTACGATTTTGGTGTGGCCGACGAAGGCGCTATCGTTAAGCACGTTTACAAGTTTACCAACACAGGCAACGAGCCGCTCATCATTTCCAACGCCAAAGGCTCGTGCGGTTGCACGGTGCCCGTGTGGCCCAAGCAGCCCATCCCGCCCGGTGGCAAAGGAGAAATTGCCGTTGAGTTCGACACCAAAGGCAAGCCCGGCCGCCAGACCAAACACGTAACCGTTACGGCCAACACTACGCCGGCCGAAACGCACTTAGAAATCACCGGCGAAGTGCGCAGCAAAGAGCGCCCCGCCGCTAAAGGCGGCAAATAAGACCGCCGCTCTCTTTTACACACAACCCTCGCCGATGCACGCATCAGCGAGGGTTACTTGTTTGGAGTGGCCCCGACAGGAATCGAACCTGTATCAAAGGTTTAGGAAACCTCTATTCTATCCGTTGAACTACGGGACCGGCGCCTTTGCGCGCGGCAAAAGTAAGGGCCTTTCCGGCTATACCCAAGTGCCGCGTGGGCCTAATTCGATAACTTCGACGCCCTGAATGGCGCCTTCGTCCAAGCGGATGCGCACGAGGGTTTTCACGCGATGCCACCCCTCGTTGCCGCAGGCGCCCGGGTTGATGTGCAGGAAATCCAGCTCACGGTCAGGCATCACTTTGAGGATGTGCGAATGGCCGCAGATGAACAGCCCGCCGCGTGGAGGGTCGGCCTGTAGGATTTTGCGCACACGCGGGGCGTACTTGCCCGGGTAGCCGCCGATGTGGGTCATGAACACCGGTACGCCGGCGCAGGTGAAGCGCAGGTCTTCGGGCATTTCGGCTCGGATGCGCGCATCGTCAATGTTGCCGTACACGCCGCGCAAGGGCTTGAAAGCGCGCAGCCGGTCCACGACTTCCAGGCTGCCAAAGTCGCCCGCGTGCCATACTTCGTCGCAGGCGGCAAAGTGCTCAAAGATGCGCTCGTCCAGCACACCGTGGGTGTCCGACATCAGGCCGATAAGCATGCGTGCAAGAACATTTTATTCGACCATCAGGTTGCAGCCGCGCCATTCGGCGGCGTCTAAGCGGCCCAGCACCTCAAACGAGCCGTCGGCATAGACGCGCCCGATGTCTTCAGTAGCGATGAAGCTACAGGTGTCTATGTTGGCCAGATCCAGGAAGCACAGCACACCGGTGCGCCCAGGGGCAGCGCGGGTGAGTGGGTCATAGACTTCTACTGCGGCGGCGCGCAGGGTCGGGGCCGGTCGAAAGCGCGCCGGCTGCCCGGGCTGCGGCTGGCTGTATGCCTGCGAAAACAGCTCCGTCATCCCGTACTCTGAGTGCACGCCCTCGAGGCCAAAGGCCTGGCAAAGCCGCTCGTGCAGCGCCTCGCGCGTCAGCTCCTGCCGGCGGCCCTTCATACCGCCCGTTTCCATGACCACCACACCCGGCAGCGGCATGGGATGCCGTTCGGCAAAATCGAGCAGGGCAAAACTGACGCCCAGTAACAGGGTAGGGTAGTGCCGTTCCAGACAGGTCTGCAGCCGCTGCACCAGTATTTCATTGCTGTTTAAAAAAAAGCCGCTCTCTGGGTAGCGCGACAGGCCAATGAAATAATCAGCCATAGCCACTAAGGAAGAACCTTTGCGCTCTAAATAGGAGGGCAGCAAGGCCAGAAGGCACCACTGCGAAGGGTCGCCGTAGAAGTGGGCAAAGCCGCGCCGTGCATTTTCCAAATAAAACAGGCGGTCGCGAACCGCGTGGCGCGAGGGTTGTTGTCCGGTAGTGCCGCTGCTGGTGAACATTTCTTGGGGTTTCCAGCGTCCGCTGCGGATGAGGTGTTGTTTGAACAGGCCGATGGGCAAAAACGGGATATCGTCGGGCGTCGCAATGCGCGCGCAGTTGCGCCCCAGGAGTTGGAGAAAACGGGCGTACAGCGCGTTGTGGGCAGCCTGATAGCGAAAGACCTGTAAGGCAACGTCTTCCCAGTCAGAGGCATCGAGTTGGGCAATTTTAGGCAATAAATCGGCGCGGCGCGGTGTTACAGACGGCACGTGAATGCGTTTTTTGTGGCAAAATAAGCAATTATGAAAAAAACGATTGGCGCGTTGGCGCTTGTGGTGTTTTTGGGCTGGACGGTCTGGCAATGCGTAGAGCCGCCGGATTACCCCATCGAACCGGTAATCGAGTTTATCAGCTTTTCTAAAAACACCCTCCGCCAGACCCCCTTAGGGCCGGACAGCGTAATCATCACCATCGGCTTTACGGATGGCGATGGCGATTTGGGCTTCCAGAACACAGAGCCAAGCATTTTTATTATTGACGGGCGCGACTCATTCTCCAAACCCTCTTACCGCATCCCTTACATTGACCAACAGGGAGCGGGCAACGGCATTTCGGGAGAAATCTCCATCCTGCTGCCCACGACGTGCTGCATTTACACCGACCCGCTCACGGGTTTCAAGCTCTCGTGCGAAAATGTGCCCGTACAATTCGACAGCGTATTCTATTACATCCAGATCCGCGACCGGGCCGGGCATTACAGCAACCAGATTGCCACACCCAAATTGCGGCTGATTTGCCGGCAATAGATTTTCCTCCTCCAAAGCCTGCGGACTACCTGGAGAGCGTCAGGTGTCTGGCCGGTTTTGGAGCGGGGTATTTGCGTGGTGCGTGTTTCGTCTGGTGGGTGGATGCTGAACGAAGTGGAGCGCGGGCTGTTTCAGGCGCAATTGCGATGAAACGACTTCTTTTTTTATTGATGGTTTCACTGACATTTCGAGGTTTGTATTCGGCAGCACAGGGTGTTCCGTATCCAGGGCAGTCGGCAGCCGGGCCAGGCGGGGCGGAGTACCAGCACCGCAGTGTGGCGTTTTATGATGCGGCGGAGCGGGCCGATGGCTTCTGGCTCTTTGAGCCGGCAGACCCGAAGCCCGACTCGGCACCGGTAGTGGTGTTCTTGCACGGCTATGGCGCGTACAACCCGATGGCATACGGCAAGTGGATCAAACACCTGGTGGGGCGCGGCAACATTGTCATTTACCCGCGTTACCAGAAGAACCTGATAACGCCGGCGCCGGAACGCTTTCCGGCGAATGCGGCTAAAGGTATCCGGGACGCACTGACACTGTTGCAAACGGGCGACCACGTGCGGCCCATATTGGAAGGCGTGGGCTACTTCGGCCACTCGTACGGAGGCGTCATTGCAGCCAACCTGGGCGTCCACTGGGCGCAGCACCGCATCCCGAAGCCGGCAGCAATGTTGCTCGCTCAGGCAGGTACAGGACCGCTCAAGGGCGCCCGGCTGGAGGACTATTCAGACCTGCCCGCCGACTTGAACCTACTAATTATTGTGGGCGAAGACGACTACGTCGTAGGCTACGAATTCGGAAAATTAGTGTTCGAAACCGCCGTCCGTACGCCCAACCGAAACTTTGTCATGCACCGGCGCGACACCGACGGCCAGCGCTGGATACAGGCCTCACACGCCGAACCTTACTGCTATGACTTAGACTTCGACAACGGCGTGCGCAACTACACCGCGCTGCGCGTGCTCCAGGTGGGCCGCTTAGATGAAGTGGACTTCAACTGCTACTGGAAACTGGGCGATGCCCTGCTGGAGTATAGCCGCACAGGCCGCTACGGCGATGTGGCCTTTGGCAATACGCCCGCCCAGCGCAGCATGGGGCACTGGGCCAACGGGCAGCCCATACGCCCGCTCGATGTCTTCCTCCCTAACGTAACGAAAACTGCCCCAGCTGTGACGCGCCCTTAAAATGCCAGCAGGGCAAAACGTATGTAAGCACTGACCCTACTCAAGACTACCGGGCGGCAAAAAATGAAAAAAAACGCAGCGCGTCCCTGAAGCGTTTTTAGAGTATTTCCCTCTGCCCTGCCGCTCCAGTGAGGCTTCATCTTGTTGGAAGGTATTCTGGAGTTTTACCCTGGGCGGAGACGACACCTCCTGGCCGGAGATGTCGCCTCTGCTCAGTGCACCAGTAGTTTGTGCACATATCGCCCTTGCGCTCCTGAGAGTGCGAATACGTGCGTTCCGGGCGGCAGCGGCGGCAGGGTGAACTCGTTGACGCCCACTATGGGAGTATAGGACTGAGTATGGAGGATCCGGCCCTGCATGTCGGTAATTTGCAGCAGCAGCGGCTCTACATAGGATTGCCTCATGGTGAAAAAGACTTTGCCACCTGAGGGTGCCGGGTTGGGATACAGCAAAAGATCTTCGCGCAGCGCTCCTTTCTCCTGGATTGGCACTGTTGGGTTGGTGAGCCTGACCCGACCGATGAACATGTCGTTGAGGTAGTGCTCATTGGAAGTTCTGGTTCCATACAGATAAAAAGCGGTAGAGTCGCTCGACAAGTGCATCTTTACACTTCGAGAGCCAAAGCCGTTTCCTTTGGGGAAGAGCACATACATGAAATAACCCGTGGTATGTGGGCCGCCGAAAGCAGAGTCCAGTACTCCATTGAGCCGAAAGCGGGCTACATAAGCGCCCAGGGAGCCGTCGTCGGTCTCGCTGCTCAGGTAGTAGTGGTCGCCCAGGCGAAACACACCTTTCCAATTAGGGATACGTGAAAGCGGCTTTGTACGGGCAAAGTAGATACCCTTGTTAGCAAAGGAGCTGTCTAAGCGGCCGTCTTCGGCCCACAGGCGTGCCATCAGCAGTCGGTCTAGGTCTTGTTGGCCGATGACCAGCAAACGGCCGTCGGCATCCAAATGCAGCAACTGCACCGATGCCTCGTAATACTCGTTGAACAGGGAAGGTTTGGAGAAGATCACGCGCATGCCCTGGTTTCCAAATGAAGCATCGGGCTGGCCGTCAGGCAAGTAGCGCAAGATGCGAGTGGTGTACTCGCCCTCATTGCATTGTACTTTGAACAGCCCAGGGTAGCCTCCCAGGGTTATTCGTCCCTGCGAGTCCACCACCATATCGCCTAATGAGCTGACGGCACACTTTTCGGATAATCCCGTATAGATAAAGCCGGCCTGACCAAAGGAACTATCCACCTGCCCATCGGGCATCAGGCGCCCCAGAAAAATGCGCGACGAGTCTGCCAAAAGCCAGTGCGGGAACCACTGGACACCGTAGGCGGCGGTGCCTCCAATCAGGATTTTAGCGTTTGGCAAAACGATGATGTGGCTAATCCATTCGGTGTGGCTGGGCAAATCTATGATAACTTGCCCCTGTGTACCGAAGGTGGTGTCCAATTGGCCATGCATGTTGGTGCGCACCAGAAGCAATTTTTCTCTCGATGAAGCGGCTTCACGGGTAAAGCCGCCCATGAGTATTTGGTCGGAACCGTATAGAGTAGCCGAGAGGCAGCTGTCGGCGAAGCGTCCTAAGGGGAGCAGCAGATGGCCCCACTGGCCAAAGGAGAAGTCGTATCGCCCGTTGGGCTGCAGACGCGCAATGGCTAAGACAGCGCTTCGGTTCGCCTCTGGACTGGTTCCTACCATGAGTATTTTGCCATCGGGCAAAAGCAGCGCGTCGGCTAAAAAATCCGCCCTTTGGCCAAAGTAGGTGAGCGTCAGGTGGTTTAGGAAGGAATAGCCGAAGGTAGAGTCCAGCACCTGTGCCGTCAGGCGCCCAGCGTTGAGCCATCCGAGGAAGAAGATGAAGAGGAGAGCCAGTCTGTTCATGGGAGTGGGAAGATGATGCATGAGAAGGTATGGAGTGTATTGTCTTACCACGGCACGATAACCCTTTGCGTTGCCACACCGCCCGAAGGCGCGCGGTAGGTTAGCAGGTACAATCCGGCGGGCAGGTAGCCTGTGGGCATTGCCAGCGTCGTTTGGCCGCGCTCCACGAGTTGGTGCAGCAGCAGGCGGCCGGTGGCGTCGCTGAGCGTCAGCGTGCCCTCGTCGCTTTTGGCCTCTGGTACCTGTACCCACAATTGTGGGCCTATGAGCGGGTTGGGCCATGTGCGTAACCATACTGCCTGGTGTTGAGTAGCCTGCGGCGCGCTCAGCGGCCCGTCAATGCCCAGCGTGTCGCATGGGCTATTGGGCAGGTCGTACAGCTGGTAGTGCACCGAGTAGGGCAGTGTGCGAACGTTCCACACCGGCAGTTCCAATGCTCTTGGGCGGAAGTCCACCTGCATGATGGGTCGGCGCTCCAGGTTGCGCAACACGTGCAGGTGTCGTGCTCGCGAGGGTTGGGCGCTGTACACGGCTCCATCTGGCCCGTAAGCCAGGTAGCCGAACGTCGTGCCTGGCACTTCGTACTGGGCTGGTTCATGCGGATTATAGGCAGCGCGCACCGTGTCAAAGGCAGGCTTGTCGCCTGTGGTCAGATTGGCGCGCCACAGCACCAGATGCGAGGTGGCATACAGATATTTGCCCGAGGGCGAAAACGCCACGCCGCCGCCCGCTACCCAGTGTCCGCCTGGGACGGGAATTCCCGTCGGCTGACCCAGTCGCCCCGAGCAGCGGTCGAACGGCCACACGCTCACCTGGCAGTCGCCCCAGTTGGCGATGCGGTCGCCTTGCAGCGACACGGCCATGCCCAGGTGTTTCTCGCACTGCCTGTTGAGGATGCCCACCGTCTGCGGTACGCCTACCTCAATGCCCTGAGGCGTCAGCAGCAGCGCGTGCCACACGGCATTGCCGTACTGCGGCACCAGCACCCACCAATCGCGCCCGTTGGCGTGGCGCACCACCGCAAAGTGGCCCAAGTCGCCCCACACCAGCACGCGGTTTTTCTCTACTACGTCGCCCAGCCCGCCGCGCAGCCGCATGTCCACCACTGTGGCGTACAGCGGGCCCAACTTCAGTTTGCGTACCGGCTCGTACTCGGCGCCCAGGTGGAGCAGGTAGTAGCGGTTGCTGTCGCCCGGGTCGGGCAGTGCCACAGCGCCCTGAGGCACGATGTAGCCCTTTTGGGCACATACCAGGTCGCGCATCGGCCCGGGGTTCAGCCCCTCGCCGTTGGGCATCACCTGATGCTGCCGGTCGGCCACCGAGCATCCGTTGGTGTAGAAGAGCAACTCACCCGCAGCGCTGCTCATGGCTGCCGTAGTGCCCTCGAAGTTGAACGCCAGCAGCTGTGCCT
>CALJPQ010000032.1 GCA_937980645.1 uncultured Saprospiraceae bacterium | reverse complement strand
TGTGCACCGCCGAAGGCCGCGCCGATGTAGCCGTCGAAACCAGCCAAAAGGTGTACATCCTGGAATTCAAACTCGACAAAAGCCCCGAAGCCGCACTGGAGCAAATTCGCAAAAACCGATACCACCAGGCCTTTTGGAACCAAGGCAAACCCGTCGTGGCCGTAGGCGTACAACTGTCCAGCAAAACCAAAAACATCGAAGCCTGGAAGGCCGAACAAGTCGCTGACGGCCAATAAACATCCATGCGCCGTATTCAGCCGCATGGATGAACAATCGGCCTATTGGCTGGCCATTTCTCCTTCCGCCCATCGAATTATATCCTCCACATCATTGGGATGAAAGGGCGTCCAGTTGCCGTATTTGCGGAACCACGTTTCCTGCCGTTTGGCATAGTTGCGGGTATGCTGCTTGATTTTTTCAATGGCCTGTTGGCGACTGATATTGCCTTCGAAGTAGTCGAACCACTCTTCGTAGCCTACGGTGCGCAGGGCGGGCAGGTGTCGGTAGGGCCACAAGGTGCGGGCTTCTTCTTCCAGGCCTGCTGCGACCATGGCGTCCACCCGCTGTTCGATGCGGGCGTAAAGTTCGGCACGTGGCAATTGCAGTAAGGCCAGCAGAGGACGAAAGGGCCGTGGCGCACTCTGCTGCTGGCGAAACGACGAGAATGGGCGTCCGCTTTCGAGGCAAACTTCTAATGCACGACGCAGACGCGCCGGATTTTGTATGTCGGCAGTGGCGAAGTATTCCGGGTCGTGTTCTGCGACCTGCTGCTGAAGCCAGGCCAGGCCGCCCACCGCTTCGCCTGCTTGTACGTGAGCACGTGTAGCAGCCGAAACGGACGGAAAAGCATCCAGACCCGCATACACGGCCTGCAGATACAGCCCGGAGCCACCCACCAGCACTGCGATGTTTTTATGCTGAAAAACATCAGCCAACAGAGCCAGCGCGTCGCGCTCGAAGTCGCCTACGCTGTAGGGCTGTTCTATACTCAGAGTGTCTATAAAGTAATGCGGTACGCCCTGGCGCTCCGCTAGCGTGGGCTTGGCTGTGCCGATGCTCAACTCGCGGTAAAATTGCCGGCTATCGGCCGACAGCACGACCGTATCGAAGTAGCGGGCCACCTGAACGGCCGTCGCCGTTTTGCCTGAAGCCGTAGGGCCACCGATGACGAGCAGATACTTTGCTGATGACTTTTCCGCCATTGCGGGCAAACATAATATGCTTACCTTCGCGAAACGATGCTTGACCGCAAAGTTTTATTGCTCAATGAGGACTTCCGCCTGGCTCTGGACGTGCTCGAGCGGCAAGGACGCAGTGCCTTCATCACTGGTCGGGCTGGTACGGGTAAGAGCACACTGCTCCAGTTATTTCGCAATACCACGCGACGCAAAGTGGCAGTACTGGCGCCTACCGGCACGGCAGCCATTAATGTACGCGGCCAGACGATCCACTCTTTCTTTGGCTTCGCGCCGCGCATCCTGACGCCCAAGGAAGCTTCGCGCAAGGTTTATCCGAAGGAGCGTCAGCAGCTGTATCAGCGTTTAGATACGCTCGTTATTGATGAGATTTCGATGGTACGCGCCGACCTGTTGGACGGCATCCACCGCTTTCTTCAGGTCAATCGGGAAAGTCTCGAGCCATTTGGCGGCGTGCAGGTGGTGCTGTTCGGCGATCCGTTCCAGTTGCCACCCGTGGTGTCGCGCGACGAGACGGAACGCAGCTATTTTCGAGATTACTACCTTTCGCCCTATTTCTTTGACGCACAGGTCTTTGAAGATGCCTGGCACAGTTTTTCGCTGGTGGAGCTCAAGCGGGTTTACCGCCAGGAGTCAGTGCATTTCCTGCGTTTGCTCGAAGCCGTGCGCACCAATGCTGTCGGGCCGGAGGAGTTGAGTACGCTCAACGAGCGTTGCTGCCCTTATTTTTCCGATACAGAGGGCTACATTACCCTATGTGCGCGTAATGACACAGCCAACCGCATTAACCAGGAAGCGTTGCGGCGCCTGCCCGGCCCTTCGCGCACCTATGAGGCAGATATACAGGGCCAGTTCGACGCCTCGCTATATCCGACTGAAAGATTTCTCTCGCTTAAGGAAGGCGCTCAGGTGATGTTTATCAAAAACGACCCGGACCGCGAATACGTCAACGGAACCATTGGCGTCGTCAAACGCCTGCACAACACTTATGTAGAGATTGCTGTAGAGGAGGCCAACCAGCCCACACGCACTGTGTATGCCGAACGGACTAAATGGGAGATCGTCCGCTACCGGATACACGACGAAACGGGTGAGCTGACCACCGAGGTGCTGGGCGTGTTCGAGCAGCTACCGTTGCGCTTAGCCTGGGCCGTTACCATTCATAAAAGCCAGGGCAAGACGTTTGACCGCGTTGTCCTCGACCTGGAAGGCGGTGCTTTTGAACATGGGCAGTTATATGTGGCACTCAGCCGCTGCCGCACTTTAGAGGGTTTGGTACTGCGACGCCCTATTCGGCAACGCGATGTCATCACTGACCGCAGGGTGATAAACTTTTTCAACCACTTCTTTCGGGACGGATGAGGGCCGTTACACCAACGGCTTGGGTGGTGCCGGTGCGCTGGCGTGGTAGTCGCGCTGAATGCGGTGGGCGTAATCGTCTAAGAGTTCGAGTATGCGCTCGCGTTTGGGCGAGCGGACAATGAGGCCGATGTGATAGCTCATATCGGTCATGCGCCAGGCGAGTTCCGGGTCGTTGAACTGGCTCGTATCGGGCCATTCCTGGCGAGTGAGCGAAACGATAAGACCGGCATAATCATCGCGAACGGGAGGCAGTTCATATTTCTGACCTGTGGCTTCGGCGTATTCGATGCGCGCCCATTCGCGCCAGAGGTTGACACCGGTAGCCTGCTCCACCATGTCGGCGATGTGCGCGCCACCTACGCGCGAGGCAGTCTCCAGGAAATAGAACTGCTCGTCTTCGTGGCATTTGATAAATTCAGTGTGGCAGGCGCTGTATTTCATACCGAAGGACTCCAGCACATCAGCGTTGAGTCTAAGCAGCGCTTTGGCGTCTTTGCTCCGCTGGTCCATCAGCGCCGTGCGGAAGATGCCACCGCCGTGAGCCACTTCAAAAGGCGTTGCCAGATACTCGGAAGCGCGCACAAAGACCACCTTGCCGCCTGAGGTAAGTGCGTCCACATGATAGACGTTGCCGGGCTTGAACTGTTCCACCAAAAACAGGTGCCGTTCGTCCCCCAGCGTATCCAAATGCGCCCATAGCTCATCGGCGTTATAGACCTTTTTCATACCCGTAGCCGAAGCTTGACCGCGCGGCTTGACAATCCAGGGCGACGGGTAGTGCGCGGCAAAATGCCGAATATCGTCGTCGTTGAACAGCGAAGAAAACCCTGGTACCGGGATGCCCGATTCCTGGGCTTTCATGCGCATGGCCAGCTTGTCGCGAAAATGTCGGTAAGTCGTCTGGCCCATGCCCGGGATGCGAAACTCTTCGCGCAAATAAGCGCCTTTCTCCACGTCGAAGTCGTCAATGGCCACGATGCGGTCTATCTTTTTGGTGCGCATCAGCCAGGCCATACCCTTGACGATATCCTCCATATTCCATTGGTTTTCTGGGCCTTGCTCGACGTAGAAGATGTCATCTAAGGCCTCGCGCGCCCAAGGCTTGTGCTCCAGTTTTTTGGAGGTCAGCAGGTAAACGGTTGCACCCGTGGATTTCATGCCACGTAAAAAATCGTTGCCTTTGAAATAGCTGGCGATACACAAAAAAGTAACGGGTTTACTCATGACGCCTTTGTTTTATGCAGTTTGAAGGCAAAAGACGAAAAAAAATGGCAAACGGCTCGAATAGATTTCATGAAAAAAGCGCAAAAAGCCGCTTAGCAGCGCCAGCATTCTCCGCAAATGACCGCCAGATATTTAGAGCGATGCTGCCCACTCGGCGTTCAACCCTGTCGTCATTTCGTTCGTTTGATGTAAAGATTTGTCTGCAATTTTGGCCCTGCCAAAAAGACGCCCACAGGAAGCGACGTTTATAGGCCTGCACCGCGCATTTTTACACAAAAACTCACCTGCCATGCAACGCGATAACTACCGTTTACTCATCGAAAAGCTCGACAGTTTTATCCGCAAATACTACCTCAATCAGCTGCTGCGCGGCGCGCTTTATACGGTCGGGGTAGTGCTGGGGCTGTTCATCCTGTTCAACGTGCTGGAATACTATTTTTACTTCAGCACCAGCGTTCGCACGGCCATGCTGTGGAGTTTTCTATTAGCCACGGGCGTTGCCTGCTACCGGTGGATTGCCCTGCCGCTGCTGCATTACTTTCGTTTAGGCCAGATTATCAGCCACGAACAGGCGGCCCAGATTATCGGAGCACATTTCAGCGACGTTAAAGACAAGTTGCTCAACATCCTACAACTCAAACAACAGGCCAACAACGCCATCTACACCGAACTGATAAACGCCTCTATCGAACAGAAAAGCGAGGAAATCAAACTCGTGCCTTTCAAGGCAGCTATTGACCTGAGCAAAAACCGCAAATACCTGCGTTATGCCCTGCCGCCGCTATTTCTGCTGCTGTTTCTGCTGCTGGGCGCGCCCAACATCATTCAGGAGGGCACCATGCGCCTTTGGAACAGCACGAAAAAATTCGAGAAGCCCGCGCCGTTCCGTTTTTTGGTAAATACCAATGCTTTGCGCGCAGTTCAATTCACCGACTTCACCCTCGAAGTGGGCGTTGAGGGCACGGCGCTGCCCAACGAGTTATTCATTGAAATCGGCAGTGTGCAATATCGCCTGACCAAAGAGGCGCCCAACAAATTCACCTACACCTTCGCCAATGTGCAGCGCGATGTAACCTTCCGCCTTTTTGGCGGTGGCGTCGAAAGCGACGACTACACCCTGCGCGTGGTGCGTCGGCCCAGCATTGCAGCCTTCCGCGTCAAGGTGCAGTTTCCCACTTACATCGGACGGGCCGATGAAGAGTTAGCCAACGTAGGCGATTTGGTCGTCCCGCAGGGGACTCAACTGAGCTGGTTCTTCAATGCCCAACACACCGACCAACTTAACCTGCGCTTTGGCGAAGAAGACATCACCCCCGCGCGCCGCCAGGGCAAAGACCTCTTCCTCCTCAACCGCCGCGCCCAACGCGACGAACGCTACCTTATTTATCTGGGTAACGAAGAACTGCCGCACGCCGACTCCGTGGCTTACACCATCACCGTCATCCCGGACCTGCACCCGCAAATCGAAGTGCAGGAGTTCCGCGATAGCACCAATAACTTCCTGCGCTTCTTCGCCGGCGACGCCTCCGACGACTACGGCTTGCTCCGCCTGACGTTTAACTACCAGATCAAAAAAGCCAAAACCGGCCAGCTGCCGCTCGTAACCATCCCCCTGAACAAACCCACCGGTAAGCAAACCCAGTACGACTACACCTGGAACCTGCGCGACCTCAATGTGGAGCCGGGCGACGAAGTGTCGTACTACTTCGAAGTCTTCGACAACGACGGCGTCAACGGCAGCAAAAGCACCCGCACCAACGTCATGCAGTGGCGCATGCCCACCCTCGACGAGTACCGCCGCGAACAGGCCCAAAACAACGATGAAATCCGAAAGGAACTCGAAACCGCCTTGCGTGAAAGCGCCAAAATCCAGGAGGAAATGAAAAAACTCCGCCAAAAGGTACTCCAAATGCGCGAACTCGACTGGAAAACGCGCAAAGACATGGAAAAACTGCTCAACCGCCAAAAGCAACTCAACCAGCAAATCGAGCAGGCGCGCCAAAACTTCGAGGAAAACCGCAAAATGCAGCAGGACTTCAACCAGCAAAACAACGAAGAACTACAGCGCAAAGAAGACCAGCTGCAAAAGATGTTCGAAGAAGCCGTGTCCGAAGACCTGCAGAAACTCATGGAGGACATCGAAAAACTCCTCCAAGAAATGGGGCGCGACGAAATGCTCCAGCAGGCCGAAGAAATGCAATTCAAGGCCGAAGACTTGGAAAAACAGCTGCAGCGCTTAGAGGAACTCTTCAAACAACTCGAAGTCGAAAACCTGCTCCAGCAGCAAATCGAACAACTAGAACAACTGGCCAAAGAGCAAGAAAAACTGGCCGAAGAAGCCGAGAAGAGCACCAAATCCGAAGAACAGCTGCGCCAGGAACAGGAAAAACTCAACCAGCAGATGCAGCAAATCTCGAAGCAACATGAAGAAATGCTGCGCAAAAACGAACAGCTCAAACGCCCGGAAAAAATCGAGGACAACCGCCGCGAAATGCAGGACATCCAGCAGGACATGAAAGATGCCGACCAGCAACTGGAGCAAAAGCAAAGCAGCAAGGCCAGCAAGCAGCAGAAAAAGGCGGCCAATAAAATGAAAAACTTAGCCAACCGCATGCGCCAAAACCGCCAGCAAGGCGAAATGGAGCAGATGGAGGAAGACATCGCCATGCTGCGCCAACTGCTCGAAAACCTGCTCACCCTCTCCTTCGACCAGGAGACCACCATGCAGCGCTTTGCCGGTACGCCCATCAATACGCCGCCCTTTGTCGAACTGGTGCAGCGCCAGGCTAAAATCCGCACCGACTTCCGCATCGTCGAGGATAGCCTGCGCGCCTTAGCCAGCCGTAACTTCCAGATTGAAGGCCTCATCTTAGAAAAAGTCGGTGAAATCAAAGACGGCTTCCGCAACAGCTTAGACAACCTCGAAGAACGCCGCATCACCCAGGCCAGCGAATTCCAGCAACGCACCATGAAGGCCCTCAACGACCTGGCCCTCATGCTCTCCGAAGTGCTCAACAACATGCAGGCCGACGCCAACAGCGGCATGCCCGGCTCCGGCGCCTGCCGCAAACCCGGCAAAGAAGGCAGCGGCAAAGACGGCAAAAAGCCCATGGACAAAATCACCAAAGGCCAGGGCGAACTCAACGAGCAAATGAAAGGCCTCAAAGAACGCATGGGACAAGGACAGGGCCAGCAAGGGCTGAGTAAAGAATTCGCCCAAATGGCCGCTCAGCAGGCCGCCCTGCGCAAAGCCCTGCGCGAACTACAAAAAGAAAAACAGCAGCAAGGCAAAGGCAGCAAAGCGCTGGACGAGATCATGGAGGAAATGGACAAAATCGAAATTGACCTCGTCAACAAGCGCCTGACTAACGAAACCCTCCGACGCCAGCAGCAAATCCTCAACCGCCTACTCGAAGAAGAACGCGCCGAACGCGAACAGGAACAAGACGACAAGCGCCAGGCCGAAACCGCACGCCAGCAGCAACAGCCCAAACTCCCGCCCGCCTTAGAGGAGTACCTCAAAAAGCGCCGCGCTGAAGTGGACCTGTTCCGCACGGTTTCGCCCGCCCTCAAGCCTTATTACAAACAACTCGTCGAAGAGTACATCAAGAGCGCAGGCAAGTAAAACCTTTAGGCCCTGAGGCGCCGCCCAACCGTCCCTCCCTGAAATCGGCGCCTCAGAGGTTCCATAGCCGCATCTGCCCCCCTTCGGCCAACAGACAGAAGGACTGCCGATGGTGTGGCGTCGGCCCGTATTGCCTTATGGCTTCGCGATGCACAGCAGTAGGATAGCCCTTGTTTTCGGCCCAGCCGTAGGCCGGAAATTGCTCCGCTAAACGACGCATCTCAGCGTCGCGATGCGTCTTGGCCAACACGGAAGCCGCCGCAATGTTGGCATACAAGCTGTCGCCTCTGACAATACACTGGTGCGGAATGCTGCCGTAAGGCCGAAAGCGGTTGCCGTCCACGAGCACATGCCCGGGCTGCACGGCCAACTGCTCCAGCGCACGGTGCATGGCCAAAAAGGAGGCCTGCAAAATATTGATGCGATCAATCTCCTCCACCTCCGCACGGCCAATGGCCCAGGCCACCGCCTCGCGCTCAATGACAGCGCGCACCTGCTCGCGCTCCCGCTCGCTCAGCTGCTTGGAGTCCGTCAGCAAAGGGTGCGAAAAACCCGACGGCAGGATGACCGCTGCAGCCAACACCGGACCGGCCAGACAGCCGCGCCCAACCTCATCGCAGCCCGCTTCGAGAACGTCGGTGCGATAGCAAGGCAACAGAACGGTAACAGCGCGTGGCATAGGACCCACTTACTTATCTGTTCAAAAGTTGCCGGTCGTAGTCCGACATCTGCAGGCCCATTTGCTGAGCGCGCTGGTAGTCCTGCCGGGCCAGGTCCTTTTGGCCCTTGAGGGCATACACGCGGGCGCGCTCCAAGTAAGCCAGGCCAAAGTTCGGGTCGAGCTTAAGGCACTGGTTGAGGTCGGCAAGCGCCTCGTCGAGCCGGTTGAGCGAGCGGCGCAACATGCCGCGCTCGTACCAAATATTGGGCGAGTGGGGATCAATCTTCAGGTACTCGGTGTAGTCCTGGATGGTCTCCTCGTAGCGCTGCAGGTGGAAGTGCGTGAGCGAGCGGTTGAGGTAGCCATTTTTATTGCCCGGATCCAGGGCAATACCTGCGTTGAGGTCGGCCAGCGCCTCTTCCAGGCGGTTCATGGAGGCCAGGGCTGCGCCGCGGTTGATGAGTATCTCGGCCTTTGTTTTGGGCTTGATTTTGGGCTTCGAGAGCGCATCCGTGAAATCGGCCAGGGCCTTTTGGGTCAGTTCGGCTTCGCGGCCCTTGTATTTGCCGCTGGTGGCCATATCGAAGTACGTTTTGCCACGGCTGTTGGTCAGTTCGGGGTTATCGGGTTCTATCTGGATGGCTGTCGTGTAGTCTTCCAGGGCGGCTTCGTATTTACCTTCTTTGTTGCGCAGGTATTGGCCGCGGTTCCAGTAGGGCAGCGAGTTGCCCCGGTGTTCGTACTTCATCACGTGCGACCACAGCGTACCGCCGTTCTTCCAGATGCCTATCTGGCGCACCGTCCAGATGGCGTACACCACAAAGAGAGCACCTAAAGCGTAGTTAACACGCGGGCGCCACTGCGGATTGGGGGCAGCATATGTGTGGTAAAGCCACGCCGCTATGGCAAAAAAGCCGAAGTAAGGTACATAAGTGAAGCGGTCGGCCAGGAAGCCCTGACCTGCGCCCAGTACCTGGAGCAGGAACATGACGTTGAAGAAGAAAAACAGCATCCCGAATACCCAGATACGCCGGTCAGCCTTCCACATACGATAGACACCGTACCACACCGCCGCAAAAAGAATGGGCGACAGATACACCCATATCGGCAGCGGCCGAGGATACGGATACAACGGCGACATCGGGTATGGAATAAACAACTTGTACAGGTACACACTGAACGAATACGTACCGATGCACAGACGGTCCAAGAAGTTGAAATTGGTAACGTCGTCGTTAATAGAACCCGCCTGGCGCAACGTATAAATATTAGCTAAGCCGAAGAGAAGCGAAATAATCCAGAACGGCGTTTTTTCCCAAACAAGCCGGAGATTGAGCGGGCGCCTGAACCAATAGTCCAAAGCCAGCATGGAAAGCGGCAGGGTTACGGCCTGTACTTTAGAAAAGCCCGATAGGATGGCCAGCACGACCATACCGAAGTAGAGTGTCGTACGTTTACCGGCCTTTTCGGTTTTTATCCAGCGCACATAATACATCAGGGCGGCAAAGAAAAACACAGCGAAAAGTACGTCTTTACGCTCTGTGGCCCAAGCGACTGACTCCACGCGCATCGGATGAATGCCAAACAACAGCCCCCCCACAGCCGCCCCGCCAATGCCAATACCCATATGCAACAACAGCCGAATGACAAAAAAGACCGTCAGGACGTGCAGCAGCAGGTTATTGAAATGGATAAGCGTCGTATTGAACTCGCCTACAGCCCACTTTTCCAGATAGAAAGTAAGAATAGGCAGCGGGTTGTAGTTACCGATGACATTGCCCTTGTCTAAGTCAAAGATGTTGAACAGGCTTTCGCGGTCAATGCGCTGCAAGTTCGGGTTTTCGGTGATGTTGGGGTCGTCGTCCCAGTTCACCAAATCGTTGTTGAGCGAGGGTATGTAGCACGCCGCCGTAACGGCCATCACTGCCAGCGCCATACGGAGCCATCCGGCCGGTTCCCAGCGGCTGGATGAAGTGACCGCGCGCGCAGATGCTTCGCGCCTCGCCGGGGCACTTTTAGCCGGCGCAGATTTGTGCTTGTGTTGTGGTTGTAGGCGGGATGCAGGGTGTTTCTTTGCCATAAGTCTTGACCGAGCGTTGTCCGGTGGTAATTCGTCGGGGCAAAAATAGACTCCCCCCGCCGTAGCAAGGCGCTAAAAGTTCTATCGCAGCAAGCAAAGCCAATGCGGCATCAGTATTTTAGCCGCACCAGTACTCGGAGGATGTACCTTCAACACCCTCCACATGCACCTGCCACTGCTCCATTTCTGACAGCAGCGATTTCCACAAATTCTGGTTCGGCCCATCCGGCTCCACCACTTCAATACGCTTGTCGCGGCTGAGCAGGAAAGCTGTCGGCCGTCCGGTGTCAGAGCCGTCTGTGCCACCCTCTAAGAGCGGTGTGCACGAATAGACACCAAAAGGAAAAGAGCGGCCCTGCGTTACGTTGGGCCGGCTTTGCAACCAGCGTTTTACGTCGGATGAAAAAGCATTCATGGTACGTCGGTTTTAAGAATACTGTGGTTAGGGAAGAGAAAAAGTAGCAATACTCGTTAAAAAGGCAATTTCTGTTGACTCAAAACAGCCGCAAGACCCGGCTGCGTTTTGCTACATACCACAGGACAGGAAAGGGTGAGATAGCGTCGGAAAGGCGGGATTAAAAACTTTAACGCTGTTGGCGCGAAAAATACGGCTTTTTTTCAAAACCATCCATCTTGTTCAATTATTTAACAGGCATTTTTAGGGCATAGCCTTAAATCGCAGCCGTTCCCATTAAGGAACACCCTTCACGAAACGCTCTTTCTGCCCTTGTATCCACACACATGCAACTTGAAGCAGAACTCAAAAGCTCCCGACCCTTGCCACCGCACCAGCGGGCTCTGCTGAATATCTTATTCACGGCCAGCTGGTTAGATTGCTACATCCAGCGCAGCCTACGGCCGTTTGGCATTACACACCCACAGTACAACATCCTGCGCATCCTCAACGGAAGCCACCCCAAGGGCCTGTCAGTGCTCGACATCAAGGAGCGCATGATTGACCGCAGCAGCAACGTGAGCCGCTTAATAGATAAACTACATAAGGGCGGCTATGTAGAACGCGCCACCAGCCGCCGCGACCGCCGCATGGCCGTCATCACCATCTCCGAAGCAGGCAAAGCCTTGTTGAAAACTATCCATGAAACAGGCTTTGCCGACCCCAAACAAATGCCCGGCAATCACCTGAGCGACTCAGAAGCACGCGAACTGGCCGACTTGCTGGATAAGTTTCGTGAATAGACGCATGCTTCAAGGGGCAATGCTCCTGTAAGAGCCTGATTTGAGAGCCGGCCTCATATAAGGCGACTGTAAGTTACAAAACCGCGGCGGTCGCAGAAAGCCGCAGAAGTGTTCCCCTCTGCGCCTCTTTGCGACTGCCACGGTTGAAAAAGAAAATCCCGAAGATTGTGCGACTTCAGAGGTGCTACGCCGCCGGCATAAGCACACCTGGCCTCTCCGATGCCTCTTCGTGCCTTTGTGTTAAAAAGCCAAAAAACATCCTTCACTGCGCAAATCGCTTATCGCGCAGAAAATCTTCATCGCGCAGGGTGCCCAAAAAGGCAATGATTTTGCGCTTCTCGTCGGCCGTGAGCGGAATACCCAGCCTTCCGTCGGGTTGGCGCAGCAGCGGGTCGAGCGTAGGTGAGTCCTGAATGCCTGAGGCGTAATGGTCGAGCACCTGTTCGAGCCGTTTGAAGCGCCCATCGTGCATGTAGGGAGCTGTAGCGGTAATGTTGCGCAGCGAGGGCACGGCGAATTTGCCTTCGTCTTCGGGCAGTGCACTCACCTCGAAGCGGCCCTGGTCAAAATAGAAAGACTTGTCTAAGCCATTGTTCCGAAACGACTGGTCCGTGAACAGGTCAGTGGCGTGGCAGGAGGCACATTTCTGACGGAACAGGTTCAGCCCTTCGAGTTCGTCGGCGGTAAGCGTTCCGCCAGGTTCGTTGCGCACATAGCGGTCGTAGCGGCTATTGGCGCTGACGAGCATGGCCATGAACTGAGAGAGCGCCTGCAGGAAGCGCGCCGTGTTGATTTCCTCCGAGCCAAAAGCAGCCTTGAACAGGGCCGGGTATTCCGGGTGAGCACGCAATTTTTCTAAGATGCGCCCCGGCTGCTCGTCCATTTCCACCGGGCTTTGGATGGCATTGAGCGGTGTGATGTCCAAGTGCGGCACGCCTCCGTCCCAGAAGAAGCTGGTGCGCCAGAGCATGTTCTGAATGGGCAGAGCATTGCGGCGGCCCAGCAAGTCATCAATGCCGTGACTGACGGGGTGGTCGGGGTGCGTAAAGGCGGCATAAGAGATGTGGCAATCGCCACAGGCGATAGTGTTATCGCGCGAAAGGATGGGGTCGTAGAAGAGCTTTTTGCCCAGTGCGAAGCCGGCTTCGGTTACCGGATTCTGACTCAGGTCATAGACCGGTTTGGGAAAGTTGGTCGGCAGGAATGGCCCTTCAAAAGCGGGCTTGGGGTCATCTTTGCGGCAGCCGACGACCATAATCGCCAGGAGGGCCAGCAGGGTTGCCGTTGGCCGAAATATGTGTTGAAGCATGGCAATGTCAGTGTTCTTCTGTAACGTAAAGAATAGTGTCCACCTTTCCGCGCCCTTCGTCCAGCGAGATGTAAACCGGTAAATTGCCAAACACGTCGTGCGGATAGTAGAGGCTGTCGTAGCCAATGCCTATCAGCCAGTGGCGGCCTTCAGGCACGCCGTTGATACAGCCTCGGCCATTGGCGTCGGTGACGAACATGGCATCGAAGTACGAGCGCGGGCGCTTGTAGCCGGGAAAAGAGTCTGCAAAGTATTTCACATAAACAGTGCAGGCCGGAATAGGCCACGTGTGGTGGAGGGTGCGCACGCAAATACTCGTCGGCAATGGAATAGACTCTGGCGGCTCCGGGCGGCAACCCGCCCAGACGCCTAGAATGGCTATGGCGAATACATACACTACATATAGGTACTTACTCATGGCGAAAGGCTTTTGCGTACAAAAACGCCCGGGCGACAGCGCTGGTTGTCGGTGGTAGGTGAAAAAAGGCCGGAGCGGCCCACGGGTAACAGGCGCTCCGGCCCGGCGCAAAATCAAGGATTGTGAACGTGATTGAGAATGAACATGTCGGCGTAGTTATCCGCCACGTTCTTCGAGAACGGGCCAGCATGCACCTTCGGGTTGGCAGCCACGCTGATGTTGTTCGGGCGAGTAAACATCTCCAGAATATCCACATAAATGTGGAAGTGCGGCCCGCCGTTGCGGCGCACTTTGGCCACCTCACCGTGATGGAGTTCCAGCGTAACAGTCTTGATGTTATTGAGCGTCGGACTGGAGAAACCACCAAACAGGCCAATGTGATATTGGAAAATACGGTCATTCACGCCGGGGTCTACAGGCGCCTGTGGCGACGTGCCCTCTGCTTTCACGAAGATGTAACCGGCATTCCAACTCCAATACATGCCTTGTGCCCCAGTAGCCGGGTCGAGTACGCCCAGGCGCTCGCTGGCCGGGCTAACGCTTTTAAGGCTGTCCACACCTATAATAAAGCGAATAGCCTTATAGTCGCCAGCCGGCACGTTGCGGATTTTCATCTTGCGCGTCTTCGGGTCTTCGTGCTTGCACAAGAAGTAGCACGAGTCCTTAGGCACCACAAATTCCGAACCGTCGTCCTTGATGAGCACAAAGTTGCTGACGTAGTAGTTGAACGTCGTGAACTTCAACTTTTCCCCTAGCGCATTCTCATATTCTACTCCAAAAACCAGCGGCTTGTTGCCGGCGCGGTTCTCAAACTCGATTTCCACATCATTGAAACCCGTCAGGTCGTCCTCTTTTTTGTCTTTTTTGCACGAAGCAAGACCTGCAACCATTAGAGCGGCGGCCAGAAGGCCTAAAAGATATTTTTGCATAGTTTTTTCAATGAAAAATGAAGGATTGAATGAACAATGAAAGACAAGCAGGCGCGTCAGTGTTTGCCATGAAAGGGTTTTGCCCGATATAGCAAACTCGGAAAGCCCCTGCCCAGCAGCGAATATGATAGTCCTTAAACGCCGTCGGTCAGGAGAGAATGTAGCCTATGCGTTTGCCGTCCAGAATAGAACCCCCGCCCGGCGTCCGAGATAAAAGCTAAGAACGCCGCCACAAGAGCAGCAAGACAAGTTGGACGGGCTATTTTTAGATTTCGGGCGGATGAAAAATGCCCCACCCCTGCCACTTAGGAAGTGAAAAATGATACAGCCACTCTATGAGCCGCTTTTCCTCTTGAAGAGCGCTGACTTCCCATATCAGCAGGTTCTCCGCAAACAAAGTGATTTCTTTTATCTGGCGGAACGCCTCCGTCAGCGGCGGGTAAGCATCGCCAGGCGACTCGCTCTTTTTGATTTGTTTGAGTAAATAACACTTGCCGTCGCAGCGCAGCTCCGGACGCGCCTTATTCTCACATGCTTTCAAATAAACGGCCCGCCGCCAATGGTAGTCAAGTGCCCATGCGGTACGAACCCACGCCTGGGCAAGCATAACTCCTATCAGTCCGATGACGACGACGGCGCGCATGCCATAAAGGTATTAAGCGCAACTGATTTCCTTTCACTAAAAGGACCCTTATGCTAAAAATAGCGCTCTATGGCTTAAGCCATTCTTCTGCGCGATTTCAGGTAAGTCTTCAACGGACACCACCCCAGCAGTCCGCGCAAAAAAAGAGGTAACGCCAGCACCGTCAACCAGTATTGATGGCTAAAAATACCAATGATGACCACCGCCATCATCATCAAAAAAGAACCGATAATCTCGCCGATGGAAAGGTTATACTCGAATTTCATAGCCCGTAAGTATTTTTAATTTTTACAAAAATAGATGCCCTAACCGGACGTCTTCAATGACGCCGGTCAGGAATAGGCATGACTCCTGTAAGCGCCTCAGCCATATGCCAACCAGCGCCCCCTTTGAAAACGAAGCCCCTATCAGGCATCAAGAGCCATGCTTAGAGACGCAACACAACGAAGCGCCTCAGCGGCGAAAGGCCCGCTGCACTTTGGATGCGGTAGAAATACGCTCCCTGCGGCCACTGCGCCGTCGGAAGGCACACCTGCCCGGGCCCACTCAATTCTAAGGGCCATTCGCCTACCGGGCGGCCCAGGGCATCGAACACGAGCAAACGCGCAGGGCCACCCGACGCTGTGGCAACGCCATCCCAGCGAATAAAGACATAGGCATCTGCCGGATTGGGCACGCTCCGCACCGCGATAGACAACAGCGTCAAAGGTTCGGGCGCACCGACAGACAGGTCATCATACTCTACCGTCAGGTCGTCGAAGTAAAAACCGTCCATCTGGACACTTGCATCCGACTTTAGCCAGAACATGAGGCGAAACGTCTGGCCAATAAAAGCGGACAGGTCCATGCTTTCATCCACCCAGGAAAGCTGCTGACCCTCGTAAATGGGCTCGTCGAGTGGCTGATTCAGATTGGTGGCGGCCCGAGTGTATCGTCCGCAAAGCGGGACGTCCACATCGTTGTTGAAAGCCCGCACCTGAACGTAGTCGAAGAAAGGCTCTATTTGCCAGCGGGCGCAAAAGCGGACGCGCGCAGCACGGGCCTGGGCCGGTATTGAGATGGGTTTGGAAACAAAACGCGCGTCCGTATTAGGCGCATAGTTGCCGGTGGGTGAGTCCGTAAACGCATTCGGCGCGCTGCACGTGAACAGGTTGGTCAATCCCCAGGGGCCGCTCCAGTTGGCGAGATTGAGGGCGTTATCCGTAAAAGTGGCCACTGCGCGCACACCGTAAACCTTGCGAAGCGTGTCCGTGCGGGTGAAAGCGCCGTTGCTGACGCGCAGCAACAGGACGACCTCTTCACCCGGCAACAGGTCGGGCTTCAATTGGAGGTCAAAGGATACAGTCGTTTTTTCAAACAGCGCCAGGGCTATCTGGTGTTCCGGCGGAAAAACGGCAACCACATTCGCGCTGAACGCCACCAGGGAAAGCGTGAACGGCCCTGGCTGCTGACCATAGCGAACAAATTCCACCGAAACCTGGGGCGATAGGCTGTTGAAAAAAGGGGGCGAAAGATCTTTCGCCTCACCATACCGCAAGGCACTCAGCGCTGTGGCTAAGTTCATCCACAAGCACTGGCGGTTGAGGATTTCGATTTGCACAGGTACGGGCCAGAAGACGTCGCCCACCTCCGGTGTAAAGGCGCGGGCGCCCGCATCGGCGTACATCCAATCGTCCGAGATGCCGTTGACGGCGTAGCCTACCGTTTGCCCGGCGGTGCCGACGCGGTAGCCATTCTCGCGGGCAAACAGGTGGCCATAAAGCGGAAAATCCGGAGCAGCAACGTCATCGCTGTAGCCCCACGGGTGAATGAGCAGGTTTCCGTAGGTGTGGTAATTCTGGGCGAAGACAAAATTTCGGGCCAGCATAAAATCGCGGATAGCGCGTATTTCAGGCTCTGAAAAAGGCTCCGGGCCGCGATAGGTCTGGCTGCCCGGATTAGGTGAAGAGCCTAAGTCGTTGAGGCCCCAAAAGTGGCCGTAGTTGCGGTTGAGATCCACGCCAAAGGAGCCGTCGCCGTTGTTGCGGCGGTTTTTACGCCACATGCCGCCGCCACCAGGATTGGATGTTTGATTAAACACATAGCCGTCGGGGTTGAGGCACGGAATAAAGTATAGTTGAGCATTGTCCACGATGTAGCGCACCTGTGGGTCGGTGGCGTAGTTTTCCAGTAAATACCACATGAAGTACAGCATTTGGCTGGCGCTGTTGGGTTCGCGGGCGTGGTGCAGCGCGGTATAGAGCACCTCGGGTTCGGCTTCATCGGTGTCGGGATTGTCCGAGATGCGCACATACCAGATTTTACGCCCTTCCCACGTGTGCGCGAGCGCCGCCGTGATGGGCATCCGGGCACTGATGAGGTGCGGAAATTTGGCCCGCATGTCGTCCAGCACAGCCATCATCTCATCTAAAGTGTGGTAGCCGCCCATGCTGCCGTAGGTGTAGTTGACCGGAGCAGGATAGTCCGGAAAAGCACCAGCAGGACAGGGGAAGCTACGCGGTTCTGCCTCGCGCAGGCGCGCCTCGTAGTCTTTTTGCAGGTCTTCTATCCAGATTTTCACGTCGAAGCCGGCCTGGCGCACCCGGATCAGCTCTGACTCCGACAGGTCAGTTACCCACAGCGCCCCCGGCAGGTGGAGGCCGTGGTCAGTCTCGATGCCCAGATGGGCCAGGTCTGCTATATCCCGGCCTTCGAGCAGAATGCCAGCACGCACATAACGTTCCGGCGTTTGGGCTGAAAGGTGAAAAGTGAGCGGCGACAATGCGAAAGCGGTCAGCAGAAGGAGAATGCGTAGCATAGTTTCTGGGCAGAAGTGGAAATGAGTTGAGACAACAAAGGTAGCATGCTCCCTGCAGCCAAACAGCTGACGCCAGACGAGCCAGAGACATCGAAGAGCGTTTAACCACTGGCCTTACCCAAGGCTGCTACAAGGCAAAAGATGAAAAAAGAACATTCCAAAAACCCTAGAGAAGACTTCAACCAGAACAGCCGGCATAACCGTGCGTAACGGTCAGTACGATGAGTACCCACTGAGCCGGTTAGAAAACGTCATCCTGCCCAGCCTCATCGAGGTGCGCCAGAGCATCTGCCGCAACGACCTGGAGCATGAGGCCCTGCAATCGAGGCTAAAAACCATTCAGCAGAAAAACACCGACGACGATAACGACATTCAACTACCTTTCACCGAACGTTCTGGCAAAATACCTTTTTGTCGGATAACGGCGCGCCAGAAATGGCTTCAAAAGGGCGGCGTGGTCTGGTTTTTGTCTCAGAAAAAACAGCCGTTTATCGCGAAAAAAGCGCTGTTCGGCATTGAACCACTACCTTTACCTCAAAAGAGAGCACTCCTGCCCACACATGTCTTACAATCGTCTTTTTATTGCCCTTTGGCTGGCCCTTACCTTAGTAACGCATGTGAAGGCTCAGAGCGATGCTATTCGCTCTTTGGAAGAGCAGCTATTGGCCGCCAGCGGCCCGCGCCGCGTAGAAGTATTGATTGCCCTGGCAGATGCGCACATGGCGGCCCATCAATACGAGAAAGCCCTGAATGCCAGCGAGGATGCCGAGCGCCTGAGCAACAAGCTGAACCTGCCCGAGTGGCGCGCCGTCGCCCTCAACCGGGAAGGCCGGGCGCGAATGCTGGGCAACAAGCGCCGCGCCGCCGGCGCCTTCGAGCAAAGCCTGAAAGTGCTGCGCCAGGTCAACATCAGCAACAACGCTTTAGTCTTAGACAATTTAGAGCAACTGCACCAGCTTGCCCTGCGCGCCGGCAACGAACGCGAAGCCGCGCTCTGGGCGGCGCAAATCACACAGGTCAGAACTGGCAGCAGCATGGCTTCATCGCAGCAACAGGCCCAGCCACCCGCAGGGGCAGCGCCATCGGTGCAGATTCGGCAGGAATTGGAAGCCGCTCAACGCAAGATAGCCGAGCAGGAAAAGGCCTTTGAAGAAAACCGAAAACAGCTGCTCAAAAGCAGCCAGGCACTCCAGCGCAAACTGGCCGAACAGGAGGCCGCCATCGAAAACATGACAGCGGCCCAGATGAAAGCCGCCATGCTGCTCATGCAACAGCGCGTGCTACTCGACTCAGCCCTGTACCGACATGGGCTCGACTCGCTAGCGGTCGCCAATGCCAACTTAGCGCTACGTGAGGCCGAAAGCGCCCGCCGTTTCAACTACGTCGTCATGGCATTGCTGTTGGTGCTCGCCGCCGGTGCAGCCTTTAGCTACCTGCGCGCACGCCAGCACGCCCGCATATTAGCCGAAAAAAATGCCCTTATCCGGCAAGAACAACAGCGCTCCGAAGAACTGCTGCTCAACATCCTGCCGCAGCGCGTCGCCGAAGAACTCAAAAAAGTAGGCCGAACCCAGGCGCACTATTATCCCGACGTTACCGTGCTGTTTGCCGACTTTGTCGGCTTCAGCAAAATTGCCGAGCAGCTTACCCCACAGCAATTGGTCAGCGAACTCGATGTCTGCTTCCAGCAGTTCGACGCCATCGTGGCTCGTTATGGCTTAGAGAAAATCAAGACCATCGGCGACGCTTACATGTGCGCTGGCGGCCTTACCGATGCTTCCGATGCTCAAGTGTGTGAAATGCTCTGCGCTGCCCGGGAGATGCAGCAATGGCTCGCCGCCTGGAATGCCGAGCGCGAACAGCTGGGCCAACCCCGTTTCGACGCCCGCATCGGCATTCACCGAGGCCCAGTGGTGGCCGGCGTCGTCGGCTCCCGCAAATTCGCCTTCGACATCTGGGGCGACACCGTCAACGTCGCTGCCCGCATTGAGCAGGCCGGCGTCGGCGGACGCATCAACATCTCCGGAGCCGTTTATGAAACAGTCAAAGAACAGTTCCCCTGCCAATATCGCGGAAAAATCGAGGCCAAACACAAAGGCCAGATTGATATGTACTTCGTGATGAACTGATGGATCAGCCATCAGAGCCAGTGTGAAGCCGAAAGTAGCCCGCTGGCGCAACGCTCCCATTCTAAGGTTGATCTGAGGCCCCTAAAAGGTACATAGATTTAAGATATTTGTTGTTCGACCATATAAAATAACTCCTGCATTATTTATAAGGTCAAAGTAGTGTTGATGAAGATTTTCATCAACAACCCCTACGGTGTGGTCGCAAACTCCGTCAAGCGTCATATTGATGGCTGCAATTACTTTTCTCATTTTTTTACTCGTCATTTAATGAATTTATTCCTTGTTCTGTCAGCTTTTCAAAATGTTCTTTCATTGCCTTTAGTTGTTCTGCTGGGTGTCCTTGCCAAATAGTTACTTCTCCAACAACTCTAAAAGGCTCAGTTGAACGGAAAGATTGAGTTGGGTTTCCGGGAAATTTCTTGTCGGTCAAGTCTGGGTCGTCTTCGATTTCTCTTGTCGGTTCTACCAAATAAATTCTTTCTCGTCCTTCGCCAAATGCAAATTCTGCTCCCCAAATTGCAGCGTCTAATGTCGCAGTCAAGAATATATATTTTGCATTTTTCTGTTGTCCGTAGTTAGAATTGAAACCTATTTCAATTAAGTCGCCCACTTTCAGGTCTGCCTTAGTTCCGTGAAAATATGTTTGGGCGAAAGGCGTTGCTCCTAGTCCGCTTGTTTTGATTGCTTTTTTGTCGTTATGTTCCATTCTTAAAAGTCTATTTTTCTGCCTGAACGTTGGATAGTGTTGATCGGTTTTACAATGACCGCTAACGGTTTGGCGCTTGGCGCAGTGGCGGATTTTTAGCATCCCGATAACTATCGGGATTCAATCGAAGAACTGCACTTGAACCTACCACAAAACTGTCATACGAAGCACTGAACCCGCCATTACGCCAAACCGCTGTTATAGCCAGTGCTTTGTGTTTTTATTCCTTGATAAATTTTTCAGTAATAATTGCTCCATTTTCATCAGAAATACTCAATAAATAAATTCCTCTTGATAAATTCTTAGTGTAAATTTTAATATCTTTATTTTCATTGGTTTGTTCTTTAAAACAAATTTCTCCAATTGAATTGTAGATAACAATTTCCAGATTTTTATTATCAAACGGTACAATAACGTTTAGAAAGTCAAAAGTTGGATTAGGAAATATATTAATTTTTTTGCTGGTAGTTTCATCATTTATTGATGAAGGAATACAATTTAATGAATGTGAACTGAAAAAACTCCATATTAGATCGGTTGCATTTAATGAAGTTGAAGGAGGGTCACCATTAGCAGTTTGGTTACCGCCCGGCCAAGAATGTCCACCATCAGAAGTGGTATAAACAAACACTTCAGAACAATTGCTGCAATTCGCCCAACCTTTTCCTAATACTCCGTTCTGATTGTAAATTTCATTCCAAGAACCCAGACAACTGTCAATATTTGCCCAAAGATTTATTACAGAATCAATAGGGGGCATATAAACACCTGCATAACCGGTGCCATATCCTCCTGCATAAGGAACTCGAGTGTCGGGTAAAGAATGAATATGTAACAAAGGAACTGATCTTGCAGGCGTGCAAGGTGCAGTGGTAACCATGGTTGTTGCTACAGGTGATACGGCCGCAAATAATTCTGCTTTTTCACAGGCTAATCGGTAAGCGAGCATTCCACCGTTAGAAGCACCGGTAACATATATGCGACTTGTATCAATAGTGTATTGAGTTTTTAATTTATTTATCATTTTAACAATAAAACCAACATCATCCACATTATAGGTAACAGAAGGACCACAACAAGTGCCTGCATTCCAGGTTCTTAATCCAAGAAATGACCTGCCGTTTGGATAAACCACCATAAAATTAGAAGCATCTGCCTTTTGACTTAAATTGGAAATATATTCCATAGTGTCGGCATTATGACCTCCTCCATGAAGTGCAATAACTAATGGAATAGGGTTAGAACTGTTATAATTTGGTGGAATGTGAACCTTGAAATTTCTCCATTGCAACTGATGTTGCAATGAATCCCAAACCGTAATTTGTGAAAACAAATTCAAAGGTATTACTATGAATAATAAAAGACGGAATAATCGTATCATTGCTTTACAATTTTTTTAATTTGAATAAATCTCTCAGTCGAAATCTGTAAAAAGTAAACTCCACTTGGCAAATCACGAATGTCAATTTGTTCACAATTTTGTAAAATAGATATTTGTTGACCATCAACATCAAATAATTTAACATAATAGGAAGATTCTATTCCCTTTAAGATAATTTTATCTTTTGTAGGATTGGGATAAATGGTAATTTCTGTTTTGGGATTTGAAATGACTGATGAAATTTGATTCATGGGAGTATCGCATCGTCTTAATTGAAATTTTTTAAAGTAATTATTACTGGAAGTATCAATAACCGTTGCCGAATAGAAAACCCAAACTTTTCCGTTTCCAACATAGGGCTCAGGTTCTGAAATATTCAAGATGCTGTCAAAGTTACTTAAAAGCCACATGGTTTGTTGTGAGCTATCAATAGTAGTCATCCATATCTCACCGGGTTGTTTTAATGTTGTATTTAAGTAATTAGAACCCTTGTTGTTGATTTGGAAAGTAGAATAAAGTTGTCCATTAAAAAAGAACGGCTCATGTGATTGATTTAATGAAGGGGTCGTTAAATGGACGGTTTGTGGTATTACCGTTTCATGTTGAACAAACATTTGACCAAAGTTAGTTCGTTTGTAAAAATAAGCTGTATCCGAAGCGTTGATGCCACTCATTAAATATTGTTCTCCCGTTAACGGATTTCTTACGGGGTATCCATCTATTTTGTTTTCTAAATCATTTGTAACAGGAACAGGCGGATTAAGTGGTGTTAATGCACAAAATTCTTTAACCTGTGCCCTGTTATTAACATCTTTATAACCAAATGTTAAATAAGGCGTACCTTTCATCCATCTGGGAACAATGATATCCATGGGAACGGGAAGGGGTAAAATAGCGTTTTGTTGTTCAATCAGGTAATCATTAGCCGGATTATCTATATCCATCAATCTCAGCTGATAATAAGAATTTTGAGGCGTATAGGGTGAGAAACCTGGAACACTGTCATTCCAAATGTAGCTTACAAAGCGTTTGTTTACTCCGGGAAGTTGAGACGGATAAAACACTCTTCTTTTATTATCAATGGTAGCCGGGATATTAGCAACAACTGCACTTGTGGGGCTTGTAGGTCTTACAAATTTCATTTGTCCCATAATGGCTTGTCCTACATAATAAACCCCTAAGCTATCTACACCCCAATCACCCGGTCTGGCATAAATGGTGGAATAAAACGGGCTATAACCTTTTCCGTTGCTTGGTATTAACTCACCAGTATTAGGGTCAATTCCACACTGCCAAACTTTACCGGTAGTTCCATTAGGGTCAACCTCAATCCAAACCATGTAATTGCCCGAAGGGGATATTTCTGGATTTACATAATTTATGGCAGTATCTCCTAAACGAACATCATTAATTATAAAACTTTGTGCGAATGATTTTGAATAAACGCACATACTAATAAAAACTATAATTAGATTGAAATTTAACTTTTTCATATACGTGTTTTTTTTATCTTATACAAGGTTTAGACTAACAAAGCCCCAAAAGGTTTAGTTGGCATTGGCTATAACGGTTTGGCGCTTGGCGCAGTGGGGGATTTCGGAGAACTGAACTGTCAACATAGCAGAATGTTTGATAGAAGCACAAAACTTGAATTTTGCACTTCACCCCCCATTGAGCCAAACGCCTGTTAGCGGGTCGTTGTTTTTCTTTAGTCGCTTTCATTTCGTCTAATTTGTTCTGCAAGTTTTTTTGGAGCTACTTCGCAATAAGCAGTTGTCAAAGCGTCTATAAACAAGTCCTTATTTACTTTGGTTAATTCAATATTTGTCCAGCTTTGCTTACCCCATTTGTTATCAACTGGATAAATACTTGTTCTATCAGCCGAAGAAAAAACGTCTTGGTCAATTTCAGATAGTTTAATGCAGGCTCTATTGTTAGTTTCGTCATAGGTTGCAAATATTCTCTTTTTTACTCTGAATGAAGTCTTTTCAAAATGCGGTTCTTCTGTCGTTTCGGGAAACGAAAGTGCTATTGACCTTAATGCTTTAAGTGTTACCATTAACTTATAGTATCATTCGTCATTTAATGAATTAATGCCTTGTTCTTTCAATTTTTCAAGGTGTTCCTTCATTGTCTTTACTTGTTCGGCAGGGTGTCCTTGCCAAACTGTTACTTCTCCAACAACTTTGAACGGTTGAGTTGAACGATATGATTTAGTCGGATTGCCAGGGAATTTCTTGTCTGTCAGGTCTGGGTCGTCTTCGATTTCTCCTGTCGGTTCTACCAAATAAATTCTTTCTCGTCCTTCGCCAAGTGCAAGTTCAGCCCCCCAAATTGCAGCGTCTAAAGTTGCTGTCAAGAAGATATATTTTGCGTTTTTTTGCTGTCCGTAGTTTGAATTGTAGCCAACTTCAATTAAGTCGCCAACTTTCAGGTCTGCCTTAGTCCCGTGAAAGTAAGTTTGGGCAAAGGGTGTTGCACCTTGTCCGCTTGGTTTGATTGTTTTGTTGTCGTTATTTTCCATTTTTAAAGTCAATTTTCTGTTTGTATGGGTCGATCTTTACAATGCCCTATAACGTTTTCGGGCTTGGCGAAGGTGGCGATTTTCACCACAAA
>CALJPQ010000031.1 GCA_937980645.1 uncultured Saprospiraceae bacterium | reverse complement strand
TGCTCGAAGCCACTTTGATTTGACTTTACCTTTGCCGGACACAGACGCACATCGCCCGCCGTATGCAACCACCCATTGATATTGAGGCGCTTAATCGCCGGATACAGGAAGAGAGTGCTTTTCTGGACAGGCTCTACGCCCAGACGGGCAGAGTCATCATTGGCCAGCGCGACATGATGGACCGCCTGCTGATTGGCCTGCTCTCGCGCGGGCACATTCTGCTGGAAGGCATGCCGGGTCTGGCCAAAACATTGGCCATCAAGGCGTTGGCCCAGGCTGTGGATGCGCGTTTCAGCCGCATTCAGTTTACGCCCGACCTGCTGCCGGCCGACATTGTGGGCACGCAGGTGTACAATCCGGCGCTTGCCGAATTCAGTGTGCGCAAAGGCCCCATCTTCGCTCATTTCGTGCTGGCTGATGAGATCAACCGCGCTCCGGCCAAAGTGCAAAGCGCCCTGCTGGAAGCCATGCAGGAACGCCAGGTAACCATCGGCAACGAGACCTTCGCGCTGGAGGAACCGTTTCTGGTGCTGGCTACCCAAAACCCCATCGAGCAGGAGGGCACGTATCCGCTGCCAGAGGCGCAGGTAGATCGTTTTCTATTGAAAATTAAAATTAGCTATCCCAGCAAGGAAGAGGAACGCCGAATTGTGCGCCTCAACTTGGGTCAGGAAATGCCGCGTCTGGAGCCGGTAGTGTCGCGCAGTGCCTTGCTGAGTGCGCGCGAAGTGCTGCACCGCATTTATATGGACGAAAAAATCGAGGACTATATCCTGGACATCGTTGCCGCAACGCGCACGCCGGCCGATTATGGCTTGAAAAGCCTGGGGCCGCTGATTGCCTATGGCGCCTCGCCACGGGCCAGTATCGCCCTGGCACAGGCGGCGCGCGCCATGGCCTTCCTGCGCCGGCGCGGCTACGTAACACCTGAAGATGTGCGCGCCATCAGCTACGACGCCCTGCGCCACCGCATTGGGCTAACTTACGAAGCCGAGGCCGAAAACATCCAGCAGGAAACGATTATCCAAAAAATTCTGGGCACTCTGGAAGTACCCTGAACTACGAGGCCCTTGACTTACCCGATTGGTAAGGTGATTGCTGAAAAACAGAGCCTTAGCCAAAACGCCCGTACCTTTGCCCAACGCAGCGACGTTCGACATCCGAGATTTTTTACATGAAAAACCACATTCTGCAAAATGGTCTGCTGGGCGGCCTGGTGGTCGTACTCTACTTTGCCCTGTTGTACGGCATTGGTCGGGAGGTGTTTACCCATACGGGTTTGCAATGGGCATCCATGGTGCTTTACCTTTTCTTCATGTACCGCGCGGCTCATGCCGACGATGTGCAGCACGGGACGGAGCGTGAGTTTCGCCATCAGGTGCGTGCGCCCTTTGCTGTTTTTATTCTCATCAATCTGGCTTACTGGCTTTTTTATTACGGCCTACACTTAGCCGACGTGGAGCTGGTACGCCTGGAATTGCTCGTGCAGAAGGAGAGCATCGAAGCGCAGTTGAGTCGAGGCACTGGCGACCCGCAGGGGGCCAGCCAGTTGCGTCAGAGGCTGGCCGAACTCAGTAAGGCGCTGGAAAATCCGGTGCAACCGCTTGGCCCGGTGCTCACGCGCTTTGGCATGGGCGCTATCGGCGGCTTTGTGCTGGCCGCTTTCATCGTACTGGCGCGGCGCGCCACCCGATAGATGCCTATGGACAGACGGCTACCCTTTCTGACTGACCTTTGGACTGCACTCGGCAAAAGCAACGTTCGACGCTTTTCCGTGTGGCAACTGTTGCGGTGGGCGCTGGTGCTGGTGCTGGTGGGGTGGTTGGTGCTCAATTGGTACAGCGACCTCCCTCCGCATGAGCTGGCGGCGCGCTATGCTTATCCGGACTCGCATTTCCTGGAAATGGACGGCATGATTGTGCACTACCGCATGAGCGGACGCGGTGAACCCATCGTTCTGCTACATGACGCCAACAGTAGCCTGCATACCTGGGCCGTCTGGACGGAAGTGCTCTCGAAACAGTACCAGGTCATCAGCCTCGACCTGCCCGGCTTCGGCCTGACGGGGCCACACCCGCAGCGCAGCTATAGCGCCTTCATGTATGCCGACTTTCTGGAGCGTTTCACACAGGCGCTTCAGTTGCGGCGCTTTCATCTGGCGGCCAATGGCTTGGGCGCTCAAATTGCCTGGGTCTATGCCAGCCAGCGCCCGCAGCGCCTGCGCAAGCTCATCCTGAGCAACGCCCCGGGCTTCGAGCCTAAGAACTCGTCTGTGCTCCACACACTGGCCAAAACACCAATACTCAACCGCCTGCTGTGGCGCATCACGCCGCGCGCTGCCGTGCGGGCCTTTCTGGAGCAAGTTTATGCCGACGATAGCCGCATTAACAACACCTTAGTGCGCCGCCACCACGACCTGATGCGCCGCGCTGGTAACCGAAAAGCCTTCACCGACCGCGCCACCACCGGCGACAACCGCCCGCCCGCCGACTTGGTGGAGAACATTAACGTGCCTACCCTCATCATGTGGGGGGCCGAAGACGCTGTCCTGTCGCCCGAACACGCCTACGAATTCCACCGTCGCATCCGAAAAGCCCTCTTGCGCATCTACCAAAATACCGGCCATTGGCCCCAGGAGGAAAATGCCGAACAATCTGCCGCCGACGTGCAGGCGTTTCTGGAAGGGCGGTTTTGAGGAAGTGCCTTGCCGGGCGCTCTGTCCTGTTTCTTGTCGGTTGCTTTTATGCAACGGGAGTAAGCCTGCTGCATCGAACTTTGCTGTCGGGAAAAAATCGCTCGATGTCTTATGCCGATCTTAGTTATCATACCGGTTCGCATTTTGTCTATGTTTGTGCTGATGTGCTTGCTATACGCCTGCACCACCGACATCGAAACCGTAGAAGTCCGCAACGAACACGGTGAATTAGAGCGCTTCGAGCGCCGTAAAAAGGACTATGCCCGACATGGTCTGTACCGGCGCTTCGATGCTAAAGGTCAGCTGCGCGAAGAGGCACACTACGAAAACGACACGCTGCACGGCACTCGTACCCTGTTCTATCCCGATGGCCAGGTCGAACAGGTAGAGCACTACGAACATGGCGTACATCACGGCCCGGTGGTGCTTTACTTTGAAAATGGGCAAAAGCACTTAGAACAGACCTTTGTGCATGGCAAACTGCAGGGCCTCAGCACACGCTGGTACCACAACGGCACCCTGCGCGAAAAGGTAACCCTGCGCGACAACGAGGAAAACGGCCCTTTCACCGAATGGTATGAAAACGGACAGATTAAGGCCGAAGGTGCCTACATAGACGGCGATAATGAACACGACACCCTACGATTATACGACACCAACGGGCAACTCGAACGCCTGATGTGGTGCCAAAGGGGACGGTGTCGTACCCTGTGGAGTCGCGACTCCACCGCTGCAGGCCAATAAAGGCCTGCAGCGCTATGTCTTCCACTATCATTTTGGGAATTAACCATGCCAACGCCATCATTACGCCATGCCGCTAAATCGTTCCGGGTACTTATGCTTTTGCTCCTGGCGGCCCAACCGCCTGCTTTTGCCCAGGTTACGGGCGGGCAGCACGTCTTCAGGTTTCTGACGCTTTCACCCTCTGCGCGCGCTACGGCGCTGGGTGGTGTCGTGCTTTCGGTACGCGACGACGACGCAGCGCTGGCTGCCTTCAACCCGGCGGCCCTTAATCCGGCCATGAACGGTCAGTCGTCGCTGCAGCACAACTTCCTGCTGGCCGGCATCCAGCACAGCTATGCGGCCTACGCTCACCATGTCGGAGTGCTGGATGCGACGTTGCACGCCGCTATCCAGCACGTAGGCTACGGCGACATTCCGATGGCCGACGAGTTCGGCAACATTCAGGGACAGGTGCGCGCTGCCGAGACGGCCTTTACCCTCGGCGCTGCACGTCAGCTCAGCCCTAAGTGGTCGTTGGGCCTCAATGCTCGTTTTGCCGTGTCGGCCTTAGATATGTACCGCGCTTCGGCCCTGAGCGCTGATGTAGGTGTGCTGTATGTGGATACGGCCAGCCTGTTCTCTATGGCGGCAGTTGTGCGCAACGCCGGCACCCAGCTGGCCCGCTATCAGGACGTACGCGAAGACCTGCCCTTCGACCTTCAGGTGGCCTTCAGCAAACGCCTGCGCTACCTGCCCTTCCGCCTCACCGTCATCGCTCACCACCTGCACCAGTGGGACATCCGCTACGACGATCCCAACTTGCGCCCCCAAAACCCGCTCCTCTTCGGTGGCGGCGAACCTTCGGAGGGCAATCCGGCCATAGACAACTTTTTTCGGCACCTCATTTTCAACGGCGAGTTCCTGCTGGGCCAGGCGGAGTCCTTCCGTATCCGCTTAGGCTACAACCACCTGCGCCGGCGCGAACTGACGGTGCGCAACTTCCGCAGTCTGGCCGGCTTCTCCGCAGGCGTAGGCTTCCGCGTCAGCCGCTTCCGCGTGGATTTTGGCTATGCCTCTTACCATATCGCTGGCGGCATCGTCCACTTTGGGCTGAGCACCAACGTGCGCGAACTGTTCTGACCAGTGTTGCATGCTGTTGTACATCTACATTGTGGCCTGTGTGCTTCTGGCATGCAGCTATGTTCTGCTTTTGCAGGCTGTGCTGCAAATGTGGAGTTCCATGCCACTGTGGGAAGCGCCTCCGGACTTCCAGCCCAGTGTTCGGATCTCGGTCGTCATTGCTGCGCGCAATGAGGCGGCAAATATCGAGGCGTGTGTGCGCTCCATTCTGGCCTGTAACTATCCGGCTGCGCTGCGCGAGATTGTGGTGGTGGACGATTATTCCGAAGACGACACGGCCGAGCGCGTGGCCAGGTTGGCAGCCGCCCACCCCAATGAAGTACGGCTGTTGTGCCTGAGCGACATCCGGCCTCCTGCGCCACCGGGCAAAAAGAGTGCCCTGAGCCGAGGCATCGCCTGTGCACACGGTGAGCTTATCGTTACCACTGATGCCGACTGTCTGGTACCCCCACGCTGGCTCTGGCTGTTGGCTTCGGCCTATGAAAAGCGGAGGCCCAGCGTCCTCGTTGCGCCCGTTGCACTCCAGACGCGCAATGGATGGGAGCGCTTTCAGGCGCTCGACGTAGCCGCTACGATGGGCATCACGGGCGCAGCACTTGCCCGCCGGTGGTTCGCTATGGGCAATGGTGCCAATCTTTGCTACCCAAAGACCACCTTCGAGCGCATAGGCGGCTTTGCCGCTAATGCGCACCGCGCTTCAGGCGACGACATGTTTCTGCTGGCCAAGCTGCCCGTGGAGGAGGTTTTTTTCTTAAAAAATGCGGACGCTACGGTGAAAACGCAGCCCTGTCCTACGGTTAGGGCCTTTTTTCAACAGCGGATGCGCTGGGGTACTAAAAATACGGGCTGGACGAGCCGGCGGCTGCAGGCTGTGCTGGCGCTGTTGTGGGCAGTGCCGTTCGGTGTTGTTTGCAATGCGCTGTTAGCGCCCTGGTACCCACCTTTGGGCGGTGTTGCGCTGTTGCTTTTGAGTGCCAAAGCCTGGGCCGACAGAAGGCTGCTTGGCGAAATGACCGCTTTTTTTCATCAAAAAAAATATCTCAGCCATTTCTGGACGGCACTGCTGACTCACACCATTTACCTGACGGTGGTCGGGCTGGCATCGCTGGTGGTTCGGCGTTATTCGTGGAAAGGACGGCGCTGGCGCTGATAAACAGTGCTATCCGGTGTTTTCAGCAGGGTTTGTAGGTTTGCTCAAATTCGGCCCGGGCAATGCGATACACTTCGGAGAAATCTTCCGGGCAGGCTAAGAAATCGCCCTGGCGGGCTATCATGGAGCTGCCCCAGGCGGCGATGAAGGCGAACTCGGTGGGTAATTGCCAGGCTTGAAGCCATTCGGGCGTGAGTTCGAGCGCGCGGATGCGGCCCGTGGCCTGATACTCGGCCCAGTCATCTTCGGCCGGGCGGAGGTATTGGTAGCGTTGAGCAAATTTTTCTGCCGGCAACAGGTAGGCCTCTCCGGCCTCCGTTTGGTTGCGCACTAACCAGTCGCCAGCCTCGGCGATATTCACTGTTTCGGGACCATCGGCGGTTACCGTCTTGACGGTTTCACCTTCGCGAGCCGGGCGAGCAAAGACACGCGTTATTTTCTCATAGATACGGCCTTCGCGCTCCAGCAGGAGGCGCACTTTAGCCAGTAGTTCTTCCTGGGTAAGCATAGGAATGGGAGCCGTTAGCCGAGGTACACCCGCACCACAGACACGATACGCGACAGCGCCTGGCGCACCACTTCGGTATCAGGGTGGCGCACGATGATGAAACCTTCGCCCTCGTAGTGGCCGTGGGCTTCCTGGCCAATTTGCGGGATTTTGAAGTCGGTAATCAAATGCCCTACTTCGCGTTCGACGATGTCCAGGCCATGCACAGCCTGCACACGCCCTCTTCCCTGGCCGCGCAGATAGGCGGCACCGGCGGCATACTGGCGTTGGGGCGGCGTGAACTCACCGAAAATCACCAATCGAGCCCATGCCTGCACAGCGTCGAAGTCGGCAGCGCGCCCGGTCAGGGTCATAAACTGCGCCCCGGGCGGTCGGGCCGCCACTTCAGAGATGGCAATACTGCCGTCGGGCCGACGAAACCACTCCAGATGGCTGACGCCCGTTTGCATGCCCAACACTTCGAGGGCGCGAAAAGCCAGGGCTCGGATGTCGTCGTACTGAGGGGCGTCCACCTCACGCGGAGTAACGACCTGCCACTGGATCCAGGGCTCGCGCATGACTTCCAACGGATTGGGATAGTATTGAGCGATGGAATGATAAAGCGGCTGGCCATTCAGCGAGAAGGTGTCGAAAGCGTGTTCCTGACCAATAACGAACTCTTCGAGGAGGATTTCGCCGTTGGGCATCTGGTTCAGTGCAGCATCTAATTCGGCAGGCGTGCTCACGCAGAACGTGGTCAGCGAGCCTGCGCCATCTGGCGGCTTGACAACGACCGAGTAGCCGCAGGCCTCAGCAAATTCGTGCGCTTGCCGGCGGTCGGTTACTTTGCTGGAACGCGCACAGGGAATGCCCGCCTGGCGGAACAGGTCCTTCATCCGCTGCTTGTCGCGAAAGTTGAGCACTGTTTCGGGCAACATGCCCGGAATACCCATGCGCTCACGGACAATAGCGATGGCCACCTGAAGTGATTCTACGGCACCCATGATACCATGCACCGTGCCGCCCATCTCTTTCTCCAAAGACAGTGCTGCACGGGTAAGCGTATCGGGGTGAAACACATCGGACACCTGGCGAAAAGCGGCCAAACGTTGCTGAATGTGCGGCAGCAGCAGGTTCGCAGGTTCTTGGGAAATCAGCCCCAGCCGAACGTCAGGCTGACTGCTGATGACGTCAATGAAGCGCACCGCGTTGGCCGTAAAATTAGGACAGGCGTAAAGGACAGATGCGTTGGCCATAGGCTAAGATAAAAAGCATAACGGCTAACGGCAGCCCACTCCACCGGGCAACCGTTAGCCGTCGGGTAAATGAATTTTGGCTTATTTGCCACCGCGCAGCGCGCGTGGAATTTCGATAAGTGCAATCGGAACGGCACCGTTATTGGTGATGCTGACGCCTTCCGAAGGGCGAATATCGCGTACTCGGATTGTCGAGCCCAACTCCATGCCCGAAATATCGGCTACCACTTCGTCCACGACATGCTCGGGGGTGGTCATGATGTTGATTTTGCGCATAGTCGCGATAAACTTACCGCCTGCTTTGACGCCAGGGGCCTGGCCGGCAAAACGCAACGGCACGGAAGCCTTAAACGGCACGCCGGGCACCAGCCGCAAAAAGTCAATGTGGATAATTTGCTCCGTTACTGGGTGGAACTGGATGTCCTTGACAATGCAGCGATATTTGGCGCCTTCCAGGTCAATTTCTCCCAATTTGAACTTTGATGTGTACACCAATGGGCGTAGCGACGCCGGCGAAACGGCGAAGTGCATCGGGTTACCACCGCCGCTTTGATACATCACAGCCGGCACCAAACCTTGGCGGCGCAGGCGTTTGGCTGCCTCTTTTCCTCCTGCTTCCCGAGGCTGAGCCTTTATTGCAACAATTTCCATGACAAAAACTACCGTTGTTTTTCTAAAAAAGGCCCGCAAAGGTATGACGACGGTTTGGAAAAGAAAAAGTCGGGTGAAAAGTTTTTCGCATTTCGCGGAGAAGACGACGGCTTCATGGGTGCTGACACTGGCTTCCACGCTTTTTTCGGCGAACTTTGGGCTTTCGATCTTTCTATTCAGGAAGAGAAAATCGGGGCAACAGCGCAAAAGCGCCATTGCCCCGCCAGTAATTAGTAGCCGGAGGCGATTTTAATAGCTCTCATTTTGTTCCAATTCGCTGTTAGCGCGGATTTCACGCTCAGGGATAGGAAACACCAGCTTGGGATGGTCGAATGGGAAGGAACCTGTACTGCGTTCAGTGCGCTTCAAGTCGTGGATACGCAGACCTTCAAAACACAATTCGAGGCTGCGTTCTTTCAGAATATCGTCCAGGGTAAGGGTAGTCAGGCTAGAAGTACGAGCGCGGCGACGGATAAGATTGATATCGTCTAGCGGCGTGCTACCTACATTAGAGCCGAGGCGGAAGTTGCATTCCGCGCGGGTAAGGTACATTTCCGCCAGGCGGATGACCGGGATGTTTTGCTCGAACTGCGTCCATTTGCCGGTTTGGCGCGAGCCGGGGCGGCGTCCGGTGCCGATGTAGATGAGTTCGGTCAGGCGCTCGTCGTCGGGTTCGTACAGGTTGGCAAAGGGTGCCAATATGCGCACGTCGGAGCGACCGATACCCGGCAGGCTGGCATAGAATGTGGTCAGGCCGTCGTTGGCGGTGCCGGCGTTGTTTTGTTCGTTCATGTAAAGTTCAAAAATGGTCTCGCTGGTGAACTTGTTTCGGAAGGCACTCGTAACAGAGGCATTGAGGCGGTATTCGCCGCTTTCGATGACTTCGTGCGCCTTTTGCAGGGCCAGGGCGTAGTTCTGCTGTTGCAGGTACACTCGCGAGAGGAAGGCTTTGGCCGTGTATGTAGTGGCACGGAAGCGGTTGTTGCCCTGGCGTCTTTCGGGAAGAGCAGCCTCGGCGTCCTGGAGGTCCTTGATGACCTGTGCATAGACTTCCTCGATGGTGTTGCGGCGCACTTTGACGCTGGCTGCAGCTTCATTGGCAGTGGCCGTGAGCATGATGGGCACGCCAAGGCGGCTTTGCGGGCCGGTATTAGGTGCGTTCCAGGGTTTGGCATAAAGGCGCACCAATTCAAAGTGCAGAATGCCGCGGATGAACTTGGCTTCGGCCTCTAACGCAGCGCGCGTATCGGCGTCGCTTACCTTGTTGAGGTTGGCCAGCACGTTGTTGGCTACGTTGATGGCGCGGTAGGCGGCGATCCAGGTGCGGCTGGCTTCGGCGTTGTCAATGGTCATGTTTTTGTTCATGATCTGCCGATAGCTCTGGAAAGTGCCGCGCCACTGGCAGTAGTCAGCCGAGCCGAGCAATTCGGACACCAGGTTGAGGTTTGTGCCGTATAGGGCACCGCCGTGCATGATGCTGTAGGCACCGACGAGAGCCGACTCTAAGTCTTCGGCGGTTTCCAAAGCGATGCTGGCATCAATAGCATCAAGAGGTTGGATGTCCAATTCCTTGATGCAGCCAGCAAAGGAGAGCGCCACAACGACGCTTATGAGCATGAATATTCTTTTCATAGCGAATAGTTGTTTAAATGTTTAGAACGTGGCATTGAGACCTAAGGTGATGATGCGCGCCTGTGGAGGTGTATAGAAGTCGTGGCCTATATTCACGGCGCTGATGTAGGTAGCATTTACCTCTGGGTCGTAGCCTTCGTACTTGGTGAAGGTGAACAGGTTTTGGGCCGACAGGTAGAGGAACACGTTTTCCATGCGAGCGCGCGAGGTCAGACTGCGCGGGAGGGTATAGCCAAACGTGAGAGCGCGGACGCGCAGGTAGGAGCCGTCTTGCACCCAGCGGCTCGACTTGATGGCACCATTACCGCTGTATAAGCGCGGCTCAGGGATATTCGTAATCTGCCCAGGTTGGCGCCAGTAGTTGAGCTGGTCTTTCGACTGGTTGTCGAAGTAATCGCCGTTGACGGACTGGAAGAAACCTGCGATGTTGTACAGGTCGTTGCCATAGACGAACTGCAGTTGCACATCCAGCGAGAAGCCCATGTAGCTGAAACGGTTGTTCATACCGCCGAAGAAGTCGGGGTGCGGGTTGCCTACAATCTGGTTGCGTTTTGCATCGGGCAAGGCTAAGAAGTCGTCCTGGTCCAAGACATTTCCGTCGGTGTCGAAGTATTGAGCGTTGCCGTTGTCGGGGTTGACGCCGGCGTACTTGGGCCCCCAGAAGTAGCCAAAAGGTTGGCCTTCCGACACGCGGCCCAGCTGGCGCGATCCGCCGTCAATGGTGGAGCCGTTCAGGTTGGTAACCTTGTTGCGATAAGTGCTGAGGTTGAAGCTTGTTGTCCAGCGGAATTTGCCCACTAAGTTTTGCGTCGTCAGCAAGAACTCGAAGCCCGTATTGGTCATGTCGCCGATATTCTTCGTAATGCTGGTAAAGCCATTAGAGGCGGGCAGCGGTAGATTGAGCAACAGACCTTTGGTGCGCTTATCGAAATAGTCCACGCTGGCCGAGATGCGGTCATTAAACAGGCCGAAGTCAATGCCGACATTGAGCTGGTCAGTGGTTTCCCACGTCAGGTTTTCGTCGCCGATGCGGGTGGGCACGATGCCCGACAGATCGCCCACGAAGCTGGCTCCCCATAGCGAGCGCCAGGCGAAGTTGCCGATTTCAGCGTTACCCGTGCGGCCGTAGCTGCCGCGCAGTTTGAGGAAGCTGACGGTTTTGTTATCGCGCAGAAACGACTCATTGCTCAGGATGTAGCCCAGCGAGCCAGCCGGGAAGAAGCCAAAGCGGTTGTTTTTGCCAAAGCGCGACGAGCCGTCCACGCGGCCGCTGGCGCCAATGAGGAAGCGGTCAAACAACTTAATGTTGGCACGGGCAAAATAAGAGGTGAAGGCATAGGCAGACTCGTTGGAAGCCGCCTGCACGATCTTGGCCGCCGAAGCGATTTTAGTGAAGCGGTCGTTGGGCAGGCCTTCGCCGGTGCTGCTGGTCGAGCGCGTGTTGCCACTCTGGTATTGCATACCGAGCGTGGCGTTCAGGTCGAAGTTTTGCCCGAATTTCTGCACGTACTGGAAGAAGTTGTTAACGTTCTGGTTCAGCACGTTGACCTGGTTGCTGTAGCTCTGACCGGTTGGTGCTCCGTCGAGCGTCTGACGGCCGCGGAACTGCTCTTCCTGGAGGTTGAGCCAGTCAATACCGTATTCAGAACGGAACGACAGGCGGTCGGTGATGTCCCACTGGCCGTAGATGTTGCTGATGGAGCGGTACGTCGTGGCGTTATTGAAGCCGTTCTCTAAGTCAATCAGGTTGTTGTAATACAGCGTATTCTGGTTGAGCTTGCCCGTAGCTGGGTCAATTTTGGGCTGGATGGGCGGCAGGGCGTTGAGCTGCAGGGGGTTAGAGAAAGCGTTGTCGCTGGGTACGCGCTGGTTGAGGCTCTTAGTGAGGCTCAGGTTGGTGCCGAAGCGCAGGCGGCTGGAGGCTTTGTGTTCCAGGTTGATGCGCCCGGTCAGGCGGTCGAGGGCGTTCCCGCGCAGAATGCCCACTTGATCGTTCCACGTACCGCTGACTAAGAAAGTGGTGCGCGCGTCGCCTCCAGTGATGCTCAATGAAGCATTGCGCACGCTACCCGGCTGGAAGGCTTCGCTGGCCCAGTCGGTGTCGTAGTTGCTGTTCCAGTCGTCCGTGCCCGTTTCGCCGGCGAACTCCTCAGCGGCATCCAGCTCACCAAAGTCGGAGTGCTGGGCCGCATAGGTGAACAATTCGCGATACTCTGCAGCATTGAGCCACTCGCGCTTGCGCGTAGGGCTTGACCAACCGCCGTAAATGCCAAACGAAACCTTCGTACGGCCGGCGCGACCGCCCTTGGTGGTAACGAGCACCACGCCATTCGATGCCCGCGCACCGTAAATGGCCGCTGCGGCGGCATCTTTCAAAATCTCGATAGACTCGATGTCTTCCGGAGCAATGGTGGCCAGCGGGTTGTCTGGCTCTGTGGCACTACCCACAGGCTCGGAGATGACCGGAATACCGTCAATGACAAACAATGGCTGATTGCCCGCCGACACCGACGAAATACCGCGAACGCGGATGTTCAGCCCCTGGCCCAGCTTGCCGCTGCCCGAGTTGATAAATACGCCGGCAGCCCGACCCTGAATGGCATTTTCAAACGTCTGCACCGGCTGAAACTCGAACTCGCGTGCATTCAGCTTGGCAATAGAGCCGGTCAGGTCCTGACGATAGGCCGTACCAAAACCTACTACCACGACCTCACCCAGTGCCGAACCGCTCTCGACCATGACAACATCCAGCTCGCGCTGAGCATTCACCGGAACTTCCAACTGGTTGTAGCCCGTGTACGAGAAAACCAGCACAGCATCCGGCCCGGGCACCTGAATGCTGAACCTCCCGTCATTGCCCGAGGAGGCACCCCGAATGGTGTTCTTGACGACAATCGTAACTCCAGGCAAAGGCTCGCCGGCCTCGTCTCTAACCTGGCCACTCACTGTGTAGCTCTGGGCTAACAGCAGCGATGTTGTGCCCAAAAGAAGGCACAAGAGGGTAAGTAGTTGCTTCATACGATGAAACTGTTTGGTGAGTGATTGCGAGGGAAAAATCTGCACAAGCCTTCAAAAGCGGCCGTGCACGGCCTTGCAAAAGTCATGATTTTTTAACTTTCAGCAAAAATTGAATTTACTTGTAAGAAAATCCGGTCGTTCGTACTGCCCCTATTTTTGCGCTAAATGGCGAATATACAAGAGCCAGAAAGGCGTGCGTTAAGGCTTTATGACCTTTGTGGCCATATATTTGTTTTTAAGAAAAAAGACGACACAATCACTATGCGTACGGTAGTTCAAATGATAATTGTAGGCTTGCTCAGTGCGTGGGCAGCCGTGTTCTTGTATCGTCATGGCGAGCAAAAAGTCATACCATCGGCTTGGAGGGCCAGCCCAGAAGGTGAAGCGCGTTACACCCGGCTAGTCGAAACGCTATTCAGCGCGCGCTCGAATGCCTCGATGCTGTCGGCAGCGCCAACCAGTTTTACCACTGCCGCCGAAATCTCTACGCCGGCGGTGGTCAACGTGCGGGCACTCATTGAGGTAGAGCGCGGCCTGTGGGGGCGTTCGCTGACTAATTCTTCCGGCTCGGGGGTTATCCTGTCGCCCGATGGATACATCGCCACCAATCATCACGTTATCGACAATAGTCGCGACATCAAGATTACGCTGGCCGACAAGCGCGTCTTTCCGGCCCAGTTGGTTGGCTCTGACCCCTCTACCGATATCGCTCTACTAAAGATTGATGCCTCAGACCTGCCTTTTCTGGTTTTTGGCAACAGCGACTCCGTGCGTGTGGGCGAATGGGTGCTGGCCGTAGGCAATCCCTTCAATCTGGAGAGCACTGTAACGGCCGGCATCGTCAGCGCTAAAGGGCGCAACATCAACATCCTGGGCGGCGCTACCAGCATCGAGTCGTTCATTCAGACCGACGCCGCTGTCAACCCAGGCAACAGCGGCGGAGCATTGGTAAACACCTTTGGCGAACTCATCGGCATCAACACCGCCATCGTTACAGAGTCGGGCAGCTATGAGGGCTATTCCTTTGCCGTGCCGTCCAATCTGGTGCAAAAGGTCGTGCGCGACTTGCGCGAGTTTGGCGAAGTGCACCGCGCCTTTTTGGGCATCAGTATCGAAGACCTGAACAGCGAAATCGCGCGCGATTTGGGCCTGCCCAATGCCGAAGGTGTGCGCATCACGCGCGTCAACGCTAACGGTGCCGCCGCTGATGCTGGGCTGCAGGCTGGCGATGTTATCCTGAGCATCAACAACATCGCCATGCGCCGGACGCCCGAACTGCAGGAGTACATCGGGCGCATGCGCCCGGGGGAGCGCGTCGCCATCGAGTACTGGCGCCACGGCATCCGACGCCGCGCCGATGCCGTGCTCAAAGACCGCAACAACTCCACCGCCTCCATCCCGCGCGCCACAGGGCTGGAATTCAGCAAAGACCTCGGCTTCGATCTGCGCGAACTGACGCCCGAAGAAAAACAACGCATGCGCATCAAAGGCGCTATGGTGGTCAGCGTCCGCAAGGGCAGCATCATTCACGACACCAACATGGTACCCGGTTACATCATCACCAGCGTCAATGGCAACCGCGTGTCCAACGTGGCCGAAGTGGTAGACTGCATCCGAAACGCTTACAACCTCGTCGTGCTGGACGGCTACTATGAAGGCGAACCCGACCTGTACTCCTATCGCTTCCGAAAAGACCCGAGCAAATAAGCGCATCGCCTGGGGGGGCTTTGGTCTGCCAGTCGGCTTACCAGATCCGGTCGTCGCGCAGATACCCGCGCACGTAGTCCTCAATGCCGTCTTCCAGCGAATGGAACGGCGCGGAGTAGCCTGCTTGCCGGTGCAGCTTCGTCATGTCGGCTTGCGTAAAATATTGATAGGTGTCGCGAATGTCTTCGGGCGTATCTATAAAAGTGATGTTTGGTTCGGCATCCATGGCGCGGAAGGTGTTGGTGGCCAGGTCCAGGAAAGTGCGCGCCTGTCCCGTGCCAAGGTTGTACAGGGCGCTAGGTGGGCGTTTTTCCAAGAAAAACAGCAGGACATCCACCACGTCTTTTACGTAGATGAAGTCACGGCTTTGCTCGCCGTCGCGGAAGTCGGGCCGGTGCGAGCGGAAGAGGCGCATGCTGCCGGTAGCGCGGATTTGCCGCGCGGTGTGGAAGACCACTGAGGCCATGCGGCCCTTATGGTACTCGTTTGGGCCATAGACGTTGAAGAACTTGAAGCCCGCCCAAGGGATATCGGCCTGTGGGGCCTGTTGCAAAAGCCATAGGTCGAAGTCCTGTTTACTCTGACCGTAAGGGTTAAGCGGGCGCAAAAGAGCGACGCGCTTGTGGTCGTCGGAGTAGCCCTGCTCGCCGGCGCCATAGGTGGCGGCACTGCTGGCGTACAGGAAGGGGATGCCGTATTCGGCGCAGCGTTGCCACAGCTGCTGCGAATAGTGCAGGTTGAGCGCATCGAAGATGGCAGTATCTTTTTCGGTGGTATCGGTGCGCGCCCCGAGGTGGTAGATGGCCTGCACATCGTGCCGATGCGCATCGAGCCAGGCCAGAAAGCGGTCGCGGTGCACGCGCTCGCGCAGGCGTTTGCCGGCCAGATTGCGTTCCTTGTCGGCGCGGCTGAAGTCGTCCACGGCCACTACGTCGCTGTAGCCGGCGTCGTTGAGCCGGCGTACCATGCACGAGCCGATAAAGCCCGCGGCTCCGGTAACTATGAGCATGCGTCTGAGTTGCTTTTGGGTGGCAAAGGTCGGTAAAAGAATACTATTGACAACGCATTGCCGAAAAGCCCGGGGAATACCAAAGGCCCAATGCCGTCCTTACGGATGCCTTTGTTTGTCGGCTTAACGTTTACTGTAGGTTGTCTTTTTCGGACTTGCCGGGCCAGGCCTTTGTATTGGCGTATATCAGCGGCATTGCTTTGTTGTTTGCAAAGCTCGACCAATGCGTAGTATTATCGAAAGGAGTATTACCCGCCAACTCATTCAGACATGTGAGTCAGTTCTTCGGAAAAAATACAGCATCGGGAGAACTTAGCTTAAGTTTACCTCATAATATATTATAGAAGAATTAAATATCAAGGACATAAAAAAGATATTTCAAAGTACTTCAGGAACCGAAGCGCCTGGAGAAATGAATACCTACTTTTTACAATTCAAAGCATTTTGTGCAGTTGGATAGTCTCCTATGCAGAGCTACTCCGACGACGAAGACACTGCCATGAGGAACAGCATATCATCCTAAAGGCCATTAGCCGACCACCTAAAACAAACAGCGCGACGACCGAGACACCGACCATACGCCCCACCACCAACACGATGCCAGAAAGCTATCCGATCATATCGTATGGGCTGCCTACGGTATCTCCTGCAGCATAATTTCTCAAGCGCCCATAACCGGCTAATGGCAACGAATAAGAGCGTTAATAATCTCCCATGTAAGACTCAAAAGGCTGATGATGAACGCGAAGTATTTTTGAATTATTCTTTAACCCCACTTAGTGCCTCGTTTTAAAGTACCGGGGCGTTATGCGTAAATGCTTCACGTCGTGCATCGAATATTGGTTGCCGTAGGGTTAGTTTTGTATGCACTGCCACTTTTAGCATGACTAACCAGGGAGCCGTCTATAAAGATTCGTTTTTTTCGGAATATCGAAAAAAAAAGCGGACTTAAGTATACATTCTTGAACGAGTTGCAGCTACCTTTGTAGCTATATACATAAGCTTATGAAGCGATATTATTTTCTAATTACACTATTCTTTCAACTTTCCTATGCAGTCTTACGAAGGGGTATTATAGATTCGTGCGTTATTTTGAGATATTAATGAATAAGCGCCTTCAGGTAATTTAAATTGAATTCAGGCATACATAGAAAGTGGGTTTTTATATTGAAATCAAAGGTATTTTCCTTGAAAGTTCAGAGTAAAAGATATTACATGTATTTAAGCCAACTAAAGCGGAAGAGGTCAATACAAATCAACTCCAGAGATGTAAAAGGAGCCCTATTCATCGTCGGCTTTGCTTTCTCTCAGTCAGCATATGCCCAGAACCCTCAGCCTTCTGCTACCATACTTGAGAATATTCGCATATTTAACGGTGTCTCCGTTCCGCTTTCGGCTCCTTTGAATGTCTTTAGGGTAAGTAATATCATCGAGGGGATATCTAATACCCTTATTACAGATCCGATCCGAGCTGTATGCGCAAAACATCTTACCCGATTAATAAATTTGTCCGCTTGCTACTCCGTATGAATTGATTCGTATTTCATGGGATCAAAAAGATTTTTACATATGTCTATGATCACCACCTCTTGGTACTCAATCAAGAATATTGTACATTGGGTCCGACCACCCATGAAAGGGCCAATAAAGGTCAGGAATTTCAAATCTTGTAACACGATGAGAATATTGCCCTTGATCCTAATTGAGAATTCTTTTTTTAAAAGAAATAAAGATTCACCATATATTTACTAATTTAAAAAACAAAATATACTATTTATTGCACTTTTTTAACTTACTATTCCTTCAAATAATAACATTTAAAATTAAAAAAATGTTTATGGAAAAGATAAAAATAATAATTATCGCTTTTTTTGCTTCTGTTATTTTTATGGGCTGCGCAAGCTCCAGCAAAGTTGTTTACTCTTGGGTAAACTCTGAAAATTTTGGTAAGAAAGAATATAAAAAAATATTTATAATGGCTCTTACCGAAGACAGAAATGCTCAAACCCTAGTTGAAAATAGTTTTATCGAGCCAATAAGGAACTTAGGTATAGATGTTGTCACAGGCAATCAATCTTTTCAGAAAACTTTCACAAAAAGTTCATTACCGGCTAAAGAAGAGATTCTTAAAAAGGTCAGTGAATTAAAATGTGATTTAATATTCCTAATTTCTCTACTTGACTCTAAGTCAGAAACAAGATACGTGCCCGGTAGCTATTATCACGCGCCTTATCCAAGATACGGCTACTATGGAATGTTTGGCACCTACTATGGATATTGGACAGGTGTAATATACGAACCCGGTTACTATACTACTCAAAACACATATTTCCTAGAAGGGAATTTGTTTGATGCAGCAACCGAAAACATTCTGTGGTCAGTTCAGTCCAGAACATACGACCCAAGAGATATTCAATCTTTTAGCAAGGAATATTGCAGGTTAGTTATTAACCAAGCAATGAAAGACGGCGTAATAAAAAAGATAAATTAAAATATCGGGCGAAGTTTCTTTTGGCAAGAAAAACTATGATAACCACCACAAGACTTGCCGCAAATGTAAATCGCCTCATATTGTTCATCATGGAAGCAATAGTGTAGAAAAGGCTAAGTACAAATGTAAAAACTGTAGTTTTGGCAGTGTCTTTGAGACGCGTCAAAATTCGAGGATTTAAAGGGAACATTGATTAGGACAGCGCAAGAGCGCTCTTCGTTAAGGAGAGCGTGCTTGTATTTTCGTCGTCAGCCATCAGACGCCGCTGAACTGGATAAAAAAAAAAGCATAGTACCTTCTCGACATCGTAACCACCCTGTCTCTGGCCAAGAAAAAAGACGTTCTCGAAGTAGATGAATTATGGTTTTTTGTCTATTGCAAAGACTTCAAACGCTGGGTTTGGATAGCACTTTGCCGCATGACACGTCAGATTGTCTCTTTTTTCATCGGCGATCGTAGCGAGCAATCTTGTCGGTGGTTTTGGGAACCAGTCCCTCCTATTATCTAAAATGCCGAACGTTCAGCGATTTTTGGAAGGCATATGCAGCGGTAATTTACACGGGTAAGCATAAGATGGTCGGAAAAGAGTCCGGAGAAACTGCCCCTGTAGAACGATGGAACAACACCTTTCGCCAAAGAATTTGCCGATTCGCCAGAAAAACACTATCCTTTTCAAAATCCGATGAAATGCACCGATTGTACCTCCATTTGTTCGTCTATAACTATAACCTGTCATTCATAAAATGACACTACCTAAAAAATAAAAGTAACACTACCCAAAATTAAAATATCCCGTCCATAAGTCGAATTATGTCTTGACCTACCCCGAAAACCGTCTAACCTGTTTCACTCGATTTAGATTTACTCCCACGAGTATATTCTTTTCCAATCATTTTTCATATCTACAATAAGCCAATTATACTTTTTGGCATCATCCAATGCTTTTTCAAGATGCCCAAGGGGACTTTGGCGGTCATACGCAAATTCCCTGATTGAGTCGGTATGGTGTACAATCATCCCAAACCGCGGTCCGTCGCCCGTAGTAGTATATTGAAGCATGGGATAGTCACCATCGGAATTTCCAGCCGTAAATATGGGACGCTTCCCGATATGTCGTACGATTCCTATCGGTTTGCCTTCATGATCATCTACAAAATGAACTTCGGGAAGTTTTCTGACGACACCTTTGCCATCTGTTATTTCGTATGCGTATCCGCCACTACTTCCCACAATCTGGTAAGAGGGGATGCCGTAAGCCTTTTCAGCCCAAGCCCTCATAAAATCAATTCCTCCACCCGACACGATGAACGTTTTGTATCCATTTGCGCGCAGGTAATCCAAAAGTTCCAACATCGGCTGAAAGACCATTTCCTTATAGAGTCTTCCGGTGGTGGGATGTTTTGCGGTTTCTATCCAATTTTTCACTATCTCTTCAAACTCCTCAGTGGTCATGCCGGAAAGCGTAGCAGCTGCAATTTTGAGAATCGCCTCTTCTCCGCCGGCCATTAAGGTTTTCATGTCATCTTCAAGCACTGCTTTGAAAGGTTGCTTTGTTTTCCATTCCGGATTTTGTGGTGCAAGGGCCTTTATACGGTCGAAGGCGAAGGCCACCTGAAAGTACAATGGCAGTTCACTCCACAATGTACCGTCGTTGTCGAAGCATGCTATACGATCGGCAACCGGAACAAAGTCTGCACTTCCTTCCGTCGTTGTCCTTGTTACAAAATCTATAATGGAGCTTTTCGCACGTCCATCATTCCATGATGGAAGGGGATCTATTAATTGTTTGGAGGATTGCTGCGAATCGTTTGAAGCAGATGGGGTTGAGTTCCCTCCGCAACTTGCAATGATGATTGTTGCAAAAAATAGGAAAAAATATTTATTCATATTCATATTCATTGATTAACTCCGATTTGTTTTTTTATATTTTTTGCCTTCTCATTATGCTTGTAAGCATTTTTATTTTCCTTTATCACTCTCCAAATGTTCTTAAAGATTTACTTTACAAGTTCCATGTTCGGCAATGACCAGCTGCTGTCAAACAGTTCTGGTTTGGGACCATAAAACCGCATCAAAACTTCGAATTTCGCACTAGGGTCAGTAGGTGTCCAGTTTGACTCTTTGCCGGCAGGAGCTTTCGGGCCAAAATACAAATCTACTGAACCATCGCCATTCATCTGTAAGTTAGGTTCCAGTGATGAACGACCCGAATGAGTCGTATTCCGAATAAGGGCATGCGTTTTGAGATCATAGAGGGTGGCTGACCAGTATTGGCTTACCGGTACATTGGCAGGAATTCTCAGTTTATACATTTTGCTACCGTCTAATAAGTTACCGTCATTGTCTTCTAAACTGATTAAGTAAAACTGACCGGTTCCCAGTTGCTTTGGAGTAAAAAAGGCGAAGGTGAAAAATAAGCCACGGGCATCAACAGGATATACATTCAGATTAGAGTAGCCATTTTGAGACTCTTTAAATATACGATCGACAAACTGAGGCACTGACCATTTGCTGCCTTCGTTAGATGCGCTTTTTCGAAGTTCTTCGATGTACTTTCCTTCAAGATACGTCTGTGCTTCGGCTGCGGCATCGTTGAGCAATTTGATGCGATCAGCATCCGGTGCGAAAGGTTTTCCTTTCTCAATTCCAAGATGCTCAGCTTGTCGATCATGATCCGGTCGCGATCTAGCCAAGGCTCGTATTGAACTACGCGATTCAACGACTCGAAAAAGTGAATGTCATACTTAATGGTGGCATCATAGAGGACATCAGCTGCATCCACGTAAATAGTAGGCACTGGTGCTTTTGCCTGCGATAAGGGATAGATCTTGATCCGTTTACCATATTCTACCGCTTTTGCTACATCCTCTTCTCTTGTGCTTTTGAGGAGCGACCGGATGAGCGCATATCCTTTGTAGGTCACCGATGGCAAAACGATATAACCTTCAGGAACTTTTTCTTCATAACCTGGAGGAAGTAATAAATATTTACCCCCAATACCCTTGTCCGAGCCTGCAGGGCCTACATCTGCCAGGGGCATTTGCCAGGCATCCATAATAGTTCCATTGAGGATGCCGTCATCAGCAGGCGGAACCTCCAATACAACCGGCCCTACTTCTTTGGTATCAAAGAATGGAGTGAAATAAATTACATCTACATTTGGAGTAAGCGTTTGATTCTTCCAGTCGAGCGGACGTGACCAATACAGCATCTGGTTGTCTCTGCCCTTAGTTTCATTTAACATGGCCTGGTACATAAAGTCCAGGTTAACAGCTGGCATACCCCATATTATAGTCTCAATGGCTCGAGATTTCAATAGTTGCTGTTTAATTTCAGCGTATGTCAGCGAACTTTTATCTGATGTGTTGCTTGTATTTGTTGGTCCGGAATTCGGATTTTTACAACCAAATGCAAGGCTTATCAAGCACAGGATAAAAAGTTTTTTCATTTTTTCTTGTCCTGATTTAAGTTGATTTTTGACTACCTATTTCGTTTTGATTTCTTCTATATCTTCCAATTGCCAGGTCTTATTAAAGTAAGGCTCAGTTGGACCATATAAACGGAAGTAAGGAAACCAACCTTTTCCCGGAGTTGTTTTGATGTAATTCTTATTGGATCCGGCAGGTTTTGTCGGGCCAAAATAGATGTCAACAGAGCCATCTGCATTTACCTCAATATCTTGTCTTGACGACACATCTGCAGTACCCTGATCGGTCACCAAAAGCCCTCTTGTAGTATTGTCATATAAAGTAATAGACCAGAACTGGGTGACCGGTGGATTGGCAGGAACGCGGAGGCGATAGCTCTTTGCTCCTTCCAGCCAGTTGCCTGCTTTGTCTCTGGAAGTCTCAAGGTACACCTGACCAAAGCCCAAAAGTTTACCCTGCATACCTTCACTATTGCCGATTGCTTCATAAAACCAGGAAGCTCTCTGATCGATTTGGGTATAGTTGAGATCTTCCTGATCCAGATTTACCATAACGGCATATTCCCATTGCTTGCCTTCATAAACCCTCGAACCCGGAAATCTTTTTGAATAGGCATTTGCCCGGGCTGTTAATTCACCCACCATTGCTGCCTCGTTGAGTATTTTGGTGAGTCTTTCGTCCGGTTGGAATGGTTTGCCTTTTTCGATTCCAAGTGAGGCCATCATTCCATACATTACTCTATCTCGGAGCTGTACCGGTTCCGGTTGAATGGCCTCAGCTACCATCTTAAAATAGGTGATATCGGTTGGATGTGACGAAGTCCATTTCCGGCCGTTTACCGGTACAAAATTGGTTGTATTGGGTTTATTTCTATCGTTCCAGCTGTAAAGTTTGAATTTCCTAAGGATTTCTTCCGCTTTTATCGGATCTGGATCCAATGCTCTCGTAGCAAACCAAATCTGGACAGTAGGGGAGATGAATACCCTGTAGCCGGGGGCATCAACCATTTTAGAACCCGGAGCAAGAAATAGATATTTGCCGCCGGCACCCTTATCCGGTCCGGTTTGGCCAATATCGGTAATGGGTCGCTGCCATAGGTCAAGTACTCCGCCCGCCGTCAAACCTGCCGGAACATCAACGACTAGCGGGTCTTGCGTCTCTAAATTCCAAAAACTGAATTCATAGAATGTCGTAACGTTAGGCGTAAGCATACCGGCCTTGTCCTCAAGGGTAAAAAACAATGCTACATCACCATCCTTAACGCCGAGTTGATCCCGCTGAGCCATGTGCAAGCCATGAAAACCTATCATCGGTAAAGCCCAGGTGTGTATTTGGCATGCCCGTTGAAAGTCTCTTTCATCATAGAGTTTTTCAATAGCTTCCTTGGAAGGATAACCACTAACCAATTCCAAATTTCCTAGCCTTGTAGAAACGACGTTGTCTGACTGAGCATCTTTACTGGCAGAGGTAGATGACTCTTTTTGAGTGCAACTCATTGTTCCGGTCACAACCAATGCCAATAAAGAAATTTTTATTAAACGTTTCAAATTATTCATCTTTAGTAAGCTTTTTGTCATTAGTAATTGAATGTATTCGTTATATGAAATCGGTTATTGGTATTTCTATTGAATACATCAGACAACTGTTCTATTCTGTTTGTATATTATTGCAATTATATATATTTCGGAAGTATGATGTTTTACTCTAATTCATAAAAAAATCCACATACACTATCAACTCGATTCTACAAGGATAGATTTTAATTTATCTCCTTAGTATTATACTTGTTGATAGATGTATGTGGATAGATTAATGTTAGAGAAAATTTACTTAACCTCTACAACTTCAGGTATTTTGTAGGTGCCATCGAGTATTTCCTTACCGGGAAGGTAGCAACGCATGATAATGTTCCAACCGTCGGTAATATCCAATCTGTTTTTGGCATTACTGGGACATTTGTCCGCAGCGCCGTAATGTATCGTAAAGGTACCGTCCTTGTTATACTTCACATTTGCAGCATTGATGATGCAGTTTTCGTTTTCAATATAGCCATCTTTTCCATACACTGTGATGGACCAGAAGCCACTTACATCGGGAACTTTGTAGGTAGCCACATAGCACTTGTCGCCCGATAGATTACCACCATTGTAGTTAATGTACGTAGCATCTTGGTTACGAAACATTCCCCATGCACCAGCAACACCAATCATCCTTGTTTGCTCATTGGTGGTACCTCTGTAACCTTGCCAATCGTCAGGATAGCGCGTGTATTTTGCGAATTCTTGTTCGTACACGTTACGTAAGGAATCAAGAGATGCTTTATCCCAGGTTGGCTTCGCAAATTCATCAGCACTATTGGCTTCAATGATAAACTGATCCTGAATCTTGTTGACCAATGCAATTTCGTTAGGATCGTTAGGATTAAACAATTGAATTCGGACTGCAAGGAAAAGGTATTTCGTAGGACTGGGTAATTTATGTTTACCCGGTGTGTAGATCACATCCACGAAATAATGATCATTATCAAGTACTAAAATAGACGCATAACGTTTGTCGGGCATTTCAGGGAATGTAACCGTTACACCTTTTTCCGCGTCAACGATAGCTCCGGAATAAAGTACATCTCTATTCATGCGAATGACGAGTTGCTGATCGATTGGAGTGACACTTCTGTAATGGATCCATTTGTTGATTCCTCCGGCACTCTGACTGATGTCATAAAACATGCGATCTGTTTCCGCACGAATAAAGTTTTCGGGGGTTACTTTTTTAGTGGCCCCTCCTTCTTTCTCTTCGGTTTTTTTTCCTGAGTTAAGATTGCAGGAGACAAGTGTAGCCAAAACCATGGCTAATGCACCAATTAAACTTGTGGTTTTCATTTTTTTAAAAAATTTTGATAAATGAATGTGTTTTATTGTTTTAAAATTTCAAAATCCGGAAGACTCCAACTTTTATCATAATATTCTTTGGTTGGACCATACCACCTGAAGTAAACAAACCATGCTTTTCCAGGTATCGTTTGAATCCAGTTTGATTCCATTCCTATGGGTGCTTCTGGCCCGAAATAAAGATCAATCGAACCGTCTTGATTTGCCTTAAGTTTTGAAACATTGGAATTGATCTCGGAAATCCTCTGTGGCGACTCGATCAGAGCCCTTGTCTCCACATCATATACAGTAACAGCCCAGAAATCTGCTACCGGAACATTTGCCGGCACATTTAGCCTATAAGTTATTTCTCCTTTTAGCCAGTTTCCCTCTTTATCCAAATATGCAGCAGCATACTTTTGTCCAAAACCGGGAGGAAAATCACGGGGATTCCAGGCAAATTGTGCTCCATTAGCCTGATAAAAACCAATCATACGGGGAATAACATACGTGTAATTTTCTGATTCCTGTTCCATAGATGGCATGAGCTGAATATTCTCCCATTTCCTCCCCTTGTAAAGTTCTTTTTCTACGCCATCAGTTGCATAACGAGGGGAGAACGCCTCATTCACCATCATCATTTTACCCATGGTTTCTGCTTCTGATAGTATCTTCTCCATCCTGCTAACCGGCCTGAAAGGCTTGCCTTTTTCTATACCAATTCCGGCCAAGGTGCCCAGAGTAATCCGGTCCCGATCTTCCACTACTTCTTCCTGTACAAGGTAATTAACTAATTTCCAATACTCTATTCCGGTTGGCCTGTTCATCCTGAATTCTTTCCCCCCTCTTGCAGGGTCACCCATTAAAACAAGTGCTTTTGTTGGCTTGGTATCGATGTCTGATAATTTATAGGTCTGTATGTTATGAAAAATCGACGTAGCTTTTTCTGGAGTCATATCTTCACTTACTGATAGCCGTGCTATGGAAAATATTTGATAAGTTTTTGGTTGAACTACTTGGTATCCGGCAGGAATTTTGCCTTTATACCCCGGCGGTATCAACAAAATTTTATCACCTTTTCCTTGTTTGGGGCCTACGGTGCCAAAATCATAAACAGGCCTCATCCACATATCAAAGAAACCTCCATTTATGGGTGCTTCAGGAGTAATATAAACAACCGGTCCTGTTTCCTTCAAATTAATATTATCATAAAGATAAACCACGCTTTGATTAGGGGTCAATACCTCATGCCCTGGATGCATTCTTTCATTGTAAACCATTGCACCAAGGTTGGTAACACCTGCCTTTTCCATAGCCCGAAGGAAAAGTATATTATTGATGGCAGGTTCTGCCCAAATCATAGCTTGTACAGCCCGTTGGAAATCCATTTCATCATATAATCTCTGACGTGTCTCTGCTGTCGGCAAACCATGGTCAAATTCAAATTTATCAAACCTGCTGACTTCGCCACTTTTTCTCAGCTCATTTTTCTGTGATGTATTACAGGATATATGCATACTAAGCATGGTTATACCTAGTAGCATCGAGATGTCTAACTTCATAGGAATTTATTTGTAAAAGTTATTAACATCTTGTAGTTTAATGGTATAAGCACTAGTAGTTAACTTAAGGAAAACGGGTAGAGATATTCGTTTCTTTTTCAGCTCCAAAGGTAAAGTTTTTTTCTTAAATGCAAGCATATGTGCTTGGTGTAAAATTTTTTTTTATACGATCTTTCTTGTGAAGTCTCTTCTTTGATTATCATTTGCCTAATAATCAGCAATTTTAAATAATTGAGTTTTCGCGCGAATCTCTGCCGCGGGTTTAGATTTGAGAAGATATTTTCTCGAAGTAGGGCTCAGGGCAAGAGGAGCATGAAGGAGAGCGGAGTGGAAACGTGGACCGACCCATAGGAGGCATAGGCGTGCATCCGTTGTTGGTATCATTCTTAGTTGATCAAGACAAACTGGTACACATACCCTATCTCGTTGACCAGCATCGAGTAGACCTGTAAGCCTTCGGGGTCAGTTGGATAAGGTAGCCGAAAAGCCTTTCACAAAAGCACCGAACTCTCTCTTGCGTGTAGGTGCCTGATAAGCTGTGTTTCTTTCTGTCTTTCTAAATTTCATTTGCCGAATCTATGCCGTCCTCAAATTTTTTTCCATCTTTTTCCCTTTTGCTAATTCGTCCACTAATTTAGAAAGGCAGTAAACTTGTCGGGCCAAAGGATTTTCAATTTCTGCTATTCTATAACCACAAGACATGTTCTGAAATAACCGATTCAATAATTTTAGATACGACTATCGCTTTACTCTAAAATGGTCAGTCCTTTTTTGCTGTTCTTTGATAGAAGTTGGTCCATCTGCAGCAGATGAGCATGATGGCGTCATCAAAGTTTTTATGGCGATTGCGGGATATGTCGCTTACGCATCTGTAACGCTTGCAAAGGCCGATGAGATGTTCTATGCGCACCCTGGAAGAAGCTTTCTTTCGGTTTTTCCGTCTCTGGGCTTGTGTCAGATTGCTTCTGGCTACGCCAAAGAGGAAGGCGGCAACAGCCATGGTGGGGTATATGCGCAGATACAGCAGGATGAAGAACAACATGCCGGCACTGCCCTGCAAGGTATGTTTACGGCTGCCGCCTATTGCCCGTTTGCAGTCAGATTTGGAGGGCAACTTGCGACAATTTAGTTCGGCGTCAAACTTTTGGTGCAGTTCTTCGAACTGCTGCACTTTCAGCCCGGTCAGGGACTGCAAAACCTACTCATCTCGGAGGGAACGGGGAATGGCTAGCATGTTTTCAACAGTTGGGCCTAAGGATACATTATTTCAGAAAAAGTCTTTTGTTTGCGAAAGAATTGCAACGATTTTTTTCGTCAACCTCGTCTCTGGTTTTGTTTATTAGAATAAATCGCTGACGAACAAGTAAAAGTACACCATATGAGCACGTTTCGTCGCCCGTTGATTGAGCGCAATGAGTCGGTCTGGTTGGAGGGGCCAGGTAACCGGCGTTCTGAATTAGTATTTGCCTTTCGCGTGTTGTGGGAGTTTGTTCGCGGCATGCGGGCGCTGCATTTCATGGGGCCGGCTATTACGGTGTTTGGCTCGGCGCGCTTTCAGGAAGGGCATCGTTACTACGAGTTGGCGCGCCAGGTGGGTTCGCTCATCGCCAAAGACTTGGGCCTTGTGGTGATGACGGGTGGCGGGCCGGGCATCATGGAAGCGGCCAACCGGGGAGCGCATGAGGCAGGCGGTTGGTCGGTGGGGTGCAACATCGTGTTACCGCACGAGCAGAAGGAGAACCCGTATCTGGATAGATTCGTCCTGATGCGTTATTTCTTCGTGCGCAAGGTGCTGCTGGTGAAGTACTCCTTCGGGTTTATCATCTTCCCCGGCGGCTTTGGCACGATGGACGAGCTCTTTGAGACGCTGACGCTCATCCAGACGCAGAAGATTGCCAACTTTCCGATTGTGGTCATGGGCACGGATTACTTCCAGGAAATGCGGGCCATGCTGGACACTATGGTAAAGGAAGGGACCATTTCGCCGGAAGACCTCAATCTGCTGATGTTTACCGATGACCCCGCGGAGGCCATTACGCACATTCGGAAGTACTTGTTTGACAATTACCGCATTGTGAAACGCCGGCCGAAATGGTGGCTGTTTGAACGAAGATGAGACCTCTCTCCGGGAAATATTATCTCTATTGTCCTATGCTTTTTTCTTAAACGCTTCAATGGCCTGGCGTGAGAAATTGGACAGTGCCAGGCGACCGCTGATGGTTGCGCGTTCGGAGAGCAGTTGATCCCAGTGTTCGGTACCCTGCCAGAAGATTTTTTTCAGTTCGGTGAGGGCATCGGGGTTGTAAGCGCACAGGTTTTGGGTGAAGTGCTCGATGTAGGCATCGAGTTGCTCTATGGTATCGAACACTTCCTGGAAGAGGCCTTTTTCTTTAGCCCAGGCGGCAGTCTGCCATTCGCTGGGGTTGAGTGCCATTTGACAGAAGGCGGCTTTTCCAACTTTGCGCTCTACGGCGGGGCCAATGACGAACGGCCCGAAGCCGACGGCCAGCTCACTCAGGCGTACGGAAGCGTAGTGAGAGGCCATGCAGTAGTCCGTGCCCGCGGCCAGCCCCACGCCGCCGCCGACAGCTTTGCCGTGAATGCGGCCGACGATGATCTTTGGGCAGGCGCGCATGGCGTTGAGCACATTGCCAAAACCTGAGAAAAAGCGGTTGGAAGTTTCTACGTCGTGAATGGCCGTGAGTTCGTCGAAGCTGGCGCCGGCGCAAAAAGTTTTATGTTCGTCGCTGCGCAAGACGATGATACGCACTCTGTCGTCACTGCCCAAGGTGCGAAAAGCATCCACCAGCGCCTGAAGCAGGCGGCTGGGCAGGCTGTTGTGATTAGGGTGATAAAAAGCCAGATGAGCCACACCATTGTCGCGAATGTCGGTGCGGACGTAGCCCTGCTGTGTGATATCTTCCATGTCGTTGTGCTGAAATCGTTTCTGCGGGCAAAAAAACAAAGAGGTGCCGTCTTTCAGGCGTGAAAAAACGACACCTCGTGCTCTTAGTAGCGCAAACCTAAGCGCTGATAGATGAAACTCATCAGCCAGGCCGGCCCGATGAGGAGGAACTGAATGTCCTGAAAGAAGGATGGCTTTTTGCCTTCAATCTTGTGCCCCCAGAATTGGCCTATCCAGGCGAGTACGAACAGGGCTAAGCACACTTGCCAGAGCACTAAGCCGCTGGACTCGATAAGCTGGGCCAGCCACAGGCACAGGATGGAAAAAAGGAGCATGCCCACGGCCAGCGAAAGCGATAAGCGGGCGTAGTAAAGCACCGTAAGCGCCAACAGTACTATGGCTAAGTTGAGCGGAAGGCCGGGCATGAGGTCAATACCCAGTTTGACGCCGTAAAACAGCCCGACAATACTGAAGAAGATGGTCGGCACGCAGATCCAGTGCACGAGTTTGTTGGTTGGGTTTTGGTGGCTTTCGCCATACTCCGATAACCATTGGTTAATGCTTTTCATAACACAGAGCAGTTTAGTGAGCAGTATTGAGAATGGTGAAGGTTTCACTGCGGCGGTAGTGTCTGCAGTTGGCGTTCGATTTCGCGCAGGCGCTGGCGTCGAATAGAGTCCATAAGCACCGGCAATTGGCGGATGCGTTCCTCGGCGCAAAGGCTGTCCAGCTCTTCCCGCGCCTGTTGAATTTGGGCTGTAGATATCGAGTCTATTCGATAGCGCACTTTAGGGTCTAAAGGCGCATTGGCATCCGTACAGGCAGAAGACAGGCCGCTCAGTAAGGCGACTACTAAGAGTCCTTTTGCCCGCCCACCTCGGCGCGTTACCTTTGCAGGCCAAAACGTTCGTATGCTCATGCGCAGTTGGTTTGTCAGCTCAAAAATCGGATATTCCGGACGAATATCGCTCACTGAAACCAAAACCGCGTTCTTCCAACAAAGGCTGAACGTCCTTTCGCCATACCGGGCTTCGGCATCTGTTGTCCGCTCCTGAAGCAAACACCCATGCACGTTACCTCTAAACTTCCGCACGTAGGCACAACGATTTTTACCGTGATGTCGGGCCTGGCTCACGAACACGGCGCCATCAACCTGTCGCAGGGCTTTCCGAATTTCAATCCGTCGGATCGGCTCCAACGGTTGGTCTTTGAGCACATGCAGCGCGGCGCCAACCAGTATTCGCCCATGCCGGGCCTACCACTCTTGCGCGAGCGCATCGCCGAAAAAATGGAGCGCCTCTATGGGCGCCCGCTCAACCCGGATACGGAAATCACCATCACCGCCGGCGGCACACAGGCTATCTTTTGCGCAATTGCCGCCTTTGTCAATCCAGGAGATGAAGTCATACTGATTGAACCCTGCTACGACTCCTATCGCCCTTCGGTAGAAACGGTGGGTGGTGTTGCTGCGCCCTTCGCCCTCAGTGCACCCGACTATCGCATAGACTGGGACGCTCTAAAGCGCCGCATCACGCAGCGCACCCGCATGATCTGCATCAACACGCCCAACAACCCCACCGGTACGCTGCTGCGCGAGGAGGACATGTTGGCCCTGAGTCATATGCTCCGAAACACCGACATCCTGGTGATGAGCGACGAGGTCTATGAGCATATCATCTTCGACGGTGAGCAGCATGCTTCGGCATTGCGCTACCCCGACCTCTACGAGCGCAGCCTGTGCATTTACTCCTTCGGAAAAACGTACCACAACACGGGCTGGAAAACGGGCTATTGCATTGCTCCGCCCGAACTGACGCGCGAATTCCGAAAAGTGCACCAGTTCAACGTCTTCTCAGCCAACCACCCCATCCAGGCAGCTTTCGCCGACTTTATGGCCGACCCATCGGAATACGCCGGACTGCCCGCGTTTTATCAACAAAAACGGGATAAATTCCAACAGGCTATGGCCAGCACGCGCTTCAAACCCATTCCTTGCTGCGGCACGTATTTCCAACTCTATGACTATTCAGCCATCAGCGACGAGCCCGACCTGGATTTTTGCAAGCGCCTCACGGTGGAATATGGTGTAGCCGCTATTCCCGTCTCGTCTTTCTTTTCGCATAAGCAAGACGATAAAATTATTCGCTTCTGCTTTGCCAAAACGGATGACTTGCTCGAACAAGCCGGCGAACGCCTGTCAAAAGTGTAATCGCTCATCCCAACACTACCGCCACTACCGCCCATGACTACCTTTCTCTATAACCGCATCAACCGCCAAGAACTGCGCAAACGGCTGGAATGCAGCCCCGAGGCTCGTACGACTATATCTTTTTACCGCTACACGCCCATCGCCAATCCGGCGTTTTTTCGCGACCACCTCTATGGGCTTTTCAGTGAAATCGGCGTACTGGGTCGTATCTACGTCGCTCACGAAGGCATCAACGCCCAAATTTCCGTGCCCACGCGCCGAATGACAGATTTCAAAGCGGCTTTAGACAGCATTTCCTTTTTGCAAAACCTCCGGCTCAACATTGCCATAGAAGACAATGGAAAATCCTTCTTTGCCCTCATCATAAAGGTGCGCCCGAAAATCGTAGCTGACGGCATTGATGATCCTACCTTCGACCCGTCGAATTGCGGCATCCACTTAGATGCTGAGGCCTTTAATGCGCTGACCGATGACCCGGATACCATCATCGTGGATATGCGCAACCATTATGAAAGCGAGGTAGGCCATTTCCAGGGCGCCATTCTGCCACCTGTAGATACGTTCCGGGAGGAACTGCCCTACGTGGCCGAATTGCTGGCCGATAAAAAAGACCGCAATATTGTCATGTATTGCACAGGGGGCATTCGTTGCGAAAAGGCGAGTGCTTACCTGAAGCATTGCGGTTTCAAAAATGTCTTCCAACTCGAAGGGGGCATCATTGAATATGCGCGGCAAGTCAAGGCCAAAAACCTGCCCAACAAGTTTGTGGGCAAAAACTTCGTCTTCGATGAGCGCCTGGGCGAACGCATCAACAACGAAATCATCGCTCACTGCCACCAGTGCGGTGCTCCTTGCGATACCCACACGAATTGCGCCAATAATTACTGCCATCTGCTCTTCATTCAGTGCGCGAAGTGTCGCGAAGCATATCAAGGCTGCTGCTCGCATGAGTGCCGGGAATTTGCCCAACTGCCTGCCTCTGAACAGCGGCAACAAGCTACTTACCGCACCTTTAACGGCAAAAGATTTCCCAATGCCCATTTTCGCGCTACAGAGGAAGCACCTCTGCTGACCGATACCGTCCTGACGGAGCCTTGACAAACGTCAATTCCGACATTGACTAAAGCGATAAAATTTAGGCCGTCCGACATCCGTACTTCGCCCTCACTATGGAAGTGCCAATGGTAAACTTTGGGTAAGGATAGCTGTGGCGAAAATGAACACACGGTAAACAACCCCTACCTTTGCGCTGTTTGGATTTTGTCTAAATCGCTTATTCTATGTTCAGAAGGTATCGGACGGTGGAAAGCCTGAAAGCGCGCGAATGTGCCCGGGCACTGCGAATAGAAGACCCTTTTCTGGCCAGTCGGCTGACGGCCATGGGCCTACTGCCAGGCACCTTGATAGAAATGATCCGACGCGCTCCTTTTGGCCACACCTATTATATTAAGGCTGATGGCATCCGGCTGGCGTTGCGCAAAGAGGAAGCCCAAAGCATATTAGTGGACGCATGACGGCAGCACAGGCTACCCGAACGCCCAAAATTGCCTTGGTGGGCAATCCTAATAGCGGAAAATCCACCCTGTTCAACTTGCTGACAGGGATGAGGCAAAAAACCGGCAACTTTCCGGGCGTCACAGTTGACATAAAAACCGGACATTTCCGACTGCCGGGAGGAAAAGAAGTAGAGCTGACAGACCTGCCCGGAGCTTACAGCCTCTACCCTACGTCTGCCGATGAGCGGATCGTAACCTCCGTTTTTAGTAATCCTTCCGATCCCAATTACCCTGACGCCGTAGTGTATGTTGCCGATGTTACCCACTTAGAAAAACATCTGCTCCTGCTCACCCAACTGCTGGACTTACGCCTGCCCCTCTTGCTGGCGCTCAATATGGCCGATGCGGCGGAAACCATCGGTTTGAAAGTAAATAGCGCAAAACTCTCCGAAAAACTGGGTATCCCTGTCGTTTTACTCAGCAGCCGAACCGGAGAGAATGTCTCCAAGCTCTTGACGGAAATAGAGAAACTGCTGGAAGAAAGCGAGAACAAACACAAAGATTTCTATCATTTAAACGAACAAGAAAGAAGCGTCGCCGAAGCCATCCGAATGAACGCCGGTGTGGACAACCCCTATCGAGCCTTGTTGCTGGCACACCACTACTCGTGGCTGCCGGCATTGGCAGCGCCAACACGCCAGACCATTAGCGCTATCGTATCGAACAAACAGTTTAGCTCCCTGAAACACCAGGTGGACGAGACGCTCGAGCGCTACGACCACTTTACTCCTATTGTGCAAGCTGCCGTTCAGCCTCCGCCGCGCTTTCCCAGTACAGCTACCGACCGAATAGACGCCGTGCTAACGCATCGGTGGCTGGGGCCCGTGATTTTTGCCCTGATTATGCTGCTGGTCTTTCAGGCCATTTATGATTGGAGCTCGATACCGATGGATTTCATCGAGTCAGCATTTGCCTGGCTAAGCGATACGCTCAGAGCCTTTTTACCCGAACATTGGGCTACTCGGTTACTGACCGACGGCATCGTAACTGGCCTGAGTGGCATCTTAGTTTTTGTACCTCAAATAGCCATCCTGTTTTTCCTCATCACTTTGCTCGAAGAGGTTGGCTATATGGCCCGTGTGGTTTTCATGTTCGACCGCTTTATGCGTCGGTTTGGCATGGGAGGCCGAAGCATTGTGTCGCTCATCAGCGGCGGGGCTTGCGCTGTGCCGGCTATTATGAGCAGCCGAACGATTGGCAACTGGAAAGAGCGCTTGATTACTATTCTGGTTACGCCTTTTATCACCTGCAGCGCGCGCATTCCGGTGTACGTCATCCTTATCGGCTTGGTCGTACCCGCTCAAAAGGTGTTGGGCATCTTTTCGCTTCAGAGCCTCACTTTTGCCGGCATGTATGCGCTGGGAGTGTTTGCTGCCTTAAGCTCTGGATATATCCTCAAAAAAATCATGCGCACCCGGGAGCTGTCCTACTTAGCCCTGGAACTACCTGTTTATCGAATGCCGCACTGGCGCAATCTGTGGCTGACGGTATGGGAGAAAGTCTCGGCGTTCGTTTGGGAAGCCGGGCGCATTATTCTAATCATTTCGGTCCTCCTGTGGGCATTAGCCAGTTTCGGCCCTGGTGACAGCTTTCAGCAGGCTGAAGTCCAGGCCCGCGCAGAGGCTACGGCCCAGCAACTTTCCCCTGAGGAAACGGAGAGCCTGGTCGCAGCCTACCAGTTGGAGGCCTCCTATGCTGGCCGCATCGGCAAGGCCTTCGAGCCGCTTATTCGGCCTTTGGGCTACGATTGGAAGATTGGTATTGCTCTGTTCACCTCATTCGCTGCGCGCGAAGTATTTGCCGGCACGCTGGCTGTCCTGTATCAGCTGGGCAATGCAGAAGCCGACATTACCGATGCCGCCGAAAATGAAACCAAAGCCACGCTACGCCAGCGCATGGAGGCCGAGAAGTTTACGGACAGCGGAAAACCGGTATATACCTTAGCCACAGCCTTATCCCTATTGGTGTTTTATGCCTTAGCCATGCAATGCGCCAGTACTTTAGCCGTAGTGCGCCGCGAAACCGGCTCGTGGAAATGGCCACTGCTGCAGTTTACCTTCATGACGCTACTGGCTTACGCAGGAGCCTGGGTTGTCTATAACCTGTTTATTTGAGCCTTTCCATGTGGATAAGTAAATGAACTGAAAGGGCTTTTCCCACATCACGACACTTGCGAGCTCGGTAACGGCATGTTTTCCGCAGCCCTGCGCAAACTATCCGCCCCATTCTCACTAATCCCCACACCACATGGGCCAACAAAAAGACTAACAAGAGGCCTCACCTATTTTTACACCGACATGTGAATATTGGCAAAAGTCGCTGTGTATTAAGCCAATGTTAACCCAAATGCCTGTGTACAACTGCAGTAACAGCCTGTGAAAAACCTGCAGGTTTTTTCCGTTACGTCGTAATCCACAAATGCACAGCCCTGATGCTATGCCGCGAATTTTTTGAGTTTAAAAAAAATAAAATCACCTCTAAATAATCACCGTGTGGAAAAGCGCTGCATCTAAACGGTGGCTCGTATGTTTTTACACTCCGAGTTTTGCGCCACTTTTCTATGCGGGGGGCTTCTCGCTAGTTTTGAGAAATGCTTGGTTTCTTTGTGCAAAAATTTGGAGTTTTATTGGTTTTGTGAAAATAACCCGAAGTTATATGTCAGAAAGCATAAAAGACAACACACAGGTTGCGCGCGTTGTGCGCGTATGGCTATGGATCGGCGTTGTGATGGTTTTCCTTCAGGTTGTCATTGGCGGGGTAACGCGCCTCACCGGTAGCGGGCTGAGCATTACGCGCTGGGAAGTAGTAACCGGTACCCTCCCTCCGCTCAGTGAGCAGGCTTGGGAGGAGGCTTTTGACCTGTACAAGGCCACACCGCAATATGCCAAGATTAACCAGGGCATGAGCATGTCGGAGTTCAAGTTCATCTATTTCTGGGAGTACTTCCATCGGCTGTGGGCGCGGCTAATGTTTTTCGTCTTCATTATTCCGTTTGGTGTCTTCTGGTGGCGAGGAATGCTGCCAAGGCGCCTGCTCCGGCAGCTCACCGTAGTCGTCTTGTTGGCTGGCTTGGAGGGCTTTTTTGGGTGGATCATGGTGGCCAGCGGGCTTATCCATCGTCCGTGGGTCAATGCCTATAACCTGACACTCCACTTGTGCATGGCTTTGGTGATCTTCTCCTACTTGCTTTGGATAGTATTCTCTACCTATGTCATAACACCGGAATATGGCTACACAAGCGGCTGGAAAAGAATGAGTTATGCCTTATTAGGCATTGTGTTCTTCCAGATTGCTTTGGGTGCCATGATGTCGGGAGCAAAGGCTGGGCTATTCTTCCCGACCTGGCCCGATATGCACGGTGTTTATTTGCCTGCCGTTTTGCTGGATGCTTCACACTGGAATTGGGATAGTTTCACCCACTACGACAGCAATCCCTTTATGCCGGCCTTAATCCAGTTTTTGCATCGAAATACGGCGTATCTATTGACCATCGTAGGTTTATATGCTGCGTTCAAATTTTGGAGCGAAGCGCGGACATCTCTTCTTCGTTGGAGCAGCGTAGCGCTCACGGGCGCATTACTTTTGCAGGTACTCTTGGGTGTTATCACACTGCTGAACTGCCAGGGCACTATTCCCGTATTATTAGGGGTATTGCACCAGATGGGAGCCGTTGTCTTATTAGGTCTTGTCGTTTTCGTTGTGCACCTTGTAATACGCAGCTATTTGGCAAAAATAAATACCATCCCTTTTTGGGAGGTGATCGAAGTTATGAATCTAAAAGCAGATAAAAAAGCGGAATAAACCCTCAGACCATCGCATATACTTCAGTTGGATTTAATCTCTATTTTTGCCGGCAGGCTTTAGTGTACTTTTAATACGATGACAGTTTCCATCAAAGAAGAAAATGGCTTTAAATACATTGAGTCAGGAGGCGATGGCGAGGTCTTGCTGTTGCTGCACGGGCTTTTTGGAGCTTTGAGCAACTTCGAAGCATTGTACAATCGCTTCGCGAAAGAGTACAACGTGGTCATTCCGATGCTTCCCATTTATGAAATGCCTATTTTGGAAGTGTCTGTAACGGGGTTGGTGGATTTTGTTACGCGCTTTGTGGAGCACAAAGGGTTTCGTAGAGTACATTTAGTGGGTAATTCGCTGGGTGGGCACATTGCCCTGTTGTATGCCCTGGCCCATCCGGAGCGCATTGCCTCGATTACCCTGACAGGCAGTTCCGGGCTTTTTGAAAGCGCTTTTGGAAGCGCCTTTCCGAAGCGCGGCGACTACGAATACATTAAGAAAAAGACAGCAGATACCTTCTACGATCCTGCGGTGGCTACGAAGGAATTGGTGGATGAGGTTTTCAGTATTGTCAATGACCGCTCCAAAGGTTTGCGCGTAGTGATGACCGCCAAGTCAGCCGTGCGGCATAATTTATCTGATAAGATACATAAGATTGACGCTCCTACCTTGCTGGTATGGGGAAAACAGGATGCTGTAACGCCGCCTTTTGTAGCAGAGAAGTTTCACGAGTTAATGCCCAACTCGAGGTTGCACTTTTTAGATAAATGCGGTCATGCACCTATGATGGAGCGGCCAGAGGAGTTTAATGAAATTCTGGCGACCTTTCTCAAAGAGGTCGCTGTCTCTTCGGATGCCCTTGCTACTAAGGCTTGAATTTGCCGCAGGCTAACGGTAGTTGCTTAGAAGCCATTCCCGAAACGACTCGTAATGTGCCGGCATAGGAATGGCACTTTTGTTTCGTTTGAGCAATTGCTGTAAAGGAGGCGGTAGCGGCACCTCTGCTTGCAAGATTTCCGACACATCTTCCTGAAACTTGGCAGGATGGGCCGTTCCCAACACGATGCCAAAATCCTTCCCTGGCTTTTGTTGCCGGTACTTCCGCCAGGCTAAATAGCCGACAGCGGTGTGTGGGTCCAGGATGTAGCCGTGCTGAGCATATACGGCTCGCATGGCCTCGCGGGTTTGCTCGTCGTCAAAAGAAAAGCCAGAGACATTCGCGCGCATTATGTTCCACGTGGAACCATACAGGTGCAGCATGCGAGCAAAGTTGGAAGGGTTGCCCACGTCCATGGCGTTGGAGAGCGTGCGCGCTGAAGGTTTGGGTTCAAAACGGCCGTGTTCCAAATAGGCCGGCACAGTATCGTTGATGTTGGTGGCCGCAATAAAGTGTTGAGCGGGCATGCCCATTTGCTGGGCAATAAGCCCGGCCGTTAAGTTGCCAAAATTGCCCGAGGGCACAGAAAAGACGACTGGCCGCCCGAGATGTTGCACTTGTTTGTAGCCTTCCCAATAGTAAAAAATTTGCGGCAGCAGACGAGCGATATTGATGCTGTTTGCAGAGCTCAGGCGCAGGTTTTGGCGGAGGTCTTCGTCTAAGAAGGCCTTTTTTACCAGGGTCTGGCAGTCGTCAAACGTGCCGTCCACCTCAAGCGCTGCGATATTGTAGCCGAGCGTGGTCAGCTGCTTTTCCTGCAAAGGGCTGACTTTGCCCGAAGGGTAGAGGATGACGACGCGGATGCCGGGTGTTTGATAAAAGCCAGCGGCCACAGCGCCTCCTGTGTCGCCGGAGGTAGCCACGAGGATGATCAGTTCGCCCTCGTCTTTAGCGTTGAAATGAGCCATGGTTTGCGCCATGAAGCGCGCACCAAAGTCTTTGAAGGCCAGGGAAGGGCCGTGAAAGAGTTCCAGAATCCCTGTGTCTTCATCTAACGAAACCACAGGCGCCGGGAAGGTAATGGTACGCTGAATGATTTCCTGAAGCGTATCCGGCGGAATCTCGTCTCCAATCAATGCCTCTGCTATTCGATAGGCGATCTCATCAAAGGGGAGATCGGGTGCTTGCCGGACGAATGTTTCGGGCATTCTGGGAATGCGGGTAGGCACGTAAAGGCCATTGTCTGGCGGCAGCCCCTGAAAGAGCGCTTCTCGAAAGGTGGCGTGCAGTTGAGGGTTGTTGGTGCTGTGTAATTCCATAAATATGAGGTGTGGCGTACTGAGTAAAGGTGAAATGTTCCACGTGAAACATTGGGGTTATATCCGCGTAATTCGGATTTCTACGCGCCGGTTTTGGGCGCGGAGTTCTTCGGTACTGTTGTCGTTGACCGGGTATGAGGCCCCAAAGCCTACGCCTTCCACGCGCTCAGGGGCGATGCCGCGTGCGATAAGGAAGTCGCGAATGGCCTGAGCGCGCTGTTCGGATAGTCGCTGAAGGTCTTCCGGGCGTCCTACGTTGTCCGTGTGCCCTTCGATGCGAATGGCTAACGTTGGGTTGTTCTGGAGCAGATCGGCTAAGCGTTCCAATTCGCTATAGGAGCTTTCCAAAATGACCGGAAGCGATTGCTTAAAATAAATTGGCGCCAGTTCAATTTTGCTGCCCACTTCTAAGGAGTCCATCCAGAGGTCTATCCACTGGTATTCCTGGAAATAGTAGTGATCCCAGGGGAAGAAGACGGTCGTTGGAGTGCCGGCCAGGCCGATTTTTTCGGGGGTGAGCGTGAAAGTAACACCTTTGGGTATTTTCAAGGAGAAAAATCCGCCTGGTGCGGATAGGGTGTTGCTGGGGTTGTCTTCAGCGCCATAGCGCACTACAGCCTCTGTCACAGGTTGGTAGGTTTTTCGATGTAGAATGCGGCCGCGCAGAGTCAGTTCGGTGGGCTGTGGTGGAGCAATGCGAACGCGGAAGATGTCACTGTTACCGTCGCGCGTGGAGGTAAAGTACAGATAGCCGGAGGTCATATTGAAATAGGGTTGGCTATCGTCGGCGCGTGAGTTGATAGGCTCTACAATGCGCTGCGGCTCCGACCAGTTCTGCCAAGTATCGTCTAAGCGTTTGCTCATAAAAATGTCGTTGCCGCCCAAACTTTCCCACCGATTAGAGGAGAAGAATAGCGTGCGGTTATCTTCCGAAAGGAAAGGCGTCGTCTCGCGGGAGCGCGTATTGATGATAGGTCCTAAGTGGCGTGGCCTACTCCATTTGTTTTCGCCCTCCTTGAAGCAGACATACAAGTCCATATCCTGCGAGTCATGGCGCGTGGCGGAGAGAATAAGTACTTTGCCATCAAAACTCATGGTCAGGTTCACCTCAGAGGTCATAGTGTAGTACTCCGCAACTTCAATAGGTTTTGGAAAATGCCAGATGCTATCGGTACGCCGGATAATCGAAAAGCCGCGCGTCATGTCGCCTTTGGGCGAAAACTGGTTGATGCAATAGAAAGCGTTTGGGTCAGGAGTGATGCACGTGATGCTGTTGGGCAAAGCATTGTTGAGCGGCGGACCCGGGTGCTGCAGGAGGTAGAAGGTAAAAGCGGAGTCAGATTCGGCTATCCAGACATCTTGATTGAAGCTGGATGCCGCCGGACTGCTCACAGGTTTGCGCTCCAATTCGGAGTAAATGTTGCGCAAAATGCGCTCGTAGCGTTCGGGCGGAAACTTTTCGTGCAGGTCAATGCTGTCCAAAAAAAGATACCGGCAAAACTCCGGATATGCCACGCGCGTAAAGAATAGCGTGCGCCCGTCGCGGCTGATGACGGGCGTGATTTCCGCGTAGGGCGAATTGATAAATTCAGGTAGTTTTTCCAGCACAAATTCCGCTACAGGCTGTGCAGCCAACGGCCACGCTAACACAATAAGGGCGGCGGTAATGAGAAGGGTGTACTTCATCGCAGCAAGGAGAACGCAAGGTGTTCTAATGAGATTACCTGCTGCAAATATCGGCTGACGGCAAGTGGAAGGTAGGTTGGTCGTTATCTTTGTCTCAGGGTAATTTTTACATATGAAACACCATTCCCTTTCCTTTCGGGCCTATATCGGATGCGCCCTGTTCCTGGTGGCAGTGAGTGTTTTCTATTATCCCAAATGGCGGCAGTCCCGGACCGAGGCAACATTGAGTTGGGACGTTTACGGCTACTACTTCTATCTGCCGGCCTTGTTCATCTACCGGGATATCAGGCAATTAGGGTTTCGAGACGCTATTTACCAGAAATATCAGCCTTCCGACGGGCCGTGCCAGGCTTTTTTGCACCCGTCGGGCAATTATGTGATCAAATACTCCTGTGGTCTGGCGGTACAGTATCTGCCGTTCTTTCTTCTGGCACATTCGTTGGCGCCAGCGCTGGGCTACGAAGCGGATGGTTTCTCTTTCCCGTATCAGGCGGCTATTGGCATGGGCAGCCTTCTGGTGGCACTGCTGGGCCTGTGGGTGCTGCGCCGCAATCTGCTTCATTATTTTTCTGACAAAGCGATAGCGGTTACCATCGCGCTAATCGTTTTGGCCACCAATTACCTGGACTATGCGGCCATCAACGGTGCTATGACGCACAACTACCTGTTCACTCTGTACACCTTGCTGATAGGGATGACTATTTCTTATCACCAGCGGCCCATCGGATGGAAGGCGCTGGTAATTGGTGGGCTGCTGGGGTTGATGGCACTGACACGCCCGACGGAGATTATGGCCGCGCTGCTTCCATTGGGCTGGGGCATAGCCACGCGCACGGATGTGGCAGAGCGGTGGGCCTTTTGGAAAAAGCATTTTACACACCTGCTTTTGTCGGCTGGTGCTGTTGTTGCCGTCGGCAGCTACAGGTGATTTATTGGAAAGTTGTTGCCGGCGAATGATTGGTTTACAGTTATCAGGATCAGGGCTTCGATTGGTTGCATCCACATTTGCTCCAGGGACTGTTCAGCTATCGAAAAGGCTGGTTGGTTTACACGCCCGTGATGGTCTTTGCTCTGGCTGGGTTATGGCAACTCTGGATAAGCCGCCGTGAGCTTTTCTGGGCGATAGCGATCTTCTTCGGGCTTTTTCTGTACGTAACCTTCGCCTGGTCTATCTGGTGGTACGGCGGTAGCCTGGGGCAGCGCGCTATGGTGCAGAGCTACGCTGTGCTGGCATTTCCATTAGCCGCATTTGTGCAGCGGGTCTTCGATATGCGGGCTGTTTTTCGGGCTATCATCTGGGCGCTGTGCGCATTTTTTATTTATTACAACCTCTGGTTGACGCATCAGGCGCATCGCGGCGGTTTGCTGGAGCCAGAGTTCGACGCGTGCTTATTTCTGGCGTACCTTTTTGAGTTGGGAAGCCCCTGTGGATGTGAAAAAAATGTTGGACACCGATCGCGACTATGGCGAGCACCGCCAGAACGTTCGGCTCATTTATGAGAACAACTTTGAAGACGGAACAGCAGCAGAGGATTGTCCATTACCGCCTATCGAAGGGCGCCGCAGTATCTGCCTGAGTGCAGCAAAACAGTTCAGTGAGGTGTTCGCTTTTCCCATTGCTCCGCAGGATGGCGCCAAGTTGCGCGTGTCGGCTGTCTTTCGGGCAGGCGATAAGGAGTGGAACGTGTGGAAAATGGCTCAGTTTATTGTAAAAGTAAAATCAGGTGAACAGGTGATACACGAGCGAATGATCCGCGTTTTTCGCATGCTCAATGGCGGTGAAACGCGCGAGATTTATCAGGATTTGCGGTTACCCAAAGCTTCGTTCAATCAGGCAGAGGTCCTCTTCTGGAATGCCGATAGTGATAAACCATTAGTGGTGGATCAGCTGCGCGCAGAGCAGTTCAACTGAAAAAGTACTGGCGTATGTAAAACCTTAACCTGCCGCCAACAGCGGTCGTCGGATATTTGCCCGGAAAAAGCAAAACGCGCATGTCCGGTTTTCAAAACATCATCTTTGACTTTGGTAACGTATTGTTTCACTTAGACTTAGGCGCTACAGAGCGACGTTTGCGCCATCTGCTGGGCGACGACCAGTTTGAAGCCGCCCGCGCCAAATTGATAGCCGCCGATGTGTTCAATCGCTACGAAACGGGAGTATTGAGCACAGAAGCTTTTATAGCGTTTCTCCGAAATGCTACGGAGCCTACACTCACAGAAGCGGAGGTTCTCGATGCCTGGAACGCCATCTTTATCGAAATGCCAGCGGAATACTTCGGTTTGCTGGAGCGCTTACGCGAGCGCTATCGCGTCTTTTTACTCAGCAACATCAACGACCTGCATGCGCGCTGGATAGATCAATACATGGTAGAGAGGCATCAGCGGAGCAACTTCCGCCAGCGCTATTTTGATGCCGTTTATTACTCTCACGAAGTAGGTTTGCGCAAGCCCGACGAACGCATCTATTCTTATGTTTTGCAGGATGCCGGCCTTCGGCCCGAAGAAACGGTCTTCATTGACGATTTGGAGGTCAATGTTCGTGCAGCCGAAAGCGTAGGCATTCGCGGCATTGTAAAAACGCCGGATATGGATATGGCGCAGTTGATGCGTACTTTCCTGGCCCATTGATGAGCAGCATTGCTGGCTGTCTCTCTCCGTCTTTACTTGCCCTATCTTCGCAGCCATTATTCGCAACTGCGCAAAACGGTACTATGCGACTTTTAGCCACATTCATGAGAAAAAGCCTCTGGTTGTGCCTTGTTTTGAGTGCTTCCTGGGCTTTCACCCAAACGGCCACGCCGGCAGAGGAACGCCTGCAAGGTTTCGAACGGCATCGCGCTTTGAAGGAAAACACCCTCATGGGCAGCGTGCGCGCTATTAACATAGGGCCCTCGGTGTTCTCTGGTCGGGTAACTGATGTAGAGGTAAATCCTACTGATCCGGCAGAAATCTACGTTGCTTATGCCTCGGGTGGGTTGTGGCACTCGACCAACAATGGCACAACGTTCAAACCCATCTTCGACCAGGAAGCCGCTATGACCATTGGCGATATCGCCGTGGACTGGCAGCGCCGGGTTATCTGGGTGGGCACGGGTGAAAACAACAGCAGCCGCTCTTCTTACGCCGGCACGGGCATCTACCGCAGCGCCGATAATGGCAAGACCTGGGAATGGCGTGGCCTGCCCGAAAGCCATCACATCGGGCGCATCATGCTGCATCCCAAGGACCCGGAAGTTATCTGGGTGGCTGTACTGGGGCATCTGTATTCGCCCAATCCGGAGCGCGGCGTTTATCGCAGCACCGACGGTGGCCGCACCTGGCAACGCACCCTCTTTGTAGATGAAAACACGGGAGCTATTGATCTGTGTTTAGACCCGCAAAACCCTAATATCGTTTACGCTGCCACCTGGCAACGCGAACGCCGGGCCTGGAACTTCAGCGGCGCCGGTGAAGGCTCGGCTATCTGGAAAAGTACCGACGGCGGCGCTACTTGGGGCCGATTGACCACTCCCACCAGCGGCTTCCCCACTGGACCTAATACCGGGCGTATCGGTTTAGATGCTGGCATTAAAGACGGAAAAACCATTCTCTATGCCTGCGTAGACAATCAAAACCCACAACCCAAAAAGGACAAGCCCACCTCCGATGCCCTCACCAAAGATGCCCTGCGCACCATGAGCGTTGCGGCCTTCCTCAAACTCTCCGACGAGCAAATAGACGACTTTCTGAAGGAAAACCGCTTTCCGGATAAATATAATGCAAAGAAAATCAAGGACTTAGTCCAAAAAGGTAAGGTGTCTCCCCAAACATTGGTCGAGTATTTGGAAGACGCCAACGCTCAGCTTTTCGAGGTGGACTACATCGGCGCCGAAGTGTATCGCAGCGACGACGGTGGCCGCACCTGGAAACGCACGCATCCAGAGCCGTTGGAACAGATGAATTTCACCTACGGCTACTACTTCTCCAACGTCCGCTGCCAGCCCAACTATGCCGACAAGGTTTATCTGCTGGGCTTTTACATTATCCGCAGCGACGACGGTGGCCGCACCTGGCGCAATATCAACGGTGATAACGTACACGTGGACCACCACGCCTTGTGGGTAAACCCTAATCGCCCGGGTCATTTGGTCAATGGCAACGACGGCGGGCTGAACATCTCCTGGGACGACGGTGAGTCCTGGGTCAAGTGCAACCAACCACCCGTAGGGCAATTCTACGCAGTAGCTGTGGACGACGCACAACCCTATCGCGTCTATGGTGGTACGCAGGACAACGGTGTCTGGGTTGGACCATCCACCTACCAGGCTTCCAGTAGCTGGCATCAGACCGGTCAGTACCCTTACCAGGGCCTGTTAGGCGGCGATGGTATGCAAGTGGCCATTGACCCACGCACCAACGACATCATCTACACCGGATACCAGTTTGGCAATTATTTCCGTATCGAGCAAAAGACCGGCAAGCGAAAGGCCATCACACCTAAACACGACTTGGGCGAACGCCCGCTGCGTTTTAACTGGCAGACGCCCATCCACCTGAGTACCCACATGCCCGACGTGCTCTATATCGGTGCCCATCGGCTGTATCGCTCTTTCGATCGCGGCGACAATTGGGAAGCCATTTCCGACGACCTGACCCAGGGCGGCCGTGCCGGCAACGTCCCTTATGGCACCCTCACGACCATCAGCGAAAGCCCGCTTAAGTTCGGCCTGCTTTACGCTGGCTCCGACGACGGCCTCCTCCATGTAACGCGCGACGGCGGCGATACCTGGAAGCGCATCTCCGACTCCCTTCCGCCCAACCTCTGGGTGTCGCGCGTCATCGCCTCCGCACACCATAAAAGCCGCGTCTATGTTAGCCTTAATGGCTACCGCTGGGACGACTTCACGCCTTACCTGTATGCGTCCGAAGACTATGGCGCCACCTGGGAGCGCATTGGCACCAACTTGCCGTCAGAACCTATTAACGTCGTGCGCGAAGACCCGGAAAATCCCAATGTGCTATACGTGGGTACCGATGCCGGCGCCTATGTATCGTTGGACAGGGGTAAAACCTTCCAGGCGCTTTGCCCTGATTTTCCTACAGTGCCCGTACACGACATCGCCATTCAAAAACGCGCGCGTGAACTCATCCTCGGTACTCACGGGCGCTCGCTCTACCGCGTCAATATTGCCCCCATCCAGCAGCTCACGCCCGAAGTACTGGCCGCATCCATCCACGTCTTTGAGCCAGGCAAAGTCAAATACAGCGACAACTGGGGCAAAAAACAACCCTGGCGCGAACTCAAAGACCCGGAACTATCCATCGCATTTTACGCAGCAACGCCCGGAAAAGCCTCCTGGAGTGTCAAGACCAAAGACGGTATCCTGCTCAACAGCGGGCAGGTAGATTGTAAACCGGGGCTGAATACGTTTTCCTATGCGCTTGACGTTCAGGAGGCCGCTGTTAAACGCTATCAAAAAGCCTTGCAGGACGCTCAGAAAGACCCTAAAAAGGTGCCCGAATTGACAAAAGCCGATACCGGTAAGTTTTATCTGCAAAAGGGTAGTTATGTGCTGGAAATGCAAAAGGACGGCAAACCGGCATCTACTACCTTTGTCGTGGATTAAAAGAAGTTAGGCCAACATTCACTTTTTAAAAATACCCTTGTTGCAATGAGAAATCTGACCAAACGACTGCTCGGATGGTTGACCCTCGGAGTAGTTACACTGCTGTTCGCCAACTGTCTGCACATTGTAGAAGAAGTAACCGTCAACAAAAACGGCTCCGGCTCCTATAAAATGACGATAGATATGAGCGAAGTGAAGTCCATGATGGATGCCATCAAAAGTATGGGCGAAGAAAACGGCGAGGAAAAACCCGACGGAGAGACGACGCAAACCGATGGTGGAGAGGAGGATGCATCGGGAGAGGACAACTCAATGGCGCAAATGGGCGCTGAGCTCAGCTCGGTAGCCAACTCGCTGCGCAGTATCGCCGGTCTGTCCAATATTCGAGAAATTAATGACACCGCGACGTATATGTTTGGCTACTCGTTTGATTTCGCCAACATAGAGGCGCTTAACAAAGCCATCCGCATCATCAACCGCGAGAAGTACGACACCAGAGTGGAAGAAACCTTCCGGTTTAAAAGTGGCAACTTCGAACGCTTGAATGCAGCTGATATTGGCGAGCAATTCAAAAAGACCCTCACGGAGGCCGAGGAAGAAGACGAGGAAGGCAACATGGAAATGGTAAAAGCTTTCTTTTCGGGTATGACCTACAAGCAGGTTTATCGCTTCCCAGGTGCTAAAGTGAAAAAGTCGTCGAACCCGCTATCCGAATTGTCAAGCGATGGAGAAAGTGTAACGATTCTCATCAAGCCCCTGGATGAGGAGCAGCAAAAGAAAAAGCCCTCCGTGGCTACGGTAGTTAAATTGAAATAATTCACCTGCGGCCTTGCGAGGCGTTTTGGCAGAGGAACCTCGCAAGGCCCTCCTTTTTCCAAAAACAATGAGCGCAAAAGGTATTCCTACAGTAGATTTGTCAGCCTACGTGCGTGGCACGAATGCCGACCGGCAGGCATTTGTAGCCGCCCTGGGCAGCGCATTTCGCGAGGTGGGTTTTGTCGCTGTAGTCAATCACGGCGTACCCAAATCGTTGGTGGATGGCTTCTATGCAGCGTCAAAAGCGTTCTTTGCCCTGCCCGAGGAGGTTAAGCGCAAATATGAAATACCCGGTCTGGCGGGCCAGCGCGGTTACACCTCTTTTGGAAAAGAGCATGCGAAACACTCGAAGGCGCCCGATTTGAAAGAGTTCTTCCAGATTGGGCAAGAAGTGCCCGAAGGACACCCCTTGCGGGCGGAATACCCGGCAAACCTAGAGGTGGCTGAAGTGCCCGAATTTCATCGGCTGGGCCGCGAACTGTATCGGGCCTTCGAAGTAGCCGGCGCCAAATTGCTGGAAGCCATCGCCATTCATCTGGGATTGCCAGAGAACTACTTCGAGCCTTATATTACTTATGGCAACTCCATTCTGCGGGCCATACACTACCCACCCATTACGCAGGAGCCAGCCAGCGCCATACGCGCCGAACAACACGAAGACATCAATCTCATTACCCTCTTAGTAGGTGCCAGTGCCGGCGGCTTGCAGTTGCTCAACTCCCGGAACGAGTGGGTACCCATCCTGCCCGAAGACGACGAAATTGTCATCAACGTCGGCGACATGCTCCAGCGCCTGACCAACAACTGCCTGAAGAGCACCACGCACCGCGTCGTCAATCCGCCGCGTGAAGAGTGGCACCTGCCGCGCCTAAGCATCCCTTTCTTTCTGCATCCGGTCAGCTCGATGCGGCTCGACTGCCTCCCTTCGTGCGTAACGCCCGACAACCCGCTGCACTACGCGCCCATCACCGCCGGCGAATACTTAGACGAACGCCTGCGCGAAATTGGCCTGAAAAAATAACCGGCGTGCTCAGCCTGCCCATCCCTCGCGGTCGAGACTGCGGTAGTGAATGGCTTCCGATAGGTCCTCCAAGCGGATCGTGGGACTGCCGCCCAAGTCGGCAGCCGTGCGCGCCACTTTCAGGATGCGATCATAGGCGCGGGCACTCAGCTGCAGGCGTTCCATGGCGGTTTTGAGCAGCTCGATGCCCGCGGCGTCCAGGGCGCATACCTCGCGCACCATTCGGCTGGGCATCTGCGCATTGCAGTAGACGTTAGGCGTATTCTTGAAGCGTTCGGCCTGTATGGCGCGCGCTTTCAGCACCCGCTCGCGGATGTCGGCGCTGCTGATGCGCGGGCGTTCAGCCGACGTCAGTTCATCGTACGATACTGGCGTTACCTCTACGTGCAAGTCGATGCGGTCGAGCAGTGGGCCGGAAATTTTAGACACGTAGCGCTTCACCACGCCGGGAGCGCACACGCATTCCTTTTCCGGATGGTTGTAGTAGCCGCAAGGGCAAGGGTTCATGCTGGCCACCAGGATGAAGCTGGCCGGGTAATCCACCGACACTTTGGCGCGGCTGATGGTTACGCGTCGCTCTTCCATGGGCTGGCGCAGCACTTCCAGGACTGTGCGCTTGAATTCGGGCAATTCGTCCAGAAAGAGCACGCCGTTGTGCGCGATACTGATTTCACCCGGCATAGGGTCAGAGCCACCGCCCACCAGCGCTACATCGCTGATGGTGTGGTGTGGTGCGCGGAAGGGGCGCGTGGTTACTAAGGCCGAATTGCCGGAGAGGATGCCGGCTACTGAGTGTATTTTAGTAGTTTCTAAGGCTTCGTGCAGCATCAGTGGAGGCAGAATGGTGGGCAGTCGGCGTGCCAGCATCGTCTTGCCTGCTCCGGGAGGGCCAATCAGAATGACATTGTGCCCACCAGCTGCCGCCAGCTCTAAGGCGCGCTTGATGTTTTCCTGGCCGCGCACGTCGGAGAAATCCACGTCGTAGTTGTTCAGGTTAGCCGCAAACTCTTCGCGGGCATTTACTTTGACTAAGTGCTCCTGCCCGGCGCCAGACAACACGTCAATGGCTTCGTTGAGCGTCTCCACGCCGTACACTTCCAGATCGGCCACAATAGCCGCCTCGCGCGCGTTGACTTTGGGCAGGATAAACCCGCGAAATTTCTCCTTGCGGGCCTGAATGGCAATGGGCAGTGCACCTTTGATGGGGCGGAGGGAGCCATCCAGCGATAGCTCGCCCATGATAAAAAACTGGTCTAAGTTATCAGCCGGAATGACGCCCGTTGCCGCCAGCATGCCAATGGTGATGGGCAGGTCGAAGGCCGACCCTTCCTTGCGCACGTCAGCTGGCGCCAGGTTAATGATGGTTTTGTAGCGGGGCAGCCGAAGCCCGGAGTTTTTCAGCGCGGCCTCCATGCGTTGCTGACCTTCGCGCACGGCATTGTCGGGCAGACCCACCAGGAAATACCCGGGCTTGTCGGCCGTAGTGCCTAAGGCGCCGCCGGTGTTCACCTCAATGGTGATGGTTTGTGCATCTACGCCGCGAACTGCCGCTGCAAAGGTTTTAACAAGCATGAGGCGAAGTTCGCAAAAAAATGCACAAAAGAAGTTGAAAAGGCAGAATTTTTTACGAAAAGACCTTTGCAGTACTTAGCCATCAATCTCGAGCGGGTCGCCACCCTTCAGGCGCGCGGCTTTATCCAGCACGGCGGTCTCAAGTCGCTTTTTGTAGTGCTGGATGCGCTCTAAGAGTGCGGCATCACCGGTGGCGAGCATTTGGGCGGCCAGGATGCCGGCGTTACGCGCGGCATTGAGTGCCACGGTCGCCACGGGTACGCCTTCGGGCATTTGCAAGATGGACAGGATGCTGTCCCAGCCGTCTATGGAATTGGACGACTTGACCGGTACACCGATGACGGGAAGAGGCGAAATGGCCGCCACCATACCGGGCAAATGAGCAGCTCCCCCAGCGCCGGCAATGATGACCCGAATGCCGCGCTCGTGAGCGGTGCGTGCAAAGCGAAACATCCGCTCCGGCGTGCGATGGGCCGAAACGATGGTCATTTCAAAGGGCACCTCGAGCTCCGTCAGGATGTCTACCGCTTTTTGCATGACGGGCAGGTCGGAGTCTGACCCCATGATGATGGCTACCATACGTTGACCTTAATTTGCCGCAACAGCGTCGCCTTCCTTCACTTTCTTTTCCAGAAATTCCTTAATCCACTGTGTGGTTACCGACTTGGGGCGTTCTAACGGCAGGCCTAAGGCGCGTGCCCAGCACTGGGCGGCCAATACGCCCAAGGCACGGCTGACGGCGAAGAGCACGGTGTAGTAGTTGTGCTCTTTCATGCCATAGTGCATGAGCAGAGCGCCGGAGTGGGCATCCACATTGGGCCAGGGGTTGCGCACCTTGCCCAGACTTCCCAAAATGGGCGGCACGACATCGAAGATTTTCCACACAATTTTGACCAGATCGCTGTCTTGTACGTTGTCTTCAGCAAATTGGCGCTGGGCCATGAAGCGCGGGTCGGGTTGGCGCAGTACGGCGTGCCCGTAGCCTGGAATGACGCGCCCACTGGCTAAGGTGCTTTTGACGTAGTCCGCTATTTGCTCGCGCGAGGGACGCGAAGTGCCCAGGGTCTCTACCATTTTCAGTATCCAGCGGATGACTTCCTGATTAGCCAAGCCATGTAGGGGGCCGGCCAGGGCATTGAAAGCTGCACTGAGCGACAGATACGGGTCGCTAAGTGTGGAGCCGACTAAGTGCATGGTGTGCGCCGAAGCATTGCCGCCTTCGTGGTCGGCATGGATGGTCAGGAACAGGCGCATGTATTCTTTGAATCCCGGATCTTCAAAACCCAGCATGTGAGCGTAATTGCCTGCCCAGTCTAAAGATATATCGGGCAGCACGATGTCGCCTTTGTGGTAGATGCGGCGATAAATATAGGCGGCAATACGCGGAAGGCGGGCCGCTAAGTTCATAGCGTCTTCGTAGGTGGCGTCCCAGTACTCCGTCTTGTTCATGCCGCTGTTGTAGCGTTGCGCGAAGACACTGGTATTTTGCATAGCCATCACACCCACCGACAGCTGGGTCATCGGGTGCGTCTCTACAGGCAGTGCTTCTATGGTGCGGAAAACGTGATCTGGCACATTAGCCCGGCGTACCCAGTTTTCAGTGAGCCACTTGACCTCGTCTCGTGTAGGTATTTCGCCTACGAGCAGCAGCCAGAACAAGCCTTCGGGTAGTGGCTCTTTGCCTTTTGGTGCGCTTGGTAATTTTTCGCGCAGCTCCGGTATTGAAAAGCCGCGAAAGCGAATGCCTTCCTGGGGGTCTAAGAGTGACGGCTCCCACAACATGCAGATGATGTCGCGCATGCCGCCATATACCTGGTCAATGGAAACTTCGTCCACTTTAACCTGGCCGTGCTGTTGGAGGATATCTTTGATCTCCTTCTTCGACGCTTGCGATTTCTCGAAAAATAGTTGCTTTAAAGGATCCATGAATGACGCAATGGAAAAGATGCAGATAATGAGGAATAGGGTGCTGTTATGGCCGGTTAACGATCCAATACGGACAAAGTTATGACATTTGAGAGCAGAGCGGCATTCTGCGCTCGACGTAAGGGCCTTTTTGATGGATAAGCGCCCAAATGTTTAAACGCAGGCCATCTCATCGCTTCTTCTGATCGCGCAATCGGCGAGATAGGGTGCTGACGGCGCTATATACAGCCTTTTTATGGGTATCTGCGTTGCGCTTAGCAATGAGTTCGTTGCCGGGCATGGCTAAGCGTATTTCGCATTGGCAGCGGTTGACGCCGTTCTCCTCGGAAAGCGTTACTTCAGCGCGCAGGATTCGGTCGTTGATGTCAAACAGCTTGCTCACTTTTTCCTGAACGTATGTCTGCAGCGGCTCGTCTGCCTTGAAACGGATGTTTTTGATGTTGATGACCATAGTCGTTCCGTCTATTTTTGAGAGGCTAATGTCGTTTGTTAAGCCCAAATGAAGAAATGTTTAGCTATTCGAGCGGTGTTGTTGGACCTTCAGGTTGCCAATAGTCTGAGCTCTTCTGTGGAGCAAGCGGTTTTACCACTAAGGCGCGAAGCGGTTCAGGAAGGCACTAATTATTCATCTGCCATTTGTGTATTCGTGGCAACCTATCATTTGCGGCCATCCTTTTAAAACAAGAAAATCCTCGTAACCTTGCGCGGTGAAAGTAGTGCAAGTCGCGTCCCTTTGGGCTTTTGCGGCCCTGTCTGTAACCCATGTTGCTGCTGAAGTGTGGGAAGCTTCGACGTTGTCCGCCTGGACGAAGCCCTGGCTGATGCCTTTACTGGCTGTTTGGTTTGGGTATTCGACGCGGGCAAAGGGGCGCTTTTTGCGTGGCTCGGTGTTGGCCGCGTTGTTGTTTTCTACGGTAGGCGATGTGCTACTGCTGTTCAGTCATGGTGCACACGGAGAGCTGTTCTTTTTGTTGGGGGTGTTGGCTTTTTTGTTTGCTCAGGTTTCCTATTTGGGTGGTTTTTGGGCTATATTGGGTGAGGAAAGGGGTTTCTTACACCAGTCGCCTTTGTCTGGGGTGGCGTTCGTAGTTTTTCTGGTGGGGTTTCTGTATTGGTTGCTGCCGAGCGTACCGGAGGGGCTGCGTTTGCTGGTCGTGATTTACGGGATTTCATTGGTGGGTATGGCTTTATCGGTGCTGCATGCGCGGTTTCGGTTGGGCGAAGTTGCTTTTTCGCAGGCTATGTCTGGGGCCATGCTTTTTCTGTTGTCCGATTGTTTGCTGGCCTCAGCGCGCTTTGGGCATCCGTTTGCGTATAGCGGTGCAGCGGTGATGGCCACGTATCTGTTGGGGCAATGGTTATTGGCGCGCGGAGCAGCGATGTATTTGCGCAGGAAGGGCCGGAAAAACGACGTTGCGAAACGTTAAGACTGCGCCGCCGGCCGTTAGAGTATAGTAGAGTTTTATGGATGGTTTTCTGCCACAATTCCCCGCTGTTGCAGCCATTCAAAACAGTGCGAGCCGGGCAAAAATCGGATTTGCCGGCCGAAGCGCCCGGAGTCTTTGAGGTGCAGCAAAGCCGCGCGCTTGCCTCCGATGCGTCGCGCTTCGATGCGTTCCACGTCGGTCCAGGGATAGCGCACTGTAGTCCAGTAATTGGTTACATAGATGTAGGCGTCGTCAGCGTCTATGCGCTTGAGCGGCCATAGTGACCAGCGCACGTACAGCAACCACAGCAGCCACAGCCCCAGCGATATGCCCCGGGGCCACCAGATGGAATAGCGTAGGTAAAGCTCGTCGGCGGGTGTCAGCCACATCAGCAGCCAGAAACCACCCAGGAACACAGTACCGAATACCGGCAGAAAGACCCGCCAGAACAGCGTCCAATTAGACGAGAGCACCACCGGCGACGAGCGCCCATTCGCAGGCGCCGGCGGAGTATCTGAAGCGGCAGAACGGTTCTCTTCCATAAACGGCTCAGCTAAGGTGGCGCTGAAATACGCATCAAGACGCCAACACCAACAAAAAGTTCACAAACGCAAAAGTCGGCAGCATTCGGCGATAAAAAGCGAAGACCAAACTCAGTCCTCTCTTTACTTTTCCCGCTCCTCCTTGTCCTTCTTTTTCTCTTCGCGTATTCGGCTGCCCGATTTGAGTTTGCGGGCAATGGCGCTGTAAGGGCCGGTAACGACCCGCTCGCCCTCTTGCAGACCGGAGATAATCTCGATGTAGTCGTTGTCTTGGATGCCTGTTTTCACCTCGCGCATAGCGACGGTGTCGCCGACGGCTACGAAGACGACTTCGCGGATTTTGGTTGCAAACGCATTGGCGCGGTTTTGCGGCTTTTCTTCGCTCTGCTCATTTTCTTTTTGAGCGTTGGCCGTTGAAGTATTTTCGTCGCTGCGGGCGGTTACGGCGATGATGGGCACGCTCAGGGCATTTTCTACCGTATTGGTGTAAATGTCCACGGAAGCGGACATGCCGGGGCGGAAGGGATAACGGCGACCATCGGCGACTAAGTCGGTGTAAGAAGCGGGGTCAATGCGCACCTTGACGATGAAGTTGGTTACCTGGTCGGTGTTGAGCGAAACGGTGGCAGCACCCAGCGCATTGGTTACGTTGCTGGCACTGCTGGCAATTTCCGACACTTTGCCCTTGAATGTGCGGCCCAAATAGGCGTCCACTTCGATGTCAGCCTCGTCGCCGACGGAGACTTTGAGGATGTCGTTTTCGCTTACTTCGACCTGCACTTCCATAGAATGGAGGTTGGCAATGCGCATCATTTCGGTACCGGCCATTTGAAGGGTACCGACGACGCGCTCGCCTTTTTCAATGTTGAGTTTGCTAACGATGCCGCTCACCGGTGCCACGACAATGGTTTTTTGCAGGCTGGTGCGCAGTTCCTTGAGCGTGGCCTGGGCGCTAGAGATGCCAAATTCGGCCACGCGAATGTTTTCTCGGGCGCTGGCGTAGTTTTTTTCAGCGGCCTTTAAAGAGGCTTCCGCTGCGGCGTAAGCGCTTTCCAGGGTGCGGAGGTTGCTCAGCGAGTTCTCGAAGTCCTGCTGGGAGATGACGCCTTCGCGGTGCAGTTGTTCGTTGCGTCGGTGGGCGCTTTTGGCGGCTTCCAGCTGAGCAGCGACGCGGTTTTTTTCCGCCTTCAGTTGCTCAATTTGTGCACTGGTGCTTTCGGCACCGGCGGCAGATATCTGGCGTTGTGCCTGGGCGCTGTTGAGGGCTGCCTGCCCGCGCTCTACGGCACTCTGGTACTCGTCGGGCCGAATTTTGGCCAAGACCTGGCCGGCCCTGACGGAGTCGCCTTCGCGCACGAAGAGCTCGACCACTTCACCCGAAACGTCGGAGCTGATCTTGACTTCCGTTTCCGGGAAGATCTTGCCGCTGGCACTGACGACTTCGCGTATGGTGCGGCGCTGCACCTTTTCTAAGGTAACCGGCTCGCCTTTGGGCGTCTGGCGGGCCTTAATAACGGCGGCAATGACGACAACAGCCAGGATGCCTATCAAGGCGTAGGTCAGTCGCTTGTTTTTGTTTTTGCTTTTCAAAAAATTAGCCATAATGATGGGATAATGAGGCGTTTGGGTGGTCTCTTTTTTGGAAGCGCAGGTTGCCGGCGCCTTTATCAGTAGTTTCAGAGGCGGATTTCTTTGCCCATATAAAAGTCCAGGATTTTCAGTCGAAAAACGTAGTCGTATCGGGCGATGAGCAAGTCGTTTTCGGCATTGTCGCGGTTGTTTCGGGCGGTGGTGAATTCCAGAAGGTTAGCAGCGCCCAATTGGTAGCGGCGTTCGGTGTTGGCGAAGGCTGCCTGCATGAACTCGTAGGTTTTTTGCGCGGCTTCCAGTTGTAGGCGGCCGGCTCGGGCGTTGGCGATAGCGGTCTGGATATCGTTCTTCAGTTGTTGCTGAGCTTGGTTTTCCTGCAATTGGGCGTTGATGACGTTGAGGCGTGCGCGCTCAACACTTAAGCGGTTGCGGCCGTTTTGGTAGATGGGTACGTTGATTTGTAGGCCGAAACCCTGGCCGAAGTTTTGCTCTATCTGCTCGAAATAAGATAGGCGTGGGAATTCAAGGATATTGACGTATTGCTGTACAGGTACGTCCACCTCGTTAATGCGCACGATAACGGGTGGGCTGAGCACGGTGCCGATGATGCGTGGGTTGCCAAAGTCGAGAAACTGTGAGGAGTAATTGGTGTTGAGGCTGGCAAAGAGCGTTACGGTAGGGTAATAAGCCGACTTTGCCAGCGTTACGCCCGTCTCGGCGCTTTTAAGGCGAAAATGTGCCGCTTTAACGCCGGGTTGCGTTTCCTGGGCTATGGCATACACTTCAGGGAGGGACAGGATTTCGGGAGCGGTGTCAGCAGGCGCCTCTATGCGCGGGCGTTCAATGCGCAAATTATAATCAGGTTCCAGCTGGAGCAGTTGTTTGAGAGCAAGCATGGCCAGTTCGATGTTGTTTTGTGCCTGTACGGCCAGCTGCTCTTCGCGGGCCAGCTGGGCTTGGGCGTTGAAGCGGTCGGCGGCCGGGGCGCTTCCGGCCTCGATGAGTTTGGTGGTGGTTTCCAGCTGGAAGCGGGCTTGCTCGACCCGTCGGCGGGCAATTTCGCGTTGCTCTTCGGCCAACAGGACGTTGAGGTAGGCTTGCGCGACTTGCAGCGCCAGGTTGTTGGCTGTTTGTTCAGCGTCGGCCCTGGCAGCCTGGGCGTTCCACTGGGCCTGTCGTATTCCTTGGTTGATCTGTCCGCCGGCAAACAGGGGCAGCCCAGCGGTGAGGCCAATGCTGTTGAACGTGATGTTTGAGGTAACGAACTGGTTGGTCGCTGGGTCAATCGTGCGGCCAAACTGTTTGCCCAATGTGGAGTTGGCGTTGATGGAGGGCAATCGGCCAGCTTTGGCCTGACGTTCTGACAGCAGTGCCACGCGGGCGTTCGTCTGCGCCTGGCGAACGAGCAAATTGGCTTCCTGTGCGTGCCGGATGCACTGCTCCAAACTCCAAACTTCCTGCGACACCAGCGGCACTGCATTCCACAAAAGCAGCGCCCATGCGGGCAATAGGTACTGGGCGACTATTTGATGGGATACTCTTTTCATGGGAAAAGACGCTTTTCAAAAGAGACGGCAAGATTAAAGGCGACTGCGGCGGAGGCTACTTTTTTTATATTAAAGAGAAAAAAAACTGGATGAAGGCAGTAGCCTTAAGGGCTTAAGGGCATATCGCGCAAGCTATGTAGGCCACTATTTGGGACTTTAAGGCCTTAAAACCCTCAAATGCCCCTACGCTTCCTCACGCTCGAAATTGAGTTTAAACCCGATGCGCTGGTTTTCGTCGGGGCGGTCGTCGTCGTAGTCTTCCCAGAAGGTGATTTCGGAGATGAAGGTTTCTAAGTGGCGAATGACATAGGGTTCTTTGATTTCCTCGGGTCGGTAAATGGCTAAGGTTTTAGGGGGTTGGGGCTGGCCATAGCGTTCGATGTAGGGGTAGTTGACCATGACCATGATTTTACCGTTGAAGAGTTGTTGATAGACCAAGGAGCCGTTGTGTTTGATGAGGTCGCGGTGCAGCCCTTCGCCTAAAGGTTCGCCCAGGCCGCTTTGGCTGTGGCCGAGCGAGAGGACGAGGGCCTCCAGGTTCTGAATTTCGGAGCGTTCTTCGACGCTGCAGGTCAGTTGGGCCAGTTCAGCGGCTTTGCGCAGGTGTTCTAGCAGAGCGGGTTTAAGTTCAGTTTGCCAGTACTGGCGATAGCGCTCTGTGTTTTGGAGCACTTCTTTGTAGCGCTCTACTTTGCGCTGAAAGTTGAAATAATCTTGCTCGGTAAAGGTCATCGTGCGGGATGTTTTAGTGAACGGGTCAGGGCCTCAAAGGTGCGGAGGATGTGGACGATGGCCAAGTTTTGCTTACCTTCTGGCATTAAAAAGTGGCGAGGGCGCCGGAGCATATGCTCCGGCACCCTCGCCATTCAGTTGCCCTTAGTGCGGGTGCTTTACTTGTAGTGTTGCGTCAGAAAAAGCGACTGCGATAGTCGTCAATATCGGCGTATTTACGCCAGAGAGTGATCCAGCTCATACGGAGGGCTGTAGAAGCGGAGGAGATTGCCTGGCGGCGGAACAGGGCTAAATCGGGCGGTGCAGCCAGGGTTGGGATGTCTTCGAGCAGGCGGGCCACATAGACGCCGTTGGTACCGGCAATGGGTTTTGTGGTAGAGCCGCCTTTAGCCAGGTGGAATACGGCGCCTATCAGGCGCGGCTCTGCACCAGCACCAGGTAGGAAAGCCTGGGTCATTGTAATGTTTTGCGCACTATCCACGGGGACATTCCACTCTGCCGCCAGAGCATTTAAGTCGGTTTTTTCGCCGATTTTACTCTTGAGAACTTCGGCTTTCTTCCGATTGCGGACCTCCGTTTCGACGCGCGGGTTATTCTTGAGGGTGGCCACTGTAGGGGCGCCTGCCGGGGTGATGTTCTTGAGCGCGACGAGCACATATTTGCTATCGAAGTAACCGCCATTGGGGTCGCGGAAGGAGAACACTTCCTGCGCTACGGCATCTACTTTCGTCTTAGACTCGAAGGCCCAACGGACGATTTCGCGGGCCTCCTCGCCCTGGCCAAACGAGCTCAGCGTGAAGTCAGTGGCCTTCAGCGGCTGACTGGGCATGACCATGTAGCCTTCTTTTTTAGCCACCTCGACCAGGTCCTGGCGCGTTTTGGCCTGCTGAAGGATTTCCAGCGCTTTGTCTTTGACGCGCTGCTGGGTCTCTTTGCTCGGCTCAAAGGGCTGCGTGAGGGTGGCTAAACGGACGCCTGCCTGGTTGTTGAGGAATTTTTTACCCGTAACCTCGATGAGGTGCCAGCCGAACTGGGTAGAGACCTTATAGTATTTGCCAATTTCAGAGTCGTAAAAGCAGGCTGCATTGAACTCGGGCACCATGACGCCTTCGGAGAACCAGCCCAGATCACCGCCTTTGGCTGCCGAACCAGGGTCGGCACTGTTGGCAATGGCCAGCGAGTCGAAGCGGGCCTTTTTCGAGGTCAGCAGTTCCATGAGGCTGTCAATTTTTTTCTCGTTCTCGGGCGTTGCGTCGCGCAGCAGGATGTGGCGCGCCTGCACGGAGTCGGGCACCAGTTTGCGGCTGAGAATTTTAGCGATAACCCAGTTGCCCTGGTCAAAGAACGGGCCGACGATGGTACCCACGGGTGCCGTAGTCAGCGAGTCGGCAGCAGCGGCGGGCAGGTCGTCTTTTTTGCGGAAGCGGGTGTCCACGGTGCCGCGATTCGTTACAGTGTAGAGCGAGTCGTTTTCGGCAGCGCGCAGCCCTTCCCATAGTTTCCAGGCGGCTTCGTAGGCTGCGGCGCTGTCGCTGGACGTTGGGTAAACGTTCAGCTCGACGTATTCCACGGTGCGCGTCTCGTCGAACTGATAATAGAGTCGTGGATTTTCTTTCAAATAGGCCTTGAAATCATCGTCCGTGAGCGTAGCCTCATTGTCGGGCACTCTGTCGTAGGGGATGCGTACGTACAGGAAGTTAGCGCGCTGGTTGCTCTCGCGATAAGCCATTTCGGCCTGCCAGGCTGGTGCGTAAACGGCTTTGGTAACCAGGGCGCCGATTTTTTCCTGCAGGCGTTCGGTGATGATTTCCTTTTCCTGCGTGGCCCAATAGGCGCGGTTCATCGGGTCAGTGAAATTGCCCGACTCAATGGCATTTTTAATGTTGTTCAACTGCTCGCGGTTGGGCTGGCCGTCGGGGCCGGCAAAGCGCTGCATAATCACTGGGCTGAGGTTTTGCCCAAACTGCAGGTCCATTAATTCTTCTTTACCTACGCCGAGGCCCACAGTTTCGGCTTCTTTTTCCAGCAGCGTGCGCTCTACGAAGTAGTCCCATACCTGCTGGCGAATCTGATAGCCCATACCGGGCTGTGGGTTGGAGTAAATGAGTTTTTCGTACGTATCGAATTCCGAGCGCTTGATCTCGACGCCTTTTACTTTGCCAATGGTGTTGATGTCGGCAGAGCTGTAACGCTGGGCGTTGCTGATAATGTCCATCAGGATAAAACCGCCCAAAGCCAACACCATGAGCACGATGAGAATCCACCCGTTTTTGCGAATCGTTCCGATTAAGGCCATTTTGTCACAAAAAGTTGATAGTCAAATTTTTAAAACCGAAAACACAAGACGTGTTCAAAAAAGCAGACGCAAAGGTAGCCGAAGCCGCCAGAAAAAAGGAAAAATTTTGGAATGTGGGCGTTGCAAGGGCTAGTTGGTTGTACCTGTGCGGACTATTCTTTTGAAAAAAGCCGGCACGGCGAAGGCCGAAGCCGCCGCACTTTTGCGCCATGCGCCTGTCTGTGGTCATTGTCAGTTACAACGTCAGCGCTTTTCTGGAGCAGTGCCTGCTTTCGGTGCAACGCGCCCTGGCGGGTGTGGAAGGGGAAGTCTGGGTGGTGGATAATGCCTCGACAGACGACTCGGTGGACCTGGTGCGGCGGCGTTTTCCTGAGGTAAGACTCATAGCGAACGCTGAGAACGTGGGGTTTGCAGCGGCCAACAACCAGGCCATTCGCCAGAGCAAGGGCGAATACGTGCTGTTGCTCAACCCGGATACGTTGGTGGAAGAAGACACATTTCGGCATTGCTTGGCCTTCATGGATGCGCACCCCGATGCCGGCGCCGTAGGCGTGCGCATGCTCGACGGCAGCGGCCAGTACTTGCCCGAAAGCAAACGCGGCTTCCCTACACCGTGGGTTTCTTTCTGCAAGATGATTGGGCTGGGGGCTTTGTTCCCGCGCAGCGCGCGTTTCAACGGCTATTATCTGGGCCATCTCGACCCCGATCAGGCGCACCCCGTCGAGGTGCTGGCTGGGTGCTTTATGTTCATCCGCCGCAGCGCTTTGGAGCAGGCGGGGTTACTTGATGAGGCCTTTTTTATGTACGGCGAAGACATTGACCTGTCGTACCGCCTCCAGCAGGAGGGTTTTCAGAACTACTACCTGCCTCATACACGCATCCTGCACTACAAGGGCGAAAGCACGCAAAAGGACTTTCGATACGTGCGGCGTTTTTATGAGGCCATGATCATCTTCGCCCGTAAGCACTTCCAGCGCGGTGGAGCGGGGCTGCTGGTTTTTTTGCTGCAAATTGCTATTGCCCTGCGAGCAGTAGCAGCTCTATTGGCCCAGGCTGCCCATCGCGCCTGGCTGCCCATACTGGATGCGGCGCTGATGTATGGGGGCTTTGTGGCAATAAAAAACTTCTGGGCATATTATTATTACAAAGACCCCGACTACTTCCAGCCTGCCATCTTGTGGTTCAACTTCCCGCTTTACGTGAGCGTATGGCTGGCCGTGCTCTGGTTAGGAGGCAGTTATGACCGTCGCTACGACCTGGTTCGTCTGTTGCGCAATGTCGGTGTGGGCGCTGTACTGTTGGCTGCCATTTACGGCTTTCTCGATCAGGCATTTCGCCCCTCTAGGGCCGTGTTGGTGTTGGGCGCCATCTGGACCGCCGCTGGGCTGTCGCTTTTACGTGTCTTGCTCTACTTTGTTGAATACCGCAGCTGGCGCATTGGCCAGACGCTCCGTCGGAATATCCTTATCATAGGTAGCCCGGCCGAATGCGAGCGCGCACAGCAGCTGCTGCAACGCGCCGAAGTCGCCTGGCAACTAACTACAACACTGCCACCTGACCAATTGCATCGCCTGGCCACGTTAGTCGAACTTTTCGAAGCCGATGAAATCATCTTCTGTACTCAAGACGTTTCCATTCGCAAAGTGCTCGACGCTATGCAGCAACTCGGCCCTCGTATACGCTATAAAACCTTGCCTGCTGGCAGTAACCATATCATCGGTAGCAGCAGCAAAGACCGGCCTGGCGAGCTGTACTCCATTGCACCGGCCTTCCGGCTGGCTCAGCCCGAATACCGCCGCGCCAAACGTGCCTTCGACATTGCCGCCTGTCTTTTGCTGCTGCTGTTCAGTCCGGTGCTGTTTTGGGTGGTGAAAAATAGAAAAGCCCTCTTACAAAACTGGCTTCCCGTTCTCTTAGGCCGCAAAACTTGGGTGGGCTACGCGCCTGCCGCCCAATCCAGCCCAATGCCTGCTCTGCCGCCCGCGGTCTTTTCGCCTGCTTCCTTAGCAAAGCTACCAGAAGAGAGCGCAACAAAAGAGCCAACTGTGTCGGAGGAAATCCTGACCGAGGCCGAACGCCAGCGCCTCAACTTCTTATACGCCAAAAACTGGAGCCTGGGGCGCGAGGTAGCCCTGTTGTGCAAAATACTGATTGTGGCAAATGGCAAAATCTGACCCCTCGGAGAAAGACAGTTACCGCCATGGTTGTCCCTCTAACAAAACCACCCTGCCCTGCCAAACCACCCCGCCGCTATCTGTTTTGTTGTCTATTCAAAACCTTTTGTTTTAAGAACACCAAGCCTTCGCCTTACCTTTGCCCCGTAACCGCCAAACATGTTTGGCTAAGTAACGGCCAAACATGTTTGGCCCAGTAATAGCCAAACTTTTTTGGCCTAAAAAAACACCCACCATGGCGCGTTCCAAAAAAGACACCTCCGTACCGCCCACCGCCGCCGCCGGCGACGAGCAGCTCATTACCCTCTCCGGCATGTACCAGAACTACTTTCTGGACTACGCCTCTTACGTCATTCTGGAGCGGGCTGTGCCAGCCATTGAAGACGGCCTCAAACCCGTGCAGCGTCGCATCCTGCACGCCATGTACGAGCAACACGACGGGCGCTATCACAAGGTGGCCAACCTCATCGGCCAGACGATGCAGTACCACCCGCATGGTGATGCGGCCATCGGCGATGCTTTGGTCAACTTGGGCCAGAAAGACCTCCTCATTGACTGCCAGGGCAACTGGGGCGACTACCGCACCGGCGACCCGGCAGCGGCACCGCGTTACATTGAAGCCCGCCTGACGAAGTTTGCCCTTGAAGTGGCCTTTAACCCCCAGACGACGCGCTGGCAGATGTCGTATGACGGGCGCAAGCGGGAACCCATTACGCTGCCCATGAAATTCCCGTTGCTGCTGGCCCAGGGTGTGGAAGGCATCGCCGTGGGGCTGAGCACTAAGGTGTTGCCGCACAATTTCATCGAGTTATGCGAAGCCAGCATTGCTGCCCTGGAAGGGCGCGAGGTCAGTCTGTATCCGGATTTCCCTACAGGTGGCTTAGTGGACGTTAGCCAATACAACGCCGGCGCGCGTGGGGGCAAAGTGCGCGTGCGCGCCCGCATTCAGGAAGTGGATAAAAAGACCCTGCGCATCACCGAACTGCCCTATGGTGTGTTTGTCAGCGACTTGATTGACTCCATCCTCAAGGCTAACGAAAAAGGCCAGATAAAAATCAAGCGCGTTACCGACAAGACGGCGGCCGAAGTGGATATCGAAATTGAACTGCAGCCCGGCGTCAGCCCCGACGTAACGATAGATGCCCTGTACGCCTTCACCGATTGCGAGGTCAGCATCAGCCCTAACTGCTGCGTCATTCAGGGCAACCGGCCTATGTTCACCGATGTAAACGAACTTCTGCGCATTTCTACCGAAAACACCAAAGACCTGCTGCGCCAGGAACTCGAAATCCTGCGACGCGAACTCGAAGAGAAGCTCCACTTCGCCTCGTTGGAGAAAATTTTCATCGAAAAACGCATCTACCGCGACATCGAGGAATGCGAAACCTGGGAGGCTGTATTGCAGACCATCGAAACCGGCTTGCGCCGATACGTCATCACGCCCGACGACCCGGACTATCGAAAAAAGACCGACAAAATCAGACTCTTGCGCGAGCTGACGCAGGACGACTTGGTGCGCCTGACCGAAATTCGGATTAAGCGCATCTCCAAATACAACACATTCAAAGCCGATGAGGAAATCGCCCACCTCAATGAACAACTACGCGAGACACTGCATCATCTGGAGCACCTGACCGACTACGCTATTGCCTACTTCCGCCGTCTTTTGGAAAAATACGGCGCCGGACGCGAGCGCAAAACCGAAATAGCCGTCTTCGATGAAATCCGCGCTGCCGAAGTGGTGGCCAACAACGCCAAACTCTATGTGGACCGCACCGGCGGCTTTATTGGCTACGGTCTGAAAAAGGACGAGTTCGTTCAGGATTGCTCCGATATTGACGACATCATCGTCTTCCGCCGCGATGGTGTGATGAAAGTGGTGCGTATTGGTGAAAAGGTCTTCGTAGGTAAAGACATCATCCATGTAGCCGTCTGGAAAAAGAACGACGAACGCACCACTTATAATTTAGCCTATGTGGACGGCAAGTCGGGCCGCACTATGGTTAAGCGATTTAATGTAACCGCCATCACGCGCGATAAAGAGTATCCGGTGGGCGGCAGCGGCAAAGGTTCGCGCATCCTTTACCTGACGGCAAACCCTAATGGCGAAAGCGAGGTAGTTACCGTAACACTCAGCCCGGGTTGTCCGGCCAAGATCAAAGTATTTGACTACGATTTTGCCGAATTAGCCATCAAAGGCCGCGACACCCAGGGCAATATCCTGACCAAATATCCAGTCAAGAGCATCCGCCAAAAAGAGGTAGGCAAGAGCACCATTGGTGCTCAGAAGATCTGGTACGACGACATCACCGGCCGCCTCAACACTCAGGAACGCGGACGCCTATTGGGCGAATTTGACACCGGCGACCAGCTGCTCGTCCTCTACCGCGACGGCTCCTACGAGCAAACGGATACCGACCTGTTGCAGCGCTTCGAGCCTAAAGAAGTGCTCTACATCGGCAAATTCCATCCAGACACCGTCGTCAATGCCGTGCACTTCGACGGCCACAAGGGCTGGACGATGGTCAAACGCTTCCGCATCGAAACGGCACGCCTGCGCGAGCGCTTCACGTACATCACCGACCACCCTAAATCGAAACTGCTCTTCGCCAGCGTCGAGCCCAATCCGCGCATCCGCTATACCCTCCGCGTCAAGGGCAAACCCATGAGCGGCGAAATCAGCCTTGGCGACTTCATGGACGTCAAAGGCTGGAAGGCCGTGGGCAACAAACTGAGCGACATTCTCCTCTCCGACATCCAGGAGGTGGACGACACCACTGCATCAGAAAGACCTGCTCCACCAGCCGCAACGGAGCCAATTGCTCAGCAAGGCACACTCTTCGACGCTACACCCGAACCGCCAGCGGTAACGGATAAAAAAGGCAGCGGCACTAAAGAGACCTACAAAGCCGGCGACACCATCGAGTTTGACTGATAGAGGCTGTGCGAGCCATCCCGTCGTATAAAAAACAAAAAACGCAAAGAGCGCCCCGTCGGCACCCCCTGCGTTCGTTAGCGTCTTGCCCTTTGAGTAGCCTTTACGCAGGGCCAGTGCTTCGATGCAATGGCCCTGATTTCCGGCTTCCCAATTTACTCTTTATCTCTATCGGAGGACTTTTTGCCGGGATGAAAACCAATGCCGAAGGGCACCGCTGCTCCCTCGCGGTAGTCGCGCACAAATCCGAACGACAGGTCTTCCGGCACCTGTGATGTCATGGCAGTGCCGGAGAAGCCGTCTTTGCAGTTCACCCGGATGCCTAAAGAAGACAAGCGACCATTCCGGTCGAATGCTACGTTTTCGTACTCGATTTCGATGCCCATGACAGCCAGCTCTTCTTTGATGTTGTTCAGGTCCTGCTGGGTATGGTGACGCTGGAAGTACACCTCTATTTTAGGAACTCGCTGAGCAAAAGAGGCGGTCAGGCCCATCAGGAATAGCGTGGCAACAAGCAGTAGTTTGCGCATAAGGACAGGTTGTTTTTTGTGAAAAAAAGTGCCTGGAGTACAGATGGTGCGAAAGTAGCGCTGGGGGGTCAGATGGCCAATGCCCGTCCGGAATTTAACACCTGAACGGCGTGGGAGATGTGGTTTAGGTGGGCTTGGCCAAGCGGTTGTTCTCGTCGGGGAATACGGCAATAGGCCGGAAATTACGGGCCTCTTCGGGGGTCATAAAGGCGTAAGAAATGATGATGACGATATCGCCGACCTGCACCAGACGGGCAGCTGCGCCGTTGAGGCAGATGACGCCGCTGCCGCGCTCGCCGCGGATGACGTAAGTCTCAAAGCGGGCGCCGTTGTTGTTGTTGACGATTTGGACGCGCTCGCCTTCGACGATGTTGGCCGCATCGAGCAGGTCTTCATCAATAGTGATGCTGCCGATGTAGTTCAGGTCAGCCTGCGTAACGCGCACGCGGTGAATTTTACTCTTAAAAACCTGGATGAACATGGTTTGCGTTCGTTTCGGAGGTGGATGCTTTCAACGCAAAAAGCGCCCTATAGTAACCATCCGGCCGCAAAGGTAGTTTTACAGCAGTACTCGACGGGGAACGACTGCACGAGGCCACGCTACTTTTGCAGCATGCGGCATTTTCCATTTCGCTGCTCGTATTGTTTTGATTAAAAAAGCCTCCTCGTGCGCGACGACCAGCTGTATTTCATCACAAAACCCTCCGGCGAGCTTATCGCCTTAGACGAAGAAGAAAGCCGTCACCTGCTTACCGTTATGCGTGGGCGTGTGGGCGAGCGCTTGCGCCTCACCGACGGGCAAGGCGCTTTTTATGAGGCCGAGCTGGCGGAGACGTCGAAACGCCAGGCCTATGTGCGCATCCTGGCCACGCATCCGATAGCGCCTCCAACGGGACGGCTGCACATAGCCATCGCGCCCACGAAGCACATAGACCGCTTCGAGTGGTTTTTAGAAAAAGCTGCCGAATTAGGTGTAAGCCGTATCACGCCGCTGCTATGTCAGCGCTCGGAACGCACGACGCTACGCCTGGACCGGTTGGAGAAAATCCTCATCGCAGCGCTCAAGCAGTCGCTTCAGGCCTGGATGCCGCAGCTGCAGCCGTTAACACCGCTGGCCGAGGTGGTGCAGCGCGCCGGAGAACCCATTCGCGCCATCGCCTGGTGTGGCGAAGGGCTGCGCCAACCGGTACAGACGCTGTTGCAGCCTCATACGGCTGCCCTCATCCTCATCGGGCCAGAGGGCGACTTCACGCCCGAAGAAGTGGCGCTGGCTCAGGCGCATGGGTTTGCCGCTGTCCATTTGGGCCACTCGCGCTTGCGCACAGAAACAGCCGGAATGTTGGTAGCAGCTGCATATCGCCTTCTGCATCTGGATTGACCTCCCGCAATTGGTCGCCCGCCGACGCCGGTCGTCTTGCCATGACGAAATATCGCTGCACGCCACAGGGGTGCGCCAAAAAGTCATTTAACCGATGAAAAGGCGCCATTTTGGCGTAAAGGGCGGTCATTCAAGGGCCTGGAAATAAATTTGCAGGGAGGGCAGTGCTTGATTTTTTCACCCAAAAACAACACGTGCCTCCAAGGAGAGGCCTTCTTTTTCAAACTATGACGTATGATAATTTCACCATTAAAGCCCAGGAGGCGCTGGCCCAAGCACAGCAAATTGCCGCCGGCTACGAGCAACAAAACGTGGACACCGCTCACCTGCTCAAAGGCATGTTGGAGGTGGACGACTCGGTGGTCAATTTCCTGTTGGGCAAGGTCGGAGCCAATGCAAAGCGCATTGAAGAGCGCCTCAACCAGCTTATCTGGGAAATACCCAAAGTAAAAGGCGCCGACAAGCAATACCTGACGCCAGACGCCAACCGGGCCATTACGGCAGCCAAAGGGTTGCTCAAGGAGTACGGCGATGAATATATTTCGCTGGAAATCCTGCTGCTGGGCATTGCCAAAGGCTCGGATAAGACTGCCCGCCTCTTGCGCGAAGAAGGCGCTACGCCCGAAGCGCTGAGCAAGGCCGTACAAGAGCTGCGCAAAGGCCGCAAAGTAACCGACCAGGGCGCCGAACAGACGTACAATGCCTTGAACAAATACGCCATCAACCTCACGGAAATGGCGGAGGCGGGCAAATTGGACCCAGTCATTGGCCGCGACGAGGAAATTCGCCGTGTGTTGCACATCCTCAGCCGGCGCAAAAAGAACAACCCGATCCTTATTGGCGACCCGGGCGTAGGTAAGACGGCCATTGTGGAAGGCATTGCCTGGCGCATCGCACGCCACGACGTGCCCGAAAACCTGCGCTCCAAACGCATCTTCGCTCTCGACATGGCTGCGCTCATTGCAGGTGCCAAGTACAAGGGTGAGTTTGAGGAGCGCCTGAAAGCGGTTATCAACGAGGTCATCGAGTCCAACGAGCAGGTTATCCTGTTCATTGACGAAATCCATACCCTCGTAGGCGCCGGCGGTGGCCAGGGCGCTATGGATGCGGCCAACATCCTGAAGCCTGCACTGGCACGCGGTGAGTTGCGTACTATCGGCGCCACTACTCTGGACGAATACCAGAAATACTTCGAGAGCGACAAAGCGCTGGAGCGCCGCTTCCAGTCGGTCTATGTGGACGAACCCAGCGTGGAGGACACCATCTCCATCCTGCGCGGTCTGCGCGAGCGCTACGAGAACTACCACAAGGTGCAAATACTGGATGAAGCCATCATCGCTGCGGCCGAGCTGTCGCACCGCTACATTAGCGAGCGCAAGCTGCCCGACAAGGCCATTGACTTAGTGGACGAAGCCGCAGCCAAACTGCGCCTTGAACTGGACTCGGTACCCGAAGAGGTGGACGAACTCGACCGCCGTCTGCGCCAGCTCGAAATTGAACGCGAAGCCATCAAGCGTGAAAAAGACGAGCGCAAACTGGAGGCGCTAACGAAGCAAATCGAAGACCTGCGCGAAAAACTCGACAGCCTGCGCAGCAAGTGGCAGCAAGAGCGCGAAATTGCCGAGGCCATTCAGGCCAGCAAGCAGAAGCTGGAAGACCTGCAACTGCAGTACCAGCGCGCCGAACGCGAAGGGAACTTCGAGCTGGCCTCGCGCATCAAATACAGCGAAATACCGGCCCAGGAGGCTGCGTTGAAGGCTGCCGAAGCCAGATTAGCCGAGCTGGCACCTGAAAACCGCATGACCCACCAAGCCGTTACGGCCAACGACATTGCCGAGGTCATTGCGCGCTGGACAGGTATACCAGTGGCCAAAATGCTACGTGGCGAACGCGAACGCTTGCTGCACTTAGAAGACGAATTGCACAAACGTGTCGTAGGTCAGGACGAAGCCGTGGCCGCCGTGTCGGATGCCATCCGACGCAGCCGCGCCGGCCTGAGCGACCCGGACAAACCCATCGGCTCGTTCATCTTCTGCGGCCCGACGGGTGTGGGTAAAACCGAACTGGCCAAAGCTTTAGCTGATGTGCTCTTCGACGACGAACGCGCCATTGTGCGCATTGACATGAGCGAGTACCAGGAGCGCCACAGCGTCTCGCGCCTCGTGGGTGCCCCCCCGGGTTATGTAGGCTACGACGAAGGCGGTCAACTGACCGAAGCCGTCCGCCGGCGCCCCTATACCATCGTGCTGCTCGACGAAATCGAAAAGGCACACCCTGATGTGTTCAACATCCTGTTGCAGGTGCTCGATGATGGCCGCCTGACCGACAACAAAGGTCGCACGGCAAACTTCAAGAACACCATCATCATCATGACCTCGAACTTAGCCAGCGACCGCATCCAGCAAATGTTCGAGGAATATGCCGACCTGCACAAAGCCTACGAGCGCGCCAAAGAGGAAGTCATGGACGCCCTGAAACAAAACCTGCGGCCCGAATTCCTCAACCGCATTGACGAGGTCATCGTCTTCCATCCGCTGCTCAAAAGCCAGATGCAGGCTATCCTCGACATTCTGCTCGAAGATGTACGCGAGATGCTCGCCCGTCAGGAGCTGAAAGTGGAACTGACGCCCGACGCCGCCCAGTGGCTGATTGAGCAGGGCTTCGACCCGCAATACGGTGCTCGCCCGCTCAAGCGCACGCTGCAGCGCGAATTCGTCAACGAATTGGCCAAACACGTGCTGGCCGGCAACTATGTCAAAGGCGATACAGTGCTAGTGGATGCCGACGGTGCCGGATTGGTCTTCGGTCGGCGTTCGGTGATGAACGGCAAAGAAATTGTTACCCAGCACCTGGAGGTCTAAATACGGGACAAGGCTCTGAGGTGCAGCCTTTTCACAAGCAACCGGGCGCGTTTCTATTCAGAAGCGCGCCCGATGCTTTTTAGAACTGTTGCCTTTTTGGCGGGCTTTTGCCTGAAAGCGCGGCCTACCTTTGCGCCCGTTTTGTTAGCATCTGTATGAAAAAGGTACTGGTTTTGGGCGCCGGGCGTTCGGCAACGGCACTGATTGATTATTTGCTCCAGCATGCTTCCGCTGGCGACTATCGCGTAATAGTGGCCGACGCCCAGGTAGCGTTAGCCCGTCAGAAGGTGGGCGGTCATCCGCGCGGCGAAGCGGTGGGTTTGGACGCTGCAAATGCCTCAGCCCGACGTGCTTTAGTGGAAGCGTGCGATGTGGCGGTTTCCTTGTTGCCGCCGGCGCTGCATGTAGAGGTTGCACGCGATTGTCTGGCTTTGGGGAAGCATTTGGTTACGGCCAGTTATGTGTCCGACGCTCTGCGCGCACTGGATGCCGATGCTCGTGAGCGCGGCCTGGTGTTCATGAACGAACTGGGTCTCGACCCGGGCATTGACCACATGAGTGCTGTACAGCGCATCCGGCACATTCAGCAGCAGGGCGGTCGAATCACAGCGTTTTACTCGTCCACCGGTGGGTTGGTGGCGCCCGAAAGCGACGACAATCCCTGGCATTACAAGTTTAGCTGGAACCCGCGCAATGTGGTGCTGGCGGGCCAGGGTATGGCGCAGTATCTGGAGGAGGGGCGCATGCGCTTCATTCCGTATCACCGCCTTTTTGAGCAATTTCGCCTCATTCAGGTGCCAGACATGGGTGAATGGGAGGTGTATGCCAATCGGGACTCGCTGCAATACCAGTCCGCTTACGGCCTTCATGGAGTAGAGACGATCTTCCGCGGCACCATTCGCCACCGGGGCTTTTGCGAAGGGTGGAATGCGCTGGTCCGGCTGGGGCTCACCGATCCGCATTTCACGGTGCCCAATAGCGAAACCATGACCTATGCCGGACTGGTAGAAGCGCTTCTGGGCAACGCCCCATACCGCGGCTCGCTGCAGGAGCGGGTGGCTCAACTGCTCCATATAGGCGTCGAGAGCGCGGTCATGCAACAGCTGGCCTGGTTAGGCATCTTTGAGAAGCGGCCCATTGGACTGAAGAACGCTTCACCTGCGCTGGCGTTAGAACAGCTGTTGCTGGAAAAATGGGCCATGCAGCCACACGACCGCGATATGGTCATTATGCAGCACATCTTCGAGTACGTCCTGGAAGGGCGGCAACACCGCCTGACCTCGACACTGGTGGCTAAAGGCGACGATAGCGTACATACTGCCATGGCGCGATTGGTGGGCTGGCCAGCGGGCATTTTCGCCCGACGTCTATTGGTGGGAGCGCCTGCGCCCGTAGGGGTACGCATACCGACTGACCCGGAAGTCTATGAGCCTGTCATGTTGGATCTGGAGGCCCTGGGCGTGCGCTTTGAGGAAGAAAAAGTGGAGATTTAACTAAAATCATCTGCTGGGTCTTAGCAAACCCGTCATCTTTGTGGCACTCGGCCCCCTGTCTTTCAGGCCGCTCCAACGGATACGGTTATGTCTGCTCGCAAATCGCTTCGCTTGCTCGATCGCTTTCTGACTTTCTGGATTTTCGCCGCTATGGCCCTGGGTATTGCGCTGGGCTATTTTTATCCTCCTGTGGCGGATTTTATCCAGTCGCTCAATCGCGGTACGACAAATGTTCCCATTGCCATAGGCCTCATCCTGATGATGTATCCGCCCTTAGCTAAGGTGGACTACCGTTTGTTGCCCTATGTGTTTCGGGATGTGCGGACGCTGGGTATTTCAATGTTGCTCAACTGGGTGGTTGGCCCGCTGGTCATGTTTGGGCTTGCAATGCTTTTTTTGCGCGATTACCCGGAATATGCCGTAGGGCTGATTTTGATTGGCCTGGCCCGCTGTATTGCTATGGTGTTGGTGTGGAACGATTTGGCCGAAGGCAGCCGAGAATATGGCGCGGGTTTGGTGGCGCTCAACAGCCTGTTTCAAGTGTTTGCGTATAGTCTGTATGCCTGGATATTTATCACCGTGCTGCCGCCGTTTTTTGGTATGGAGGGTGCGCTGGTAGATATTTCGATTGGCGAGATTGCCCAGAGTGTACTCATTTATCTGGGTATCCCGTTTGCGGCGGGGTTGCTCAGTCGCATCGTACTGACGCGCTGGAAGGGCGAGTTGTGGTATCGCGAGCGGTTTATTCCGGCCATTTCACCACTGACGCTTGTTGCGCTGCTCTTCACCATTGTGGTAATGTTCAGCTTGAAGGGCGACCTCATCGTGCGTATTCCCATAGACGTATTGCGCATTGCGTTGCCATTGGTGCTGTACTTTGGGTTAATGTTCCTCATCAGTTTCTTTGTGGGCAAGGCGTTAGGTGCGCAGTATCCGCAGAATGCCTCGATTGCTTTCACAGCTGCGGGCAATAATTTTGAATTGGCCATTGCGGTAGCGATTGCCGTTTTTGGGTTGAACAGTGGCCAGGCATTTGCAGGTGTCGTCGGCCCGCTTATTGAAGTGCCGGCGCTGATTTTGCTGGTGCAATTATCCCTGTGGTTGCGGCAGCGATACTATCTGGGCTAATAGGCTTTTCAGGCAAAAGCCTTCAGCCAGCAAGTAGCGGCCCGATACCTTTGCATCCGATTTTTTCATAAAACCGCGCTTGCCGTGATCCTGACCGACAAGAAAATCCTGGAAGCCATTGCCGCTGGCGAAATCGTTATTGAGCCGTTTCGGCGCGATTGCTTAGGCACCAACTCGTATGACGTGCATTTGGGCAAGTACCTGGCGGTCTATCGCGACCGCGTACTGGACGCGCGTCGGCACAATCCGATTGAACTGCTGGAGATACCCGAGGAAGGCTTCGTCTTGCAACCGGGCACGCTGTATCTGGGCGTCACGGAGGAATACACCGAAACGCACGGCACGGTGCCGTTTCTGGAGGGCAAGAGCAGTGTGGGCCGCTTAGGCATTGATATCCACGCCACTGCAGGCAAGGGCGATGTGGGTTTCTCGAACCACTGGACCTTGGAAATTTCCTGCGTGCAGCCTGTGCGCGTGTACGCGGGTATGCCCATTGGCCAGCTCATCTACTTCCGGGTGGATGGCGACATCGAGAATTACTACCACCGCAAGCCCAGCGCAAAATACAACCAGCGCAGCGACCGACCCATGGAGAGCATGATGTGGAAAAATTTCCTGTAGCAGGGAGGAGGCGAATTTGGGCCAGTTCCTTCTCAGGGCAACACTGCTAATTTTGAGATATGAACGCCTGGCTACTACTGATCTGGGCGCCCGGTTTAATGGCTATGGCGCTGGCCCTGTTGGGTTTTGAGGCTGCTTTGCGTGCGTTGTCGCCGGGGGTTTATGCGCGTAGCCGATACACGTATATTTTTATTGCGCTTGCCTTGTCACCAGCGTTTTGGGCGGTGGTGAGGGGGTCGCCAGCACTGTTGAGTGCAGTGGGGCTGATGTTGTGGGCAATAGCGTTTTTTGCCCGTGCAGTGGATACGGGCCAGCGGGGGTGGGTGTTGTCTTTCATCCTGGTAATTTTACTGACCGTCTGGCTGTCGCCTTCGCTGGTTTTAGTGTGCGCGCCGTTGATGTTAGTATTGCTGTCGGAGCATCCGCGATGGCGTCCGAGTGCTGCGGCCTTGCTAGTAGCGGGTGCTGTGGGCTGGGTCTGGGGGCGCCCGGACGCCATTCCGTCTTCAGAGGAGGCGCTGGTGGCCTGGTCGCTGCGTTATTTTTTCATTAAGCCCGATGGAATGCCCAATGCCGCCGTGCTGTGGCAACCGCTGGCGCATCCGTTCTTTTGCCTGCCGTTGCCAGCCCTTTTATTGCTGTTCAAGAAGACCGATGTGGGCCTGTATGCCCGTCGGGCCCTGCTGTTTTCTCTGGCTGCTTTGATGCTGTATTTCAGCGGACTTTACACTCTGATGCCTGTTCGACTACTGCCCGCCTATGCCCTGTTGCTTTTGTTGCTCTTTCCGGCCTGGGATCGGTTTTTCGCTTACGGAGGCTACTTTTTCCCACGCCTGACACTGGCGCTGATGGGGTTGGCTGTTGTCAGTCAGGTGTTCGCGTTGATTTTTTTCCTCACTTGAGCAACGTCGTCCGGCTTACATTTCCATGCGCTCGGCTACCTTTGCCAGCATGTATCCGGATTTGTCCTACATCGCCCATGCCCTATTCGGTACCGAGCCAGACAACTGGCTGGCCATTTTCAAGACGTTTGGCTTCTTCTTGGCCATTTCCTTTTTGGTCAGTGCCACGCTGTATTATTCTGAACTCAAGCGCAAGGCCCGAGAAGGAGTATTCAAACCCACGCGGGTAACCGTTGTAGAGGGCAAGCCGCCTTCGCTTTCAGAAGTCGCGAGCAATGCCCTGTTGGGGCTGGTGCTGGGCGGTAAAGGGCTGTACGCTGCCCGGCATTTGGAAGAGTTTCAGCTCGACCCGGCTGCGGTGCTGTTTTCTTCCAAAATGCACTGGCCGGCAGCGATCATTGGAGCGGTGTTGCTGGGCGGCCTTACGTGGTGGGAAGGCTGGCGCAAGCGCAAGCAAAAGCCCGTGGCGGTAGAAAAAGACGTCTGGCCGCACGACCGCATCAGCGAGATTACGGTGTGGGCGGCCGTGGGCGGTATTGTGGGTGCCAAAGTGTTCGATCTGTTCGATAACTGGAATGCTTTCCTGAACGACCCCATGGGCGCGTTGCTCTCGGGCGGCGGGCTGGCGTTCTATGGCGGTCTGGTGCTGGGCTTCATAGCAGTAGTAGTGTACCTGTGGCGGCACAGCATTCCGTTTTTGCCGGCTGCCGATGCCGTAGCGCCTGCGCTCACGGCTGGCTATGGCGTGGGCCGCATTGGTTGCCAGCTGAGCGGCGACGGCGACTGGGGCATCGTCAACCAGGCGCCCAAGCCCGAATGGCTCAGCTGGTTGCCCGATAGCTGGTGGGCCAGTACATATCCGCATCACGTGCTGAATACCCCCTACACAGATCCGGTTTCGAGCATACCTATTGAGGGATGCACCTGGCGCTATTGCATGGAGCTGTCTATGCCCGTATTCCCTACACCGCTGTACGAGACGCTGATGATGGCCGTCGTGTTTGCTATTCTGTGGGCGTTGCGCAAGCGCTTGCGCGTGCCGGGCATGTTGTTTTTCCTCTACCTGGCGCTGGCTGCGGTAGAGCGCTTCTGGATTGAAAAAATTCGCGTCAATGTGCACCACGAAGTGCTGGGCATGCGGATGAGTCAGGCCGAAATCATTTCCTCCATACTGTTTACCGTTAGTGTGCTGGCGATGATAGTGGTCTGGTGGTTGTATCGGCGCCAACAGAGGTTTGCTCAGGTACTGAAGTAGCGCACGAAGCCCAAGTACGGCCTTAAAAGGGTTAAATTGCCAACAGCACTCCTGAAAAACGCACACTCTCGAAAAGGCCAAATGCAATGAAGTAGCGCTCCGATGCGGAGGCTTACTGAAAATAGGCACTTTGTTGTGCTTGGCTATTAAGTATTAAGAATGCTCCTGCCCACAGCGGCTTACTGTTCGAGAGCCTTTATGGTTTTCGTCTTCAAAAAAATAAAACTCTTTAGCTGCCCGCCCTTTCCTCGCGCAACATGCGCCGCAAAATCTTGCCCACGTTTGTCTTGGGCAGTTCTGTGCGGAATTCCACCTGCTTGGGCACTTTATAGGCCGTCAGTTGTTCGCGGCAGTGCGTAATGATCTCCTCTGCCGTCAGACTCGGGTCTTTCTTGACAATGAAGGCTTTGACGGCTTCGCCCGATTTTTCGTCGGGAACGCCCACCACCGCTACCTCCAGCACTTTGGGGTGCAGCGCAATGACATCTTCCACCTCGTTGGGATAGACGTTGAAGCCCGAGACGAGGATCATGTCTTTCTTGCGATCTACGATGTAAAAGAAGCCGTCTTCACTCATGTAACCGATGTCGCCGGTGCAGAGCCAGCCGTCTTTGATGACGTCGGCAGTGGCTTCAGGGCGCTGCCAGTAGCCTTTCATGATTTGCGGGCCTTTGGCCTGAATTTCGCCGACGTTGTCGCGCCCGGGCGGCAGGACATTGCCCTGTTCGTCCACAATGCGCACGTCGGTAGAGGGCACGGGCAGGCCGATGGAGCCGACGCGGTTGTTCTCATCCACCGGGTTGACACACAACACCGGGCTAGACTCCGTCAGGCCGTAGCCTTCCACTAATGGGCTGCCCGTTACCTGACGCCAGCGTTCCCACACGGCGCGCTGGACGGCCATGCCGCCGCCAACGGCCACGCGCAAGTTGCTGAAGTCCAACGAAGCAAAGTCCGGGTGGTTGAGCAGGGCATTGTACAAGGTGTTCACGCCTGTAAACACGTTCGGCTTGTGCTTCGCCCACTCTTTGATGACCGACTTGATATCGCGCGGGTTGACGATGAGCACATTGCAGCCGCCCACCGACATGAACGCTAAGCAGTTGACCGTGAAAGCAAAGATGTGGTACAGCGGCAACGGGCACAGGGCCATCATTTTGCCTTCCGGCATTACGGGGGCCAGCCAGGCCCGAATCTGTTCCATGTTGGCCACTAAGTTGCGGTTGGTCAACATGGCGCCTTTTGAGACGCCTGTGGTACCGCCTGTGTACTGCAGGATGATGGTGTCGTCTGGGCCAGACTCGTGGGGCTTTACGCTGAAGTTGCGCCCCTGGCGCAGCGCCTCGCTGAACGTAACCGTGTTCACTAAGCGGTATTTAGGCACCATCTTCTTGACGTTTCGGATGACAAAATTGACGATAGCACCTTTGATGCCGAGCATTTCGCCAATGCTGGTCAGGATAACCGTTTTGATGGGCGTTTCGCCGATGATCTGCTCTAAGTTGTGGGCGAAGTTTTCAGCGATGAGGATGGCTTTGGCGCCGGAGTCCACAAACTGGTGGCGCATTTCGCGCGGCGTGTAGAGCGGGTTGGTATTTACTACAATCAGCCCTGCGCGTAAGGCGCCGAAAAGGGCGATGGGGTATTGCAGGATGTTGGGCATCATCAGGGCAATGCGGTCGCCCGGTTCCAGCCCGCGCGATTGCAGGTAGGCGGCAAAGTGGTTACTGTGCCGATCTACTTCGCCAAAAGTGATGGACTTGCCCATAAAAATAAAGGCCGGTAGGTCGCGGTACTTCTTGAAGCACGCATCCAGCATATCGGTCAGGCGCGGGTAAACATTAGGGTCTATATTGGCGGGTACGCCTTTCGGGTAAAGTTTGAGCCAGGGTCGTTCTGCCATAATGTCGCTGATTTTGGTTAAAAAATTTTCTGTGCGCGAAGGTGTTAAAAGATTGGAAATTTTAGCGCCGTGTGGTCTGGTTTTTTGCTCTTTTGGCCAATAACAGCCAAAATTACCGACCTTCGCCCGCGCATTCTACAACGGCACCGCTGTGCTGTAGTTGGGTTTTTTGAACACTGAACTTTTTCCGCTTTTTATGCCAAAACAACTTTCCCTTGCGCTGCAAATCCTACTCTTGTTGGCCGTAGGCTACCTGTACTACCTGTATTTTTCCACAAAAACACCTTCGACGGCGCCAGCAGCAGCACCTGCACCTTCCGGAGAGTCCGCTGGGGCAGCAGTACAGCGCCCGGTGCGCATCGCTTATGTGAACGCCGACACGCTCGACGCCAAATACGAGTGGCTAAAGGAGCAGAAAAAGGCCTTGGAGCAGCGCGTCCAGAACGCCGAACGCAGCATGATGAACAAAAAAGAAGCGCTTATGCGCGACTTAGAGGCCTTCCAGAAGAAGTATGAAAGCGGCACGGTGCCGCCCGCTGTACTGGAAAAAGAATACGCTGCGCTGGCCGAACGCCAGCAAAAACTGGCTCAGGAAGAAATGCGCTTGGGGCAGCAGCTGGCCGAAGAGCGCGAAAAAGCACTTAACGAGCTGACGGCCAAAGTGGAAGCCCAACTACGTGCCCTGCAGGCGCAAATTGGCTACGATTTCATTTTATCGTACTCCAAAGGTGGCGGTCAGGTGCTCTATGCCAACGACAGCTTAGACATCACCGATCGCGTGCTCGAGTTGCTGAATGCCAAAAAGAATTAGCCTGGCGCCAGCCACGCCTAACGACATACCTGCCCTGCAAGCGCTGGCACACCGCATCTGGTGGGCGCACTACCCGCCTATCATTGGCGAAGCTCAGACGGCTTACATGCTCGAACGCATGTATAGCGCCGAGGCCCTTCGACGGCAGATGACGGAAGAGGGCGCTCAATTCTGGTTGGTCTATGCCGGCCAGTCCGATACCCCCATTGGCTTCGTCGCCATCAGCCAACAGGCGCCCGGGCAGTACTTCATCCACAAGTTTTATTTAGAAGCAGAGCAACAGGGAAAAGGGCTGGGCGCCGAAACTTTTGAACAACTTTTAGAAAAGTATCCCGATGCCCGCGAGGTGCGCTTGACGGTGAATCGGCAGAATTACAAAAGCATCAACTTTTACTTCAAAATCGGCTTCCGCATTGAGCGCTGTGTCGATTTTGACATCGGCAACGGCTTTTTCATGAATGACTTCGTCATGTGCTGGAGGCGGCCGTCGGTCTGACAGTTTGGCTTATTGTAACGCCAGTTCGGCATAATCAGCGCCGTCGCCCGGGCGTATGGTGAAGCCTTTGCGCTCAAAGACGCGGCGCATGGCCGTGTTGGTTTTCAGGAAGGTGGCGGTGATGCGCCGATAGCCCTGGGCGCGGGCGATTTCAATGATGTAGTCGGTCAGCAAGCTGCCGATGCCTTTGCCGTGCCAGGCATCGGCTACCAGGATAGCGTACTCGCATTCTTCGCGCCAGGCGTCGCCCACGATGCGCACCACGCCGATAATGTGCGGCTTGCCGCCCTCTTCCACCACGGCTACAATGGCCATTTCGCGGTCGTAGTCAATGTGCGTGAAGCGGGCCAGCATCTTGTGGTCAATGCCGGGCGTGAAGCCGAAGAAGCGATAGTACAGGCTTTCGCGCGAGGCATTCTGCACCAGTTCGGCCTCCAGCGGCTCATCTTCAGGGCGGATGGGGCGCAGCAAAATGGTGTGGCCGCTTTTGGGGTGTTCCACCTTTTTTATCCATTGCGTTGGATAGGGCTGGATACACAGGTGTTCGTAAGGTTCGCGCTGGGTCGAGGGCGTGGGTTCGAGCGAGGCGGCGGCATCTAAGGCTATGCCGCCATCGGGGCCGAGGGCGAAAGGGTTGATTTCCACCTCTGCCAGGTCGGGGAAATCCATGAGTAGATAGGCAAAGCGCACCAGCAGGTCGTAGAGTTGCTCCACCGGAGCAGGGGGCAAGTGCCGGAAGCCGCGCAGCAATTGAGCAATGCGTGTGCCCTCTACCAAGTGGCGCGCCAGCGCGAGGTTGAGCGGAGGCAGGCCAATGGCCCGATCGCGCCAGATCTCGGTGGCTATGCCGCCAAGGCCGAAGACGATGACCGGCCCAAAGATGGGGTCTTTGAACGAGCCGATGAGCAACTCGTGCTGTACGTTGACCATGCGCTCTACGGTTACGCCCACCAGACGTGCATCGGGGCGCTTTTTGCGCACGTTTTCCATCAGAAAGCGGAACACCTGCCGGGCTCCAAATTCCGTTTCGATACCCAGACGCACACCATGTACTTCGGACTTGTGCCAGATGTCGGGCGACTCGATCTTCAGCGCTACTGGCCCGCCAAGGTTGCGCATGATGGCGGCCACTTCGTCCTCATTGCGCGCCAGATAGGCCGTATTGACCGGGATACCGTAGCAGGCCAGCAGGCGCCGTGCTTCCGACTCTTCCAGATGGATGCGCCCCGAAGCGCGCACAGCCTCGATGATGCCCTGTGCTGCGCTGCGGCTGATGCCGGGCAGGTCAATGGGCAGGTCGGGCGGCGTTTCGTAGAGCATCTCTAAGTTGCGGCGGTAGTGTGCGGCATGCAAGAAGGCCGCCACGGCCCGTTCCGGAAACGGATACCAGGGGATGCCGCCGTTTTCGAGCACCTGGCGTCCGGTCTGCACGAAGTGCTGACCCATCCAGGCAGCCAGGATGGGCTTGCCAGAGGTGTTGCGGCTTTCCTCCACGACAACGTGGGCCACGGCCTCAGCGTCTGCCGGTCGTTGGGGCGTTAGGATGACCAGCACGGCGTCGGTGCTGCCGTCCTGCAGGCAAGCGCGCAAGGCGGCGCGGTAATGCTCTGCCGATGCCAGCCCCGACAGGTCGAGCGGGTTGGAGCGGCTCCAGTCCGGCGGTAGGGCCTCGTTCAGCGTTTCTACAACGGTGGGGGCTAATGAAGCGAGTGCTCCGCCGTGCTTCTCCAGCGCGTCGGTGGCCAAAATGGCCGGCCCGCCCGCGTTGGTAATGATGGCCAGCCGGTTGCCCGCGGGCAGGGGCTGAAGGGCCAACGCCTGGGCACAATCGAACAATTCCTGCACCGTCTGCACCCGAATGACGCCGGCGCGTCGGAAGGCGGCCTCAAAAACGGCATCGTTGCCCGCCATAGCGCCGGCATGCAGCAACGTGGCACGTGCGCCCGAAGCACTGGCACCCGCCTTGAGTACGACAATGGGCTTCGAGCGCGCAAAGGCGCGTGCGGCACTCATGAAGCGCCGCGCCTGGCTGAGCGTTTCGACGTACATCAGGATGCAAGCCGTGCGGCTGTCGGCGCCAAAGTAGTCAATCAACGCATCTATGCCGATGTCAGCCATCTGGCCTACCGACACAAAATGGCTAATGCCCACGTGCTTTTCGGCGGCCCAGTCGAGCACAGCAGCCCCCAGAGCACCGCTCTGCGAGATGAAAGCTAAGCGTCCCGCCTTCGGCATGGCCGGAGCGTAGGTGGCGTTCAGCCCAATAGAAGGTGTCATCAGACCCAGAGCGTCGGGGCCGATAAGGCGCACGCCGTGACGGGCGGCGGCTTCCTTCAGTGCGCGCAATAGGCGCTGGTCGGCCTCCGGGCCATTTGCTTGAAAACCACCCGAAAGCACCAGTGCGCAGGTGGTGCCTATGGCGGCGCAGTCCTCCATCAGGTCGGGCACGTAAGCCGCCGGCAGGGCAAACACCACCAGGTCGGGCGGTGTGGGCAGGCGTTTCAGGCGGGCATAACACCGTACCCCATGTACCGTGCGGTACTTAGGATTAACGGCGTACAGCTTGCCCTGATAGCCGCTCTGAAGCAGGTTTTCCAGCACCGTGCTGCCGATTTTGCCCGCCTTTTCCGTGGCGCCTACGACGGCTATGGAACGCGGGTGGAAAAACCTGTCTAAGACCTGCTTCATGGGCTTAAAGTTTCCAGTATTTCGAGAGTGCCGCGGCTGCCTGGTGGAGATACAGTTCGTACATTTCCCAGATGCGGCGGCTCGACGTTGTGGGTGGCTCCGGAGCCGGCGGTGCATCGCCGTTAATGCCGGCGATAAAACTGCGCGCGCAGCCCGGCAGTTCGTCGGTGTTGTAGCCGCCTTCTAGCGCAGCAAAGATGCGCTGGGTCGGGAAGGCCTGGCGCAGCGTCTGGCCTATCCAATAGTAGAAGTGATTGGTGGCACGTAGCTGAAGGAGCGGGTCGGCCCAGTGAGCGTCGAAGCCCGCCGATACGGCCACCACATCGGGCTGAAATTGCAGGGCGATGGATAGCATGTATTCCACAGCGTGCTGGAAGATATCGTCGCCGCTTTGGGCCGGCAGCGGGCAGTTGACCGTGAAGCCGCGGCCAGGGCCCTGGCCAATTTCTATGGGCGAGCCGTTGCCCGGGTAGGCCGGGTACTGGTGCAGCGACCAGTAGAGCACCTGCGGGTTTTGGTAAAAAATGTCCATAGTGCCGTCGCCGAGGTGGCCGTCGAAGTCGAGTACGAGTACGCGCTGACCTGCATCGGCCGCTTTTTGGGCGGCAATGGCAATGTTGTTGAACAGGCAAAAGCCACGCCCCTGGTCGGCATAGGCATGGTGGCCCGGCGGGCGCACTAAGGCAAAATCGCCGTGCTCCGAAGCTCGTAGCGTTAGGGCCACAGCCGTCAGGGCGGCTTCGTAGCTGCCACTGGAGGTCTGGGTGTCGCCATCCAGGGGCAACCCCAGCGCACAGGCCCTTTGCACCGTCTCTACATAAGAGCGCCGGTGGACGCGGTACAGTTCCTCTTCGGTGGCCGCTAAGGCCTCTAACGTTGTGATTTCCAGCGGGCCGAAGGCCTCCACACGTTCACGGCGCTCTGGGTGGCCCGGGCCGGTGTTGTGCGAGAGTACAGCAGGGTGAAAGAGGATACGCATGGCGCTGGCTCGTGCATGGTCAGGCGAGAGAGGCACTGCTTTGCTGACCACAAAAGGATGCGGACAGTAGCAGCAGCGTCGAGTGCACAAAGAACGGGCGATTGCCGCATTTGCCGAAATGTGGGCGCTAAAAGCCGCTTCGCTCCCCCTACCTTTGCGCCGCTTTTCCCGGCAGCAAAAACGCATTCCTTCAACCATATTCCACCCGTGTCAGAAAAGATTATTTTCTCCATGTCGGGCGTCAGCAAGACGTTCCCGCCGCAAAAGCAGGTGCTCAAAAACATCTGGCTTTCCTTTTTTTATGGCGCCAAAATCGGCGTGCTGGGTCTGAACGGCTCGGGCAAGTCCACGCTCCTGAAGATCATTGCCGGTTTAGACCAGAACTACGAGGGCAAGATCGAATTTGAGAAGAACTATAAAATCGGCTACCTGGCCCAAGAGCCGGAACTGGACGAAAGCAAAACAGTGCGCCAGATAGTTGAAGAAGGCGCCCAGCACATTGTGGACCTGCTGCGCGAAAACGACGAAATCGGCGCCAAACTGGGCGAAGTAACCGACGACGAAGAGATGATGCGCCTCATCGAGCGCCAGGGCGAAGTGCTAGAGCAAATCGAGCAGCTGGGGGGCTGGGAACTTGACCACCGCATCAGCCTGTTCACCGATGCACTGCGCTGCCCACCCGACGATACGCCCATCCGCGTGTGCTCTGGCGGCGAGCGCCGTCGCGTGGCTTTAGCGCGCCTGCTGCTGAGCCAGCCCGACATCCTGCTGCTCGACGAGCCCACCAACCACTTAGACGCCGAATCGGTGCTATGGCTGGAACAATACCTGCAAAACTTTCCCGGCACGGTCATCGCCGTTACCCACGACCGCTACTTCTTAGACAACGTGGCCGGCTGGATCCTCGAACTCGACCGCGGTGAAGGTATCCCATGGCAGGGCAACTATTCCTCCTGGCTAGAGCAAAAGGCCCGCCGCCTGGCTCAAGAAGAAAAACAGGAAGACAAACGACGCAAACAGCTGGAACGCGAACTGGAATGGGTGCGCATGGGCGCTAAAGGCCGTCAGGCTAAAGGCAAGGCGCGCCTGAATGCCTACGAAAAAATGGCTAACGAAGAGGTGCGCGAAAAGGAACAAAAACTCGAACTCTGGATACCCAACGGCCCGCGCCTGGGCGATAAAGTTATCGAAGCGCGCAACCTCACCAAGGGCTTCGGCGACCGCATCCTGTTTGAAAACCTCAACTTCGACATCCCGAAAAACGCCATCGTCGGCATCATTGGCCCCAATGGCGTGGGCAAATCCACCCTGTTCAAAATCATTGTCGGCAAAGAGAAGCCTGATGCCGGCGAAATCATCATCGGCGATACCGTCAAAATCAGTTACGTGGACCAAAGCCACGAGGCACTCTTACCCGACAAGACCATTTACGAAATCGTCTCCGGCGGCAACGACATTTTACAGGTGGGTAATGCCTCGGTGAATGCGCGCGCTTATCTATCTCGCTTCAACTTCTCAGGCCCCGACCAGCAAAAGAAACTCGGCGTCTGCTCCGGCGGCGAGCGCAACCGCGTCCACCTGGCCATGACGCTCAAAGATGGCGGCAATGTGCTGCTGCTCGACGAACCCACCAACGACATTGATGTCAACACCCTGCGCGCCTTAGAAGAAGCCCTCGAAGACTTTGCCGGATGCGTGCTCGTCATCAGCCACGACCGCTGGTTCATTGACCGCTTAGCCACCCATATCCTGGCCTTCGAGGACGACGCTCAGGTTGTCTTCTTTGAGGGCAACTTCTCTGCCTACGAAGAGGCCAAAAAAGCGCGCCTGGGAGACATCACCCCACACCGGCCGCAGGTGAAACACATCTTGCAATAAAAAATACAGCGCTTGCGCCCTTCTATGCGCTCGCTCCTGTGCTGAGTGCCAGCAAGTATCCGGACTGGTGCCCTTGCTTTAGCGCACGCCAAAGCCCACGGGCCAGCCTTCGTCGGGCCGCACGAAGCTCAGGCGTCCTTGCGCATCTTCGGCCATGAGCACCATGCCCTGCGACTCGATGCCGCGCATCTTGCGCGGGGCCAGATTGGCCACCACCACTACCTGGCGGCCCACGACCGCCTCAGGGGGGTAGTGCTGCGCAATGCCGGCCACAATGGTGCGCGTCTCGAAGCCTAAGTCCACCGTAAGGCGCAATAGCTTGTCTGCTTTTTCTATTTTTTCAGCGCCGACTATGGTGGCCACCCGCAGGTCGAGCTGAGCAAACACCTCGTAGGAAATGGTCTCCTTTACGGGCGGGTACTCCGCGGCAGGCGAAGGCGCAGGAGGGTCGGTCTGCGCAGGCGGCTGAGCGGTGCGCAGCTTTTGTATTTGCGCCTCAATGACCTCGTCAGGCAGGCGGGCGAACAGGTGCTCGGGCAGGTTTATGGGATGGTTGGGCCACAGCACGGCATTGCCCTCGAGCAGGTCGTTGATGAGCGCGACCAATTCGCCGCTGTCTTCAAACGGAGGGAGGTTGAGTTGGGTGCGCAGGCGTTCGGCGGCAAAGGGCAAAAACGGCCGCATTGCTGCCGATAGCGCCACCGCGTATTGAATGGCGGTAAAAAGCACCGCTCGTACCTCTTCGGTGCGCTCTAGAGTGGCTTTCCACGGCTCGTTGAATTGCAGCAGCGCATTGCCCGCGCTGGAAATTTCCATCAATACACGCAGCGCATCGCGAAATTGGAAGCGCTCCACCTCGGCGCCCATTGCTTCCAATTTTTTGGCCAGGGCGAACAGCTCGCGGTCTATGGTCGTCTCCTGTTCGGCATTCCAGCCGCTTCGGAAGGTTTGTTCCGGATTGGCCTGAGGCACTAAGCCACCGTAGTTTTTGTGTACGAGCACGAACACGCGCTGGATGAAGCCGCCTAAGTTGCCCACCAGCTCGGTGTTGGTGGTTTCTTGCAAGCCTTTCCAGGTGAACTCGCTGTCGCGCTGTTCGGGCATGTTTTTGATGAGGTTGTAACGCAGGTCGTCTTCGCGTCCAGGCAGTTCTTCGAGGTATTCGTGCACCCATACGGCCCAGTTGCGCGAAGTGGACAGTTTGGCGCCCTCTAAGTTGAGGAACTGGTTGGCCGGCACGTTGACGGGCAGGATAAACTCGCCGTGGGCGCCCAAGATGGCCGGAAAGATGAGGCAGTGGAAGACGATGTTGTCTTTACCGATGAAATGGATGAGGGCCGTTTCGTCGCTTTTCCAAAAGCGCTCCCAGTTGTCGCGGTGGTCGGCGGCCCATTGTTTGGTGGCCGAGATGTAGCCAATGGGAGCATCCAGCCAGACGTAGAGTTTTTTGCCTTCGGAGTGGGGAATTTCCGGTGGCACGTCCACGCCCCAATCTAAGTCGCGCGTCATGGCGCGGGGTTGCAGGCCCTGTTCGAGCCAAGAGTTGCACTGGCCCACCACGTGCGCCTTCCAGGTAGCGGGGTCGTGGAGTTGTTTGCCCTCGAGGCGACCGGTGTTGATCCATTCGCGCAGCCAGGCTTCGTGCTCGTTGAGTTTGAAGTACCAGTGGGTAGTGGGGCGCTTGACGGGTGTGGCCCCGCTCAAGGCCGAGCGCGGCTGCAGCAGCTGGTCAGGGCTGAGCGAGGTGCCGCATTTTTCGCACTGGTCGCCATAGGCGTCGGCATTACCGCATACCGGACAGGTGCCCAGAATGTAGCGGTCGGCCAGAAACTGGCCTGCGGCTTCGTCGTAATATTGTTCCGTTTCACGTTCCTCAAACTGGCCCTTTTCTAGAAGTTTTCGGAAGATGTCCTGCGATGTCTGGTGGTGCAGCGGCTCACTGGTGCGGTGATAGATGTCAAAGGCCACGCCCAATTTTTGGAAAGTGTCGCGGATAAGAACGTGGTATTTGTCCACGATCTCGCGCGGGCTGACGCCCTCCTTGCGGGCGCGCATAGTGATGGCGGCACCGTGTTCATCGGAGCCGCAGACGAACAGGATTTCGCGGCCCATCAGGCGCTGGTAACGGACATACACATCGGCGGGCAAATAAGCACCGGCCAGGTGCCCAATATGCAGTGGCCCGTTGGCGTAGGGCAGGGCTGCGGTAACTAAGTATCGCTTTTTTGCTGACGTTGGCATTCGCGGTGGGCGTTCGTTGGATGCAGCAGCACGCAGACCGCTGCAGGTGAGCCAAAAGATTTTGAGGGTGCAAAAGTCAGCATACTAGGGCGCATTTTCATCGCCCATGCCTCAGGATTTGCAGCGCCTGCCGATGCGACAGCATTTTGCGTACATAAAATAAGGGCGCTACCTTTCAGCAGCACCCCGGTAGATATTCGCTGTGGTGGAACATTCTTAAGGCCATCGCCGGCATTGACGCCAAAAGCGCGCAGCATCGCTCTGGCCCGTTCGCTTTACGGGCTATTTTTGGCAATGCGTAGAGCCGTCTGCTGGTTGGCCCCCGTGCGCACTAAAGCCACATAGATACCTGCGGGCGCATCGTTGCCAGAGGCGTCTTTGCCATCCCAAACGGCAATGGCTTTGGAGGCTCCATCGGTAGCCAGCACTAAGCGCCGCACCAGCTGGCCCGAAGTGTTGTAAATTTCAACACCAGCAGAGGCAGGCAGGGCGCTACTGCTACTGAGGCGAGCCTCAATGGTTACCCGCTCAGTGAAGGGATTGGGCCAGGCGCGCACCGTAGAGTCGGACTGGATGAGTGCATCGGTACTCGTGGATTGAGTTTCGTCCAGGCAGGTGGGACAGAAATAAATGACATCTTCCAGGCACAGGAACGCCGTGTAGCGCGACAGGACGCGCTCGGCAATGCTTTGGTGAATGATTTCGGCAATGATGTTGCTCGATGGCGTGCCGCGTTCGAGCAGCTGCAGGTAATTGCCAAACCACATCTCGCGGTTGAGCGTATCGGATAGGCCGATATTGGGAGTTTCTACGACGATTTCACCAAAGCTCACCTCGCCGTTCAGCTCGCCGGCAATTTGTATTTTTAAGGGAAACTGGCCCTGATATTGGCCTACTTGCAGGATGGGGCGGTTCAGGTACAGGGCTTCATCGCTCTGGTTCAGGGTAAAGCGTCCGAAGCAGTAGCCGTTGGCCAGCGTCGTGTGTACGTCGGCGGCCATTAGGGCTGCTCCGGTGCGCGATATCAGCGACTCGACGGCCTGCGTGAGCGTGCTGCCAAAGGTGCGGGCAAAATTTCCGCCCGTTAGTCGGGTAAGATTGACCAATAAGTACTCGCTGCCGTAGTAGAGCACACCTCCGATGTTGAAACTGGGTGAAGAGAAATTGTGATAGTTCAGAGCGTGTATCGGAATTCGCGGTGTCCCCATATTGAGCAGGATGTCGTTCAGCAAAGGGTTGACGCTCGTGTGGGTGTTGTAATTGATGGCATTAGTGGCCAATAGAATGACGCCCTTCCGGTCGCGCTGCTGGATAAATTGAATGCCGGTACCGAGCAGAGGCGGCAGGTTGCTGTAATCTGCCAGCTGCGATCGCGCCGAGGCAAAGGCCTGGTCCAGATTAGCAGGCGTGGCGGCCATCCACTCGTTGTTGATGAGCCGCGGAGTGAGGTTAGACACGATAATGTTGAACGAGTCGTAAGACGCCAGATGTCTTTTCATCTGTTGTTTCAGCTCATTCATCAATGCATCCGGTGTAATGTTCGCTGCGCCGACAAAGTAGTTGTAGTCTATTAGCACCAGAATTTTCCGCGCTTCCTCGTTGTCGAATAGACGCTCTGGCAAGATAGCCATCTGATAAAAGCCACCCTGACCTGTGGACAGCGCACGCACGTAAGGGCCTTTTTTCAAAGGCGACTCCAGAGCAAGTCGAAGGCCATTGACCTGCACGGACGGCGGAAGCACCGCCTCCTCCCAGGCACCCAATTTGGGGTTTGACTTTGGCTCGAAAACAACCGACGGAAAGTCCGGCAAACGCGGATTTTTCCAGTCGTTGTCCGTGCGCACCAGGAGGTTGAATGCCGGCAGCTGAAATCGCGAGGTTTTCAGCATCTCAATCGGCAGGCGCGCCTCTACCTCTTCCCGCCCCCATTCCATCGGCATCAGGTAGGTGATCTTCACCTTGCGCACCTCGCCGCCCCGCATCGGGAAGACGCGCAGTTCGTAGTCTGTCGCGCTGTTTTTAAACAGAACAGAAGGGTCCTGATTACGCCGGACGATCTCTTCGTAGATATTAGATGCTGTCCAGCGGTCCAGGATGATGGCACGCGAAATGTCGTTGTTGATCCACAGCCAGGAGTCGTGCACAATAGCGTTGGCCGGCAGCTCGAAACGGAACGTAACTTCCAATGAGTCGGAAGACTGATAAGTAGTGCCGCGTGCCGAGAACGTCAGGTAGAGGCCGTACTCTAAATAAAGCCCGACGGGCCGTACGGAAAGCGTCGCCTGTTCGAGGGTGCCTTGTTGGGTAGATCCAAAAACGCGCGGATTGCCTACGCGCAGACTAAACACAGCCCAGGCCGGTACCGAAAGCAGCAGCACGGTGCAGAAAAGAAATGTTGTTCGCATAAGTAGATGTTTTTGTTTTGAAAAAGGGTGAGGAAATATGATGAGGTAAACGCCCGCCCGACCCAGCCTGCTGCCCGATGGTAGATGCTTATTTTGACTAAAATTAGCAAAACAAGATTTCATTCAATGAGCAAAGACCTGATATCAGGCGCAAGGACAATGAAAAATGGGCAACGGCAAGGGAAGCGTTGAAGGAAAAAGAGGATAGGTGGAGTGTAAAAAAATGAAAAGCGGGCAGATAAGGGAGCTTGCAGCTCCATTTCACACTGTTGGCGTGTGACTCGGTTATCTTTGCCGAAGTAATTTAACCGTTTCGTTATGAACCATTATAAACGCTTGTTGCTGCTTTATCTCGTTGTGGGTATCGTCGGCGCCCTACAGGCTCAACTAACCCTGTTAGTCAAGTCTATCCCCGCCAATACTCCTCCAGGGGCTAAGATTTACGTGGCTGGTACGTTCAACAATTGGAACCCTGGCGATACGACCAAAATCCTGACACCGTTGGGGAATGGCCAGTACAGCATCACGCTGACGCCACCGGTGGGCCAGGTGCGCTACAAATTCACCCGCGGCAGCTGGGCCACCGTAGAGGGCAACGCCAACGGCGGCTTTCTGCCCGACCGCGTGTGGAACTACAACGGCCAGCACACCACGCTGGAACTGACCATCCTGTCGTGGGAAGACGTGGGTGGTGTCAACTCTACCGCTGCGCCCAACGTCAGTATCCTGTCGAACAGTTTCTACATGCCGCAGCTCAACCGCAACCGCCGCATATGGATCTACCTGCCGCCCGATTACCCGATTAACACCTCAAAGCGTTATCCAGTGCTCTACATGCACGACGGCCAGAATCTCTTCGACGCCGCCACCAGCTTCGCCGGCGAGTGGCAGGTGGACGAGTCGCTCAATGCCCTGCAACAGCAAGGCGACTACGGCTGCATCGTGGTGGGCATTGACAACGGCGGCCAGTTCCGCATAGACGAGTACTCGCCCTGGGTAAACGTCCAGTACAACGCCGGCGGCCAGGGCGGCGAGTACGTGGACTTCATCGTCAACACGCTTAAGCCACACATAGACAGCACCTTCCGAACACTGCCTGGGCGCAAGACCACCGGCATTATGGGCAGTAGCATGGGCGGCCTCATCTCGATGTACGCCTTTTCGGAGCGCCAGGATGTGTTTTCGCGCGCGGGCATCTTCTCGCCGGCCTTCTGGTTTGCGGGCAGCAAGCCCGCTGAACACGTAGCGGCCCACCCTCGCCAGGGCGAAGCGCGGGTGTACTTCTTAGCCGGCGGCAAGGAGCCGGCCTCCGTAGCACAAAACATGCAGGTGGTGGCAGACTCATTGACTAAAGCGGGCTTTGCCGCCAATGAGCAGTTCTTTTCCGTGCCTGCCGATGGCGAACACCAGGAGTGGTTCTGGCGTCGTGAATTTCCAGGCGCTTACCTGTGGCTGTTTGCCGGTGTGGTCTCCTCTACGGTCGGCCCTTTGGGCGAAAAAGAACCGCTGGGTATCTACCCCAACCCCGCCGGCACATGGGTGCGCTTTTCGGGCCTCGCGCCGACCACAACCTTAGACGTGCAGCTGGCCAACGCTGCGGGCAAAAACCTCCAAACCACAAAACTAAATGCCGGTGAGGCCCTATGGGTGGGCGATTTGCCCGCGGGCTTTTACGTGTTGCGCGTGCGCGCAGGCCAGGGAGAGTGGCAAACGTTCAAACTGGCGCGCCAGTGAGCTGGCGCCAGGGTTATCGGTTATCTGAAGAAGGCGGCACTTGCGGGCTGAAACGCAGCAGCCTTCCATCGCCTTTTTTGCCTTCGCTGGCGATGAACAGGCGCCCTTCGGCATCAAAGGCGATGCCCTCGGGCTGAGGCATGAGCTTTCGGTCTAAGCGCGCCGCGTAGCGCAAAGCGCCAGTAGCATAATCCAGGACAATCAGGCGCTTGAGCGCCGTAGAAATGACATATACACCGCCCGATTGAGGGTGCAGAGCAATGCCTGAGGGGCTAAAAAAATGCTGTTTTTCGTCTTCGGCATGCGGAAGCCACTCGTTGATGACGCGCGGGTCTATGCGATAGGCCGGCGTGTCGAGCAGTCGTTTAGTCTGCAGGTCAAAGGCATAAATGCGGCGCTCATGAGCACTGTCGGGTATGCCCTTGCAAGCCAACAAAAGGGCCTGGCGCTGGCGGTCGTAGCCCAGTCCTTCTACGTCGTCTTCTTTGGTCAGGAAAGTTTCATAGCAGAAAATACGCGGTTTTGAGCGCTTCCAGTCGGTGATTTCATAAATCTGCCCGTTGCTGCGGACAGCAAACAGGCGGTTTCCCACCATTTCCACACCTTCAAAGTCGCCTTTTTCTCGAAAGAGCACCCGACGGACGACCGTACCCGAGGCCGCCTCGATAAAGAACACCTCGCCTCGTTCGTCCGATACGGCGCAGAGCACTCCAGGCTGGCCTGTAGTACTCAGCCCTGAAATCTCCTGCAGCTCGGGATACGGCAGCAGCAAGATGGTATCAGGCGCCTCCAGCAGGTAAGGAAAAAAATAGGCCGTCGTGTCCGACACCGGTTGCCCGTAGAGCGGTGCCCGTCCTACAAACAGGATCGCGACCAGCATCGCCCAAAATAAGGCACATACGGCCGTCTGAAACCGCGTGAACCCTGCAAGTGGTCGCTGTCTTTTTGGGCAGCAGTCGCTCATGGTACTACGTCATTCCGAAAAAACCTCTATTGGATGCACGCGCACGACTAAGTCGGTAAACTTGCCCTTGAAGCGTGTTGCCCGCACAATGTGATTGTCAATCCAGTGGTAATTGCCACCACGCGGCTTGCCGAAGATGATACCATGGTACTTGAAGCCATGACGTGTTAGCCATTCTTCCGTAATGGCTCGGTGCGCCTCGGTACGGCTGGTGAAGAAGTAGATGATGTGCCCCTCATCATACCACTTGTTGATCATGGCCAGAGCATCCGGATAGGGTAGCACCGTTTTCATGCGTTCCGGCTCTTCATTGGGCACATCGTCGCAAATAGTGCCGTCAATATCAATGAGGAAATTGCGGACGTTTTCCGGCAAAATAGGGCTGATGCGTTCGCCCTTTTCGTTAAAAGCCTCTTTCAGAGACTGTCCATTAGCGTGGTTATTATCCATGATGGTGTGGATTTAACGCAAAGGTATGCACAAAAACTGCAAAGGAGAAATCACGCGCGTGTTGTGCCTGCTTTGGTACGTCGGATACGAAGAAGGTTACCTTACCCCAAATGTAACCGGGCCGCAGCGCTCTTTTGCACTGCGGCCCGGCTCCTATTTGTCTCTCATGAAAAGTGTCTTCTTTCATCCAGAAGCGTCCTGCCGGCTGGTGCGAACCTCTCGTTTGACATTCCTTCAGCGGCATTGACGATACAAAGGTGCGGGCACCAACACGACGGAAAAAGGACAGTAAAGTACACTCGTAAGCCTGTGTTTTTGAGCCTGAATTGCAATTTTTAAAACTCAAAAAAATGATTTACAATGTTTTAGTAGTTGCTAATTTTCGACCATAATTTCATCTGGTAGCCATGTCGGCTAAGCCCTTTAGTCAGAAGTTGGCGCTTCTTTTGGGCTGTTGAAACAAGGAAAAGATTTCCCTACAGATATAGGGCCACCCGGGCCGCACCTTAGTACATTTACCTGAGCTTATGCAAGGCTACTGTGAGGCGAAAGGTCAAAAATCGCAGAGGCGCAGAGGGCCGTGAAGAGGTATCTCTCTCAGCGTTTCCCTGCGTCCTCTGCCGTGAAAAAAGAAAATCTCGTAACCTGTGGGCAGCTTAACCGGGTGCAGTATCCATCAAAAAGGAGCCACGAATGCACGAATGGCCTAACACGAAGGCACGGAGAGGTTTGCGAATGCACGAATTTGAGGCGACATCTCCCGCGAGGAAGTGTCGTCTCTGGGCTTTCACGAATACACGAATTATTCGTTTTTCATTCGTGCATTCGTGGTGACCTTACCTCCTGAGACGGTGCGTAAATCCGTTAAAAGGCCTTCCTAGCAGTAAAGGCTCGAATGTTCGGTAGGAATGAAAAAACGCTCAGCCCCGGACCTCTTACGCTTCCAACCGCCCGGCCACGTATTCCTTGTACTTGCGACCGATGGGCAGTGTGCGCCCCCCTACTTCCACCTCGGCGGCGGAAAAGGAGTCAATTTTATCAATCGCCACCAAAAAAGAGCGGTGAATGCGCAGGAAATGCTCTCGGGGCAGCAGCTCTTCCAGCTCGTTCAGGTGGTAGTGTGTGGCGTACGAGTGTTCGGGCGTGTGGATGGTTACAGCGTCTTTTAGGCTTTCGATGAACAGGATTTCATCCAAATAAATTTTGACCGACCGCTTTTGGACAGCGAAGAAGTAGAACGGGCGCTGCGAAATGGATTTGCGGTAGTGCACCGCCACTTCTTCTACGCGGTGTGCGTGCAGGATTTTGTTCACCGCCTTAGTAAAGCGATTGAACTCGATAGGCTTGAGCAGGTAATCCACTACTTGCAGGTCGAAGCCTTCTACAGCGAATTCGTGGTAAGCCGAAGTGATGATGACTTTCGGCTGGTGCGGTAGGCTTTTGATGAACTCTAAGCCAGTTAATTTAGGCAGATTGATATCTAAGAAGATGACATCTACCGCCTTTTCGCGCACAACTTCAAGAGCCTTAATGGCATCGGGGCAGACGTCCACCAATTGCAGGAAGGGCGTCATCTGGATGTATTCGGTCAGGATTTCGGCCGCCAGTGGTTCGTCTTCGACGATGATGCAGCGCAGAGGAGTCATAACACAGCAGAGGTGCTCGATAGAGTGAAGAGTAAAGGGCGGGGAGTTTTCCCCTTCGGCCACAGGGCTCAATGTCTTGTGCCGTTGATTGTTGTCTGTGCAAAGTTCGGGCTTATACGCCTAAATCACGCTTCACTTTCGAGAAGGCTGCCACACATTTTTCTAGGTGTTCGGGTTCGTGTGCGGCGGAGAGCTGAACGCGGATGCGCGCCTTGCCCTTAGGTACGACGGGGTAGAAGAAGCCGATGACGTAGATGCCTTCGTCGAGGAGGCGACGTGCGAAGGTTTGCGCCAGCGGTGCATCGTAGAGCATGATGGGTACGATGGGATGCTCGCCTGGGATGATGTCGAAGCCGGCGTCGGTCATGGCTTTGCGGAACCAGCGCGTATTGGTCTCGAGTTTGTCGCGCAGGGCGGTGGTGTTGCTGAGCAGTTCGAGCACTTTAAGGCTTCCGCCCACGATGGCGGGCGCCACGGTATTGGAGAACAGATACGGTCGCGAGCGCTGGCGCAGAATGTCCACAATTTCACGGCGGGCAGCCGTGAAGCCGCCGCTGGCACCGCCGAGGGCCTTGCCGAGGGTGCCGGTGATGATGTCCACGCGGCCCATGACATCGCGGTACTCGTGGGTACCTCGGCCGGTTTTGCCCAGGAAGCCGGTGGCATGGCACTCGTCAATGCCTACCATGGCGTCATAGCGTTCGGCCAGGTCGCAAATTTTATCCAGTTGGGCGATGGTGCCATCCATCGAGAAGGCTCCGTCGGTGAAGATGAGTTTGCGGCGTGCGCCGGCGGCATCAGCTTCTTTGAGGCAATCTTCCAGCGCGTTCATATCGTTGTGCTTGTAGCGGAAGCGTTTGGCCTTGCACAGGCGGATGCCGTCAATGATGGAGGCATGGTTGAGCTCGTCACTAATGACGGCATCTTCCTCCGTCAACAACGGCTCGAACAGGCCACCGTTAGCGTCGAAGGCCGCAGCGTACAGAATGGCATCTTCCATGCCCAGGAAATTAGCAATGCGCTGCTCCAGCTCCCGATGAATGTCTTGCGTTCCACAAATAAAGCGCACCGACGACAGGCCGTAGCCATGTGTGCGGATGGCCTCAATGGCCGCCTCAATGACTTCAGGATGGCTACTCAGGCCCAAGTAATTGTTGGCGCAGAAGTTCAATAGCGCTTTTTGTGTCGTCGTGTCAATGACGGCACCCTGCGGCGTGGTGATAATGCGCTCTTCCTTGTACAGGCCGGCTTCACGGATGTCGGCCAATTCGCGCTCAAGGGATGGTTTGACGTTGGTAAACATGGATGCAAAAAGGAGAATGAAAATGAAGCGTTTAAATGTAATCAGGGACTGCCTTTTGCAGAGCCGCTCTCAGAGTCTTCACGCCGTTACTTCCTGCACGACAAAGAAACCATCGGAGCCTGTGGGCTGGTATAGTGGCATCAGGATTAGCCCGTCTTCGGGCGCCAGTACCGGGCCGCTGGTATCGTCGGCTAAGTGCTCGCCGCGTCGGATGGGCTGAAAATTGACGTATCCGGGCCGCATGCCAAACGTATCGCCCGGGCGGATGTGGTGCACGTGCCGCAAGCGCGTTACCTTGGGCAACGACGCCGAAAACGCCTGCAGGATACGCTCATGGCGGCTGTCCACGTCCTCGGGGCGAATGCAGCCGGCTGCGCGCAAAGTGTTCACAATAGCCGCTACCGAACGACTCGCCGACTCCGGGTCATGGTGCTGGCCCGCCTCAAAGGCCACACCCACCGAATAGTGCGGATAACCGCCCACCTCGAAGTGATTACCCGCCACGTAATGCAGCAGCGTGCCCTGCAGCCCATCCAGCATACCCAACACCACCGGCGCGTACAGTGCCTTAGCCAACCGAAGGCTGGCGCGATCGTCGGTCGGAATACAGAAAATGCCGCCACCCGCCGAGGTGGTGTGCAGATCCAAGACAATGAGCGCCTGCGGCTTATAGTTGAGAATCTCTTCCTGAATGGCCTCCAGTAACTCGCCCAATTCGCGCCACTCATTCTGCCGCTCGGCGGGCGCCATTTGCTGCATACAGCGCAAATGCAACGGCGTCCACATGCGGTTGAGGTCCTGCTCCAAAAAGCGCTTCCCGACCCGGTAAGCCTGAAGATTACCCATCAGACCCACTAACCGCCCCCTGAAAACAAAATCCGGATTGACCTGAGGTTCCTGCGCCAACAGGCGAAAAACCTCCTCTAAAGCGCGCACCCCCGCCGGCTCATTGCCGTGCACAGCGGCCGTAACCACCACCAGCGCACCCGTCTGCGTTCCAGTATAGCGTCCTATCAGGCGATTCATCATGATGACGCCACAAAGGTAAAGCACCAACAGGGATGTATCGCCAGCACGTTTATGCCCTCCATTACAGGCGGTAACGTGTACGACAAAAACCGCCAGGACAACCTGTGCCTGGCAGTTCTTGCCATCTGCTCGCTTGCAGCAACATGGCCTGCGCAGAGACAGCCATCACCCTACCGGCTCCGGCTTCACGGCCTCCAAATACGCCAGGATGCCGCCCTGGAGGTTGATCAGGTTGTCGAACCCGAAACGTTCTTCCAGCTCACGGATGGCCTTTGCACTGCGCACCCCCGAACGGCAGTGCACCACCACCGGCACCTCGCGCGAAAAACGATGGGCATTCTCAGCCACTGTGCCTAACGGAATGAGCTCGGCGCCGATGTTGGCCGCCTCATACTCATGCGGCTCGCGCACGTCCACCAGCTGGAACACGCGCCCTTCGGCTTGCCACTGAAGCAGCTCCTGGACCGTTATCTCGCGCACCGGCCGCTCCACCACTTTGACGCCGCAGAATTGCTCGTAATCTATCAGTTGCGTGATGGTCGGGTGCTCGCCCGTAAGCGGGTTGTCGGCGCGGCGCTTCACCCGGAAAATGCGCGTCTCGAACGACAGGGCATCAAAGTGGAACAACCGCCCGCTGAGTGGCTCGCCCACACCTGTGATGACCTTGATAACCTCGCAAGCCTGCATGCTGCCGATGATGCCCGGCAATACGCCCAACACACCACCCTCCGCACAACTGGGCACCAAACCCGGCGGCGGCGGCGTGGGGTACAAATCGCGGTAATTGGGCCCCAGCTCGCCGTTCGGATGCCGGTAGTTGAACACCGACACCTGACCCTCAAACTGGAAAATGGACGCATACACATTGGGCTTGCCCAGCAACACACAGGCGTCATTGACTAAATAGCGCGTCGGAAAGTTGTCGGTACCGTCGGCCACCACATCGTAGTCGCACAGGATCTCCAGCGCATTGCGCGCGCTGAGCAGGGTGTCGTAGGTAACGATGCGGATGTGCGGATTGAGCGCCTCCAGCCGCTGGCGAGCCGCCTCCACTTTAGACTGACCTACGGCATCTACCCCGAAGAGCACCTGGCGCTGCAGGTTGCTGGCATCTACACGGTCGAAATCCACGATGCCAATAGTGCCCACACCCGCCGCCGCTAAATACAACAGCAATGGGCTGCCCAGCCCCCCCGAACCGACCACCAGTACCCGGGCTGCCTTGAGCTTCTGTTGGCCCTCTAAGCCAAACTCCGGGATGATGATGTGCCGATTGTAACGGGCCAGCTCTTCCTTCGTGAACGTTGCATCGGCCCCATCGCTAGCGCCGCCTGCAATGGCTGGCACGATGCTCAAGGTAGCATCGGCCGGTAGCGGCGTGTCGGCCCATTGCAGGTCGCGCACATCGTCTTCGCCGACGAACAGGTTGAGAAAAGAGCGAATCTGGCCCTGCTCGTCGAGCAGGTGCTTTTTCAGGTCAGGATACTCGGTGGCTAAGCGCTCGAGGGCCTCGCCTACCGTGGCCGCTTCTACTTGCAGTTTGGAAGCGTTGTGGGTGAATTTGCGCAAAGGCGTGGGAATGATGATGGTTGCCATAAAAAATGCGATGTTTTTTTGTGTGAGGGTGTGGACTTCGCCAAACAAGTTTGGCGGTTACGGGTACGGCTTCTTCTTCAAATTGCTGGTCGTCGTTGAGGCGCCAGGAGCGCACACGCCCGATGCGACCATCGAGGACGGAGACGATGACGTAAGAGAAATAAGGCTGGGCAGCCACTCGGTCGTGTTCCGACGGGATAGCCGGGTGGTTAGGGTGCGAGTGATAGACGCCCAGCAGGGCCAGGCCACGCTCGTCGGCGTAGCGTTCGGCGCCTAAGTAGTCTTTGGGCGCTATCTCGAAGCGGCGGCGCTTGTCGCCCTCTTTGGCGTTATCCACGATGAGGATATCCGTCAGGTGGCGGTCGCCGTTGGGCGCTTCGGTGCCAAAGAGGAAGCCGCAGCATTCGTCAGGGAAGGTCTGGCGCGCGTCGGCCAGCATGCGTTCGTACACGTAAGGGCTGAAGTGGATCATAAATGGGTGTTTTTGCGTGCTCTTGGCACTTTTAGAATGCTCGGATAACGATTCAGGGAAAAAGCTGCTTCATGACTTCGCCGTATTTGTCGGCGTTGTCGGGTAGAACAGTAACGACGGTACCTTCTTCCAGCCGCTCGGCTACGCGCAGGGCACCGGCGAGGTTGGCAGCAGCAGACGGGCTGAGGAGCAATCCTTCGTGCTTGCGCGCGGCGCGGATGATTTCGTAGGCCTCGGCGGTGTCAATCTCCTCGAAGGCGTCGGCCACCGTAGGGTCGTAGATGCCGGGCACGATGGCGGTCTCCAGGTGCTTCCAGCCTTCCAGCCCGTGCAGGGCGGAGTCGGGTTGCAAGGCGATGAGTCGCACGCCGGGCTTCAGCTTGCGCAAGCGGCGGCCCGTGCCCACAAAAGTGCCCGTGGTGCCCAGCCCGGCCACAAAGTGCGTGATGTCGGGCAGGGTCTGAAAGATTTCTACCGCCGTGGTTTGATAGTGGGCGCGCCAGTTGTTGTCGTTGCGGTACTGGTCGGCGTAGAAATAGCGCTCCGGATGCTGCTCGGCCAGCTCGCGGGCCACCTCCTGGGCGCCATCAGTGCCCTCAAAGCGCGAGGTGAGCACAATACGGGCGCCCAGCGAACGCAAAATGTCCTTGCGCTCCTGCGAGGCATTCTCGGGCAGACACAGCACCACCTCAATGCCCAGCGCCTTGCCAATAGCCGCATAAGCAATGCCGGTGTTGCCACTGGTGGCATCCAACAGCACCCTGCTCGGACGCAACTGGCCACTTTCCACCGCCGCATGCACAATGGAAAACGCCGCACGCGCCTTAACGCTGCCGGACAGCTGCTCCCATTCCTTCTTGACATACAGCCGGACGCCTTTTTTGGTAAAAAGGCGCCGAATGGGCTGAAGCGGCGTGCGGCCAATCTGAGCCGATACCTGCCAGAGGCGGCTTGTAAGGTCGAGATCGTTTTTAAGATAATGTTCGGTGTGCATAGTAACGACCAAATTTATTTGGTCAATTTTTTGGTGAAAGGATCGCCAAACAAGTTTGGCGGTTGCGGGGCCAAACAAGTTTGGCTATTACAAGAAAGCCCTCCGGTCGTTACCGAAGGGCCTCTTGCCGTTGTATAGTTGCATGTTAAAATAGCCGTTTTAACGGGCATACTCAGGTGGGCCGCTTCGGTGTGCCAGGGCGGAACAACAACAACAGCAACAACAGACGGGGCCGAGTATGCGTACTTTTTCCATGACGGAGGGTTTCACACGTTGGGTTGCGGAGTGTAACGCAGGTACGGTTTGACTTCCCGAACACCTTTCGGAAACTTTTGCACAGCTTCTTCCGTCGGGATGGAAGGCACCACAATGACATCCTCGCCCGGCTTCCAGTCGGCGGGAGTGGCCACGCTGTGGTAGGCCGTCAGCTGGAGCGAGTCCAGCACGCGCAGTACCTCATCAAAGTTGCGGCCCGTGGAGGCCGGGTAGGTGATGATGAGCTTGATGCGCTTGTCCGGGCCGATGATAAACAGCGAACGCACCGTGAAGTTCTCCGACGCATTGGGGTGGATCATGTCGTACAGCGTCGCCACGTGGCGGTCGGGGTCAGCGATGATGGGAAAGTTAACAGTGGTGTTTTGGGTTTCGTTGATGTCCTGCACCCAGCCGACGTGCTTATCCAGCGGATCTACACTGATGGCCAGCACTTTGGTGTTGCGGCGGCGAAATTCTTCGGACAGGTGCGCCGTGCGGCCCAGTTCGGTGGTGCACACGGGTGTGTAGTCGGCCGGGTGGGAGAACAGGATGCCCCAGCCATCGCCGAGATACTCGTAAAAGTCAATCTCGCCCTGTGTGGTCTGGGCCTTGAAGTTGGGAGCGATGTCGCCAAGTCGTAAGCTCATGGTGAATGAAGATGTTGTTTTGGTGAACGGATAAAAAGTGCAACAGCCCTTCGGCGCTGCTGCCGAAGGGCTGTTGTGGGTATGGTCAAACGTATGTTCAGAAACGTTAAGCCTTACTGGGCACATACCGCATCTGCTCCGCTTCGGCAGGCCGAGCCGGACAACAACAGCAACAACAACAGGCTGCTAACGCGGTAATGCGGCGGTAATTCATACGTGCGCTGAAAATCTGGCCCAAAGGTATGGGGGCGGCTTGCAAACGTGCAAGTTAAATTTTTGCAAAGTGAAACATAGCGCCGCATCGGCTGCGCGACGGGAAATACTTCGCCTCTATGAGGTATGGGTGCAGGGGGCAGGCATCTCATTCCATCGCTGCTGCGTGCGATGTATATGAGGAGGGTAGATGGGGCAGATAGTGGCCAGGGCGGAACCCTGGGAATAGGCTTCGGCGAGGGAGGAGTCTCGTCGGAGCTGAAGCAGCCATGTCTGTAGTTGGTGCTGTATCGGGGCGATGTCAGCGGTCGAACAACTGCCGCCCTACTTCTTCGACATACTGAATATAGTACGCTACGCCCGTATGCTGAGCAATGGCTAAAGCCTGGGCGTACCATTGCTCAGCCGAATGCGGCGGCTGGCCTTGCGGGCCGAAAAAGTGGTTTAAGAGAGCCATTGAGATACAGGTCTTAATAAGGCCCACCGGATCTTGCTCGCGCTCGTAGAGTTGCAGTGCGTCCCTATAGCGCTTTTCAGCGGTGGCAGGGTGGTTGGTCATGGCCTCTAAATCGCCCAGCGACTGAAGCGTGTTGGCTCGGCCCAGATCATCTTGTTCTTTTTGAAAGAGTTGCAAGGCCATTTCATAGCGCTCTTGGGCTTTTTCCACCATGCCTAAGCGACGTTCCAAATCGCCCAGCGACTTCAGCGTGTCGGCTCGGCTGCGGCTGTGCCGGGGGCTTTGGGCCAGTTTTTTTTCGATAGCCTCGGCTATTTCGCGCCCGAGGGTGGCGCTAAACTGGTAGTGGTTGCGCAGCCCGCTTTGAAATGTGGCCAATGCGTCGGCATCCGGAGTTTCCTCGCGACAGAGTTCGAGCAAGAAGCGGTGTAGAGCGCTGAAACGGTCTATCAGTGCGCGTCGTGCAGCGAGTGTGGTATCCGTGCTGGCGATGCTATCGGCAGCCCGGACGAGGCCGATAAAGAAGAGTAGCAATGCGCCTCGAATAGCTGCCCAGTCGAAGCCATTGGTGTGCTGGTGGGCCTGGTCTAAAGCGAACCGAGCCAGTGGAGCGAGCATGGCGTAGCGCTCGCCTTCCCGGCTCAGTACGCGGTGTTGAGTCAGCAGTCGCAGGGCTTCGTCGTTGATCTTGGGCGTTGTCAGGTACAGCCACTCAAGGGCGGGTTGGTCTATGCCGTCGGGAAAGAGAGCCGCTGCCGTCCACAGCGGCAGGGCGCCGTGGTGTCGTTGTGCTAGGGCGTCGCTGGTCAGGCGCAGCGAGACGGGCAGGCTGCCGCGGCGCGTGGGGTCGCTTTCGGAATGGGCCAATGCAGTGCCTTTGGCGCGCCAGTCCTGCATCAGGGTGCTCAGGGGCTTCCAGTGGCCCAGTGCGGCCACCAGCACGATGGACAGCGGATGGCAGCTGAGGTCTTGTTGCAGGAAAGCGCGCAGCTGGGGGGTGTCTGCGGCTTCGGTGGGGTGGCCCGTCCAGGCATCCTGGAAGGTGCTGACGGCGGCGTCTATGGGCAGGGCTTCTATTTCGATAGGTTTGCCCAAAGCACTCAGCCGGGCACGTGAAGAGGCCAGCAGACGTACGCCGCCCACCTGTTGCAGGCGGCGCAGCAGGGCGTTGCCATCGGGAGAGTCCAGGCTTTCTAAGTTGTCCAGGTAGTAAATGCCGGGCTTGAGCAACGGCAACAACCGTTCGATGCTTTCCAGCCCCTCGTATCCCAGTGCGCGGGCGATAGCGTCGGCGCAGGCTTCTGGGGTAGCGCCATCGGGGACGCCGACCCAAAAGGCGCGGCTGCCCGGGTTTTGATGCAACCACTGGCGCAGGGCACGCTTGCAGACTTCTGTCTTGCCGATGCCGCCGGTGCCGGTTACCTGGGCCACGACCTGGGCAGCGCTTTCGGCGCCATTCAAGAAAGCCACGACCTGCGCGATTTCCGTATCGCGGCCATAAACGTCGCTCAGGTTGGGCGCCAGCCGGGCGTCTTCGGCGATGAGCAGCCCCGGAGGGCGGCGCCGGTAGGGCTGCACGCCGGCATTGGGGTCGGGTATGTCGTCTACTATGGCGCGGAAGATGCGCTCCTGCTGCGAGGGGAAGTACAGGAGGTTGCTGTGATCGCGCAGCACAGCAGGCACATCGTTCGGGGCGCCACCATCGGGCAGTATGGGGATGAAGCGGTCGTTTTGCAGTTTGCTTTCGTACAGTTGCTGCGAGATGAGGGCACCCTCCCAGGTGCGGCCATAGCCACCGGGCTGCTCAGAGTCGCGCTTCTCGAAGCTGGCCTTGTACACGGGCGTGCACACGATGAGCACGCAATCGGTGTCTTCGATGCCGTGCTGCATCCAGGCGCGCCAGCCCTCGCGTGGGGCGCGGTGCTCATAGGGGTGGTCAGTCAGGACGTACAGGCCCTTCTGGCGCAGATATTCGGCCAGTGCCCCCACGCTCTGGCGCAGGGCGTCGCTTTCATGGGCATAGCTGATGAAGACTCGCAAGGGTTGAACAGGCATAAGCACACTTTTTCGTTTTCGGGCGCAAGGTAAGATTGCTGGCAGAAAAGCCAAAAAGGATATAAGGCGCCCTCTCTGCTCCTGAAATTTTTCCTTATTGTTCACTTTTAATGCCCAAAAATCGCTCCTACCTCCACTGCCAGTCCTCTCAACACCTTTGAGGCTACGGTGCCCTCTTTGGCGACGTAGTTGTGTTCGTTTTCGAGCGCATACATCTCGATGCTGCGCGCCTTTGGGTTCACAATCCGGCGCTCGCGCGCGCCGAGGTGCTCGTAGAGGTCTTTTTTGACGCCTCAGTCGCGGACTACGGTGCCTTTAGAGAGGACGTTGCATCCGCTCTTAGCCGTTACGGCCTTTCGCCTGACCTAACTACTATAACTTTAGAAAAACATCTCCCCACTTATTCGTTTTTGCGCACAAGTGGGGAGATAGTGTTTTTGCCAGGATGCCCAGGGTGGAGTTATTTCTGCTTGGGTTCGCGATAGGGCAGTTCGCGGATCCAGGCTTTGAGTCGTTCTGGTGCTTTTGGGTTGGGTAGATAATCGCGCAGAAAGGCGCTAAAAGCATCTGGGTCGAGGCTGTTGTCGAGTTTTTCTAAGGATTGAGGGGCTTTTTCATTCGGTGCGTTGCATCGGTTGGCCAGAGAATAAGGCGACAAAGTCGGCAGATTGTCCTCATCTACAGGTGTAGCGTTCGGCGATTTGACTGCATTTTTCATACTAACTAAGAGATTTGGGCCAGCGGTGCGCCCTCCGACCATGCGGAAGTGGCTGCCTACCGCTTTTCCAGCTCCCGACAGGGAGGACTCGGGCGAACATACATCCAAGAAAGACGGAACGATAGGCATGGCGGAGATGGTTTTACAGGCGCAAGGTGGCAGGTTAACGGATAAGCAGAGAGTGAATGTGATAGGTTTGCAAGTAAAACTCTGATGGAAGCGATCTTAGCAAAATTGAAATATACGAATAATCTTGACTGGTCCGGCACAAAAAACAAACGGGGCCAACCGCGTGTACAGCGACCCCCGTTTGTTTCATCACCCAAGCCGGTTGTCCAGAATAGGGTCCTCTACAACATCTTCTCCGTCAATGTTATAGCCTTTTTGCCGCGCGTATTCGCCGAGCAGTCCGGCCAGTTTGGCGCGGGCGCGGTGCAGTGTAGAGCGGACAGTGCCAATAGGGATCTCGAGGATGTCAGCAATTTCCTGATAAGTAAAGCCTTGTACGTCCAAGAGCACCGTCAAGCGCCCGCGCTCGGGCAAAGTGTTAACAGCGAGCATCACCTCTTCGTTGATGGCTGCGTGGTGCGGGTCTTGCGCGAGGAACTTTTTGCTTTCTGGGGAGTCTGACCAGTCTTCGTAGCTCAGCATATGCGGCTGTCGGCCATTTCGGCGATAGTCGTTGACAAACAGGTTTTTGCAAATTCGGAATAGCCAGGCCTTCGCGTAGGTGCCCGGAAGGTAGCTATCGAGAAAACGCCAGGCGCGGAGGTAGGTTTCCTGAACGAGGTCTTCAGCGCGCGAGCGGTCGCCCGTCAGCCAGCAGGCATAGCGAAACAAATCATCGGCTAACGGAGCGAGTTCGCGGTTGAAGAGTGTTGAATGGTCCGAGCGGGTGGTGTAAGAGTCTTCCATATGAAGGGAATTTGGTTGCTATGCAGGCTTTTTGCGGCTTATTCACGCACTTAGAACTACGAAACTAAGGGTGGTAGTTCCTTCATGGTCATTTTTTTTAAAAAAGGTTGCATCGCTCTTCTGCTTGAGCCAAGCAATCTTGAGTAACAGATATCCGGGGCGGGCTTGCCGCTGCTCATGGTGCATCTATACAGCATTTTCTGCGGTTAAAAAACGGCGGGTGAATGTCCATAATGCTCGAAGCCACTTTGATTTGACTTTACCTTTGCCGGACACAGACGCACATCGCCCGCCGTATGCAACCACCCATTGATATTGAGGCGCTTAATCGCCGGATACAGGAAGAGAGTGCTTTTCTGGACAGGCTCTACGCCC
>CALJPQ010000030.1 GCA_937980645.1 uncultured Saprospiraceae bacterium | reverse complement strand
AAGACAGCGCTACGCGCAAGATGATTCAAACGAAGTAAAGACCGCAAAGGCGACATCTCCCAACGGGAGGTGTCGCCTTTTGGTACTTTGAAATCGGTTTTTGGGATGGCCTCTCTCCGCAAGATGGAGGGGGGCTTTTTTTATGAAAGATGCCAGAAGATGAGGCCCTGAAGGCAGTTATTACTTCAGGTCTTCACAGACTCCTGCCACTGGCATTTGAAGCATGAGAATGTTTCTGCTAATCGAGCACCATTTCCCCGGAAAAAACCTCCACAGCTGGCCCGCACAACCAGATATCTGTGTAGCCGCCCTGAGGCAAAGCCGTGAAACGCACGCTAAGCTCACCACCGCGGGCCATTATCGGCAGCTCATATGCTCCGGGCGCCAACCCTTGTCGCGCATGCCAGGCCAGAGCTGCTGCCGTTACGCCTGTGCCGCAAGCCAGTGTTTCGTCCTCCACACCGCGTTCATAGGTGCGAATGCGTAATCCACCCGAACATGGCTCCACAAAATTGACGTTAATGCCACTGGCGCTAAACGGCGCAGAATAGCGCACTGCCCGCCCTTCCTGAAACACTTCCCGCTCATCTAGCTGACTGACCCACTGTACATAATGCGGCGAGCCAGTATCGAGCACATACGCCGGCTCTGACGCTGAAGTTGCCCCAAAAGGCTGAATGCTCTCCACGTCGCGCATGAGCAAAGCCACCCAGAACTCCCGTGGCGATCTCAGTGGTGTCAGCTCCGCGTCGTGCAAGCCGTCTATGGCCCAAAACCGATAGCGCGCCTTCCGAATACCGCGCCGATGTGCAAAAGCGACAATACAGCGCCCGCCATTGCCACACATCGAGCCTTCCCGGCCGTCGGCATTGAAGTACACCATTTCAAAGTCATATTCCGGATGATGACAGAGCAAGATAAGCCCATCGGCGCCAATACCAAAATGCCGGTCGCACAGATGAGCAATGCGCTCCGTATCGTTCCGCCCCAACCAAGTTTGTTCTCGTTGGTCCAACAGGATGAAATCGTTGCCGGCGCCGTGGTATTTCCAAAAGTGCATGCGTCTGAAAATTAGCGAGTTAAGGTAGGGTAAGACTGCCGTCTTCTGCCTCGGCGAGCATTCCTTCGGCGAGCAAATGCTCCAGAGCTTGCAAAACGAGCGGCTGCTGGTGCGACGGAAAAGCATTCAGAAGCGCCTGCAACGACTGCTGCTGTTGCTCCAAGAGAGTAAAAATTTGCGCTTTTAGCGCTTCAAGGGCATCTGCCGAGAGTTCGGCCGTGTTTCTGCCCGTGCAAATGTCACAAATGCCGCAGGGCTTTGTGTTCCACTCGCCCAAATAGGCCAACAACTGACGGCTCCGACACTGGCGCGTTTCAGCGTAGCGGACGACGGCCTCAATGCGCTGTTCGGCGCGTTGGCGCAGGAACTGAAGGCGTTTCACATCGAACGTCAGGTTTTCGGCAGGCACACGTTCGTGCAGAAAGATCATCATCGCCTGAGCAGAGGCTGGCTGATAGTCCAGGATGCTGGCCTGGCGTGCGGCCAATAAGACCTTTTCCAAGACAGGAACCTCCGTTTTGGCATAGCGCGCCAGCGTGGGCAGGCTCACGTCCACGTACTCGCGCTGAATGCCGGGATACAGACGCAACAGCGCCTGAATAACTTTATCCGCTTGGGGGTTGCGCAGCTGGTAATCGTACAAAACCTCGCGATTAGCCTCGATACGCACGCGAGGGAGGGTGCCGGCGGCGTCGGAAAGCGCTATCCAGCCCTCGTGTTCCAGCGTCCGGAGCGCGGCGTAGGCGGCGGGTTGTTCGAAGCGATAGGTTACGCAAAAGTGCTGAAGATCAAACGGAAAGGCCTCGCTTCTGCCCGCGCCAATGGCTATCTGGGAATAGCTGCCCAAGGCCTGATAGACCCGCCGAACTTCCTCTACACTCGGGTGCGCCTGCTGCAAGTGCCGGCGGAGGCTATCTGCATCCGAAGGCGTGTACAAGAGCACCGCATACGACTTCAGGCCATCCCGTCCGGCGCGCCCGGCCTCTTGGAAATATGCCTCTAAGCTATCCGGCGGTGCTAAATGCACCACTAAGCGAACGTCGGGCTTGTCAATGCCCATGCCGAAGGCGTTTGTACAGGCCATGATGCGCGTCCGGCCCTGTATCCAGGCCTCTTGCTTTCGATTGCGCTCCTCCAAATTTAAGCCGGCATGATAAAAGTCGGCGCTAATGCCCTCGCGTTGGAGCAACAAGGCTACCTCTTTGGTTTCCTTACGGCTGCGCACATAAATCAGCCCACTACCAGGCACGCTCTTCAGAATACCCAGCAACTTATCCAACTTGCGCGCCTCGTAAAGGACAGAGTAAGAAAGGTTCTTGCGTTCAAAACTCTGCTGAAAAACCCGGCTGCCGGCCCTAAAGCCCAACTTATCCTGAATGTCGCGCACTACGTCGGGCGTAGCCGTAGCCGTCAGAGCCAGCAGCGGCGTGCGAGGCAAAATATGCTGCCGGAACTCGGCAATCTGCAGGTACGGCGGCCGAAAATCGTAGCCCCACTGGCTGACGCAATGCGCCTCATCAATGGCCAGCAGGTTGACATTCATGCGGGCAACGCGCGCCACAGCCATATCGGTCTGCAAGCGCTCCGGGCTGAGGTACAGCAATTTGTAGGCACCCTGGCAGGCGTTTTCAAACGTGATGTCAATTTCGCGAATGCTCATTCCAGCATAGATGGCCGCCGCCGGAATACCGCGTTTTTTCAACTGAAAAACCTGGTCTTTCATCAGGGCTATCAGCGGAGAAACGACAATGCATAACCCTTCGCGGCACAACGCTGGCACCTGATAGCAAATGGATTTGCCGCCACCCGTAGGGAGCAGCGCCAGCGTATCCTGACCGTCCAGCACCGATTGGATAATATCTTCCTGCAGAGGGCGGAAGGCCGGGTATTTCCAGTATTGCTGTAAGACGGAAAGTGGGGTGTGCATAACTGACGGGGAGGGGCCCAAACAAGTTTGGCGGGTACGAGGCAAAAATAAAAAACCCTCGCCGTGACGACGGCGAGGGCGCATGCATGTATTCCTTTCAAATGTCTCAGTGCCGCATCAGGCCAGTTTGACATTTACTGCGTTCATGCCTTTTTTTCCGCGTTGGAGGTCAAAGGTAACGGTGTCGCCTTCGCGGATGTTGTCAATGAGACCGCTAACGTGAACGAAAACGTCTTCGCCCGTTGCGGAGTCAACGATGAAACCAAAACCTTTGGTTTCGTTGAAAAACTTTACTTTGCCAGTGTGCATTGGTAAAAAAATTTGAAAAATGATACTGAGCAATATGCTCGGCACAAAGGTGCAGTTTATTTCTGAGAATAGCGCTCTTTTTTCAAACCATTTTCTGGGCCTACCTTTGCGGCTGCTTTTTGAAAGACAACTGGCACCATGGACCTTGCTACCCGATATTCCCACGCTGAAGTGGAAACGCGCTGGTACGAACACTGGGAGCGCTGTGGCTACTTCCGCTCCGTACCGGATGAGCGCGAGCCGTTTACGATTGTCATTCCGCCGCCCAACGTTACAGGTGTACTCCACATGGGGCACATGCTCAACAACACCATTCAGGACATCCTCATCCGCAAAGCGCGCTTAGACGGCAAGAACGCCTGCTGGGTACCCGGCACCGACCACGCCTCCATCGCTACGGAAGCTAAGGTGGTGCGCTGGCTGCGCGATGAAAAGAAACTGCGCAAAGCCGACCTGACGCGCGAGCAGTTTATGGAATACGCCTATCAGTGGAAAGACAAATACGGCGGCATTATCTTGCAACAACTTCGCCGGCTGGGTGCCTCCTGCGATTGGTCGCGCACGGCCTTCACGATGGATAAGGGCTACTACGAGGACTGCATCCACGTGTTTGTGGACCTGTATCGCAAAGGCAAGCTTTACCGCGGCCTGCGAATGGTCAACTGGGACCCGGAGGCTAAAACGGTGCTCTCAAACGAAGAGGTCATTTACCACACGGAAACCTCACAACTGTACCATATTAAATATCCGATTACAGATGCAAGCGCGGGCGAGGGCATCGTCATCGCCACGCAACGACCGGAGACCATTTTTGCTGATGTGGCCGTAGCCGTTAATCCGAAAGACGCTCGCTATCAGCATCTTATCGGCAAAAGCGTGCGCATCCCGCTTATCGAGCGGCCCATACCGGTTATTGCCGATGAATATGTGGATATGGAGTTTGGCACCGGCGCCCTCAAAATAACGCCTGCACACGACCCAAACGACTACGAAATCGGGCAGCGACACCAGCTGCCCATGCTCGACATTCTGACCGACGACGGCAGGTTGAACGAACGCTGCGAGTACGCGCCTTTAGTGGGTCTGGACCGCTTTGAGGCCCGCAAACGCATGAAGGGCCTACTCGAAGAGGGCAGCTATCTGGTCAAATTGGAAGATTACACCACCAACATCGGACGCTCCGAACGCACCAACGCCGTGGTGGAGCCGAAGCTGTCGCTGCAGTGGTTCGTGCGCATGAGCGAATTGGGCGCCCCGGCGCTAAAGGCCGTGCTCGACCGCGAGGTACGCTTCTATCCGGAAAACTTTCAAAACCTCTACCGAACCTGGATGGAAAACCTGCGTGACTGGTGCATCTCGCGCCAACTGTGGTGGGGGCAGCGCATCCCGGCCTGGTACCTGCGCTCAGAACCGCTTAACGAGGAAACCCACGTCTTCGTAGCCATGACCGCCGAAGGAGCGCTCGAACAGGCACGCCAAATCACTGGCAACCCGCACCTGACGCTCGATGACTTACGCCAGGACGAAGACGTACTCGACACTTGGGCCTCCTCCTGGCTGTGGCCCATCAGCGTTTTTGACGGTTTCCGAAAACCCGACGGCGAAATCCGCTACTACTACCCTACCTCCGTGCTGGTTACCGGCTGGGACATCATCTTCTTCTGGGTAGCCCGCATGATCATGGCCGGCTACGAATTCCGCGGCGAAAAGCCGTTCCACGCCGTCTATTTCACCGGCATGGTGCGCGACAAGCTGCGCCGCAAAATGTCCAAATCCCTGGGCAATTCGCCCGATGCCCTCAAACTCTTAGATGACTACGGCGCCGACGGCGTGCGCTACGGCCTGATGTCGAGCGCTGCTGCAGGCAACGACATCCTTTTCGATGAAAAACTTTGCGAAAACGGGCGCAACTTCTGCAATAAACTCTGGAATGCTCTGCGCTTAGTGAAGGGCTGGCAAATTGCCGAAATGCCCGAAAACGAAGCCGCCGCGCGCCGCAATGCGCTGGCTGTTGAATGGATGCGCACGAAGCTCAGCCAGGTGCTGAAATCCGTAGAAGAAGATTTCACCAGCTTCCGCCTTAGCGAAGCGCTGCTGACGCTATACAGTTTCATCTGGGACGACTTTTGCTCGTGGTACTTAGAGATCATCAAGCCCGGCTTCGACAAACCGCTGGATCGGGCAACGTACGAAGCCACGCTCGACCTGTTTAGCGACCTGATGATTGCCTTGCACCCGTTCATGCCCTTCATCACCGAAGAAATCTGGCATCGCCTGCGCGAACGGGCGCCCGGTCAGGACTGCATGGTACAGCATTACCCCAAGGCATCCGCCTTTGACCCGACGCTCATCGAGCAGGTCGAAGCCGTTAAGGCCCTGGTTACACGCATTCGCGAGGTGCGCAACGACTACCAGATCAAGCCGCGCGAAGCCCTGACGGTCTGGGTGGAAAACAGCCCTTCAGCACAGGCGCTGTTTGACCGCAAAGGACTGACAGAGATAGCCTGCAAATTGGCCGTACTGTCTCAACTGGAGCGCACCGACACCGAGCCTGCGGGAGCCAAGTCCTTCCTCAGCGGCACGGAGAAGTACTTCGTAGAAATTCACCAGCAGGTGGACTACCAGGCCGAGCGCGCCAAATTGGAGCAAGAATTAGCGTATCAGCAGGGTTTCCTGAAGTCCATAGAAGCCAAATTAGCCAACGAGCGCTTCGTTACTTCAGCGCCGCCGGCAGTGGTAGAAAATGAGCGCAAGAAGCGCGCCGACGCGCTGGCGCGCATTCATATTTTGGAAGAGACACTGGCCAAGCTGCCTGCATAAGTCCCCCTATGGCAGACGCTCCTGCTTCGACCGATAACCCTCCGAGTAGCCCCGGCTTTTGGAAACGTGCCCTGCTGACAGGGCTGGCGCTGAGCTGCCTGTGGGCAGGCGGCCACCATTTGCTGAAGCTAATGGGCACTCCATCAGGCTGCGGTGGGCTGCATTTTAGCGTGCGCGGCCAGTATCTGAGTCTGCTGCATCCGTTGGGACGCGACCCGCAAGCGCCAGCCTATGCCGCCCGCACCAGCCGCGCCCGATTGGACACGTTGAGCAACTGGTACAGCCCTGTGCGCCGATACGTCGAAATCATCCGGCAAGACCACCCCATTCAGCCGCTTTATGGCCTGGCGCTGGGCTTTGAATTTCACGAAAGCGCAGACTCTTTCCCCTACCGGCCGGCCTATGCCCGTGCGCATTTTAAGGACTTCTCATGGGGCGGTGTGGAGTTCAGCCAATTGGACTCGTTCAACTACACCGGCGTTACCAACGAGGTCAGTAACGACCTGACCGTGCGGGTGCTGTCGTTCCAGAACGATACGATTAAAGGTGTTTTTTCCGGAGTGCTTCTCAGCGGTGCAGGGCCTATGCTGCATGTGGACAGCGGGCAATTCTGCGTGCTGTTGCGGCGCATCCCGTATTAGAGCACCTCAATGTTCCTACCAGCAGACAACCGATTATATTTGCTTGAAACAAAAAGGCCTTAGGGCCGAAAAACCATGATTTCTGACCTGTTACTCACGGCATTTCTGGTCTTCCTGAACGGTTTCTTTGTGGCCGCAGAATTTGCCATTGTCAAAGTGCGCGCCTCCCAAATTCAGATGCGCGCCGGCAGCAGCGCCGTGGCCCGTGTGGCTGAGAGCGTTATTCATCACCTGGACAGCTACCTGGCGGCGACCCAGTTAGGTATCACTTTGGCCAGTTTGGGCTTGGGCTGGATTGGCGAGCCTGTCGTAGGTGCCATCATTCTGAGCGTGATGAGCGGGCTGGGCCTGGAGCCTGACCCCGCTGTGGCGCACCGCATTGCATTGCCCGTGGCTTTCGCCACTATCACAGTCTTGCACATCGTTTTTGGCGAGCTGGCACCCAAGTCTATGGCCATCCGATATCCGACGCGCACAACCCTGTGGGTAGCCCTGCCGCTTAAATTTTTTTACTACCTGTTTCGACCTTTCATCTGGCTGCTCAACGGGCTGGCCAACTTGCTCCTGCGCGCCATGGGCATCCGATTGGTAGGGCATTCGGAAGCACACTCTGAAGAGGAGCTCAAGCTGATTATCTCCGAAAGTGCGGAGAGTGGAGCTATTCAAGCCTCGGAGCGCGAGCTGATCCACAACGTTTTCACCTTTGACGAGCGCCTGGTTAAGCACATTATGACCCCGCGCACTCAGGTCGTCGGCATGCGAATCGAGACACCGCTATCGGAAGCCGTTCCGTTCGCCCTGCGCGAGGGCTACTCCCGGTATCCGGTTTATGAGGACACTTTAGACCAGATAGTGGGCTTTGTGCATACCAAAGACCTGCTGGTCGCCCAGGTGGAGCAGTCCGATAAAACGCTGCGCGACCTCATGCGCCCGGTGCTGTACACACATCCGAACAAAAAAATCGTCCAGCTGCTGCGCCAATTTCAGCGCGACCGCTTGCAGCTAGCCGTCGTTACCAACGAGTTTGGCGGCACGGCAGGCATCGTTACCATGGAGGATATCTTAGAGGAGTTAGTGGGTGAAATTCAGGATGAATACGATCAGGAACAACCTCCAGTTGTCAGCACCGGGGAGCACACCTGGCGCGTGCTGGCGCAAACCAATTTGGAGCGCATTAATGAGCATTTGCCCCAACCTTTTCCACTGGACGATGATTACGACACCCTGGCTGGCCTGCTGCTCAAGGTGTTAGACAGCATTCCGGAAGAGGGCAGTGTCATACCCGTAGGCGCTTATGAGGTAACCGTACTGAAAATGTATAAGACCAGTCCCGAAGTAGTAGAGGTTCGGCGGCGGATCGCAGAGGCTGTATGAAGATAAAAAAAACAGGCAGCCCACTTGCGTGGCCTACCTGTTTTTAAAATGTCCGAAGTGCAGGGCTGAGCACTATTGTCTTCTGGGCGTGCTCTTTGGTTCTGCTCCGGAGGTCGGGCGTTCGCCGGGTCGGCGCTGGGGTGCTGGGGCAGGTTCGTTCCCGCCATTTGCGCCTGGGCGGATTTGTGGGGCTGGCGCGGTGCCATCATCGGCTCGGCGGCCTTCGCGGTGATGGCCTTCGTGCTTTTTGTGGGTCTTATGGCTCTTTTTGCTTTTGCCCTTGTGCTGGTCTTTGTCCCGGTCTCGGAGGTTTTTGTCGCCACCGCGCCCACGACCGCTGAAAGCGGCGCCATCCGATTTGTCTTCAGCATGCTGACGGACATCCCCCTCCCGACGTTGTTCAGCGCGCTCTTTCTGCCCATCAGCACCAGGGCGTCGGTCCGCCTGTGCGCTGACCGCCCACGCCAGCAAAAGGGCGAAGGCTGTTATCCAGAAACTTTTCTTTGTCATAATGAAACGCATATTTTGGTGAAACACCTCATAGACGCACAGACGCTTAGCCGATTACACCGGAATACCCGCTTAACCTTTTTTTTAACAAACCTTTCGGGCACTGCAGCTCGGCCAAAGCCAAACATCAGGCCAGACACTCCGAATATAATTTCGGATGAAAAGCGCGGAGACTGAACTTTCCTCATTATTTTTTGAAAAATAAATCTGCGCGGTTTTTGAAACCAAAACGCCGTTGTACTTTTGCCGCCGATTTTATCGGAGCCTTCTCCCAGACAAATATGATGTTTTTTCGTCCCTTTTGGATTGTTCTGGTTTTTAGTGCATTAAGTATCAGCGCGCTGGCACAAGAGGAGCATCACTCGCACCATCAACACGACAAAGGCGTTGCTCATGTGCAACAAGAGCACGACGGCGCGCACCATGCTGACTGCGGCCATTCGGTCAACGAAGAGCGCCCCTTTGACGCCGGAGAGGCCGCCCTGCACCACATTGCCGACGCCAACGCTATCCACATCGTCGGCGACCTTTACGTGCACCTACCGTGTATTCTTTACGCTCCGGGCTATGGGTGGAAATTCACCACAACAGCTGCCTTCGACGCCCACCATCACGGCAACGGCACGCGCTCTCAGGACGGTTACGTATTGGTGCACGGCAACATTATGCGCCTGACCAATCCGCAGTACGCACAAGGTTCGTTCCCGATAAGCGACTACACGCACAAAGAGATAGAAACTCCCGACGGCAAGAAAAAGACGGCTTACTACGCTATTATCAATGGGCAATGCGAGCCGTTGGACGCCAAAACAACCTTTGACGGTGGCCTCATGGGCGGCGGCATCACGTCGTTTTACGATTTCTCTATTACGCGCAACGTATTTACAATGCTGCTGACGGCGCTGCTGCTGTTTTTGCTTTTGCGTGCAGCGGCGCGCTCTGCAGTGAAGCGCCAGGGGCAGGCACCCAAGGGTCTTCAAAATTTCTTGGAGCCGTTCATTGTTTTCATCCGTGACGAGGTGGCCAAGCCCAACATTGGCCCGAAATACGAAAAGTACCTGCCCTACTTGCTGGCTATCTTCTTTTTTATTCTGGGTCTCAACCTGATAGGTCAGATACCCATCTTCCCGGGCGGTGCCAACGTTACGGGCAACATTTCGGTTACGCTGGTGCTGGCGGTGTTTACCTTTCTGATTTCGACGCTCAGCGCCAATAAGCACTTCTGGGAGCACACGCTTTGGATGCCCGGTGTGCCCGCAGTGCTCAAAATTTTAATACTGACACCCATCGAAATTCTGGGCTTGTTCTTGCGCCCCTTCACTTTGCTGCTCCGTTTGTTTGCCAACATTACAGCAGGGCACATCGTGATTGTGAGCTTCGTGGGGCTTATCTTCATTTTTGGCAAAGGCGGAGAAAGCCTGAGCGGTTCCATCTCCGGCATTCTGGCTTCGGTGCCGATGACGCTTTTCATGATGACGCTCGAACTGCTGGTGGCCTTCCTTCAGGCATTCATTTTCACCATGTTGTCAGCGGTTTACATCGGTACGGCCGTTGAAGAACCGCATCACCATTGATGGCAAATTATTCATCTATTAAATAGTTTTACCGCATGTATGCAGCAATTGGCGCCGGCATCGCCGTAATTGGAGCCGGCATTGGTATTGGTCAGATTGGTGGCAAGGCCATGGAGTCCATCGCTCGTCAGCCCGAGGCTGTGGGCGACATCCGCGCCAGCATGATTCTGACGGCTGCCTTAGTAGAAGGCGCTGCGTTGGTTGCCATGGTGTTGGCTTTCTTCGTGAAAGCTCCCGCCTAAAAGAGACGCACTTCCCGGGTCGGCGCGAAGCGATTGGCGACGCAATGACCCGGATTTTTTCCAGACCATTTGCCTCACGCCTTATTTAGGTGTGTGCTTTCATAAAAAAGTAGTCAAACCCACATCGCTTGTATGCTTCTCTTAGGAGATTTTTCCGTCATTAAGCCCGAACCCGGCTTGCTGTTCTGGACTGTCCTTATTTTTCTCATTTTCTGGACGTTAGTGGCGCGTTTTGCCTTCAAGCCCATCGTGAATGCGCTCAAGAAACGCGAGCAAGACATCCAGGACGCTTTGGATGAGGCGAAGAAAGCCCGCGAAGAGATGGCTGCCCTGCAGGCCGAGAACGAGAAATTGCTGGCCGAAGCTCGTGAAGAGCGCGCTAAGATGTTGAAGGACGCCAAAGAAGCCAAGGAACAAATTCTGGCCGAAGCGAAAGAGCGCGCCAACGCCGAATATCGACGGAAGGTAGAAAGCGCGCTGCACGACATCGAAAACCAGAAAATGGCCGCACTGGTGGAGCTGAGAAATGCGGCAGGCCAAATGGCCGTAGAAATTGCCGAAAAACTCTTGCAGCGCGAGCTGAGCAACAAGGCCGAACAGGAGGCCTATGCACGCCAGCTGGCCGAGCAAATGCGCCTGAATTAAAATCCAGCCCAGAACCGCTATGTCGAACCATCGAATTGCCGCGCGCTACACCAAGTCGCTGATTGCCTTAGCCGTCGAACGCGGCGAACTGCAGGCCGTATATAGCGATATGCAGCTGCTAGAACAAGCGCTTCAAAATCGCGACCTTCACCTGCTGATGAAAAGCCCTATCGTAGCAGCGGATAAAAAACTGGCCGTTGTTAAAGCACTTTTTGAAGGTAAGGTCAGCGCGCTCACGTTGGGGTATCTGCAGTTGCTCATTCGGAAAGGCCGCGAGGCATATCTGCCCGAAATCACGCGGGAGTTTTTCCATCAGTATAGAGTCATTCAGCGGATTACTTCGGTGCGCATCACCAGTGCGGCACCGCTGTCCGATGCTGTGGTGGCACAAATCAAACAACGCATCCAGGCCAGCGGGCTGGCGAATGAAAACCTCGAAATTACCACCCAGATAGACCCTTCGCTCATCGGTGGCTTTGTTCTGGAGTTCGACGACAAACGCTACGACGCCAGTTTGGCCAGCCGATTGGCTGCTTTGAAAGCAGAATTCAGCAAAAATCAATACGTCAGGGAGTTTTAAGCGCCCATTTTTTTTCTTTCAAACACTCATTCAGAACAATATGGCAGACATCCGACCGGAAGAAATCTCGGCAATACTCAAACAGCACCTGTCTGGCTTCGACACCGATACGCAACTGGAGGAAGTAGGTACGGTGCTCCAGGTGGGCGACGGCATTGCCCGCGTGTATGGCCTTAACCGCGCTCAATCAGGCGAGTTGGTAGAATTTGAGAACGGCACGCAGGCCATCGTGCTCAACTTGGAGGAGGACAACGTGGGCGTCGTGCTCATGGGCTCGTCGGCGGGCATTCATGAAGGCTCTTTAGTCAAACGCACGGGCAAAATCGCCTCTATTGAAGTGGGCGAAGGCTTTTTGGGCCGAGTAGTCAACCCTTTGGGCCAGCCTATTGATGGAAAAGGGCCAATCAGCGGTCAGAAATACGAAATGCCTCTGGAGCGCAAAGCGCCGGGCGTCATCTATCGCCGTCCGGTAAACGAACCGCTCCAGACGGGCATCAAGGCCATTGACGCCATGATCCCGATTGGCCGCGGCCAGCGCGAGCTGATCATTGGCGACCGCCAGACGGGTAAGTCGGCCATTGCTATTGACACCATTATCAACCAAAAAGAGTTCTATGAGCGCGGCGAGCCGGTGTACTGTATCTACGTCGCCTGCGGGCAAAAGGCCTCCACGGTTGCCCAAATCGCGCGCACGTTGGAAGAATACGGCGCTATGCCTTACACGGTTATTGTGTCGGCTTCGGCATCCGACCCTGCACCTCTACAGTTCTATGCGCCGTTTGCCGGTGCCGCCATTGGCGAGTACTTCCGCGACACGGGTCGTCCGGCCCTCATCATTTACGACGACCTGTCGAAGCAGGCCGTAGCCTATCGCGAGGTATCGCTGCTGTTGCGCCGTCCGCCGGGCCGCGAAGCTTACCCGGGTGATGTGTTCTACCTGCACAGCCGCCTGCTGGAGCGCGCCGCTAAAATTATTGACGACGACAACGTAGCGCGCCAGATGAACGACCTTCCACCCAGCCTCGTCAAAGCCGGCCTCATAAAAGGCGGCGGCTCGCTAACGGCACTCCCACTCATCGAAACACAGGCAGGCGACGTATCGGCCTACATCCCGACAAACGTTATCTCCATCACGGACGGGCAGATCTTCTTAGAGTCGAACCTCTTCAACGCTGGTATCCGCCCGGCCATCAATGTGGGTATCTCGGTGAGCCGCGTGGGTGGTAACGCTCAGATCAAATCCATGAAAAAGGTGGCCGGTACGCTCAAGCTCGACCAGGCACAATACCGCGAGTTGGAGGCATTCGCCAAATTCGGCTCCGACCTCGACGCTGCCACCCAGGCTATCCTGGCTAAAGGCGCTCGAAACGTGGAAATCCTCAAGCAGCCGCAGTACAGCCCTATGCCGGTAGAAAAGCAAATCGCCATCATCTACTTGGGCACCAACAACCTCCTGCGCGACGTACCCCTCGACAAAGTGCGCGAATTCGAGGACGTCTTCCTCATGGAAATGGAGCAACAACTGCCCGACGTACTGGAAGAATTCCGCAAAGGCAAATTAGAAGAGACTAGCTTGGAAAAGGTACGCCAACTAGCCGCCAAATTGACCGCACAATACAAAAAGTAAGCGCGACGCTGGCCCTGTAGCATACGCTGACGCCTCAGGGCCAGCGCTCATACAACCCTTTAGCTCATGGCAAGAGGACTCAAAGAAGTTCGCGAGCGCATTAAGTCTATCATCTCTACGCAGCAGATCACCAAGGCCATGAAAATGGTCTCGGCAGCCAAACTGCGCAAAGCCCAGGCGGCCATCGTGCAGATGCGCCCGTATGCTAACCGCCTCAATCGCATGCTGTCCAACATTCTGTCCAATTTGGACGGCGACGCGACAACGGCCTTTGGCAAGGAGCGCGAGGTGAAAAATGTCCTGGTCGTCGTCGTTACGTCGAACCGCGGCCTGTGCGGCGCCTTCAACACCAACATCAACAAGGAGGCCATCGCGCATATCCAGGCCAAATACGCCCAACAGCGCCAGGCAGGTCGGGTGTCGGTGATGTTTATCGGCAAGAAAGGTTACGACTACTTCCGTCGTCGTTACCGCGACATGTCGTTCAACACTGACCACATAGACCTCTTTAACCACCTGACCTACGAGCATACCAGCGCCATAGCGCGCACGCTCATGGATGCGTTTCTGGCGGGCCAATACGACGCCATTGACATCGTTTACGGGCGCTTCAAGAATGCCGCTACGCAATACCCAACGGTAGAGCAATGGCTTCCGGTGCCCAAAATGGCCTCCGCCGAAGGCCCGAAGAAGCGTGCTGATTACATCTTCGAGCCAGACAAACAACAACTGTTGGAAACGCTAGTGCCCAGCATCCTGCAACTGCAGTTCCACAAAACCCTGCTCGACACCCACGCTAGCGAACACGGCGCCCGCATGACGGCTATGGACAAGGCTACCGAAAACGCCGAAGAACTGCTCAAAGAACTGCGCATCAGCTACAACAAAGCCCGCCAAGAGGCCATCACAACCGAACTGACCGAAATCGTCGGCGGTGCAGCGGCCTTAGAAGGCGCATAGAAGAAAACAAACCAACGATCGAACATCTCCTCCCAGCCCTGCCGCAACGCTTGTGCGGCAGGGCTTTTTTGGTTGACAGAACGCCTTCTTTCTACAGGTTTCCTGACCCCTCTAATCAAAAGACTGGTTTATTTTTGGGCAGCCAAACGAGTTTGGCCGCCACCTATGAACGAACTTTCTTGGCGCGAGCGCTTAGGTGCTATTACAGCTGTCGCTGTGCTGTTTGGCCTTATCTGGCTGTACACGCGCGAGTATCCAGTGTTCACCAATACCCTGCAGGTCAGCCGCTTAGTGCTGGGGGCATTTCTGTTTGGCTTTCTCTTAGCCGCCGCCCTGTTGTATGCTTTGCGTCGGCACCTGATGCCCTGGGCCAATCACGTGCCGGAGGTTTTACTTATCGTTTTTTTCATTCCACTCTTCATGCCGCTTTTTGCCAGCCGCCTCAATCGCGCTGGCGGTACGGTGGAGCATCGTCCGTTCGAGTTTGTGGCCGAAGCACCCTATGTAGCCTCGGCCTATGGTTGGCTGCGCTATCGGCCCATTGAGGCCAGCGGCTACCGTCTCGTCGTCCGGGACGGCGGGCGCTTGCGTCGCTTTCAATACAAAAGCCAGCCTTATTTTCCGCTTACCCAACCTGGCGATACCATATTGCTGCCCGTGCGGCGCGGGCTGCTGGGAGTGGAGGTGATGGAACTGCAGTGAGTGCCACCATTATCTATCATTAGTAGGCCCCTGCCAGCCGCCTCATGTTTTCTTTGCCAGTAAACCGATTTTTTATATATGTATAGAAAAGGCAGAAAAATTAGAAAAGATATACGCCGCCCTGTGCAAAGAGCCGCTGGAGTTAGATGAATTGGAGTTTTTCCGAGAGACTCTTACTGCGCGAGGAGTCAAAGTGCGTCAGAAATTAGCCAACAAACTACGGCATAAGCCTGTCGACGACCGACATATCCTGCTCTATGGATACAAAGGCTGCGACAAAAGCACCGATTTCAGCGGAGCTCCATTCGACGTTTCCGGCGAAAACGATGTACGCCAATGGACTGGCGCTCTCATATGAAAAACTCGCCAGGCTTCACCAAGACTATCTAAAAGATACGGCACAAGCCAGAGATTATTTTCGCCGGGCAGAACAGCGCTGGGACGTGCTGACGCGCTTGGCTCCTGAATGGGCGACTACTCACGTTCCCTGTCTCGGGTACGTTGGTAATTGATGAAATTAAACGGAAGCGCACCTCCTCCAACGGCCTAACGCTGCACCACTACCCTGCTCTGCCACACCTGATCTTCAGCAGTAAAGCGCACTACATATAAGCCACTGTGAAGCACCGACAGGTCCAGGAAATAGCCTCCATCCATATCCACATCGGCAGAACGATACAGACGCCCATTAGGCCCGAACACTTCTACGCGCCCTGGGCCAGGTAAGTGATGCAGCCATAGAGGCCCGGCAGTGGGATTGGGATATAGTATAAGCGGTTGCACATAGGTCTCGTGGCTGGGCGTAACAGAGCCAATGTAGCGATAGGTAAGAAAGAACGCCAGCGCGCTGTCAATTGCCGGCTGCGCACACTGGCTGTGGTTGGCATTCGGCTTGACGTCCTGAGCGCGCACATCCTTTGCGCCGCGAGCAAGCATGGAGTCGCGGGCTACGATACTGTTCTGATAGGGCACCTGATCGTCGTCGGTGCAGTAATATAGACGCACAGGTGCTTTGGGCGCCCAGGCATAGACGTTGTTGTCGCGCAAGGCTACGTTGAGTGGATGTTGAGGGTCAGTTATGACGGCTTGAATGTACTCGTTTCGGAACAGACGCCGCGGGCGACAGGCCAATTCGTGCCAGATAAGTTTGGCCACTAAACGCACCTGCAATTCCAGAAGGGAGATCTTGTCGTTTTTGAACTCCGTGATATCGCCAATGTACTGGTCGCGGAAAACCTCCTGAAACGAAGCATAGAGGTTACCGTAAACGCCCTGATAGCTGATGAGGGTGTTGGGGATGTAGCCCGGATACATGTAAACTTTGTCGGAAAGCACCAGGTCGCGCATGACCTCTCCGGTGCTGTAAGGCCCGGAAAGCGGCGCAGAGGCAGTTACTGAAAACTCGTGGCTCCACAGCATTTCAGCGTCGCGATGGAAAGCCATTGCAGCATGCCCACCTTGCGAATAGCCCGTTACAAACAGCTGGTCGTGCGTGTGCACACCATACTGCTGAGCAAAGGCCGGCAAAGCACGCAACATATCAGCAGCTACCCAGGCTTCTGAGGCAGCATGTACGTAGGGATGAAAGCCCTTGGCCACGCCCAGCCCCAGGTAATCTGGCATCAGGGTAACAAAGCCCATACCGGCAAAAAGCAGCGCCCGCTCACCCTCGCCTCCGGTGAAGACGTCAAAAGAGGGAACGCCCGTTTTTGTAGTGGCCGTACCGTGCTGATAGAGCAGGCGGGGGAAAACACGCGATGAATCTACCGGTATGGCCACCAGACCTGAGACTGTATCGGGCTGGCCTGAAGTATTCCGCGTCGTATAGACAAGCCGGAAACACTGCACACTGTAAGCTACGAGCGGCTGCTTGAACTGATCGGCAATTTGCGCGCGCGTGCGGCCGCCCAACGGTTGAACTTGAATAAGTTTCTGCGCGCATAACAGCGAGGAAGCACAGGCCAACAGGGCGGCGATGGGGAGGGTACGCAAAAGCATAGACATAACGAGTTTTAATGAGAAAATATCCCCCTGGCAAAGGATATGCAAACTCCCCATGAGCACGGATGAAGCTCCTCGCTGGCACGGCAATAAAGCCCTTGTGCCAACGAGGAGGTAAGAATATTATCGGTGCAGCACCACCTTACTTTGCCACAGACGACCTTCGGAGAGGAAGCGAACCAGATACACGCCGTTTTCTAAGGTCGAAAGGTTGAGCCGATAGTTGCGGTCGGCGATGCCGGAAAGGTCTTGGCGCAGACGCCCGCTGATGTCGAAGACCTGCACCTGTCCTTCGCCGGGCAGGTCCATCAACCATACGGCACCGTTCGTTGGGTTAGGCTGTAACTGAAGCGGCGCTATGGCGTAAGGCTCCTGAGTGTTGCTCACAAAGCCCACATCCCGATAAGTCAGGAAGAAAAGGACAGTGTTGAGCAACGCCGGCGAGACACAACCACCGTGGTCGGCGTTGGAATTAACGTCAATCACTTGAAGGTCAGCAGCGCCTCGGGCCAGCATGGTGTCGCGGGCAACGATGCTGTTCTGGAACGGCACCTGGTCGTCGGCCATGCAGTAATAAATGCGCGTGGGCACCTGAGGCGCCCATGGATACACGTTGTTGTCGCGTAGGGCGACGTTGACCGGGTGCCCATCGTCGGCTTTGACTTCCTGTACCAGTTGCGGATGCAACATGCGTACCGGCCGGCAGGCACCCTCGTTTTGCGTCAGCAGGTTAATCAGCTGCGAGTTCAGCTGAATAAGGTTTATGTTCCCGCTATAATGCTGGCTGATAAGCGTGGCATAAGGCTCGCGGAACACCTCCTGCACGAAGTTAAACAGGTTGCCGTAAACATTCTGATAGGAGATTAAGGTATGGGGAATATAGGACGGATAGAAGTAGATATCGTCGGACAGCACCAGCCCGCGCATAACCTCACCGATGCTGTAGGGCCCTGACATGTGGCTGGCTGCCGTCATTTTGAACTCGTTTTTCCAGGGCCCTTCCACATCGCGCTGGAAAGCCATAGAGGCATGACCGCCTTGCGAATAGCCGGTTACGAACAGCTGACTATTCACATGTAGCCCAGGGCCGTAGTAGGCCATGAAATCTGGCAACGCGCGCAGCATGTCCGCAGCCACCCAGGACTCCGAGGCGGCATGTACGTAAGGATGAAAGCCTTTGGCTACGCCTAAGCCCAGATAATCGGGCATGAAGGTCAGGAAGCCCATGCCGGCAAAGAGCAAACCCAACGTTCCTTCGCCGCCCGTCAGCACGTTAAACGACGGCACATCCGTGCGCGTCGAAGAGGTGCCATGCTGATACACTAAGCGCGGAAAAATGCGCGCAGGATCTTGCGGCACAACGATAAGCCCCGACACCGTGTCGGGCTGGCCGGCGGTGTTTTTAGTGGTGTAAATGACCCGGTAGAAGCGCGCGTCATACTGCACTAAGGGGTTGTTGAACTGCGCAGCAATCTGCGCACGGGTACGGCTGCCCAAAAATTGGGCTGAAACCATCTTCTGCGCATCGAGAAACGATGCCAGCAAAAGACACAAAGCAAAAGCAGAGAGCAGTCTTTTGTGCATAACACATGAAACAGTAAGTGAGCAGATGGGCAAAAGTAAGTGAAACCGCGCATGAACCGCTCATTTACCCACTGTCTCCTACAAGATTTTACCCTTTGCGCCATTGGCACACGCTGGTATGGTATTGCGCAGCCCGTACAGATGCAGAAAAATACCCTCTGAAAAAGCGGGTTCCGCATTTCCCGGAAAGCATATATTTGCAGGAGTGTGCGTTCGCATCGAGAAGTGATGCGCCGCCTTATAAACCGGACATTTAGCCGCTTTTATGCAACGCTGCCCGCCGTTTGGCCTCGAGCCGTGGTCTTTCGGCGGCAGCGTTTTTTCAGGACGCTGGTGGTAGGCCCAGCGCCTTGTGTTTTCAATTAGTGGATGCTCTTTCCAAAGAGCACGTCGGATTTTTCTGGGGGCGCTTCACCCTTTGCATTCAGCGCATACAGTCTTGCTCCACAGGGTGCTCTCTTAATTCACGGCTTTTACCCCCACGATTTCCGGTATCTTCCCTCGAATGGCCTCCGCAATGCCAGCGCGCAGCGTCATCTCCGACATAGCGCACGAGCGGCACATGCCCGTCCAGCGCACATGCACGTACATGTCGTCAGTCAGGTCCACCACCTCTACGTCGCCGCCGTCGGCATTCAGGTGAGGGCGCACGGCGCGCAGGGCCTCCTCGATGCGCTGGAGCAATTCTGCTTTGGTATCATTACGCATATACATACTATCGGGTTCGCCATCTGAACGAAAGTTGGACAAAGTTAAACTCACTGCTTCAAACGGTCGCGAAACTTTTGTCGGAACTTCTCGACTTTCGGCCCTACCACATAAATGCAATAGGGCTGAGAGGGATTGTCCCGGTAATAATTCTGGTGATAGTCCTCTGCTTTGTAGAAGCGGTCGAGTGGTGCAATTTCCGTTACGATGGGTTTGGGCCACAGGGAAGTAGCGGCCTTTTTAGCGGCCTCTGCAATGCGTTTTTGCTCGTCATTGTGATAAAAGATAACCGAGCGGTACTGGGTACCTACGTCGTTGCCCTGTCGGTTGAGGGTCGTAGGGTCATGCACCGTAAAGAAGACTTCCAGGATATCGGCATAGGAAGTTACAGAAGGGTCATACGTGATTTGCACCACTTCGGCATGGCCCGTCGTGCCCGTACACACCTCGCGATAGGTCGGATTGGGCACATGGCCACCGGCGTATCCGCTTTCCACCTTCAAAACACCTTTCATTTCCTGATAGACTGCCTCAATACACCAGAAACACCCGCCGCCGAGCGTGGCTATTTCAACGGCGTCCGGAGTTCCTTCGGAAGAGGGCGTAGCTGCGGTTGGGTCATTTTTTGACATAGGTCGCTCTTTTTGTTTTTGTGCCGACGGTTGTGGGCAGGCTGTGAGCAGAAAAAGAGGAAGCAGCCAGGCGGTTAGCGTTTTCATGTTTGCGTGTATTGCGCCATTTTTCCTTTTTAAACACCTGATGGTAAAGTAAGTTTTGCCCATCGGGCAAATGGTTGAGGCTAAGTGCCCGGAATGGCCGGGTGTTCAAATCTCCTGTGAACCAGCAAGGTGTGCCCTTGGCCGGGCAGGTAGCTGAGAAAGCGTTGCAGCCCCAGCCATTTGGCTTCGTCTAAGTCATAGCTAATATTTTGTCGGAAGTAGGCCTCTAGGTCAAAGCCCGGGAGGGTGGGCAAAATTTTGACGAGTTGGGGTATCTGAGCGATGCCGTCGGCTAGGGCCTCGTTGAAGCGGCGCACAAAGTCGTCGGGAAGCGGGCGCGTGCTGACCCATGCGGCAAAGACGAACGGCAGCCCCGTCCAGTCTTTCCACGCCTGGCCCAAGTCGTAAGTGTAAGGAAAGCGTTTTTCCATGCCAATGGCTCGGTCGCCAATAACCAGGCCGGCGGTATCGCCGCTGATGTGTTGCTCGTAGCCGTCATAAGCGGGCACTAATTCCGGCTCGACGCCCCAGTACTCGCGACAAAGGATAGGTGCAAGAGCCACAGAGGTGCGCGAATGGAAGTCCAGCAGCAAGCGCCGCACCTCGCCAATAGGCTTTTCGGAAAAGATGCACACCGTCTGCACAGCCCCTGTGGCACCAATGCAAAAGTCAGAAACCAGATGGGCCTCCGGCAGGTCGGGGATGACGGCCACCGGCGTGAGAGCCAGGTCAACCTCTTCGCGCAACAGCTTTTGCGCGCACATCGAAGGGATGTCTAAACTCAATTCTATCTGGTCGGACAGCGAACTGCGGAAAAGCCCGTAAATAAAGGGTTTGGTATTCAGGTAACTGACGACGGAAAGGCGCATACAAGCAGAAGAGCTGAAAGCGGATGAGATAGAGCATTTCAAGCATTTACAACAGGCAGTTCCACATATCCACGCCAGTTTTTGTCTTCTTCAAAGACAACATCGGTATAGTCGCGCACTACGTTGTAGAGCGTGTCGCGCTCGATAGGGCGGCGGCCTACGCGGCGGATAAGGTCCACCAATTGTTGAGTTGTAAGGGCTGGGTGTTGCTCTTCGGCGCCTGCCATGGAGTAGATTTTTGTGGTATCGTCAATGGTACCATCAATATCGTCCACGCCGAAGGCCAGCGACATTTGGGCCAGCGTGCGCCCAATCATAGGCCAGTAGGCCTTGATGTGGTCAAAGTTGTCTAAGTAAACGCGGGCTATGGCGTAGTTACGCAAGTCTTCTACGGCAGTGCTTTCGGGCACGTGGCTCATCTGGTTGTGCTGGTTGCGGAACTTGAGCGGGATAAAGGTCTGGAAACCGCCCGTTCGGTCTTGCAGTTGTCGCAAGTGCTCCATGTGGTCAATGCGGTGCCAGTATTGTTCGATGTGCCCATACAGCATGGTGGCGTTAGAGCGCCCTCCCATCTGGTGCCAGATTTCATGGATACGAAGCCACTGCTCAGCCGTGCATTTGTCAGCGGCGATTTGCTCGCGAATTTCAGGATGGAAAATTTCAGCCCCGCCTCCGGGCAGACTGTCTAAGCCCGCCTCTTTCATCAAGCGCATGCCCTCTTCGTAGCTAATTTTGGCTTTTTTGAAAATGTAGTGATACTCCACCGGTGTCAGCGCCTTGATGTGCAGCTCAGGCCGATGCGCTTTAATGCGCCGGAACAGCTCCTGGTAAAACGGCACATCGTACTGTGGCAACACCCCGCCCACGATGTGCACTTCAGTAACGGGCTGGTCGTCGTAGCGACGCACGATGTCGAGCATTTCCTCCATGGTGTAGGCCCAGGCGTCGGCGTCGCTGCGCTGCTTGATGAGGCGCGAGTACGAGCAAAACTTGCAATCATAGACGCACAGGTTTGTCGGCTCGATGTGGAAGTTCCGATTAAAATAGGTATTGTGCCCGTGCTTGCGCTCGCGGATGTGGTTGGCCAAGGCGCCCACAAACGCCAGCTCGCCGTGCTCGTAAAGATACAGGCCTTCCTCCGGTGTGATGCGCTCGCCATTGAGCACTTTTTCGGCAATACGCTGATGGGTTGGGCTGAGGCGTTCGTGGCGAAGGATGTTTTCTAACAAAGCCATATTGTTGGAATAGAACCGTACGATGTTTGGTGCTCTTCTAAACTTAGGGAACGGTGGAAAGTTCATCGCCTCCGGCGAGAATAGTCAGCAGACGTTGCGCATTGGTCGAGTTGGAATACTGTTGCTCCAGCACGCGCTGTCGTTGCTCCAGGTCAGCCTCCGTGAATGGCGTCTCCCAAGTCGCCTGCACGGCCAGGCGCATTTCCCGGGCATCGCTGGCAATGCGACACAGCGCGTGCAGTTCCGTGCCGGCGAGCGCGTGATGGTTGGCGATACAATGCCGTCCCCGAAAGAGCGCACTGAGCAGTTTGAGCTTAACGCCCGACGATTGGAAGGAGACCAACACATGCGCCTGTGCTTGCTGGATGAGCACGTCCATACGCGCTTCGTCTGGGTCAGCCACCAGCGCGGCATTGGGCCGGCGGGCAATGGCTGCGCGCAAGCGCTTTGAGGGTGCCATGCCAGCTACCACAAACGGCACATTGGGCAGGTACGCAAAAACCTCCTCCAGCAGCCATAAAGCAGCGCGTTCGTTGTCAGGCACGCTCAGCTTGCCGTGGAAAAGCACATAGTCGCCTCGCCCCGGCAAACCGCAGACCTGTTCGTAAGGGTGAAAAACGGGCAGGTAGTGTGCCCGCACCGGATAATTCTGAGCAAAGTAGTCGCGCTCCGAAGGCGATAAGGCCAAAAGGTCATGGGCAAAAGGCAGCAGTTGCTTCTCTGCGCGCTTTAGTCGCCTGCTTTCTATCCAGAAATACAACCGCTGTGCCAGAGAAGCAGACGAATGCACCAGCTGCGCGTAGTACTGCCATTCGATGTTATGCATGCGCAACACCTTCCGGCGGTCTCGCAAGGCAGGATGTCCCAGCCAGCCCGCCGTGTGCAAGCCTTCAAACAGGATGGGCGCATTGTCTTCGAGCAGACGCTCCAGCAGCACTGGATGCTTGCGCGTGCGTACAATGAACGGCTCAGCGCTCCATTGATGCCATATCGACCGCGAACGCACATAGTAATACACCCGCTCACAGTACTGATTTAAAACGGCTTGCGGCACTCGCCCCCCGTACTGAAAGCAATGGAAAACCACCTGAGCACCAGCCCGATGTAGCGCCCGCAACTGGTAAAAAACCGCCATAACCCCGCCGTAGTTGGCCGGCCACGGAATATCAAAAGAGACGACGTGTAGCCGCATGCTGGGTAGGAGACGCCGGGCAGAGTGCCGCAAAGGTAGCACCTCAACAAAAGCCCAACCGGAGTGAAAAAATTTTTGCCATTAAGTTTTTTTGAATTTTCGCAAACGCCATACCTTCAGGCGCGATACCGCAAGACGCTGCGTTTTGGGTATCTTGCATGTATTTTCTCACCAAAACTTACGGTAGCTATGAATATCACATTCGAAGAGCTTCGCCGCATCAAGCACGCCTTACCGCATGGGAGCATTGCTCGCATCGCTCAAGAACTTAACCTCGACGAGCAGACGGTGCGCAACTACTTCGGGGCACACAACTACAAAGACGGTCAAATCGTCGAGTGGCACCTCGAGCCCGGCCCTAATGGCGGTATCGTTCATCTGGAAGACACGACCATTCTCGAGCGCGCCCGGCAAATCCTGGCCGAGAATGGCATCTCTATCGCCAACTGAACAGCGCGCTTGATGCGCTCTTGAATGCCTGAACAATGCGAGGCGATGACCCCGTCGGTCATCGCCTCGCGCGTTTCAGGGCTACCCTTTATCTTCAGCACATGAGACGCTAAAGGAGCCATTACTTCGACGGCTTCCAGACATTGTCGGAGACCTCGATGTCTGCCATACGGCGCGTGGGGTCAATTTCGATGGAGGCAATGCGGCTGAGCGGCTCTGATATTAAAAAGGTGTACGTCGGCTCCACCCACCGATGGCGCGGCAACACGGTGCGCTTTACCTCAGACTCGGGCGGCTTAATGCCGCGCTGGCTCTCCAAAGGGGCGTAAAACAGCTCCTGCTTCCCGTTGGTGTACGTAACCAGAATGTCCAAAGGCATGGCCATAGCCCCTTTGCGCCCGATAAAGACGCGGGTGTTTTTGCGCCCTTCTTCGGCGACGGAGTCAATGGCGTAGTCCACATAGTTCGTGGTGTGCACAAAGTCCTCTTTATACCAGTCCAATTCCAGGCCGCTTTGCTTTTCCATGACGCGGATGAAATCGTTCGGGTTGGGGTGTTTGAACTTCCACAGGTCGAAATAGCACAGCAGGCCGGCGGCCAGGTTTTCTTTTCCGATGACGTATTCCAGTTGGTGCAAGAAGACACATCCCTTTGAATAAGCGCCGATGCTGTAAGCGAAGTTGGTGTGGTAACGGTCGGCATGGGTGGTCAGTGGTTCCTCTTTGCCGGCTTTTACCAGCATGAAATAAGAAGAGTAGGAGCTCTGGAAGGGGAATTCAGCAGGTTTTCGCTTGCCCAGCAACCCTTCGGCGGCCAATTGCTCTTCTACAACGGTGGAGCCATAAACGGTGAAGCCTTCGTCCATCCAGGCGTGCAGGCTTTCGTTGGTGCCCAAGAGCATCTGGTACCAGGTGTGCATTTGCTCGTGGATGCTTACACCAACCAGGCTGGCGAGCGAGCGTTTGCCGGTGATGAGGGTGGCCATGGGGTATTCCATGCCGCCGTCGCCGCCCTGGATGAAGCTGTACTCACCGTACGGGTAAGGGCCGAAGCGTTCGTTCATGATGGTGCGGGCGCGGCTCATGATGGCGGGCAGGGCTTCCCAGGCTTCGTCGTAGCCGCGTCCGCGCTGCCAAAAGAAGCGCATGATGGTGCCGTCAGCGGCGGTAATCTTAGCGTGCGTGTAGTCGGGGTCGGCGGCCCAGGCAAAGTCGTGCACGTTGGGTGCTTTAAAGTGCCAGGTCAGCTTGTCGCCAGCGGGTCGCTTCACCTCAGCACCTTCCGGCTCGTAGCCATAGCCCACCTCGAGCGGGTTTTGCAGATAGCCGCCGGCAGCCACGATGTAGTTTTTGGCGATGCGAATTTTCACATCGTAGTCGCCCCAGACGCCATAGAACTCGCGGCCGATGTAAGGATTGGCGTGCCAACCCTGATAGTCGTATTCGCAGAGCTTGGGGTACCACTGCGTCATGGAGTAGTCAATGCCCTCGCTGTTGAAGCGCCCGGAGCGGCGTATTTGAATGGGTACCTGGGCGTCCCATTCCATTTCCAGCACGGCGGTGCTGTTGGGCAGGATAGGTTCGGGCAGGTCCACTTCCAGGATGGTTTCCACAGTTTCAAAGCGGGTGGGTTTTCCATTGAGGGTTAGTTTTTTTACTTTAATCCAGCCCTGCTCTTCCGGCAGCAGGTTGGCAATGCGGCGGAGGCGATGGTCAGGGTCTTCGATGTTCTGGTTGCGCACGTCCATCATGCTGCCGGGCTGGAAGGCATTAAAATATAGGTGATAAAACACCCGCGTCAGCGTGTCAGGGCTATTGTTGGTGTACTCCAGCCGTTGGGTGCCGCGATACTGGTGCTTCTGGACGTCCATGTCAATAAACATTTCGTAGTTGACGCGCTGCTGCCAGCGGTCGGGCTGGGCCAGGAGCTGCGAGGCGTCGGCCGCGATAAGCCAGGCGGTCAAAAGTGCAAGCGATGCAAGGTGGTTCATAAGCCGGGTAAATATGCTTTCTTTGTGTACGTTTTCTTCGCAAGGTTCGGCGGTTTATGCCGTTTGGCCGGGAAAAAATGAGACAAAGGCACCCGAGTTAGCAGCAAACGCCTTTGTTACGCACAACAGCACCCGGCAAAGTCGAAGAAACCCGGAGAGGAAAAAGGCATCACTACCACACTCGGTACCAGGGTAACGGTCTATCTTTGCCGCCGAAAATGTACAGAACACACGTCATTGAATGAATAGCATGAAATATCGCATAGCGCTGGCGCTCATTGTTTTAGCCGTTCTGACGCGCCTTTTGCCGCACCCTCACAACTTTACGCCCATCGCCGCGGTGGGGCTGTTTGGCGCTTCGGTGTTCAGCCGTCAGTGGGTGGCCTTTGCCGTTACTTTCCTGTCGCTGTTTTTGAGCGACCTGTACATCAATAATGTGGTGTATGGTTATTTCTATGAGCATTTCGTATGGTTTGGCTCGCTGTGGGTATATGCAGCGTTTGGCGTTGTCATTGTGCTGGGGCGCCTGCTTCTGCATCGCGAGGTGAAAGTAGGCCAGGTCGTTAGGGCTAGCCTGTCGGCGTCGGTCATCTTCTTTTTGCTCACCAATTTTGGCGTATGGGCCACCTCCGGCATGTATCCGTACACACCGGCAGGTCTGCTGGCCTGCTATGTAGCTGGCCTTCCGTTTTTTGGTAACACTCTGCTGGGTGATCTGCTGTATTCGGCAGCACTCTTTGGCGGATACGCCTGGGCAACTCGTTATTGGGAGCAACGCCAGCAAGCCGCCCGCTCCATCTAACCCTGAACGGAATGGAAGGACGCTCTTTACAACCGAAGAAGGTCTCCGAAAGTCGGACGGTGATGACCGAAATGGTCATGCCCAACGACACCAACCCCATGGGCAACCTCATGGGCGGATATCTGATGCGCTGGATGGACATTGCGGCCGCTATTTGCGCCGGCCGCCATTGTGAGGCGCACGTAGTAACGGCGGCCGTGGATCACATTTCTTTTCAAAAGCCCATCCGCGTGGGCGAAATTGTTACGCTTGAAGCTTCCGTTACGCGCGCCTTCAACACCTCCTTAGAGGTATATGTCGAGGTCTTTAGCAGCGACATTAAAGGGCACAATCCGCGGCGTTGCAATCACGCCTATTTTACTTTTGTCGCTTTAGACGACGAGCGCAAAACGCCCATTGAAATACCGCCCGTCTTGCCGTTATCGAGTGAAGAACAAACCCTTTATGAAAGTGCGGCCCGCCGACGCGAGATACGACTCATTCTCTCCGGGCGCATCAAACCGAAAGATGCCACTGAAGTACGCCGCTTCTTTGCCGATTTGGGCTAACCTCCTCCCTCTTTTTATGCGTTACTTGCTTTTCAGTGCGACATTCCTGTCGTGGTTCACGGCTTGCCGCGAGCGTTCCGCTCCGCCCTCTCCCACCCTACCGGTTGCTGACGCGGTACCGGCAGACTTCCAGGCGTTTTACCAACAGTTTCACGCCGATAGTCTCTTTCAGATACAACACATCAGCTGGCCGCTACCGGGGCAGACCACCGAGGAGACCTCGGAGGGTGAGCTCAAGCGCAAACCCACCTATTGGGAGCGGGAAAACTGGCATTTCCAGCGCGCCGTGGACTTCAGTGCCGGTGAGTTCAAACAGCAACTGCACACCGTAGAGGGACAATATGTCGTCGAGCGCATCTCCTATGCAGCCGCGCCCAACTACGCCTTGGAGCGCCGCTTTATGCGCCGCAGCGATGGGGAGTGGGAATTAGTCTATTACGCCGATATGCAGGAGCATTAGAGCACGTTGGCCAATTGCTCCTTGATTTTTTCCAGTTCGTCCTTCATCTGCACGACGATCTTCTGAATGTTTGCGTCGTAGGCTTTGGCGCCTAAAGTGTTGATTTCGCGCCCCATTTCCTGGCTAATGAAGTTGAGCGAGCGCCCGGCCGAGCGCTTAGGGTCTTCCAATTGCTCCAGGAAGTAGCGACAATGCTGGTCGAGGCGTACTTTTTCTTCGGTGAGGTCCATCTTTTCTAAATAGTACAGGATTTCTTGCTCGAATCGGTTAGCGTCTAAGTTTTCCTTACCGAAGACCTCTTCCATATTGTTGCGTAGCCGTTCTCGCATTCGTGTAAAGCGCTCCTGCTCGTAAGGTTGCAGTTCTTGCAGTAGCGTCAGGATGTTCTCGACGCGCAAGCGCAGGTCAGCACTCAGTGCCTTGCCTTCCTGAAGGCGATACTCACGTAAGTGGTCCAATGCCTGACGCACTACCCCACAGAGGGCTTCAAACTCCTCGTCGTCCATTTCTGAAGAAGACGAGTTGATGACGTTCGGGATGCGCAATAGCGCGGGCAAAATATCGTCGTGTGATAACTGTAATTCTTCGGCCAGGCGCTTGATCTCGCGGTAGTAGCCGCGGAACAGGGCCTCGTTGAGGCTAACGGCAGCGGCACCATCCGCACTTTGCACCTCGATAAGTAAGTCGAGTTTGCCGCGCTCTGCATGTTCAATGACGATGCGCCGAAGCTCCAATTCCTTTTCTTTGTAGTCGCCCAAAAAGCGCAGTTTCAAATCGGTAATTTTGGCGTTTAACGCACGTATTTCTACGGAGATAACTTTATCGCCGTAATTTCCTACGGCTCTGCCGTAGCCAGTCATGGATAAGAGCATAAGTCAAAAAAACGATGTCCGAATAATGCCAAAGGCAACGGTTTTGGGAGCGCCAAAGGTAGGGAAAAATTAGCCGGACAAAATTCCGTCGAAAGTATTTTGCGAAACGCCTTTGCTATATTCGGTTAGTCAGTAAGTTTGCTGCCGAAAAGTTCAGCAATAGCGACACCTCCCTTCCGATTTCGACGCCCTGGGCGTTAAATTTTTTCAGCCTCGAAGAAAAACCTGGGTCATTGCTTTGGCGCTGGCGAAAATTTGTCTGAACTTTGCCGACCCATTTTCGGAGCCCTTCCTTTTTCACTACAACACGTTTAAAATCAACAAGATAAAACATGAGAAAGGCTGACCTTGTTAACGCCATTTCACAAAAGACTGGAGTTTCCAGAGTAGATGTTCTGGTTACACTCGAAGCGCTTTTTAAGGAAATCAAAAGCAGTTTGGAGTCGGGCGAGAACGTTTACGTCCGCGGTTTTGGCAGTTTTGTCATCAAGCGCCGTGCGAAAAAGGTAGGACGCCACATTAAGATGGGGAAGGCGCTGGAAATTCCAGAGCATTACATACCCGCATTCAAGCCGGCAAAATCTTTTGTTGAGCAAGTAAAAAACAACGTTACTTCGCTGCCGTCGGATGAGGGGGAGGAAGATTAAGGAGGACTGTAGAAAATGGCGATGCGCAAAGCACATTATGTAGCATTAGTAGCAGCAGGGATCGTATTCATCGCGTTGTATTTTGGGCTGCCCAAAACACCGCCTGCACTGAAGGTTCAAGAACAATCGCGAGCGCTTCGCGGAGAGCTGGCCAGTGCTGATCAGTTGGTGGAAAGTGCTAAGGCGCGTTTGACGTCGGAAGAGCGCTCTGCGCTGGTGGTTCTGGAGCAATCCGTAGGTGCTGCTCCCAACGAGATAGAGCGCATCGAACGCCTCAAAGAACTATCGGGGTGGTGGTATGCTCGCGGCTATCGGGGGGTAGCTGGCGCCGTAGCCGAGCAAATTGCCGAAGCGGAAGGTAGCGACTCAGCGTGGTCTATCGCGGGTGCCACCTATTACCAGGCCTTGCAAAGCGAAACGGATAATCGCCTGCGTACCTATTACGCCGAACGCTCCATTCGTGCCTTCGAGAGCGCCGCCTCTCTGGCGCCTACCTTACCCGAGCACCGCGTCAATATCGCCCTGGTATATGCCGAGAACCCGCCCGCCGATAACCCTATGAAAGCCGTGCAGCTGCTGCGCGAATTGGAGCAGCAATACCCCCAAAGTGCCGCTGTTTACAACGCCTTAGGGCGCCTGGCCCTGAAAACCGGCCAATGGGAACGCGCCATCGAACGCTTAGAAAAAGCACTCGAACTGGAACCTGAAAACCCTAATACGCCCTGTCTGCTTCTGAAAGCCTATGAAAATGCAGGTCAATCTGATAAAGCCGCAGCACTGGCCCACAAATGCCAGTAATGCGTTTCACCTATTTTTTCATCGTTTTAAATCACCCATAATTTAACACTATGCCTTGCGGAAGAAAACGCAAACGTCACAAAATCGCTACCCACAAACGCAAAAAGCGCCTGCGCAAGAACCGGCATAAGAAGAAGAACCGTTAGGCCGGCCCATGAGCAGGCGTGCTCCTCTCGCCTCATGAAGAGCATAGGTCTCTTCGAAATGCCAACGCATCTGCGGATGAGAAGCTGCACTCCAGTTGGTGCAGCTTCTCGCCCTTGCTAAAAGAAACAGGCTCATAGCCTCTCCTTTACGCCTTCGTGGCTGCATTCCGTCGCACGAGCCTCTGGCCCAACACTTCACGCCTGCTTTGACTGGACGCTTTTTCGGCCCTCTTGCGAGGTGCAGCCTGCCCTCGTGCATTACGGCTATGTATCTTGTATGCTCGCCGAGGGCATTGGTGCCCTGCATTCAGCAACGCTGCATTACTGCCCGCAGCCCTCTCGGATACGTGCACCGGGAGCTACGAACCGGAGGTCTGCTTATGCCTGGATGCGGAGGCCGTGCTAACCGGGCTTTTTCAGCGCTTGCGTCTTCCCTTTCCGCGAGGCCGCGTGAAAACCGTCTTTACATCGTGGAAAAAGAACTCATTATCAACGCTGCCCCAACGGGCATTGAAATGGCGTTGCTGGAAAACGGGAAGCTCGTCGAACTTCATCACCAGAAGATTAACAGCACTTTTTCGGTCGGCGACATCCTCGTCGGTAAAGTCCGCAAGCAAATGCCCGGGCTGAACGCCGCCTTCGTGGACATCGGACACCGCAAGGATGCTTTTTTGCATTACACCGACTTGGGTCCAAAACTCCGTTCACTCCAGAAATGGACGCTCGGCGTCATGAACGGCAGCATCCATACCCACCGGTTGGACAACTTCAAACTCGAAGAGGACATCGTCAAAACCGGAAAAATTGACCAGGTGCTCGACAAGCGTCATCCCATCTTAGTGCAAATCCTTAAGGAGCCTATTTCGACCAAAGGCCCGCGGCTCTCCTGCGAAATCAACCTGCCAGGGCGCTGCATGGTCATCACACCCTTTGCCAACACGGTTACCGTCTCCAAAAAAATTGCCGATGCTGAAGAGCGCAAGCGCCTGTTCACCTTAGCCGAAAGCATCCGGCCCAAAAACTTCGGTATCATCATGCGCACGGCCGCCGAAGGCAAGCGCGTGCAAGAACTCCACGAAGAGCTCAATACCCTGCTCGGCCGGTGGGAAGAAATCTTCCGACAACTCAAGACCGTAACCCCACCTGCCAAATTGCTCAGCGAACTGGATAAACCGGCCAGCATCCTGCGCGACCTGCTGACCGACTCCTTCAGCCGCATCGTTGTCAACGACCGCGAACTGCACAGCGAAATCAGAAGCTACCTGCAAAGCATCAGCCCCGAACAGGTAGGTATCCTGCAACTCTACACCGGCAACCGCCCCATCTTCGACGCCTTCGGCGTTACCCGCCAGATAAAAGCCTCCTTCGGAAAGACCTATACCATGCCCAGTGGCGCCTATATCGTCATTGAGCGCACCGAGGCCATGCACGTCATTGACGTTAACAGCGGCCACAAAATGACCACCCACGATGTGGATCAGACCATTTTTAAAACCAACCTGGAAGCCGCCGAGGAAATTGCCCGTCAGATCCGCCTGCGTGACATCGGAGGCCTCATCGTGGTGGATTTCATTGATATGAAAAACCTCGAGCACCGCAAGCAGTTGGCCAAGGCCATGGAGGAGTTTATGCGCAACGACCGTTCGCAGCATACCATCCTGCCCCTGTCCAAGTTCGGTCTCATGCAGATCACGCGCGAACGCGCCCGCCCAGAGGTAACCTTAAACACCGCAGAAACCTGCCCGACCTGCGGTGGCACAGGTAAGGTAAATGCCACGATATTGATTACCGACGACATCGAGCGCGACCTGGAGTTCGTTATGCAATCGCGCCCCAAAGGCGACCTTTACCTGAGGGTGCACCCCTTCGTAGAGGCCTATCTGCTGCGCGGCTGGTGGAACTACCGCTGGCGCTGGTTTACCAAGTACAACAAGTGGATCCGCATTGTACCACACTCCGACTACGCGCTAACAGAATATCGGTTTTTTCTGGGTAATGAGGACGAAATCCGCCTGAGCTAAGGCGTCCTTTCGGGACGTTTTCGTAAATTCAGGGACGACGACCCGCAACAGCATCTGCCGCCGCCAGGAGAGCTAGTGCCGGAATGTCGTGCGCACCTGAGTAGGTTTTTTTATAAAAAAAAAGTCTATCCCGCGCCTCAATGCGCGCCACTTGCTCTCGGCGCTCAGCGGTGATGAACGGGTCATCAGGGCTGAAGTACAGATACAGGTTTCGCTCGGCCAGGTAGTCCAAATGCTCTCGATAATCTATGTCTTCGGGCGGCAACCCGGCCCACAGGATGAGGTCGTGGAACGGCGGGTGATAGCGCGTGATCCAGCGGCACAGCGTAGCCACGCCCTGCGAAAACCCAAACAATACTATGCGCACATCGGGCGACAGTGCGGCTAAATATCGGTGCAGCAGCGCTTCCAGATAAGCGCCATTGTCGGCAATGGCAGCCTCACGCTGGTAGCGGGTCATCCAGTTGGCGCCTACCGGGCCATCGAAACCTTTTTTGTAAAAGTAGTTCAGCCCTTCTGGCGCCACAAGGAGCCGGCTGCCGTCGTCTATTGGGCGCAAATGCTCCAAAAATTCGGTTGCCATCTGGGCATATCCATGACAGGCCAACCACAGTTGGCGCACGTGTCCACCGGGTGTGCCCAGAATGTAATAATGTGCCGTTCGGCTGACGGTAAGCGTATGGTGTTCCATGCGTGTGCGATTGCAAGCCCTTTTCAGCAGATTTTAAGCGCGGATTTTTTTCTTGCAAAGGCGCTTGATCACGAAGGTAAGGCACTCTGCGCCTTGTGTGATATTCCAGGCAAAACATTGCAAACATGGCCAGCAGCGCCTACGCCCTGTGCCGCATCTTTACACCGCCCTCGGAAGGACGCTGAAAGGTACAATTCGCTTAATCGTTAACCACTCTGATCTTCATGCAACCTTTTAACCGACTTTTCCCCGCCCTATTCCTGTTTATTGCTCACGGTAGTGGTCTCTTAGCGCAAAATACGGCCATTTCCATTCAAGGTCCAACCGCCGTTTGCCCGGGCTGCTATCCGTATCGGGTAGTGGTTACTATACCTGGTGGCTCTACCAGCATTGTAGGAAACTACATCTGGACGCAGGCCACATCCAATGGCACGACAATAGCAACCAGCAATGACAGTGTGCCTACTTTCTGCTTTCAGCAGCCTGGCATTTACAAAATTTCCGTCAATATTGTCTCGCTTGGTGGCAGCCTGTTGGGCACCAGTTCAACAGAAGTGCGTGTCTTGCCTTATGTGGACGTGAAAATTGTTTCTTCCAACACCTCTCTGTGCGCATCGCCCGATAGTATAGACGCCACAGACAAAAACCTGTGCGACCGCGTATGCCCCAACAGCACCGTTACCTATTCTATTGAAAAGCCACCGATGATGAGCACGCCTCCCAACATCAGCTGGTCCGTCATTGGCGCCGACAGCTTTCGCATTCACGAGCCAGACCGCTTTGCCGTAACGGTGTACTGGGGCGCTTCGGGCAGCGGCCATGTGTCTGTTGTGGTTATTTCCGGCACCCAGCTGCCCTGCACCGGAGAGGGAGGCCTTTGCGTAACCATTGTGGAAGAGCCGCGCGCCGCTTTTGATACCGACCCGCCGCCCACCGCGGGCAACGACGTGATACGTATATGCAAAGGCCAGACGGTGTGGTTCGACAACCGCAGCCAGAACGCTGAGCGTTACGAGTGGTTTTTCAGCGACGACCTGTCGGTGGGCCGAACGGTGCATACTCAACACACCTTTGCCCAACCGGGCACTTACACGGTGCGCTTAGTGGCTACCAGCGGCTGCCTGTGCACCGATACGACGGAAACGGTGATTGAGGTGCTCGACGCCGAGTCGCCAGTGCTGGATTGCGTGGGCGATCTGTGCGCTGGCGCCACGGCTACCTATCGGGCGGCGGCGAACTGCTCAGGCATCAGCTGGAGCGTTAGCCCGAACGGTTCCGTCCTGGGCGGCGGTGTGCCGGGTGCCGACAGCATTGTGGTGCAATGGAATACCGGCCCATTGGGCGCCATCTGGCTGACGCCACAGGCATGTGTGGGTGCAGCGTGCCCGTTTCCTACCTTAGTACGTATACCGGTGATAGACGACAATGCGCAAATCCAGGGCCGCGAGCGGGTATGCCCCGACGCCGAAGAGGCTTACAGTATCGAGGCCTATGGTGGCACGGGCTTTGTCTGGTCGCTCTCCAGTGGCGGCACCATTGTCGAGGGTCAGGGCACACCGCGCGTATTGGTTCGGTGGAGTGGCTCGGCCAACCCAAATGCTGTGCATCGCCTGTCAGTGCGTTACGACAACTGCTATCTGGGCTGTGGCGGTCGGGATACCATCGAGGTGCGCATCCTGTCGCCCTTTTTCCTCAACGGCCCAGTGGAGGTGTGTGCCGGCACGATGGGTAGTTTCCTGTCGCGCCTGACGGTGAACAACCAGAACCTGTCGAGCCACTGGACGCTCAGCGGCCCCAACGGCGCTGTGGTGTGGACGTCGCCCAACCCATCGGCTTCCGTTCTGGCGCCTTTAAATGCGGGCGCTGGCTTTTATCGTATGCGGGCCGTACCAGCCAATCCCAACCAGACCTGTACCGACGCGCGCGAATGGGGCGTGCGCGTACCGGTCTTGCCCACCGCGCCAACGAGCATCAGCGGGCCAGCAGTCATCTGCCCGGGGCAAACGCTGACGTACACCGCCGAAGGGGTAGCAACGGGCACCACCGTGCGCTGGACGGTGCAAAACGGCCCGGGCGCACCGCAAATAGTGTTGGGCAATCCTATCAACATTACCTGGCAACCCAACGGCCCGTATCAGATTTCAGCGCAAACACTCTCGAACGACGGCTTAGGCTGCTCGTCGGCAACGACCACCCTGAACGTTCAGGCATTTAGCGGCGCTGCCTTCTCCGGCCCCGACACACTGTGCGTAGGCGAAACGGCCACGTACGAATTGCCCGACCTTTCGGGCCTCAACATTCATTGGAGCATACAACCTGCTGATGCGGGCGTCATCATCACCGGGCAGGGAACGCATCGGGTAACCGTCCATTGGCCTCGCGGTGGCCTTCACACCTTGCGGGCTTCAGCCTGTAGCCAGACGGCCACACTGCCCGTGTTGGTATCGCCACCGCAAGCAACTACCGTCGTGCATCCCAACGAGTTGTGTGCCGGTGCAACTGCCATAGTACGCACCGCTCAGGCATTTGCCTACTATCGGTGGCTCGACGCCAACCAGAACCTGCTCAGTATAGCCGACACGGTGCTGCTCGGGCCGGGTAACTACATGGTAGAAATCTTCGACGATAACGGCTGTCCGGCAAAAACGCCTTTCGCCATTGCGCAGCGCGAGACGCCCTATGTTACCCTTTCGACCAATGACCCGACGGCTTTTTGCGCGCCGCAAAACGTAACGCTCCAGGCTGTGCTACATTCCGGCGGTGGCCTGACCTATGAATGGTTCCAAAACGGCACACCCGTGGGCGGCAACACGCCTACGTTCACTACTAACCAGTTTGGGCTGTACACCGTGCGCGTAACCAATGCCGCGGGTTGTACGGCCATCGCTGGCCCGCTTGCCGTCATACAGGACTGTAGCGGCGGAGGCGGCGGCCCCCCCATACCGGGAGGTGCACCACCATGTACACCGGGCCAGGTGGCCATTCAAGTGCTGCCTACGGGACGCTGCGACTCTATCGGCTTTCGGGCCATAGGGCCTGACTACCTGCCCGGCTCAGCCGAATGGCGCTTTTTCCAGTGGGGCAAAGGGCTTTTTGCCGCCGACTCGGGTGATGTGGTGCACCGCGTGTTTCCGGAAGTGGGTTTCCAGAATGTGCTTTTGATAGCCCGTACCGTCAGCACCGGGCAGGTATGCTTCCTATACGAACCCTTCACCGTGGAGGCTGTGGCGCGCTTCTCCAGCCCTCCGGCCTGTGCCGGTGCTCCGGTACAGTTTCGCGAGGAGAGCAGTCATTTGCCCGCCAGCGGCATCACTGCCTGGACCTGGAATTTCGACGACCCGGCCTCAGGGCCTGACAACACCTCTGCTCTGCGCGAGCCAGAGCATGTTTTCGCCAGCGGCGGCCTTTACACCGTCCGCCTGACCATCACAGCCAACAGCGGCTGTACGGCTACCTATGCGCGCGCCATAGAGGTGCGCCAACCCGCCCAGCCACTTATCCTCACGCCAACCAGCGGCTGCGAAGGCAACGCCCTGCGCTTTGAGGGCAACGGTGAAAACCTGACGTGGAATTTCGGCGACCCGACTTCCGGATCACTGAATACGGCTACTGGCTCACCAGCATATCATCGCTTTCCTGCGGGCGCGTACACCGTTACCGCCACGGCCACGGACATCTATGGCTGCAAGGCCACCACAACGGCCACCGTGAACGTCGTAGCTAATACGCTCGGCGGAACCATTGCGCCCAATAATCCGGCTCCCTTGTGCGAAGGCAGCACGTTAAACTTGACTGCCCCCGCTGGCGGCATTACTTACGTATGGAGCGATAGCAGCCACTCCAGCACCCTCATCGTTTCGCAGGAGGGCGTTTACAGCGTTACGCTTACCGATGCCAACGGCTGTACTTATGCGCCACCGCCCGTCCCCGTACGCTTCGTGCCCGGCCCGGATGCGCTCATTAAGGCGGCCATCCTCAACGAGTTGGGCCAGACCATCGGGCTGTCCTACCCTTCGCACAGCGTTTGTGCCGGCGACGACGTGTACCTCATCGCCCAGGGGCAGGGCAATCTGACATTCAGCTGGTCCATAGGCGTTAATGGCACGCGAATCGAGTTTTCGGAGCAGCGCAATAACCGGCTTCCCATCGGCACGCACCTTTATACTGTTACTGTAACCGACCTGACGACCGGCTGCACCAGCGAGTCGCCACCGTTTGTGGTCAATGTTAACCCGGTGCCGTCGGGCTTTTCCATCAGCAACCTCGCCGCGCCGCCCTGCGCCGGGACGACGAACACGCTCCAGTACAACGGCCCTACGCCGGGCAACTGGCAGTTTGTGTGGAACACAGGCCAGACAGGTGTGCCGCTGACGACGACTCAGCCCGGACGCTATTTCCTGCGCGTCATCAACGAATTCGGTTGCGAAGCACGTAGCAATCCGGTCGTTATCTTGCCCGGCCCAAAGGTGTCAGCCGTTCCGGCAGGCTGCCACACGCGCTGCCGCCCCGACACGTTGTGCGTGCCCAACATTCCCAATATCACGGCGTGGCAGTGGTTTTTCAATGGAAATCCCATACCGGGCGCCACGTCGCCCAACTTCATCCCTACCCAAAGCGGGACGTACCATGCCGTGCTGACCGACATTTTCGGCTGTACCAATCGCAGCGGCCCGCTGACGCTCAACCTGTACGACGGCTTTGGCAGTGTGCTGGGCCAGGTGTGGGCCGACGTGAACGGCAACGGCGTCGTGGATGCCGGCGATACGCTGGTCAGCGGCGTGCTCGTACGCCTGTGGCAAAGCGGTGCACCGGTAGGGTCTGGCTTTTCGGGCACCAACGGCGCTTTTGCCTTTGCCAATATGCCCGCCGGCGGCTACACGGCAGCTATTGATACCAACGCGTTGCCGCCCGGCTGGAAGGTTGTCATTGGCCAAGCCAACGCCAGCCTCGTCGGTTGCGACGCTGCCAGCCAGGTTACCCTGCTCATCCGGCAGGCGTGTGTGGGCGCATTCACCACCGGCATCCAGATGAGTGCCTGCACCGGCGAAAGTATTCTTTTTGACGGTGTGCTCATCCCGGCAGGTAGCAGCCAAACGCTAACCTACACCACCGCTGACGGCTGCGACTCGTTGGTAACCATCACCGTCTCTGAAATACCCACCACCACCGGAACCCTCAACGTCAGCGCTTGCGCCGGAACGGCTTACCTCTACAACGGAACACCCATACCGGCAGGAACCAGCCAAACCTTCACGCTGCAAAACGCCGCAGGCTGCGACTCCATGCTGACCGTAACCGTGGCCGAAATACCCTTGACGAGCAGCACCTTTCGCGCAGGTGCATGCCCGGGTCAGTCGTTTGTCTATCAAGGAGTAGCCTTGCCCGTAGGTGCTACACAGGATTTTGTGCTGACCAGCAGCCAGGGGTGCGACTCGGTGGTAACGGTGGTGGTCAGTGCTCTGCCTACTTCGACCGATACTCTGCGCGTTGCGGTGTGCCCGGACGAGGCGTTTTCGTTCAACGGCACGCTCGTACGCGCTGGCGAGACCCGCGCCTTTGTTTTCACCAACACGGCAGGCTGCGACTCGGTCATTGTCGTGCAGGTACTGGCGCATCCATCGGCGACCTTTAGCGTGCAGGCACAGGCCTCATGCGCCAACAGCAGCTCGGGTGCCCTAACGGTAGTGCAGCCATCAGGCGGACAGCCGCCATATCAGTACTCGCTCGATGGGACGACCTACCAGAGCGAGTTGCGCTTTAGCAACCTGCCACCTGGCCCATATGTCGTTCGGCTTAAGGATGCCAACGGTTGTGAGTTTGGGCAGCCAACGGAAGTGCCGACCCTGGCGCCCCTATCCGTTGTTTTGGAGAGCCATGCCTTGTTGCCGTGCACGGCTAACGGTATAGCGTTGTCGCCGGCGGTGAGCGGCACGCTGACGGGGCTGACCTATCAGTGGAGCACGGGAGCACAGACGCCGCAAATTGAGGTGTCGGAGCCAGGAGTGTACACCATCGAAGTGAGCAACATATGCGAGCGCGTGCGCCGCGAGGTGCGCGTGCGCTGGGAAAATGAGCGGCCCGATTTCGAGTTCTTCTACGTGCCCAACGTGTTCGCGCCAGCGTCCAACGATCCAGATAACAGCCAGTTCCGGCCCTACTTTGTGCCTGGGTTAAGCCTGAGCAATTATCGCTTTGAGATTTTCGACCGCTGGGGCAATTTGATGTTCCGCACGCAGGATGTGCAAGAAGGCTGGCGCGGCCCGTTCCGCTCGGCCGACATGCAGCCAGCCGTATTTGTATGGCATCTGTCGGTGGATGTGGACTATTGCGGGCGCCTGCGCCGGGTGCTACGGATGGGCGATGTAACGATTGTACGGTAATCGGCAGTGACGGTTTCGGATTATACCGGTTTGTAAACGACGCATAGCGGACAACAGCCTACTTTTTGTCGAAAAATGGAAGAATCGAACGGTTAATAATTGCGTGTCTCAACATATTTTTGCCGCACACTTCAGTCGAAACTTATGTACTCTGCATAAAAGAATGTAATCGGTTTTTGGGATGGCCCTCTATCCGCGAAATGCTGGAGGAGGGCTTTTTCTTTTTATGCCCTTTCTTTGCCCCGGAAAGCCATGCTCTCTTTGCGACAGTTGTTTTTGCGCCACATAGCGCAGACTTCTTCAGCGCCTTTAGGTTTGGAAATAGCGCGCGCGGAAGGTGTGTATTTATATGACACAGAAGGCCATCGCTACATAGACCTGATAGCCGGCATTGGCGTCAGCAGCCTGGGGCATCGCCACCCGCGCGTAGAGGCGGCGGTACGAGCGCAATTGGAACGCTACTGGCATACGATGGTATATGGCGAATACGTACTGGCCCCGCAGGTACGATTGGCCGCGCTATTGGCCGAGCAGTTGCCGGGTCTGGATGCGGTTTATTTAGTGAGCTCGGGCGCGGAAGCCACTGAGGGAGCGATGAAGTTGGCCAAGCGCTACACAGGCCGGGCGGAGTTCGTGGCCTGTCGCTGGGCTTATCACGGCAGCACGCAGGGAGCGGCCAGTCTGATGTGGCCAACGGACTTTACCCTACCCTATTACCCGCTGTTGCCAGGCATTCGGCATATTTCATACAATTGCCATACCTGCTTAGAACAGATTACAACGCGTACGGCGGCGGTCATCGTCGAGACGGTGCAGGCGGAGTCGGGTCTGACGCTGCCCGATGCGTCGTGGTTGCAAGCCCTGCGCCGCCGTTGCGATGCGGTAGGCGCTTTGCTGGTACTGGACGAAATTCAATCCGGCTATGGGCGCACGGGGGCGCTCTTTGCCTTTCAGCGCTACGGTATTCAGCCCGATATTTTGCTGTTAGCCAAAGGCTTTGGCGGCGGCATGCCCATTGGCGCCTTTGTTGCCCCCGGCCACATCATGCAAGTGCTTTCGCATGACCCGCCACTGGGACACATTACCACCTTTGGCGGCCATCCGGTGAGCGCGGCAGCAGCACTGGCTACGCTACAGGAACTTATCGAAAGCGACCTTATCGCTCAGGTGCCGGCCAAAGAGCAACTCTTTCGGCAGCTGCTCATACATCCGCGCATTCGCGAGGTGCGCAGCGCCGGGCTGTGGCTTGCGGTGGACTTAGACGATGCAGCTCTGGTGCAACGCGTCATTGCCGGATGCTTGCGGCGCGGAGTGGTTACAGACTGGTTCCTCTTCAACGACCGGGCGCTGCGCATTGCCCCACCGCTAATTATTTCCACAGATGAAATCCGCGCAGCTTGTCAGGCCATTACAGCGGCACTCGACGAAGCCTGAGGACTTTAAAAAAGGCTTAAGCACTTTTAAAAATACCATAACTGTTTTGTCCCGCTACCTTTACAGCACTCTTCAGAGAAAGTCATCACTGCTTAGCCATTCTTTCATACTCTAAAACAGATACTTATGTTGAAACAATTCCTGTTATGGCTCCTCTTCGGAGCGACGATGCTGCTCCTGGCCAGTTGTGCTTCACTTACGGGTTTTCAAGACGGTCGCACAGTGGGTAAAGATAACGGCGACTTTTACGGTTCGCTTAATTTTGCAGCCAGTCCCGACTTTAATGAGTGGCAGAATGATAGCGTAGTGGTTAACGTACCGACATTAACTTTTCCGAATTTAGAGTTTGGAGGGCGGTACGGCGTAGGTGAAAAGGTAGATTTGACTTTACGACTGAACACCAACTTGAATGTTGGCATTGGCGCCAAGTTTCAGGTCATTGGCGACCGTCAGTCCCCCTTTGCGATGTCACTCGGAGCGGAGGTGGGTAGCTTTGGGATCGTTCTCGGGCTTCTGAACGTGCAAGTGCCGGTGTATCTTTCCGTGCACCCGTCGGAGAGTTTCAGCTGGTATCTGACCCCGCGCTACATCCGCCAGTTTTCCACCTTTGCAGGCGTAGAGAACGGGCTTTCCTACTTAGGGGGCAACACAGGGCTGCTTTTCGGCAGTCGGAACAAGTTTGGGCTAGATATTGGCTACTACCGTTTAGGCGGCATTGAGAATTCAATTGGACTGTTCCAGTTTGGCTTGGGTGGTCGTTTTGCATTTGGGAAGAACTGAACAGAACTCTGTCTAAGGTAGTCGCCCTACCGGTGAAAAAATGCAGTTTGGTTTATCTTTGCGTCCTGTTTTAACCAGCTTATTTTATCAAAAAAATGGGTAAAGGAGACGTAAAAACGAAACGCGGGAAGATCTGGCGCGGCTCCAATGGGAAAAGCCGGCCTAAAGCCCGCAAGTTACGCGCGGCTAAAAAAGCTGCTGCCACCCCGGCGTGATTCGTACGGCTGTCATTGGATTGGAGCCATTCTCGGCATGCGCTGAGGATGGCTCTTTTTGAGTGGCCATGCGCCTTTGTATCCCTTCAGCATTTTCTCATTTACAAAATACCACTGTCATGCTCCGTTTACTGTTCTGTTTACTGCTTTGCGCGTCGGCGTCGGCTCTTTTGGGCCAATCACCCGTAGGTGTCTGGAAAACAATAGACGACGAGACCGGTGAGGCCAAAAGCCATGTCGAGATTTACGAAGATAAAGGCCAGCTGTACGGCAAAATCGTTCGTCTGCTCAAATCGGCGCCCGACAAAATCTGTGAGAAATGCCCAGACGAGCGCAAGGGCAAGCCGCTGATGGGTATGGTTATCGTAGAGAATATGCAGAAGAAGGAAGGCTACTGGCAATCGGGCCGGATTTTAGACCCGGAAAAAGGCAAATGGTATACTTGCAAATTCTGGTTAAAAGAAGGCGACCCAAACGTGTTGGTGTTGCGCGGGTACCTGGGGCCGTTTTATCGCACTCAATACTGGTACCGGGTTTCGGCTGAAAAAAAATAGGCACAAGCGCTTGCACATATTTTTGAAACACGCATACCTTTGCAGCCGCTTTTGAGGGTTATGCCTCTGGCTCTGGCCCATGGTGTAACGGTAGCACAGCAGATTTTGGTTCTGTTTGTCAGGGTTCGAATCCTTGTGGGCCAACGATGAAAGCCTTCCTTCAGGGTCTGAAGGAAGGCTTTTTTTGTTATAGCCTGGCTTAGTTGAGGTCAGTTTTAGATGTTCGCAGATATGCAGGGCGAAGTTTTTGCATATTTATACCCTCATCCAGGCGTTCTTCTGGGGGTTGGAAGGGAGGCTCCAATGGCGTTGCCTTCTGATCCTCCTTTGCCTTGGAATAGCTGGTCTGTAATTTTTCCAATTCGTCTGCGATGTGGTTTAACGATTGCTGCATGGAGGGCAAGGGGCGGCAGACAATTAAACGGATGATCCCTTCGGGGTCAACGATATACAGGAAGCGATGGTTGGGCGGCGCAATACGCTGAGAGGGCGACATTCCATACAAGTCTGCAATACGGTTGTCGGTGTCTTCGATGATGGGTGCCTTAAAGTGGAATCTCAGGTATCGGCTAACCAGGTCTTTCCAGAGTTCTCCGGACACCGTCTGGTTGGACAGCATAAGCAGGCGAGTATTGCGTTCCTGAAGCCACCGCTCTTTTTGGGCTAAATAATCGGAATACATCCGCCAGCCTGAGGTGAAATTGGCAGGATGGCAGAAAAAGACGCACCAGCTGCCGCGAAAGTCTTCCGGAAAGTGGATCGTTCCTTTCTGCGTTTGCGCAACAAAGGATGGTGCGCTTTCACCGATCTTAGGGAGTTTTCCTTTTTTGTTGGCCATAGGTGCTAAATTGAGCAGGACAAAAGTAAGCGTCTCTGAGTCAAAGCGTTTAATATCAGAATGGTGCGATGTGTTACTTTTGAGCTGCATTAAAGCCCACTCAAAACGAAGGGCGAGGTTTTCTATTTTCCTCAATTCCTTCGACGGGTAATAACATTTCGCCTGGTATCCCTGCTTTTTGCATACAAAAACAAGCCATGATGCACGTTCGGCTAATCGTATTTTTCGCAGCCTGTAGCCTCAGTAGTGGGCCTCTTTTGGGGCAGAAAGATTTCGGCAAGCTGGCCTTGGGGATAGAGACGAGTTTTGATTTTGCCCAGTATCAGGCGGGTACAATACCCCGCCTGATACCGTCAATACTCGTTGACGTATCGTTGGGTCGTCTTTGGGCAGGCGTAGGCATCGGGCGTGAGTACTACCGCCCCTACCAGTACTACACCTGGACGGGCGAGATTGTAGAGCGCCTGGAAGGTGGCCGGCCTACTCCCTACTATGTTTCTACGCTTCGCGCTTTTCGTCCGGCGTACTGGACGGTACCCGTTCGGTTGCAGTACCGGGTACATCGCTGCCAGTGCGTGTATGCGCACGCCGGCATGTACTTCGACTTTTTCAGCGACTCGCCGCTGGAGCGCATCGTGTTTGAGGGGGCGGTATTGCGCCAGGCCCCGCTGCAGCAAGTACGACGCGACCAGTTGTTCCTGCTGCGCACGCGCAGTTACGAGTTGGGGGTGGGCTTCAACCTGCTGGCCAATGACTTCCTGCGCCTGATGGCACGGCCCAGTATTGTGGTGAGCGAAGACCCGGAAATTTACACCGACGGGCCAGGACGTATCACTACTGCGCGCATGACGTTTAGCGTGCAGTTTGGCTTTTTCGGGAAGCGACGCTAAGCTTGCCCCTTAGTGGGTTTGTTTTTTCGTTTGCGATAAGGACAATGGCGGCATCCGCATCCGCAGCATTTGCCGCGATGCAGCAGGTAGGTTTCGGTAAACACCATATAGCCGTTTTCCCAATAATAATCACGCCCTTCCACTAAGGAAGGGACAGAAGGTGGGTTGCCGTTGCTGCCGGGCTTATCCATAGCGACGTTGTAACATCGCTATGGCGCCAAAAGTTTGGGGGCGCTTATGCTTTCTTTGTGGTCGGTGTGGATGACCAGCACGGGGGTGCTGGTGTGCAGGAGCATTTCGCGCGTGATGCTATGGTGCAGCAATTCGGCCCAGAAAGAACGCTGGTGCGTAACGAAGACGAACAAGTCAATGCGATTGTCGAAAGCGTACTCGTGCAGTGCTTCCACGACATCGTCGCCAATAACACGACTAAAAATGAAAGGATGCCCGGCGCCACCCACTTCGTTATTGATCTGGCGAAGGCGCGCCTCCAATTGCTCTGTTCCGGTTTCTCCTGGCGGGCTAACGTGGACGAAATGTACCTGTCCGCCCAACCGCCGTGCAAAGGCAAGCGTTTGGGCAACCGACTCGGGATCGGCCGACTCGAAGTCGCTGGCGTAAAGCATTTGACGAAAGCCCGAATAGATGGCATGCGGGGGCACCAACAATACTGGCGCTTTGGCTGTTTTCGAGACCTCGATGCTCACCGAGCCGAACAATTTGCGCACGATGCCTCCGCGTCCGGTGGCGCCCAGTACCAGAAGGTCAGCTCGCTCCGACAGGTCGCTCAGCGTCTTCTCCGGAAAGCCAAAGGCTATCTGTGCGCGCATGCGTGGTAATGGAGTGCCTGGGGCGCGTTCTTCGCCGAGGATGTCGTCTTCAGGCACGCATTCTACATTGCTTTGCTGAGCGACGCGGCGGATGAAGGTATCCAGCTCCTCCTTCATGGTCTTTCGATAGCTGGACAGAAAGCTCGAGGACGACGCCTTGACGCCCTCGAAGATGCTATCCATGACATAGACAACCTCCATATTGGCGCCCAGCAGGCGGGCCAAATGGCAGGCAAAGATGACGGCATTTTCAGAGGCCGGGCTGAGGTCAACGCCAATGAGGATACGCTTCATGCGATATAGCTTGCAGCTTAGGAGTTGCCGATTGCTCAGGATTGCCTTTAGTTCGTCCACTGACGGTGCGGCGCCCTCTACCAGGATGTGCCCATCTACTACCAAGGCAGGGGTGCGCAACACGCCGCTGGCCAGCACCCGATTGTATTCAGACACCTCTTCGATCTCTCCTGCCAGAGCGCATTCGGCCATTGCCTGCTTCACCTGCTCGCTCAGGCGCCGCATTCGAGCATCGCCCATGCCGATTACTTGAATGGTAGTCATGGTACTTTTGATTTTATACTCACCGCCAGGTGAAGGTTTTGGGTGCATATTTTTGCTTTACATCAAAAGAATACTTGCTGAAACATGCAGTCAAACGCACCGCCACTTTACAGATCCTCATAGACCATGTGAGGCTCTTTGGGCTTCTCGTTGAGCAAGGCGCGAATGATATCCTGAGTCGTTACGATACCGACCAGCTCGTCGTTCTGGACTACCGGCAAGGCATGGAACCAGTTCTTGCTGAAAATTTCCAATGCGACGTTGATGCGGTCGTCTGGCTCCAATTTACCCAAACCTTTGGTCATAATTTCTTCCACGCGAGTATCGTCTAAAGCATCTAAGGACTCATTACTACGTTTCAGCCCCCCGACAAAACGGTCGAAATCCGTGCGAGAAACGATCCCGACGATTTTTCGGAAATTGACTACCGGGATGTGGTGAAACGAGTGGTTATCAAAAATTTCTTTCACTTCACGCAGTGTTGCTTCAGGATTAACGGTAACCAGATCGGTAACCATAATAGTCGAAACCGGAGCGAAAACATTCATGACTGTGGACGTTTTTTCGATAAAGAAGGACGATAGGGCCTTGCGTATTGTTTGTGCACAAAGGTGCTCTGGAACGGCACAGGCGCCGGATGATGACAAACAAATGAGGTAGTGATTTACATCAACGCATCTGCTGCGGGTGTCGCCATCGCTTCAGAATGCGGCAAAGGTTATGCTATTCAGGCAGTCGCTGTACTTTTATCGCTGAAAACAAAACCAGCCATGAAGAAGAAAATCCTTGTCATTGAAGATCACGCCGACGTCCGTGAAAATTTGTGCGAAATCCTGTCGTTGAGCGGCTATCAAACGCTAAGTGCCGAAGACGGCAAGAAGGGCGTGGAGAAGGCTATTGCAGAGCGCCCTGACCTCATTCTGTGCGATGTTATGATGCCGGAGCTGGACGGCTTTGGCGTACTGCACATTTTGAGCCGCAACGTGGCCACGGCTGACATTCCTTTTATTTTTCTGACAGCTCTGGCGGAGAAGAGCGATTTCCGCAAGGGCATGTCGTTGGGTGCCGACGACTACATTGTGAAGCCTTTTGACGACACAGTTTTACTGCAAACTATCGAAGCGCGTCTGAAAAAGCACGAGCGCCTGCGCGAAGCCGCCAATCGCCAGAGCGGCGGCGGATTGGAGCATTTCATCAACGAAGCGCGGGCCATGGAAGCCATTCAGCGCCTGTCGGAAGACCGCGAGGTACGCCATTATCGCAAAAAAGACCTGCTGTTTCAGGAAGGCGAGTTTCCGCGCTGGCTTTTTTACATCGAAAAAGGCAGCGTTAAATTGTTCAAAACCAATGACGAGGGCCGCGAATTTATCCTCCGCATTGCCGGCCCGGGCGAGTTTCTGGGTTACCTGGCCCTGCTGCGCGACGACAAGTACCAGGAGGGAGCAGCAGCCCTGGAGGACACCAACGTGCGCATGATCCCTAAAGACGACTTTTTTGCGCTGGTCTATGGGCATCGCGACGTCAACGCCCGATTTATCAAGCTGCTGGCCGGCCACCTGACCGACCAGGAGCAACAGCTCATTGACCTGGCCTACAATTCCGTGCGCAAGCGCGTGGCCACTACAGTGGTGCACCTTTTTGACCAGGGCTACCGCGAAATCAACATGCTGCGCGAAGACTTGGCCGCCATGGCCGGCACGGCGAAAGAGACGCTCATCCGAACACTTACCGACTTCAAAAGCGAAGGCCACATTGACATCCGGGATGGCGTTATCGTCGTGCTCAAACCTGAAAAGCTGCGCAATATGCCGAACTGACCCGGTTTAAAGACGCTCTTACAGGCACTATGTCGTTATTGCAAGCACCTATTTTCATTGCCCCGTCGGCGGTACATGGCTCCGGCGTATTTGCCGCCGCTCCTCTGGCCGAAGGGTCGCTCATCGAGATATGCCCGGTGTTGCTTTTCCCGAAAGCCCAATTGGCCGCTGTTCGCCAGACGACCCTGGACGACTACTATTTCGACTGGGGCGATGACGGTGAATGGTACGCCTTTGCGCTGGGCTATGGTTCGCTGTACAACCATTCCTATGAACCCAATGCCGACTACGGTATGGACTTTGAAAATCAGACTATTGAAATCTACGCTCTGCGCGATATTGAGCCGGGCGAGGAAATTTTCATCAACTACAATGGCTCGCCCGACAACCGCGAGCCGGTATGGTTTGAAAAATGAAAGAGGCTCAAGAAATGCCCACCACCTACGAAGAGGCCTATGCTGAGCTGCAGCAAATCGTATCGGCCTTGCAGCAGGAAACGGTGCACATAGACGATTTGGCCGCCTACATAGAACGGGCGCAACTGCTTATTCAGTGGTGCCGCGAGCGTTTGCGTCAGGTGGAGGAGCGCCTTCAGGAGAGCGGCGACCGGCTCAATCGGTAAACCGGTACCCTACCCCACGTACAGAGTGAAAAAACTGGGGATGTTTGGGGTCGCGCTCGAAATACTTACGAAAGGCCAGGATGAAATTATCCACCGTGCGCGTAGTAGGATACACGTCGTAGCCCCACACGCTCTGCAGGATTTGCTGGCGGCTGACTACCTCGCCTTTGCGTTCGACGAAGAGTTTGAGTAGCTGGGCTTCCATTTTGGTGAGTATCAGCCGCTCACCGCGCCAGTTGATAGCCTCGAAGGTGGCGAAGTTGACGGCGTTATCGCCAAACGAATAGGTATCGGGCATTTCGCCCTGGACGCGCTGGCTGCGCTTAAGCAGTTTACTGACGCGCAACAGCAATTCTTCCAGATGAAACGGCTTAGTCAGGTAATCGTCAGCTCCGCGTTTCAGGCCCATAATGCGGTCTTGCGCCAGGTCTTTGGCCGTCAGCATCAGGATGGGTACTTCAGTATTGGTCAGGCGCACCTGTTCGGCGATGCTGAAGCCGTCCACTTCGGGCAGCATGACGTCTAAGAGCAGTAGATCGAAATGCTGACTGGCAAACAGCTCCAGCGCCTGACGACCGTTGCCAGTGCTGACGACTTCGTAGCCTTCCAATTCTAAGTTAAGTTGTAGCCCTTCGCGGAGCGACTTCTCATCTTCGACCAACAAGATACGCATAAGAAAAGCGGTCAGTCCATTTCCAGGTCAATATCAAACTGCTCGTGCCAGGGCAGACCATCTAAGTTAAGGCGCTCCATAAACGGATCGGGGTCGAACTCTTCCACATTAAATACGCCCTTGCCGCTCCAGATGCCTTGCAGCATGAGGCGCGCGCCGATCATGGCTGGTACGCCCGTGGTGTAGCTCACAGCTTGCGTGCCCGTTTCTTCGTAAGCAGCTTGGTGCGAGCAATTGTTCCATACATAATAGGTGCGCTCGCGCCCGTCCTTGATGCCTCGAATACGGCAACCAATGCTGGTGAAGCCCGTGTAATTTTCACCCAGGCTCTCTGGCGGCGGCAGCACGGCCTTCAGAAACTGCAAGGGCACAATATCCACGCCTTTATAGCGGATGGGTTCGATGCTGGCCATGCCTATGTTCTGAATGACGCGCAGGTGTGTCAGGTATTGTTCGCTGAAGGTCATCCAAAACCGCGCGCGCTTGAGTGTTGGGAAGTTTTTCACCAAGCTTTCCAGCTCTTCGTGGTAAATGAGGTACGAGCGGCGCGGGCCGATTTCGGGGTAATTGATGTCCTTCCAGATGGCGTGCGGCTCGGTTTCCACCCACTGACCGTTCTCCCAGTACTTGCCGCGCTGCGTTACTTCGCGGATGTTGATTTCAGGGTTAAAATTGGTAGCAAACGCCTTGCCATGGCTGCCCGCGTTGGCATCCACGATGTCTAAATAGTGGATTTCATCAAAATAATGCTTTGCTGCATACGCCGTAAAGATGCCCGTAACACCGGGGTCGAAGCCGCAGCCCAGCAAGGCCATGATGCCTTTTTGCTGGTAACGCTCGCGGTAGGCCCATTGCCAGGAGTACTCGAATTTGGCCACGTCCTTCGGCTCGTAATTGGCCGTATCCAGGTAATGCACGCCGGTTTCTAGGCAGGCGTCCATGATCGGCAAATCCTGATATGGTAGGGCCACATTGATGACCAGGTCGGGCTTAAATTTTTGAATGAGCGCAATAGTCTGTTCCGGGTAGTCAGCGTCTAAGCGAGCCGTTTTAATTTTCCGACCGCCGTACTTGCGATAAATAGCGTCGGCAATAGCATCGCATTTCTTTTTAGTGCGGCTGGCCAGCATAATATCGCCAAATACATCGCGGTGTTGCGCGCACTTATAAGCCACTACGCGACCAACGCCGCCGGCACCAATGATGAGCACTTTGGACATGGGCTGTGTATAGGTGATTTTTTTGTTGAAAAGGAGAAGCGCGGCAAAAGTAGGCATTCAGGGCCGATGCGTCGCAGCCATCGCCAAAGAGTTCAGCGCAAATACACCCAACTTCGGTCAGGGCAACCACGAGCCGACCTTTTGATCAGTAGAACGGATTTTTTGTCCGTATGCTTTATTATTCAGTAGCATTACGTGTGTTTTTCCAAAGCAGGCACGGAGACTCCGAGAGTAGTATTGAGCATTCTCTTTTGAAGCGCATACAGCAAAAAACTCCTGGCTTGTCCACTTACCTCGGCCGTGTGCGCTACACGATGGCGCGAGGCTAGGTTTGCTGCGTTTGCCCTTGGCTGCGCGAGCAACCGCCGCTTTTTTGCCGAACAAAGCCCACAGGCGGTTGTTTTGACAGGCTTTGAGCTATTTGTCTGACCTGAGACCCGATTTTAGCATATGCACAAAGTGTTGATACCATTTTCCGCCGTTTCGCAGCTGTCGCGCACCGATGTCGCGTATGCGGAGGGAGCGGTGGAGTTGAGGCCGTTTTACCGCTGGGAACCGTCGCCAGAGCAGTTGCCTGAGGTCATGGCTGCACGCTCGCGTGTGGCTGTTCCGCGCGAAGTATTGGTCGAAGTGCTGGTCGGCCAATACACCCGCTTACCGGCGAGCGAGCGAGTATTGGTCAACATTGAGGCGCTTCGGAGCGAAGACGTTTTTTGCGTGGCCACTGCGCACCAGCCGACGCTGCTGCTGGGGCCGCTCTATTTTTTGTACAAAGCCATCAGTACCATCCGATTGGCGGAAGAGGCCGGGCGTCGCACAGGAAGTTGCGTTGTGCCGGTGTTTGTGCTGGGCAGTGAGGATCACGACTTAGAAGAGCTGAACCACGTGCGGCTGTTTGGCCGTGAATTGCGCTGGGAGCCGGGCATGGGCGGTGCTGTTGGCCCCATGCCGACCCAAACGCTGCAACCGGTGCTGGAAGCGCTGCGTCCCATCCTGGGCGAGGGCGACTTGGCTCGGGCGTTGTGGGAGAAGATACGCGCCGCCTACGAGGAGCAGCCCACTTTTGCGGAGGCCACACGAGCGCTGTTGCACAGCCTGTTAGGCCACTATGGGCTGATAGTGGCAGACCTGAGCGACGCTCGCCTGAAGCGTTATTTCCTCCCTGTCATGCGCGATGAGCTGTTTCAGCAAACCGCCCACCGCTTAGTGAGCGAAACCCTTGAGCGCCTTCGAGCGCTGGGCTACAAGGAGCAGGCGCCACCACGGCCCATCAACCTGTTTTATCTTCAGCCCGGCAGCCGTGAGCGCATCGTGCAAGAAGGCGATACTTATCGGGTGCTCCATACGCCCCTTTCGTTCAGCCGCGAAGCAATACTGGCCGAACTGGAGGCACATCCTGAGCGCTTCAGCCCCAACGTGGTGCTGCGCCCGCTTTATCAGGAAATGGTTTTGCCCAACCTGGCCTACGTAGGCGGCGGAGGCGAGCTGGCCTATTGGCTGGAGCGGCGCTCCCTGTTCGAGCACTACGGCGTGCCCTACCCTATGCTCGTTCGCCGCCACTCCGTGCTGTGGTTCGACAAAGACGCCATCAAGCGCTCGCTCAAGTTTGGCTTTCCGCCTCAGCGCTATTTTGACGAGCCGGACGTCTTGGTGCGCGACTTCGTGGCCACCCGCGCCGATGCCGGCGTGGACCTGAGCGCTGAAATCGGCGAACTCCAGAGCATTTACGAGCGCATTGCCCGGCGCGCCAAAGCCATTGACCCTACTTTAGAAAACGCCGTGCGGGCCGATGCCGTCAAGGCTGTTGGCCAACTCGAGCATTGGCAAAACCGCCTGCTGAGAGCCGAAAAGCAAAAGCACGACGTCGCTATCGGCCAGTTGCGCGCTTTACGCGACAAGCTCTTCCCTGGCGGGCAACTGCAGGAACGAGCCGATAATTTCATTCCTTTTTACCTCAAATACGGCGAGCGATTTGTGGAGGCCTTGATGGCGCACCTGACACCCTTCGAGGTAGGTTTCGTATTATTGGAGGACTGTTGAGTTTTTCGCAGAAAAATCAGGCAGGGTTTCCGCGTCGCTCTACCTGACTTTACAGATGTTTGCCTCCTCAAGTTGGCGTTATGAGTAAGCGAAAGAAATACGTCTGTGTGCACGGACATTTTTACCAGCCGCCGCGCGAAAATGCCTGGCTGGAAGTGGTGGAGCAGCAAGAGGGTGCCCGCCCCTATCACGATTGGAACGAGCGCATCAACTTCGAGTGCTACGCTCCTAACGCAGCTGCGCGCATACTAGACGCGAACGGATGGATTATCAAAATCCGCAACAACTACAACCGCATCTCTTTTAATTTCGGCCCTACCCTACTCACCTGGCTGGAGACCAACGACCCGGAGACGTATTCGCTCATCTTGCAGGCCGACCGCATAAGCCAGCGACGTCATAGGGGACACGGCAATGCCCTGGCGCAGGCATACAGCCACCTGATACTACCTTTAGCCAACTATCGCGACAAGGTAACGCAGGTTTATTGGGGTATTCGCGACTTCGAGCACCGCTTTGGGCGACACCCCGAAGGCATGTGGCTGCCCGAAACGGCAGTTGACATCGAAACACTGGAGGTGCTGGCTGCTCACGGTATCCAATTTACCATTCTGGCTCCACATCAGGCAGCAGCGGTACGACGCACAGGCGAAGAGGCCTGGCAACCCATAAACGCCAGCACTTTAGACACACGAAGGCCGTATTGGTGCCTACTACCCAGCGGCCGGCGTATTGCACTGTTTTTTTACCACGGGCCAACGTCGCAAGCCGTCGCCTTTGAGCATCTGCTCAACAACGGCCAGGCCTTCGCAGAACGCCTGCTTAGCCTCCTGGACGACTCCGATGCGCCCCAACTGGCCCACATTGCTACCGACGGCGAAACCTACGGCCACCACCACCGCTTCGGCGAGATGGCCTTAGCCTCCGCCCTCAACGACATAGAAGCCAGCGGCCAGGCAACGTTGACCAATTACGGCCAATACTTAGAGCTCTTCCCGCCAGAATGGGAAGTGCAGATACAGGAAAACACCTCCTGGAGCTGCGCCCACGGCGTAGAGCGCTGGCGCAGCGACTGTGGCTGTAACACCGGCGCCCATCCCGAATGGCACCAGCGCTGGCGCAAGCCTTTGCGCGAAGCACTCGACTACGTGCGCGACCAGCTGGCACCTGCCTATGAACGCGAGGCCGGGCGCTTTTTCAAAGACCCGTGGAAGGCCCGAAACGATTATATCTCGGTCGTGCTCCAGCGCACCGACAAGACGCGCAATGCCTTCTTCCAGCAGCACGCCCGCCGAACCTTGAGCGACCTGGAAAAGGTAACAGCCCTGCGGCTGCTCGAAATGCAGCGCTTTGCCGTACTCATGTACACCAGCTGCGGATGGTTCTTTGATGAAATATCGGGCATCGAGACCAACCAAATCCTTCAATATGCCCTGCGTGCAATGGACTACGCCCAGGAAACCACCGGCCTGAGCCTGCATGAGGAATTTGAACGGCGCCTGCGCCTGGCTCCCAGCAATCGCTACGCCGACGGTGCTGCCAGCTACCGGCAAAACGTGGTACCGGCGCGCATTACGCTGGAGCGCGTGGCCGCCCACTTTGCCGTGGCCTCGCTCTTCGAGGAGGCTCCCGAACAAATGAACCTGCACAACTACTCGGCACATGTGGAGGCCTTCGAGCGCATTGAGGCCGGCACACCGCGCTTAGCCATCGGACGCCTGCGTATCCGTTCCTTACTGACCCAGGCCGAGCTGACCTATGCCTTTTCTTCGCTCTATCTGGGACAACAGCACGTCCTCGGCTATGTAAGCGACGCCGTCCCGCGTTCGCAGTTTGAAGAGCTGCGCCGCGAAATCACCACCACCTTCCGGAAAGCCGATTTGGGCACAGTCATTCAGCTGCAGCAGGAACGCATCGGCGGCCAGCGCTTTTCCATCACCACACTCTTTGCCGACGAGAAAATCCGCATCATGCGCGCTATTACCGCACAAAGCCTCCAACTGGCTGAAGCGAACCTGCGCAACGTCTTCAACGACAACTACCAGGTCATTGTGGGGCTGCAAGATGCCGGCCTGCCCATACCCGACACCTGGCGAAACATTGCCGCCTATGTGCTGAATAATGACCTGATGCGCTTCTTCGAGAACAACCACACCAACTCGCTCCAGATCCTACGGCGCGTGGCCCAGGATCTGCGCAACTGGAACGTCAAATTGGCCGACGAGGAAAGTGTCCCGCACGTCGCCAGCCTGCGCATCCAGCGCGAAATTCGACGCCTCCACCGCGAACACCCGCCCCTTGGGCGCGTCATGTGGCTCATCGAAGTACTGGAAGCCTTACAGGACATGAATCTCAAACCCGACATCTGGCGCAGCCAAAACCTGTTCTACCTAGTCGTTAAAGGCTATCGAAAGGGCGAATGGGAGTTTATCAACGACGACTGGAAGAACGCCTTTGAGCGCTTGGCACAACTGTTGCGCGTGCAGCTACGCCCGTGAAACTCCATGAAACACAGAGGCTCGAAAGATACCGGTCAAAACCGAAGGGCGTCCTGCAGCGTATAGAAATACCAAAAATTTTGATGCGACGCTTGCTTTTCCTCAATGGAGCAGTACCTTTGCGGCTCGATTTTTGAACCGAAGTATTTCTCAAGTCATGACGGAACAAGAAGCTGTTAAGATAGTACACGGCACGCTGCTGACCCAACCGGAGTTTCCGGAGTTTAAGGCAGGCGATACCATTGTCGTAACTTATCGCATTCGCGAAGGCGACAAGACGCGCGAGCAGGACTTCCGCGGCGATGTCATTCAAATCAAGGGCCATGGTCTAACGCGCACGTTCACGGTGCGCAAGATTTCGCACGGTGTAGGTGTGGAGCGCATTTTTGCTTTCTCCAATCCGAACATTGCCGCCATCAAGGTCATCAAGCGCGGTCGCGTGCGTCGGGCGCGTCTGTACTACCTGCGCAACTTAGTGGGCAAAAAGGCGCGCATTAAGGAACTCAAGTCGTTCGGTTCGTCGGCGGCTGCGGCCTCGAGCGAAGGGTAAGCCCCGCGCGGCGTTTTTGCCCTCACCTAAAGCACATCGGCGGGTTTCCTAAAAAGAAAGCCCGCCGATGTTGTTTTTTTTATCCGCACCGGATGGGTACTTACGGCTCTAGCATGAACGGATAGCGGTAATCGGTGGGCGGCACAAAGTTCTCCTTAATGGCGCGCGGCGACAACCATCGGTAGAGGTTGAGTACCGAACCGGCTTTGTCGTTGGTGCCGGAAGCGCGCGCACCGCCAAAGGGCTGCTGCCCGACGACCGCACCAGTGGGCTTGTCGTTGATGTAATAGTTGCCCGCAGCATGGCGCAGTTTTTCGTCGGCCAACACTAAGGCGGCTCTGTCGCGCGCAAAGACGGCCCCCGTGAGCGCATAAGGAGAGGTGTTATTCACCAACTCCAGCGTCTCGGCGTACTGATTATCGTCGTAGAGGTAAAGCGTCAGCACAGGCCCAAAGATTTCCTCACACATCGTTACGTAGTGCGGGTCTGTGGTAAGCAGCACCGTGGGCTCGATGAAATAACCTTCTGACTTGTCGTAATTACCGCCGAAGATTACCCGCACTTTGTCCGACTTTTTCGCCTCGGCGATATAGTTGGAAATTTTGCTGAAGGCTTTTTCGTCAATGACAGCATTGAAGAAGTTGGTGAAATCCTCCGGATTGCCCATTTTGATGCTTCGCAGGTCGTCTAAGAGATATTCTTCCACTTTTGGCCACAGCGATTGCGGAATGTACGCGCGCGAGGCCGCCGAGCATTTTTGGCCCTGGTATTCAAAGGCGCCGCGCGTGAGGGCCACCGCTACAGCCTTAGGGTCAGCCGAATGGTGCACCATGACGAAGTCTTTCCCCCCCGTTTCGCCTACAATGCGCGGATAGGTACGGTAGGTGGCGATGTTTTCGCCAATAGTTTTCCATAGCCTCTGGAAGACACCCGTGCTGCCGGTAAAGTGCAGGCCGGCGAACTGCGGATGCTTGAAAATCACCTCGCCCGCCGTAGGGCCGTCCACATAGACGAGGTTGATAACGCCTGGGGGCAGCCCAGCAGCCTCAAGCACTTCCATGATGATGGAGGCCGAATAAATCTGCGACTCAGCGGGCTTCCACACCGCCACATTACCTACAATAGCCGGCGCCGTAGGCAGATTGCCGGCAATAGACGTGAAGTTGAACGGCGTCAGGGCAAACACAAAACCCTCTAACGGCCGCCAATCCATGCGGTTCCAGGTATTGCGCACGCTGATGGGCTGTTGCCGGTAAATTTCCTGCATAAACCAGGCGTTGAAGCGCCAGAAATCGGCCAGTTCACACACAGCGTCAATTTCAGCCTGGAACGGGTTTTTGCTCTGGCACAGCATCGTGGCCGCGTTCATGCGAGCGCGATAGGGGCCGGTCAGCAGGTCTGCGGCCTTCAGGAAGATGGCTGCCCGCTCTTGCCACGGCATGGCTTCCCACGCTGGCTTGGCTTTGAGCGCCGCCTCAATGGCGATTTGTACGTGTTCAGCCATGCCGGCTGAATAATAGCCCAGGGTATGCTTCAACTCATGCGGGGGGCGGATGCGGCGCTGGTCGTTGGTATAAACATGCTGGCCGCCAATGTACATCGGAATGTCGCGTTCGACAGACTTCAGGTCGGCTAAGGCCTTTTTCAGTTCGGCTCGCTCAGGGCTGCCGGGGGCATACGACAGCACCGATTCGTTCACGGGATGTGGGATGGAAAAAATAGCGTCAGACATAGCGTTATACGTTGATTTTGACTTCTTTCGGCAAAAATGGCGAGGCGTCGCCCCCTCCAACAATGATTTCTCTCACGATGGTGCTGCTGATGTGCGACATACCCGGCTGGGCGATGAGGAAAATCGTCTCTAAATCGCCGCCACCCACAATACGGTTGATCTGGGAAATGGTCTTCTCATAGTCGAAATCCGAGCCGTTGCGCAGCCCGCGCAGCAGGTAGCGCGCGCCAATGCGCCGACAATAGTGCGCTGTAAGCCGCTGAAAATGATCCACCTGTACACTCGGATAGGGCGCAAAAACCTGTCGCAGCCACTCCAGTCGTTGCTCTAAAGAAAACAAGTACTGCTTGGCGCTGTTCACGCCCACGGCCACCACAATCCGGTCGAATAGCGGCAAGGCGCGCAAAACGAGATCTACGTGTCCAATAGTAATAGGGTCAAAAGAGCCGGGAAAAACTGCTATTCTCATGGGTAGGCCGATTGTCGGGGCGAAATTCCAGCTCACCGCGCGGTTCACCTAAGATTGCTGGACCTTTTTCCGAAGCAACCACGTCTAATGTCTCGACCCTTGAAAATAAAGACCTCCCAGGCGGCATCTCCCTCTGAGGAAATGTCGCCTCTGCGCAGGATAAAACCTCGGGAATAGTCCTCGGCGAGGGTGGAAACCTCGCTGAAGCGGAGCGTCGGAGGGCAGAAATAAACCGCCCAGCTGCTTTCGCAGCCAGGCGGTCTCTTTCACCTCAAAAATTCAAGAATACCATGAAAACTCAATCAATCCACGATAGTCAGGTCGCCTTTCATCAGGATGACCTGCCCGCTGGTGAGTTCTACTTCGGCCCACCAGACGAATACGGCTGGGTTCATGGGTTGGTTGCGGAAGCGTCCGTCCCAGCCGTGTTTAGGAGTGTTGGGCTGGATGTTTTCGCGGCGGAAGACTAAGTTGCCCCAGCGGTCATAGATCTGGAGGGAGTTGATTTTGTTGACCGTGTTGGGTGCGGCGAAGATCATGAACACGTCGTTGCGTCCGGCGCCCTGGTTAGGGCTGATAGCGTTAGGCGCCCACAGGTTAGGATCGCCTACACGCACGATGGTGCGGGCAATAGCTTCGCAGCCCTCTTTGTTGATGACGCGCACAATGTACTCAGTGGTGGTGAAGGGCCGCACGACAACCACATCGGGCCGGTTGGTGAGCGTGATGCTTTCCATAGGCGACCAGATGATGGTATCTATTTCATAGGGCGGCAGGTTGACCAATGCTCGCAGCGTATGCGTCTGGCCGAACTCTAAGCGGATATCCGGGTCGAGTTTGACGGCTGGCTCTACGGGCACTTTGAACGTCAGCCATTCTTCGTATTCGCAGCCGTTGGCGTCCTGCACCACGAGCTGGTACTGGCCTGGATTGAGGTTGGTGAACTGATTGGCCGATAGGAAGGTGCTACCGCCGTCAATGGAGTACAGGTACGGCCCGACGCCGCCCTGCACTTCTTCGAAGCGGATGGTGCCTTTGCGGCCGTCGCAGCCGGGCGGCTGGCTGAAGAGTTTCAGTGCTGCCGGGTAGTTGGTGTTTTCCGTAACGACGGCGATGTCGGTGGCGGTGCAGCCGTTGAGGGTGTTGGTTACGAGCAGCGTGTAGGTACCTGGTGCATTTACCAACGGATTGGGTGCGTTGGCGCCGAAGACGATGTTGCCGCCGGTGGTTGTCCACTGGTAGGTAATGTTCGGGCCGGTGGCAGAGCCGTTGGCGTTGAGCGTGCCCTGCTCGACGGAGCAGGTGAGTTCAAAGTCGCCGCCAGCCTGGGCGGCGGGCGGTTGCACGTTCTGGAGCACCTGAGTGGCGGCTGTGGAGGTGCAGCCGTTTTGTTCGTTGAGGATAAGCAGGGTATAGTTGCCGGGCTGGTTGACGGTGGGCGTTGGCGTCTGGCCGCCGCTGACAATGCCCGGGCCAGTCCAGGTGTAGGTGTACTGGCTGCCCTGGGCGCTGGCAGAGGCGTCGAGGGTCGTTTGCTTCACTACACACGTCAGCAGGGCCGGAGCAGCGATGGCAATGGTCGGCTTTTGCGTGTCGGTGGGTACCGTAACTTGAGCGATGCCGGTGCAGCCGTTATAATTGTCGGTAACGACGAGCAAGTACAGGCCACCAGCACTGACGATAGGGGCTGAAGTGTTGGCCCCGCTGACGATGTTGCCGTTCTGAGTCGTCCAGTTGTAGCGGACGCCCTGGCCTCCGCCGCTGCCGAAGGCGCTGATGCTCAGAGAGGTGCGAGCGCAGGTGATGGTATCGGTAGCATTGGCTACTACCGAGGGCGGCTCAATGTTTTGCGAGACGTTGACCGTGCGCTGGGCTGTACAGCCGTTTTGGATGTTTGTTACCAGCAAGGTGTAAGTGCCGGGAGCGTTCACGGTGGGCTGTGGGCTGGTAGCACCGGAGACGATGTTGCCACCGGTAGTCGTCCACTGGTAGGTGAATTGCGGCCCAATGCTGCTGGCTGTGCCATTGAGCACGACCTCTTGCACAAGACAGGTCAGCTCAGCGGGCGCTGCTACGGCAGCGTTTGGTGCGGTGGCGTCTTGCAGCACCTGCACAGAGGCTTCGCGCGTGCAGCCGTTTTGGGTGTTGGTAACAACGAGCGTGTACGTGCCCGGCGCGTTTATCGTCGGTTGTAAGGTGTTTTCACCTGCGACGATGTTGCCGTTGAGCGTCGTCCATTCGTAAGTAAAATTCGGCCCTGTGCTGCTGCCGGCGCCGTTGAGTTGCAGCATAGGCGAGGTGCAGGTGAGGGTAACCGTGTTGCCGGCGGAGGCGTCAGGGGGCGTGATGTCGCGCAGCACCGTTACCTCGATGGTGTCGGCGCATTTGTTGTTGGTGTTTGTAACGATGAGCCGATAGGTACCGGGCTGGTTTATAGTGGGTATCAGTGTGTTGGCACCTGAGAGAATGTTGCCGCCGCCGAAGGCCGTCCATTGGTAGGTGAACAGTGGGCCGCTGCTGGAGCCGTTGCCGTTGAGTTGAGCGGTGGGGTTGGCACAGGTCAGCACCGGTGGCGTGGCCGCTACGGCCATCGGGCGAGTGGTGTTTTGCGTAACGACAACTTGGTCGGTAGCCGAACAAAGGTTGACAGTGTTGGTAACGACGAGCGTGTAAGTGCCCGGAGCGTCAATGACCGGGTTGAGCGAGTTGGCACCTGAAACGATATTGCCGTTTTGGGTCGTCCAGCTGATTTGGGGCGGGTCGCCGCCCAAGTTAGTGGCTGTGCCGCTAAGGCTGAGTGAGGTGATGGCGCAGTTCAGCTCGGCATTGGGGCCGGCATCCACAGTGGGCGTAAGCGTGTTTTGCGTAACTACGGTGGAGGCCGTAGCCGTGCAGCCGTTGTTCAGGTTGGTAATGACTAAGTTGTATGTGCCTGGGCGGTTGACCACTGGACTGGGCGTGTTGGCGCCGGAGACGAAGCCGCCGCCGACGGTCGTCCAGGCGTAGGCGAAGTTGCTACCCGCGCTACTGCCGGCAGTGGACAATGGTGTTTGCGTCAGCTGGCAGTTGAGCACAGGTGGCGGCGCGATAATGGCAGTAGGCAGTGTGCGGTTGACAATGACGTCCACCGAGTCCACCGACGAGCAGCCGTTGTCGGGGTTGGTTACCGTGAGCAGATAGACACCGGGCGCATCTACGACCGGGCTGAGCGTGTTGGCGCCCGAAACAATGTTGCCGTCGGGCGTCGTCCAGGCATACACAAAATTGGGCCCGACGCTGCTGCCCGCGCCGTTGAGGGTAACGGTGTTGGTCGTGCAGGTCAATTGCCGTTGCGGTCCGGCTTCGGCCTGGGGCGAGTTCTGGTCGAGCAGGATTTGCACGGAAGCCGATGAGGTGCAGCCGTTTTGGGTGTTGGTAACGACGAGCACGTACGTGCCGGAGCGGTCCACCTGAGGTGTCAGCGTGTTTGCGCCACTCAGGATATTACCATTAACGGTTGCCCACTGATAGGTGAAGTTGTTGCCCTGGCTGCTGGCCGTGCCGTTGAGCGTCAGCACTGGCTGGGCGCAGGAGATAACGGCGGGTGTGCCGGCGTTGGCTAAGGGCGGCGTCAGGTCTTCGTTGACGGTGATGGTGAACTGCGCCTCGCAGTTGTTGGCTGTGTTCAGCACGCGCAACGTGTATTGGCCCGGCCGATTGACGGTGGGCGTGAGTGTGCTAGCCCCCGAAACGATGTTGCCGTTTTGCGTCGTCCAGGTGTACTGCATATCCGGGCCAGCGGTAGAGCCGGTAGCATTTATCTGGAGTTGCTTCACGGTACACGTGAGCGGGCCGGGCACGCTGGCTGCGGCGACGGGCACGTTGTCGTCTTTGTTGACCACAACGCTGGCCGTAGCGGTACAGCCGTTCTGAGTGTTGGTTATCAGCAGGTTGTAGGTACCGGGAGCATCCACCGTGGGTGTCAACGTGTTGGCGCCGGAGGCGATGCTGCCGTTGGGTGTCGTCCACAAGTAGGTGAATTGCGGCCCCGTGCTGCCGCTGCCGTCTAAAGTGGCAGTGGCGGCAGTACAGGTAAGTAATTTGGCACCGCCGGCATTAGCAACGGGCAGGGTGATGTTCTGTATAACCTCAACGGCATCGGTGGCCGTGCAGCCGTTGGCCGTGTTGGTGATGAGCAGCGTGTAGGTGCCGGGTTGGTTGACGGTCGGCGTCAGCGTATTGACGCCACTGACGATGTTGCCGCCTGGGCCGGTCGTCCACTGGTAGGTCAGGTTGGGGCCGCTGCTGGAGGTGCTGGCGTCGAGCGTGAGGACTGTGTTGATACAGTTTAACACACCGTCGGGGCCGGCGGCGGCGGTGGGCGGTGTTACGTCGGCCGGGATGATGACGTTCGACGTCGCCGAGCAGCCATTGCCGGTATTCAGCACTTGCAGCACATAAGTGCCGGGCTGGTTGACGACAGGCGTCAGCGTATTGGCGCCGCTTACGATGCCCGGGCCTGTCCAGGTGTAGGTAATATCTGCCCCCTGGCTGGAGGCCGTACCGTCTAAGGTCAGCTGTGTGATAGTGCAGGTAAGCGTGGCTGTGGGACCGGCGTTGGCTACGGGCAGGCTGTTGTCGGCCGTTACAGTGGCACTGGTGGTAGCCGTACAGCCGTTTTGGGTGTTGGTAACGACGAGCGTGTAAGTTCCCGTCGCGTTCACCACTGGCGCAGGCGTATTAGCCCCGCTGACGATGTTGCCGTTGGCCGTGTTCCATTGATAGGTAAAATTGCCACCCTGGCTGGAGGCTGTGCCGTCTAAGGTAATGGATGTGGTGGTGCAGCTGAGCACCTCTGGCGGGGCTACGGAAGCGGTGGGCAGCGCAGTGTTCTGTCCAACGGGCACAGAGGCAGTGGAGGTGCACCCCGTTTGGGTGTTGATGACGGTGAGCACGTAGGTGCCGGGGGCGTTCACTACCGGCGTCAGTGTGTTGGCGCCGCTGACGATGTTGCCGTTTTGGGTCGTCCACAGGTAATTGAACTGCTGTCCCTGAGAGGAGCCAGTGCCGTCGAGGCTCAGCTGCGGAGCGGCGCAGGTGATGGTTTGCGCTGGCCCGGCGTCAGCGGTGGGGAAGGTTTGCTGGCTCACCACCTGAACGGTGGTGGTGGCCGTGCAGCCGTTTTCAATGTTTTCAACGGTCAGCACGTAGGTGCCCACCTGGTTGACCACGGGCGTCAGCGTCAGCTCACCCGAGACGATATTACCGTTTTGGGTCGTCCACAGGTAGAAGAACGGATAGCCCTCTGACGAGCCGGTGCCGTTGAGCGTGGTTTGCGGGTTCTGGCAGGTGATGGTGGCCTGCGGCACGGCAACGGCCACCGGCGGCGTAACGTCTCTGTCCACTGTAGCGGTGGTGGTGGCGGAGCAGCCGTTGGCCGTGTTGGTTACGACTAAGGTGTAAACACCCGGCTGGCCCACTTCGGCGGTGGGAGTGCCCTGGCCGCTGATGATGCGGTTGGCCGGCGACCACTGATAGGCCAGATTATCACCCGTAGAGCCGCTGGCGTCCAGTTCTACTGTCTGGAACACGCAGTTCAGGATTTGAGGTGGGAAAATGTTGGCCGTAGGGAAGATGATGTTGTCCTCGACCCAGACCTCGTCGGTATCGGTGCAGCCGTTTTGAGTGTTGGTAACGATGAGTGTGTAGTTACCAAAGGCGTTGACCACTGGCGTGAGTGTGTTTGCGCCCGAGACAATGTTGCCCGGGTTGGCAATCCACTGGTAAGTGATGTTCGGGCCGGTGGATGAGCCGAAGCCATTCAGCTGCACACTGGGGTTGGTACACGTCAGTTCGCGGTCGCTGCCGCCAAAGGCGACGGGAGCGTTCTGGTCGGCCAGAATATTGACGCTGCTCTCACGCGTGCAGCCATTGACGACGTTGGTAACGATGAGGAAGTACTGTCCCGGAGCATCAATGACCGGGTTGAGCGTGTTTTCGCCCGAAACGATGTTGCCGTTGGGTGTCGTCCACTCATAGGTAAACTCCGGACCTTGCGACGAGCCGCTGCCGTCCAGAGTAACCTGCGGATCTTGACACGTCAACACCGGCGGCGGGGCTGCAACTGCTGTGGGGAGGGTTAAGTCAGAAATTACTGTTGTACTGGCCGTTGCCGTGCAGCCGTTTTCAGTATTAGTAACCGTTACCGTGTAATTACCGGCCTGATTGACGGTGGGATTGGGCGAGTTAGTGCCGCCCGAAAAGCCGCCCGGATTGGCCGACCAACTGAAGGTAAACTCAGGACCTTGCGATGAGCCACTGGCATCCAACTCAATGGTGGGATTGTAGCAGTTGATGACGTCTGGCGGCGCAATGACGGCCGTGGGCGTGTCGAAGTTTTCTGAAACGGTTACCTCCGAAGTAGAAGAACAGCCGTTGTTGGTGTTCGTTACCGTCAAAATGTAGGTGCCGCCTTGGTCAACGAGCGGCGTGTACGTGTTCCCTCCACTGACGATGTTGCCCGGGTTGGGCGTCCACTGAATGGTAATGCCGTTGCCTGAACTGCCCGAACCCTGTAGTTGGATGGTCGGGTTGATGCAATTCAGCGTCAAGTCAGGACCCGCGTTAGCGTTCGGGTAGTTCTGGTTGCTCGCAACGTTCACGGTTACAGAGGCTGTGCAGCCGTTGTCGTTGGTCGTCACGACAAGCGTATAGGAGCCGGCCTCGTCCACCACTGGGTTGAGCGTGTTTTCGCCCGAAACAATGTTACCCGGGTTAGCCGTCCACTCATAGGTGAACGGCGGCCCTTCTGAGGAGCCGCTACCGTTCAGCGTAATCTCTGGCTGGGCACACGTGAGGATGGGGGGAGGCGCAACCACTGCCGTAGGCAGCGTCAGGTCAGAGGTTACCGAAACAGAAGCAGTAGCCGTGCAGTTGTTATCGGTGTTGGTTACCGTGATGGTGTACGTGCCGCCGGCGTTCACAGTGGGATTGGTGCTGTTGGTTCCACCCGTAAAATTGCCGCCGTTTCCGGCGCTCCATTGGTAAGTAAAATTGCCCCCTTGAGAGGAGCCACTTGCATCGAGTTCGATTTCAGGGGTGTAGCAATTTACTACACCGGGCGGTTCGATAGTAGCAGTAGGTGGATCGGTGTTTCCGCTAACGGTTACGCTGGCCTCGTTGGTGCAGCCATTCGCCGTGTTGGTAATCACTAAAGTGTACGTGCCTGCCTGGTCAACGGTTGGCGTATATGTGTTAGTTCCGCCCGTAAAG
>CALJPQ010000029.1 GCA_937980645.1 uncultured Saprospiraceae bacterium | reverse complement strand
TCCCATTCCGAACAGAGTCGTTAAGCCCGTCAGCGCCGATGGTACTGCGGTTGATGCCGCGGGAGAGTAGGTCGGTGCCAACAAAAAAACATCTACAACACGCGCCCTTGCAGCAACCCGCAGCAAGGGCGCTTTTGTTTTATTTTTTTACTCCAGCAATATTTCTACATCCTCGCGGCTAAGCTCGGGGAACGCCTCTGAAATGCCAAAGAATTGCTGCCCCAACTGGTGTTTGCGCTCTTGCAAGAGGAGCATTTTTTCCTCAATGCTGCGCCGCGTGATGAAGCGCAGCACTGACACTGGTCGGCTTTGCCCGATACGATGAGCGCGCGCAATGGCCTGCTGCTCAACGGCAGGGTTCCACCAGGGGTCCAAGAGAAAAACATAATCTGCCGCCGTCAGGTTAAGCCCCACGCCGCCGGCTTTGAGGGTCATAAAAAAGGCTTGTACTTCCGGCTCTTTCTGGAAGCGCTCTATCTCAAGTGCGCGCTCGCGTTCGGCGGTGTCGCCTGTCAGCCAGGCAAAGGGGCGGTTCTGGGTTTCAAGGTGGTGCCGGAAAAGGCGTAGGTGTTTTTCAAAGCTGCTGAAAAACAGAACTTTATGGCCAGCCCGCCGAGCGTTTTCCCAGTGCGAGAGCACATCCTCAAACTTGCCGCTCGGCAGGTGTGTATCCGGCTCTACTAAGGCTGGATGATTGGCCATCTGGCGCAGGCGCATCAGCTCGTTGAGCGCCCGGGCGCGCGTTTGCGGGTTATCGAACAGCTGCAGGATTTCGTTGCGCATGGCTGATTTGATGCGCTCATATGCCTGAAACTGTTCGGGTGTCATTTCGGAGTAGAACACCTGCTCAGTCAGCGCCGGCAAATCGGGCGCTACCTCCTCTTTAGTGCGGCGCAGGAAAAACGGGCGGACTATCTCAAAAAGGCGCTGCTTTGCCGCCTCGTCGTTGCGTTTTTCAATGGGTAAGAGGAAGCGCTCCCGAAACTCCCGGAAGGAGCCAAGAGCCTCTGGGTTGATGAACTCCATTTGCGTCCACAGGTCGGCCAACGAGTTCTCGATGGGTGTGCCGGAGAGGGAAATCTTGAAATGGCCTTGCAGCGAGCGCACGACTTTGGAGACTTCAGACTCCCGATTCTTGATTTGCTGGCTTTCATCCAGCACGATAACTCGCCAGGTCATTTGCGACAGCAGCTTCAGGTCTTGCCGGGCGGTGTGGTACGTAGTCAGCACTACGTCGTGTCCGGCGATGGCCCGCCAATCGCGCAGACGCTTCGGCCCGGTGTGGACATAGACGAACAGCGACGGCGCAAAGCGCTCCAATTCACACTTCCAGTTGAAAACCAGCGAAGTGGGTAAGATGACAAGGGCCTGAAGCGGGCGCATTTCGGACTGATAGGCCTCGAAAAGCGACATCTGGCGAGTGGCTCCTGCCACCGGAGGAGTCTGCTGGGTGCTTGTTGTTTCGGTTATTTTGCTCTGCTGTTTGAGGTGAAGCAGTACGGCAATGGTTTGCAAAGTTTTGCCCAGACCCATATCGTCGGCTAAGCAGGCACCGAAACCCTGCTGTTCGTGCGCAATGAGCCATTTGACACCGTACAGCTGGTAGGGGCGCAGGCTGGCTTTTAGTTCCGACGGGGCAACATAACGCACTGTCTCTGGGTTAATGGCCTGAAAATCTGCCTCTCGGGCAGGAGCGCCTGGCGGATGCTGTGGCAATAGAGCATAGAGTGCTTTGGGCAGTCGTGCTCTGTTTCCTTCCGTGCGCAAGTGCTGGGCCAGCGTTCCATATCGAGCAAACCACTCGTCCGGGATGCGGAAATAGAGGGCTTTGCTCAGAGGGAAATAAGGGTTGCCACTGCGCAAATAAGGGACAAGATCTCGAAACGGCACGCGGTGTTGGCCGACCTGCACCTCACCATACACGTCGAACCAATCGCTTGAGGCCTCCGAGGTGATGGTCAACTCGTGTGGCAGAAGGGCCAGACAATAGCCCGAAACAACAGGGCCCTCTATTTGGAAGCCCGCCTGTTCGAGCATTGGTCGGTGTTGTACGAGCCAGTTGAGGGTTTCGGATAGCCCCTGCAATGCGGGCAGGTAGAAATAGCCATTTTCCTCGGCAAAACCCAGCTGGAGCAGTCGCTTCACCCAGGCATGTTCCTGGGCACGGTCGCGTTGCACTACTTGCACGGCCGGTTCGTCGCGAGCATCGGAGAGGTGGAGCAGCGAGGTGATGCGCTCGCGGCGTTCGGCATAGCCCACGCGCACACCCTCGTAATCGAAAGCCAGACGAAACTTCCAGACGTTGGAGTGAAAAAGGTTTTCTACTAACTCCAGAGAGGCACTCTGAAAGGCCGATATGCTCTGCACCTCAAAACCTTCGGCCTCGATATGGGCGCGGGCAGCCGCCTTGAGAATGAATTTTTGGAAGTAGTCCTTGACCTGAGCAGCAGGTATTTCCACGGCGTCTTTTTGCAGAAATGGGCGCAGCATATTGCCGTTAATGCTGACCACGCGAAACAGCTGCTGCCGCGCTACGGCCCAGGCAGGCTCTGTGTTGGTCAAGGGGATGAGGCCCTGCTCGCGGATGGGCCATTGTTCCGTTTCAGTGCCTAAGGTCAGGCGATACTCGATGCCCTGAGATGTTTTCCGAAAGAACAAATGTGGCATAAGTGGCTCGGCAATGGGATGTAGCAGTGCCTTCTGCACTAAAGCACTACGCTCGGCCTGCAGGGTAATTGGTATTTGATGTTTGATGGCTTCGGCAAGGAGGCGGCTCAGCTCTCTATGCAGGAAGGCTTCTATAGTGGAGCGCGTTTCGTCCTGCGCGAGCAGCGTTTTTAAGGGTACGGTAGCGCGCGCTTTTGAAGGTTTAAATTTCTTCTCTAAACGAGCAAGCGAGAGCTGCTCTACGGATAGAAGCAACGCCTCTATTTCCGGCGTGGGCGCCAAGCCGTAGCTGGTCAACACGTCGGGGGTGGCGCGTTTGAGCAGGTGGGTCAGTCCTTCATTTGCATCTTCCTCCACTACGTACGCAGTGGGTAAAAAGAGGCGGTCGGAAAGCGGCGACAGATTAAAGACAATGCGCATGGTAATAGCAGGGTAGCAGGAAGGGCTGCTCCAGGTGTTTGGGCAGCGTTTTTCCTTCAGGCAAGGCTATTTTTTTAAAATAATAAACTCTACGCGGCGATTTTGGAAGCGACCGGCTTCGGTTTCGTTTGAGGCAACGGGTTTGGCTTTGCCTTCGCCTCGATATTGGAGCCTTTCGGTAGCAATGCCGTTGTCCAACAGGTATTGCCATACCGCTTTGGCGCGTTTGCGGGAAAGCCACAAGTTATAGTTGACGCTACCGATGTTGTCCGTGTGCCCGACAATGGCGATATGCAGGCCTGGGTTTTCCTGCAAAATCTGGAGTAGTTTATGGAGCTCGACGTAAGAACGGGGCATAAGTTCGTATTTGTCGAACTCGAAGTAGATGTTTTTTAGTTGAATTGCTTTGCCCGGCTCTAAGGGTTGTCGGCTGAGGTCATCGGGTCTTATAGGTATGGGCCGGAAGGGAGGTATTTTTTTTAGCAACACATCGTCTATGTAGTAGTAGGCATAGTTGAAGCTCTCGGGGTGTACCTCTCTTGTGAGCGTTTGTTCATCGGTGAAAAAGTTGCCAATAGTGAGGTATTCAGCTTCGTTGGTGGCGACAAACTGCCCGCTTAGTTTCATCCAGGTGCCCTCTTTGGGCTGTGCAATGTCCTGCGCGAAGAATTGTGGCGAGAAGGTGAGTGGCTCGTCGGTCTTCCGCTCGATGCGTTCTTCGGAGAGGAAAGCACCGATGCGGTTGATGCGCAGGGAGCGAGGGAGTGGCGTTACCCAAAATTCGAGGTGATAGCCCTGGCCTGGCACTAAGGGTTCGGCCAGCTGGATGCTGACGTATTCCCGGCAGTGCGGCTTTCCATTGGTACACCCCCATAGCGTGAGACCGGCCATACTCTGCCCGGAGTGCGGCGCTTGTTTACCAAAACCTTTATCCGCCCAATCTTGCGGGACTTTCACGCCCGGGCCATAAACATCGGGGCTGGCGGTAGTGGGGCTAAACCAGTACTTGACCACCTGCCCAAAGAAGGAACCCCGATACGACCAACCCACAGGCGGCGCCACAAAGCGCTCGAAGCCGGGATTGGGCACGATGTTATCACCATCTTTCAGGGCTTGTGTTATACTTGCATAAGGAAAACAGGTACACAATAGCAGGACGAGATACCAGCCAGTTTGGCTAAAAAGCCGATATAAGGGGATAAGCGTATAACAATTGGACATGGATTGGAACTCGAAACAGCGAACAAGTAGCCGACAAAGGTAAAAAAGGGCCTTGCGCTCGCCCGTTTATTCCGCATTAAAGGCGTTCTTTGCTGCCGAAAAAGCGCAAGAGTGGGAAGCGTTGAAACGACAACGCCAAAAACACTCCATCAGAGCGGCCAAATTTTCCTGCTAACACCATGAGTATCAAGTACAAGCGCATACTACTGAAATTGTCGGGCGAAAGCCTGATGGGAAAACAGCGCTACGGCATCGAAGCGGAAATGCTTCAACATTATGCACATCAAATTAAAATTCTGCACGACCTGGGAGTAGAAGTGGCCGTAGTCATTGGGGGCGGGAACATCTTTCGGGGCATTCAGGCACAAGGCTCCGGCATAGAGCCGGTTACGGGCGATTACATGGGCATGCTGGCCACCGTCATCAATGGCCTGGCCCTCCAGAGTGCTTTGGAAAGTATTGGCGTTTATACGCGCCTGATGACTGCTTTGCGTATGGAGAGCGTGGCCGAACCCTACATCCGCCGCCGCGCCATTCGGCATTTGGAAAAAGGGCGCGTAGTCATTTGTGCTGCCGGCACGGGCAATCCCTATTTCACTACCGATAGCGCAGCGGCACTGAGGGCCAACGAGATAGGTGCTGATGTCATCCTGAAAGGCACGCGTGTGGACGGTGTCTATACTGCCGACCCGGAAAAAGACCCGGCAGCCCTGAAGTTCGACCGCATCTCTTTTGCTAAAGCCATTGCCCTGGGGCTGGAGGTGATGGACATGACGGCCTTCACGCTCTGCCAGCAAAACAACATGCCGATTATCGTCTTCGACATCAACCAACCCGATAATCTGCGCCGCATCGTGCTGGGCGAAAGCGTCGGCACACTCGTCGAGGGCTAAAGCGGCTCTGCCGGGTTTGGGCCGAAATGCGGTAAAAGCCGGTTACAGAAGTTTGATGCCCTCCTTCAAAATCTGAAGGAGATATTCCCCGTAACCACTTTTCAAATAGCGGTGGGCAAGGGCTTCCAGTTCTGCATCGGAGATGAAGCCCATTTTCCAGGCGATTTCTTCAATGCAGCCGATTTTCAGGCCCTGGCGCTGCTCGATGGCCTGCACGAATTGGCCTGCCTGCATTAGCGACTCGTGCGTGCCGGTATCCAACCAAGCAAAACCACGCCCCATGACGCGCACTTGCAAGCGCCCCTGCTCCAAGTAGTGTTTATTGACGTCGGTGATTTCGTATTCGCCTCGGGCGCTGGGCTTTAGATGGCGGGCTACCTCGACCACGGAGTTTTCATAAAAGTACAATCCCGGAACGGCGAAGAAACTTTTGGGCTTTTTAGGCTTTTCCTCGATACTAATTGCCCGGAAATGCGGGTCAAACTCCACAACGCCATAGCGCTCCGGGTCGGCTACGCGGTAGGCAAAGACGATACCGCCTTCCGGTTGAGTACATGAGCGCACAATCTCGCCCAGGCCAGCGCCGTGGAAAATGTTGTCGCCCAGCACTAAGGAGACGCTGTCGGAGCCAATAAAATCGGCTCCGAGTACAAAGGCCTGAGCCAGACCATTGGGCACCGGCTGTTCTACGTAAGAAAAACGCATACCCAGGTGGCTGCCGTCCCCGAAGAGGCGCTGAAAACGAGGCAAATCTTCAGGCGTGGAGATGATCAGCACCTCCCGAATGCCCGTCATCATCAGAATGGACAGCGGGTAGTAGATCATGGGTTTGTCGTAAACGGGCATGAGTTGCTTGCTGACCGCCAGCGTTAGCGGGTACAGGCGCGTGCCCAAACCTCCTGCCAGAATAATGCCTTTCAAATGTCTGTCCGGTTTAGATGTGTCGCGTTTGGATGAGTGGCGCTGTAGCCCCAGAGCCTTTACCAGGTTAGAGGACGCTCATGGGTGGGAACTAAGAGGAGGGCAAGTGAGAAGAGAACCCTGCTCGCGCATTTTCTGCATCGTTCAGGACCGCCCTCTCTGCTTAAAAGACAGACAGGGCGTTCGTCAGAGCGTGGATTTAACCTCTTTAATGGTGTAGGCTTCAATGATATCGCCGACTTTGATGTCGTTGAAGTTGCGTACTGTAAGACCGCATTCTAAACCACTGCGAACTTCTTTGACGTCCTCTTTGAAGCGCTTGAGGGAGGTGATATCCACGTGTTGGCCTTCGTGCACGGGGTAAATAACAATGCCGTCTCGAATGATGCGCACGTAGTGGTTGCGCGAAATTTTGCCTTCCTGCACATAGCAGCCGGCCACCGTACCCACTTTGGATATTTTGAAGACTTCGCGGACCTCGGCTTGCCCGACGATTTCCTCTTCTTTGGTGGGTTCCAGCATGCCCTCCATGGCGGCCTTGACCTCCTCGATGGCCTCGTAAATGATCGAGTAGAGTTTGATCTGCACGCCTTCGCGCTCGGCCAATTTGCGAGCGGTAGCCGAGGGGCGTACCTGGAAGCCGATGATGATGGCGTCGGAAGCGGAAGCCAGCATGACGTCGCTGTCAATGATCTGACCTACGGCTTTGTGGATGACATTGACCTGGATTTTTTCGACGGACAGCTTAATCAAGGCGTCGCTAAGGGCTTCGACAGAGCCGTCCACGTCGCCTTTGACGATGAGTTTGAGCTCTTTAAAGTTGCCCAGTGCTAAGCGTCGCCCGATTTCATCTAAGCTGATGCGCTTACTGGCCCGGTTGGCTTGTTCGCGCAGAATTTGGGCGCGGCGTGTGGCGATTTCTCGCGCCTGAGCTTCGGTGGCGGTTTCTTTGAGTTTTTCGCCTGCCTGAGGCGCGCCATCGAGGCCCAGTACGAGGACGGGGGTAGCTGGGCCGGCTTCTTTGATGCGCTTGCCACGCTCGTTGAACATGGCTTTTACCTTGCCGGCATACTCGCCTGCGATGATGGGATCGCCTTCGTTGAGGGTGCCGTTTTCGATGAGTACTTTGGCCACATAGCCGCGGCCTTTTTCTAAGGAGGCTTCCAGCACCGTTCCTATGGCGCGGCGCTTGGGGTTAGCCTTGAGGTCGAGCAGGTCGGCTTCGAGGAGGACTTTTTCCAGCAGTTTGTCCACGTTGGTGCCTTTCTTAGCCGATATTTCCTGGCACTGGTAGCGGCCGCCCCACTCTTCCACGAGGAAGTTCATCTGGGCCAGTTCGTTGCGGATTCGGTCGGGGTCAGCGCCTTCCTTGTCTATTTTGTTGATGGCGAAGACGATAGGAACGCCGGCGGCCTGGGCGTGGCTGATGGCCTCTTTAGTTTGGGGCATCACGCTGTCGTCGGCGGCGATGACGATGATGGCTACGTCGGTTACTTTGGCGCCGCGCGCCCGCATGGCGGTAAAGGCTTCGTGACCGGGTGTGTCTAAGAAGGTGATTTTGCGAGCATCGGCGCCTTCACGTACGGTTACTTCGTAGGCACCTATGTGTTGGGTAATGCCTCCGGCCTCTCCGGCGGCCACATTGGCTTTTCGGATGTAGTCGAGCAACGAGGTTTTGCCGTGGTCTACGTGGCCCATCACCGTTACGATGGGCTGGCGCGGCACCAGGTCCTCCGGGTTATCTTCTTCGTCTTCGGCAATTTCTACCTGTTCTTCGGCACTGATGAATTTGACGGTATAATTGAATTCGGAGGCGATGAGCTCAATAATTTCGGCATCTAAGCGCTGGTTGATGGAGACGAAGACGCCCAGGCTCATGCAGGCTTTGATGACGTCGGCAGGTTTGACGTTCATCAGGCTGGCCAGGTCGGATACGGAGATGAATTCGGTAACCTGCAAGACGCTGTTATCGCTGGCGGCTTCGGCGGCTTCGGTGCGTTCGCGGATGGTTTCGCGCTTCTCACGGCGTATTTTCTGGCGCTTTCGGCTGGCGCCGGCGCCCATGCGGGTCATGGTTTTTTTAATCTGCTCTTCTATCTCTTGCTTCGAGACTTCACGGGCTTCGCTCGAGCGGCCTTTTCCGCGTTTGTCGCCTTGGTTGCTCGAAAGGGTTTTCTGGATAGTCTCTGCCGTGATGGGTTGCTGTTGTATCTTTTTACGCTTGCGTTTGCGGCGTTCTTTATCGGCATCACTTCCAGCTCCGGCAGCGGTGCCGCTGGCGGGTGTTTGCGTGTTAGGGCGAGCACCGGCGGAGGAAGGAGCGCCGGCATTCGTGTTTTTTTCCGTGCGGGCTCGGTCGCGTTGGTTGCGGTTGCGGTCGGCGGGAGCGGACTCTTTTTTCTTTTTGTCTAAGTCCACTTTGCCCACAATCTTAAGGCCGCGCAGCTGGGGTGCATCGGCGCGGTACAATTCGGACTCTGCGGTTTTTTCCTCCTCCGCCGTGGGCGTCGTGTCTGCAGAGGCCTTTTCCACGGGCGTTTCGGGTGCTTTTGGCTCCCGGGCGGGCGTTGTCGCTGGTGCCTCTGCCGGAGGGGTCTGCTGAGGCTGTGTTGTTTTTTCAGCGGCAGTTGGCTTTTCGACAAGGGTAGGTTTTTCGACGAGTGCCGGCTTCTCTGGCGCTGCAACAGGCGGCGGGGTGCTGACGGATGGCTCTGGTTCGGGCGTGGTTTCGGGTGCGGGCTTCTCTGCAGGTTTCTTCAGAGCGTCTAAATCCACTTTACCTACGACCTTTAGAGCGGGTTTTTCGCGCTTAATAATTTCTGGCACTGGCGGCTCCTCTTTCGGGGTTGCAGGGGGCGCCGGTGGTGTTGCCGGTTCTCGGGGGGGCAACAACGGTGGGCGCGACGAAGCAGGCTGCGGCGCTGTCTCTGCCGTAGAAGGCGGCGCCGATGACGTGCCCACAGGCTCTTTTTTGATGACGGGGCGAGCCAGTTTGTCTGCCTCTTTTTTGATAGCCAGGTCGCGCTGAAACTCTTTTTCCAAGATGCTCAGCATCTCCTCCGTGATTTCGGCCGTAGGCTTTTCCTCTACGTCCGTAAATCCTTTGCTGCGCAAGGTCTCTACGATCGTATGCAAACCCACGTTAAAATCTCTGGCTACCCGAATAAGTTTTAATGCCATGCAGTGCTGTTTCCTGCTTTCAAAAAAAATTGGATGAAGAACGGTTCGTTCGGAAGAAGAGGAAAAATCTCCTGGAACAATGCCTTAAGCGCGCAAAGATACAACGCCTTGCGCTTAGCGCCAATAGGGCATTTTGATGTAGTCAGATTTACAACCCGAAGAGGGCGCGGCCCATATATGTTGCGGCGTCTTCTAACTCTTCTTCGATGCGGAGCAGCTGGTTGTATTTGGCTACGCGGTCGGAGCGGCTGGCCGAGCCGGTTTTAATCTGGCCGGTGTTGAGGGCGACGGCCAGATCGGCGATAGTGTGGTCTTCCGTTTCGCCCGAGCGGTGGCTGATGATGGAGGTGTAGGCGTTGCGCGTGGCCAGGTTGACGGCTTCAATCGTTTCGGTGAGGGTGCCTATTTGGTTGACTTTGATGAGAATGGAGTTGGCAATTTTCTCATCAATGCCGCGCTGGAGGCGCTCGGTGTTGGTAACGAACAGGTCATCGCCGACCAGCTGGATGCGGTGGCCGAGCGTTTGGGTGAGTAGTTTCCAGCCGTCCCAGTCGTCCTCAGCGCAGCCGTCTTCAATGGAATAGATGGGATAGCGGTTGCACCAGTCTTTCCAGAAGGCCACCATGTCGGCGCGGCTTAGGCGTTCGCCGCTCGATTTTTTGAACACGTACTCAGCCGTCTGAGGGTCGTACATTTCCGAGGTGGCGGCGTCTAGGGCGATAACAATGTCTTCTAAGGGCCGATAGCCGGCGGCCTCGATGGCAGTCATGACCATCTGTATGGCCTCCTCGTTGTTCTGGATGCCGGGAGCAAAGCCGCCTTCGTCGCCGACATTGGTGGCGTAGCCTTTGCTTTTGAGGACTTTTTTGAGGTGATGGAAGATTTCCACACCCATGCGCAGCGCTTCGCGGAAGGTGTCAGCACCTATGGGCATGATCATGAATTCCTGAAAATCAATGCCGTTATCGGCATGGGCGCCGCCGTTGAGAATGTTCATCATGGGCACAGGCAGCACGTGGGCATTCACACCGCCTAAGTAGCGGTACAGCGGTTGGCCCAGTTCGTCGGCAGCCGCGTGGGCTACGGCCAGCGATACGCCCAGGATGGCGTTGGCGCCTAGCTGGCTCTTGTTGCGTGTGCCGTCGCGTGCGATCATCAGGCGGTCTATTTTGATCTGGTCGGTTACTTCGCAGCCTACCAGCTCTTCACGTAAAATTTTCTCCACATTTCGCACTGCCTGCTGAACGCCTTTGCCCAAATAGCGCGCGGGGTCGTTATCGCGTAATTCGACCGCTTCGTGTACGCCAGTGCTGGCGCCGGAGGGCACAGCAGCGCGGCCCACAAAACCGGCTTCCGTTACTACTTCTACTTCTATGGTCGGGTTGCCGCGCGAGTCCAGTATCTCGCGGGCCAGTATGTCTCGTATTGCGCTCATATTGCTGCTGGAAAACAGAAAAGAATGAAGGGATGGTTTGCTGCGTCCCAGAGGACGGCACAAAGGTAGCCCAAAGCGCCAGATGCTTGCGGGAGAATGCGAAGCGTGCCCTAAAAAACGAAAAAGAGCACGAGCATACCCTGGCGACTAAGTCGGACAAATCCGGTACGGCGTATTTTCACCGCCAAAAGCGCCTGAGTATGTCCCTGTATTCCCGTCGTTCCGTTCCGCTTTTTCTCTTGCTTTTCAGTGCTGCTGCTGGGCTTAATGCCCAACCTGATACAGTACGCATTGGGCTGTATGTCAACGATATCTACGATGTCAACCTGAGCGAGAAAAGCTTCTCGGCCCAGTTTTGGGTATGGCTCAATTACCAGGACTCCACACTGCGGCCCGAGGAAACGCTGGAGTTCCCCAACGCCAAAGAGGTGAACGAGCAACTGGCCTACTCCGAAGAAAAGGGCGGTATCCGCTGGGCCAGTAAGCGCATCACGGCTGTCTTTAAAAAGGACTGGGACATCCGTCGCTTTCCTTTCGATGTGCAGAAAATGGTCATCGAAATTGAGGAAAGCGACCGCGATACTTCCGACTTGGTGTATGTGCCCGATGTGGCCAATACGAAAATAGACTCCCAACTGGGGCTATCCAGCTGGAAGATCGAGCGCTTTGAACTAACCACCAGCGCCCGACGCTACGACACCACCTACGGCGACCCTACTCTCACCGAAGGCAGCGCTTATGCCCATGCGGAGTTTGCCCTTTACATTCGGCGCAGAACTTTGGGGCTGTTCTTTTCGCTCTTCACGGGCATGTACGTTTCCTTCTTCATCTCCTGGTTGGTCTTTTTCATTGACCCTGTGGACGTTGACCCGCGCTTTGGCCTCTCCGTGGGCGGGCTGTTTGCTGCCGTGGGTAACAAGTACATCGTGGACTCCATCCTGCCCCAGTCCACCACCTTTACGCTCGTGGACAAGCTGCACGTGCTGACGTACTTCTTCCTCCTGCTGTGCATCGTGCTGTCGGTGGCCTCGCTGCGCATCTGGAAAAACGGTAACCCGGAGGCCTCAGCCCGCTTCGACCGGCGCAGCTGGATGGCTATTCTTATTACCTACGCACTGGCTAATGCGTGGCTGATCTGGGGGGCTATACAGGGGTAACGCCAAAGCCAGAAATATCCATTTACCGGCCCAAAGTGGTTGAGTGGGCGTCAAAAGCACCGCTTTTGTCGGGGCGTTTTTTGGATATGAACACTGTTCACAAAAATTTCGCTGTTAAAAATTTAAACAACGAACACTGTGAGTATTGCCGAACGCAAGGAGCGCGAAAAGGAGGAAATGCGCCGCAACATCCTGAGCGCAGCGCTGAGCCTCTTCCGCGAGAAAGGCTACGACAGCGTCAGCATCCGCAACATTGCGGACGCCATTGAATATAGCCCGGCCACGATCTACCTATATTTCCGGGACAAGAGCGAGATCTTCGCGGCCCTGCAGTACGAGGCGGCCAGCGTCATGCGCAACCATTTCATGCCGTTACTGCAGCTGGAAAACCCCTGGGAGCGCCTCATCGAGTTTGGGCACCTGTATATTGATTTCGGCCTGAAACACTCCGACCTATACGACCTTATTTTCATCATCCGCGCGCCCATGGAGCATGTGGAAAACCAAGAATGCTGGAATGTGGGCATGACCGTCCATAAGTTTTTCTCCGAAACCGTGCAGGCCTGTGTAGATGCCCGTTATTTCAAAAGCACCGATACAGCGACCATTGCTTACACGCTGTGGGCCTATGTGCACGGCATCGTTGCTCTTTTTGTGCGCGACCGCATGCGCATGTATCCGCCGGAAAAGCGCGAGGAACTGGCGCGCAAGTCTCTCACCATGTTCACGAAAATGATGGAGGTCTTGTAAGGCAATAAGCCTTTTTTTGTTCATGCAATAAACGATGTTCATAAAGTTAAATATGTTCATATTATGCCCTTGCCCATTCGCTTCTCATGTTTATTCCTGCTATCCCTACTTCTGCCTTCAGCTGCCCATGCTCAGCGCTCGCACGTGTTGGAGCAATATATTCAGGCAGGGCTGACCAACAACCTGGCGCTCCAGCAACAAGACTGGCAGCTGCGTAAGGCCCAGGAGTCGGTGCGGCAGGCGAAGGCGCTGTCTTACCCTTCCGTTCAGTTTGAGGCCAACTATATGCGGGCTGCAGGTGGGCGGCGCATCCAGTTTCCAGTAGGCGATCTGGTCAACCCCATTTATGCTAACCTGAACGTAATCAACGAGTTGATACAGCCCGGCTCGCCCGATTATCCTACGAATGTACCCAACGTCAACGAGCAGTTTTTGCCCGACGACTTCCACGAGACAAAGGTGCGCTTCAGTTATCCGCTGTTCAACACCGACCTGAAGTATAACCGCCTCATTCGGGAAGAGCTATATGCCAGCCAGGTGGCGCAAAAAGCGGCTTACGAAGTGGAGCTGCGCTATCGCATTACGGCGGCCTACTTGGGCTATTTGCAGGCAGTGGAGGGTGAAAAAATCTGGCAGAATGCTCGCGCGGTGCTGACGGAGCTACGGCGATTCAACGAGTCATTGGTAACGCACCACGTTGCCACGCGCGACGCTGTGGCGGCCGCCGACTACGAACTGAGCAAGGCTGACAGCGAGATAGCCCGCCTGCGCGCCGCGCAACACACAGCGCGGGCGTACTTGAATTATCTGCTCCACCGCGACCTGCAGAGCGAAGTGGTGGTAGATACGACCCTGATGCAGCCCGTCGAGGCTGCATATGCGCTGGAACCGCTGCTAACGCAGGCGCTCGTGCAGCGGCCTGAATTTGCGGCCCTTCAGGCAGGCATCCGAGCGGCGGAGGCAGACGTTCGGCGCAACGCGGCCAACCTGCGCATACCGGACTTCTACATAGGCGGCGAGCTGGGCTTTCAGGGCTTTGGCTATCGCTTTGATGGCGAGCAAGCATATGCACTCGTGCGCGTAGGCATGACCTACGACCTCTTCGATGGCGGCCTGCGCCGCAGCCGCACCCAGGAGGCGCGCATAGAAGCCGAGCGCCTACGCACGCAATTGGCTGACACAGAACAGCAAATTGCCCTGCAAACCACCGAGGCCTGGAACGCCTGGCAAGCCGCGCAGCAGGCCTACGCCGCCGCCCAAATGGGCGTGCGTGCTGCCGAAGAGGCCTACCGCATCGTGAACAATAAGTACCGCGCAAACCAGACGCTCCTCATCGAATGGCTCGATGCGCAAAACCGCCTGGCCACGGCCCAATTACAGCGGTCCTTAGCCTGGTACGACGTCCTGCTCAAAGAAGCCGCTTTGCGGCGGGCTGCCGGCCTGTAGGCGCACCTTTTTTCTTCTTCTGGCCCACCATTCTTTTCACTGCATAAACTGGCTCACGATGAAAAAGCCCATTTTCAATAAAACTTTCTTTGCCAGCCTGTTGGCGCTGGCGCTTTTCGCCCTCATGGGTCTCTCGGCCTGTGGCGACGCCTCTGCTAACCAACAGCAAGCCGATGCTGTCACTGCTGACGAACGCATTCCCGTGCGCACGGCGCGGGTGGAGCAGCGCGCCCTGGCGCTACCCGTGCAGGCCAGCGGTATCTTGACCTCGTCGGCCGAGCAGCGCCTATCGTTTAAAATCGGCGGCATCATTCGCAAAATTTACGTCCGCGAAGGCGACGTTGTGCGCGCTGGCCAGTTGCTGGCCGTTTTGGATAAAACCGAAATAGATGCTCAGGTAGCCCAGGCGCAACAGGCGTTGGCTAAGGCCGAACGCGATTTGGTGCGTGTGCAAGGGCTGTACCGCGACAGCAGCGCTACGCTCGAACTATTGCATAACGTTACTACCGCGCGCGACATAGCGCGCGAAGCCGAACGCATCGCCTACTTCAACCAGCAATACGCCGAGATCCGCGCTACGCGCCCGGGCAAAATCATCAAGAAGTTGATGAACGAAGGGGAAATCGTCAGCCCGGGCACACCCGTGCTTGTCTTGTTTGAGAGTGGTTCCGACGATTGGGTGGTCAAAGTCAGCCTCAGCGACCGCGATTGGGCACGCCTTAGCTTAGGGGCCAACGCCCGCGTTACACTCGACGCCTACCCAGAGACCCCCTTTGCCGGTAAAGTGAGCGATCTGGCACCTGCCGCCGACCCGGCCAGCGGGCTTTATACCGTAGAAATAAAGGTGGCGCCGCAGGCCGGAAAACGCTTCGCTCCTGGCCTTTTCGCTCAGGTTAGCATTGCGCCGCCGGCAGCGAAAACGTTTGCCGTGGTGCCCATTGAGGCTATTGTGGAAGGCGATGGTCTTTCGGCCTACGTCTTTGTGCTCCAGCCCGACAGCGAAAGCGTGCGCAAAGTGCCCGTCCGGATGGCCTTTTTGGAAGATCGGTACGCCGTTGTTGCCTCCGGGCTGGAGGGCGTCAGCGAAGTCATTACAGCGGGTGCACCTTACCTCAACGAGAATAAAAAGGTGCAAAAGATGAATGACTGAAGCTCCGGATACCTATGTTTTTCTTTCACGTTTAGCGCCATTTCAAAATACACAGTCATGAAGATTGCTGAATTTTCGGTTAAGAATTCCCAATTTACCTTCATTATGTTCTGCTTCGTCATGGCGCTGGGCGTCGGGTCGCTGCTGAACATGCCGCGTGCGGAAGACCCCAAGTTCAGCCCTCCGGGCTACAACGTCGTGGTGGTCTATCCGGGTGCTGGTCCGGCGGAGATTGAACGCAAGATCACCGACAAGCTCGAGGCGCGTTTGGGTGCTTTGGAGAACATAGAGCGCCTTCGTTCTACGTCGCTCAACGGTATGGCCATCACCATTTTGGAATTCAAGCACGGCGAAGATGCGGATAAGAAATACGAGGAAGTGGTGCGCGAAGTCAACGCTGTGCGCCCGGAGCTTCCGGAAGATATTTACCGCATCACCATCAAGCGGTTTGCCTCGTCGGATGTGGCCATCTTTCAGGGGGCTATTCTGTCGGAAAACGCCTCTTATGCCGAGCTGCGCCGCGAGGCGGAGCGATTGGAGGAACAGTTAGAAAAGTTGCCCGGCATCAAGGGCGCTGATACGTGGGGGTATCCCAAGCGCGAGGCGCGTATTAGTCTGAATTTGCCCAAAATGGCTGCGGAGAACCTCCCTGTTAGCCGCGTACTTGGGGCTTTGCAAAGCGAAAACGCCTCCATACCCGGGGGCAGTGTGGTGGTGGGCGATCGTCAGTTTTTTATTGAGACGAGCGGCAGTTACGAGACGTTGGACGAAATTCGGAACACTGTGGTCGCCGGCGCGGAGGGCAAGGTGGTGTACCTGAAAGACATTGCCGAGGTGGAGTGGGCCTACGAAGAACCGAAGCATCTGGCCCGCCTCAACGGCGTACGAGCCGTGTGGGTAACGGCGCGCATGAAGGACGAACAAAACATCTTCGTCGTGGGGCGGCAGGTCAATCAGGTCGTGGACGAGTGGCGCGCCGGGCTGCCGGCTAATATGGATTACGCCCTGGTTTTTGACCAGAACGAGTCTGTGCAGCGTCGCTTGGGGCGGTTGGCCAAAGATTTTGGCATTGCCGTTTTGCTGGTGTTGCTCACCCTGTTGCCATTGGGTTGGCGGGCTTCGTTAGTGGTCATGGTGTCCATTCCGCTGAGCATATCGCTGGGGCTGTTTTCGCTGGAATTGTTGGGCTATTCGCTCAACCAATTGTCCATTGTAGGGCTCATTATTGCACTGGGCATTCTGGTGGACGACAGCATCGTAGTGGTGGAAAATATCGAGCGTTGGCTGCGCGAAGGCCATAGTCGGCGGGAAGCGGCCATTTTGGCCACCAAACAAATTGGGCTGGCAGTACTGGGTTGCACGGCTACGCTCATTCTGGCGTTTCTGCCGCTGGTCTTTCTGCCTGAGGCATCGGGCGATTTCATCCGCTCCATGCCGATGGCGGTGGTGCTGACGGTGCTGGCCTCGATGCTGGTGTCGCTGACCATTGTGCCGTTTTTGAGCAGCCGCCTGTTGGCCAAGCACCACAATCCGCAGGGCAATCTTTTCTTGCGTGGGCTAAAGTGGCTCATCAGTGGTACGTATGCACGCCTGCTGCATTTAGCGCTGGCCTGGCCGCGCACGACGTTGGCCGTGGCCGGGCTTATCTTTATCGGTGTGATAAGCATGGCTGGTCGGGCGGGCTTCGCGCTCTTTCCGGCCAGCGAACGGCCCATGTTTTATATTGACATTGAAACGGCCGCCGGCTCGAGCCTCCAACACACAGAGCGCGTCGTGGCCATGGTGGACTCCGTGCTGAGCGAATACACCTTGCCGGCCTTTCGGCCAACGGCACTTAGCAACCAGTACCTGGCCCGCAAGGCAGCCCTGCAACCCGAGCAGCCACCCGCTCCGCCTGCAAAAGCGCCCAAATACACGGATGGGCCGGCCAAAATCGTCTGGTTTGCTTCCAACTCGGGGCGCGGAAACCCGCGCGTCTATTACAACGTCATCCGCGAAGTAGAGGCCGCCAACTACGGCCAGGTGTTCGTCCAGCTGGAACGCGGCACGCCGCCTCCCGTCAAGCAGGCGCTTATTGACGAATTGCGCGCACGCTTCAATAGCGTGCCTGGCGCCATCATCAACGTCAAAGACTTTGAACAGGGGCCGCCCATTGAGGCGCCGATTGCCATTCGCATTTTTGGCAACGACCTCGACTCGCTGCGTCAGCTGGCGGCACAAGTGGAGAATATTATCAGCCACACCGAGGGCGCCATTTACGTGGACAACCCTATCGCCACGGTCAAGACCGACCTGGAAGTGCGCGTCAATCGTGAAAAAGCCAATATGCTCGGCATCCCTGTGGTGGAGGTGGAACGCATGGTGCGCTTGGCCATTACCGGCCTCAATGTGGGCAACTTCACCGCCGCTGCCGACGGCGAGGTCTATAACCTGACGGTAACGGTGCCGAAAGAAGGCAGTTTTGCTACTTTGGATGCACTCAAAAGCGTGTACGTCAACAACATTTTTGGTCGCGCCGTGCCGCTGAGCCAGGTGGCCGATGTGGCCTTTAAGCGCTCGCCCAACTTCATCGAGCACTATGGCAAGGAGCGCTTCACCACCGTAACGGCCTTTGTGCGCAGTGGCTATTACGCCGCCGATCTCAACCGGCAAATTCGGGCGAAGCTGCAGCAAATGACATTCCCGCGCGGCTACTCTTACGTAGTGGCGGGCGAAGAGGAAAGCGCACGGCGCTCGTTTGGCGGCATGGGGGCTATCGTTCTTTTGACCATTTTCGGCCTGATGGCCGTGCTGGTGCTGGAGTTCAAGACGTTTCGCAGCACGCTCATTGTGCTATCGGTCATTCCGCTGGGCCTCATTGGTGCCGTGTTGATGCTGCTGGCCACAGGCTATCCGTTTTCGTTCACTGTGGTAGTGGGCCTTATTGCGCTGCTGGGCATTGAGGTGAAAACCTCCATCCTGCTGGTGGACTTCACTAATCAGTTGCGCGCCGAGGGGCGCAGTCTGGACGACGCTATTCAGGAGGCTGGTGAGGTGCGCTTTGTGCCCATTCTACTTACGGCCCTTACAGCTATCGGTGGCCTGTTGCCTATTGCTGTGGAGGAAAGCCCGCTGTATTCGCCACTGGCCTATGTGCTCATCGGAGGGCTGATTTCCTCGACGCTGCTGGCGCGCATTGTTACGCCGGTGCTGTATAAACTGTTGGCACCCAGGGTGGTGTGAGCAGATTTTCGCTACTTGTTGCCCTCCGAAGTTGGCGGCTGCTGCAGGTAAGACTTCCACTCGTCGTTTTCGGAGGCCATGATTTGTTCGGCGCGCTGGACGAAGCGCCGGAAGGCGGCCTCGTCGTTAGCGGCATACTCGTCGAGGGCGCCGTTTTCATACAGCCAGCGTTCGCGGTTAAGGCGCTCGGCCGTCAGGCGATAGGTGCTCCATAAGTCGCGATAGCGCTTAAGCGAGAGGAGGCCTTCGGATATAGCTACTACTGCGCCCAAAGCACCAGCGATGTATTTGAGCCACTCTAAAGGCCCATTGGCATAGCCCACCAGAAGTGGGATGAGCGCACCCGACACGATGACTGTGGTACGCAGATAGTGAAACCAGCGTTTGTTGAAGGCACTTTTGCGTTCGTACCAGCCGATCTGGTCTAGCACGCGCTTCTGGAGGTATTGTTCGCGAAGGGTCTTCCAGTCATTTTCCATAACAGAATATATTTTAAGGGTGAGGATCAGGATTCTAAGCGCAGTTTTTCCTGGACAGGCGTTTTGATGCCGATAGGCTCAGGGTGCAGGGGTTGGCCATCGAGCACTTGCTCGTACAGCCGGAGGTATTGGTTGGCCATGCGCTCGGCGGAGAAGTGCTCGCGCGCGTACTGATGGCAGCGTGCTGGCGAGAAGGTGTTGGCACCGTGGCGCACAGCCTCGGCCAGTTCGCTTTGTCGAACGGACAGGCATCCAAAGTCGGAGAAGCAGCCGTCCACCCGGCCTGTCCATTTGCCGGAGTGGGCGTTTGTTTTGCCGCAAACGATTTCGGGCAATGCGCCGAAGGGAGTGCCGAACACCGGGCATCCGAGATACAGGCTTTCGATGATGGGCAGGCCAAAAGGCTCGTGCCAGATGACGGGGAAGATGAGGCCGCGCGAGCCATTGATGAGCGTATTGCGGCCTTCGCGGTGCATCAAAGTATGGAAACGCGCGTTAGGAGTGAGCGTAAGGCGTGGAGTAGGTATCAGCTCGAACCGACGGCTGCCAATGATGTGGATGGGAACGCCCGCATGTGAGGCTATGGTAATCGCATCGCGAAGATTCCGGCCCGGTAGTTCGGCTTCGGCCAGAAAATGGACGTAGTTGCGCGGCCAATCGGTCAGCATTTCGCCGTAGTCGCGGAAATCTATGCCCGGATACACGTACACCTGGCCTCCGTGGCGCGCTGCGTGGCTGGCTGAGAGAAATACTGTGTTAGGGTCGAGTTGGCAGGGCTTTGCAATGTTGTCGAAGAGGGTAATCAGGTAGGGTTTGTCTAAGCCTTCCATGGCCTGTTCAGCAGGTGCATGAAAAAAATGGACGAGCGATACGTCTGATGGTAGCTGTCGGGCGATGGCCTTTTTGCGCTGCAGAGCGAGCACTGGCGCGTGCTTGCAGGAAGAGCCTTTCTGCACCAGCAGGATCACTTCGTGCCCGGCTTCTATCAGCTGTCGGCTGAGCCACCACAGGATGCGTTCGCTTTCACCGTATTTGGGCGTAGGGATGATGCTATCGAGAACGAGGGCAATTTTCATGTTTGTAAAGCCGGATTATAGTCTTGATGCCAAAGCCTGCGGCAAGGCCGGAAAAATGCAAGTCGGAGATTTGGGCAAAGAAACGCATACTCTTTCATGTTTGCGGGCTTCGAGGCTCACCGTTTTGCCGAGCATCACCGTTTTATCGCCCAAATAATGCCTGTGGCCGCCCAGGCCATCTATTTTTATGGATGATGTCCGCTTGAGCCTTATACTTTTTGCTATATTTGCCGTGCGGTTAAGGGCATAGCTGTAGTACCGGACCGCTCTGGTGTTATGCCGTCTTCAAAACAGGTTTTCATTGCGCGTCTGCTTTGCGCCGCAGCCATTGGCCTCATTGTCCTATTTGTTCGCAACTTTTCACCTTCCTAAACACTTTTCTTTCGTATGAAAAAAAATATGGGCAATCTCGACCGCATCATTCGCACCGTTGTCGCTTTGGTGGCGGCTGCGCTGTACTTTACCAATGTCCTGACGGGCACAATAGGCATCGTAGCCTTAGTGGTGGCCGTCATCTTCCTGCTGACCAGTGCCGTGGGCTTTTGCCCTATCTATCGCCTAGTTGGACTATCCACTTGTCCGGCGTCATCCTCAAATCAGGCGTAGGAGGATTTTGTTAATTAACGGACCTTACGCAAAGCTGCTGCGAGGCAAAAGATTAAAAACCACAGAGGGCCACGGAGGTATGTTTCTCAGCGTTTCTGTGCGTTCTCTGCGGCGAAAAAAGAAAATCCCGGAGCCTTTTGGCTGCTCAACCGTTGCGGTGTCCGTTAGAAAGTAGCCACGAAGGTGCGAATTTGAGGCCACATTTCCTGCAAGAAGGTATTGCTTCTGGGCTTTTTCGTTTTTCATTCGTGCATTCGTGGCGACCTTACCGCCTGAGGACGATGGCCTTTTGTCCTGCCGGCATAAGATCCATTAGGAGTATCGGCTGATGAAAACATTAAACACCGGTGCACCTGGAGCGGCAGGCAGGGAGGTATTTTTTTTTACCCAAAAGGCCAGAACCTTCCAATTCTTCCGAAGTTTGCCTGCAAAACCGCCCGGGCGGTCATCTTTTTTACCAAACCGTTCAAGACGCATGAATATCAACTTCAAAGGTAAGCGTGCCTTAGTCCGCGTGGATTTCAACGTGCCTTTAGACAAGGAGTACCGCATCACCGACGACACTCGCATCCGCGAGGCACTGCCCACCATTCGCCACATTCTGGATGCCGGAGGTTCGGTTATTTTAATGTCGCATTTGGGGCGCCCTCTGCAGAAGCTCAATGCGGATGGCACGATCAACCGCGAAAAATTTACCCTCAAGCATTTGGTCGGCCACTTGCGCCGCAAGCTGAAGACGCGCGTCTTCTTTGTGGACGACTGTGTGGGCAAAAAAGCCCGCGCCAAAGCTGCCGCCCTTCAGCCCGGGCAGGTGTTATTGTTGGAAAATACTCGTTTCCACCCCGAAGAAGAGAAGGGCGACCCTGAGTTTGCCCGCCAGCTGGCCCAATTGGGCGATGTTTATGTCAATGATGCTTTTGGCACGGCACACCGCGCCCATGCCAGCACGGCAGTGGTGGCTCAGTACTTCAGCCCAGAGAACAAGTGCTTCGGCTTTCTGATGCAGCGCGAAATTGAGAACGCCGACCGCGTACTGAAAGACCCGGCGCATCCGGTTACGTGTATCGTTGGCGGTGCCAAGGTGAGCGATAAAATCGTGTTGCTCGAGCGCTTCCTCACTTTTGCCGACGTCATCATCATCGGCGGCGCCATGGCCTATACCTTTTTCCTGGCTAAAAAAGGCGCAGTAGGTAGCTCACTGGTTGAGCCTGACCGTGTTAAGGCGGCCAAAGAGTTTCTCAAAAAGGCCAAGGCGGCTGGTGTGAAAGTGCTGCTTCCTAAAGACTCGATATGCGGCGATCGTTTCGCTGCCGATGCTGCTGTGCAGGTGTATCCCAGCGACGCGATACCCGACGGCTGGATGGGCTTAGACATTGGCCCTTCGGCGGTCAAGTCCTTTGCGCGCGTCATTCGCCAGAGCAAAACGATCGTATGGAACGGGCCTATGGGGGTGTTTGAGATGGAGCCTTTCGCCGAAGGCACCAAGGCCATTGCTAAAGCGGTTGCGCGCGCCACCTCGAAGGGTGCTTTTTCGATGGTGGGTGGCGGCGACTCGGTGGCAGCCGTCAACCAATTGAAGTTGGGTAAAAAGATCAGTTTTGTCTCCACCGGCGGGGGCGCCATGCTGGAATATCTGGAAGGGCGCGAACTACCTGGTATTTCGGCCATTCGCGGCTAACGCGAAGGGGCTAACAGGCCGCCGAACAGCGGTGCAGCATCTACCTCGTAGCGCTCGCGGCTGATAGGGCCATTCCCGTACCAGACGTATTCGTACAGCGATACAGCGCGCTGGAAGTCTTTGGCTTGCGGGCGGCCGCGCATTTCGCGCACGTACTGGCGGTTGGTCTTTTCTTGCGACCACTGCAAAGCACCTTTTTCAGATAAGTGTTTGATAACCATCAGGAAATGTATGCGCGTGGCCTGGCGATAGTCTTCGGCGGCAAGGGCGCGCTGCAGCAGGGCATTCAGGTCGCTATCGTGGAGGCGCTGTTCCAGATTTTCAGTGTCGGCAGCCCATTCATCCTGCCTCAGTTTACGGTTTCGCGCAGCCAGCAGCCTTGAATAAGCTAACCAGCCTATGCTGAGGAACAGCAGCCCCAGCAAGACAAATTTGACTACATCCGACAGCCCGTCCATAGTCGGCGTGTCAGGGGCATTCATAGAGGGGGGCGACTGCACTATGCGCTGAGGCGGCAGCACATCACGGCTATAGTCCAAACGTTGCAACGCCTTCTTCCAGGTCTCTTTAGGGATGGTGCGCGGCGGCGGGGTTTCCACCTGTGCAACCACAGATGTGATCCAGCCGAGGCAGAAAAGCAGGACAATGCAGCAACGAAGCACCATAGACTGCAAAGGTAAATGTAAGCGGGCGGGTCGGCTATATGGTTGTTCTCGTCGTGTCCGGTGCATGCTTGCATTTTTTCTCGCCCCATATTTGGCCAAAACCCTTATCCTTGTATCCGATTTCTCAGTACCACTCTTTCTTCCACGTTTTGTATGAGCTACCTGCATCGCCGTGATTTTCTGACGCTCTTTGCCGCCAGGCGTTCGGAGTCGGGCGCTCCGGAGGCCTTTTCCGAGCTTATCCTTTCCCCGCCCCTAGAAGATCTGCGAGCGCGGCGCTCGGCCCATCCGCCCACTACGGGGCTGGCGCCGTATACCGGGCCATGGACACGCGCGGAAGTTATTCACTTGCTGCGTCGCGCCCTATTCGGCCCAACAAAGGCCGATGTGGATTACTTCCTGAATAAGACTATGTCGCAGGCCGTGCACGAAATCCTGCACGCTCCATACGTACCACCGCCTGTGCCGGTCAACGATTACAACAACCCGAACTTTACTGACCCGCAGGTGCCCTACGGCCAAAGTTTCGCCAACGCCCCGCTCAATCCCTTAGCCGAGCCCTACCGCATTGAAAGCGTGCGCGGCTGGTGGCTCCGGCTCCTGCTCAACGGCGGGCGCAGTATCCGGGAAAAAATGACGCTCTTTTGGCACAACCACATCCCGGTAGAGTTCTCCATCGTGCCGCTCGGCAGTGCCCTGTACCGCTACAACCAGACCCTGCGCAACCATGCGCTGGGCAACTTCCGCACCCTCATCCGGGCCATCACGCTCGACCCAGCGATGCTTTTTTACCTCAACGGCTACCTCAACTCGCGCCAGGCGCCTGACGAAAACTACGCCCGCGAAATCCAGGAACTTTTTGTCATCGGCAAAGACCTGCCCCAACACTACACCGAAGACGATGTGAAAGCCGCCGCCCGCCTCCTGACCGGCTGGCGCACCGATGGCTTCACCACGACCTTCTCACCCTTTCACCACGACGTGGGCGACAAGCAGTTCTCCGCCTTCTACAATCATCGCCTCATCAAAGGCCGCAGCGGGCCTAATGCTGGCGCTATCGAACTCGATGAGTTTCTCGACATGTTGCTGGCACACCCCGAAGCTGCCCGCTTTGTTTGCCGGAAAATTTATCGGTTTTTCGTCTATCACGACATCAGCCCTGAAGTGGAGCAAAACGTCATTGAGCCATTAGCGCAAATCTTCCGCAGCAACAACTACGAAATCCTGCCTGTACTGGAAACTCTCTTCCAAAGCGAGCATTTCTTTGACCCGCTCAACCACGGTGCCGTCATCAAAAGCCCTGTGGATATGACGGTTGGGCTGTTCCGTTGCTTTGGCGTACAGATACCCGCCACGGCAGACCTGTTTGACCGCCTGGTCATTTCTTTCCAGATCAATTTGGCTATGGCCGGCATGATGCAACACCTCGGCGACCCGCCCAACGTGTCAGGGTGGCAGGCCTATTACCAAAAGCCGCTCTTTGACAAGGTCTGGATCAACACCGCCACGCTGCCCAAGCGCGCCGAAGCCACCGATACGATGGTCTATGCCGGCATATCTGGCGTAAACAGCCGCGTCGTCATTGATCCGCTGGCCTGGGCCGCTACACTAAGCAACCCTTCTAACGTCAATGCGCTGATAGAAGAGTCGTTAGAACTGCTCTTAGGGCTACCGGTATCGCAGGAGGTTAAGGACTCCTTCAAGGCCATCCTGCTGTCGAACCTGCCCGATGAGTCTTATTGGACATACGGCTGGTTGCTGTGGCAGAACAACCCCAACGACCCGACCCTTAGTGGCACGTTGCGCATCCGCCTGCAAGCCTATTTGCAGCGCGTGTTGCAAATGGAAGAGTTTCACTTGTGTTAGAGGATGGCTTTCATCAAATAGCAATCGGCGTTCTGTTATTTGCTAAAGACATGCGTGAGCACAAAAAGAGCACTCGCCATGTCGAAACGCATCTGATTTTTGAAGCATGACGAAACGCATCGGTTTTCCATACGGCATCAGCAACTTTGAGACCTTAGTCCGGACGGGCAAGCACTACGTGGACAGAACCATGTACCTGGCTAAGATGGAAGACATGGACACGCGCTACCACTTCTTCTTGCGTCCGCGTCGTTTTGGCAAGAGTTTGGCCGTGTCGGTCATGGAATAC
>CALJPQ010000028.1 GCA_937980645.1 uncultured Saprospiraceae bacterium | reverse complement strand
GACAACGACGGCAATGTGTTGTGGGCCAACATGATCGAGAGTATTGGCGGCGACGACCGCTCTTACGGCGTACAGGTAGGCCCCGACGGCAATATCTACGTAGCAGGGCAATGTGGCAACAACACGGTATTTGCTGCCGGCGCTCCGCCCGTGCCCACGGCGGGCGGGGTGGATGCCTTTGTAGCCCAGTATTCACCTGAAGGCGCATTCAACTGGGCCGCAACGGGCGGTGGCAGCAGCGCCGACCGCTTTTTCGACGTGCTCTTCGACGCTGACGGGAATTTCTGGGCGGTAGGTTATGCCGGTGCCTCAACCACGTACACTTTTGGCCCGTTCAGCCTGACGTCTCAGGGCGACGCTGACGTCATTCTGGCCCAATTAAGCCCACAAGGTGAATGGCTATGGGTGGCCAACTTCGGAGGTCCGGGCGCCGACGAAGGTGTATCGCTCACTTACGGGCCAGGCGGCTTGTTGTACCTGACGGGCTACATCAGTGGTACAGCCACCATTGGAACCAAAACACTGGTCTCAGCAGGGGGCACAGACGTGTTTGTGGCGGCTTTCGACGCTGATGGCAATCCGGTGGGTGCAGCATCTTTCGGCGGCACGGGCAACGATTATGGCTATGCCGTTCGAGGCACAAGCACTGACCTGTTTGTATCGGGCTATTACGGCCTGACTGCTGGTCCACCAGGCGCCCCTATCACGCTGGGTGGTGTTACTTACCCCGGTAGTGTCGGCGGCGATGGCGGTGGCTTCCTTACGCAGCACGACGCTAACTTCAATTTGGTTTCGGCTATCGGGTTTCAGGGCGAGGGCGGTGTGCCGGCTGATGGCGACACTGACGACATGCAAGCCGTTGTAGTGGACGCCGCCAGCCAATGGCTCTACGCTACTGGTCAGTTTTTCGGAACGGTCAGCATCGGTGGCAAGACGCTAACGGCCAGCGGCAACAACAGCGATTTCTACGTAGCCGGCATTCGCTATGCGCCTTCTGGCGATAACACTGCCTTCGTGCAGGTGATCCACAACGTGCCCGATCCGGCAGCAGCCGTCGTGGATATTTACATCAATGGAGACAAAGTAGTGGATGATTTTGCTTTTCGCATGGCTACGCCGTTCGTCGGAGTGAATGCGTTTGGCCCGCTTACGATTGCTGTGGCGCCTGCCAATAGTCAGAGCGCCAGTGACGCTATCGCTACTTTCCCTGGTATTCAACTAACTCCCGGCGAGCGCTATGTGGTCGTAGCCAATGGAGTACTCGACCCTGGCGCTTTTCAGGGTATTTCGCCCGCTGGGGCTTTTGACCTGCATATCCTCTCTCCGGCGTACACAAACACACCCGGTGGCGTTGGCTCTTTTGGCGTAGCTGTCATGCACGGCTCGCCTGATGCACCGGCAGTGGATGTCTTTGCCGAAGGCATCAGTACGGCTCTCATCAATGACATTACCTATCCGGAGGCCACGCCTTACTTAGCCATACCTGCTGCCGATTATTTGCTGAACATTGCCGCCAGCGCCGACAGTACGAATGTGCTGAAAACTTATCTGGCGCCTTTAACCGCGCTCAATAACACTGGGGTGAATGCAGCTGTCGTATTGGCCTCTGGCTTCTTGCAAGCGGCCAATGTTACCGCCGATAATGCGTTTGGCCTGTGGGCTGCGCTGCCTGCAGGTGGCCCTCTGGTGGCGTTACCCGAAATTCGCAGTGCTTTTGTGCAAATCGTTCACAATTCGCCCGATACCACGCTGCGCCAGGTAGATGTGTTTCTCAACGGGCAACTGGTATTGGATAATTTCACCTTCCGCACCGCTACACCTTTCCTTCAACTGCGCGGCAACCTTCCGTACACCATCGGCATTAAGCCGGCCCACACCGCAGACGCGCCACAAGAGTTCACCCTGACGTTTGAGAACGACAAAAACTACGTGGTAACGGCATCGGGATTGTGGAACCCATTCGACTACGCTGGCGTAGGCTTCACCGATTTTCTGCGCCTCGATCTGCTGGAGCCGGCGTTCCAGCTGAGCGTACCCGGCACGGTGAGCCTGGCCGTCCAACACGGTGCGCCCGATGCACCGACGGTAGATATAGTGGCCGGGCTGCCACCTTCTGTTTTCATTAACGACCTGGCCTACGGAACTACGCTGCCTTATCAGCCCGTGCCAACGGGCGATTATTTGCTGGGCATCACGCCGGCTAATGATAATAGTACTGTGTTGGCGCGCTTCTATGCCGAACTGCAGCCCTTTGATGGCAATGCGGCGGTGGTGTATGCGTCGGGTTTTGTCCAGGCGGCCAATGCTTTTGCTAATGCGCCCTTTGGGCTGTGGGTGGCACTGCCCGGTGGCGGCCCGCTCCTTCCATTCGCCGAGGTAGGCAGCGCGCGGGTGCAGTATGTGCATAATTCACCTGACCCGGCAGTAGCAGAGGTAGATGTGTACGTCAACGGTGTGCTGGCGGTAGACAACTTTGCCTTCCGCACAGCCACGCCCTTTATCGAGCAATTTTCAAACTTCCCCAACCTTGTCTCGCTGGCACCGCCTAACAGCACGTCGGTCAACGATGCTATTCGCTCATTTTTGGCTGTTTTTGAGACGGACAAGACCTACGCTATCAGCGTCAATGGCGTGCTCAATCCGGGGGCTTTTACGGGTGTGCCGCCCACAGCAGAGCTGCAACTGGTGGGTATAGAACCGGCGTTCGCTGCTGCGCCTGCCGGCCAGTTTGCGGCAGCCGTCGTGCATGGGGCACCCGATGCACCGCCAGTAGATGTGTTGGTGGCTGGTCTGGGTTTTATCGTCGCGGACAACTTGGCCTTTGGCGATGCCACACCATACCTGACGGTGCCAGCAGCCGAGTATGTGCTCAGCATCACGCCAGCCAACGACAACACTACAGTGCTCCGGCGTTACCGGGCCTCGTTGAATGTGCTGCCAGGAAGTGCCGGAACGGTATTCGCTTCAGGGTTCTTCGATGCAGCTAATCAGACTGGCTCGACAAACGCTTTTGGGCTATGGGTAGCTCTGCCCTCAGGCGGGCCGCTTGTGCCGCTAGCCGATGTAACCTCCGCGCAGGAGGTGCTGATGCAGGCCGATGTGCGCGTATGGCCCACGCCTACGAGTCAATGGCTTTATGTCCGATGGGAAAACACAGAGACGCTGCATGGCAATGTCGTACTGGAAATCTTTGATAGCCAGGGCCATCTGGTGCTCACTCGTGTTGTCGCTGCTGGTGGTGGTGCTGCTGCGACGGAGCGCCTCGACGTCAGTGCGTTGCCGAACGGCGTCTATTGGCTGCGCTGGCGTACGCTCCATGCGACCACCAGCTGTCGTATGGTAGTCAGCAAAAACGAACGGTAAGCCAGTTATTTCATACAAATACATGCTTTAGCGCCTGCCACCATCTGTGGCAGGCGCTAAAGCTTTGGAAGCGGGAGGAGGGCCTGCGCTACGGTCTATGAGCTCGGCAGACGCTTTTTGAAAAAAATGCTTTTGAGTTGGTAGAATGAAAAAGCGCCATAGATTTGCGCAAACGATTGCGCAATGGCGAACAAAAAGAGCACGATCCACGACATTGCCCGGGCATTGGGCGTTACGGCGAGCACGGTGTCGCGCGCGCTGAACAACAACCCGCGTATCAGCGAAGAGATGCGGCGCCAGGTACGTGAGGTGGCCGCGCGTTTGGGTTACGAGCCTAATCATATTGCTTCGGCGTTGCGACGCGGGCATACAGACATCATTGGGGTGATTGTGCCTACTGCCAACCGGAGTTTTTTCGCCAATGTGGTGCGCGGTGTACAGGCCATTGCCCAGACGGCAGGCTACAATGTGATTATCTGCCAGAGCAACGATAGTTCTACGGAAGAGGCTAACATCATTGATGCCTTGCTGCGCTTGCGTGTGGATGGCATCATTGCTTCTATCGCGCGCGAGACGCGCCAGTTTGTGCACTTCCGCAAGGTGCGCCAGAAGGGTATCCCGTTAGTGCTCTTCGATCGTGTCAACGAAGACATTGGGGCCAGCACGGTCGTCATTGATGACCAGCTGGGTGCTTACCAGGCCACTCAACACCTTGTGCAACAGGGTTACCGCCGCATTGGTCATTTTGCTGGCCCGCAGCATCTGAATATTTACAAATACCGTCTGCGCGGCTACACAGACGCCCTGGAGGTGGCCGGCATGGCCGTGGACGGCCGCCTCATCTGTACGGGAAACTTAGATGTAGCCGATGGTCGGCGTTACATGGAAAGCCTCCTGGCCCTGTCCGAGCCGCCCGATGCCATCTTCTCGGCCAGCGATTACGCTGCTGTAGGCGCCATGCAGGTACTCAAAGAACGCGGCATATCTGTACCTCAGGATTTCGGTATTGTAGGCTTTGCCAACGAACTTTTTACCTCCTTCACCGACCCTGGCCTTTCTACTGTAGACCAACACAGCGAACGCATGGGGGAGTTTGCCGCGCGGCTTTTCCTGGAGGAAATCGAGTCCGGTGCGGAAGCCTTCCTGCCTCACAAAACTGTCCTCACTCCAACGCTCATTGTTCGGGGGTCCTCTCGACGACGGTAATTTTTTATTTATACATGCGCAAACGATTGCATAAACTTTTAAATCCGACGCACTACCATGTTTCAACCAGATTATGTTTCAACCAGGAGGCAGCCCCTATCTTATGCTTCGACATTGCATACCGATGAAGACTTGCTTGCGGCAGTATCGCAAGACGACGACCCCAAAGCGTTCGAGCAGTTGTTCCGGCGGCATTACGACGAACTGGCCCGGTATGCTTTTGCTATTCTTCGCTGTCGGCAGCACACCGAAGAGGTGGTGTCGGATGTCTTTTTGAAAATCTGGAATCAGCGCAAGCAGTTGAATATTCAGGGTAAGTTGAAAGGCTATTTACTTATTTCCGTGCGTAATCTGGCGATTGACTGTCTTCGCCGGCGTCGGCATCGGCGCTGTACCGATGATATAGAGTTGACCCATGTGGCCCAACAGTTGGGTGAGAGTTCTGTGCATGAGTGGCTGGTGGGTAACGAATTACACCAACGCATTGAGGCAGCTATTGAGCGTTTGCCGCGTCAAGGGCGCATCATTTTTCGGCTTAGCCGAGACGGCGGGATGAAGTATCGTGAGATTGCGGAGCATATGGGGCTGAGTATCAAAACGGTAGAAACGCACATGATGCGCTCGCTGCTTTTTTTGCGGCGGGAGTTGGGCGACTACATCAGCGATTATTCGGGCATTGCGCGCGGCTGATTTTTACAGGGTTGTCGGGGTAAGGACGGGCTGGAGCGGTCTTTTAGATAAAAAAGCAGATGCCGTAAAGATGCCTGAAGAGATAGCCCGGCTTATGGCGTTGTTTTTTCATGGCGAAGCCACTCCTGAAGAGCAGTTGCGTTTGAAGACATGGATACAGGCTTCGCCGGAGAACCTACGGGTCTTTTGCCAGATGAAGAAAATGTGGGAGAGCCGGCAGGTGCCCCCGCTGTTTGATGCTCAGGCTGCGTTTGCGCGCCTAAAAGACAAGTTATCATGAACATAAAACATATAGTTCCTTCATGGAGAATTGGTTTGATGTCCGTCAGAAAGTTGCCGTGATTACGGGTGGTTCAGGTATTTTGGGTGGCGCTATGGCCAAAGCGCTGGCGTCCTGTGGTGCTCGTGTGGGTATTTTGGGCCGCACGGCAGAAAAGAACGAGCGTATGGTGGAAGAAATTTGTTCGGCTGGTGGTCAGGCTTTGGGGCTGGTAGCTGACGTGTTGGACGCACAGGCCTTAGAGGAAGCGGCTCGGAGGGTTGTAGATGCCTGGGGCCGTGTAGATATTCTGATTAACGGAGCAGGTGGCAACATTCCGGGGGCGGCCATTCCGCCAGGAGAACATTTTTTTGAGCATCACCCATATGCCAACCTGAAGCGTGTTTTTGAGCTCAACTTCGATGGTACGGTCTTGCCCACGATGGTCTTTGGGCGCTACATGGCGCGCCAGAAGAGCGGGATTATTGTGAATATTTCCTCCATGACAGCCCTGCAGGCTGTTACACGAGTGCCGGGCTATTCTACGGCGAAGGCCGCTGTGGATATGTTTACCAAATGGCTGGCTGTGGAGGTAGCGCTCAAATTTGGCCCTGGCATGCGGGTCAACGCGATTGCGCCGGGTTTCTTTGTTACCGACCAGAATCGCGCGCTGCTCACTACCTCTGATGGCGGCTACACGGAGCGCGGTGCTGCCGTTATCCGCAAGACGCCTTTTGGCCGCTTTGGCGAGCCGGAGGATTTGATAGGCACCTGCTTATGGTTGTGCTCCGATGCCTCGCGTTTCGTAACGGGCATTATCGTGCCAGTGGATGGAGGTTTTTCGGCCTGGAGTGGCGTTTGAAACGGTTGACCATGCGGAAGAGGTGGTTTTTTCTTGACAGAATACAAAGCCAGAACTGGCTGATAGCGGCGCTGCTGGGCGTGGGAATGCTTTCGGGTAATGCTCGTGCCCAGCCAGTATCGCCCGACTCGGTGCGCCGTGCTTTGCTGTGGGGCAGCCACTATGCTGCGCACACACTCCTTAGCCCGGAAGGCAGCTCGCGTTGCGACTACGACTTAGTCAGTGCCCAATGGGAAGCCTATGAACCCGCCTGGCACACCGGACAGGTCATTTGGGGTATTCTCGAAGCGGCACGCGCTACCGGCGATACCAGCACGCTATCAGCGGCCCGCCGGGCCGGTGAGTGGTGGAAAACGCTCGAAATCCGAGACCATCCCTTCCTCAAGGGCTACTTCAACGCTATTCACGGCGCCGAAGTGGGCAACCTTATCAATTTCACTACTTTGGCCGACGGGGCTCCCGGGCTATTTGCCCTCACGCGCGCTACGGGCGACGCCTCCTACGCCGAAGTAGCCACACGCGCCGGCCATTGGGCCATGGAACACCTCTACATCCCGAAGGCCGGTCTGATGTACGATCTGATAGACCCTGCCACAGGCGAAATTCTAAAAGACAAAAGCCCTCATTTCCCTCAAAACAAAACCCTTAGCCTTACAAATGTGGCGCGGCCCAATACAGAGGGCTTTCTCTTTGCGGACATGTACCGTCACACGGGCAACTCACGCTATCTGCAATTCTTTCTGACGCAATGCGACACCTTGCTGCGCTACCAATGGCCCAACGGCCTTTGGATGGATTTTCATCCTAACAAGGCGGACGTGGGGCGTATCCATCCGCGCTTCAACCTGTGGTACGCCGAAAGCCTGCTGGTAGCCTACGAACTGACACGAGACGAAAAATATCGCCTTGCTGCCCTGCGCACCGCGCGTGCTGTGAAGCCCTGGATGACCCGCGAAGGTGTCATTTACTACACCAACTATACCGACGGACGGCGCGAAACCGGTTCTATCTGTGGCTCTGCAGTGGCCTTTGCCGGGCTGGTGTGGCTGAAATGCCGCCAAACGGGCGAAACTGACTTCGACGAACACATTCATCGGGCCGCACGCTGGTTGGTGCAAAACCAACTCCCGCCCCACCACCCCGACCCGAACCTGCGTGGCGCCTTTTTGGAAACCTGGCAAAAACACCACCATTCTCGAACACACCTCTTTGTCCGCGATATCGCCACCGCTTTTGCGCTCCGCTTTTTAGCCGCTTACCTGTCCGTCTTTCCATGAAAAAAGATCTGTTCCTGATCGCTTTTTTGTTGGCTTTAACCAGTATGTTGGTCGCCCAGACCTTCGATATTCGGCACTTCGGCGCTCGTGGCGACGGCAAAACCACCGACACTCGCGCCATTCAGGCGGCTGTGGATAGCGCAGCCGCTCAAGGGGGGGGCACTGTTTACTTTCCTGTAGGCCGCTTTCGCAGCGGCACTATCTTCTTGCGCAGCAATATCGAGATACACCTCTCGCCCGGTGCTGTCTGGTTGGGCAGCGACCAACTGGCCGATTATGACACGACCTACCGCCATCTGATCGTCGCTCAAAATGCCGATAATGTGGCGCTCACCGGTATGGGGGTCATTGACGGGCAAGGCTACGCCTTCTACGATACTCTGCTGACTGATGGCTCCACCCGCGCCTGGACGGCCAAACCGCGCCCAGAACCCTGGATTTTCTTCGACCGATGCCGCCGTGTCCGCATCCGCGATGTTCAGCTGCAACATTCTCCCGCACATGTTCTCGTCTTTGACCGCTGCGACGACGTCGCTATCGAAAACATTAGCGTTCGCTGTGACCTGCGCAGCCCCAATACCGACGCCATAGACCTCGTGGACTCGCGCAACGTACGCATTGCCAATTGCTACCTCGAGGCTGGTGATGACCTCATCTGCCTGAAAAGCCACAACGAATGGGTGGAATATGTAACCGTAACCAATTGCGTGCTCAGCAGCGACGATGCCGCTATCAAATTCGGCACGGCCTCCTATCAAGGCGTGCGTAACTGTGTCTTTAGCAACTTGACTATATACAACACGCGCTATGGCATTGCCCTGTTTATGATTGACGGCGGCACCTACGAACACTGTCTGTTCGACAACATTGCAATCCGAACCGGCTCACGTTGGTCCAACGAATACCCTGTCTTCATAGACATCCACCGCCGCACCCCCAGCAGTCCCATCGGCCGTATCAAAGACATACAACTGCGAAACCTCACCATCCAGACTCAGGGCAATCTCCTCATCGCTGGCCAGGCCGGACACCCCTTGGAAGACATCTGGCTCGATGGGCTGAACATCACGCTGACCGGCTGCAATGACCTCAGCCAATACGCTCAAAAACCCCGCGGCAGCAAAACACTCGTACCTGACTCCGAACTGGCCGACTATTGTCGCGTTCCGGCACATCTCACCATGGCCCATATCCAAGGCTTAACGCTGCGCAACGTCCGGATTCGAAAAGCCCGAAAATTAGACGCCTGCGACCGTAACACCCTGTGGATCAAAGATGTCCGAGAACTAGCGGTGGAAGACCCTGATGTAGCTCCTGGCCTTAGAAACACCGTCGTTCGACAATGAGTACCTCTTTGCGATACCTGGAACAAACCTGGCGCTGGTTTGGCCCCGATGACCCCGTAACCTTGCGCGATGCCCGCCAGGCTGGAGCCACAGGCATCGTAACGGCTCTGCATCACATTCCTAACGGGGAGGCTTGGCCCATGGAGGAGATCTGGCGCCGCAAAGCCGAAATAGAGGCTGCTGGTCTGCGCTGGTCGGTAGTGGAAAGCGTGCCTGTCCACGAAACACTCAAGAAACAGACACAGCCAGATAAATGTCGGCGATACCTCGAAAACTACCGAACTACCCTGTACCGACTGGGTCAGGCAGGCATCAAAACCGTCTGCTACAACTTCATGCCCGTGCTCGACTGGACGCGCACCGACCTGGCCTACCCCTTGCCTACCGGCGCTAAGGCCCTACGCTTCGACGTAGCCCAACTGGCAGCATTCGATGTGTTTTTATTAAAAAGAAAAAATGCCGAAGCCGACTATCCCCCCGACGTGTTGGAGCGTGCCAGAACATGGTCAGCCCATGCTTCCGAAAGCGCCCAAAGTGCACTTATCCGCAACATCCTGGCCGGCCTGCCAGGGGCAGAAGAGACGTACTCGCTGGAAGATTTTCGCCATGCACTGGCCGAATACGCCGAAATAGGAGCCAGGGAACTGCGACAACATCTCCAGCATTTCATCGCCGAAGTGGCACCTGCTGCAGCAGAAGTCGGTATTTGGCTGACCATTCATCCCGATGACCCGCCCTTTCCTCTTTTTGGCTTACCGCGTGTTGTAAGCACCGGGGCCGACTTGCAGGCCCTATTCGACGCTTGTCCTTCGCCAGCAAATGGCCTTTGCTTTTGTGCCGGCTCGCTAGGCGCCCGCGCTGACAACGACCTGGTGTCGCTCTTCCGCCAACACCACCAGCGCGTCCACTTCTTGCATCTACGCCAGGTACAGCGCGAAGCCGACGGCTCTTTTTACGAAGCCAACCATCTGGAGGGTAGTACCGACATGTGGGCGCTCATGCGCGAGATCGTCGAAGAGCAGCAGCGACGCGATACCCCCATACCCATGCGCCCCGACCACGGGCACTGTATGCTCGACGACCTAGAGAAAGCGCACCGAAATCCTGGCTACACCGCTATTGGGCGCCTGCGCGGATTAGCCGAGTTGCGTGGGCTGGAAATGGGCATCGCTCGCAGTGTGTTTACAGCGTAAGGTGAAGCAAACAAAGCCCATCGTGGGGCACGCTATGCGAACAAAAGCCCCAACAGCACCTGACGCTAACATGGCTTCAACGAAAGAGGGTTAGCATCGCCTGGCGGGCTGTGTACTCCAGTTGTTCTGCTGTGCGGGAGAGCCGCTCTTGCAACGACATTTGAGCGGGTAAAGAAGCATTGATGTCAAAGGCTTCTTTCAATCCTATAGCATTTAGTGTACGGCGAGGGGCCTCCAGCTTTCCGCAGAACGCCAGCACGGGCTTGCCATATCGGGCGGCGCGCTGACACAGGCGATGGATCAGTTTGCCAAAGGCAGTTTGGGCGTCTATTCTACCTTCACCGGTGAGCACGACCTCAGCCCACAGCAGGTGCTGCTCGAAGCCAAGCAAGTCCATAACTACTTCAGCACCCGGTAGAAGTCGGGCATTGAGAAACGCGCAAGCACCGAAGCCCAACCCGCCGGCGGCTCCGCTGCCAGGTAGGTGAGGGTCGGCCTTCAGGCCGTGCTTATGGGCAACGGCGGCAAAGTGGCGCAAGCCGGCGTCCAGGCGAGCCACATCAGCAGGCTCAGCGCCTTTTTGCGGAGCGTACATATAAGCGGCGCCGTTGGGGCCAAAAAGTGGGTTGGTTACGTCGCACATGACCTTAACGGCGGCGTATAGTGGTTGGCGTGGCGGTATTAGCGTATCTACTTGACCGAGGTGAGCACCGATGGGTTCGACGGGTTGACCGTGGGCGTTTAAGAATTGCCAGCCCAACGCCGTGGCCATACCCATGCCGGCATCATTGGTGGCGCTGCCGCCAATAGCCAGGACGATTTCTACCCCGCCGCGCTGCAACGCCCGAGCAATTTGCATACCCACCCCTAATGTGGTGGTTTGCATCGGATTGCGCTCTTGCGGCGACAGCAGCGCCAGCCCCGCAGTATTCGCCATTTCTACAAAAGCAACCGTGCCGCTGCGGCTCAGCCCATAGGCGGCTTTTCGAGGACGTCTCAAGGGATCGCAGGCGGGTACCGTTACCCATCGCAACTGCAAGGCTTCGGCCAACACCTCCACCGTGCCCTCACCGCCATCAGCCAGCGGGCAACAGCGAATGTCGGCATCCGGAAAGGCCGCCCGCACCCCTTGAGCGAGCGCCCGACACACCTCGCGAGCGGGCATGGCGTCTTTGAAACTGTCGGCTGCAATAAGTACGCGCATTGAGGTAAAAACGTCAGCGCAAGATACGCGCGCCGCTGCGGCCATTCATCAGCGCGCGCACCTCTTCTACAGAGCAAAGGTTGAAATCGCCTCGAACATAATGCTTCCACACTCCGGCAGCGATGGCCCATTCGATATTCTCTTGGGGGGAGTGCGGCGAAGCGGACAGCCCGAAAATCAGGCCAGCCATGAGGGCATCACCGCCGCCGATGCGATCGAGCAAATCGGGCATATCGTAGCACCGCGAGGCATACACTCGCCCATGGCTCCACAAAAAGCCTTGATAAGTATGGTGTGAAGCGGAGATACCCTCCCGGCGCGTCATGGCGATGCTGTGCAGATGAGGAAAGGCTTCTTTCACACGAGGCAGCACTTCCTCCGGGGGCATTCCGGCCTCGAGGGGCAAGTTCAGGCACCGCCGAAAGGCAGAGGTGTCGCCCAGCAGCACGCTACACGGCGATACCAGGGCGGGCATGATATCGGCTGGCGACACGCCGTATTGCCACAGATTGGCCCGATAATTCAGGTCGCAGGAAACAGTAATGTTCCGCTGATGCGCTTCGCGGATGCCTTCTGCCAGGGCCTCTGCCGCGCTCGCCGATAGCGCGGGCGTAATTCCTGACCAGTGGAGCCATTGGACGCCATCCAGAAGGGTTGGCCAATCGAACATGCCGGGCTGTAAGGTGGCCATGCTGCTGTGGGTGCGGTCGTACAGTACTTTTGAGGGGCGATGGCCGGCACCTTGCTCCAGAAAATAGAGGCCCAGTCGTTCTCCCCCCAGCAAGACGTGCCGGACATCCACCCCATACTGCTGCAAGGCCGCTATTGCTGCCCGCCCCAGGTCGTTATCAGGAACACGACAAGCAAATGTGGCGTTGAGCCCCCATTGGGCCAGCGAAACCGCTACGTTGGCTTCCGATCCCCCATAGTGCCCTTCAAAAGCAGTGGCCTGCACAAGGCGCTGCTCCTGTGGCGGCGATAGCCGAAGTAAAATTTCACCCAAACACAGCACCCTCATCATCAAAGGCCGAAATATGCTTTGGCGTTTCGATAACAAATGTCAGCCACGATGCTGCCCAACCATTCGAGGTCGGCAGGTAGTTCGCCGTTAGCCACATCGCGCCCCAGCAAATTGCACAGGATGCGGCGAAAGTACTCATGTCGTGGGAACGACAAGAAACTGCGACTATCGGTAAGCATGCCTACAAAGCGTGCCAGCAACCCCATGTTGCTCAGGGTATTGAGCTGCTTTTCGATGCCATCCTTTTGGTCCAAGAACCACCAGGCGCTCCCCCACTGAATTTTGCCTGGCACAGAGCCGTCGTTGAAGTTGCCGATCATGGTGGCAAACACCTCGTTGTCGCGCGGGTTGAGGTTGTACAGGATGGTTTTGGCCAAAGCGTCCTCCTGGTCTAGCCGGTCCAGGAAGCGCCCCAGCGCTGTGGCTTGTTCAAAATCACCGATGCTATCGAAGCCTGTATCTGGCCCCAGGGTGCGCATCATGCGTGAGTTATTGTTGCGCAGCGCCCCCAGGTGAAACTGCTGCACCCAGCCCTGTCGGGCATAAGCCTTACCCAGATAATAAAGAAGGGCGGACTGAAAAAGTTCTACCTCCTGAGGGGTTAGAGAGCGGTTGGAGAGCCGTTTTTGCAGCACGGTATTGGCCTGTTGGTCGGTAAAGTCGGCGGCATAGAGGTGTTCCAGCCCGTGATCCGAAAGTCGGCAGCCGTGCTCGTGGAAGTAGAGGATACGACGCTCCAGCGCCTGAAGCAGGTCGTCAAAGGTACGGATAGTCAGGTGAGCAGCTGCACCTAAGCGCTCCAGGTATTGAGGAAAGCCCTCCCGCTGTATCAGGATAGCCTTATCGGCCCGAAAGGAGGGCAGTAATCGGCAGAAAGTATGCTGCTGCGCAAAAGTTGCGTGTGCCTGTAGGTCGTCGGCGGGGTCGTCGGTAGTGCACACGACTTCTACCCGCATGCGACGCAGCAACCCTTGCGTGGAAAAATCCGGCTCGGCCAGCTGTGTGTTAGCGCAGTGATAGATGTCAGCAGCTGTGCATGCATTCAATAGCACTTCGATGCCGAAGTAGCGGCGCAGTTCCAGATGTGTCCAGTGGAAGATTGGATTGCGGGCCGTAAAGGGAACCGTTTTGGCCCATTGCTCAAATTTCTCCCAATCGGAAGCATCGCCGGTGATGTAACGCTCGGGTACACCTTGTGTGCGCATGACTCGCCACTTGTAGTGGTCGCCCTCCAGCCAGGCCTCTGTAAGGCTATGAAACTGCCGATTGGCAACAATATCGTGTGGACAAAGATGGCAGTGATAGTCAATGATGGGCTGCCGGGCAGCAAATTCGTGATAGAGGTATTCGGCAAATTCGTTTTCTAATAAAAAGTTTTCGCCCAAAAACGGACGCCTCAGGACAGTGGGATACACTTGATCGCGCGTTGCCATAAACCCTTTTTGGCTAAAAGACGCGCTATCGTGGTGGCACCCTTAAGGTGCAGAGGAGCTGTGGTGCTACGCTTTTTCAAAAACGCACCTCATAGCCCAGACCCACACCGTGTGAAATACGTCGCTTATCTATACGCTGCTGGCGCTGAAAGCTCAACACAAAACGGTGGTTTTTACGGTAAATGAAGTTGAGATTGATGTTGCTACGCCAGCGGTCGAAGAGGAATATGCCTTTGTCCCATACGCCATTAAGGCCATTGCTCCAGGTGATGGTGTGGTCTTTTTTGAGGTTCCAGGTCAGGTCTATGCGCGGGGTGAGCTGGTAGTCCCAGCGCATGGTGTTTTTATTCTTGCGTTTTGTCCCGGTTGTCTGAAAGCCCACACGAGCGGCTATATCGAGGGCACGTTTGCCTTTTTGATGCCGTAAGGGTCGGTAGTCGATCTCTGCTCGCACGCTGTGTTGCGCCCGCTTGCCGTCGTACTGGAAAGCGTAGCCAGTGGTGGAGCGCAACCAGCGAAACCACTCCCGGTTGTACTGAGCCGAAGAGGTCGTGCGCCAATCCAGATTGACTAAAACGGGTTGGTCGTCCAGCTCTGGAACCCAGGGCTTACCATTGCTGGTGCCCCCATTTCCGTTAGAAAGGTTGTTGTCGTCATCGTTATCATTATCGTCGTCGTTATTAGTCTTGCGCGTGCGCCGATCAGGGATAGGCCACAGACCATCTTCGTTGAAGAAATCGCCAAATTCATTGTCGTAGCGCTCCAGGTCAGGCGTCATCTGAAACTGCTGACGCAAATCCAGGGCGTCTTTTTTGCTGAGTTTAAAGGTCTTGCGTACACCTACGGAAACGTTTACGCCCACCGACTGAGCGTAAAGGGAGAGCCCGACTCCTACATACCAGAGAAAAAAGCACAGAATAAAGTGTCTCATTGCGTTGGATGCTGTTGTGATGTCAGCATATCGCAATGAGAGCGGTAAGTTACTTGCTGACCTTACGTAGGCAGGGCAAAATACCATTGTCCTCGGGTTGTAAGGTTGCCAAGAATGCACGAATGAAAAACGAATAGAGCCCGGAGGCGACACTTCCCTTCGGGAGAGGTCGCCTCAAATTCGTGCATTCGTGGCTCCTTTTTAATGGATAATGAGCATAGTTGAACTGCCCACAGGCTCTGGATTTTCTTTTTTCACCGCAGAAAACGCCGGGAAACGCTGAGAGAAACACTGCCGCAGCCCTCTGAGGGCTGTGCGGTTTTTGACCTTTTGCCTTATGGCAGCCTTGCGTAAGGTCAGGGCTTTCTGAAAAACAAGAGCGCTGCCTTCGAGGAAGAAGGCAACGTCTCGCGCTTCAGTCGAATGCCGCCTGGCGACAGGATTGGCTTAACGCACCAAAATCACGCTGCCAAACTGGGTGTAAGTTTTGTCCAACCGAATACGGAGGACGAAATAGTACACGCCTGGCGGCAGGTCTTCGCCCTTTTGGTTTTTGCCTCCCCAATCGTTTTTATAGGGCGAGGCCTCATAGATAATATCGCCCCAGCGGTTGTAAATGATAATCTCGCTTTGGGCATAGTTGATGGCGCAATTCTCGATGCTGACCACCTTAAAAACCAGATAGTCGTTTCGTCCGTCGCCATTGGGTGTGAGGCCGTTGGTGAACACATAGGAAGTATCGCCTGTAATGAGGCAAGGGTCGTCGTTTCGGATATTGCGAAAGATCGCAAGAGCTGTGTCGCAGGCATTTGGGCAGGCGGCATAGCAGAGTTCATAAACCACAGAGTCAAGGCCGTCCGCATTGGGTGAGGGAATGTATTCCAACAGACTCTGGTTGTTAAATACAGCGCTGCCTTGCGAGGGCTGTCTCAAAACGCGCACGACCACAGGCAGAGAAAAAAGGTCATTGATGAGTACAGGTGTCTCCATTATCTGACCCTCCTGTACCGAAAAGATACCATCATCATTAGCTACAGGCGGCGGTAGCACGGTGATTCCAATGGTTGCTGTGCTGTAGTTGGGGCACCCTGGTGCGGACAGCGTCCAGGTGATAGTCGTTGTGCCAATCGGAGCATTGGTAATCGTCCACGTCGGGCTATTCCCGGCTGGCGGCACTATCTCATCAGAGTCCCAGCGCCCAGTAGTACCCGCAGGAAGATTGCCGTTCAGCTGAAAAGTCATTCCCTGACAACCTGTCAAGGTATTGTAGCTGATAGTAGCAGCCGTAAGGCCAGTCGTAATGGGTGTCAGACTGACCACAGTAGAAGCTATACAGGCTACGGCATCCCGAACGGTTACGGTGTAGGTTCCGGCTCCCAGTCCTGAGAAGTTGCCACTGCTTTGCCACGGGCCGTTGTTGAGTTGGAACTGGTAAGGGGGGGTGCCGCCGGATGCGGATGCCGTGATGCTTCCGTTGTTTTGCCCGCATGCTGGGTTGCTCTGGCTGGTCGAAAGGGTGGGTGCTCCTGGGTTGGTCAGGGTTACGGTGGTAGATGCGGTGCAGTTGTTGTTGTCGCGCACGGTAACGGTGTACGTTCCGGCGCCGAGTCCGGAGAAGTTACCGTTGTTTTGCCAGGGTCCGTTGTTGAGTTGGAACTGGTAGGGTGGTGTTCCGCCGGTTGCGGAAGCGGTGATGGTTCCGTTGCTTTGTCCGCAAGTAGGGTTGTTTTGGGTGGTGGACAGGGTAGGTGCTCCTGGGTTGGTCAGGGTTACGGTTGTGGAAGCGGTGCAGTTGTTGTTGTCCCGAACGGTTACGGTGTAGGTTCCGGCTCCCAGTCCTGAGAAGTTGCCACTGCTTTGCCACGGGCCATTGTTGAGTTGGAACTGGTAAGGGGGTGTGCCGCCGGATGCGGAAGCGGTGATGGTTCCGTTGTTTTGCCCGCACGCTGGGTTGCTCTGGCTGGTCGAGAGGGTGGGTGCTCCTGGGCTGGTCAGGGTTACGGTGGTAGATGCGGTGCAGTTGTTGTTGTCCCGAACGGTTACGGTGTAGGTTCCGGCTCCCAGTCCTGAGAAGTTGCCACTGCTTTGCCACGGGCCGTTGTTGAGTTGGAACTGGTAAGGGGGTGTGCCGCCGGATGCGGATGCCGTGATGCTTCCGTTGTTTTGTCCGCACGCTGGGTTGCTCTGGCTGGTTGAAAGGGTGGGAGGTGGTGGTTCGGAAAGCGTAACGGTTTGTTGGGCCGTGCAGTTGATGTTGTCCTTTACGGTTACGGTGTATGTCCCTGGTCCCAGTCCTGAAAAGGTATTGTTGGATTGAAATCCGCCGCCATTGAGGCTATACTGGTATGGCTGAATGCCGTTAGAGGCTGTCGCTACGATAACACCATTATTTTGATTACAGCCTGGATTTGTGGAAGCCAGGGAAAGGGATGGATTAGAGACGATGATGTTGACCGTCTGGTTGAAAACCGTAATGCAGTCGTCGTCGGCAATAATATATTGCAGGACTACGGTAGTGTTGCTGGTAGCTACGTATTCTACTGTGAAGTCGTCGTCCTGGTCTTCGGCCACATACTGAACGCCGGCGATGGTGTAGTACACATCCATGTCGTCTTCATCGTCATCAAGGTTGAAGGTAATGATGACTGTCCCGCCGGCACATACAGGGCCTGAGACGGACACCGACGCCTGAAGTGGTGGGTCGCAGGGAGGTTGCGCATAAATACCGGTGATTACCACCAGCATGGCTATTACGATAGAAGCACGCAGTACCATCAATCAACGAGTCGTATTTTAAGTGAGCCAGTTTTAGCATTTAAAATATCGCCTTCCGGAGTGGCTACTACGATGAGGTAGTACTCGCCCGGCAATAAGGACGCAGGCAAGAGGCATTTTTCCTTCAATTCCGCACGTGCATATGCCGGTAGGCTACTGTATGTCTTGGAAAGCAGGATGGGATCGGTAAAATGCCAGACAGCGTCGGTGGACAGGTAGATGCGAAGTTCCGTGCGCAAAGTGGGTTCATCGAAGACGTTGCGCAAGTTGATCTCCAGCAAGGCCGTGTCGCCGGGCCGATAGGCGAGGTCTCGAGTACTCACCTGTTCTACCAACGCAAAGACGATTTTCGGTGCAGCGTAACGTTCTTGCTCCACAGCCGTGAGCGTTTCATCGAAGGCCACCTTTTCATCTTTACGCAAGAAGCCTTTATCAAAGGTGCTTAGCGGTGAACTTTGTTGGCCATCAGAAGCCATAACAGCATAGTAGTAATCGCGCCCTTTTTCGGCGCTGTAATCGCAAAACCAGGTACTATTTTGCCAGGTAGTGGTCAGCTCTTTGAGCGAGGCACCTGCTGGTGACGTTGCCCGAAAGACGCGATAACGCGTAGCTTTCTCAGGCGCTTCCCAGCGAATAAGCACAAACTTGTCATAGGTACCATCGCTGGCGTGCACTTGGGTAGGTGCACCCACAGAAATCCTGGCTGGATGAGCAGCACCAAAGGTGATGAGCGGCTGTTGAGCCCCCATGCTGAAGGAGAGGAAAGCAATGAGCAAAACTAAACCTATGCGCATGATGACAGAGTGGGTAGTCTAATAATAGCTGTTTCAATTTTATCGCATGCGGCGTAATTTGTTACCATAAGATCTGATTTCTTTTTTTGCGCCGGTAACATCAGGCGACTTTGACGATATCCTAACGAGCGAACAAAAAATGAGCATTATACGCACGATAAGAGATGGCCGAACGGCTCTGAATGCTTCCCAGATTAAAGACGGGCTACTGTCCAGTGACCCGGAGACGTTCCGCTATTTGTACAAAACCTTTGGAAGCATGATTGTTGGGTACGTATTGAAAAATAATGGCACACAGCAGGATGCTCGCGAGATGGTACAAACCGTCCTCCTGGAGCTGTGGTTGGCCGTGCGAGAAGGTCGCTACGACGAGCAAGGAAAACTAGATCGTTACCTGTATATTTTAACCGCGAATACCTGGCGAGACGAGTTGCGCCGTCGTAAAGTACGAAAATCGGAGCCTTTGGATACACGCTTGCACGACTCAATGGAGGAAGAGGACTCTGTAGCCAGGGCGGTGATTAAAGATCAACAGTTGGACGCACTTCAGCACTGTATGGGTTTACTGGGCGAACCTTGCCGGGAGATCATTCGGCTTTACCACTTAGAGTCCGTGAGCCTGCAAGATGTTGCCGAGCGCCTTCAATACGACTATAATAACCTGCGCAAGCGCATTTTCGACTGCCGAAAAAAGTTGAAAAAACTCGTAGACGATTACCTTCAAAAACATTCATCATTCTCTCTTTTGGAAAAAAATAGTCATGAAGAATAAGGAACTGCTGTTACAAGAACGAATACGCGCTGTGATTGCTGGTGAGGCAAGCGAAGCAGAAAAGCAGGCTCTATTGCAGGAAGCCAGTACAAACCCGGAAGTAGCGGACGAGCTGGCTTTTAGCCAGAGCTTAGCACGCGCACTTCGTTACCCGGAAGCGGCAAGTGCCGCCTCAACGCTCCGGCGTATCCTCGAAGAGGAGGGCTTTCCGCCGCCTACGCCCCCCAAGTTATCGTTTTGGAAAAACCCATGGACGTGGGCAGGCGGCGCAGCGCTAATCACGCTGTTGGCAATAGGCAGCTATTTCCTGGCGGACCAGCAAGGTTGGTTTATGGCTCCACATGAGCGTCTGGCCTGGGAAAGTATTCGGCCTTTAGAAAACGTCTTTTTCCTCCATCCGGACTCTCTACCCGTGCTGAAGCAGGCGATGGACGCCTACGATGAGGGCCGATACACTACGGCGGCGAAACTACTAGAAAAGCATCTTCAGCAACACAACGATAACGTAGCCCGCCTGTATTTAGGTGTTTGCTATTTGCTGACGCAGCAACCCGAGCGCGCCACAACAGCCCTGGCTATAGCGGCCCAATCGCAGGAGCCGCCTGTTCAGGAAACGGCCTTGTGGTACTTAAGCCTGGCGTATCTGCAAAGCGGTCGCATGCTTTTGGCCCAACAGACGTTAGAGAGCATTCCTGCAGAAGGCATCTACGGAGAGCAGGCCCGCGAGTTGTTGGAAAAAATCCAATAAAGGTGCAGACATGAATGCGAAAGTACTTTTGCCTTGCTGCCTTTGGGCCGTTGGTGTACTATCAGGCATAAGGCCTGTACCATCGCTTCAGGCGCAAATGACAGGGCTACTGACTTCCGACGAGCGCTATGCCGAAGTGCCCGTTTTGCCCACGTACAGCGGCACGAAGTTCAACGAAATACCACCGCGGGTTAGCCTGAAGCGCTATTGCCCTGTACCCGCCGACCAGCGTCAGACCAGCACTTGCGTAGGCTGGGCCCTGGGGTATGGGCTGCTGACCATTCAGCGCGCCATCTTGAGTAATCAGACCGACCAAGCCCTCATCACCCAACAGGCGCACTCAGCAGCCTTCCTGTTCAATCAGCTGCAAAACAGCCGCGGCGATTGCACCGGAGGCGCTTATATTGAAGATGCTCTTTTGCTGCTCAAAGAAAACGGGGACTGCTTAGAAAGCAGCTTTAACTTTGAGAAATATGGCTGCTCAACGCGACCTTCGGAGGCTCACTTCGCCGAAGCAGCGCGCTATCGCATCCAGGATTTCGCCTCCGTATTTGATCTGAACGAAGATCCTAAAGTCAAAATCAGTAAGGCCTGTAAAGTCCTGGCTACCAGAACGCCTATTGCCGTAGGTATGGGCGTTACGAAAAGTTTCTTTGACATTCTGCCCGGGATGCAAATGTGGAATCCGGACCCGGCGGAACCCCTTGCAGGGTATCATGCTATGGTACTGGTTGGCTACAATAGCGTGGAGAAATACGTTGAATTGTTGAACAGCTTTGGCCCTTCCTGGGGGCAAAACGGCTTCATCCGTTTACCTTACGACGACTTCGAGCGTCTGTGCCGCTATGCGTATGTGCTGGTGCCAGCGCCTCAGACGCCTTTGCTAACGACAAGTACCAAAAGCCCGGAGGAAGGAATCGTCGCACCTGCGCAGCAGGGCTATTCGCTCAGCGGTGCTTTTGTTTTCCGCCAACCGGCGGGCTTTGTGATGACGGACTCCGGCGATGAATTGATGTATTTTGAAGAAATCGAGGCACGACTACAGGACGAGCGCCGAGGTGTCTATCGCACACGCAAGCCGGCCTTTCCCATAGGTGACGTATTTCAATTGGTCGCGCGAGATGTGCCCCGCGGCTGCCACGTATATGTTTTCAGCCGAAGCCCCGATGGCACAATCAACGTGCACTTCCCCCGGAAGGTGCCTCGCCACAGTACTTCGGCTTCTTTCATGCTGGATAAAACGGCCGAACTTGTCATCCCCGACGAGGACCACTTGCTTCAGCTGCCTTCCGTCGGCGACGACCACCTGTGCATCTTATATAGCAGCACACCTATACCTGACTTTGATTTGCTTCTGCGCCAACTCAATGATTATTCGGGCGACTTCTACGCAGGGGTGCATCGAGCCTTCAAGGATTATTTAGTGCCCGTAGAACAGGTGCGCTACGAGCCGGAGCGAATGATGTTTTCTGCACGTGCCGAGCCTGCGCAAGGGCGCGCTGCTGTGGTGCTCATCTTAACCGTAACTGCCCAATGATACAGAAGAAACTGTTTGCAGGTGCCACATACTTCTTCATCCTAAAGGGTTTAATACCCTGCGTTCTCTGCCTGGCAGCGCACGATGCTGTCGGGCAGTCGCGCTTGTTGCCTTCTGAGCCGTTGCAGGAGCGCTTCATCGGCGCCAGCGGGCAGGAAGACTTCCGATCTGCCACCACCAACTGGCGCGGCGACCTTGCCGCCGTTGGAAATGCTTCACCAGGCCAAGAAGGCGGGCAAGACATCCTGCTGGCTATTTTCGATGCTCAACTCAACCGACTGACTGAACGCCACATCGGCCGGCAGGCCGACGACGGCGCTCACCACATTGCCGCCCTGCCCGATGGGCGCTATGCCATTGCCGGTTACTCTACCACTCCTCCCCGACGCAATCGGGCCTATGCCCAATATGCCGGCCAGCGTGATGGCTGGCTTTTGCTGCTGGACGAGCGCGGCAATACGGAAGCCGAATTGATCCGCGGCACCGCCGAAAACGATGAATTCGTCGCCGTGGCCGCCGAAAACGACGGCAACCTGTGGGTGGCCGGCAACAGTGGCAGTGCTGCATGGATCTTGCGCCTGAGCCCTACCCTGGAAGTGCAGTGGGAACAACGACTGCGTTATCACCACCTGCCGACTCAGGCCTCCGGGGCTTATCTGACGGGCCAGGGCGATTTTTTCATCGTCGGCCACATCGAGGAAATGGGGCGCCGCCAGATGTGGCTCATCGGCTTCGACGCCCAAGGCCGGCAAATTTTAGAAAAAACCTACCCGCATTCGCTGGCTCAGCAAGGAGTTTGCGTTCGACCGTTAGCGGCCGAACGCCTCCTGGTAGCGGGTAATACCTACACCTCCGATAATCGCGAACAAGGCGGCTGTGGCGTTCTTAGTAAGACCGGCGAACATCTGCACTATTCCCCGCTGGGCGGACGCGAATTTGACCAGGCAAGTACTGCTATCCTTCTCTCAAGCGGCCATGTGCTCATCGGCGGAAGCAGCGCCTCTTACGAACGCGGCAGCCGACGTCTCTCCGGCTGGGTGGTGGCCCTCGAACAAAATCCGCCTGCCCTGAAGGAAGTACAGACCCGCTACTACGGCAGCAAATTAAATGACGAGATCTATGCCTTTGTCGAACACCCCGACGGGCGGCTGTTTGCCCTCGGAACCACGTCGCGCCAGGTATTGCGCCTGCGGCAAGGCTGGCTATTACAACTACTCCCTCGCTCGGAAAAAAAAAGCAAATCCGGTCATCTGACGTTCCAGCTACAAACGCCCATTTACCCACAGAACCGTTCCTTTCTGCTAGAAAAAGAGCGGCTTCTCTTGCCTGTTTTATTAGAAAACATGGACAAAGGGGGCGCCTGCCATCTATTGGCGCGTGTCAGCAGCGTGGCCCCTGAAGGGGAAAAATACCTGCGCATACCTGGCCCGCAGGCTGTCCAGTTTGCTCCTCTGGGCGCTGGTGAACGCCGTGTAAGTGTTATCCCGATCAGCTTTTCTTCAGGCATTCCCGCCGGCGAGTACACCCTGAAGGTGCAATTTTACCAGGGGGATACTCCGTTTGGTCCTCCTCAGCTGTGCCAGGTGCGGGTGGGCCAGCGCAGCACTCCTCAGTTAGAGTTGGGCGTGCACGCTCCCGATAGCGCCTTCCTGTTAGGCCGGCAGGCCTATTTGCCTATTCGAGTGCGTAATCTTGGCGATGCTATGGCCCGAGGGCTAACTTTGTACGCCAAACCTCACGAAGGGCTTGTTGCACCCGGGGCTATCCTCTTAGGCGACCTGGCCCCAGGAGGCGACCTCACCTATCTGCTGCCGATCACACCTACAGCTTTGCCAGACTCTCCCCTCCTTCGCTTACCGTTGCAACTGCGCCTGGCTGACTCCAGCCTCTTGTATTCGGCCACCGCAATCGCAGAAATCCCTGTACAGGTTCCAGTACAAACGCTATCGGTTCGGGAAGAGCAACCTCCCGTCATTGTGTGGGTTTATCCTAACCCCGACAACTTTGACCGCGCCGAAATCCAGTGGACTCAGGAGGAAATCACCGTTCAGGTCAAAATCGTTTCTGCAAAGCCCATCAAACGCCATCAGTTCTGCTTAGAAATCAATGGTCAGCCTTGCGTACCCGGAACCAAATTTGACGAAGTGCGTATGCGCGGCGAGCGCGGCAGCTGGACGTTCTCTCAAACTGTACGCCTGCGCGAAGGCAAAAACTCGCTTAAAGCCGTCCTGCGCGACTCTGTTCGGCTGTTTGCCTCCGACGCCGTAGAGGTGCGCTATACGCCTTCCCGCCCCAACCTGCACATTTTGGCTATCGGAGTACCCAGTGCTGACCTGAAGTACACGGTTAAGGATGCTCGCGATTTCGCAATAACCCTGTCTAATGGGCAAAATGCCGCCTTTGACCAAATCTTTACAGATACCTTGCTGACCGAAGAGACAACCACCAAAACTGAAATCCTTAAAGCATTTCGGCGCCTTCAGTACCGATACGACGCTCTTCAGCTACTGCCTAAAGACGTCCTCATCGTCTTTATTTCGGCCCATGGCCTGGCTTCTTACGACGGTAGCTTCCGTATCGCTGCCAGCGACTACGACGGCCCTTTCCTGCGCGAAACCAGCCTCGACTTCGAGCAAGAAATCCTCAACTACTTGCAGACCTTGCCTTGCCACAAACTCATTCTGGTAGATGCTTGCCAGAGCGGTACCGCCTCTGCGGCTACGCTGGCCGGCATCGTCGCCCGCAGACACAACATGGACATGCTCGTCTCCTGTCAGCCCGATGAGTATAGCTACGAAGACGATGCCTGGCAAAACGGCGCCTTCACGCGCGCCCTCGTTATGGGCCTACAAACCTTCGCCAAAACACCTGCTGCTCTGGATCAAAACCGGGATCAACGCCTCGACCTGGCCGAACTGTTCGCTTTCGTTCAAAAGGAGACACCTGCCCTTGTAGAAAAAAAGCGACCGCGTCCCAAGACCTCCCAACGCCCCCACTTAACGCTGGCCGATCCGACCCGACCCATTATCCTGTGGCAATGGCCCGGAGCGGAATGAAACCCGGTGCCCTTTCCTCACCCGCTAAAACGACGCCTCCGTATGAAACCAGCCGCTCGGCTCCTTGTCCTGACACTTGCTGCTGCCTGCCCGTTAGCCGCCCAGCAATTGCCTTACCAGACCCAATTCCGCCAACTGTACGCTTACATCAACCCGGCAGCCATCAATAGCGACTACTTTCTCTATGAGTACAATATGTCGGTCAACGGTTCGTATCGTCTTCAGTGGTCGGCCCAGCCGCAGACGCCCCGAACGCTGCACGTGGCGGGTGAGTATGTGCACAATGCTGCTGCTTATGGAAACGCCTTTAGCCTGGCTGGCGGTGCTGCCCTCCTGCAGGATCGCGTAGGCCCCCTGGCGCTCACCGGCGCTTATGCTCGCTTAGCAGCGCTTTTGGGTAGCGACCCGTATCTGGGCGCCTTTTCATTCGGCTTCCTCGCCGGCGCCGTCCAGTATCGCCTCCAACATGATCGAATTGTGTGGGAAACGCTCGATGACCCTCACATTCCACTGGAAGATGTGAGCACCACCCAACCCGAAATCGGTATCGGCGTCTATTATTTCAAGCGTATCCGCCGCGGCGCGCTACGCGGCGATAATTTCTATGCCGGGCTCTCCGTCCCCCAGTTGTGGGCGGCTCATGTAGAAATCCTCAGCCTCGGCAACCGCATCCCCCTGTCGCGCATTCCGCACCTGTACACCACTGCGGGGTGGTACCACTTTTTCAACACGGAAAGCTTCCTGGAACTGGCCCTATGGGGCAAATATGCCGGCGGCGCCCGCCCTAACCTCCACCTGACAGGCCGCTTCTCGCCCGTACGCACCGTGTGGGTCGGCGGCGGCTTCAACCTCAACGGCCTGGTGCACCTGGAAGCCGGTTTCAACCTGCCGGGTTTCCTTTGGGAACAGGGCGCCTTGAAGATTGGCTACGCCTTCGATTACAACATCACTGCCTTTGACCTGCCTTTAGGAGCATCGCACGAGCTTCATCTATCCTATTTGTTCGATACGCGCGGGCGATAAAGCTAATGTTCCGCTTCATCCTCCCTGCGTAAGATCAGTTTATAGTGAAAAAGAGGCTGAAGCGAACGCCATTTCCTTGCTGGAACGGCTCTTCCTGGTGCTGCGTTAAAACGTTTTCACGAAACCAAACTACCTTTGCTGCGTACGAGAAAAAACACGTTTTAACCGGCGGGTACTGCACAAAAACCCGCTCACACACCATTAAAGTTGCTTTCATTATGAGAAAAACCGTTGCTATCGCGCTTGCTTTTGTTTTCAGCTTCACCCTGGCGCAGGCGCAGGAAGATCCTGTTAAACTCTCTAAGCAAGCTGCTCGAGCTCTGACCAGCTACAACATGGACCCCAGTGGTAGTGCTGCCAAACTGGAGGAAGCCCGGACGAAAATTGATCAGGCCTTACAGGCAGAAAGCGCTCGGGCGTTGGTGTCGGCCTGGCAAACCAAAGGCGAGATTTACAGCACCATCGTCCAGCGCGATATGATGATGCGCCAGATTAACCCAGCCCATCCTCTCAGCGGCGACAACGACGCTTTAGCTGCCTTCGAGGCCTTTGAAAAAGCCTACAATATGGCGACCAAGAAGTTTGAAAAGTCCGACGCTGCCAAAGGCATCGCTGAAATTCAGAGTTATCTGGTTAATATGGGCCTGATGAAATACGAGGCCCAGGCTTACGACAAGGCCTACCGCTCTTTCGATGCCCTGGTCAGGAGCCACGACATCCTGAGCGCTGAAAAGATGAAAAGCTATTTAGACGCCCCTGAGCAGTACCAGAACCAGCTATACGTCTCAGCCCTGTGCGCTCAACTGGCCGGTATGAACAACGAGGCCGAAAGGTACTACATGCGCTTGTATGAGAAAGGCAATGCTCAGTCGGCCGTTTACGAAGGGTTGTATCAAATCAAAACGGCAAAAGGCGATGATGATGCTGCCGAGCGCATCCTCAAGGAAGGCCGCCAGAAATACCCCAACGATGCCGGGCTGCTTTTTGCGGAAATCAACCTGTATCTGAAAAAAGGCGAACTGGACGGCCTTATCGCTCGCCTGAAGCAGGCCATCGAACAGGAGCCCAACAACCTGAGTCTGTACATCACGTTGGGCAGCGTGTACGACAACCTGTACCAGCGCGAAATCCAGGCGAAAAATGGCGATAAGGCTGCCGAAAACTTCGCTGAGGCTAAAAAGTATTATGAAAAAGCCATCGAAATAGACCCCAGATCTGGCGATGCCTACTATTCATTGGGCGCTTTGTACTATAATAAGGCTGCTGCGCGCACACAGGACCTTAATGCCCTGCCGCAAGATGACTACTCGGCTGCTACTATTAAAAAGTATCAGCAGATCCAGAAAGAGATTATGGCTCTGTTCGACCAGGCCCTGCCGTACTTCCAAAAGTCGGAGGCCCTCAACCCCAACGATACCAACACGCTCATTGCTCTGTCGGAAATCTATGCGCGCAAGGACGATCTGGAGATGGCCAACGAATTCAAGAAGCGCCTGGACACCGTTCGCAGCGGCGGCAAGAATGCTCAGCCCTATTTTAAGATGTAATCAGGCTATCCTTTAAAGGATGCTGTTCGCCTTATGAAGGAAGATGCTGTTTCAGCACCTCGACTGCTCAACACCGCCGTGATTGTGGCGGCGTTGGGCTATTTTGTGGACATCTACGACCTGCTGCTCTTCGGCTTCGTGCGGGTCAAAAGCCTGAAGGACCTGGGCTTTTCGGGCCAACAACTTACCGACATTGGCCTGACGCTGCTCAACTGGCAAATGGCCGGCATGCTCATCGGCGGCGTGCTTTGGGGCGTCTTAGGCGACAAGCGCGGCCGCGTTCGGGTGCTCTATTTTTCCATCGCCCTGTATTCCATCGCCAACATTCTCAACGGGCTGGTTACCTCTTCGCTCGACTATGCCGTGCTGCGCTTTCTGGCCGGCATTGGGCTGGCGGGCGAGTTGGGCGCCGGCATCACACTCGTGGCTGAGAGCCTGCCCAAGGACAAACGCGGCTACGGCACCATGATCGTGGCCTCGGTAGGCCTGAGTGGCGCCCTGTTGGCCTGGGTTATTGACATGTTTTTTCCCTGGCGCGTGTGTTTTTTCATTGGTGGCGGACTGGGCTTGCTGCTGCTGGTGTTGCGCATCAGCGTCAATGAGTCCGGCATGTTTCGCCAGATGGAGGCCGCTGAGGGCATCAGCCGCGGCAACTTTCTGGCGCTGTTCACCAGCTGGGATCGTTTTTCGCGCTTTGCCCGTTGCCTGCTCATTGGCTTTCCGACGTGGTTTGTCGTAGGGGTGCTCGTTACGCTGGCGCCCGAGTTTGGCCAGGCCAAAGGCCTCAGCGGGGTATCTGCAGGCAATGCCATTGCCGCCTGCTACACGGGCCTTATTCTGGGCGACATTGCTTCGGGCCTTATCAGCCAGCTGCTGCGCAGCCGCCTGAAGGTGATGTGGATTTTCCTGACCGTGGATGCGCTGGCTGTGGCCTATTATTTAGCCGCGCCCTTCTCTTCCGTGGCCGCCTTCCATTTTGCCCACTTCCTACTGGGGCTGTCGGTGGGTTTTTGGGTCATTTTCGTTACCATTGGCGCCGAGCAGTTTGGCACCAATTTGCGCGCTACGGTGGCTACGTCGGTGCCCAACTTTGCGCGCGGCATGCTCGTGCCCATTGCCTCGGCTTTCCTGTGGCTCAAAAGCCCCGGGATGACCGGCGGCGTCATTCCGGCAGCTGCCATTGTCGGTGCCATCTGCTTGCTAATAGCCTTTGCGGCCCTCATCGGCATGAAGGAGACCTTCGATCAGGATTTGAATTACATGGAGACCGTCTGAGCGGTCTTTGCCCCTTTCTTTGCTTTTGCGAGTAAGGGTTACCACCCTGCCGGCGGCGGATGTGTTTTATCACAATACTTCAGCCACTACAAAGATGCTACCGGTAACGACGATGAGGTCGGCTGGGTCGGCGGCGCGTTTGGCGGCGCGCAAAGCATGCCGTACCGAGCGGTAGGCGCGCCCTTGCAGCCCAAAGGCTGCTGCTCGTTCGCGCAAAAGACCGGCGTCCAGCCCGCGCGGGATATTGGCCTTGGCAAAGTAGTACCGGGCCGAAGGCGGAAAGCATGCCAGCAGCTTGGCCGAGTCTTTGTCGCTGACCATACCCAGCACTACGTGCACGCGCCCGGCCGGTACGCCCGAAAGGCGTTCCCAAAGCAGCTGCAGCGCCGGTTCATTGTGGGCGCTGTCGCATAGTATCGTCGGCTCGTGCCCGATGACTTGCCAGCGTCCCATGAAGCGCGTCAGCCGCCGGGCTGGGAAGAAGAGGCCCTCTGGCGAGGCACACAGGCGCTCGATGCGCCAATCCGCCGGCGAGGCGCCCCATCGGCCGGCTGCCTGCTCGCAGAAGGTTTCCCATGCCTGCAAGGCCGTAGCTAAGTTGCGCGCCTGAAACGGGCCGGCGACGTCCACCTTCAGCGCGGGCAAGAACAACTGGCCCTCGCGGTAAACGTCGTAGAGGGTATGCGTCCAGTCCGATGACACTTCCACGACCTCATAGCGCTGGTCGGCAAAGGTAAGTGCCGAGCCGGTCTCTTCGGCCTTTCGCCGGAAGACGGGCGCCGTCTCCGGGTGTGTTTCGCCGATGACAACCGGCACGCCGGGTTTGATGATACCGGCCTTTTCGCCAGCGATGAGTGCCAGTGTATGGCCCAGCATGTCCTGGTGGTCGTAGCCAATGTTGGTGATTATGCTGACCAACGGAGTCAGCACGTTGGTACTGTCTAAGCGGCCGCCCAGCCCGACCTCGACTACTGCCACCTCTACGCGCTCTCGGGCAAAGTGGTCGAAGGCCATGGCGACGCTCATTTCAAAAAACGAAGGCTGGATAGCCTCCATCGCTGCGCGGTTTTGCTCCACAAAAGCCACCACCCGCGCCCGCGAGATGTAGCGGCCATTCACCTTGATGCGCTCGCGAAAGTCTTTGTAGTGGGGGCTGATGTGCAAGCCCGTTTTCAGGCCGGCGAGCTGGCACAGTGCTGCCAGGAAATGGCTCACCGACCCTTTGCCGTTGGTGCCGCCGACGTGGAGGCTGGCAAAGCGCGTGTGCGGCTCGTCCAAATGCGCGCACAGGGCGCGGATGTTGGTCAAATCTTTTTTGTAGGCCGCAGGCCCAATCCGCTGAAACATGGGCAGGTGGGCGTACAGATACTGGAGCGTTTCGGCATAGTTCATGCGGCAAAGGTGAGGGTGCAGGAGCCGTACCAGAAAGCCCTTTGCTGCTGGCGAAGTGCGAAAAAAGCCGTTGCATTCTGCTCTTGGAAGGCATGCATGCGTCTGGAAAGCGTGCCGATTGTCGTACCTTGCGCCGCCTGTTTGGGCAATGCAATGCCGTGAAACACTTTATCCCGCACTTCATTCAAGAACATTATCGCTCCGGTTTGTGGCACGGGCATATGCAGGCGTGCGTGCTTTTCGTGGATTTGAGTGGTTTTACGCGCCTCACGGAGCGGCTCATGCAGAAGGGAGCCGAAGGGGCAGAAGAGCTCTCTTATGTGCTTAATCACATCTTCCAGCCTACGGTGCGTCTGGTGTACGAGCAGGGCGGTTTCATTCCTTATTTTGCTGGTGATAGCTTCACTGCGTTGTTTCCCATTTCCGGCAAGGAGTCGGTTGCTGATGTAGCGGCGCGGGTGCTGCGCACCTCCCAAATGACGCTTCAGCGCTTCATACACGACCAGCAGCAGGCCGACTCACTCATGGCCGAGCATCGCATTGGCATTAAGATCGGCCTTTCGGCAGGCGAGGTAGAGTGGGGCATTGTGGGCCAGCGGCGCAAAGGATTTTATTTCAAAGGGAAACCGATAGAGTCCAGCGCACTGGCACAGACGCGGGCCGCTAGCCTGGAGGTATTGTGTGATGCCGATTTTTTAGCGCTAAAAGTGGAGGGTGTTCAACCCACAGACACGCGAGAGGGCGGTTATTTCGCTTTGGATCTGAGCGGCCTCCCGGTGGCTGAAAAGAGTGGCGATCATACGAGCCACCTCCCTGAACCCGACCCGGCCATCATTGCCGAGTTTATACCGCCCGAGGCTTTTGCCGAGGGTAATGCGGGTGAGTTCCGCAATGTAGTGAGCGTTTTTCTGTCGTTTTCGGGCTTAGATACCCACGAAGCACTCGACCACTTTGCCTCCGTCGTGTTGGAACAGAGCCTCAATTTCGGCGGCTATTTCAAGGAGATTGATTTTGGCGACAAGGGTGGTGTGATGTGCTGCCTGTTTGGCGCGCCGGTGTCGTTTGAGAACAATACCGAGCGGGCGCTGGAGTTTATTGCGGCACTTCAGGAGGAGCTGAAGCCCATGGAAAACCTTACGGGTGTGCGCTATCGCATTGGTATTTCGGCGGGGTTGGCTTTTGCTGGCGTCATTGGCAGTGCCGAGCGGTGCCAATACGCTGCTGTGGGCGCGCGCGTCAATCTGGCGGCTCGCCTGATGGCCCGAGCCGAGTGGGGGGAGGTAATCGCTGACGACAACGTCCAGCACAACCGCAATTTCAAGTTCACCTTTCGCGGAGAGGAGAAGTACAAGGGCTTTGAAAACAAGATACCTACCTACCTGCTCAGCGGGCGCAACTTAGCCGGGCGCACTTCTTTCAGCGGCGAGTACTTTGGGCGCGAAACGGAGCTGAAAGCCCTGCAGGCGTTTGCCGCGCCTTTGCGCAGCGGGCGCTTTGCCGGCGTGGCTTTCGTTTTTGGCGAAGCCGGCATCGGCAAGAGCCGCCTCAGCTACGAATTGCGCCGCTCTTTGCGCGACATCATGTCGGTCAGCTGGCTCCACTGCCAGAGCGACCAGATTCTACGCAAGCCATTTAATCCGTTCATTTACCTGCTCAAAAACTACTTTGAGCAAAGCCCTGACAACCCCCCGGAGCGCAATCGCGAGTTGTTTGAGTCCAACTTCGTAGAGCTGACCTACGACCTGGCCTCCAGCAAACACCCGGAAGCCGATGCCGTGCGGCACGAGATCATCCGCACGCAAAGCATCCTGGCTGCCCTAGTGGGCCTGCACATGCCCGGCTCGCTGTGGGAACAGCTCGATGCGCGCGGTCGCTACCAGAATGCTCTGTCGGCTATGGCCAACCTCTTCGCGGCCGAGGCCATCCTGCAGCCGGTCGTCATTGAGCTGGAGGATACGCATTGGTTCGACGACATGTCGCGCGACTTTTTGGCCCAGTTCATCCGCCGCGCTCAGGCATATCCCATCCTTTTTGTGGCCACCAGCCGATACGAAGATGATGGCAGTAAAAACTACGTCCTGCGCTTGTCGCTGCTGCAGGAAATCGGCGTCCCTTACACGGAGGTGGACCTCAACTACCTGCAGGCCGACGACCTGCGCGCCTTTGCCGAAGCGCGCTTAGGCGGCCCGTTGCACCCCGACTTGATGGAACTACTCCAGCGCATGACGCAGGGCAACCCTTTCTACTTAGAGCAAATGGCCGAATACTTCCAGGAAACCGACCTGCTCGAAAACGTCGGTGGCATATGGCAGCTGAAAAACCAGGACGTACAAATCTCGGACTCCGTCAAGCAAATCATGATGGCCCGCATTGACCGCCTCAGTGGTCTGGTCAAAGAGACCGTCAAAGCTGCTGCCGTCATCGGGCGCGAGTTTGAGCTACCGGTGCTTTCCGCCGTCATGGCCCGCCAGGAGGAGTTCATCCGCCAAAATGGCGACCTGGATCGCGTCTTACGCGAACAGGTGCAAACGGCCGAAAAATGGCAAATTTGGTACGCCATGAACGAGCTGCGCTACATCTTTCGGCACTCGTTGCTGCGCGAAGCCGCCTACGATATGCAGCTGCGCACCCGCTTGCGCGAACTGCACCAGCTCATTGCTGAAGCCATCGAACAACTCTACCCGAACTCCGAAGAGCGATACATTGACCTGGCTTTCCACTACGAACAGGCCGAAAACGAAGAGAAAACCGCCCACTACTTGGAAAAGGCGGCCCGCCACGCCCATCGCAACTTCCAAAACCGGCAGGCCATCCAATACTACGGAAAACTCATCCAGTATTTGGGCAACCAGCCCCAAAAGACGGAAAAACGCCTCAAACTGCATCTGCGCAAGGGGGCAGTGCACGAGCTCATCGGCCAATGGCAAGAGGCCGAAGCCGAGTACCGAACCGCCCTCGAGCAGGCGCAAGCGCTCCAGAACAGCAACTTCCTGGGCCACAGCAATCGCCGTATGGGCCAGCTGTTCGTCTTGCGCGGCGATTACGAAGGCGGTAAAAAATACCTAGACGTCGCCATCGCTTGCTTCGAGATGGTCAACAACGAAGTTGGCTTGGCCGAAACCTACGGCAACCTGGGCAACTACTTTTTCCGACAAGGCGATTATACCTCTGCCCAAGTCTGGTTTGCCAAAGCCATCGAAATCAACCGCTCGCTCCAGCGCGATGCCGAAAACGCGCCCATCGTCGCTACCCTCGGCCTCATCTACATGAACCAGGGCCACTACGACGAGGGCATCCGATGGCTCGAAGAACAGCTCGACATTGCCCAACGTGCTGAAGACAAACAAGCCCTCACTATCCTGTACACCAACCTCGGCATCGTTTATTTGGAAAAAGGTAGCTTAGATAGTGCGCTGCTCTGCCTCGAAAAAGGATTGGCCTTAGCCGAAGAACTGGGCAACAAACTATTCACGACCATCTGCATCGGTAGCATCGGCTCTGTGTGGGAAAAGAAAGGCGATTTCACAAAAGCCATGGACATGTTTCAGCGCGACCTGGCCCTGTGCTTGGAACTGGGCGACAAGCAAGGGCTGGCCATCGCCAACGGCCTCATCGGCGACCTGCTCTCCCTCATGGGCGAATTTGAGCGCTCCATCGAATACGTGGAAAAAGCCCTGGCCCTCGCGCGCGAGCTCAACTACAAAAAAGGCATCGCCAAAGCCCTCAACACGCTGGGCGATAACTGGTACTACAAGGGCGACCTCCAGCGCGCACTCAACTACTACACCAAGGCCATCGAACAGGCGCGCAGCATGGGCAACCGCCTCATCCTGGGCCATTCGCTGCTGGAAAAAGGCATGGCCGAACTGCGCGCCAACCACCTGCCCGCCGCGCGCCTGCTCCTGGAAGAAGGCCGCGACATCGCCCTTACTTTAGGCAACAGCGAACTGGTCTTTGCGGCCAACCTCTTGCGCGCCCAAATCCTCATCGCCGAAGGGCATCACCAGGAGGCCCTGCGCCAGCTGCTCCAGCTGCTGCCCATTGCCCGCACCGAACGCGAACAGGCCGGCGTCCACTACGAACTGCGCCGAATAGCCGCCGACCCCGAGCCGCACCGACAGCGCGCACTCGAACTTTACCAGACGCTCTACCAGCGCACGCCTCATCACCTGTTCAAGATGCGAATAGCAGAACTGGAGCAGGAAACGACCCAATCATAAGATCAACCACACCCGCACGATGCTGAAATCCCTCCCGCTCCTCGCCCTGCTCGCGGCTGGCGGGCCGCTGGCAGCCCAACTTTCGGGCAGTTATACCATTGGCGGCCCTGATGGCCACTTTGCTACTTTGGCACAGGCCGCACAGGCCCTCAAGTCTGCCGGCGTCAGTGGGCCGGTTACCTTCCACCTGCGCCCGGGCACCTATGCTGCGGCCACGCTCTTCGCCATACCCGGCGCCTCGGCGCAACACCGCGTCGTCTTCGAGGCCGAAAGCGCCGACGCGCTCAGCACTACCGTGCGCGGCGTGTGCGAACTCAACGGCGCCCAATGGGTAACGCTTCGGCACTTGCGCCTGACCAATCAGAATGGCCAGACGAAGGCCGTCGTCCGCTTGTGGAACACCCACGAAGTGCGCATCGAACACTGCCGTATCGAAGAAAGCCCATCGCCCAACTATGCCTACGACGAGGGCCTGATAAAACTCCATACCGTCCAGGCGCCCGACTCCGTGCGCAACTACTTTTCCCACTGCCACATCAGCAGTGCTACCCGCTCCCTCGTGGCGCGCAACAACAACGGGCGCTTTCTCTTCGAGTACTGCCATCTTACGGGCAATTGGGACCTGTGGCTGGGCGAATACCGCGGCGCCTTCTGGCACAACAATATCACCTTTCATAACACAGGCGCCCACAATGTCGGCGAACTTTACTATAACACCATTGCCTCCAGCGCCAGCCAGCCTTACCTTGACCTCATCTGTGGAAAGTTTGTGGGCAATACCATTGCGCAGCCCCTACATCTGAATGCGTCGCTGATAGAAGGCAACACTTTCCTGGCCCAAACCAGCATCCGGCGCGCGGGCGGAATAGCGACCACCATTGCGCGCAACCGCTTCCACGCGCGTACGGACCTCTTCAGTTGCCTGGGCGCTCGCATGCTGGGCAACGAATTTCGGGGGCCAACCTCTATTACCGGCTGCGACGGCGCCGAGGTGTGCAACAACCTTTTTTACCAGAACACCGAAATCACCTTTGGCACCGGCTATCGGGTCATGCACAACAACTTCGCGCCAGGTACGCTGCTGCTCTTCTGGTTTATGGGCGGGCTGTTATTGAATAACAACATCGGTGATCTGCGTTTGGAAGAAGCGACGCTCACGCTGCGCGACAACAATTATTTTCCTTCTGGGCCGCCTGCTTACGCCTCGTATCAGGACAGCCATCCGCGCTTTTACGATCCGCAATACGTCAGCCCTACGGACAATCTGCGCGCCACCAACCCCCTGCTTATCGGCAAGGCAGGAGCTGCGTTTTTCCCCAGCATCGCGCAGGATGTAGACGGTAGAGCGCGTACCTATCCAGCTACCATAGGCGCCAATGAGCTGTGCTATGGAGCCGATTTTCCCGATACCGTTTGGGTATCGTGCACCGAAGGCAGCTCCTTGCGCTGGTGCTCGCCGGCGTTGGCCCATGCCCACTTCTGGACGACTCTCGACCGGAAAGATACCTTGCCTGCCCAGGCGACGATCTGGCCGCAGGAAGATGCCCGAACCCTGTTGCTGCATGGCCCAACGGGCGTGGCCGACACAGTGGTATTTGCCCTGATGCCCTTTGCCGAACAGGGCCTTTCCAAACGAAAGTACTACGCCTGGTGCGGCACCCAGGTCGTGCTGAATACTTATGCGCCACCCACGGCGCAGGTGAGCTGGTCGCCCGCGCAAGGATTAGACAACCCCCACTCCTCCAAACCTTTGGTGTACCTGACGGATACCATCACCTACGTGGCCACCATCCAGGTCGGCCATTGCCCCCTCCTGCGCGACACCCTACAGCTGTACGTGGACCAGCGCCCGCGGGCCTACTTCGAGGTAACTAACCAAAAGGACGGCCTGGTACAGTTTGCCAACTACGCCACCTGTGCCGATACATACCGGTGGGATTTCGGCGATGGCACCACATCCGACACTCCAGCACCACAACACCAGTATTCTGCCGAAGGGTACTATACCGTCTCCCTAACGGCGGAGAATGCCTATGGAAAAGCGACGTATGCAGAGCAGATTTATGTGTTTTTGCCCAAAGTAGCCGTCAGTACCCCAACCGAAGCGGCCTTCCGAGTGTATCCTAACCCAATCTCCGGACGCTTTCGGGTGGAGCTGGAAGCGTCGTTGGCGGGCGCTGTGGGTGAGGCCTGCTTCATCAATAGCTCAGGCCAGACGCTGCGGTGTCAGCCGGTGGCTGGGGCGGGCACCATAGAGCTGGACGCCGTAAACTTGCCGGCTGGCAGCTACCTGCTGACGCTTCGCTTCGGCGATCGCCTGCTGAAGCGGCAAATTTTGATAATCCGCTGACGCTGTTTTTTGTCATCATCCGACGATTACCAGGTTTATGCTGAAATACAACCTCAGTTATTGGGAGCGCGAGACGTTTTTCAAGGACTTCGATGTGGCCATCATTGGCAGCGGCTTGGTGGGGCTTTCGGCGGCCCTGCACCTCAAGCGCACGCAGCCGGGCCTGAAGATAGCGGTACTGGAACGCGGCACCCTGCCGGCCGGAGCCAGCACCCGCAACGCGGGTTTTGCCTGCTACGGCTCCATGAGCGAACTCATAGATGATATGACGCACCTGTCGGAAGACGAGGTCTTTGCCGTAGTGGAAAAGCGCTGGCGCGGCCTGCAGCGCCTGCGCCAGCTGGTGAGCGATGCCTACATGGATTTTGAGCAAAATGGCGGCTTCGAGATCTTCACTGAAGAAGAGGAAGAGGTTTTTCGGGAATGCTGCGAGCGTATGCCGCATTTCAATCGCGTCGTGGGCGCCATTACGGGGCATCCGGCACCTTACGTGGTAGCTGATGAGCGCTTGCGCGATTTTGGCTTCCGTGGCGCAGCGCATTTGATCCTCAACCGACCTGAAGGGCAGGTACATACGGGCAAAATGATGGCCCGCCTGCTGCAATTAGCGGCGCAGGCGGGTATCCGCATCTTTAACGGCATACACATTGAGCGGTTGGAGGACTCTTCCTGCGGTGTCGAACTGCAAACGAGCGTCGGCTGGACGCTTCGCGTGCCGCGTGTGCTGGTGGCCGTCAACGGCTTTGCCCGCCAGCTAATGCCCGACCTGGAGGTTACGCCAGCGCGCAACCAGGTGCTCATCACGCACCCCATTCCCGCTCTCAAGATACGTGGCTGCTTCCACTACGACCGCGGCTACTACTATTTCCGCGATGTGGACGGGCGCATCCTGCTGGGCGGCGGGCGCCATCTGGACAACTCGACCGAAACCACCAGCGAATTTGGCCCAAACGAGCTCATCCGCAGCGCCTTAGTGCAGCTGCTGAAAACCATCATTTGCCCAGGCCAACCCATCGAGGTGGATGCCTGGTGGACGGGCATCTTGGGGCTGGGGCCGGTGAAGAAACCTGTCGTAGAGCAATACTCAAAGCACGTGGTGGTCGCCGTGCGCCTCAGCGGCATGGGCGTAGCCATTGGCACACTCATCGGTGAAGAGGGGGCCGAGCGGCTGCTCAGTCTGTAGGCGGGCGATGCCTGCTTATCGCACCTTCTGCAGTTCCATGGTCTGGATCAGTTCGTTAGTAGTAGAACGCCACACCTGACGAGTACGGCGATTCTCAATAATAAGCCATGCTTTGGCCAGAAAAGTGTTTTCGCTGATGATGGTTACGCTCTGGTCGGTGTTTTTCCAGGAGAACCGGCGTGTATCGGGCGTGCGGATATTGCGCGTCAGGATGGGCATGTCGTTGTCGCCGCTGCCGTCGCGGTTGAAGACGACAGTGCCGACGTTGAAGGTCTCTTCGCGCTGCCCGGAGGGGTACAGGATTTCGTAGCGCGTAACGTTCCACGTACCCGTCAGGCGTCGCTGCAGTTTCTTTTGTGCGCTGCAGGCCGACAAGGAAACGAGGAGCAGGAAAAGGGAGAGATAAGAAAAAAGCGTTCGGTAAGTCATGCGCTCGGGTGATTGGTAAGAGTAATCAGCCCAAAAGTAGCTGAAGGAGCGCACTTGCGGAGTTTTTTTCCTGAGGGCGGGTGGTGTGCGGGTTTGCCTACGGCGTTTCGCTTTCTTTGGCGGTAATGACGACTTTACGAGCGACGTAAATGGCGGCCAGCAGGATGGTGTAGGAGATGGTGGCTATCATGGTTAGTGAAGAGCAAAGATTGGTCAGGATTAACGAAAGGTTGAAGTCGGTGATGAGTGCGCGCCCGAAGACAGTGCAAGGAGAGAACGAACGGCCCTGGGCGGGCGCTGCTTGAGGCTGTAAATTTTTTGCCGTGGATTTCAGCACAGCCTAATTTGCCGGGCAAAGCGCTTCGGGCTGCGATTGCTCAATGATCGCTCATGGAGATGATTTTGAACTCGACCCGTTGGTTTCGTCGGTGCGCTTCGTCAGTCATACTGCTGTCTATGGGTCGGGTTTTTCCGTAGCCCTTGTACAGGATGCGCTCTTTGGGTATGCCTTTTCCGATGAGCCAATCGGCTACGGCTTTTGCGCGGTTGATGGAGAGCGTCATGGCATCGTCGTAGGTGGGTAGTTCGTTGGTGTGGCCGCCCACTTCGATAATGACGTCAGAGTTTTCTATCAAGAAGCGATAGACGGCCTCTAAAGCGGGCAGGCAGACGTCTTTAATGGCGCATTTATCGGCATCGAAGTAGAGGTTATTCAACTGGAACGTGGCGCCTTCCCGGAGTGTGCTGCGGGAGAGGAGCGTTTCTTCATTGGGAACAGATACGGTTGGCGGTGCCGAAGTCGCAGAGTCTGGTGCCGAGGGGCGGCCCTGCGGCTGTGCGGGTGTTGGGTCAGCTCCTTTGGCTGTTTGCACGGGTTTGGTGTCGGGTGGCTGTAGGGAGGGTTTTCGGGCTGCAATGGGTGTTTCGCAGAAGATTTGACGTATAGTAGAGGCGTTGTCGAGCAGGATATTGCCGTTGTAGGGCAGCAGTGTAGGTGTTTTGTAGAAGGCCTCCAGGGTCAGGTATTGGTAGTTGCCGTACTTGGGGCGCAGCTGGAAGTAGTAAGGGTGCCAGCGCGTGTTAGTAATGGCTTCCGTTTTGTAGAGCAATTCACTCTTTTGGCAATAGCCGTTACCGCCCCAGATGCGCAGGACGACGGGTTCGGAGTAGTTGGCCGGCTGTGCGGTGGCGCGGCTGAGGCTGAGGTAGTGTTCAGAGCGGCACAGGTCTATGGTGAACTCGTAGCATTTGTTGGCTTCTAAGGGAGCAGACAGGCGCTGTCCGACCGACTCATTGGTTTCGTTGTCGCGCACGACCATGCCTAAGTACGTCCTTCCGTGGCTGGGTAGTCGGGTTACGTTAAAGGCACCGGGCTGCACGTCGGGGGGCGACTCTCCGGGGTGGCCGCAGTTGAACCAGTCCTGCGGCGTGTGGCTGTGCGCGGGAATATCCTCGAAAGAGGGGTTTTTCAGCCGGATTTCTTTTTGGGCGAGAAGGAGGCAGGGAAACACGACGCCTGCAAAGGATGCACATAGGATTTTCCTGACTGGCAGCATGTTTTTTCGCTTTAGAGTGGTGATGAAGAAATTCCGGTTTCAGGTGTCGTGTTCTGTGGTCTTGGAGGGCAATGGCACCTGCGTGCGTAAAAGGCCCGCCTCGCCAAAGGTGTCTCTGGGGCGAGGCGGGCTGAGTGGGTTGTCGGCGCGGTGTTTTCAATTTTCGCGCATGGACAGGATTTTGAACTCCACACGCTGGTTGCGCTTTCTGCCCTCGGGGGTGAGGTTGGTGTCAATGGGCTGGGTTTTGCCGTAGCCTTTGTACTGCACGCGCTCTTTGGGGATGCCTTTTCCGATGAGCCAGTCGGCTACGGCCTTGGCGCGGTCGTTGGAGAGGGTTTGGGCGAAGTCGTCGGAGGGGCGGTTGTTGGTATGGCCGCCTACTTCAATGACAACGTCCGGATTTTCCATCAAAAACCGATAGACGGTCTCTAGGGCAGGGATACACTCCTCTTTTATGGTGTACTTGTCGGCGTCGAAATAGAGGTTGCGCAGCTGGAAGGTGGAGCCTTTTCGGAGGGCGCTGCGGTTGATGGTCTCCACTACGGGCGGCGGCGCCGCAGGTGCAGAAGCAGCGACCACAGGGCTCGTGGACGGTCGAGCAGGTGCTCGCTCTGCTGATTGCGGTTGTTCAGGGCCTTTTTTGGCCTTATCGGCCAGTACCTCCGCGGGCGGTGGCGGCGGTGGGCTTTCTACCATGGGGGGGAGGTTGCAATCAATTTGCCGGATGGGCGTGGCGTTGTCGAGCAAGACGTTGCCGTTGTAGGGGAAGAGCGTGGGCGTTTTATAGTAGGCTTCAATGGTCAGGTAGTTGTGATTGCCGCGTTTGGGGTGCAGGCGGAAGGTGTAGGTGAGCCATCGGGTGGTCGTGATGACGTTGGTTTCGTAGAGCATTTCGCCTTTATCGCAGTAGCCGTTTCCGCCCCAGATGCGCAGCACGACGGGCGTAGCATAGTTGACCATTTCACCTGTGGTGCGGCTGAGGCTGATGTAAGTCTCGGAGCGGCACAGGTCCACAGAGAACTCATAGCATTCGTTGGCTTCCAGCGGGCGAGTCAGGCGCTGGCCTATGGCTTCGTTGGTTTCGTTGTCGCGCACCACTAAGCCCACGTATGTTTTGCCGTGGTTGGGTGCTTTCGTTACGCCGAAGGCGCCGGGCTGAATATCGGGTGGCGTTTCTTCAGGAGCACCGCAGTTGTACCAGCCCTGAGGGGTCTTGCCTGCCGTGGGCGCATCCTCAAAAGAGGCATTGTTTAGAGGTATTTCTTTCTGAGCCAGCAGCAGGAGAGGAAGTGCCATGCCTGCCATCAGCGTCCAAAGTGCTTTTGTTTTCAGTAGCATATTCTGTTTGCGTTTTTATCGTCCGAGAACGCCTGTAAAATCGTGCCGAAATTGGCGGGGCAGAAAGCGCAAGGGCGCGCCTCCGCACGCAGAGGCCCGCCCTAAAAACGATGCTTTCCGTGTTTTTATGGCCCTAAGGTCGTCAAGTGGGCCGAAATACCTTTTGTTATTTGAAGGCATCGAAGCCGGTAACGTCGTGGCCGGTGATGAGCAGGTGGATATCATGGGTGCCTTCGTAGGTGAGCACGGTTTCCAGGTTCATCATGTGGCGCATGACGGGGTATTCGTTGGTAATGCCCATGCCGCCGTGTATCTGGCGGGCTTCGCGGGCGACTTCTAAGGCCATCATGACGTTGTTGCGCTTGGCCATCGAAACCTGAGCGGGCGTGGCCTTGCCGGCGTTGGCTAAGGTACCCAGACGCCAGGCAAGCAGCTGGGCCTTGGTGATCTCGGTGATCATTTCGGCCAGTTTCTTTTGCGTTAGCTGGAAGGCGCCGATGGGCTTGCCAAATTGGATGCGCTCTTTGGAGTAGCGCAGGGCGGAGTCGTAGCAGTCTAAGGCAGCGCCAATAGCGCCCCAAGCGATGCCGTAGCGGGCTTTGGTCAGGCAGCTGAGGGGGCCACGCATGCCCTCGACACCGGGCAGGACGTTCTTCTTCGGCACGCGCACGTCCTCGAAGACCAGTTCGCCGGTGATGCTGGCGCGCAGCGACCATTTGCCGTGAATTTCGGGCGTAGAGAAGCCTTTCATGCCGCGCTCGACGATGAGGCCGATAACCCGCCCATCTTCGCGCTTGGCCCACACAACGGCAATATCGGCCACAGGCGAGTTGGTGATCCACATTTTGGCGCCGTTGAGGATATAGGCGTCGCCGTCGTCGCGCACGTTAGTTACCATGCCCGACGGGTTGGAGCCGTGGTCGGGTTCAGTGAGGCCAAAGCAGCCGATGAACTCGCCTGAGGCCAATTTGGGCAGGTAGTGGCGGCGCTGCTCTTCAGAGCCGTATTTGTAGATGGGATACATGACCAGCGACCCTTGTACCGACGCCATCGAGCGCACACCGGAGTCGCCGCGTTCGAGTTCTTGCATGATGACGCCGTAGGCAATTTCGTCCATGCCGCCGCCGCCGTACTCGGCAGGTATGCTGGGGCCAAAGGCGCCAATTTCGGCCAGACCTTTGAATAGGTGCGTGGGGCATTCGGCCCGGTTGGCATAGTCCTCAATGATGGGGCTGACTTCAGCCTTAACCCACTCGCGCACGGCGTCGCGGGCCAGCAGGTGTTCGGGCGAGAGCAATTCGTCCACGTTGTAGTAGTCGTGGTGTTGGTAGCGGTCTTCGCGGGCAGAGCGCTTTGTGTTGGCGGTATTTATGCCGTTTTCGTGCATCATTTCAACGGAAGTTTTGTAAACAGAAATAAATAGCTGGCTTCAGCGGCGCAAAGGTACGTTTTGGTGCGCAGCCGTTTTGCCTGCAAAACCCAAATGCTACCCGGCGGGTTGCAGGTGTCAGCGGTACAGGTTGCTGTTCTCTAAGTACTCCAGCACGGGGTCGGGCACTAAGTAGCGCACCGATTTGCCGTTGCGCAGGCACTCGCGGATGTAAGTGGAGGAGATGTCGAGTAGTGGTGCTGGGCAGATGCGCACCCGCGGATGCTGTGCCAAAGCGCCCATTTCCGTAGAGGGGCGACGATATACGTAGATGTCGCAGCGCTCAAGCAGCACTTCGTAGTTTTTCCACAGGTGCAGGGTAGCCAGGTTGTCGCCGCCCATGATGAGGGCAAATTGGCGGTTGGGGTATTTCTCCCACAAATAGGCGAGCGTGTCCACGGTGTAGGAGGGGCGTGGCAAGCCAAATTCGACACTGGAGGCTTCGAGCAGGGGGTTGTCGCCGATGCCGAGCCGCACTAAGTGCAGCCGGTCGTGGTCGCGCGCCAAAGAGGAGCGAGGTTTGAGCGGGTTTTGCGGACTGACGACCAGCCACACCTTATCTAAGTCGGTCTGGGTGGCCATGTAATTGGCAATGATTAGGTGCCCAATGTGAATGGGGTTGAAAGAGCCAAAAAACAGCCCAATTTTCATGGCAAACCTTACGACGACGACTTCAAATTGCTGTCTTCCTGCTGGATGCGATTGAGTAAAGCCTCCACGCGATACATCTCATCCACGGTGTCGTCCAGGAAGAAGGCCAGTTGCGGCACACGGCGCAGACTTTTGCCGATGCGGTTGCCCAAGGCATGGCGCAAGCGGGCCAGATTTTCCTCCATTTCCAAAATCACTTCCTGCTTGTTTTCGGTGCCGTAAACGCTAATGTAAACTCTGGCCGTCAGAAGGTCGGGCGTCATCCGGACGTCGGTTACCGTTACCAATTTATCGCGGCCGTAAATGAGGCTGCCCTCTTCCATCAGGATCATGCTGAAATGCCGCCGGATCAATTCGCCTACCTGTTTCTGTCTTTTCGATTCCATACGTCAGGAAGTTTTTAGGCCCCTCTTTCGGGGCAGTGGAACAATGGCGTTGCTTCAGGGGCAAAGGTCGCTTTTCGCGACGGCGTTGGTGATTTTTTTGAAAAAAATAAACCCAAACACCACGTTTTGAACTTCTAAAGCGCGGATGTTGTTTATAAAAACATTAAAAAATCTGGTTGAATAGGCGGGTGCACCACAGCGTTCCAAATTTTTTTTGGAGAATAGCGCATGGAGTTGAGGATTACAGGCTTACCTTTGCAGCCGTTTTTGGACGATCCCGTAGCTCAGGCGGTAGAGCACTTGACTTTTAATCAAGGTGTCATGGGTTCGAGTCCCATCGGGATCACAACGATACATCAGCCCTCGTGAGCTTCTGGCTTGCGAGGGCTGTGTGTTTTTCTATTGCTGTAGTAGATTGAAAAACAAGATACTGGATGAGAACCATACGCCCCCGGTAGCAAAAGCAAGCCCTCTTGTATCGAGCACTTGATGCCGCGCCATACAACCATCCCGAGCCGTAAACCTTTTGTTATTTTTTGGGTTTAAGACACCTGAGTAATACAAAAGCGTATTTTTCGACCACTTTACGAAATTGATTTCAAAGTGCCCTCATTCATGCACTAAACCATTCTATCATGTCTTTTGAAAATCTTTTCTCTGGTGTCAATTTCGCTACCACTATTCAGCGGTACTGCGGCTCCATCGGCTGGAAAATTGCCGACTTGGATAATAATCGCGCTGTGCTGCGTTTCAACATGGACTCCGGCCGACAGCAAACGCTTTTCATTCTTCGATACGAGTCCACAGTAGAGTTTTCGGTACCCAGCGTGGCTGCTTTCGACTCGGATCAAAACATCCCGCATCTGCTTTCTACCCTGCTGTTGCAGCGCAATGCCGAGCGCAAGGTAGGTTTTTGGTGCATCGAAAAGATCAGCGGTAAATATATGTATTCTTGCATGCACAACGCCGAGCTGCAGCTGCTCAACGAGTCGTACTTTGCGGCGGTTGTGCGGGCTTTGGTGATCGAGTGTGATGACTTTGAGGGCACGCTTTCTAGATTTCTGAATTGAGCCGCCCAGCAGCGCTGAGGCTTCTTTTAGATAGCTTGATGCTGTCTTTTTGGCGTTAACGCCATCTTTGCACCGGGTGCTTTGCGGCGCCGTTTTTGCAGAGGCTTATGCGCTATTTTCTTTCTCTGGCCTATCGCGGCACTCGATATGCGGGCTGGCAGCGTCAGTCTAACGCACTGAGCGTGCAGGAGGTACTGGAAAAGGCGCTGTCGGTGTTGTTGCGCCAGTCCATTGAGGTAGTGGGCTGCGGCCGAACGGATGCCGGCGTGCATGCGCGCTACTATGTGGCCCACTTCGACGCCGAGGGTGACCTGCCGGAGACGTTTTTGCAAAACATCAATGGCATATTGCCCAACGACATCGCGGTTTACACCGTGAAAGCCATGCCCGCAAATGCGCATGCGCGCTACGACGCTACAGAGCGGCATTATCATTATCATATTGCGCTGCGCAAAGACCCCTTCGTTTTAGAAACTGCCTGGCTGTACCCGCGTGCAGCCCATATAGATATAGGTGTTCTGCAGGCGGTGGCCGATTTGCTCCCTCAATACGAGGCCTTTTTGCCTTTTTGCAAAACTGACGGCGGCAACGACCACTATCGCTGTGCCATACGCCTGGCGCGCTGGCAATACCTGTCCAGCGAAGAGCAGCTGGTGTTCCACATTGCGGCCAATCGTTTCCTGCGCGGCATGGTGCGCCTTATTGTAGGTACCTGCTTAGGTGTCGGGAATGGAACCCTTTCGCTCGAAGCAGTGCAGCAAGCACTGGAAGAGCAGATACCCCTAACCAAGGCCCTGAGTGCACCGGCGCAAGGCCTGGCCCTTACCGATGTTCGGTATCCATACCCTATCCTCTGACATCACTCATCTGGGCTTCTGACTGGCATCATTGAAATGAGCAAAGGATGTCGAGCACCTTTGTCTTGCTTTTATTGCCATGAAGAAGATACTTGTTCCGACCGACTTTTCGACAAATGCTAAACACGCCGCCCGAATAGGCGCCTTCATCGCGCGTGAAACAAAGGGGAGTGTAATATTATTGCACGTCAATACTGCTATTGCCTACACGCCCCCATTGCCGGACTATAGCGTGCCACAGGCGTTTGATTTGGAGGCGTATCGCGAAAATGCAGCCGAGGCCTTGCACGCACTAAAAAAAGAACTGTCGGAGACGGCAGGTTTTGTGGATGTGCCGTTTGAGAGCAGGGTGGAGGAAGGTTTTCTGCACAATGCTATTCGGCGCATTGCCGAAGAGGATGGTGTGGATTTGGTGGTGATGGGTACGAAAGGCGCTACGGGTGCAGTGGAGTTCTTCTTAGGCTCTAATACGGAAAAAGTCATTCGCACGGCGCCTTGTGCGGTGTTGGCGGTGCCAGAGAGCGCCCGAAGCTTTGAGTGGAAGCAGGTGCTGGTGCCTACCACGCTGCGGCCTGAGCAGGCGCGTGCCTTTGAATGGCTGGCTGAATGGCAGGCGTACTTTCCATTTGAAGTTTCGGTTTTGTACCTGAACGATCCGTTAGGCTTAGTGAGCAACGATGCCATTGAAGAAAAGGCCAACGAAATGACAACGGCTGCAGGGCTTCGCAAGTGCACGGTGCTCATTGGCGGTAATACGTTTAACGAGGAACTGGCCATTCTGGAAGTGGCGCGCGAGCGGCACATTGATGTCATTGCGATGGGTACGCATCAGCGGCAGGGGCTTTCGCACCTGCTATTTGGCAGCCTGACGGAGGACATGGCCAACCACTCCGATATTCCGGTGCTGAGCATTCCGCTTAAGAAATAGACAGGACATGACAGGGTAGTTTTCCATGCGGCGGCCCCCTGCAAGAGGTGGGCCGCCGTTCTTTTTGGCCGGTGCGGCGGAGCGTCATCGGCGTCGGTTTTGACAGGATGCGGCGGCGTATCTTTGCGCGCTATATGAACTTTTCTTCTCAGCTCATCGAGAAAGCCGTCGAGGCGTTTGCCAGTCTGCCCGGCATTGGGCGCAAGACAGCGCTTCGGTTGGTACTGCACCTGCTCAAGCAGGAGCCGGCGACGACAGAGCGTTTTGCTGCAGCGCTGCTGGCCATGCGCTCTGGTATTCGGGAGTGCCGCGTATGCCACAATTTGTCGGACGCGGAGATTTGCCGCATTTGCGCAGACCCTCGGCGCGACCGGACATTGGTGTGCGTAGTGGAGAGCGTGCGCGACCTGATGGCTATCGAAGACACCGGCCAATATCGCGGGCTTTACCACGTGTTGGGTGGCGTCATTTCACCGATGGAAGGCGTTGGGCCGGATCAGCTGAACATTGCCCCTCTGCTTCAGCGCGTCTCGGAGGGCGAAATCAAAGAGGTTATCATGGCCATCAGCCCTACCATTGAAGGCGAGACGACGGTTTTTTATCTTTCGCAACAATTGGCGCCACTGGGCGTACTGGTCAGTGCCATTGCGCGCGGTGTAGCGTTCGGAGGTCAGTTGGAGTACGCCGATGAGATTACGCTGGCGCGCTCTATCCTGGCACGGTTGCCGTACTCGAGATGAAGGCGCCGATAGTGCCTGTTGGGCAGTGTTGTAACTTTGCAGGCGGTTTTTGTATTTAATCCGATGCAAGCTGATTGCAAAATCAGCACAAAATCAATCGCTTAGTAGATGTCTCTCTTGTGAATCCCGTTCCCTTATCACTCCGCAGGCTGGCGGCCCCGAATTTGCATGCTGTTTTCGCCCAGGTAAAGGGACGGGTGCGATGGAGAGAGCGTTATTAACCATAAAAAAGTCCGAGGTATGAACAAAGCACATCAGCGGCTATTTGTCTCGAGTAGCCCCGAGTCAGTTCGCATGTTTGAGAAGGACTGGATGGAGTCGCTCTCGAAGGTGCACTTCACCGTACCCCTACTGCTATATCTACCGGTTTTGGGCTGGCTGTTGTGGCATTCGGAGGCTCGTTGGGTTTCGGTAGGCTGGTTTTTGGGTGGTATAATGGCCTGGACGTTTACGGAATACGTTCTGCACCGCTTTGTTTTCCACTGGATGCCGCCGGGCAAGTGGGGCGCCCGTATTCATTTTATCATCCACGGTGTGCACCACGACTATCCGAACGATCGGCTGCGTTTGGTGATGCCGCCGGTGGTGAGCATCCCGCTGGCGGTGTTATTTTTTAGCCTATACCGATTATTATTAGGTGTACCCGCCGTCTATCCCTTTTTTGCTGGCTTTCTCCTGGGCTATCTGTGTTACGATATGACCCACTACGCCGTGCACCATCTGAACTGGAAGCATCCGCTGTGGCAGCGTATCAAGCAGCACCACATGCTGCACCACTTTCAGCAGCCTGACAAAGGTTTTGGTGTCAGTAGTCCTTTGTGGGATTTTGTTTTCAAAACTACCTTTGTCTTGACGAAAAAATCGCCGTCGAAATAGACGACGGTTTTCCCGTTTTTCTCCCTTCATGTTTTAAACGACAAGTATCGGTATGAATCAAACTTTACGCGCTCGCACAGAGGCTTACACTGCTGCTGAAGAAACCCGCCGGGCGGGAGTATATCCATATTTCCGCGTTATCCAGTCGGAACAGGATACTGAGGTGCTCATCGGTGGTAAACCGGTTTTGATGTTTGGCTCTAACTCATACCTGGGCCTGACCAACCACCCGCGGATAAAGGAGGCTGCTAAGGCGGCAGTGGAGCGCTACGGCAGTGGATGCGCAGGCTCGCGTTTCCTCAACGGGACACTCAGCATTCACATCGAGTTGGAGGAGGCGCTGGCGGATTACCTGAAACGCGAATCGGTGTTGCTGTACAGCACAGGTTTTCAGGCCAATCTGGGGGCGCTGTCGCCGTTAGTGGGTCGGCACGATTATGTTTTTATTGACGAACGCGTGCATGCCTCCATTATTGACGCGACGCGGCTGTGCCTGACCAACCGGGTGCAGAAGTTCGGCCATAACGACATGGCCGACCTGGAGCGCTTAGCCGCCCGGGCACCTGAAGAGGCGTTGAAATTCATCGTCGTGGATGGTATTTTCAGCATGGAGGGCGACATTGCGCCTCTGCCCGACATCGTGCGCATTGCCCGCCAATACAATTGCGTGGTGGTGTGCGACGACGCGCATTCTATCGGCGTCATCGGTGAGTTGGGCATCGGCACGGGTTCGCACTTCGGCCTGCACGACGCGGTGGACATTCAGATTGGCACCTTCAGCAAATCGCTGGCGTCGCTGGGCGGCTTTATCGCCGCTTCGAAGTCGGTCATTGAATACCTGAAACACCACTCGCGCTCGCTCATTTTCAGCGCCAGCATGACGCCTGCCGCCGCCGCCAGTGTGTTGGCCGCCTTAGAGATTTTGAAGGAGGAGCCCGAGCGCATTGACCGCTTGTGGGAAAACACGCACTACTCGATGAAGCTCTTCCGCGAAGCCGGCTTTGAAATTGGACACACCCAGTCGCCTATCATTCCGCTTTATGTGCGCGATAACATGAAGACCTTTGCGCTGTCGAAGATGGCGTTTGACGATGGGGTGTTCATCAACCCGGTGGTGTCGCCGGCGGTGCCCAGCGAGGAGTCGCTCATCCGCTTCTCATTGATGGCCACGCATACGTTCGAGCAAATCGAGCGCGCGGTGGAGATCCTTTACCGCCACGCCAAAGGCCTGGGCATTTTGGATCGGCAAATGGACGAAGTAGTAGCGGCAACCGTATGATACGCATCGAGCGGATAGACCCGGCCAATCGCCGGCAACTGCGGGCCTTTATTGATTTTCCGCACGATCTTTATGAGGGCGATCCGAACTACGTACCTATGCTCTACATGGAGCAGGAGGCGTTGCTTAATCCGAAGAAATCGCCTTTTTTTCTGCATTCAACAGCGGAGTACTTCATGGCTTACGACCATGGTCGTCCGCTTGGACGTATTGCGGCCATTTTGAATCGCAACCACATAGCCTTTACCGGTCGGCAGGAAGGTTTCTTTGGCTTTTTTGATGTGGTGAATGACGCGCATGCGGCAGCAGCACTGCTCGCAAGGGCCGAGCAATGGCTACGCCAACAGGGAGTAGAAAAAGTCATTGGGCCGGCCAACTTTTCTACCAACGAAACATGTGGCCTGCTGGTAGAGAATTTCGAGCAGCCGCCCATGGTCATGATGACGTACAATGCGCCGTATTACGCTACCCTGTTGGAAGGGTTGGGCTTTTCCAAACATGTGGACTTGCTATGCTATTGGCTGACGTCGGGCGATATACCGGCCTCTGTCGTAGAAGCCAGCCAGCGTTTGGAAGAGCGCCTGGCGGAGCGAGGTATTGTGGTGCGTAAGATAAATATGCGTCGCTTTCAGGAAGAGCTGGACAAGTTCTTGCCAGTGTACAATGCTTCTTGGGCCGAAAATACGGGTTTTGTACCCATGACGGAGGCTGAAGTCCGCCAGATAGCAAAGGACCTCCGCCCGATTATTGACCCGGAGCTGGTGTTTTTTGCTGAAAAGGACGGCCAGACGATTGGTGTATCGCTCACAGTGCCCAATATCAATGAGATACTCATTCGGCTAAAGCGGGGGCGTCTGTTTCCGTTTGGCATTTTCCGATTGTTGTTTGGTCTTCGGAACATTCGCACAGCCAGGGTGATTGCGCTGGGTACCCTCCAGGAATATCGCCGGCTGGGCATAGATACGTGTTTTTACGTGCGCACCCTGGAGGCCGCTGTTCGCCGAGGGATCACGGAAGGCGAAGCCTCCTGGATATTAGACAACAACACCATGATGAACCGCGCCATGGAACGCCTCGGCGCGCAGGTTTATCGCAGGTATCGTCTCTACGAAAAAACACTATAATATGCAGCAGCCCAACGATTTTCACTACAAAACTGGCCCGGAGCCACATCGCCAACGTACTAAGGCTATTTTGGAAACCCACCCTGAAGCACGCCACCTCATCGGTAAAAACCCGTGGACGGCCCTGATCATTTTCGTTTGCGTAGCCTTCCAGATAAGCATGGCTTATTTGCTGCGCAATCAGAGCTGGTGGTGGATAGTGGGTCTGGCCTGGTTTGTTGGCGCCTTTCCGTCACATGTGCTTTTCGTGTGTATTCATGAAGCGGCGCATCACCTGATTTTCCGCAAGCGGGAGTGGAATATCTACGCAGGCATTTTTGCTAACCTGCCAACGATTATTCCCTCTGCCATTGCCTTTAAAAATTATCACCTCAAACACCACGCCTTTCAGGGGGTGCATGAGCTGGACGCTGACTTGCCCTCGCGTTGGGAGGCGCGCCTCATCAACAACTACTTCATTGGCAAAGCCTTGTGGTTGTTGTTTTATCCCTTCTTCCAGGCGATACGCGTCCTGCGTTGTAAGGAGGCTATGCTGATAGACCGGTGGGTCATCCTGAACGTGGTGATACAGCTGGCCTTCGACGTGGCGGTGATTTATTTCTGGGGTTGGCAAGCGTTTGCCTATCTGGGGCTGAGTCTGATGTTTTCCATTGGCCTGCATCCGCTGGGGGCGCGCTGGATACAGGAGCATTACTTAGTGCTCGACCCTGACCAGGAGACGTACAGCTATTACGGGCCGCTCAACACCCTCAACCTGAACGTGGGCTACCACAACGAGCACCACGATATGCCTTCCGTGCCGTGGAACAACTTACCTAAATTGCGGGCCATGGCGCCGGAGTTTTACGACTCGCTGAAATACCACAAGTCCTACACGCTGTTGCTGTTGCGCTTCCTGTTTAGCCAGGAAATCAGCCTCTTTTCGCGCATTGTGCGCAAAGACCGTGGCGGCGTGCCATTGAGTGATGAGTCCACCCCCGATGTGGCACTGATAGAAAAAACGGCATGAGTCTTCGTCTGCTGGTAACGGGTGCTAACGGCTTCATCGGCAGCGCGCTGACCGAGGCGGCGCTGGCACGCGGATGGGAGGTAACGGCTGCAGTGCGCCCTAATAGCGACCGCACCTATTTGCGGGACGCGCGTTTGCGCTTCGTGCATCTGCCGTACCACTCGCTGCAAGCGCTGGCCGAAACGCTGCACCAGCAAGGGCGCTTCGACTATGTGGCGCACATTGCAGGCACTACGAAGGCGCTGCGCAGGGAAGATTATTTTCGGGTAAATGCCGATTATACCCGCCATTTGGCCGAAGTGCTGTCGGACGATGCACTGCGACCGAGTCGTTTTTTGTTTTTGAGTAGCCTGGCTGCTTTAGGCCCTGCCACTGCGGCTGAGCGTGTGCGACCCGACCAGCCACCTGCGCCTGTTACGGCCTACGGGGCCAGCAAACGGGCAGCCGAAGCCTATCTGGAGGCCCTGACGGGCAGGCTTCCCTGGGTGGTGGTGCAGCCTACAGCCGTTTTTGGCCCGCGCGACCGCGATCTGTTTCAGTTCATCCAGTTAGTGAGCCGAGGGTTGGAGCTGTACATTGGGCGGACACCGCAGCGTGCCAGTTTTATTTACGTCAGTGATCTGGTGGCGCTTATGCTCGCCGCTCTGGAGAGTGGGCCCAGCGGTCGGAAGTTCATTGCCGCTGATGGGCGCGACTACACTACAGACGATTTGGGCGAAGCGGTGCGCACGGCTTTGGGCCGCCGTACGCTGCGCCTGCGCCTGCCGCTGGCAGGAGTGCGGGCCGTTGCCACACTGAGCGAGCTGGTGGGCCGATGGCAGGGCAAAATGCCGGCGCTCAACCGCGAGAAGCTGCGCGAGTTGGGCGGGGCTAACTGGCACTGCGACATTTCAGAAACTGCTTACTACCTGAGCTTCCGCCCTGAATACGACCTCTATCGGGGTATGGAAGAGACGGTCAAATGGTACCGCCAACATGGCTGGCTCTGAACGCCGAGCTGAGGGCCTGCTGTTTTGGGTGCTTTGCGGTTTTGGCGCCGGGTGGCTGCCCATAGCGCCAGGCACCTGGGGAGCAGCGCTGGCCGGTCTGTTGGCTGGAGCGTTGGCCTGGAGCGCGCCTGGCTTCTTACAGCCCGGGCTCGCCATCGCTATCGTCTTGAGTTTTTTCGTGGGTATTGTGGGCGTCCCGCGGGCAGAGGCGCTTTGGGGCAAGGACCCTTCGCCCGTGGTGTTGGACGAAATGGCCGGCATGTGGGTCGCTCTTTGGGCCGCCCCGGTCGAATGGGAGGCGTGGGCCATTATCTTTATGCTGTTCCGATTGTTTGACGTGCTCAAGCCATTGGGTGTCCGCTCCTTGGAGCGTCTGCCGGGCGGCTGGGGCGTAATGCTGGATGACGTTCTGGCAGGGATTTACGCCGGTCTGTCGTGGCAAGTTTTTTGGTGGATATGGGACTAACCTATGCGCTCGAAAGGCTATCTCCTCTTCAAGTATGCGCTGAGTTCGCTCAGCTCGACAGTCGTAGATTTTGGGCTGTTTTACGTGCTTTTTATGGCCACGGCACATGCGGGTGGTTCCACGTTTGTGGGCTGGTCGGTCAGCGCGGTAGTGGCTTTTTACATTCAGCGCCATTGGGTGTTCGGGCGGTACGAGGCTACTCCGCTGCAAAAATTAGGTATCCGCTATGGCATGGGCGTTTTGCTGGGCATGGGCCTGAATGTGGGCGGCGTGTGGCTGCTTTGCGATGAGATGGGCCTGTCGCCGTGGTTTTCGCGCGTGAGCGTAGCGCTGATGGCCTGGTACCTGATTTTTTTGTTTAATCGTTATTTCGTTTTCGCCCGACCCAACGAGTTTTGATGTTTTCCCGTTTTCTTTTGAGACATTGACGAACGCCATGCGAACAAACCCATTTCAGGCTTTCTTTGGTTTAATCTCGCTTTTTCTACTCCCCCTTGTTTCTGCTGGCCAGACACCTCAGTTCACGACGGTGCGTGGGCGCGTCATAGATGCGCTGACGGAGGAGCCGCTTCCCTTCGCTACGGCCCGAATAGTGGAAGCCAACACGGGTGCTCGCGCCGATGCGGATGGGCGATTTGCGCTCAGTACGACAGCTGCCGGCCCACTGACGCTGCGCATCACTTACGTGGGATATACCCCGCAGGAAATCGTCTTGCGCACCGGGGAAGACCACGATTTGCTTATTCTGCTGCGTGAAACAGCTTCAACGCTTCAGGAGGTAACCGTCCGCGTAGAGCACTACCGCAACAAGGACAATCCGGCGGTGGCCCTCATTCGGAAGGCCATTGAGAATAAGAGCAAAAACCGCCCAGAGGCTCTGGCGTACTACCAGTATGAGAAGTACGAGAAAATCGGCTTTGCGCTGAATAACGTTACCGAAAAGACCCGCAACAACTTTCTGCTGCGCCGCTTCAAGGTGATTTTTGATAATGCCGACACCAACCGGGTCAACAACAAGGTCAACATCCTGCTCTACATGCGTGAGCTGATCTCCGACGTGTACTACCGCGGCGCCACAAGCACGCGGCGCGAGTACGTGCGCGGCGAGCGGCATGTGGTGTTCGAGGATGCCTTCAACGTGATGGGCATCTCCAATTTCATTGACGCGCTGTACACAGATGCCAACTTTTACGATGGGGCCATCGAGCTGCTGAACACGCGCTTCGTGGGGCCACTCAACCCGATTTCACCAAATATCTACCGTTTTTACATCCAGGACACGACACTGGTAGAGGGCACCCCTTGCGTGCGCCTGTACTTTGCGCCCCGGGTGAAGACGGATGTGGCGTTTACGGGGCATTTATGGATTGCCTTAGACTCCACGTATGCGTTGCGACGCATCGAGGTGGGCGTACCGCCTGAAATTAACCTCAACTGGGTGAACGATATCCAGCTGAAGCAGGAGTATTCCTGGGTAACGTCGGCCGAGGGCGGCCGAGCGCTCATGCTGACCCGCGACGAGGTATCCATCGAATTTGGCTTGGTGAATAGCCAGAAGGCGCGTTCGCTGCTGGGCAATAAGGTAACGAGTTACCGGAGGTATCGCATCAACGAAGCCCTTGCGGACTCGCTGTTTGCCCCTCTACAGGCGGTGGTACGCGATACGGGCATTCTGCTGCGCGACGAAGCGTTTTGGGCACAAAACCGCCACATCGAGCTGACGCGCAGCGAAGCGGGCCTGAAGCAAACGATGGATAGCCTCAATCGCGACCGCACCTTCAAGCGCGTGGTCAAGAGCGTGCGTTTCCTTTTTGAAGGCTACACGGCCGTGGGCGGGCTGGATATTGGCCCGGCCAACGTTTTCTACAGCTTCAACCCTATCGAAGGCTTGCGGCTGCGCTTTGGTGGCCGCACGAACTACGACTTTAGCAAGCGTCTGGCGCTGGAAGGATATGTCGCCTATGGTTTTGGCGACCAACGCTGGAAGAGCATGGGCGCCATTACGTACTCCTTTGGGCCAGAAAAGGTGCGGCTTTTCCCGATCCATCACCTTCGGCTGTGGCATCAAAACGATATTGAAATCCCGGGCCAGGGGCTGCAGTTTGTCAACGAAGACAACCTCTTTCTTTCGCTCAAGCGTGGGCCCAACAACCGAATGATCTACAAGAACACGTACGGCCTGGAATATCGGCGGGAGTTTCTGAGTGGCTTTTCGTGGTGTTTGTTGCTGCGCAACACGCGCCAAAACCCGGCGGGTATCTTGCTCTTTGACTACACCGAGCAGGGAGAAACGCGCTACAAAACCGACCTAATGGCCAGCGAAGTGGGCCTGCGTTTGCGCTACGCACCCAACGAGAAGTTCTACGACGGCCCGAACTATCGGACGCCCATTCTGACAAAATACCCCATCCTGGAGCTGGCCTACGACGCCGGCATGCGCGGAGTGCTGGGCAGCGAATACAACTACCACACGGTGCGAGCCACCATGCGCAAGGCGTTTTTCTACCCCATTCTGGGGCAAGGCTATGCCATTATCGAAGGTGGACGAGTATTTGGGCAGGCGCCGTATCCGATGCTGATTATCCACAAGGCTAACCAGACATACACCTACCAGCGCGAGTCGTATAACCTGATGAATTTCATGGAGTTCATCAGCGACCAATACGCTGCCGTGAGCTATTACCACAACTTTGGCGGAGCGTTCATGGGGCGCGTTCCGCTGTTGCGCCGGCTCAAATGGCGTGAGGTTTTCACTATAAAAGCGCTCTGGGGAGGTTTGAGCGAGCGCAATCGGCCCGACGCCAACAACGGGCTTTTGCATTTACCCACTTACGAGAATGGGGTGCCGATGACCTATTCCCTCGAAAAACAACCCTACGTGGAAGGCAGCGTAGGTGTGGCGAATATCTTCAGCATTCTTCGCATTGACCTGCTGCGGCGCTTCACGTACACCGACAACCCTTTTGTAACGAAGTGGGGCGTGCGCATCCGCCTATCTACAGAGTTTTAGGCAAGTATGGGACGCTCACGGGCAGCGGAGAGGCAGCTTAAGGGGTATGTTCACTACCTTCGCGCTTTAGAAAACAACGACCGTGCTTAACGCAATGAAACAAACCACGATTCAGCATCCGGTGAGCGTCCGAGGCGTAGGATTGCACACGGGCAAACCGGTAGTTTTGACCTTTAAACCCGCTCCGCCCAATCACGGCTATCGCTTTCAGCGCATTGATCTGCCCGAGCAGCCTATCCTCCCTGCCGACGTGAAGCTGGTGGCTTCGACCAATCGGGGCACCACCCTGCGCCAGGGAAATGCCCAGGTGGCTACCGTGGAGCATGTGCTGTCGGCATTAGTCGGCATCGGCATAGATAATGTGCTAATGGAGGTAGATGGCCCGGAAGTCCCCATTGCAGACGGCACGGCGTTGCCTTTCGTCGAGGCGCTCGAACAGGCCGGGCGAGTGGAGCAAGATGCTGATCGCGAGTGTTTTGTGATTACGGAACCCATTGCTTACAAAGACGAAGTTTCGGGTACGGAGCTGCTGGCCTTGCCCTCGGAGAATTTTGAGGTGGCGGTTATGATTGACTTCAACTCTAAGGTGCTGGGCCCTCAATATGCTACGCTGTCGCACATAGACGGTTATCGCTCTGAGATTGCACCTTGCCGCACATTTGTTTTTTTGCACGAGTTGGAAAAGTTGTTGGACATGGGCCTCATCCGCGGCGGCGACCTGGACAACGCTATTGTGATTGCCGACAGGCCCATGGCTCCTGATGAACTGGACCGCCTGGCCCGAAAGATGGGTAAGCCTTCCGTCCGAGTCGAGTCGGAAGGGGTGCTAAACACGGTCAAGCTGCGCTTTTCTAATGAACCTGCCCGCCATAAGCTGCTCGACGTCATCGGCGACCTGGCTTTGATAGGGCGCCCCATTCGAGGCAAAATTGTGGCCACAAAGCCCGGCCATACGGCCAACGTCGAATTTGCCAAGCTGCTCAAAAAGAGCCTCATGGAGCAGCGGCGCCTCTTTGGAGTACCCAAATACAATCCGGACAAGGAGCCACTTTTCGACATCGTAAGCATCAGTCGTCTATTGCCGCACCGTTACCCGTTTTTGTTGGTAGATAAAATCATTGAACTGACCGATACGCATGTGGTGGGCGTGAAGAACGTAACCATAAACGAGCCTTTCTTCCAGGGGCATTTTCCGGGCAATCCGATTTTCCCCGGTGTGCTGCAAATCGAAGCCATGGCCCAAACAGGCGGCATTCTGGCGCTCAATGCTGTGGACGACCCTCACAACTGGGACACCTATTTTTTAAAAATCGAAAATGCCAGGTTTAAATCCAAGGTAGTGCCCGGCGATACGCTCATCTTAAAAATGGAACTGCTCGAGCCTATCCGCCGCGGCATTGTGCACATGCAAGGCGCCGCTTACGTAGGCAGTAAGATCGTCTCGGAAGGCGAACTGACGGCTCAAATTGTGCGCCGGAACAGGGAGTCCGAACTTTGACCCTGGTTTTTATCTAAGTGGACGCCCGTCTTACTCATCACTTCAAATTTTCTTCCCGTACATGTTCTTCTCGTCTCAACGTTTCCGCCACATACATCCGAAGGCGAAAATTGGAAAAAACGTAACTATCGGGCCATTCACTGTCATTGAGGAAGATGTTGTTATTGGAGACGATTGCTGGATAGGCAATAATGTTACCATCATGAACGGCACTCGTTTGGGTAATGGCTGCAAGGTTTTCCCGGGAGCTGTGGTCGGCGCTATTCCGCAGGATTTAAAATATCAGGGCGAGAACACGACGCTCGAGATTGGTAACGAGGTCATTATTCGCGAATTCTGTACGCTCAATCGGGGTACTAAAGAGGCTTGGCGCACGGTTATTGGTGACCGGTGTTTGCTCATGGCCTACGTGCATGTGGCCCACGATTGCTTCATCGGCAAATCGTGCATTTTGGCCAACAATGCCACCCTGGCCGGACACATTCACATTGACGATTTTGCGCGCTTAGGCGGCATGACAGCAGTGCATCAATTCGTGCGCATCGGTAAGTACGTCATGATCAGCGGTGGCTCTTTGGTGCGCAAAGACGTTCCCCCATACGTCATGGCAGCCCGCGAACCGCTCTCCTACATGGGGGTCAATCGGGTGGGGTTGCATCGCAGCATATTTCCACGCCAGGTGATTCATCACCTAGAGGATATCTATCGCCTCCTGTTTGTGCGCGGGCTGAGCGTTCGCAAAGCCGTCGCGCTTATCGAGGAGCAAATTGAACCATCGGATTACCGCGCTGAGATACTCCGATTTGTCCGCGACAGCAAACGCGGCCTGATAAAGGGACTGCGCTACCTGAACCACCAACCCGTCGGAGAGGGCAGCCCGACCAACCAACCCATCATCGAAAAATACGACCAGGAGTGACCATCACCCTGACGCAGGCCGGCAAGCGCTTCGGATACGAGTGGATTTTTCGAGGGCTCACCTACCGCTTTGCGACGGGCACGAGCTACGCCCTGACTGGCCCGAACGGCGCTGGAAAATCCACGCTGATGAAGATACTGTCCGGCCATCTGTCTTTGTCAAAAGGGGACATTCGATTTGAAGAAAACGGCCAGCAGGTGGCGCCCGACGCCGTATATCGCCGAATAAGCATGGCAGCGCCCTATATTGAACTAATTGAGGAACTCACCCTGCACGAACTGGTGCATTTCCATGCACAAATGCGCCCATTTCACAACGGCATAGCGCCCGAGCAAGTGCTGGATATGCTCCAATTGAAAGGTGCGCGCCATAAGGCCATCCGCTTTTTCAGCTCAGGCATGAAACAGCGCCTCAAACTTGCCTTAGCCATTTGCACGGAAGCGCCTGTGCTGCTGCTGGATGAACCTACGACCAATCTGGACACGGCAGGCGCGCGCTGGTTTGCCGAACTGCTGGAGGCCCACAGCGCAGAGCGCATCGTCGTCGTTGCGTCCAACGTCCCGGATGATCTCCGGCTATGTACCCAAAGTTTGTCCATACTGGACTATAAAACCTGACAGACCAGGCGCTTTTACAGTTACATTCGTTCGGCATCGGTGTATTTTCGCCGTATGAGAAAACGAGGCTCCCTAACTTTTGGAATGCTTTGGCTGGGCATGGCAGTTTCGCTATTTGCACAGCGATTGCCGCATTATGACCTGCTGCTTTTTTCCATCAACCAACGCCCGGATAGCCTGTGGCATCCGTTTGCACCGCGCTTCCTGACAGCCTTCAATCCGACGGGCTACAACAACCAGCCGCAGTTCTTTTCACCCTATGAAATCTACCTGACCGTTCAGCAGCCACCCGACACCACGCAGACCGACATTTATGCCCTCGATCTGCTGCTGAACACCCTCACGCGCATAACGGCCACCGCTACTCCGGAATACTCGCCCACACGTATGCCCGACGGGCGGCGCTTCTCTGTCGTGCGCGTAGAGGCCGATGGCAGCCAGCGATTGTGGGCGTTACCCATAGACCGCACGTCGGCAGGGCACCCGCTACTCCCAAAGGTGAACAACGTAGGCTACCACTGCTGGCTACGCGACACCCTGCTGGCGCTCTTTTTGGTGGGAGAGAGTAATAACCACACCCTCGCCATAGCGACCCTTGCTTCAGCCACTCCTCGAAAGATTGCCGTGGGCATTGGTCGCTGTCTGCAAAAAACAGCAGATGGGCGTCTGGCTTTTGTGCAAAAACTGAGCGCTCAGGAAATCCTGCTGAAACTCTATCATCCACTTCAGGGCACCGTCGAGACCGTCGTCCGAATGCCAGCAGGCACGGAAGATTTTGCCCTTTTACCCGACGGCACCTATCTGGCGGGCGATGGCAGCCGTTTGCTCCAGTTTTATCCGCGGCGGCAAAATAGCTGGACTCCTATAGCAGACCTGTCGCTCTACGGCGTTGAGAAAATTAGCCGCATCGCTATCAGCCCGGACGGGCATTTGTTGGCCGTTGTTGTAGAGTAATTGCCGGTGTTTATCAGTCCATAGCTTCTACGCGATAGCCCGCTTTGCGCAGCAGCGCAATGACGCCCTGCGTGCCGCCCAGATGCCCGGCGCCGACAGCAAAAAACGTCGGTTGCTCGTGCATCATTCGTTCCATAACGGGTATCCAATCGCGGTTACGCCGGTAGATGAGCGCTTCCTGGAGGATGGGTTCGTCACTAAACGACTTGCGTGTCATGGCCTCCATGGCTTGCAAGTCCTTCTGTTGGTACAACGCTACCATCTGGGCAAATTCGTCGCTGGCATTGCTCTGTTGTCGCAGTTGGTCCACCAGCATGCGCGCCTGAAGGGCGTAGGGAATACTATCAAAAAGGCTGAGCTGGTACTCCATCGTCTCCAGACCTGCTGTGGCTAATTGCCGCTTGCGGGCCAATCGGTACAACTCTATTTCGACCGAAGTCATGCTGCTGCTGTTGCCCAGCCCCTCGCCTTTGTTTTCCAGCATAGAGGCCACAAACATGGGCTTCATCCGCTCCAGGGTGGACATCGGTAACATGCTCCGCTGAGAGACCTGTTCGCGTACCAGCGCATAATCTCCCTCTGGCAGCAAATCACGCAGGGTTTGACCGCCACTCATAAATGTTTTATTCATCACTTTGAACAGCCCCGGCCCACCCATCTCCTTGAGGTCAATCTCAAACGCTATGCGGCTGACCCGGTCCAATGTCTGCCGCGTCGCTTCCGATAGCCCAAACTTTTCCTTGGGTATCAGGTGTATAGTACCCAGTAAATAGGACGCCTGCTTTAGGCCACGACCGCTGATTTTCCATAGTAGCGCCTTCTCTACAGGCGCCAATGCCTCAGGAGGATGCGCAGATCTGGAAGGAGCACTACAGGCCCAAAAGTACCCACTCGCCAAAAGCAGCACGAGCGTTCGCCACAAAAACGACATAGGGTTCCGATTGAAAAACGCTTAAGGGTGAGCATGAAACGTTACTCGCCTGGAGGTCTTCTTGCCGTCGTGATCTATCTGAGCAAATACCTCCAAAATCAGGTCAGTGTGCTCAGTCATGGTGTTTTTCCAGGACTTCTCGAGCGTGAACGATTTTTTGTGGTCATGCGCGTCCTCTACGAAGAGCACCTGACCATCCGACTTCTTGCGGATTTCTATAGCCCAGCCGTGCAGGGTCGCTGAGCTGGTAATGTTAGCCCGGATGGGCACTTGCTCACCGCTATGAAATTGTTGTCCTTCGCGCGGGGAGATGATCTCGATAGTAACATCGCCCTCGCCCACACTATCGTGTTTATGGCAAGAGCCGTTCATCATCAGACAAATGCCCAGAAAGCCATAGGAAAAAATGGAAAATCGCATATCAAAAATATAAACCAGGCTTGAAAAGGCTAAACAGGCAAGCAACTCAATACCTGCATACAGGAAAAGATCTCGTCATGAAGGCGATCTGCTTGCTTAAAACGCTGAAAACGCAAGCGTGGTTTGCTAAAATAGGTATGATAATGCTATTGGTACTCGGGCAAAAACAAGCCGTATGGTGGGACAGAGCATTTATTGCGGAGAAAGGCCCCAAACGGCTTGCCAGCACATGTGGCTTTAGACTTGCTGAATCTATAAACATCTGGTGCTGAGCCAGTCCTCGACTTACTGCTTTCATGTGCCACAGCATTATGATCTGGCCTTATGCAAGTCTGCTGTCAGGTAAAGGGTTAAAAAGATGCAGAGGGTCGCAGAGGCATTTTTCTCAGCGTCTCCCTACGCCCTCAGCGATTAAAAAAGAAAATCCAGACTCTACGGGTGAGGGTTCGAACCAAAAGGAACACCCTAACCGCGCGTAACATCAGTCATGATCGCTAAGTGTGTCAAATAGTTGCGATTTTTGCGCAAAGGCGACCCTTTGTAGAGGATGAAACGCATCGGCTTTCCATACGGCATTAGCAACTTCGAGACCTTAGTCCGGACGGGCAAGCACTACGTGGACAGAACCATGTACCTGGCTAAGATGGAAGACATGGACACGCGCTACCATTTCTTCTTGCGTCCGCGTCGTTTTGGCAAGAGTTTGGCCGTGTCGGTCATGGAATACTACTACGGCAAGCAGCACCGGGCGAAGTTTGAAGAACTGTTTGGGCGCTACTACATCGGGCAGCACCCAACGGAGGGAGCCAATGCCTATTTGGTGCTGAAGTTTGATTTTAGCGGGATTTTGACCCAAAAGGTGGACACCATTGAACAAAGTTTCGCTTTTGAAGTACAGCAAAGCGTCCTGCGATTCATGGGCCATTACTCAGAATACTTCTCTGATGCCGAGCTTCAGCAGATGCAGCAATTGCTATCTGCTAATGAATACCTGGCTGCCCTGCTAACGCTAATGGAAACAAAGAATTCCGGTGAAAAGATTTACCTGCTGATAGACGAGTACGACCATTTCACCAACGAGATTATCGCCTTTTCATTCAATGACTTCAAGACCATCGTCAGCCGCAACGGCATCGTGCGCAAGTTCTTCGAAGTGGTCAAAAAGGGAACCCAAAGCGGCATCATTGACCGCATTTTCGCTACCGGCGTCTCACCCGTAACATTGGACAGCCTGACGAGCGGCTTCAACATCGGCACCAACCTGTCGCTGCAGCCCGACATGCACGACTTCATGGGCTTCACGGAAGCGGAAGTGGCCGACATTTTGCGCCTGGCCGAAGTGCCTGAGGGCGAGTTCGAGCGTGTGCTGGCCGATGTGCGCACCTGGTACAACGGCTACCTGTTCCATCCCAAAGCGCAGGAACGGCTGTACAATCCCGACATGGTGTGGTATTTTGCGACCAACTACCGCACCCTGAGACGATATCCCGATACCCTGGTGAGCACCAACGTCCGGAGCGACTACGGCAAGATCAGCCGCATGGTGCGCGTTGGCGATGAGGCGATGAATGCTGCCGTGCTGGAGGAGGTCATCGAAAGCGGCACAGTGGTCTCAGGAGTTACGCTTCAATTCAGTTTTGAGCGCGACTGGACGCGCGAAGACTTCGTGAGTCTGCTGTTTTACTTAGGCATGCTGACCGTTCAGGATGCCCGGTTGTCGCGGTGGGTTTTCCAAATACCCAACCAGGTGATGAAGGAGTTGTACTGGGACTACTTCCAGCATGTGCTTTTGCGTTCGATACATTTGTCGGACAACGATTTGCGCATGAGTCGTCGCATGGAGGCGCTGGCGTTGGAGATGAACATCGAGCCGTTGCGCGAGGCGTTTCAGCAGGTGTTGAGTCATTTGGACAACCGCGACGCGCGTCGGATGGACGAAAAGCACCTGAAGACGGCGCTGATTGCCCTGATGTCGCCCACGGG
>CALJPQ010000027.1 GCA_937980645.1 uncultured Saprospiraceae bacterium | reverse complement strand
AACGATCCGGTGTTGGGTTGGGACGGTCAGGTACGCGGCTCGCGCGGTTTGCCGGGCGTGTATGTGTACTACGCCGAGATAGAGTTCATAGACGGCGAAACCATCCTGTACAAAGGAGATGTAACGCTTATGCGGTGAGGTGGCCTTTCAGAGAAGCGCTTTGCCAGCAGGGGGCACTTCCGTTTGGGGGTGTCCCCTGTTCTTTTGGTTTTGACGCGTTTTTTTGTCTATTCCTGGCGAAGCGTCATTTGGCATTTGGCCTTCAGCCGCAGGCATCACTAATTTTGTACCTACTAAAAACCTCGCTGTGTCATGAAAAAAATCTACTTGTCTTTTGTCGGGTTGGTCTTTTGGGCTCTCTGTGTGCTATTCGTCTCCCGCGTATATGCTAAAGGTACAAGAATAGCATCGGTTTCATGGCTCCCCGCTAATGGCGATAAAACGCTGCTAGCGGATGTGGCTGCTACAGACACGCTCCGTTTCACATTGTGCTCGGCATTTTGGCGCGACACGACACCTTTGCCGGGCGCCGAATTGTTGTTGATGAGTGCTCCAGCGGCTTTAGGGCATCCACCCAAAGTACTTCAGGTGTTTTCCATGCCCGCAGGGCAGCATTGCACGCCGGTAGTGTTGCCATTGGCAGATTATCCAAACGACTCCCTGTTTACATTTGGCGGCACACTGCCGGGCCAGAACTACCGACAGGGCGCAGACGCAGCGGATTTGTGCGTGGTAGCCCGGTACTTGTGGGGACTTGCTCCCTTGCACGTGTACCAGGGACTGGCCGCCGATGTCAACAGCACTCATTCGGTAGTGGCTTCCGATTTCAGCCAACTGCTGCAACTGGTTCTCGCACAAACCGATACGCTGGCACAAGCGCCGCTGTGGCGTTTCTATCCCGCATTGTCTTCGGTTTTCCCGAATTATCCAGTAAACAGTTACCCATACCTCACCCTTACCCAACTGGCTGCCTATGAGGGCGATACGCTCTGGGCGTTGGGAACGAAATCGGGCGATGTGAACGGCGACTTCCATCGTCCGCATCCAACGGTGGTGGGCGTATCGGCGCTCGTTCTCCCGCAGAAACAACTCAGCGCAGGCCAGTCGGACACGCTGGCGGTCGTGCTGTCGGACCCACTGTCGGCCTACTACGTACAGATAGGCCTTCAGCTGGATACGACGCTGATAGCTCTGGAGGACTGCTGGGCCGATTATGGCTCCTCCGTATTGTGGAGTTACCACTACCGCACCGACGAAGGACGCCTCCGGGGGATACTTGGCCAGCCCGAGGCCATCTTACCGGCCAACGCCCCGCTTTTCTATATGCGCATTCGGGCCAAAAAAGACGCGCAGGTTGAAGATGCTATTCAGCCCTTTGCGGAAGGCCCTGGCCGCCTGCCCATGTTTGCCGTAGGCCATGATTGCTCGGCATTTTACGCCCTTAAATTGGATTTCAAAAAGACGACTTCGACGCCGATTTGGGCACCTTCTGGTGCTGAACGTGTGGCATTCGCCTACTCCGCTGATGGCAATGGCGTCTTATTGCACATTCACGCTCCTGTGGAACAGCCCGCCCGGCTGTTGCTCCTCGACGGCAGCGGTCGGCTGGTGTATGAAGGCCAGCGCGCTCTGGCTGGTGGCTATAATCGCTGGGATTTGCCCACCGAAGTGTTCCGCAGCAAAGGGTTGTACGTGTGGCAACTGACGCTGGGCGAGCGCGTGCTGAGCGGCAAAGCCCTCTGGCGCTAAGGGAATAAAAGCGGTGCTGTCAGCGGGCGGCTGGGAGCATTAAACCAGCGCCCGCCGCTGCTGTTTTGGAGGCATGGCAAAAGAAAATGCGTCTTTTCCCTACATCACCTATGGGGCGCGCGTGAGCGCAGAGTCGGTGGCGTCGTTGCTCGAGCACGCCTTAGACCGGCTGATGCAAAGCGACGAACGCCCTACACCCATCTGTATTTGGGGCCTGCACGGCATTGGCAAAACGGAACTGGTGCGCGACGTGGCGCGGGCGCGCGGGTGTGATTTTGTCTATATCGCCCCCGCCCAGTTTGAGGAAATGGGCGATCTGGTGGGCATGCCGCAAATTGCCGCCGGTGAAGACGGCAGTGCCCAAACGCGCTTTGCCCCGCCCGAATGGGTGCCGCGTCGCCCCGGGCCGGGCATCCTGCTGTTGGACGACGTCAATCGCGCCGATGACCGCATCCTGCGCGGCATCATGCAGCTGTTTCAAAACTACGGCTTAGTATCCTGGACGCTACCCCCCGGCTGGCTCATCGTCTGCACGGCCAACCCCGACGGCGGCGATTACTCGGTAACCACGCTCGACGAGGCCATGCTCACCCGCATGCTGCACATCACCATGACCTTCGACCCGCACGTATGGGCGCGCTGGGCCGAACGCAACGACATTGACCCGCGAGGCATCCACTTCGTGCTGGCCTACCCCGAACTCATCAATGGCCGCCGAACGACACCGCGCTCGCTGGTGCAGTTCTTCAACAGCCTGCGCGGCATCGAAGACCTGCGCGAAAACATGCCCTTAGTCAGCCTGCTGGCAGAAGCAGCCTTGGACACCGAAACCGCCCAGGCCTTCCTGTCCTTCGTCCAGCTGAACATGGACAAATTGCCCACACCCGACGATATCCTGCTCACAACACCCTTCGAGGCAGTAGCCCGTCGTCTGGAGCGCCTGATAGACGAAGGGCAGACCAAACGCTTAGACATCCTCTCTGTCCTCGTTACGCGCCTGACCAACTACCTGCTGGCACGCCGACAACCGCTAACCGACGACGAACTCGAAAACTTGCGTGCGTTCTTGCTATTACCGCTGCTGCCCAACGACCTGCGATTAGCCATGGCGCAAGAACTCGCCTCGGCTAAACGCCCCGACCTGTCGCGCATCTACGCCGACCCGCAGATAGGCCAGCTCTTGCTGCGCAAAATGTAGGGCTGCTGCATTCACAGCGAGCGCTTGCGCGCGTGTCGCTCAAAATACTCGCGCTGGCCCGACGTCAGGTGCAGCTGGTATTTGCCCGGAGCAAGGGTCGAAATATCGAGCCACCAGCTTTCGGCGCCAGAGCAAAAGGTCTTTTCCAAAACTACCTTGCCTTGGTGGTCTAAGACACGGGCATGTACCTCGCCTTGCGGCGTCTCTTCGGGCAGCAGCCAGATGCGATCAGAGGCCACCACCACCTCGATGTAGGGAGCCTGAGAAACAGGCGCCGCGCCATTTTGGGCAGATAAAATGAGGGCGGGCAGGAGCCAAAAGGCGAGAATTAGAAAGAAGTTTGTTTTCATCGCTAAAATGTTGCTGTTTGTTCGGATTTGAAAGACAGCAAAGGGCGGCGTTAAGTTGCATACGCACTCGCACACCTCGATGAAAACCAACTGCGAGCCTGCCAACGGCGCCGTACACTCGGCCAAAGGCCAATGGGTGCCAGGCAGACTTCAACCCAAAATAAGCACAGGCCACGCCGTGCCTCACTGGGCCAGCCAACGCCGCAGCCGCAGCCCCACGCCTATCAGCAGCAGCCCGAAAAAGACGGCATAAAAGCCTGAATACCAGGCCAACGCGACCGTGCCGCTGTTCGCACGGAACAGCATAACGACGCCCAGACCCACCGAAATGATACCGGCAACGACCAATTGCCATTCGTCCTCGATGGCTTTGCGAATGTAATAGGCCAACCACACCTCGAGCAGCCCGGTCAGAATGCACCACGAAGCAAACAGATACACCAATCGGTTGTCGTTTACCGGCCCCAGCCAGATGACGAGAGCCAGCACAATTCCGACAAGCCCTTCCGCCATCAGCACCCCGCCCGAGTATTCCTCGCAACGCAGGCGCCAACCTGAATAAGTGGTCAGCAGGCCATCGGCCAGCAAATAGGCCGCCAACGACGTCGCTAACGCAGCATAGGGAGCGTGAGAAAGGGAGAAGGCAACAACAGCAAAGAGGAAGGCTACTGCCCCTCGCAGCGCAAGCAGCCACCAGTGTTTGGCAAAAATGGACATCATGGCGTAAAAATCGTTAGGTGTTAGAGCAGTAAATGAAAGGCGATAATGGGCTGAAGTTTTTTGCGAACAAAGCGCGCCGACAAAGGAACGACCTGCGCAGAGGTTCTCCAAACTTTTCTTTCAGAGGCTAACACGGCGAAAGGTATCGCATAAATAAATGCGAAATATATGGTGAAAAGTTGCTCTTGCAGAATGCCGATAGTCTCTGAGGGAAATTTCAGGAAACTCTTGCCAATGGCATGCTATCGGACAAACTTTCGTTCAAAGACAGTCATGTTTTCGCGGTCGTCGGTTACCGTCAATCGCAGCACGTGTTCACCGGCGGGGATGCGTCCGTCGAAGTGATGCACTAAGCGCCCGCTTTTTCGGTCGTATTCAAAGAGCACCCATTTGCCGTCCACCGTGGCGCGATAGCGCAGACCGCGTGCGGTGCCACTGACGGGCAAGTCGTCGTTGATGGCAAACGACATCAGCGATTTGCCACGCATATTGGCCAAAAAGACGATGGGCCGAATGGTCGGAGGGGTGGTGTCGGTTGCGATGGTATAGCGGCCCAGTTCGCGGACGCGGGCTTCTATGGTGCCGTTGACCCATTGGCCACCAACGCTTTCGGGGCGTTTGCTATCTAAATACAGGATGACTGCTTTGGAGGTCAATGCTGCTGGCAGCGCCGTTGGGCGCAGGCTCAGCGTGCCGTAGCGGTGCAGCGGCGTGTCGTCGCTGTGGACGTGGTGCACGGGTGAGAAGGCCCCGGCGGGCGGCGGGCTGACGGCATACTGGAAATACAGCGTTTCGTAAAGTGCGCCGTTGGGCAGCGTGAGCGTAAAATCTTCCATTTCCACGCGGTTGGCTGCGTCCCAGGGCAATTGGCGCTGGTAAGACGGTGGTGTTGCTGGCGCAACTTCGGCGCGTCGTACCCAGAATTGCAGCACTGAAGAGTTGCCGTTAGCGTCAGCTGCCTCGAGGCGCACAGCTGTGATGCGGCCTTGATAGAGCGGCACAACCCCGGCATTGTCCGAGCGCTCATACATGGAAAGGCGGTCGCCGGGCAGCAGGTAGCACCGCTGAAACCACGTGCCGGTGCGTTTGCGCTCGGCATAGTCGGTGTGAGCGTTCAAGTAGCGCGTTTCGTCGAAGTCCAGTTCCTGTGCGCGCCAGCCAAAAGCCTGCTGCCCGTCGGCGAACAGGCGCACGGAGAAGAGGCCGTTTTTGTTGTTCGGGTTGCCGGTAGCGCGGTCAAACGCCTGCAGGCCAAAGCCCGCGCGCCAGGCCGGCAGGGCGATGGTGTCGCCGCCTTTCAGGCCGTATGTTCCGTTAGGTCGGCGTTCTATGGGTAAAAGGAGGGCATCCACCGTTTCGCGCCGGTCGTTGAGGTAGTAGGCTTTTAGGGCGAGCAGCTCCGGCGCTTCGCGGTCGGTTATGGGCAGGTTGAACAGCAATGGGTTGAGCGTCTTCTGGTCAGCAGTGCGCCGTATTTCAAAATGCAGATGCGCGCCTTCAGAGCTGCCCGAATTGCCCATCAGGCCGATGACTTCCCCTTTTTTTACCGGAAAAGCCTTTTCACCCGGATAGAGGTCCACCTCAAACTGCTCCTTGCGGTACTGCTCGCTCTTGACATAGCGGGCAATTTCGGCCTTGAACCGGTGCAAATGCCCATATACCGTCGTGTAGCCGTTGGGGTGCCGGAGGTACAGCGCATTGCCGTAACCGCCCTCCTGCACGCGGATGCGGTGCACGTATCCGTCAGCGGCCGCATAGATAGGCTGCCCGATATCACCGCTTAGGTCAATACCCGAATGGAAATGGTTGGCGCGCAGCTCACCAAATGTGCCGGATAGGCGTAATCTCGGCGCATCCACAGGTAAGGAAAAATAGTTTTGAGGGTAATCAGGCAGTTTTGAGGCGTTGTGTACTTCTCTTGGCACTGCCCGAAGCATGAGAAGGCAAAGCCCGACGGCAGCGATAAGTCCGGCAGTTTTTCGCATAGGCTGTTTTTTAGGGCTAAAATAAGGGCCTGATACCAGAAAGCCTACAAGTACTCCATCAATGCCGAAAATCCTCAGACTCTACTCTTGTACACTCAACTTGCTACCAGCAGCCTCCGTCTGGTGCCCGAACCAAGAGTGCCCTATTCCCATACTGCGGGATTTACCTCAGCAGTAATGGCGCGCAGCCGCCTTTCAAGTCCACAACACCAAGGGTACTCAAGACCAATGTACTGTTCTCTTGCTCAGCCCTTGCTCCATTCTCTAAGAGTACCTCTAAACCCTACCAAATCGCCGAATACCTCTTCAAAAGCTTGTAGCACACGACAAATCTCGACGCCAAACTCGCCGCCGATATCAGCGCTACTGCCCACACCCTGTGTTACTCTTTAGCCACGGAAGCGAAGTACTAACCTTTGCTGCGTTCAGGAACTTCTCAGGCGCCCTAGCCCTGAGACTGCCAATCGTTCATAAAAGCCGAAAAAATCTCAAAACCGTTCAACAGCCTTTACCCTGCAAAAGACCTAAATCTTTGAAAGAGCGACTCTTAGAGGGATCTCTGCCCGTTCTAGAATCGTTAAAAAAATACTGCAAAAGATGAGCAAGGAAGAAAAAACCTTTTTCTTTGCACATGAAAAGATGAAAAATAGGTCGTAATTATAAATGCTTACTAACTCCGTGAACCTAGTTTTGCTTATTGCAAGCTACACTTTTTCGCAGACATCTTGCATTCAAAATCCTAACCCCGCCACTGTCCTCTTCGAGAATGCTTACGCCTTCAACCGCCTCTCTGACCAGATTTCGGCTCCGCCGAATGCTTCAGTATTGGGCAATTCTATCGAGGAGAACTCTAATGCCTTCATTGCCGATCCCTCTGCGACAGCGGAGATAAAGCTTCAGGGCGGCAGAAGTATTCGGGTGCCCGGCCTAATGAGCACCCATACCCCCGTTGCCTTTCCAACCGTTCTATGGGCGGTTACGCTCACGAGTAATGTTGGCCTCATCAGCATCGTTACCGGGAAGGTCGCACACGGCATGTCGATGCATAGTTTCACCAACATCCGAGATTTAGGTGACCCGATTTTCGGCTTAAAGCGGGGCACTGACCTGTGGCTACCGCCAAGACTTCGGATTCGGCCGTCTTCGTTTGCCGAACGAACTACCAGCACATCAGTGCACCTCTACTTACTTACTGCGAGCGAATGGAAGCGAAAATCCGCTTGTGAAATTAGTAGACATTAGAAAACACGCTTTTTAAAACATGAAAAATAAAATTTTACTAATAATACTCCTAGTTTCGCCGGCAACCCTTTTTACCCAGCCGGCTACTCAAATCCTCATTAAAGGGGCAAGAGTATTTGACGGTAAGTCAACTGAGCTGACGAAACCGCTCAATGTATTGGTTGAAGGAAATATCATTAAGCAAATTAGTTCAGATAACATTCAAACAAATAAGGATGCTTTAATAATCAATGGAAGTGGCAAAACTTTAATGCCGGGCTTGATTGATGCACATGTACATCTGCTATTTAGTTCCGTTACAAGCGAGGAAATCTTTAACCCAGAGGTAACTCAGGAATACCTCATTGATAAGGCCTGTAAAGGTGCGGAAGAAATGCTCCTGCGTGGCTTTACTTCTATTAGAGAATTGGGCGGTCCCAGTTTTTCTGTAAAGGCTCTGATTGATGCCGGCAAAGTAAAGGGGCCAAGGATCTGGCCTGCTGGTGCAGTAATCAGCCAGACGGGTGGGCATGGAGACTTCAGAACTCCCAATGAAAAATCCAGAAGATTTTTTGGTAAAGCTTCAAGAACTGAAGCGATGGGGGCAAACTTTATTGCTGATGGAGTAGATGAGGTCTTAACCGCCACTAGAGAAAATCTGAGGTTTGGTGCAGCATTTATAAAAATCATGGCCGGAGGTGGAATAGCTTCAGATTATGATCCTATTGATGTTACCCAGTACACTCTAGAGGAAATGAAGGCTGCTGTCAATGCAGCAGAAGACTGGGGCACCTATGTCACTGTGCATGCTTATACTCCAAGGGCTGTTAGGAGAGCCATTGAAGCCGGTGTTAAATGCATTGAACATGGTCAAATGCTCGACGAAGAAACCTTAAAGCTTATTAAAGAGAAAGATATATGGCTAAGCTTGCAAACGCTTCATTTTAGCCCACATGATTTGGAGCCGTCAAGGATTGATAAGACAAAACCAGTGATGGAAGGAGAGCCTAAGGTATGGTCAAAAGCCAAAGAATTAGGGATAAAATTGGCTTGGGGCACAGATTTTCTCTTCGAGCCTGAAGAAAATTCGCTACAAAATAAAATTATCCTGAAATTGACAGAATGGTTCACCCCCGCAGAGATACTCAAACTGATTACGCACGACAATGCTCAGTTGCTCAAGCTCTCAGGATTGAGAAGCCCATACAAGGGAGAATTAGGAGTTGTACAAGAAGGAGCTTTGGCTGATTTAATTTTAGTGGATGGCGATCCACTAAAAAACCTATCTCTAATGACAAATCCAGATAAGAACTTTCTTATGATCATCAAAGACGGGAAAGTTTATAAAAACATAATAAATAAATAAAAGACATTGTGAAAAGACAATCAGGAAGCATTGGCGTCATAGATTGCAGTCTATCTTTATTCACACACTGCCTGTTGAGTGTTCTCAAATGTGTGACAGTCACGGGTATCTCCCCTAGACTTGAGAGATCAGAATTGCAACACAGACATGTTTACACAATATCCGAGGTTGGCTTGAGTAAGTTCAGTTATTTAGAGTAATAATTCAACTACGGTAATAATTATCAAATCAATCTAAAACGCTACAGTTATGAAAAAATTAATTTACTTTTTTCTCGCCGCGACCTTCACATCTACTACGGTACTTGCTCAAGAAAAACTACCCGCAAGTGACGAAGAACTGGCTAAACAACTTGCCAATCCAATTGCATCGCTTATTAGCTTGCCCTTGCAAACCAATTTTGATCATGGTATAGGAGTTAACGATGGCTCTAAGTATGTGCTGAATGTGCAGCCTGTAGTACCTCTAAAAGTTGGTCAAAATTTGAACCTGATTACCCGATGGATAATGCCGATTGTTTCGCAGTATAACATTGTCGGGCCAGGGCTAACTCAGAGCGGATTGGGTGATGCTGTTATCAGTGCTTTTTTCTCGCCTATTAACACCCAAAGCGGCTTAACCTGGGGGGTGGGACCCGTATTTTTAGTACCACTTGGTGGTAGTGACTTTTTAAGTGCCAAGCAATTTGGCGTGGGACCTACATTGGTAGCCCTTACGCAAAAAAACGGATGGACCTACGGCGGCCTGGCTAATCAAATTTGGGGAACTGGAGGAGATGACAAAATCGAAATCAACCAATTGTTTATTAACCCCTTTCTGACTTACAACTGGAAAAGCGGTGCAGGCGTCAGTGCTGTGTTAGAATGGACCCAAAACTGGGCACAGGATAATAGTGTATTAATCTTGATGCCATTATTCTCCGGTGTTACATCGTTTGGAAAACAAAAAGTAAGTCTTGCTTTAGGGCCTCGGTTTAATCTCGTAGCTCCTGAAGCGATAAAAAGTAATTTTGGGATAAGGGCGAATCTTGTGCTATTGTTTCCAAAATGAACATATTGAATCTTATCTATAAAAACGATTTTGTCGCGTGACTCGGTCGAGATAGCCATTTTTTTGATAAGAAGCGCCGAAGGTGTTACGCTTATGGTGAACAGAAAACAAACGCACTCAAAAAAATAATAAGCAAGCCTGCCCAAACGGCTGAAAGGCTAAAAGAAAAATACAAAGTTGCGAACCGGAAAGACTACAACAATGCGTTTTCGGGCGCGGATTGTTGACCCTTTGGGGATAGACAGGCAAATCGTCGAAGCATAGTCATTGGAAAGCACGCCAGCACGGTGTTGGCAAGCAACGCGCCTGGCGGAAACCGTATCTGGCCGTGAATGAAATCAACAACGACCTGCTCCCTATAGCGCCGACGACCATCAGGGCGGGCGATGCCGATTTCCGTCGAAAGCGTTTAGGTGAAAAAATGGATAGGCACTATCGCCCAAAGATTTTTGTATTTGTCGAGTCGTGCAACAAAGTCAGCGGCAGCGCTAAATGCTGGACTTTCCCTGCCCGTCTCACTGCGCTTTCCGATATTTCTCACGACATCGGCATTTGGCTGCTATCGTCACTGTGGCTGTTCTCGAAGCGCATTTGCTTTGACACCTTTTAAAACCCACGCCGCTGTTTTTTTTATCGGCTAAGATTAGAAGGGGGCAGCCGTTTCCAAAATGCGATCAAATGCTCGACGAGGGCTTGCTGGTCTTCGAACATACTCATGTGGCCGACCCCTTTGAGCACATGCACTTCGTGCGTGCGCGCTTGCTCGACGGCGCGGCGCGTGTCTTCCAGTGGTACGAGCTTGTCTTCGTCGCCCAAGACGGCCATAACGGGGCGCTGGAACCATTTCAAGGTATCGGTGTGATCCCATCGCTCCAGCATGGCTTTCATGGCCGTGATGATGCCTTCAGTGGGCTGTCGAAGGCCCATTTGGATGCACTTTTCCACCACTTCAGGGTGTTCCTGAGCGAAGCGCGGTGCAAACAGGCTGGGGAACAGCTGGCGCACAAATCGCTCTTTATGGCCTTGTTCGAGGATTTCTATGCTTCGCCGCCGCCCTTCAGCACGTTCGGGTGTATCGCGGAAGGGGTGCGAATGAATGAGCGCCATGCCGTTGAGCATGTGCCACATTTTAGTGGCAGCTCGCAGGGCGATGTAGCCACCTAAGGAATGCCCTACTAAGGCCATTCGCCCCATGTTGAACTCGAAAGTGAGGGTAATGAGTGCCCAAATATACCCTTCCATCCCGGGGGCCGCCTCGTCGGGCAGCTCAGACTCGCCAAAACCGGGCAGGTCTATGCGGAAGACCAGCCCATGTGGCTCTAAGGCCGGCACAATGTCGTCCCAAACGGTGTGGTCTTCGCACAGGCCATGGAGGAGAATAAGCGGAGTTCGTACGGAGTCCCAGTTGCCCGAGACCTTGTACGTCATCCATCGCTCGTGCAAAGGGAACATGAGGGTGCGCCTTTTCATGCAGCAAATATGCAGAAAAAAACGGCTTTCCCTGCCTTTAGCATTGTTATTAGGGGACAGCGTCATTCAGGCCGGAACGGTGAGCGATCCCGATGTTGGCGCACCCACCCGCTTAAAAAGTACAGGTATGGGTAGAGCGCAGCAATGCCCATGACCACAAGCCACTGAGACCAGCCCTGAAGGATCAGCAGGTCGTATAGCCCATGTGCCAGTGTGGCCCACAGCAGCCCCCGTGCCAACAAGCGCATTTGCTGTGCGGGCCGTGTCTGGGCCAGACCGGCGTAATAGCCCTGCACAATGGCAAAGGCTAAGTGCGCCGGCACAGCGGTCAGCGTACGCATGAGCAGGATGTGTAACCCCAGTCGGTCGGCATAGGCGATATTTTCCACAGAGGCAAAGCCCATGGCAATCAGCACAGCATACACAATGCCGTCCATGGGTTCGTTGAACGCGCGCGAAGGGAAGGCAACGAGTACCAGTATCAGCCATTTGGCCACCTCCTCCATGGGGGCTAATACCCCAAAGGAAAGTATAGCCGCATCAAGCACACTGCCCGGCGGATACCCTAATTGCTGCAACGCCCAGCGTTCGGCCTCCACCGCAGGGACAGTCATCAGGCCCCCGCCGGCAAAGCACAGCAGCAGCAACCATAGCGGCTCGCGCTCGTAGCGGTCGGCCCGGAAAATGGCATAGCTGATGAGTATGCCAGGCAGTGTGGCAGCCAGAAGCAACAAGACATCCATCCCTGCACGTGCATTTTGCAGAGGCAAAAAAAGGAAAAACCCACGGCGCTTTCGGGCTCCGTGGGTTTTTATGAAAACGATGACTGACCAAACAGCGCTGCTTACTCCGTAGGGGCTACGCCGTCGGGGCGCGTGTCGGCTTCGGTTGCCGTCGTCGTTTGGGCGCCTTCGGCCACCACCTCAAAGCGCACCGTCGGCGTTACCTCGGCGTGGAACTTGATGCGAGCTTCGTAATGACCCAGCTCCTTTACCTCGGCCGGCATTTCAATGATGCGACGCTCTACAGTAATACCTGTTTGCGCCTGGATGGCGTCGGCGAGGTGCTGGGCGGTTACAGAGCCGAAGAGGCGTCCGCTTTCGCCTGCTTTGGCCGTTACGCGAATGAGCGTGCCTTCGAGTTTGGCAGCGTACTCGCGATACGTGCTCAGCATGGCGGCCTCCTTTTTGGCGTTCTGCTTCTTCAGGCCCTCCACACGTGCTAGGTTGGCCTTGTTGGCCACAATAGCCAGCCCGCGCGGGATGAGATAGTTGCGACCGTAACCGTCGCGGACTTTCACGACATCGTACTTGTCGCCAAGGCGTTCGATATGATCCAGCAAAATGACGTTCATAACCTGTGTTTTTTTGAAAATGACGCTTGGGTTTGATGCGGTTTATTTGAGCAGGTCGCCAACATAAGGCAACATGGCCAACTGTCGTGCACGCTTGATGGCCGTAGCCACGCGGCGCTGATACTTCAGGCTGTTGCCGGTGATGCGGCGCGGCAGGATTTTGCCCTGCTCGTTGATGAAGTTCTTCAAAAAATCCGGGTCTTTGTAGTCAATGTACTTAATGCCGTATTTGCGGAAGCGGCAGTATTTTTTTTGTCTCAGGCCAATACGTGGGTTGCTGAGAAACTTAACATCTTCTCTGGATGCAGTCATGATGAAAACTGAATTTTAGTGGTTAACGGGTTATTCGATCTCTCCGTCCAACTGGTCTAAGTCAACAACTGCGGGAGCGGGCGTTTCTTCCACAGCCACCGCTTCTTGCTGTTCAGTGCGTTTTTTGCCGATGCGGCCGTTGCGTTTGTCGTCGTTGTACTTGATGCCGTACTTGTCGAGCTTGACGATGAGGAAGCGCAGCAGGTTTTCGTTGCGCTTCAGGTTCAGCTCGAATTTGGCCAGCCAGCTGGCGTCAGTGCAGGAGAACTCATAGCAGTAGTAAACGCCGCTGGAGCGCTTGTTGATGGGGTAGGCCAGCTGGCGCAGCCCCATTTCGTCCACGGCCACGATGGTGCCGCCAAACTGCTTGATCTCTTCCAGGATGTGTTCCGCTGTCGCTTTTACTTCATCGCCCGACAGCACTGGATCCACGATGAAGGTGACTTCGTAGTGTCTCATTTTCAAATACTTATGATAAAATTTAGGAACAATCGCAAAAAGTGGGCACAAAGGTAGTGCTCTGCAGCAAAAGCGCAAAGCAGAAATTTTTGTACCAGCCAAACTTGTTTAGCCCCGTAACGACCAAACTTGTTTGGCGCCCAGCAACAGCCAGACTCTTTTGGCCACCCCGTAACCACCAAACCCGCCTGGGCACTCGTTTGGCTCCTTTTGAGCGCTTACTTCGGAAACTCCATCACGAAATTCCGATAATAAAGCATCAGCACTAAGGCTACAAAGAAAAAGATTCCCATGAACAGGTAGAGCAAGCAATATCCTTTGCCGCGAGTGTTGGAAATGTTCTCCATATCTGTGTTGTGTCGTACAATAAGGGGCGGCAAAAATAAGCACGTGGGCATAAGTACACGGGTTGGGGTGATTTTTTTGCTTAGGAGGCAAGCGCAGAAGCGGGCGATAATGTTCAAAACGCGCTACCTTTGCCTGTGCCAAAACCGAACGTTGTTGCATTGAGAAGCAGCCAGACAAATAAACCATTGGGCGCCTGACGCCTGATTTTCATTCATGACAAACGTAATCCAGTTACTGCCTGAAAGCGTAGCCAACCAGATTGCCGCTGGCGAGGTGGTTCAGCGCCCGGCCTCGGTAGTGAAGGAACTGATGGAGAACGCTATAGATGCCGGCGCTACGCAGGTTCAGTTGATTGTGCGCGACGCGGGCAAAACGCTCATTCAGGTGGTAGATAATGGTTGTGGCATGTCGGAGACGGATGCGCGTATGTGCTTTGAGCGGCACGCCACATCCAAAATCCGGGATGCACGGGACCTCTTTTCCATCCGCACGATGGGTTTTCGGGGCGAGGCGATGGCTTCTATTGCTGCGGTGGCGCAGGTGGAGTTGCGCACGCGCCGTGCTGTGGACGAGCTGGGTACGCGCGTGGTTATTGAGGACAGTGTCGTTAAGGTGCACGAGCCTTGCCAGGCGCCAGTGGGTACCAGTGTGGCCGTGCGCAATCTGTTTTACAACGTGCCGGCCCGGCGCAATTTCCTCAAAAGCGACCCGGTCGAGATGCGCCACATCATAGACGAGTTTCAGCGCATCGCTTTGGCCAATTCCGACCTGTCTTTTTTGTTGCACCACAACGACCAGGAACTCTTCCACCTCGTGGCGGGCAACCTGCGTACGCGCATCGTCAAAATTTTTGGTGAGGCCATCAATAAAAAATTGGTACCCGTGCAGGAGGAAACCGAAATCCTCAACATCGGCGGCTTCGTGGGCAAGCCCGACTATTTCCGGAAGGCGCGCGGTGAGCAGCTGTTCTTCGTCAATCGGCGCTTCATCAAGAGCTCTTACCTGCATCATGCCGTCATGAGCGCCTACGAGGGCATGTTGCCGCCTGATACCTACCCGCTGTACGTGCTATTTCTGGACATTGAGCCATCGCGCATTGACGTGAACGTGCACCCCACCAAGCAAGAAATCAAGTTTGACGATGAGCGGCTGGTCTACAATTACCTCAAGGTGGCCGTCCGGCACGCATTGGGTATGCACAACGTAACGCCGACGCTCGACTTCGAGCAAGAGCCTGCCTTTTTGGCACGACCAACCGTATGGCCTGAAACATCCCCCACACCGGAGCGGGTAGCCGACCGGTTTACGGGCGGACATAGCCACCGGGAGCGGCCTCCCATGCCCGACGACCAATTGCGCCACTGGCAACGCCTTTTTGAAGGCCTGGACGCCCCCGATACGCTGCCTTCCAGAGCAACCGACCTGCCCACAGAGGATACGGGCCGGTCGTTCGAGAGCATTATAGAAAGTAGCGATAGTGCGGCCGATGCTACCAAAGTGCAACGACCGCCCTACCAGATACACGGCCAGTATATTGTCAGCCATATCAAGTCCGGCTTTTTGCTCATTGACCAACAAGCCGCCAGCGAGCGTATCCTGTACGAACGCTATATGGAGGCCTTGCGCCAGCAACCCGCGGCGGTGCAGCAGTTGCTTTTTCCCAGAAACCTCGAGCTGCCGCCCGCCGACGCGGCTCTGTTGCGCAGCATCTTGCCGGAGGTCAACCGCCTGGGCTTCGACATCGCCGAGTTCGGCGGCAACGCCTTCGTCATCCACGGCGTGCCGGCCACTACTTCTGTCGGAATGACGGAAGAAGTGCTGCTGGAGCGTTTGCTGGAGCAGTACAAAAACAATCTGGACCCTGATGCGGGCATCCACGAGCGCGTGGCCAGCGCTCTGGCGCGCAGTGCTGCTTTACGGGCGGGCCAGACGCTCACGGTGGAAGAAATGCAGGCGCTCATAGACCAGCTCTTCGCCTGCGCCCAACCCTACCGCAGCCCGTCGGGAAGGTTATGCTTCGTAACTTTTGAACTGGAAGAATTGCAACGGCGTTTCGCCGGCTAAGTCCATACCCTTTCGCTTTCATGTATTCTCAACCGTTTACCGGCGTCGTCAAGCACCTGATTATCCTTAACGTGCTGATGTTTATTGGCTCTTACGTGATTTTAGGAGAGCCTCAATCCAATGAGCACTTAGGCCGCCTGTCGTTGGCGCTCTTCATGCCCGGGTCGGCTAACTTCGAGCCTTACCAATTCGTTACGCACATGTTCATGCACGGGAGCCTGGGGCATTTAGCCTTTAACATGCTGTCCTTGTTTTTCTTTGGGCCGATGATTGAAGCCGTCTGGGGGCCGAAGCGCTTTTTGTTCTACTACCTGTTCTGCGGCTTTGGCGCTATGGCGCTGCATTTGGGCGTGCAGTGGTGGGAGCTGGAGCAGGCCGGCATTGACCCTCGCAGCTGGAATGGAGCGATGCTGGGAGCCTCGGGGGCTATTTTCGGCGTTTTCGTTGCATTTGCTTACCTTTTCCCCAACCAGATTATCCAGCTGCTGTTTCCGCCGGTAGCGATGCGGGCCAAGTACTTCGTTCTGATTATGGCCGTGCTGGAGCTCTTCATGGGGGTGAGAGGCTACGGGACGGGCATTGCCCATTTTGCGCATTTGGGAGGCGCACTCTTTGGCTTTTTGCTGATCATGTACTGGTATAAGGGACGGCTTCGATAACGTACTTTTGCGGAATTATAGCGCCATGGCATTGTTGCGATCCATTTGGAACGATTTGATGTACACGTTGCGGGTGTCGAACATCGTAACGCGGCTAATAGTCATCAATTTTGCGGTATTCCTGCTTGCCAACCTCACGTTGGGCCTGATGTTGCTGACGATGGGGCGAGAGTCGGGCAGTGCGGCGTTTGATACAGGGCTGCACTGGTTTTGTGTGCCAGCGTCGCCCTATCGGCTGCTGTTTCAGATATGGTCGCCCATTACGTACATGTTTTTGCACCTGAGTCTGTGGCATCTGATAGGCAACCTGATTTTCATGCACATGTTTGGCACGGTCATCAGCGATCTGGTAGGCCCGCGGCGTGTGCTGCCGATCTATCTGCTGGGTGGGTTGATCGGCGCATTGGCTTTCATGGTGTCGGCGCAGGTGCTTCCGTCGGTAGGGTTATATGCCCTGGGCGCTTCTGGGGCAGTGATGGCGTTGGCCGGAGCAGCGCTGTTGTTGGCGCCCGACTACCGCATTCGCTTGCTTTTGTTGGGGGACGTCAAGCTGAAGTACATCGTGCTGGTGCTGTTGGTGTTCGACCTCATCGGCATTGCCGGGCAGTACAATTCGGGCGGGCATGCGGCGCACTTGGGCGGCTTTGTCATGGGCGTCCTGTTTGTGAATGCCATGCGGAGCGGCAGGGACTGGGCCGAGCCGGTCAATCGGCTGCTGGACTACCTGTCGGGCCTGCTGACGCGCCGCCCCAAACCGAGGCGCCGGGCCGAACGCGTATTCACCGTGGTGCGGGGCGGGCGTGCGCCAGCAGATGAGCCGCCCTTTCAGGAGCGTTTGGATGCCATTCTGGATAAAATTAAAGCCAGTGGCCTGGAAAGTCTCACGCCGGAAGAGAAGGAATTCCTTTACAACGCCAGCAAGAAATAGCACCTGAAATGAGCCTATGCAATATCTGTTGAGGCACGCGCTGCAGCTGGCGAGTGCAGCCGTTATCCTGTTGACTTTTCTGTCTTACTTAGCGCCGTTTGTCAGTCCCGCCCTTTTCCGCTGGTTGGCCTTTTTCGGCACGGCCTATCCGTGGCTATTGCTGGCCAATATCCTGTTGTTAGGCGTGTGGGCGTTTCGGCTGCACCGGTACGCCCTCTATCATGCCGGCATGCTGCTGCTGGGCTGGAACCATCTGACGGCTTTCGTTGGTGTGAATCCCGGGCGTCATGAGGCGCCTGCGGAGGCGCTGGTGGTGGGTTCGCACAACGTGGGCGGGCTGTTTCGCGGCATCCATCTGGAGCCGGAGGAATGGGAGGGCATTGCAGCCCATTACATTCGCTTTTGGAAAGAGCAGGGCGACCCAAGCGTGCTATGTGTGCAAGAAACGGCGCGCAAGTTTTTCCTCAAATTGGGACCTCGCATGGGGCTGACACACGTGTTTGAGTTAGGGCGCTCGGGTACGGCCATTTTGAGCCGCTATCCGGTGCTGCGCGGCGGTCCATTACCGTTTGAGGAGGAAGAGAACACCTCTATGTGGGCCGACCTGCAGATAGGGCGGCGCGTGGTGCGCGTGTACAATGTGCACCTGCAGTCGAACCGAGTAACCTACGACACCGAGCGCATTGTGAAAGAAGCGCCCATTGACCGCAAGGACACCTGGAAGGAGGTTGGGCACGTCGTACGCAAAGTGGGCGGCGCTACGGCCATACGCGCCCGACAGGCTAAAATCTTGCGCGACCAAATAGCTTCTAGCCCGCATCCGGTGATTGTATGCGGCGACTTCAACGACACGCCCACTTCTTACGTCTATGACCAGGTGTCCGAGGGCCTCAAAGACACCTTCCGCGAGCGCGGTTTTGGGCTGGGCACCACCTTTGCTGGCGCCATACCGTTCCTGCGCATTGACTACATCCTGTGCGATCCGGCGTTCAAGGTTTATCGCTGCCGTGTGCCGCGCAACGGCGTCTCCGACCACTATCCGGTGGTGGCTGTGCTGGGTTTCTGAAACAGGACAGGGGCGTCTGGAAACATTCGGCTCGTAGCAGATTCAGGCATCTGCTGGCGTCTCCTCTGCTTCGTCATCCTCTGGTGGGGCTCCGGCGGCGCGCCGCTGTCGGCGGTAGTCGGCAATCGCAAAGCGGATCTGGTCGAAGTCGTATGCTTCACCGACGATTTCCTGAATGGCGCTCAGGGCATAAGGCTCGGGCAATTGCGGCAGTACGCGCTGAATGCGTTCGAGGGCTTCGGCGCTGACCCATGCGCTCAGGTCGAGGTTGTCGCCGGTTTCGTAAAGCGTGGCCAAATGGCCGGCGATAGTGGTTGGTGCCAGGCCGCGCATTTCGGCAATTTGTGCCACACTGTAGCCCGCCTCGAGCAAGGCCCACGTGCGGATGATGGAGATGCCTTTGGGCTTATGGCCCGTCGGGTTTTTCTCCAAGGCAAACCGGCGTATCTCGCGGACGAACGCTTCGCCGAAGCGCTCCATTTTGCGCTCGCCGACGCCGCTGACCTTCAACAAATCGAACACAAAAAGCGGGCATTTCAGCGCCATATCCTGCAGCGTGGTGTCGTGGAACACCACGTACGGCGGCATCCCTTGCTGCACGGCGATGGCGCGGCGCAATTCGCGCAGGCGCTGGAAGAGCGCTTCAACTTGGTTTTCCTCTAGTGGGCTGCCGAGGGCTTCGGCTTTCGAGGTCTTTGTGCGGGTGGGCATTGGGTCTTTCTCTTCGGGTTGGGGGAGGGCAAGGGTTACTTTTTTTCCTTGAAACAGCACCTTCGCGCCCTCTTCAGTTACGCGCAGGCAGTGGTGGTCGTCGTAGGCAATCTCGATCAGCCCCAGGTGGAGCATTTGCGACAGCAGGAAAGCCCATTCGTTGGAGGTGTATTCCCGGCCAGCGCCGTAGGTCTTGATGTTGTGGTAGCCCTGCTCTTGAATTTCGCGGCGGCTACTGCCGCGCAGGATGTCAATGAGCAGGTTCATGCCCACGCGCTCGTGGACGCGCTTGAGGGCGGAGAGGGCTTTTTGGGCGGCGATGGTGCCGTCGAAGTGTTGCGGCGGGTGCAGGCAGACGTCGCAGTGGCCGCAGTTGCCGTCGTAAGTCTCGCCGAAGTAGGCCAGCACCGTCTTGCGTCGGCACACGGGGGCCTGGGCCAACTCGAACATGCGCTCTAATTTGGCGATTTTCAGGGCCTTCTGGTCGGGCGGCGTGCTTTCGTCGCGCTCAAACATTTCCCGATAGGTCATTACATCGGCGTAACTGAAGAACAGCACCGCTTCGGCGGGCAGGCCGTCGCGGCCGCAGCGACCGATTTCCTGGTAGTAGCTCTCCACGTTGCGCGGCATGTTGTAGTGGAGTACGAAGCGGACGTTGCTTTTGTCAATGCCCATGCCGAAGGCGATAGTGGCGCAAACGATGGGCACGCGGTCGTTGATGAAGTCCTCCTGCGCCTGGCTGCGCTTTTGGGGCGGCATTTCGGCGTGGTAGTAGGTGGCCCGGAAGCCGTGCGCATGCAGGCGCTGGGCCAGGTCTTCGCAGGTTTTGCGGGCCAAGCAGTAAATGATGCCGGAGTGGTTGGGGTGTTTTTTCAAAAAATCTACAATCTGTCTCAGGCGGTTTTGTCCGGGGCGTACGGTCAGGCGGATGTTGGGCCGGTCAAAGGAGGCGATGAACAGGGCTGGGTTGCGCAGGCGCAATTGTGCGATGATGTCTTTGCGGGTGAGCTTGTCGGCAGTAGCCGTCAGGGCTACCATGGGTGTGTCGGGGTATTGGTCCTTGAGAAACTGCAGCTGGGTATATTCGGGCCGGAAGTCGTGCCCCCAGGCGGAGATGCAATGGGCCTCGTCAATGGCGAATAGGCTGACCTTCAGGTGGCTGAGCAGCTGGCGGAAGCCAGCCGTTACGATCTTTTCAGGGCTGACATACAGGAGTTTGATGTGCCCGGCGAGCAGGTGGTTTTCGAGATGGAACACCTCTTCAGTGCTCAGCGTGCTGTTGAGGAAAGCCGCCGGAATGCCGTTGGCGCGCAAGCCCTCAACCTGGTCTTTCATCAAGGCAATGAGCGGGCTAACGACCACCGCCACGCCCTCAAGCGTAACGGCGGGTATCTGGTAGCAAATGCTCTTGCCGCCACCCGTGGGCATGAGCACCAGCGCATCACGACCAGCATAAATGGCCTCGATAATGTCGGCCTGCAGAGGACGAAAAGCGTCGTAGCCGAAATACTTTTTCAGCGCAGCCTGGGCGTACTCAAGCGTCATGGTGGCGGTTTCGGGCAAAAATACGAACGCCCCGCTCTTGACGCCGGCATTACCGTCTGGGCAAAAGCCAGCCAGAACACCCGCTGCTACGGAGCAGCGCTGGCCAGCCCGCGCGAATATTCGGACCGGAAGGCCTCCGGCGACACACCAGTGTGTTTTTTGAAAAAACGGGCAAAGTAGGCGTTGTCTTCAAAGTTCAGCTCGGAGGCGATTTGCGAAACACTCAAGTCTGAGTTCACCAACAAGCGTTTGGCCTCCAGCAAGACGCGCTCGCGAATGAGCTCACCTGCCGATTTGCCCAAGGCAGCGCTGACTAAGGCGTTCAGGTGGTTGGGCGTAATGTACAGCATCTCGGCGTACTCGCGTGGCAGGCGCTTTTGGCGAAAATGCGTCTCGATAAGGCGCTCAAACTGCCGCAGCACATTAAGCTGGTGCCTTGACACTTGCGGCTGCGCCAACCGCGGCAACCGACGCGAAAGCATGATGATGAGCTCCAGCAGCATGGCGCGCAGCATTTCGGCCTTGTATTCCCAATCCTGTTGAAACTCGTTGAGCATTTTTTCCAGCAGGATTTGCACCTCCCCACAGCATTCCACATCGAGCAGGTTGACCGGCGAGCCACTCACGGCATTGAACAGCGGAAAACCCTCCACAAAATGTGGATCATGACAAATGGCAGTAAAAAAGCTTTCGTTGAAGTTAACGATATACCCCTCTGTGCTGGGCGCAAATTCCCACGTATGCACCTGACCCGGCGCCATGGCGTACACCTGGTTTGCTTCCACGTTGAATTGGCGGAAATCAATCGAATGCGTGCCGCCGCCTTCGGTGAACAGGACGATTTGGTAAAACGTATGCCGATGCGGAAAGTACAGGTCGGGGTGCGCGCGCAAAAAGTCGCTGATGCGCATGACGACGAACTCCGTGTAGCACTGGTCGGCGCCCAGCAAATTGCAAATACTATAGGTAGGAATACGCTTGGCCACAGGTCAGATTGTTTTTGTGTCGGCAAACATACAGGAAGCCGACGTTGCTTACAACAGTGCGCGCGCGGGTGGGTTGCGTTTTTTTACCACCGGAGCATTTTGCCAGTAGCCGTCTGGCCATTGGCTGTCAGGCGGAAAAAGTAAACACCCGGCATATCTGGCCATTCGCTGCCGTGCAGATCAAAGGCCTGTTGGCCAGCGCCGAAGAAGCGTTTTTGCTCTGAAACCACCCTACCTGCCGGGTCGCTGATTTCCAGCAAAACCTCTGCGGCAGTGGTGAGGGAAAAACGCAGCTGCGCCTGTTGGCTCCAGGGATTGGGTTCGCATCCGTAGGCCTCCAGGCTGCGCTGTAGCACGATCTTGTCGGTTACATCCTCAAAGTGTAGGCGCACCTCCAGTGGCTGGGGGCCGTCGGCAAAGGCCACCGTAGGCGTGAGGGCGTCCGACAGGTACAGGCATTGCCTCAGATACTGGCTGCTGGCTGTGGCGCGCAAGCGCACGTGCCAGGCCGGCCGACCGGCGCCATCCCAGGCCAGCGTAAACGCCTTCCGGTGGGCAAAAACGGCGAAATGCTCGGCAGACACCGCAGCCACAGGCGCGAGGCTCAGCAACTCGAAGCCCGGATGACACACCGTGCCCTGAAGAGCCGTGAGTAGAGTGTCGGCCTCGAAAAGCAATTCCACCTCCCCGCCTGCCGGAAGGAGGCGGGGCGAATTCAGCAGGCGCACATGCAGGCCAACACTGCCAGCAGTACGCTCGGCAGTGGCTGAGGCGCTGTTCGCCACAGCATTACCGTTCAGGTCGCCCGTTTTAATAGCGATAAAATGCTCATGGACGGCGTCTGCCGACAGTGCCGGCAGCTGTCGGTACTCAGGAAAGATTTCCTGAAACGGGTTGCTGGGGTTAGGAAAAACGTAGTCGGCGTCCACAAAACGCCAGCTGGTATTGTCGGGCAGTTCGGTGTAAATGCCCAGGATAAGTTTGCGTAGTTCCAAAATGTCGAATGTCGTTACCGAGCGGCTGTTGTTGACGTCGGCGGCAATGATTTTGTAGGGGCTGTCTAACGGCTTAAGGCCAATAATGTGCTGGTTGAGCAGCGACAGGTCGAACGTGGAGATGCCGTTGAGCGGGTCGTCGTTTTTGGAGGGGGTCAGGCGGTAATCGGCGCCTGCGGGCACGGCTGGGAAGGCAAAATCGCCTTGCGTTTTAGACAGGGTACTGCTCTGGCCGCCGGGCAAAGCATTGCCGGTGAGCGTCAGGGTAGCATCCTGCAGTCCCTCGCCAGAGGGCGTTTTCAGCCAGCCGGCTACCTGTGCGGGCGCAGCCGAACAGACGGCAAGCGGGTCTTGCACGCGCACGGAAGTATTGCAGCGCGTAGTATTGCCGGCCACGTCCTGTGCCCAGACCTCAACTGCCTGCAGACCGACATCGGCGCAGCCAAAAGCCACGCTCTTTTGCGGCGAGCCGTCGGGCAAGGTCGGGAAGCCCTGCTCGGTGCCGGCGCGCCGTACGCCGATACGGATAAGCGCCAGCGGCGTGCAGTTGTCGCTGACAGATTGGAAGAAATCCTGGTCATACAGCGTTTGCGGGTGTCCGTTGGGCAGGTTGATGTTTAGCCCTTGCACGCAGACCAGCTCGGGCGGGCGGCAATCCCTGATTTGGACATCGTAAGCACACACGGCGCGGTTGCCGCAGCCGTCGTCGGCCGTCCATTCGATGCGGTGGAGGCCGTGCGGCAGTTGCGGTAGCACGTATTGGGTGGGTTCTTTTTCCGTATTCCAGCGCAAAAAACCGCTGACGTTGACGAAGCCGCCGCGCAGGATAGTGAAGCGGAATTTTTCCTCTGGCGGCACGGGCCGCTGGTCAAACTGGCGCAGCTGGCCACCAGCGAAGTTGGGCGTGAAGGCGTTGCCATAGCGCACCATGCCGGGCGGGGGCGGGTTGTTGCTGCTCACCACCGTCTCCTGTACGCCGTCGCCGTCGAGGTCAAGGTACAAGCGGTACTGGATGTTGAGTTCGCCTTTGGAGCACTTATCTAGGGCCGTAGCGGCCAGGTCGGTCGCTACCTCGCACAGGTCAGTGCTGTTGGGAATGAGCGGATGCTGCCAGTAGGGCGCATTCCAGAGGTTAGGGTCATTGGGAGTGTGGTCACACACCTGCACCAGTCCTGGGGGGCAACCGCGGTATTCGGGCGGCACCGAGTCGCGGATGATGATGATTTGGCGGTATAGATAGCCGTTAGCGGTGGGCGACCAGAAGGTGCTGAAGTTGGTCGGCTGCGCATCTTCGGGCCGTATGCGCCGCGTGGTGGCTGCGGGCGAAAAGCCCGCCGGCGCCACTATCGGGCCAGGGCGATTGTCCGGCGAAAGCGGGTCGGGCGATGGATTCGGGTTGGGCACTTCTACCAACGGCAAGCCAGGGTGGTAGTGGCACCAGTCTATGAAGCGCCATTCGCGCTCGATCCAGTAGCAAGCCAGCTTGCCCGCTCGGTGCACCCGGTCCTGAAACGACGTACTGATAGTAGCACAATGTGGCCCATATACGATAGGTCCTGGCGGATACAGCCCTGACGAATCACACTGAGTCAGGACGAGATCATCGGGAAATTGGATGGCGTAGAGGGCCTCGTAGTGCACCACAATGCGCTGCGTACAGGCCGTGCTCTGGCCGTGGCAGTCCGTAGCCCGGAAGGTGCGCATGATGGTGCCGCGGTTGCACAGGGAGTCGAAAGCCAAATAGTTGGGCGGCAGGGCCACCACGGCATCCAAACAGCAGTTGTCCGAAAATGTCGGCGTCGGATACTTCTGGAGCGAAGGGTCGAAATCGGCGCACGAAACCTGCACCTCCGGTACGATGGTGCACTGGGGCTTCAGTTTATCCACCACCTGCACCTGCACTTCGCACTCGTTGGCCTGCTGCTCGAAGAGCTCAAGGCCGACGGCGCCAGCAGGCACCGCCACATCATAGACGCGCATGACAACGGCTATGCTCTTACCCACATCAGAGCAGCAGAAGCGGATGCGGTCAAAAAAGCGATCGCTCGACTGGCAAGCATTCAAGTCGGCCCGACGCGCCTTGAAGCGCACGGGAGAGCAGTTGTCTTCCGACCCGGCGTCGAAGGCATCAGCCCAAACCCAGGTCTCGCCCGCGCTGCCCAACGCCACCTGGACAAACTGCTTGCAGCGCACCGCCGGCGGCACGCCATCGGCCACCGTTACGCGGAAAGAACACGAAGAGATATTGCCGCAGCCGTCAGTGGCCGAGTACGTCAGCATTGTCGTTTCGCCTGCCGGCAAATACGCGGCTTGCGCCCAGACGCCCAGCGTATCTGGTGCCCAGGGATTATTCGAAGCGCCGGGCACTATGGTACCGCTCTGGCGTTGCTCAATGCCGCCCGAGCGCCATTGGGCTTCTATGGAAGCCACACCCGAGCAGGCGTCCGACAGCAGCGCCGTCGGCAGCGTCCAGGAGCGCCCGCAGGTAAATGGGTCGGCGTAAATCAAGGTGTCTGAAGGGCACTGGAGCACAGGCCCTGCCTTATCTTCCACGCGAACCAGCTGAAGGTGGCGCGCAGGATTATCCGCACCGGAGGGCAGGCAGTCGTCGTGCACCATCCAGGTGCGCATTACAGCATACGCGCCGCCGCAGAGGGGCAACATCTGGTCCTGGTACGCTGCAATTAGCCCGCACGCCAGTCCGCTGAGAGGCAGTGGCCATTTTTTTTGATTGAAAAAAACAAAAGGCACGCCGGCAACGGCTGGCGCAGGAAAAGCACTGCCACAGGCCAATGTCGTATCGGTCGGAAAGGTCAGGCTGTCCAACGAAATGCGCGCAACGTCTATGCGCTGCGTGCAGATGCTCGTGTTGCCCGCTGCATCGGTGGCCGTCCAGGTGCGCCAGATGCGCCGGGCCAGCCCTTGACCGGCAGCGCAGGCAAAGGTCTCGACAGCGTCTATATGCTTAAGTATGAAAGGCCCGCAGGCTTCCACCACTGTCGGGTAGGCTGCCGACAGTCCTGCGGACGCCTGCAGAAATGCGGGCGAGTCGTCGGGCAGCGCGCAGGGAATGCGCAGCGACAGGCACGTCAGCATCGGCGCCAGCGCATCTATGGGCACCAGCCGCCCCCAGCAGGCGTTGCCACTGGCCTTGTGCGTAACAACGGCGCGTACTGTGTCGCCCAAATGCGCCGCCGTCAGCACGTTGCCCAGCGGAGCCCCTTGAGCCGTGAACAGCTGCACAAAGTAGGACGTGTCGGTGGCCCCTCCGCTTTCCAGCACCATGTCAGGTGTGATAACTAACGAGCACGAGTCGCCCAGCGCGACCGTGCTGAGGTCGTTACATGCCATTTGCGCCTTTAGCGAAGCGCAACAGCATGCTAAAACCAGCAAGAGACCCTCTAAGCGCCCTGCGGAAAATGGTAGATTTCTCATCCGACCGAAGTTGGTTGTGTGAGTGAGCAGGGATTAAAAACGGGATGTCTTGCTCCTCACTGTATGTCTTGCCGTCTTAGAGGTGGGCCAAAGGTAGGTGGCGGGGGCAAACTGTCGGCGGCTTATGTGTCAAAATTAACACTTTGTGCTGCCCCCTTACCTATCCTCTGCAATGACGAAAATAGTTTTGTTCAACTCTGCGGGTAGTCGGCTGTTCAATAATTTTGTCATGCGCCCACCGGTCTCCCTCGTCTGGTTCAAACGCGATTTGCGGCTGAGCGACCACGAGCCGTTGCAGCAGGCCATTGCGGCCGGGCTGCCGGTGTTACTGGTGTACTGCTTCGAGCCGTCGTGGATGCGCGCGCCCGACAGCGACGAGCGGCACTGGCGCTTTGTGCGCGAGAGCTTGGAGGAAATGCAACGCCGCTTAGCACCGCGCGGCATTCCGCTATACGTCTTTTGTGCTGAAGTCCTCGAAGTGCTCGATGCTTTGCGCCTAGTAGTGGACGTGAAGGCCATTTTTTCGCACGAAGAGACGGGCAACCGCATCACCTTCGACCGCGACCGAGCAGTGGCGGCCTTCTGCCGGCAGCATGGCATTGCCTGGCACGAGACACCTACCGGCGGCGTTACCCGCCGGCTGTACCACCGTAACGGCTGGGAAAAAACGTGGATAGAGCGCATGAGCCGCCCCTTAGCAGAACCAGACTGGGCCCATTTCAAACCTTTTCATTTGCCTGCCGAGTGGCTGGCAGCGTTTCTGCAACGCCAGCTGCCTGCCGGCGTGCGCGCCTCGAGCAGCGTCTTTCAGCCAGGCGGCGAGACGGCAGCGTGGCGCTATCTGGACAGCTTTCTCTACGAACGCGGGCGGCAATACTTTCGCAACATCTCCAAACCCGAAGCGGCCCGGCGTAGTTGCAGCCGCATTTCGCCCTACCTTACCTGGGGCAACCTCAGCATGCGCCAGGTGTGGCAGGCCACACGCACGGCCACCGAGCGCACGGGCGACCGCTACAACCTCGGCGCCTTCACCAGCCGGCTGTTCTGGCACTGCCATTTCATCCAGAAATTTGAGACCGAATGCCGCATGGAGTTTGAGAACCTCAACCGCGGCTTCGACGCTATCCGCACCGAAGTGAACGAAGCATGGGTGGCTGCCTGGCGCGAGGGCCGTACGGGCGTGCCCCTGGTAGATGCCTGCATGCGCTGCGTAACGGCTACGGGCTACCTCAACTTTCGCATGCGCTCCATGCTGGTGTCGTTCCTGACGCACCACCTGTGGCAGCCCTGGCAGGTGGGCGTGCACCATCTGGCGCAACAGTTCTTAGACTACGAACCCGGCATCCATTATTCGCAATTTCAGATGCAGGCCGGCACCATGGGCGTCAACACGGTGCGCATTTACAACCCGGTCAAGCAGGCCGCCGAGCACGACCCAGAAAGCCTTTTCATCAAAAAATGGGTGCCCGAACTGGTCGCCCTGCCCGCGCCTTTTGCGCGCGAGCCGTGGCGAATGACACCCTTAGAGGCCACATTCTACGGCTTTCGACCGGGCCAGAACTACCCATTGCCGTTGGTGGACTTAGAAAAAGCCGCCGCTCACGCCCGCGACCGCCTGTGGGCGCACAAAAAAGACCCCGCCGTGCGCGCTGAAAACCAGCGCATCTTGCGCGTGCATACCAAGCGCCGACGCGCCGAAGAAACTACCGTCATGGGCGACGCGGCCACCGTCGAGCAACTGCTCCGGGAGGCAGCTGGTAAGGAGCCAGTGTAAGGCTTCCGTCAGCAATCGCTTTACGGCCTCGACCCGAAAACCATAACTTCCTGCGAAACTTACGCTCTGATCTTACGCAGGCAGGACAAAATGCTATCGTTCTCAGGCGGTAAGGTCGCCACGAATGCACGCATGAGAAACGAATTGAAATCCCGGAGACGACACCTCCCGGCGGGAGATGTCGCCTCAAATTCGTTGAGTACCCCAGGCTGGTGCGCGCGAAAAATGTTGCGACGTGTGGCTCTGCCATGTGCACTGGCGAAAAACGCAGGCGCTTTTTAGCGCTACCTTTGCCCTCCGTTTCCACATGCGCAGCCAACGTCTCTGCCAAAACCGAAGCCACTGCTTTTTGTTTCTTTCTGATAGTCAACTGATTTTATTCACCCTGCACTCCTGAAATCCGAGGCGCCCACTGTTTAAAAAAATGGATACGCTCACCAACATTACCCAATTTCTGCTCAGCCTTTCGCTGCTCATCTTGCTGCACGAGATGGGCCACTTTCTGCCGGCCCGCTGGTTCAAGACGCGCGTAGAGAAATTTTATCTCTTTTTCGATTTTGCCCCCTTTCATGCCCTTTGGAAGACGCGCAAGGGTGAAACGGAATACGGCATCGGCTGGCTTCCATTGGGCGGCTACGTCAAGATAGCGGGTATGGTGGACGAAAGCATGGACACCGAAGCCCTCAAGCAGCCGCCGCAACCCTGGGAATTTCGCTCCAAACCTGCCTGGCAGCGGCTCATCATCATGATTGGCGGCGTTACGGTCAATTTCCTGCTGGGCTTCGCCATCTTCGCCGGACTGCTCTTTTTTATGGGCAAAGCCTATATCCCGAACAGCTCGCTGCAGCACGGCCTGGCCTTCGACCCCATCCTACTGGAACAGGGCTTTCAGCAGGGTGATGTCGTGCTCCAGGTGGGCAACAAGCCGATAGACCAGGTGGACCCGGCTGCTTTTGTGGAAGAGGTCGTGCTCAACAATGCACGCGAAGTAACAGTGTTGCGTCAGGGCCAGCGCGTAACGTTCCGCCTGCCCGACGACATCGCCGACCGGTTGGTCAAGGAAAAAGTGGCCAAAAGCCTGCTCATGAGCCCGCGCATTCCGTTCTATGTGGCCGAACTGGCCCCGGGTAAACCCGCCGAAGCCGCCGGCATCCAGCCAGGCGACCGCATCCTGGCTTTCAACGGCCAGCCCACGCTGTTCTATGACGAGTTCACTCCGCTGGCCCGCGAAAACAAGGGCAAACCCGCGCGCATCACGGTCCTGCGCGGCAACGATACCCTCACCTTTTCCCTCACGCTCACGCCCGAAGGCCTCATTGGCGTGCGCCCGCGCGTCGAAGGCTTCTACGACGTTCAGCGGCAGCCCTATTCCTTAGCCGCAGCCCTGCCCGAAGGTGTCCGAATGGGCATAGACTTTCTGCGCAACCAGCTGAAAGCCTTCGGCAAAATGTTCAGTGGCGAGCTCTCCGTCAAGGAAAACCTTGGCAGCATCATCAGCATCGGCAAAATGTACGGCGCCACGTGGGACTGGGAGCGCTTCTGGACCCTCACCGCTTCGCTCAGCATCTTGCTGGCCTTCATGAACCTGCTGCCCATACCCGCCTTAGACGGCGGCTACGTCATGTTCCTCCTCTGGGAGGTCATTACCGGCCGCAAAGTCAGCGACCGCTTCATGGAAAAAGCCGTAACGGTTGGCTTCTTCCTCCTGCTCGGCCTCATGGTCTATGCCTTTGGCTTAGACCTGTGGCGCCACTTCTTCCAACGCTTCTTCTGAGAGCATGAACTACTTCGAGTTCTACGGCCTGCCGGTTGCATTTCGGCTGGATGAAGCACAACTGCGCCGCCTGTTTTATCAAAACAGCCGGAAATACCACCCCGACTTCCATACGCTCGCTTCGCCCGAAGAGCAAGCCGAAATGCTGCACCTCTCCACCCTGAACAATGAGGCGTACCAAACCCTCGCCGACCCCGACCGCCGAATGCGCTATGTGCTGGAAATCAAAGGTCTGCTCGCCGACGAAGGCCAACAGCAGGTGCCGCAGGAGTTTCTCTTAGAAATGATGGACATCAACGAGGCGCTCATGGAGTTGGAAATGGACTACGACCCAGAGCGCTTCGAACAAACGGCACAGGCCGTAAATCATTGGGAGCGCACCCTCGACGATGCCATCGCTCCGGTGCTCGACCGCTACACCGACGACAGCCCCAACAGCCGCGAAGACCTCCTGCAAGTGCGAGACTATTTTTTGAAAAAAAGATACCTTGTGCGCATTCGCGAAAAGCTCGCTACTTTTGCTGCCCGTTAGGGCCTCAGCGCGGGAATGGCGGAATGGTAGACGCGCTGGTCTCAAACACCAGTGACCGCGAGGTCATGCGAGTTCGAGTCTCGCTTCCCGCACCCTCACACAGCATATCGCCTTCGATGCCGATATGCTGTTTTTTATTCTATGGCGCTTTTTCAGTCCTCTATGGCGCTCATCGTTACACAAGACGGCTCCCATTCGGTCTATTCCGAACGCTATGGCGTTACGTATCACTCTCGCTACGGGGCGCTCACGGAGTCGTTGCATGTGTTCATTGGAGCCGGCCTGCGCTTCAAAGCCGCCGTGCAAACGGACATTTCGGTGCTTGAAGTGGGTCTGGGCACGGGCCTCAACGCCTTCCTGTCGTGGTTGGAGGCTGAGCGCCGTAACCTAAACGTGCGCTATACCGGCTTAGAAAACCAGCCGCTGACGCCCGAAGAAGCCGCCCTGTTCAACTACGCCGAATGCGCCGGAGTACCCGAACGCCAGGCCGACTTTTGCCGCCTGCACACCTGCGCCTGGGAGCGCACTGTGCGCCTGTCCGACCACTTCCACCTGCGCAAAAAGCGCATGCCCGTGCAGGCGTACCGCGCTACGGAGGCCTTCGACGTCATCTACTTCGACGCCTTTGCCCCGCAAGCCCAGCCCGAAATGTGGACGGAGGCGGTGTTCCGCGCCCTGCATCGCGCCTTGCGGCCCGAAGGCCTTTTGGTTACCTATTGCGCCAAAGGCGACGTCAAGCGCACCCTGCGCGCTGTGGGCTTCGAGGTCGAGCGCCTACCTGGGCCGCCCGGCAAGCGCGAAATGACGCGGGCGTGGAAGTGAGGGCAGGGCCTCGGCGGCATACTTTTCCGAGCCAAACCTCTTCACTCTGGGCGGCTGCTCTCAGACTGGCGAGCGCGCGCCAAGAGCGCCTGGTGCACCGCCCACACCTGAGGAATGAGCGCATGTTGTCCGTCATTGACGATGACGAAGTCGGCCAGGGCCACCTTGTCGGCTTCGGGTGCCTGGCGTTGCATGCGCGCACGCACGTCTGCCTCAGTGGCGCCATCGCGTGCCATGACGCGGCGGATGCGCACCGCCTCGGGCGCCGTTACGACGATGAGCGCATCCAGAAAGCGATGGCTGCCGCTCTCGACGAGCAAAGCAGCTTCCTTAAGCGTGTAAGGGCAACCCGTTTGCGCCTGCTGCTCGTGCCACTCGCGGCTGTGGCGCTCCACCGCCGGGTGCACGACGGCGTTGAGCGCGGCCAGCAGCGCCGCATCGGCAAAGACACGTGGGGCCACATAGGTGCGGTCGTAGGCGCCATCGGGGCGATAAGCCTCTGGGCCTAAAAGGGCGATTACTTCCTTGCGCACCTGTGGGTCGTGCTCCATGAGCCATTTGGCCCAGTAGTCCGCGTCATAGATCGGAATGCCCAACACGGCAAACAGCCGGCAGACCATCGTCTTGCCGCTGCCAATGCCGCCGGTGATGCCAACGCGGAGTGGGTGGGCCATAGAGCGAAGAAGAGCTGGTGAGAAAGCAGTTGCTAAGGTCGTTTGAAAAGAGGAGAGGGGCGCCGAAGTATTCAGTGTATTTGAAAGCGCGCGTATTTGATGGTTTTGCCTTCGGCTAAGTGCATGCTTTCGTAGCGCGTGCGGATGCCCAGTTCGGGCCAGGGCAGCGGGTGGGCGTAGATGTCGTCGTCGGCGTACAGCAGTCGGCAGCGCGGGTCGTTGGCCACCGTGTCCAACGTGAAGCGGAAGAAATCCGGGTCGTCGTGTTTGAGGTGTACGAGGCCACCCGGCCGCAGGATGCGGCGGTATTTTTCTATAAAAAATGGCGATGTTAGGCGGCGGTTGACTTTGCTGGGGCGCGGAAACGGGTCAGGGAAGGTAATCCAGATTTCGTCCACTTCGCCGGGGGCAAAGAAGTACTCGATGACTTCAATGCGCGTGCGCAGGAAGGCGGCGTTGGTCAGGCCAGTTTCTAAGGCGGTTTTGGCGCCGCGCCAGATGCGGTTGCCTTTGATGTCCACACCGATAAAATTGTGGTTGGCAAACTGTTGTGCCAAGGCCACGGTGTATTCGCCGCCGCCGCAGGCCAGTTCCAGCACGATGGGGTTTTCGTTGTGAAAGTGTGCCGTTCGCCAACGTCCCTTCAGGTCAACGGGTTGCATGCCTACGCCTACAAGCGAAGGGTGCTGCACGTCGTAGCATTCGTACACATTGGGAAACGAAAGAACATCGGCAAATTTTTGCAACTTGTTTTTGCGGCTCATAACGAAGAGTGCCTTATCTCGCCAAAAGCGGCGCAAGGTCTGGCACTTTGCGCAACTTTACAAGCATTGCGGGCGAAGTTGCGCGGCGCCGGTCTGTTCCGACAGAAGGGCTTCACCCCTGACACTACGAGCCGTATAGTTGAAAAAAAAAACATATAAGGTCTGGCTATTCCAGGGGTATGGCATAATTTTGGCCGTATTAAAACATATGTAAAACCAGGTGTTCGCTAATTCAAAACATCATACTATGGGAAAAGCAAAAACCGAAAAGGTAGCCGTAACGGTGCCTTATCTGAACAGCGTGGACTTAGACAAGTCTCTGGCCGTAGTGCGTGCCATTCGGCACCCGTTGCGGCAGAAGATGCTCCAGTACATGCACACGCAGGGCGAGATGACTGTTACCGACCTGTATGTACAGTTGCGTATGGAGCAGAGTTTGACCAGCCAGCATCTGTCTTTGCTGCGACGGGCGGGTGTAGTCAAGACGCGCCGCGAGGGAAAATTCATCTTTTATGCGGTCAACTACGAGCGCTTGGAGCAGATGTCGGGGCTGTTCTCCCAGTTGGCCGCTATGGTCAACTGAAGGGTTAGGCTTTGCCACCGGTGGTGCTATTGCGGCGATGTTCAGCGCGCCGTGCCTACGGGCATGCCCGGCAGGTTGAAGGGCAGATTGATGCCGAGGAAGTAGAAAGGCTTGTTTAGTCCAAAATTCCAGCACCAACCTGCGCTGGCGATGTCGCGGAAGAGTGTGGCAGCCAGGCCAGCGCCGAATTCGGGAATGCCGTCTAAAGAGAAGTCGGGCGAAGCCGTCACGATACCGATGCCGGGGTCGAGGAAGCGGTTATAGAAGTGCGAGCGCCGGCTGCCGAATTTGACCAACAGCGCGGCCGAGGGGGTGAAGCGAAATTGCGCGGCATCGGGCTGCTGGAGCGTATAGGGATTGGCCATCATCAGCCCCACACGCGGTACAGCGCGCGGGCCGGTTACCGTCATCACTGCCGTGCGCTCTTCGATGACCGTGTAGCGCCGGCGGGTGGCGGTGTCGCCTTCGGGTACCAGCAGGGCCTGGATGAGCAGTTCGTCGCCCTCTTCGCGCCGGCCTGTGTAGGCCAGGTCCAGGAGGCCGGTTTCGGGTATTTGGGCCAGGTCGAAGCTCAGCACTTCGTTGGCCAGTTCGTCGCAGGCGAGATAGACTTTGCGCAGATACGTTTCCGGGAAGGCGCGGATGAAGCGGTCTATGCGTTCGATGTCGGTGCGCGTTTGTTCGGCACATTGGAGTAGGTTGCGCACATGTGCGTTGGTTTGGGGCAGCGCCATAAGATTGCCCAGCGTGCTGTGGTAGAGGCTGTCGGCGTGGAAGCGCAGGGCGGCCCAGCGCGCCTTGACGTCGTAAGCATCGGCGGTGAGCGAGAGCGTGGTGAGTTCATTGCGCAGCAGGTCGAGTTGTTGCCGAGCATCGTTCCAGCTGCGGTCGAGGATGGTGCGCACGTCGGCGGGGATGGTTTCGCTGGCCAGGCGGAGTTCCGTAGGGAATTGCTCTAAGCAGGCTAAGGCGGGCAGCATCTGGAAGAGTTTGTCGCGGAAGTCTTGCAATGCTTTTTCGCTGCCCTGGTTGAGGGAGGAGGCCAGGCTTTGGAGGTTTTGCAGTTGCTGCAGTTGTTCGGGGTTGATCATCAGCGCCCAGTTTTCTACTTCGTAGAATTGGCCCTGTTCGAAGAGGTCGAAGTTTTCGATGTGCAGGCGCATGCCGCCGCTGCGGTCTTTTCGGAAGGCGCGCAGGCTGAAGCGGACGCGGGCGGTTTTTTCTAAGGTACGGAGTTCGCCGCGCAGGCTGTCGAGTGTTTCGCTGTATCGGCCCAGGATGTAGAGGAAGCGGTCTTCGCGTTCGCGCAGCGAGGGGTCGGCGCGCAGGCGATCGGTGTATTCGCGGCTGTACTGGTTGTATCGGGCGCGCAGCAGCGTGTCGGCGCCGATGTCGCGCATGGTGGCTCGCAGCAGCATCAGCAGGGAGTCGGGTTGGCGCTGAGGGGTTTCGATGGCCTGGCGGATGTAGAACACTAAGCGCTCCTGTTCGCGCAAGACGCGCTCGATGCGGTTGATTTTGTCGCGCAGCTCGCGGTCGAGTTGTGCCTTGCCGGCCAGTTCCAGTGCTCTGGCGCGTATGGCTTCCGGGTTGGACGCGATGCGTAGTTTGCTATTGATGTCCACGATGGCCAGCCCGCTTTCGGGCACCGGAAGGACGCGCCCGCTGTTGCGGCTGATTTCCTCGATGGTCAGGATGGACTGCCGCTGGGCTGGTGCGAGGAAAGGAGCGGCCAGCAGGGCTATGGCGAGGAAAAAAGAGGATCGGCACATGTGTGAGAGCAGGTTTAGCAAGCGTTGAAGAAGGCTTCCGAGAGAGCGAAGTCGTCAATGACGTCGGTTTTGGTCAGCACTGTGCTCAGGGTGCCGTTGGCCCTCAGTACGATGCAACGGGCCTGGTCGGGCTGAGCATATCCCTGCTGCTGGAGCCATTGATGGATATCGGGCATGAGGCCCGCCGGCTGCGCCCACAGGCATCGGCCCGGCTTTTGGCCGCCGCCGGGAGCGAAGAAAATCGGGTCGGCAGTTTCGGCGGCTTCGCGGGCGGCAGCATCGGCTCTTAAGGTGATGAGGCGCACGGCTGTGTTTTCGCGCATGAACTGCCGCCACAGCGCGCGTGCCATACCGACCTCCATATCGGCCGGCAACACCACCGTGCACAAAAATCCTGCGCTGCTCAGCGGCAGTAGCAGCGGCGCGGGTGTCGCCTCCGTGCTTTCCAGCACCTCCTCCTGAAGCAGGGCGTGCGTCGTGTAATAGTCGTGCACGGCTTTCAGGTGTGTCAGCAAAGCTTCAGGAAATGCCGCCACGGCCGTCAGACCGGCAGCCTCTGTCGGGCGGCTGGCGGCAGGGGTTTCTTCCACGACGTCCAACACAGCGTTGGCAATACGCTCAGCGACCTGCGCGCCAAAGCCGAATGCCTCAAAAGCCCGGTAAAGCTTCCATAGAAATGCTAAGCGGATACAATAGCGCTCTGCCGCCGAATAGCCCGCGTCGGCAGCCAGTGCAGCACTGCCCGCCCACCACTGCGTCAGGCTGCTGTCTAATGCCAACGGCACATCACCGGGTGTCAGACCTTCCGGAAAGCGGGCCGCCGCCTGAAAAGCAGCTACCCACGAGGCTTTTGGGCGCAAACCCAGAAACTTTGGCGCAGACGAAAACATAAATCGGGTACAACTTGGGCTGGTGAAAAAAACAGGCAGCAAGATTACGGTCTTTTTAACGCATTCGGCTCAAAGTCTTTGCAAGCTACCTTTGCGGCACGCGCCGCCACAATTATGATTAAACGCATCGTCAAAATGACCTTTCGCCCTGATGGGCTGCAAACCTTCCTTCAAGAGGTCTTTGAAGAAAGCAAACACCAAATTCGGGCCTTTCCGGGTTGCCAGCACATGGAACTGCTCCAATGCACCGATGACCCCAACACCCTCTTTACCCTGAGCCTCTGGGACGACGAAGCCGCCTTAGAGCGCTATCGCCAGTCCGAACTCTTTCAGCGCACATGGGCGCGCACCAAAACACTCTTCGCCCGTCGTGCCGAGGCCTGGACGGTGCACCTGATAGATGGGCCAACGAGTGGGAAGTGAAAACAGACGTTACGCACGGTTGAGATGCCTGTAGGCTCCGGGATCTTCCCTTTTCACCGCTGAGGGGATGCACACAAACACAGAGAGCAATACCTCTGTGGTTCTTAAGCCTTTTGCTCGACAGCAGCCTTGCGTAGGGCCAGGTGAAGAATGGGGGAGGAAAATTAAAAACAGGGCCGGTTTGCAGTGGGCAGTTTTACCTTTATAGCCGTTCCATCATAGACCTATGCGTTTCGGGTATTTAACGGCTTTGGTGATATGCGCCCTGCTGAGCCTGTCGGGGCGCCAGGCGCCGGTTTCATCTTCTGCGTGCAACGGGCACGGGTGGTCGGGCTGTGCGGCCAGTTCGCCGGCGTGGGGGTTCTTTGCTCATCGCCGCATCAATCGGCTGGCAGTCATGACGCTGCCGCCCGAGATGATGGTTTTCTTCAAACGGCACATAGACTGGCTGGCCGACCACGCCACCGACGCCGACATGCGCCGCTACGCCGTGCTGGCCGAAGGGCCGCGCCATTACATTGACTTAGACGAATACGGCGAGCCTCCCTTTGCCGACTTGCCGCGCACCTTCCCCGAAGCCCTCCTGCGCTACGCCGAAGTGTTCGGCATCACCACTGCAGGCGATACCGTGCTGCTGTATAGCTCCAAACGAAATACTACTACCGACTCGGCGAGCCCCTGGCGCCCCTATTTCACCCGGCACGTGGCTACAGCCTTCTCAGACCCCGACCACCGGCTCGACCCCGACACGTTAGCGCACTTCTTAGACACTCATGACCTGCCAGCTCCGACCCTAAAAGCAGCCTTCTTCACCGAAACCCTCTCGGCCCACGGCGTCCTGCCCTGGCACCTGCAAAAAATGCAGCGCGACCTCACCAACGCCTTCCGACGCCGCGACCCTAAACGTATCCTTCGTCTGTGTGCCGACATAGGGCACTACATCGGCGACGCACACGTACCCCTGCACACCACCAGCAACTACAACGGCCAGAAAACCGGCCAGCTGGGCATTCATGCCCTCTGGGAAAGCCGCATCCCCGAACTCTTCGCCGACGAACAATACGACTACTTCGTGGGCAAACCCCAACACATCGGCAACGCCACCGACCACTACTGGAGCGTCGTCCTGCGCAGCCATGCCCTGGTGGATAGCGTGCTGACCATTGAGCGCCGCCTGAGCCGACAATACCCCGCCGACCAGCAAAAATGCCCGGAAACCCGCGGGCGCACCGTCGTCATCGTCCCTTGCCCCGACTATGCTGCCGCCTACCAGCAGGCCCTCAGTGGTATGGTCGAACGCCAGATGCGCGCCGCCATCCTCGCCGTCGCCTCCGCCTGGTACTCCGCATGGATGGATGCCGGACAACCCGACCTGAAACGCTTAGACGAACCCGCCTTCACCGACGACGACCACCGCGAAGAAACCCTGCTCCGACAACAGTACGAAAAAGGCCAGATACTCGGACGACCCGAAGAACAATAGTGTAGGGTGTGAACGTGGCCCGATTAAGTCCGGAGACGACACCTTTTGGCGGAGATGTCGCCTTTTGGCGGAGATGTCGCCTCGGATTGAAGGGGGTAAAGAACTATTCCTTGCTTAAAGCCCCTGTGCGGCCACGTGCGCCATCCACTGTTCGGCGGTTTTGATGTAGGCGCGTACTTCGCTGCGTTCCACCAGGTAGTCAAAGTTGAAGAAGCGGTTTTCATAGTGGTTGCCCGGCAGGGGCAGCAGGCCGAGGAAGTAGCTGTTCCATCGGATGCGCCCTTTGCCTTCCAATTCTTTTAAGGGGAGATGCAGAAAGTCGGGGTTGGGATAGAGTCGGAAAACGCTTTTGAGCTTTCGGATAATGCCGATAGCGATTTCGCGCTCGATACGTTTATTTTCGGGCAGGATGGGGCTGATTTCGCGGTAGTAGCGTTTTTCTTCTTCGGCAAACCGGCGCTGGGCGATGCGTCGGCGCGCTTCCATGGCCGGAAAACGGTCGGGCAGCTGGCGGACGATCTGGCGCAGGATGTCAGGTGGGTTGAGACCAAAGGGCATTTCGGCGGGCCAAGGTAGGAGTTGGCCGGTTTCGGACTCCACGTCTATCCAGCGCAGTTTGTGTTCGAGCGTCAGTTCGTCGAAGACGAATTGCAGCAGGTCAGGGTCCGGGTGCAGGTCGCGGTATTGGTGCAGGGCTTCGAGCAGAAGTTCGGCTACCTCGTAGCGTCGGCGTTCGTCGCCGGGGGGTATTTTCTGGTAGTTGGGCAGGATGTGTTTGCGGAAGAGGTTGTGGTTCAGGATGCGCAGCGCCACCTCTTGAGGCAGGTTGGACGGCCCTTCTAAGGCGGTGCGCATTTCTGTGACGGCGTCGTAGCCCATAGCTAAGCTTTCGGGCAGGGTTTCTAAGCGGAAGGGCGAGAATTGCATCCACAGCAGGGCGCGTTCGCCGAGCAATTCCAGCAGGATGCGCTGGAGCAAGGGGGCTGCGCGGTCGGGCAGGGCAAGCCAGGCGCTCTTCCACTCGTGTAGGCATTGGATGATGGTTCTGCGCGCCTCGATGGGGTCGGGGCGTCGGAAGTCGGTGTATTCCAGCTGGCGGCGCATGTCTTCGTAGCGCTGGTCAGCACGGGCGACAAACTGCCGGTGGACGGCCTCCACGAGGTTGGGCTGCACCTGCATCCAGCCGGCGCGGCCCGCGTGGTCGCGGATGATTTTGGCCACTACGCCGACGGCGTCGAAGCGGAAGCGCTCACATTCGGGGTGGGGGCGCAACTGGCCGCGCTCGTCTAAGATGAACCACATCAGGTTGCCGATGGCCTTTGGCGGCGTGCTCGAAGCCGTGGGCAGCAGCAGGTCGGGCAACAGCTGCTCAACAGCAAAGCGCAGGAAGGACTCATCGTCGGTGTAGCCCTCATCGCCGAAGATTTTGTAGCCCAACAGAGCGGCATCCACCAATTCGAGCACGGACTCGTACAGGTCGGTGAACTGCACGTAGCGGCGCTGTTCTTCCGCCACCTGCGCCTGCAGGCGCACGCGCTTGGCCCGCAGGTTGAACAGCAGGTTTTCGCGCAGCTGGCGGTTCATCAGCGCATCATCGTCGGTATTAGAAATGGCCTCCAACATGCCAATGACTTCGCGGATTTCGCTTTCAATACCAAAATCCTCGTGCGAGGCAAAGCGAAATTCGTCGTTGATGATTTCCACACGCCGGATGTAGTCGTATTTGCCGCCATTGCACATTTCATTGACGGCCAGTTCCAGAAAGCCGCGGTAGGGGTGTACCGTTCGGTACAGCGTCATGGCCGTCTGAATGATGCGCGCCACGGTGGCCCGATTGTCGGGAACTTCCGTGCTGTGGCGGCCGGTATGGAGAATGTAGTCGTTTTCAAAGGTGCTGTACAGGCGCAGCAATGCGTGCGAGAGCGCTTCAGCGGTGGCCTTCAAGTTGTACGTTCCGGCTTCTGAGGGGCATTTGCCCGCCCGCTGGTATTCGGCAAAGCGCCCGGCATAGACGATGACCTGGTTGAGTTTGCTGTTGGTGCCATAGGTAGCGTCGTGGATGATGCGGTCCGGGTTTTCTTTTTTCAAAAACGAAATCAGCAGCATCTCGTACAGCTGGGCCGATTGCGGGTCAATGTGGGTGCGCACATGTTCGCACAGGGTGTGCGCGCGGGCGTAATGGCCGGCGCCGAGGGCGTCCTGAGCCAACAGCAGGTGGCGTCGGAATTCCTGCTGCTGTTGCAGGGTGAGCGTACCTACGCCTTCCCAGATTTCGTCGTTGCGCGCCTGCGTAGGCAGGTTGAGCGTGTCGGGGATGTGGATTTCGCCAAAAGGCAAAAACAGGCCTGCCAGTGTGTCGGGCGGTGTGGGCAATGGCGTCCAGCCGTAGTAGCCGTTGGCGAAGATGCTGGGCCAGCCGTCGCGGAAGCGGTGCGCGTCAATGCGCGTGATGACGTGGCCGAGGTCTAAGCGGATGGCCTCCATCGTCTGGCGGAAGGTCTCGAACGACAGTTTGCTGCGCTGGCTTTGCTGGCGCCATTCGGCGAAGGCATCTTCTAACTGGAACAGGTCGTCGGGCGTGCGTTCCGGGTGGAAGAGGCGCTTGAGCAACTCGAACAGCGGTCCCAGATCGCAATGCTGGAGCCACACCAGCAGGCGCTCGCGCACATCCTCGAACGTCAGCGCAAAGGCCGGCCCTTGCGGCAGCGGAAACAACTCCTGCGAACGGACCACCCCCAGCAGCAGATCGCGAGCGCGCGCCGCCGAGCGCTTCAACTGGCTCTCCCGACCGACCAAACCACCCTCCACCGGCTCATGAGGTGAAGGCGAAACCGGAAAACCCGTCAGCACCGCCGGCACAAACGCATCGCGCACCATCAGCACTAACACCTGAAGCGCTCCGCTCCGGCGCCGATACTCCTGCACGGCCTTCTCTACCTCCCAGCGCACGTTGGGCGTATCCAGATAGCGCGGCGACAAACAGGCCACAAACAGGTCGGCCTGCTCCAGAAACTCCGTCGCCTCACGCCGATAATCCTCCTCCGCCACCGCCATAGGGTTCCAAAAAACCAGCTCATAGCCTTCCAACGCCTGAGTCAGGTGTCGGCAAAAATCGTCCGCCGTCTGGATGTCCGACGCATCGAAAGAGGCGTAAATACGCCATGAACGGCCCCACATGGCGGCAAATGTACGCGGATACGGGCGAAGTGCCATTGGCTCTGCGTCTGGGATGGGGGCGTGTGTTATCGCATTCAAAAATGCACCTCCACCTCCACGTGCCGGAACTGTTCCACGTCGAACAGCCCCAGGTCGGTCATTTTCAGCACCGGAATGACGGGAAGCGCCAGGAAGGACAGCGTCATGAAGGGTGCTTGCAGCGGGCAATGGAGCGTTTCGCGCGTCCAGGCGTCCAGGGCGGCGTAGTTATGGGCCATTGTATAGCCATTGTCGGGGCTCATCAGCCCGGCAATAGGCAGCGGCAACACGCGCGTATTGCCCTGGCCGTCGGTGGCGCTGATGCCTCCGCGCGCTTCGATGACGGCGTTGACGGCAGCACACAGCGAAGCGTCGTCGGTGCCAACGGCTACGATGTTGTGCGAGTCATGGGCCACACTGGATGCTACGGCACCGCGCTGCAAACCAAAACCACTGACGAAGCCCACCGCGGGCGGTGCGTCGGCGTAGCGGTTGACGACGGCGATTTTGAGCACATCCTGCCCCGGGTAAGCCATCAGAAGCCCGTCCTGCACACGGGCGCGGCCCTCTTCGCTGCCGGTGATGATTTGCCCGTCCCACACACGGATGAGGCGCACGATGCCGGCGCCGCGAGCCGGCAGCCGGAAGTCCTCCGGTCGTTTAGGCTGCGCCACAAAGGCATTGGGCGTATGCGCCGGCTGATGCGGCAACAGGCTCTGGCCGTTAGCTGCTATGCACTCGCCGCCGATGTACGTCTCCAGCACGCGAAAGTCCGTCAGATCGCGCACGCGGATGAAGTCGGCCGGGTCGCCTTCGCGCAGCAACCCTACTGGCAGACCGTAGTGCTGTACCGGATTGACCGAGGCCGCGCGCAGGGCATCGAACAGGTCGCAGCCTTTGGCCACAGCGCGCGCCACTAAGCGGTCTATGTGCCCGCGCAGCAGGTCGTCGGGGTGCTTATCGTCACTGCAAAACATGACCTGCTGCGGAAACTCCAGCAGCAACGGCCACAACGCCTCAAAGTTGCGCGCCGCACTGCCCTCGCGAATGAGGATACGTACGCCCAGCAGCGCCTTTTCGCGACCTTCCTCAAAGCTAAAGCACTCGTGGTCGGTCGTAATGCCCGCCTCAAAATACCGCTGGGCCGCCTCGCCGCGCAGGCCGGGCGCGTGCCCATCTATGGGCTTGCCGATGCGCTGTGCCGTCCGGATCTTGGCCATCACCTGCGCCTCGGCGTGCAGCACACCGGGAAAGTTCATCATCTCCGACAGGTAGCCAATATCGGGTCGCTGCAACAACCGCTCTACCGCCGCCACATCCAACGTTGCGCCGGCCGTTTCGAACGACGTGGCCGGCACACACGACGGCGCACCAAAACAAAACTTCACCGGCGAACGCCTCGCTTCCTCCAGCATGTACAACACGCCCGCCTCACCCAACACATTGGCAATTTCGTGCGGGTCCGACACCGTAGCCACAGTGCCGTGCACCACGGCCAGACGGCCGAACTCCGCCGGCGGCAACATGCTGCTCTCAATGTGCACATGCGCATCCACAAAACCCGGCAGCACATAGCCTGCATCCGCAGGAGCCTCCGGCATCTGGCGAATGCTCCGGATGCGGCCGTTTTCTACAACAATAGCGGCTGGATAAATGCGCCGCTGGTGAACGTCAACGAGTTGGGCAGTGTGAGTGGTCATAGGCAAGCAGGAGGATTGAGTGGGTAATAGAGGGCTAAGGTAGGGACATTTACGAGGCGAGGCAAGCAACGACAAAATCACCCTTCGATATTTCGAGCAAAGCCCAACCCTTGTGCAGCAAAACCGAAAAAAAACATACCCGCCCCCGTGCAGGTGCTTCAGATACTGGCTCGGCTCGCTCAACGCGCAGCATCTGGCGGAGTATTTGGAAAAGATACGGCAGGCCGTGGAGGAGGTGCGCTTTCAGGCGCTTTCCGGCATGTAGTCCTTATTTTAGCCCGGCTGGTCGTCAGGCGAGCGCTCCACTCTTGATTTCGTCCACCACTTCAGGGTTGAGCAGGGTGGTGGTATCGCCTAAGTTAGAGGTGTCGCCTTCGGCGATTTTGCGCAGGATGCGGCGCATGATTTTGCCCGAGCGGGTTTTGGGCAGGCCGGGCACCACCTGTATTTTATCAGGTTTGGCGATGGGGCCGATTTCGTGGGTCACGGTATCGAGCACGGCCTGGCGAAAAGCGTTGAGGTCGCCTACGGGGCCGGCGGCGATGACGTAGGCGTAGATGCCCTGCCCTTTGATGGGGTGCGGGTAGCCCACGACGGCAGACTCGACGACGTTAGGCGCTTTGTTAATGGCGTCTTCAACTTCGGCGGTTCCGATGCGGTGCCCGGAGACGTTGATGACGTCGTCCACGCGACCGATGATGCGGTACATGCCGTTGGCATCGCGGCGGGCGCCGTCGCCGGTGAAGTACTTGTCCGGAAAGGCGGCGAAATAGGTCTGTCGGCAGCGTTCGTGGTCGCCGAAGGTGGTGCGCAGGATGCTGGGCCAGGGGAATTTGATGCAGAGCATGCCTTCGACGTTAGGCCCTTCCAGTTCGTTGCCGTTGGCGTCCACGATGCAAGGCTGCACGCCGGGCAGAGGTAGGGTAGCGTAGCAGGGTTTGAGTGGTGTGATGCCGGCCAGCGGGCTGATGAGGATGCCGCCGGTTTCGGTTTGCCACCAGGTATCCACGATGGGGCAGCGCTTTTTGCCCACGCGCTCGTGGTACCAGCGCCAGGCTTCTTCGTTGATCGGTTCGCCTACGGTGCCCAATACGCGCAGCGACGGGAGGCGGCGGCCTTTGACCCACTCATCGCCAGCGGCCATGAGGGCACGAATGGCTGTGGGAGCGGTATAGAAGATGTTCACCTTGTGGCGTTGCACTACGTCCCAGAAACGCCCCGGGTTGGGGTAGGTAGGTATGCCCTCAAACATAAGGGTGGTAGCGCCGGCCAGCAGCGGGCCATAGACGATGTAGGAGTGGCCGGTAATCCAGCCGATGTCGGCCGTGCACCAATAGATGTCGCCGGGCTGGTACTGGAAGACGTTGCGGAACGTGAATTCGGTATAGACCATGTAGCCGCCGTGGGTGTGCACCACGCCTTTAGGCTTGCCTGTGGAGCCGGAGGTGTAGAGAATGAAGAGCATGTCCTCGCTGTCCACGATGGTGGCCTGGCAGGTTTTGCGTTTGCCTTTGATGACGTCGTGCCACCACAGGTCGCGCTTTGGTGTCATAGGTACCCCGTCGCCAGTGTTGCGCAGGACGATGACGCGCTCGACGCTGTCGCAGCCCAGCGAGAGGGCTTCGTCCACAACGGCTTTGACGGCGATGTTTTTCGGTCCGCGGGCGTTGCCGTCGGCGGTGATGACGACTTTGGCTTGGGCATCCTTGATGCGGTCGGCCAGAGCCACGGCACTAAAGCCGGCAAAGACGACCGAATGCACGGCGCCGATGCGCGCGCAGGCGAGCACGGCTACGGCCAACTCGGGTACCATAGGCATGTACACGCACACGCGGTCGCCCTTGCGCACCCCCTGGGCTTTAAGGGCATTGGCGAACTGGCATACCAGGCCGTACAGCTGCCGATAGGTCAGGCGGCGCGGCCTTCGTTTAGGGTCGTTAGGTTCCCACAGGAGGGCCACCTGGTCAGGGCGTGCTTCTAAGTGGCGGTCCAAGCAGTTTTCAGTGATGTTGAGTTTGCCGCCAATGAACCACTGGACGCGCGGCTCGCGGAAGTTCCACTCCAACACCTTGCGCCAGGGCTTGTGCCAGCGAAAGGTAGCGGCCTGCTCAGCCCAGAAGCCCTCCGGGTCGCGCACGGAGCGTTCGTAGGCCGTCTGATATTCGTCGAATGTGCGGATTTGTAGCGTCATGTTTCGATAGTGCCGTTTAGGGGGCGAAAATAGAGGAAAATTCACGGGCAAAAGCGTCTGCCCGGCGACCTTACCCGACGAATGCCCACCGGAGCCAACCGATGCACCCTTACATACGGCTTTTGGCCCACACTCAGCTTAGGAACCGGTGAGGGCTGTCTGTTCCTTTATTTAAAAAGGAAAGAATATCGGTATCAGCAGGCTGGCCAGGAGCCAGAACAGCAGGTTTAACGGTGCTCCCACGCGGAAGAAGTCGCGAAACGTGTAGTTGCCAGCGGCATATACCATAGTATTGGTCTGGTAACCAATGGGCGTCATGAAGCTGGCCGAGGCAGCGAAGGTAATGGCCATCAGAAAAGGCCGGGCTGATACGCCCATGGACTCCGCTACAGCAATAACAATGGGGGCCAACAGGACTACGGTGGCATTGTTCGACATCACCTCCGTCAGCAAACTGGCGAACAGATAGACTACGCTAAGCACGACGACTGGGCTAACGGCACCACCCAAGGTGTGTATCTGTTCGGCTACAAGTCGCGCTGCACCGGTTTTTTCCAAGGCCAGACCTAAGCTGAGCGAGCCGGCCAACAGCAGCACAACCTTCCAGCTGACGCTTCGGTAAGCCTCCTCAGGCGTGATGACGCGCGTGAGGATGAGCACCAGACAGCCCAACAGGGATGCCGTTACGATAGGGATGATTTCAAAAGTAGCCACACTAATGACACTGATGATCACGGCTGCCGAGATGAGCGCCTCTTTGCGCAAAAAATCCGTGTAGTCGGTGTGGCTGATGACGAACAGGTCCGGGTATTTGCGGTGCAACAGTTCGGACTGGTCTTTAGGCGAGCCGAGCAGCAGGCAATCGCCGGCGCTCAGTTTCCAGTCGCTCAGCAAGCGGTGCTCCAGCCCCTTGCGGCCGCGCACGCCCAAAAAAACGGCGTTGCCAAATTTGGCCTCAAAATCCACCTCCGAAAGGCGCTTGCCCGCCAGGTCGGACTCCGGTAACACCACCACTTCATGCAGGGCCAGGCCAATGCCCGATTTGGGCAGCGTATCCTGGTTGGGCAAGGGCTGCACCAGTACGCGGTTACGCTTTTGTAATTTGCGCATCTGTTCCACATTGCCCTTTACCTTTAACACGTCGCCTTCCTGCAGCACAAAATCTTCCGCAGGCGAAAAAAAACGCTGATTGCCCCGGCGCACCTGGATGATTTCCACGCCTAATTCCGTCACCAAAGGAGAAGTCTTGACCGTCGTGCCAACGGACGGGGCACCCGCCTGGAGTACGATGTTCGTTACATATTCCCCTAAGTGAAATTTCTCCTCAATGCTTTGCTTCGGCTTGCGCCCCGGCAACAGCGGCCAGCCGACGAACAGCAGATACGCAAATCCACACAGCGCAAATACCAGCCCCATGCGGGTCATCTCGAACATGCCGAAGGCCCCCAGCCCGTTTCGGGCCGCCAGGTCGCTGACCAGAATGTTGGTCGAGGTACCCACCAGCGTGCAGACCCCGCCAAACATAGAAGCAAACGATATCGGAATGAGCAACTTCTCCGGGCTGGCCTGAATGGCCCGACAGCACGACAATACCACCGGAATGAAAAGCGCCACCACTGGTGTGTTGTTGATAAATGCCGAAAAAAAAGCCACTGAAGCCAGCATAACACCCGCCCCCAGCCAGTAACTGCGCCGGAAGAGCCGCTCCAAAAAAGCCATCACCGGGTGCAGCGCTCCGCTCTTGTCCACTGCCGAACTCAGCACGAACATGGCTGCCACCGTAGCCACCGCCGTATTGCTGAAACCCGCCAGCCCCTCTGCAGGCGTCAGAACACCCGCCAGTACCAACGCCCCAATAACGAGCATGGCCGTTACGTCAATGGCCACCACCTCGGTGGCAAACAACACAATCGCGCCTACGAGAATGAGGATGGTCAGCAGGATTTCGACACTCATGGTATGATTACTGATGTATTCGGTACGTAGGGGCGTCCGCCCAGCCTATGATGCCCAGCCGCTCATGCCACCCGACGGGTCGCTGGCTGCGTGTGCAAAATGTCGTAGAGGTGATCGTGATATTCAGGAAACTCCGGCAGATTATTGTGCCCGGCGTTCTCTATCGGGATGAGTTGAATGTTATCGGGCACTAAGGCCCGAAGCATCTCGCTCTGCCGATACGGTATAAGACGGTCTCGCCGCCCGTGCAGGATATAAATGGGACACTGCACTTTCCGGATAAACAAATCGGTTCGGATGTGGTAGCGCAATAGCCAGTGCAGCGGAAGCCAGAAGCCGTAGCGGCGAATATGGTATAAAAAAGAATAGTAAGGGCAGTCCAGAATGAGCAGCCTGGGGTTATTCCACGAGGCTATCCGAGCCGCCAGCCCACTGCCTAATGAGCGGCCATACAACACCATGCACTCCTCGCCGTAGCGCACAGCCAGCCATTTGTACACCTGCTGCAGATCGCTGTACAGAATGCTTTCCGTGCGGCGGCCCCGGCTTTTGCCAAAGCCTCGAAAGTCCATGATGAAAAAATCGTAACCCTTTCCCACGAAATCACGGGCAAACTTACCCCAGCCTTTGATGCTGCGCGAATTGCCTTTGATGTAAAACACCACCCCCTTGCTGTTGGGTATCTGGAAATGCAGCGCGTTCACCACGCCGCCGTCTTCCATGTCGAAGTTGATTTCTTGAAACGGGAACGGGTACTCGTAAGCAAACCACCTCGGCAGCCGCTCAGGACGAAAGAAGAAGAAGTCCTGTCCGAAGTAGAAAAGCGCACACAGCCCGCCATAAATCATGGCAGCCAGCGTCAGGGCCCACAGCAGTACGTCGCGTTCCATGCGGCGAAAGTAGAACGCAGCGTTCGTTGGGCCAACAGGCCAGAGAAAATCGTCAGGACAGCAGTGGGCTGCGCAGGTGGGGGTTATTTCATGAGGCCTTGCATCCGTGCGGCGTGTCCGGTCGTCTTCTGGCAAGCAGATGCGATGTGAGCGTAATGCTCGAGTAGTCAGGGCCGCCCGGAGCGGTCAATCAGCGTGGCCGACGCCTGTTGAGTACTGTACATCCAGATGTCTTGCACGTTCACGTGCGACGGTCGTGTGGCGATGAAATAGATGGCTTCGGCCACATCGGCGGCCTTGAGCGGCTGAAAGTCCTCATAGATGCGGGCGCGTTCGGCGTCGCCGTCGAAGCGCGTCAGGGCAAACTCGGTGTCTTCCGTATGGCCTGGGCTGACCTGGCTGACGCGGATGCCGTAGGCGTGCAGGTCTAGGCGCATGCCGCGTGTGAGGGCCTCCACGGCAAATTTGGTGGCGCAATAGACATTGCCGTTCGGGTACACCTCCTTGCCGGCACTGGAGCTGACATTGATGATGTGCCCACGGCGGCGCTGCACCATGCCGGGCGCCACAGCGCGCGTTACATAGAGCAGCCCCTTGATGTTGGTGTCAATCATCGTGTCCCAGTGTTCCAGGCTGCCTTCGTGAATAGGCGCCAGGCCTTTGGCCAAGCCGGCGTTGTTGATGAGCACGTCTATTTCCTCCCAGCCTTCGGGCAGGTGGTTGAGGTATTCAGCAACGGCGCTGGCGTTGCGCACATCAAAGGGCAGTGTCAGTACGGCGGCGTTGGGGTGCTCTTGGGCGAAGCGTTCGCGCAGGGCCTCCAGGCGGTCGGCGCGGCGTCCGACCAGTAGGAGGCGATGTCCGTGGCGGGCGAATATCTCTGCGGTGGCCAGGCCGATGCCCGAGGTGGCGCCGGTGATGAGCACGGTGAGTACCTGCGTAGGGCGCTGTTCGGGTGCTTCGGCGGTGGGCTGTGCTTGTTCGGGCATGGGTGCCGGCGGCGTTTCTGGCGCGGGTAGTGCGAAGAAGGCGTCGCGTTCGGCGGTGCGCAGGTGTGGGTCGAGCGAGCCGGCGTGTTGATATAGGTCGTGCGCCTGCCTGAGGTCGCCGGCGGCGTGCGTCAGTTCGGCTAAGGCCAGCCAGGCGTCAGCGCGGTCGGGTCGGAGGGCCACCACGACGCCGAACAGCTGGCGGGCGCGGTCGGGTTGGTTCAGGCGGTCGCGCAGCAGCGTAGCGTAGCGGTAGTGCAAGTCGGCATTGTCGGGTTCGGCAGCCAGAGCCTGTTCGATGTAATGGGTGGCAGCTTCGGGGTAGTCGTTCAGGAGGTGGGCGCTGGTCAGGTCGGCTAATTTGCGGAACACTTCCGGATAGTTAGGGTCGAGGTCGGCCACGCGGTCCCAGCAGTATTTGGCTAGCAGGTGGTCGCCTTTGGCGGCGGCGTTGTCGCCCATGGCGTTGTAGGCATCGGCTTCGGTGGGAGCGTATCCGTTGGAGGGTGCCGAGGGTTTGGACGCGGGCGGCGGAGGTGCAAGGTTTTCCACCGGTGGTGTCGCTACGGGTTCGGGCTGAGCGAAGTGGGCGCGGGCGCGGTGGTATTCGGCCAGGGCAATGGCGTGTCCGGGGTGTTGTTCGGTCAGCTGGCGCAGCATCTCGATGCCGCGCTGCGGGTAGCCCTTTTCTATCCATGTCCAGGCGTCGCGGATGGCCTGGCGAATGCTTGTTTCATCGTCTTCCTCAGGGGCGGGTTCGGCCGGTTGTGTGGGCGGGGCGGAGAGGCGTTCTGGTTGGGTCACAGGCGCTTCGGCGGCCACTTCTACGGGTGCCTCCACGGGCTGGAGCCGGATGGGCCCGCTAAATACAGGAGGCGCGATGGGTGCGCTGGCGGCGGGAGCCTCTGCGGGTGTTGCGGGCGGTGCTTCAGCGTCTAAGGCCGCCAGCCCGCGGTAGGCGTGGTAGCGGTCGAGCAGACCAAAGTGTTGGAAAAACAGCGCGTAGTCGTCGGCCCGGAAGGCATCCCAGCGCGCATAACCTACTTCGCGCAGGGCGGTGAACAGCTCACCGATGTCGTTGGCTATCAGCCGATAGGCTTCCACCTCGCGGTCGTAGGCCTCGCGTTGCTCCAGGGGCGCGTCGCGCAGGCGGTCGGTGCTTTTCAGGAAGACCTCCTGCCAGTAATTCATGTAGCGCACCACCTCGCCGGCCCGATCGAAGTGGGTGGGCACGGCCCGGTAGGTACCGTCCGGTTGTGGCTCGCGGCCGTCGGCCACCACCGTCAGCAGGCGCCTTTGCGCCGAAAGCGTCTGGTACATCTTCCAGGCACCGGCCATGCAGAGTGGGTTTTTTAAAAAATTGTCGGTCAGCAGCCACAGTACCGGCCCGCCTGTGGCTTCCATGCGGGCGCTCAGCCGACCGGCTGGCTCGTTGGGTTGCAGCGTATGGTGCTCAAACACAATGCCTGCCCGGCCTAAGTCGGCAGTCAGGCGGTCGGCTAAGTCGCGGTTTTCCGGAGCGTACAGGAGGTGTATAGAGGTCATGGTAGTGAGTAATAAAGAAACAGGCCGTAAGAACGACGCAGGATGGATTGAATTTTTTGAAACGAATATAAAAAGCCGCACGTAGAGGCTCAAAGGCACGGGCGAAGTTAACGCTATTGGCTCTTTGCAGCCATTCCATCAGCCTGACCAAAAGCGTACCGGAATGCTACGACGGGCGTCTGGTAGCCGACGAAGGCGAATGGCAGCGGACGACACTCGCTCGGGTATCTGGCCCGGCCAGTGGTATGACGCATTACCGACCCTGCTTCGACACCCACTCCTGAAAGCGACGGGCGTTGACCAGATGCGCAGCATAAGTGGCGGCAAACACGTGAGTGCCAGAGTTGTCAGGGCGGGCGCAAAAGAACAGGTAGTCGTGTTTGTCAGCATTAAGCACGGCATCTATGCTGCTGATAGACGCCATGCTGATAGGGCCGGGTGGCAGGCCCTTGTAAATGTATGTGTTGTATGGTGAGTCGAAAGTCGTGTGGTATAGCGTAACGCGTCGGGCCTCAAAGTCGCGTGTGGCGAATACGCAAGTGGGGTCGGCCTGTAGCGGCATGCCCACGCGCAGGCGGTTGAGATAGACCCCGGCGATGGCAGGGCGTTCGCTGTCGGCGTTGGTCTCGCGCTCGACAATGGAGGCCAGCGTATAGACCTCGACGGGCGTAAGGCCCAGGGCTTCGGCCTTTTGTCGTCGGTTGTTTTTGGCCCAAAAAGCCTTGTTTTCTTTTGCCATGCGCTCTAAGAAAGCGCGGGGTGTGGTCGTCCAGAACAGTTCGTAGGTGTTCGGAATAAACAGGGCTATCAGCGTCTGAGGCGTGTAGCCCAAGTCTTCCAGTAGTTCGGTGTCGGCGAAGGCGGCGGCAAAGGCCGCGGAGTCGGCTTCCAGCACCTGGCCGGCCAGGGCGGCCACATCTTCGGGCAAGCGCTCAACGTTGAGCACCAGCCGTACCGGCGCCTGCTCGCCAGCGCGCAGGTGCTGGATGAGGCGGCGATTGCTCCAGCCGGGTTGTATCGCAAAGCGGCCCGGGCGCATCTGCGCACGGCGGTATTTCATCCGCTCGGCCAACCATAGAAAGCTGCTGCGGTCGGTCAGAAAGCCGCCCTGCACCAGGCTATCCACCACCTGCTCAAACGTCGCCCCTGTGGGGATGTAAAGGTATCGGCGCGGCAGTTCGTCGGGCACACCCGAAAAGTAGATGGCCTTGAGCGGCTTCCAGGCCACAATCGTGCCCAGGACAACCACCGCAAGAAGGACTACAGCGAGTACTTTTCTGTTCATGGATAAAACCGTTTTGTCGCGCAAACCTGGTGCACTATCCGGTACCAGGCCATTTTTTTGGCGCAAATAACGCCAGAGGCCTGTTTCTACGTGTTTCAAAGCCAGAACCTGTTGCGCCTCTCGCAAAGTCGGACGGTTTTTCTTGCCGGCAACCCCCAGCATCTTTTTGGGCGCCATACGCACGGGCCTTCGCCTTTGTGCGTTAAAGGGCAGCCGATACAAACCCACTCTGCAAATTTGTAGCAAAACACCGTACCTTTGCGCGCCATGAGAAAAACGTTTGTGCTCCTGCTGGCCCTGAGCCTTTTGGGGGCTTGCAAAAGCGAATACGAGCGCGTCCGAAGCAGCGGAGACGCCGACCTTATTCTGAAAAAAGCCTACGAATACTACGCAAAAGGCGAATACCAGCGCTCGCAAGGCCTGTTCGACCTCGTACTTAACACGCTGCGCGGAGGCAAAGAGGCCGAAAAAGCCTATTTCCACCACGCTTATACCTATTATCATCTGAAGCAGTACATGCTGGCGGCGTACTATTTCCGGAATTTTTCCAACACCTTCACCACCTCGTCGTATCGGGAGGAAGCTACCTTCATGGCCGCGTATTCCAATTACCTGCTCTCGCCATCGTTCCGCCTAGACCAGAGTAGCACGCGCCAGGCTATCGAAGATTTCCAGCTGTTTGCCAACCTGTTCCCCAACAGCCCGCGCGTGGCAGAGTGCAACAAGTACATTGACATCCTGCGCCGCAAACTCGAGCAAAAAGCCTTTGCCGAAGGCGAACTCTATTTCAACCTGCGGCAGTACCGCTCCTCCGTGGTCTCGTTTGAAAACCTCTTGCGCGACTACCCGGAAAGCCCCGACGTCGAGCGGGTGCGCTACCTCATTGCCAAAGCCTCCCTTTTGCTCAGCCAAAACAGCATCTTAGAAAAAAAGCCGGAGCGCTATCAGGAGACCATCACACGCTGCAACGATTTTCTGGAAAAACACCCTTCGGGCAAATACGCCAAAGAAGTGCGCCAAATGCGCCAGACGGCCGAGCGCGAAATGAGAGCCGCCAAAAAACAAATGCAAACCTGAACCAACGACTTACATCCGAACACAAGAAAATACGCAAGCATTCCGATATGACAGAAATCAAAGTCAAAGCCCAGGGCCTGGACCCCAACGTGCAACCGCGCGACGTGAGCGAACTGGTAACGCCCACGGGCAACATTTACAAGAGCATTGCCATCATTAGCAAGCGCGCCGCCCAGCTGAACAACGAGCTGAAGTGGGAAATCCAGCGCAAATTGGAAGAATTTGCCGTGCATACCGACACCATCGAAGAGGTGCAGGAGAACAAGGAGCAAATCGAAATCTCGCGCTTTTACGAGCGCCTGCCCAACCCGGCCATCATTGCCACTAGCGAGTTCTTGCGCGGCGAGTTGCAGTGGCGCGAACCAGGCCAAGCCGACGAGTAATCGCGCACCGGCGCTTTGCGCATGAAAAAGGTCATCCTCGGCGTCAGCGGATCCATTGCCGCCTACAAGGCGGCGCATCTGGTCCGTTTGCTGGTCAAGGCAGGCGCCGAGGTGCGCGTGCTGATGACCCCTTCGGCCACGACCTTTATAGCGCCGCTCACGCTGGCGACGCTGTCAAAAAATGCCGTGCTGACCGAAGTGAGCACGGAGGCAGCCTGGAACAACCACGTGGAGTTGGGCCTTTGGGCCGACGCTTACGTCATTGCGCCCGCTACGGCCAACACGCTGGCCAAAATGGCTAATGGCCTGTGCGACAGCATCCTGACGGCCGTTTACTTATCGGCCCGCTGCCCGGTGTTGGTAGCGCCGGCGATGGATGTGGACATGTGGCACCACCCGGCCACCCGGGCCAACCTCGAGCGGCTGCAAGCGCATGGTGTTCACATCCTCCCCGTGGGCTACGGCGAGTTGGCCAGCGGCCTGGTGGGCGAAGGCCGCATGGCCGAGCCGGAGGACATCGTCGAGTACCTGCGCACTACCCTGACGCCGGGACAGGCCCTGCGCGGGCAAAAGGCATTGGTAACGGCTGGCCCTACGCACGAGGCGCTCGACCCGGTGCGCTTCATCGGCAACCACTCCACAGGCAAAATGGGCATCGCCATCGCCGAAGCCTTAGCACGACACGGCGCAGAGGTAGCCCTCGTCCTTGGCCCTACACACCTGCGCCCTCAGCACCCGAGCGTGCGCGTGGTGCCCGTCGTATCGGCCCAGCAGATGTACGAGGCATGCGCAGCGCATTTCCCCGAAAGCCGCATCACCGTGCTGGCCGCTGCCGTAGCCGATTACAGGCCACTGACCACTGCCGCCTCCAAAATCAAAAAGAAAGGCGGCCCTATGCACCTGGAGTTGGTGGAAACGGTGGACATCGCCGCCCAATTGGGCCGCCAGAAACGCACCGACCAACTGCTCGTGGGCTTTGCCTTAGAAACCGACAACGAAGAAGCCAACGCTTGGGCCAAGTTAGAGCGCAAAAACTTTGACCTCATCGTCCTCAACTCCCTGCGCCACGAAGGCGCCGGCTTCGGAAGCGACACCAACAAAATCGCTATCTTGCGCCGCGACGGCACAAAAACCACCTTCGACCTGAAGCCCAAAAGCGCCGTCGGCGAGGATATTGCCCAGGAAATTATCCGCTGGGTAAACCTCAAAAGCACTTAGTGCGTCTGTATCCCTGAACAAAAGCATCCGACCTATGATACGTCGCCTGTCTCTCATTGCCGCTCTTGCAGTATCTCTGGCTATGTCCACCACCTATGCCCAGGGCGAGCTCAACTGCACGGTGCGCATCAACACCCCTCAGCTGCAGCAGACCGACCGCCGCGTCTTTGACCAGCTCGAAGTGTCGCTGCGCGACTTTTTGAACAACACTAAATGGACCAACGACGCCTTCGAGCCGGATGAGCGCATCAAATGCAATTTCATCCTGACCATCCGAAGCGAACTGGGCAACAACACCTTCGAGGGCGAACTGGCCGTCCAGTCCGTTCGTCCGGTGTACGGCTCTACTTATGAGTCGCCCATGCTGTCGCACTTAGACCGGAATATCGTCTTCCAATACGAACAAAACCAGCCCATTCAGTTTCAGCCCGACGTCAACGACAACCCCAACCTGCCGTCGCTGTTTGCCTTTTATGCCTACATCATTTTGGGCTTAGACTACGACTCCTTCTCGCTCTTCGGCGGCGATCCACACCTGCTCATGGCGCAGCAGGTCGTTACCAATATTCAGAATACCCCCGGCAACAGCAGCCCCGGCTGGCGACCCGCCGACGGTGGCGGCAACCGCAACCGCTATTGGATCATTGAAAACCTCCTCAACCCGCGCGTCCGACCCATGCGCGCCGCCATGTACACCTACCACCGCAAAGGCCTCGACCTGTTCGGCTCCGACATGAACACGGCCAAAAACAACATCCTGCAGGCCTTAGAAGAGGTGGACAAAGTGAATACCGCCTACTTCAATGCCATGATCGTGCAGATGTTTGCCAACGCCAAAAAGGATGAAATCGTCGAAATGTGGAAAATCGGCGACCGCCAGCAAAAAGAGCGCGTCCAGCAAATCATGATGCGCATAGACCCAGCCAACATGCCTCGATATCGGGAAATCGGCCTGTAAAAAGACAAATAAACGGGCTAACCGGAGCCTTCAAGCCCAATCTTTTGGTGTGCCAAAACGGCGGGTGAAGCCCAGAGTGTTCTTTGCTGATACTATCATGTGGGTTGCACAGCCCGCCCTCTGGCCACAGCTGCCCGCAACCTCTAAGCATCCTGCGCGTTCTTTGGCCGAAAAGATGCGGAGACATCCGGCCTGTTGCCCGATTTTTGCCGCACACGTCAGCGCTGTTGTATGAACGCGATCACCACCGAAGGCATCACTGTGCGCGCCGAAGCGCAATACCTGTCCGACTACTCACAGCCGCAGCGGGGCAAATTCCTCTTCGGCTACCGTATTGCGATTACCAACGGCAGTAAACACACCGTGCAACTCCTCCAGCGCCATTGGCTCATCCGCAATGGCTTTGGCGCACGACGCGAGGTGGAAGGCCTGGGTGTCGTAGGGCAGCAGCCCGTTCTGGCGCCCGGCGAGACGTTCGAGTATTCCTCCTATTGCGACCTGGATACCGACTACGGCGCTATGCTCGGTACCTATGTCATGAGACGTGTAGATGCTAGCGACTTCTTCCGCGTTTGCATTCCTCGTATGATACTCGTCGTGCCGGCACGGCTGAATTGAGGACTGAAAGAGACACCTGAGCAGGTGAAAAAAAACTGGGGAAAAGCGTTAGCGGCACAGACCGCATGTGAGCCAGCCATCGCCTTTGCAAAGGCCTCGAGCGTTTCGCATTCCATGTTTAACCGCCATATGCGCCGTACGTTCTTGCTCCTCTTGATAGCCCTGCCCTGTCTTCTTCTGGCCCAAAGCAGTCTGCTCATCCGAGGCAGGGTCCTGGACAGAAAGACCCACGAAGGCCTGCCTTACGCGACTGTGGCGTTGCTGGATGCCACTGGTAGAACTCTCTCAGGTGCCATGACTGACGAGGCCGGGCGCTTTCAGTGGAGCGGTCCGCGCTCCGATACTTTTCACGTGCGGGTGCAATACGTGGGCTTTCAGACGCTCGACACGCTGGTGGTCGTCATGGGTGGGAAGGCACCCTCCGAACTGGCGCTGTGGCTTGAGCCACAGCCAAACCAACTGGAGGAAATCACCATCTGGGCAGAGCGCTCGGCTAACGCCGTGTACTTAGACAAACAGACGTTCGACGCGGCCAGGCTGGGCAATACCACTGGCGGAACGGGCTTAGACGTCCTGCAGCGCTTGCCTGCCGTTACCATCAATGCGGAGGGAAAAATCCTGGTACGCGGCAATGCCGAGTTCCTGGTAACCATCAACGGCAAATTCACCCATCTGGCGCCTGCTGACGTGCTGACGCAATTGCCGGCCAACATGATCGAGACCATTGAGGTCATCACCTCGCCCTCGGCCACCGCCGATGCCGATGGCAAAGCAGGCATTATCAATATCATCACCAAAAAAAATGCAGCGCCCGGCAAGGGCCTTCTAGCCAACGCCCAATGGAGCGCCGCGAACCGCTATGGTGGCGATTTTGCCTTTTATCATACCCAAAACCGCTTTTCCTCTTTCCTCACGGCCAACTACCGCCGCTACGACATCGGAGGCCACCGCAAAGGCGAAATCCGAACGCTCCACCAGGACACCGTAACCTATTCGCCCTCTATGGGCCAACGCCCTACCTCCGAGCGCCTCTACGGCATTCGGGCCGGTACCAACTACGCCATTAGCAAAGCCGCCAGTCTCCACGCGGCCCTTTATTACGGCTATCGGCAAAACGACCGCATTGCCAACCTGAACTATCGCCAGTATGCCAGCGCAGAACAACCGCTGAACCTGTACCAGGTATTCGCCGAAGATGCCTTAGAACGAACATTTTACAACCAGAACCTTTTCGTCCGCACGGGTTCCTTCTTCACAGCAAACCTGGACTTCACCCAACACTTCCGGGACAACAGCAAACTATCGCTGGCCGGCATCTATGAGTATTCAGTGCTGGGCGGCCCCCTGCGCAACCAGGACAATGACCGCCCCGGCGGCGCGCTGCTCCTGCAAGAGCGCTCCGACGAACGAAGCCCACTAGATGCCTGGCGCCTGCAGGCCGACTACAGCCGCAGCCTATCCGAGGTCGTTACCGTTGAAACCGGATTACAGGCGCGCGACGTCCACCATCGAGGAGTCTTCGACTTCGAGCGCTTAGACATCTCCACCAACCAGTGGGTGAAAGACCCGGAATTCAACGACGCGCTCAACCTTCGTCAGAGCATCTATGCGGCTTATGCGCAACTACATGGGCGCTACCGACGGCTCCAGTGGCGGGCCGGCCTCCGAGGCGAGCAAATGTTCCGAACGCTCGCCCATACGCGCGGCCCTAAGCCCGTGGCGCTGAACCAGTTCGACCTCTTCCCCTCCCTCCAGACCCTGTGGAAACTCAACGAGGCACAGGAGCTGAAAATCGGCTACGCTAAACGCATTAACCGGCCCACGACCAAAGCCCTCTCACCGTTCAAAAACCACCGCCACTCCGAAGCCATTTGGGTAGGCGACCCAAACCTGCAACCTGAAATTACCCATACCGCCGAACTAACCTACGTGAGGCTACATCGCAAAGGAAACCTGACCCTGACGGCTTACCACAGCCGCACCTCCAACCTGATTTTTCGGGTAAATGACGAATATAACCGCATCATCCTGCTCACCATCTCCACCAACGCGGGCAACAGCCGCTCTACTGGCATGGAAATGGCCACCGACTGGCAGGCTGCCCAATGGCTCAGCCTCTACCTGTCGAGCAATGTGTACCTTTTTCAAATTACCGGCATCGAAATTGGCGTCGCCGACTACGCCCAAAACCTCAACTACAACCTCAACGCCAACCTGAACTTCAAAATAACCCCCAAATGGCGCCTGCAATGGAACACCACTTACGTATCGCGTACCGCTACGGCACAGGGCTTCGACACCGATTTGCTACTGTCCAACCTCAGCGCCAGGCTTAACATCAGCGAAAACTGGTCGGCTGACCTGCTCTTCCAAAACATCTTCGACACCAACCGCCAGACCATCACTACACGCGGCCCTCGCTTCTATTCCGCCACCGAATACGGCAAATACGACCGAATTGTCCAGCTGAGTGTCGGCTACCGCTTCAACGAAAAAGGCAAAAGCGCGAAAAACATCAAAACCGAATACGGGGAAAAGGACTTCTAAGCGCCGCGCCAGATGCTGCCACACGGCCAAAAACCAAACGGCCTTGCCCGATATCAGGCAAGGCCGTTTCTGGATTTGTTGCGCCTCATCTAGGACTTGAACCTAGGACCTACGGATTAACAGTCCGCCGCTCTAACCGACTGAGCTAATGAGGCGTCTGCTCAAAAGCGGTGCAAAGGTATGTGCACCGCTCTGGAATGTGCAAGCCCTTTTTTCAAAAAAAATTAAAACGCTGCATCATCCACGCTGTCTAAATAGCGTCGGATTTCGCCAATAACGGACGGGACACACCCGTCGTCGAAGGGCGAGCGGAGGCCGGCCAACTGCACGAGTCCCAGGAAGGATTGGCTGCCGCCGGCACGACACAGGCGTACATAGTCGGTCCAGGCGTTGGTGCGGTCTTCGCGGCTGCGCTTCCAGAACTGAAAGGCGCAGATTTGCGCCAGTGCATAGTCAATGTAATAGAATGGCGAGTTGTAGATATGGCTTTGCTTTTGCCAGAAGCCGCCGGCCTGCAGAAAAGCATTGTCGTTGTAGTCGCGGTGGGGCAGGTAAACGGCTTCCAATTGTCGCCAGGTGCTTTTGCGCTCGTCGGGCGAGAGGGTCGGGTTTTCGTAAATGATGTGTTGGAATTCGTCCACGGCAGCGGCGTAGGGCAAAAAGCGCAAGGCGCTGGTGAGGTGCATAAAGCGATATTTCTCCGCTTGTTCGCCGAAGAAGAGGTGCATCCAGGGCCATGCGAAGAACTCCATGCTCATGGAGTGGATTTCGGCGGCCTCGCTGCTGGGCCAGTAGTATTCATCCAGGTCTAAGTGGCGGCTTGACCACACCTGGAAGGCGTGGCCGGCTTCGTGGGTGAGCACATCCACATCGCCGCTGGTACCGTTGAAGTTGGAGAAGATAAACGGCGCTTCGTAGGCCGGGATGTACGTGCAATAGCCGCCGGTAGCTTTGCCGTCGCGGTTCACCAGGTCCAGCAGATGGGCCTGGAGCATGTGCTGGAAGAAGGCGTCGGTCTCTGCCGACAGTTCGCGATACATCCGGGCGGCGCTATTGACGATGTCTTGTGGGCTGCCCATGGGCTTGGGATTGCCGGAAGGGAACAAGTAGTCTTCGTCGTAGTAGTACAGGCGTTCCAGTTGCAGGCGTCGCCGTTGCCGTTCGTAGAGTTCGGAGGCGATGGGCACGATATACTCTCGGATTTGCCGGCGGAAGGCGGCCACCATTTCCGGGGTGTAGTCAGAGCGCCGCATACGGGCATAGCCGATAGCAACGAAGTTGGAGGCCCCCAGTTTTTGGGCGATGGTGTGCCGGGTGTGCACCATGCGGTCAAAAATCCCGTCGAAGCGCGCGGCATTTTGGGCGAAGAAGGTCCAGCGGGCGGCGGCGGCGCGGCGGCGGGTGTCGCGGTTGTCCGATTGCTCTAAAGGCGTGAGGCTGCTGAGGTTATAGGTTTGGCCGTCGAATTCGATGGTGGCCGTGGCTTTCAGTCGGGTGTAGTCGGAGGAAAGCGTGTTTTCCGTTTGCAGATCGCTCAGGATTTCCGGTTTGAATGTCTGCAGGGCCAGTTCGGCCAGCGTGAAGAGGTGAGCGCCATAGTGTTCCTCTAAAGCTGTGCGAAAGGGCGAGGCCAGCAGGGCGCGATACAGCCGGTCGTTGAGCGCCTCGAAGGCGGGCAGCGTTTCGTCGAAATAGCGATTTTCCGCCTCGTAGAAAGCATCGCGGGTGTCGGCCGTATGACGCACGTAGCAGAGGCTATACATGCTGCTAAAGCGTTTGCGCAGTGCGTTGATGCGTTGCAGCACCTGTAGCTGTGCTTCCGGGTCGGTGGCCTGCTCAAAGGCGCTGAGCAGCTGGTCAAACTCCTGCGTAAGGGTCTGAATTTCCGGCCGACTGTAGGTGAAGTTCTCAAATGTTGTTGGGAGGGGATCCATACTGGTCATGGCTGTGCAAAAGATAGTGATTGCCCGATGGTTGAATGAAACAAAGGTAGTTCAAGGTTTAGAAACTGGCCCGAAATTGCCGGAAATGCCGGCGGCTTTGCCGTAATTTGCCGCTTAAAAACATAGACAGATGTGCAAAAGAATGGTTTTTTGGGTTCTTATGGTCGTCTGGTGCTCGGGTCTGGCGGCGCAATCCACGGCGTTCGTCCTGGGCGGCGGGCCGAGTATGGGCTGGCAGCGCTGGGATAACTCCTTCGACCGACAACCGCTGTTCAAGTACCACGCTACGCTGGCCATTGAGTCGGTAGATAACAAGCACGACCGCAGCAGCGTCTTTGCCCAATTGGGCTATCACATACGGGGCAGTGCCAACCGGTTCACGTTTTTTCAAGGTGTTGGCAGCCCGTTGCTCATTTACACCGAAGAGTTTCAGTTCCGCAACCTGGCACTCACGCTGGGTGCCAAGCAAAAGTTTGACTGGGATGCGGGCAAAAAGTATTTCTATGCCATTGGCCTGCGCGGCGAGTACACGCTGAGCACCAACCTGAGCCAGCTGGCCGGAAGCCAGAATCCGATACTGCAGATCTACTATCCCTTCGAGGGCGCAGTTAATCGCTGGTTGGCTGGCGCTTTTGTGGGCGGTGGCCTGGAGTTTCCCTTTTCCGAACTGGTAGGCGGACAGCTGATGCTCTCCATAAGCCCCGATTTCTTGCTCCAGTACAACCAGCCCCCTATCGAGAACGTCATTGACCCGCTCAACCCCGGACAGCGCATCCGTATTCCGGAGCGGCGTATCCGCAACCTGTCCATCGAGCTCACGCTGAGCATACGCCTGCTGCGCAAGGTGATTTACGAATAAAAAAGGCGTCGTTCTCATGGGCCTCCGCTCTACTCTTATCCGTCCGTTTGCCCGAGCCGTCGCGCGGCGCATCGAACGCATGGCCGCCAACGCCGTTGCCGACCAGGAAAAAACGCTGCGACACCTCATGCAGCGCGGCCAACACACGGCTTTTGGCCGGGAGCATGGCTTCGCCACCGTACGGACGCCGGAAGACCTCTTCAAGGCCGTCCCCATTCGCGACTATGAGGCCCTCAAACCCTATATTGAGCGCATCAAAGCCGGCGAAAGCAACGTGCTCTGGCCCGGCCGCCCGCGCTACTTCGCCAAAACCTCCGGCACCACCTCGGGCGTCAAGTACATTCCCATGAGCCGCGAAAGCACGCCGCTGCACTTTGGCACCGCACGCGACGCCCTCTTCAACTACTACGCCCGCACCGGCAACGGCCGCTGGCTCGACGGCAAAATGATCTTCCTATCCGGAAGCCCGGCCTTAGACGACGTCGGCGGCATTCCCACCGGACGCCTCAGCGGCATCAGCAACCACTTAGTACCCGCCTGGCTGCGTACCAACCAGCTGCCCTCGTGGAACACCAACTGCATCGAAGACTGGGAGCAAAAACTCGAGCGCATCGTGGACGAAACCCTCCACGCCGATATGCGCCTCATCTCCGGCATCCCGCCCTGGGTGCAGATGTACTACGAACGCCTGCTGGCTCGTACCGGCAAACGCACTGTGCGCGAAATCTTTCCCAATTACTCCGTCTTCGTTTATGGCGGCGTCAATTTCGAGCCTTACCGCGCCGTCCTGGAAGGACTGGTGGGCGAACGCATTGACTCCGTCGAGACCTATCCGGCCTCAGAAGGCTTTATCGCCTTTCAGGATACCTTCCCACACCAGGGTCTGCTGCTTAATACCGACGCCGGTATGTTCTTCGAGTTTGTGCCCGCCAACGAAGCCGATAGCGACCGCCCCAGCCGTCTGTGGCTGCGCGACGTAGAAGTGGGTGTCAACTACGCCGTCGTCTTGCATACCAATGCCGGCCTTTGGGGCTACGACCTGGGCGATATGGTGCAATTCGTCTCCACACGCCCCTATCGCCTTGTGGTGAGTGGGCGCGTCAAGCACTTTATCTCGGCCTTCGGCGAGCACGTCATCGGCAAAGAGGTCGAAGAAGCCCTCCTGTCCGTAGCACAGCAAATGGGCGTGGGCATCGTCGAGTTCACCGTAGCCCCCCAAGTAACCCCACCCGAAGGCGGCCCACCTTACCACGAATGGTTTGTCGAGTTCGAGACAGTTCCCGCCGACTTAACGACCTTCGCCCTAGCCGTGGACACCCGCATGCGCGAGCAAAACATCTATTACGACGACCTGGTACGCGGCGGCATCCTGCGCCCCCTGATTATTCGCCCCTTACAGCGCGAGGCCTTTCGCCAATATATGAAAACCCAGGGCAAATTGGGTGGACAAAACAAAGTGCCGCGCCTATCGAATGACCGTACCCTCGCCACAGCCCTGGAGGCGTTCGCCTTACCCACCCAATAGGAAGGAGATAGGTAAGGCGTTGCCCCGCAACGCCGTTCTGAAGAGCATTCAAGCCAAGAGCCTGGCTAATTACCAGATGCATCGGAGGAACCGTACCTTTGCCCACAGGCGACGAGAGGAAACTGCGGCTTCTGCTGAGCCTCAACCAAGGGCTGCCAAGCCTCGTTTCTAGCTGCGTACAACCCAAGGCATACCAACACATCCACACACAACCGGCAAACACCCGTAATATGAACTACAGACCAATAGTTACAGCCCTACTCGTTGCGTTTTTGGCGCTGACGCTGAACGCTCAAAAACCAGAGCCTCAGAAGCCAGAGCCTTACGAATTTAAACCCGTGAAGATGCTGCCCGCTACAGCGGTGAAAGATCAGCAAAAAACCGGCACCTGTTGGAGCTTCGCTGCCTCCTCGCTGTTGGAAAGCGAGCTAATGCGCATGGGTAAAGGCGAGCACAACTTGTCAGAAATGTACACCGTGCGTTGCATCTATCGCCAAAAATGCGAAAACTACGTTCGTCGTCTTGGTGCCGCTCAGTTTGGTCAGGGCGGATTGATACACGACAAACTCAACGCCATCCAGAAATACGGCCTCATGCCTGAAAGCGCTTATCCGGGCCGAAAAAATCCTGATCAGCCCTTTGACCACACGGCTTTAGAAACCACGCTGAAAACCCTATGCGATACCTTCATCGCTCAGGCAAAGCGCAACGAACTGACCGACGACTGGATGGCGCAAATCGAAAAGACACTGGACAAAGAATTCGGCCCCGTTCCCACCACGTTCGTCTATCAGGGAGTGCAGTACACGCCCACGTCGTTCCGCGACTTTCTGGGCATTAAGCCCGAACATTACGTGCACCTGACCTCGTTTACCCATCAGCCGTTCTGGACGTACTTCGTCCTGGAAATTCCGGACAACTTTTCCAACGGCCAATACTACAACCTGCCGCTCAACGACCTGATGCGCTGCCTCAACTACGCTTTGCAAAGCGGCTATACTGTAGCGTGGGACGCCGATGTGAGCAACCCCGGCTTTTCGGCCAAAGAAGGGCTGGCCATTGTGCCCGACATAGACTGGAAAAGCCGCACGCCCGAACAGGCCGCCGCCGTGTTCAAGTACTGGGAGCCAGAAAAGGTGGTTACTCAGGAAATGCGCCAGCGCGCCTTCGACCGCTTAGAAACGCAAGACGACCACCTGATGCACATCACTGGCATGCTCAACGAAACCCAGGGCGGCCTTTTTTACGCCGTCAAGAACTCTTGGGGTGAAATCTCTGAGCGCAAAGGCTACCTCTACGCCTCTAACGCTTACCTGCGTATGAATACCATTTCTCTGACTATGCACGTCAATGCCCTGCCACGCGATATTCAGCAGCGCATGGGCCTGATGCCCGTGCCCGAAGGCCGCACGGAGGCGCCCATACCTGGCCCGGCCACCCCGCCCGCGCAGACACAACCGCGCACCCGTACGGAAAGCGTGCCCGGCCCTACTCAGTTGCGTCTGCGCAATCCTAATTTGCAAACAACCCCTGCAGAACAACACCCGCGCCCGAAAGCACCAGAGGCGCCCAAAGAGCGGTAGGAAGGGAATGAAAAGTGAAAAATGGCGAGGAGGTCTTGGGAGCATCCTCGCCATTTTGATTTTTGGAGTAGCCCTGGCAATGGGGTGCCCGCTTACTGCCTTAGCGCCAGAGGGCCTGGCCGCGGCAGATGATGCCCAGCGGCTGGCCACGCAAAAGTTGGCCCAGCAGCGGCGTGTTGGCGGAGCGCGAGCGCAGGTTTTCTTCGGTCGGTGTCCATTCCCGATTGGGTGCAAAGAGCGCCAGCTCGGCTGGGGCACCCACCTTGATTTCAGGCATAGGCAGGCCGAGTATGCGCCGGGGGGCCAGCGCCCATTTTTCGGCCAATTGCTCGGGCGCTAGTGCCTCCGCCAGATAAGTGCGGCAGAGGGCGAAAGCCGTTTCCAGCCCGATGGCTCCGGCTTCGGCGTAGGGAAATTCCAGCTGTTTGGCCTCCACGTTCCAGGGCATGTGGTTGGTGCACAGGAAGTCAATGGTGCCGTCGGCCACGCCTTCGAGTAGCGCCTGGCGGTGGCGTTCGTCGCGCAGGGGGGGCAGCACCTTCCACAGGCTGTCGAAGTCGGCCAGTTTTTCATCGGTGAAGCAGAGGTTGAGCACAGCTGCGGATGCTGTTACCGGTAGCCCCGCTGCCTTGGCTGCGCGCACGAGCGCCACACTTTTGGCTGAAGAGAGCAGGTGCAGGTGTAGCCGCCCGCCTGTGTATTCCAGAATGCTCAGGCTGCGCTGGACAGCCACCTCTTCCGCCAGCGGCGCAATGCCGCGCATGCCCAGTTGGGTGCTTACGAGGCCCTCGTGCATCTGGCCGCCTGCGGCCAGCCCCTTGTGGAAAGGCCAGTCGAGCACCAGGCCCCCAAAGGCCTGAGCGTACTGCAGCGCGCGCATCAGCAGCCCGGCATCCTGTGCCGGCTGACTGCCGTCGGAGAAGGCTACTGCACCGGCGCTGTGCATGTCATATAGTTCGGCCAAGTCTTTGCCTGCTGCCCCCACCGACAAGGCGCCGATAGGGTAGAAGTGCACGAGAGTATTGGCGGTTTTGTGTAGGATGAACGTTACCGCCCCCTTGTTGTCCACGGCAGGCAGCGTATTCGGGAACGGCGCCAGAGCCGTAAATCCGCCCGCTGCGGCGGCCTGGGCAGCCGAATGCAGGTCTTCGCGGTGTTCGTAGCCCGGCTCGCCCACTTGCGTGCCGACGTCGAGCCAGCCCGGCATCAGCCATATTTCATCCGGGAATACCTTTTCCTCCACATCAGCCTCTAACGACAGGTGCGGTTCTATAGCGGCAATGACGCCTTCGCGCAGCAACACATCTTGAGGTTCAGAGAGGCGTCCGTCGGCAAATACCCGGACGCGGCGAAGCAACAGGCGCATGTGGTCAGAAATGGTCTGAGCCCGACGTGCCGAGTGGCCGGCAAAAGCGTCGGGGGCCGCAAACTTCCATAAAAAAAACTGTATGCCCACCGCTAATGGCGGGAAAAAAGAGCGCGGGTATTGGGGGAGGATTTTCCGGGTGTGCTTGGAGTGAGCCCGCATTAAGCCACCTCAGTCTTTTCAGACCATTACGCCACAAATGGGCATTTTTCCTGTGTGAAAGCGACCAGATGACCGAGGTGCTTATTTTTGAGGCGGGCGTTGCCTCTTCCACCTAGCACCATGAACACCTATTTTATCGAGCATCGCGGCGGGCGCATGCACTGCTTGCAGTTCGGCACGGGCAGGCGTTTGCTGGTTGCCTTGCATGGTTTTGGCGACCGGGCCAGGCTGTTTGCCGTGCTGGAGAAGGCGCTGAGCGAGCACTACACGGTAGTGGCTTTTGACCTGCCTTTCCACGGCCAGACGGAGTGGCCCCACGAGACCTTTGATAAGGCTGATTTACTGGCTGTTATCGGGCAGATACGGGAGCGCGTGGGGAGCGAACGGCTGTCGCTGATGGGTTTCAGCTTTGGTGCGCGGTTGATGCTGGCGTTATTGCCCGACCTGTTGCCGCAGTTGGAGCGGCTGTTTTTGCTGGCGCCCGATGGCATTCGCACGCAGGGTATGGGTCTGGCTGAGCGCACTCCACTGTGGTTGCGGCGTTGGCTGGCCCGCGTAGTGGAGCGCCCGGCAGTGGTGTTGCGCTTGGTCATGTGGGGAGATCGGTTGGGTGTGGTTCCGCCGCTGGTGGCGCAGTTTCTGCGGTTCAACCTGGCGCGCCCGGCACGGCGGCGGCGCGTCTTTGGCTGCTGGTTGGCGCTCGATGCTTTTCACCTGCGCCGGCGCGACATTCGGGCCATCTGGGCGCAATCGGGCCTGCCGGTGGATATCTTCGTCGGCACACAAGACGACATCGTACACCGCAAAACCCTGCGCCATCTGGCTCAGGGGCTGCTCAACGTGCGTGTATTTCAGCTGCCCGGGGGGCACCGCATCGTGAGCGAGGCGCTGGCAGAGCGCTTAGAACATCTCTTAGCCGGAGCGTAATGCCTCGTTTTTAGCCCTTTACAACGGGAGGGCAGCCGTTACTACTGCCGTCCGCGTCGCGTGAGCTGACGCTCGAGGCTGTCCACACTGCCGCGATAGACCGGGTCGTCGTAGGGTACCTCGTAAGGTGGTCGTTTATCTTTTCCGAAGACTTTGACCTTGACCTTGCCGTAGCGTTCGGGGTGGAGGCGCAGGTCTTGGGCTAAGTAGCGCACCTGCCGGAGGGTGAAGGTGATTTCATCTAAAGAGACGGAGTCGCGCAGCAGTCGGTTGAGGCTGTTGTTGGGGTCGTCTAAGAGGGTATTGAAGCGTCCGAAGGTGCCTTTGGCGGTGTCGAGGGTAGTGCGCAGAGCGCTGAGGGCCAGGGCTAAGGAGTCGCTGGCGTGTGCCAGTCGGTTGCTGAGGTTGGCGCGGTTGAGGCTGTCGGTGAAGGTGTGGAAGTTTTGGAGGATGCCATCAATGGTTTTGGAGTTGTTGCTGAGTGTCTGGCTCAGGCCCTGGAGGTTGGTCAGGGTGGCGGAGAGGTTTTGGCGGTTGTCGGCCAGCAGGCCGTTGATGTTGGCCGTGAGGCGCTCCATGTTTTGCAGCGTTCCTTCTAAGGCTACTAAGGTGCGTCCGATGCCCTGTGGGTTTTCGGGGTTGGCTAAGGAGTCGTAGAGGACTTTTAGCCCCAGACGCAGGCGGTCGGTGTAGGCATCGAGGTCTTTGGGGTTGCCGATGAGGGTTTCTAAGAAGCCTTTGGTGCGCCCCATTAGGGTGTCGCCGCTGCTGGCACAGTCGTCGCCTGAGCAGGGGCCGGGTATTTCCAGGCTGATGGCTTTACCGCCCATGAGGCTGGCGCTGATGATGGTGGCGTGGGTGCTTTTGTGCACTTTGATTCTTCGCTCCACGTCAATGGCGACGATGATGGTACGCCCATCGCGGCTGTCCACACTGATATCTTTGACTGTGCCGACCTGATAGCCGCTGAGGAACACCGGCGCGGAGGGGCGGAGCTGCTCGACATCCTTGTAAGGAATATAAAAGGTTTGGGAGCGGGTCAGTAGGTTGATGCCTTTTAGGTATTCAAAGCCCCAAATACCGATGGCAATAGCTACGATGGCAAGCAGTCCAATGCGCGTTTCGTTACTGATTTTCAACATTGTCAGGACGATGAGGGTGTGTCGGTGTTAGTGATGGGGCAAAGGGAAGATGAAAGAGAAAAAATCAAGCCAGAAAAGTGGGCCGCGGGGGCAATAATGTAGAATAGGGCGTGAAATAGCAGACTATTTAGTAACAACACGTGCGGTGCGGAAGCCGAGATTGTGGAGGTCAGGCAGGAGTTTTTCGGCTTCGGTGCGCTGGGTAAATCGTCCCAGATAGTAGTGATATTGTCCGTTGGTGTATTCTTCTTCGACATCGGAGAGCAGAGCGAGTTGTCCGATGTTTCGGTCAAGTCTGGCATTCCAGGACAGTAGGTGGATGCGATACTGCCCTTTTGGGTCTTTGGCCGAGGGGGGTAGGTCAATGAACTCATCGGCATAGCGGTCGCCGACACGGGCAGGTGTGGTTTCAATAGGTGCAGGGGCCGGCATTGGCGTTACGGCGGCGCTGGCATGGGTTGTTGGCGCTGCTGTTGTTGTCGGAGCGCATACTGTGGATGCGGCCGGTGGTGCTGGCGCGGAGGTCGTTGTAGGGGCAGGAGGGTACGGAGCCGTTACGCCGGCCAGCAGCTGGGCGGGCACTGTGGTGTTTTTTCGGGCAGCCAGCGGCACGCCTTCCATGCGGGCTTTGTAGGCGCGGAAGGCTTCAAAAATGGCGTCAGCCATCTGGATTTGCCCTTCTTCGGAGGCCAGAAAGCGCTCTTCGTCGCGGTTGGTCAGGTAGCCCACTTCGATAAGGACGGCGGGCATGGCCGTGCGGTGGAGCACAATAAAGCCCGCTTGCCGCACGCTGCGGTCTTCGCGTTTGGCCATCGAGCGGGTGTACTTCTGCACGTAGTCGGCAAACAAAATGCTTTGCTCCAGATAGGCGCTTTGCCACACACTGCTGAAGATGTGTGCTTCTGGGCTGTTGGGATTATAGCCACCATAATTGCGCTGGTAATTTTCTTCCAACAGGATAACAGCGTTTTCGCGCTTGGCTACTTCGAGGTTGCTTTCAGCGGTGTGTAGGCCCATCACGTAGGTTTCGACGCCCCTAATGTGCGAGACACTGACGGAGTTGCAGTGGATGCTGATGAACAGGTCGGCGTTGTTGCGGTTGGCAATGGCAGCGCGCTCCTGCAGCTCGACGAAGACATCGGTTTTTCGGGTGTAAATGACCTGGACGTCTGGGTATTCAGCTTCGATGAGGGCGCCCAATTTGAGCACGATGGCCAAGGCGTTATGCTTTTCCAAAGAGGTAGCGCCTTTGCAGCCAGAGTCTTTTCCGCCATGTCCGGCATCGAGGACGACTTTGCGCAGGCGGTAGCCCGCAGGTGTTTCATTGGCAAAATAGGGTTGAAGGTATTGGAAGACTTCCCAGCTCTTTTGCGCGCACAGGGTTTGCCTACCTTTGCCGCCCGGATGGCCGTGCGCGTATGGGCCTTCGGAGCCGCAAGCCATGGCGCCGTTAAAATTTCCTAAAAAAAGCCACGCCGCCAATCCCAGTAGCGTTCGTCGCACGTCAGGTAAATGCGTCAGCATCTTTTTTAACTCTGTTTCTGGAGCGTTCTCAAAAAACGATGGGCAAATATCGGCTTTTCTTCCAAATCGCCCTGTGTGCGTTCGGCTGGGTGGCTCGTGCGCAGGTGCCCGATACCCTGCCGACGCCTCCTTCGGACACGCTTGCGATGCGCCTCGACACGCTGGCGCCTGTCCTCCTCTCGCCTGATGCGCTCGACCAGGAAGTGGAGTACGGTGCCCAGGACTCGCAGTGGTTGGACATCAAAAACCGCCAGATGCACCTCTATGGCGAGGCGTTCGTCAAGTACGGAACGCTCGACCTGCGCGCCGGCTACATCGTCATTGACTTCAACACCATGGAATTGACCGCCACCGAGCTGGCCGATGAAACGGGCAAACTCGTGGGGCGCCCAAAGTTTAAAGATGGCGAAGAGGAGTTCGACGCCGTGCGCCTGCGCTACAACTTCCGCACCAAACGCGGCCTCATCTACGAAGCGCACACCAAACAGCAAGACCTGAACATCATCGGCGAAAAGGCCAAATTCTTCGGCGAGGCCGTCCGCGGAAAACCTGACGAACCTGCCCGTAGTCTCATCTACAATTACAGCGCTCGCATCTCTACCTGCGACCACCCCGAACCGCACTTTGCCATCCGAACCAACAAACTCAAAGTCATTACTGACAAACTCGTCGTTACCGGATTTTCCAACTTAGAAATCGGCGGCGTGCCTACGCCTTTAGTGCTGCCCTTCGGCTTTTACCCCATCACCAAAACCCGAAAATCGGGCCTCATCATCCCGCGCGACTTTCAACCCTCGCGCACAGAGGGCCTGGGCATCATGAACTGGGGCTACTACCTGCCGCTGTCCGACCACATGGACATGACGCTGCTGTTCAACGTCTTCACCAGCGGCTCCTGGGGCATCCAAAACGACCTTCGTTACAACTACCGCTACCGCCACAACGGCAGCCTGAGCCTGCGCTACAACAACCGACTGGTAGAAGACGACCGCGCCCGCAAAACGTCGTTCAAATCCTTCGGCCTGCGCTGGTCACATCAGCAAGACGCCAAAGCCCACCCTACGCGCACCTTCGGCGGATCGGTCAACATCGAAACCAACCGCGACCAAAACCGAAACCGAAACGACTTCGGAAGCGTCTTCCAGAACACGCTCTCTTCCAACCTCAACTATTCGCAGCGCTTCCCGGGTAAGCCCTACCAGTTCAACGCCGCCTTCAGCCACACCCAAAACACCCAAACGCGGCTGATGAACATCAGCTTCCCCTCGGCCACTTTTAACTTGCAGCGTATCTTTCCTTTCAAACGCCGAAACCCGGTGGGCAATGAACGCTGGTACGAAAAAATCTCCCTCACCTACACCTCGACCCTCCAGAACAGCGTCAGCGTGGCCGATACGCTGCTGTTCACCCACGAAACCCTTCGCAACATGCGCATGGGCATCCAGCACCGGCTCAGCAGCGATATCAACTTCAAGGTCTTCAAATACATCAACGTGGCCCCCCGCCTCAACTACGAAGAAAACTGGTACCCCTACACCGTAGAGCGCCAGTTCATCAACGATATCCGGTTCGTGTACGATACCATTGCCGAACTCGTCGTCGTGGACAGCAACAAAACCGTCTGGGGGCGCGACACAGCCTTCCGCAACTGGGGCTTCTCACCCTTCCGCCAGTACGATGTCGGCATCAGCATCAACACGGCCATGTTCTTCACTAAGCAATTCGCTAAAGGCTGGTTACGCGGCATCCGACACACGCTTAAGCCCAGCATCTCCACCGGCTTTCGCCCCGACTTTTCGGAACGCGACTACTTTCGACAGGTGCAAACCTCTTCGCGCCCGGGACGCGAAACTTTCCGCAATTACAGCATCTTCGATGACGCTGTTTTTGGCCGTCCCAGCAACGTCAAACCCGAACTGGCCGTCAATTACAGTTTGGGTAACATCTTAGAAATGAAATTCTACTCCGCCAAACGCGACACCATCCGGCGCGTGCGGCTCTTTGACAACCTCGTCTTCGCCGGCAGCTACAGCATCACCCGCGACTCGCTGCGCTGGAGTACCATCACCACCGGCGGCCTCTTCCGCCTGTTCAAAGGCCTGAGCAACCTCACTTGGCGCGCCACCTTCGACCCCTACCTCATCAACGAACAAGGCGTGCGCATCAACCGCTTCGCCCTGGAAGAAGGCAAATTGCTCCGCTTAGCTGCCTTCGGCTTCGAAGTAAACACTCAAACCAGCATCGGCGACCTGCGCCGACTCTTCGAAGGCCAAGCGCCCCAAGGCCCTCAACAACCTACCGCCAACACGCCCACTGTCGGTGAAGGCTTCTTCGACTGGTTCAACCGCATCCAGGTCAGCCACCGCATCTCCTTCGAACGGCGCCAGGTCTTCGGCTCCAACCGAGACACTTTCCTCATTGGAACAAACAACATCAGCTTCTTCGGTAGCATCCCACTAACCCCCAAATGGAGCATTGACATCGGAAACGTCAGCTACGACTTTCAGACCAAAAGCCTCATCTACCCCGATATCGGCTTCACCCGAGACCTGCACTGCTGGCTCTTCAGCCTCCGCTGGCAACCCGTGCGCGGCACCTACGAATTCTTTATCGCCGCCAAACCCGGCTCGCTTGACTTCCTAAGGCTGCCCTATCGAAACAACGTCTTCGACGCGCAAACGCGATTCTGAGGGTGTAACGACTCGGCGGCGGCAGAGACGACACCTGCCCCGGAGGGAGAGGTCGCTTCGGCCCTCAGCTCCGGCGAGGCTCCTGCCTCGCCGAAAAGTATTCCCAGAGTTTCACCCTGAGTGGAGGCGACATCTTCCGGAGGTAGAAGCGGCAAGCGTTCAGCGCGTAGCCCTGAAAAATGACGCGAGGGTATGGTCAACGCATTTTTAGCGGCATTTTTGCCGCGGCCATGATTTTGCTGCTTGCTTTCAACCGACCCGATCACACACGCCGCATCGTGGAGCGGCTGCGTCAGTTGCGCCCGCCTGCTCTGTACGTCAGCGCCGACGGCCCGCGTGCGCATGTGCCTGCCGATGCGGCTAAATGCGCCGCCGTACGTGCCATCTTTGAGCAAGAGATAGACTGGCCCTGCGATGTGCGTACGCACTTCCTGCCCGAAAACCTCGGCTGCCGGCGCGCCGTGCAGAAAGGCATCTCCTGGTTCTTCGAGCACGTGGAAGCGGGCATCATCCTCGAGGACGATTGCCTGCCCGACCTGTCGTTTTTCCCCTTCTGCATCGAGCTGCTCGAGCGCTACCAACACGACGAGCAGGTGATGCACATCGCCGGCAGCAACCCCGCCCAGCATGCCTGCCAGCACCTGCCGAGTAGCTACTTGTTTTCGCGCTTCTCTTTCATCTGGGGCTGGGCCACGTGGCGACGCGCCTGGCAACACTACGACCCGACCTTCCCCGACCTGGAAAGCCAATGGGCCGACCCAAACAGCGCCTTCTCACAGCTGCTGCCCGACCGCGGCGCACGCCGATACCTCTTGGATAAATTCGAGCGCATCCGCGGCGGTACCTTCGACACCTGGGACTACGCCTGGTTCTACGCTGTCGTGCGCGCCCGCGGCCTGTGCATCGTGCCCAAAGTCAATATGGTCCAAAACATCGGCTTCGACGCCAACGCCACGCATACCTCGGCCCCTGCAGGCAAGCGACATGCGCAATCCACTACCGCCATGCCCTTTCCGCTCGTTCACCCGGAGCGACGAGAGCCAATACCCGCCCTCGAAAAGACCTTCTTCCACGCTTCACAAAAAGACCCGCTCCGCCTCTGGCTGCGCCGGATAGCACCCTGGTGGTTTTATCGATAAGGACTTATTAGCTACGAATGCGCGAATAAGATTTGCTGCGAGAATACAGGAGTGAACTTTGAACGGAAACGGATAAAGTGATGGCATTCAAAAGGTTGAAAGCGTGATTTTCAGAAGTTGAAGCACGAAAGACGCTGCTAATTTTTTGTTTCCCGTACTTAAATAGATACCTTTACGTCTATGCCTACTGACATCCTTCGTCCTCATGCCGAGACGGCCTATGCCGCCGAATTAGAGGCGCTGGCGCGCGCCGATGAACGCCCGCGTCCGCCGGGTTGGCGGCTGTCGCCTTGGGCGGTGGTTACGTATATTTTGGGCGGTCAGGTGGGCGATGTGGCTATTTCACCTAAATACATTGGGCCGCGTCGTGTAGTTGAGATGGCGGTGGCTACGCTGGCTACCGATCGGGCGCTGCTGCTGGTAGGGCTGCCCGGCACAGCCAAGACGTGGCTGAGTGAGCATCTGGCAGCGGCCATTTCGGGCGATAGCACCCTGCTGGTGCAGGGCACGGCAGGCACCGACGAGGACGCCCTGCGCTACGGATGGAACTACGCGCGCCTCATCGCCGAGGGGCCTTCGGAGCAGGCGCTGGTGCCCAGCCCGGTCATGGCGGCCATGCAGGCCGGTAAGTTGGTGCGCATTGAAGAGCTGACGCGCATCCCCGCCGACGTGCAGGATGCACTCATCACGCTACTTTCGGAGAAGACGCTACCCATACCGGAACTGAATGCGGAAGTGCAGGCGCGGCGCGGCTTCAACGTCATTGCCACGGCCAATGACCGAGACCGGGGCGTGCACGAAATGTCAGCAGCCCTGCGCCGGCGTTTCAACACTGTGATGCTGCCACTGCCAGCTTCGTTGGAAGAGGAAGTGCGCATCGTGCAGCAGCGCGTCGAGGCGCTTGGGCAGGCCCTTGCGCTGCCGCCGGAGTCAGCGCCGCTGGAAGAAATACGCCGTTTAGTTACCGTCTTTCGCGAATTGCGCAGCGGCAAAACGGAGGACGGGCGCACGAAGCTGAAAAGCCCTACGGCCACGCTCAGCCCGGCAGAGGCGATCTCGGTCGTGCATCAGGGCCAGGCTTTGGCCGTCCATTTCGGCTCGGGCCGCCTCAACGCGCGCGACCTGGCTGCCAGTCTGGTGGGCGCCGTGGTGAAAGAACCAGCCACTGACCAGACCATCTGGGCCGAATACTTAGAGACCGTCGTGCGCCGCCGGGCCGAATGGAAAGACCTCTACGAAGCCTGTAAGGACTTAGAGCACTGAAGCGCCATGCCTCGACGAAGCGTCTATACTTGCCTCCTGAACGCGCACCAACGCGGCGCCAAGCAGCTGGCCGTGCTGATCGACCCCGATCAGTCGCGCCTCAGCCGCCTGCATCGCACGGTGGAACTGGCCGCTGAGGTGGGTGTGCACTACCTGCTTGTGGGCGGTAGTCTGGTGGTCAACGACCAACTCGATGCTGTGCTGACCGATATCCGGCAGCGGTGTGCGGCGCCCATTGTGCTGTTTCCGGGTAACTCTTTTCAGCTGAGCTATCGGGCCGATGCGCTGCTTTTTCTGTCGCTCATCAGCGGGCGCAATGCCGATTTACTTATCGGGCAACACGTTATTGCCGCACCGTTCTTACGACAGTCGCCTTTAGAAATCATTCCGACCGGCTACCTGTTAGTGGATGGCGGCGTAGTTAGCTCGGTGCAGTACATGTCGAACACGCTGCCCATTCCGGCCAACAAACCTGATATTGCCGCCTGTACTGCCATGGCCGGCGAAATGCTAGGACTAAAGACGATTTATTTAGACGCCGGCTCGGGTGCCCAACGCCCTGTGCCAGAAGAGATGGTCGCCGCCGTTCGCGCTGCTGTGGAGGTGCCGCTGTGGGTGGGTGGCGGCATCCGAACACCGGAACAGGCATCGGCCCGCTGGTGCGCCGGCGCCGATGTGGTGGTAGTAGGCACGGTTGTAGAACAACAGCCAGAGTGCTTACACGAGCTGAGGGCGGCAGCGGTTGAATGGGGGGCGGCGCCGGAGTAGAAGGGTTGCGGTCACTGACAGGTCAACCGCACTGATGGCTCAATGCTCAACCTACTGTATCGAAAGAATGGCTCGCCAGTGCACAGATACTACGCTTAGATGAAGAACAGAAATGGCGCTCATAGAGAAAGCCGTATCGGGCGGGTCGGCCTCTTCGCTAGAGGCGGGTGCTGACGGCGAAGTGGCGGGCTAAACGGTAAAAGGCGTCGCCTCATTCCGCCAGCCGCTCCAGCGCTTCCCGAATGCGTTGCACGTCGCTTTCCCAATGGGCCTGTTCCAGCCCGGGCAGTGGGGCGTAAATAGGATAAGGCACTTGCGCCCGTTCTTTGGCGCTGAGGTGGAACTCCGTGGCGCCGGTGGCTTCGGCTAAGGGGCGGATGTTGTGGGCTGTGATGCCGCCTCCGGGCATGACGGCGATACGTCCGGCGGCCTGTTCGCTGAGTTGGCGCAGGCGCTCGCGCCCTTCCCAGGCCGAGGGTGCCTGGCCGGAGGTAAGCACGCGCTCGAAGCCCAAGGCTACAAGCAACTCCAGTGCTTCAGCAGCATTGGGTACAAGGTCGAAGGCCCGGTGGCAGGTCAGGCCCATGCCCACTGCAGCCTTGGCTAAACGGCCCAAATGTCGCTCGTGTAGCCGACCCTGCGCATCCAGCGCGCCCACGACGACGCCATCGGCGCCCGCTTCGCGGCACAGGGCCACATCGCGAAGCATGACCGATAGTTCGCCCTCTGAATAGCAGAAGTGCCCCTCGCGCGGGCGGACGAGCACATACACGGGTATGCACACACAGGCGCGTACTGCCTGCAACAGGCCCAGCGAGGGAGTGAGGCCACCCACCTCCAGCCCGCTGCACAGTTCGATGCGGTGCGCTCCGGCGGCCTGGGCTGCCAGCGCAGAGGAGAGGGTGGCGGCGCATACTTCGAGGGTGAACATAGCGAAAACATCGCTTTCAACCGCACAAAGGTAGAGTGGGCGATACGGACAGATGCTAAAAAACAAAGTCGGCAGCCCGCCGCTACCAGCGCGCTGCCGACTGAAAGGGCAACAAAAGATGGACCTATTTGGGAAGGATCTGCAAGGCTCGTTCTAATTGATTGTCGCGGCCGGTAGTCTTAAAAAGATTGACGTCAAAAGGTACGGCCACATCAGGCGGGAATCCTATGCCTTCGTACAGATTTCCGTCAGCAAAGCGGTATACCTCGACAGCGGTGCTAACATTCCAACCGTTTGGTAAATTAAATGCACCGGCATAATTAAAATCTCTAGCCTCGCTACCAAAGCTCACTACCGACTGAGCGCCATAAGTCGTTTCGCCTACCACAGTTACTTGAGGCAGCAAGCTAAGCGCCATGGTAACGCGCTCTGCCGCGCTAATGGTGAAGCCATTACACAGAACGACCACAGGCAAAGGATTGTAGCCCTCCGGGTTCGGATAAATCTTCTGCGGAATCCATGGTCCGAACTCATTGCGATTGCTGCCGTACTTGTAGCGAGACTCGCCCACCACCAATTCTTTATCTAAGAAATTACCGGCTATCAGCGTAACTTCATCTGCATTTCCGCCGACATTCTCGCGCAAGTCTAAAATAACACCTTTGTACTGAGGCGCCGGATTAGCCATGAACTCGATCATATCTGAGAAGAACTGTAGGTTGTTCTGGTCGAGGAGATTACCAAATATGTTAAACTGTGGAATTCTGATGTATTGATACTTATTATCTATTGCTCCATAAACAAAACCATTGAATTTCTTTCGCGTTCCGGGAGACAGGCGGGCAAACATAGTAGTCTCGAAATAGTTGTCGTCGAGCAGGTAGTGATAATTCAAGTCTTTTTGTTTGACCAGCCCAGGAACTATGAGTTTGGGTTCTCCATCTACTTCAATCTCAATTTTATAGTGGCAGTCAATTAGGTTTTCTACCATCTCGTCAAATATCTCTGCCAATTCGGCATCTGTGGTCTCATCAGTTACTTTATTTATGTATTTGTCATAGACGGCATCCCAGTTTGTGGGGTCATATCCCCAGAAGGCGTATCTTCGGCTCATGCCGTCCCAGAATGCCTGAAAATTCCCTGTAGGGGTGTTGGAGTATCGATCAAATTCGACAAACGGGTCTTCTTTAACGCAGCCCAGCGTAAATAGAAGGAGAAAGATCGACAAAAAGTATTTGATTTTCATGATGCCGTTTTTTACATGTTTTTACGAACAGGAATAGTTAGGCCAGCCTGCGCGATGTAGGCTGTATTTTTTCGTTTCTGAAAATCTTTTATTTCTGTAGTAGTCGAATAAATATGGGTCAGGCCACCTGTGGCGTTGACGCCGATGAACATGCGAAGGCCGCTTTTGCCTCGATAACTTAGGCCCCCACCGCCCCAGATACCGAGTTCTACTCTGTTTTCTTTGATGCCGGTGTTACTATTACTAGAGAATTCGTAAGGCGCCTCGAATGCTATGGTTGATATCTCCTCGAAATTATTATAGTTCTCTTCAAATGGATTTCCCAATATTCGTAATACTTTACCCGTCCATTTACCACTGATCCAGTAGGCGCCATAAATGCCCCCATTGACGTAGGGAGACAGTTTTGTGTCGAATAGTTCGACGGCAATACCCGCTGGCAGATTGAGGTAAGTGCGCATCAGGGTGAAGTTGTATACATTCTCCAACTTCTGAATAGTTTCTACCTTTTGACCGCGTTGTAATACGTTCAAACCAAAAGTAGCTAGTACTCGAGGTGCCAGAGCATAATGTACCTCGAGGCCTGGGTACTGCCAACCTCCTACATAGTTATAGCGCCAGAAGGGCTTATCCGAAAAGTCCATTTTTACCGCATTATTTACCGAGCCAAAGCTAAGCCCAATACGCCAGCCTATAGGCTGTTTCTGTGGTGCTGGAGAGGCGGAGCGCTTGGGCTGACCATAACAGAAAACTTGTGCTGACAGAAGTGCCAGCATTACTAAGACGGTGTACCGCATACTTTAGAAATTTTGTTTAGTTCTGATTGTTTTTGACCAGGATGTATCGGGTCAAGATACAGGGTGGTTTTCCAGATTCTGTTTTAGGCTGAGTAGAGGCGGTAGCCGTCAGGATGCTCCAGCCTCTTTTTTGGAGTTCATTTAGCCGCTTAGCTACTGTAGAGTCATTGGCATTGATTTTTTTCTCGCTGATGTATCCTCCGAAGGAATAGAGGCCTCTCAAGGGTACCTCCTCCGTCCGACCATCGGGAGTAGTGATGTACAGGCGAGACTCTCCCCCGTCCAAAAGGTCGAGGTACTCGACAGTAGTTACGATGATAATGCCTTCGCTCTGGGCTTTCAGGTCTACTTTTCCAAAGAGTAGCAAGACAAGTAGTGGGAGAAAAAAGAATTTACGCATAAGATATCCTTTTCGTTCACGACAAAGTTATCAGCAGGCAACAGTCGCTCCCTCCTGAGTTGTGACGATCGGCCTTTTTACGATGACCAACAGGCCAAATGCCATGAAGGAGGATGACACATGGCTTCTACCTTTGCACCATCAAAATTAGCTAAAGTTTCACCCGATTTTACAGGACGTTGTTTTGTCCTCCTCCTATTAAAATGGTGCGCCATCATGGTAGGCTTTGCATGCAGCACTCCTCGAGGAAACGGCCTCTGGCTCCGATCGATTGAGGGCTTGGAGGTTCAAACAAGCCTGAAGTCGTTTACGATGACTCACTTTAACCCGCTCGTCTGCAGATGTTTCGCCGAAAAATTCTGATACATCTCGTTTTCTGGTTTATTTTTTTATCGCCCGCGCTCCTGGACTTGAAGTGGCCTCTGTCTGAAGGAGAGACGGCCCTGGCGCTCAATATTGTGTTGATAGCGCCCCCTTTCTTTTATTGGATAACGGAATGGGTAATGCCTCGACTCATGCGAGCTGGTCAGCAGCAGTATGTGTATTGGTTTATCGCGCTTGCCAGCTGCCTCCTGTGGTCCTGGTTCCACATGAAAACAGAAGGCTGGATTGGCCAGAACTTCTTCGAGCAAATGCCCCCGCAGCCGAGCTATGTCCAGTATTTTGTAGGCATGTTTTGGTTTATGGCCATTGCTGTGGGAATGTCTTTTATGCAATACTGGTATAGAAGCCAAATTCAAGAAAAAGAAGTGCGCAACCTGCAGATTAAAGCAGAGCTGAACCTGCTTCGCCATAGAATAAATCCACACTTTCTTTTTAACACGCTGAACAGTATCTATGCTTTTGCGCTGGAAAAGTCGGACAAGACCCCCGAAATTATTCTGAGGCTCTCCGGCTTGATGCGTTACATGCTTAAATCTGAGGACATATGGGTGCCTCTATCAGAAGAGTTGGCTTATATTGATGACTATATCGCTTTGGAGCGCCTGCGCCTTGACAAGGAGGTTTCCATCGGGCTAAACATAGAAGGAGAGTCAGAGGGTTTATACATAGCGCCTATGTTACTCCTTCCTTTTATTGAGAACAGTTTTAAGCATGGAATAAGCACTTCATCCATTAGCCGTTACGTCGAGATAGTGATACATATAGATGATGATGATAGCCTGTATATGTATGTGGAAAACAGCAAGCCACCCGCCTCTGCCGCACAGGAAAGAAAAGGAAGTGAGGGCGTTGGGCTTTCATCAGTAAAACGGCGTCTCGAACTCCTTTACGGCCCGAATAAGTATCACTTAGAGACAGAGAACATGTCGGATAAGTATAGGGTCAACCTTTACCTGAAACTTCAAAAAAGGATGGAGCATGCGTTGCTTAATAGTAGATGACGAACCGCCTGCGCAGATTATTCTGGAGCGGTATATCTCCCAAACGAATGGGCTGGAACTGGCGGGCAAATGCAGTAATGCCATTGAGGCGATGGCTCTACTGAAAAAGGAGCCAGTAGAGCTGATGTTTCTGGATATCCAAATGCCTGAGCTGAACGGCTTGCAATTCCTGAAGTATTTGGGCCTTCAGGCCCCGAAGGTTATTCTGACAACAGCCTATGACAGCTATGCGCTCAGTGCATTTGATCTGGATGTGATTGATTATCTGGTTAAGCCTATCTCTTACGAGCGTTTTTTGCGGGCTGTTGTAAAGGCTATGCGTACCGCATCTCCTCATGAAGAGGCCCTCAAGACGCCACTTAAGAGCAGTCAGTATATCTTTCTGCGAGCAGATAGAAAGCTGTATAAAGTGAAATTAGAAGACATTGTGTTCATTGAGGGTCTGAGCAACTATCTAAAGGTGCATCTTCATAAAGATATGCTCGTGATACGCGAGACGATGACTCGCATGGAGGAGATTCTTCCTCCGGAGAGCTTTGTTCGCGTTCATAAGTCATACATTTTGAATATTGCACACATACAGTACGTGGAGAGAAATGTTGTCGCTACGGTTTGCGGTCCTGTGCCTATTGGAGATGCGTACTCTCAAGATTTTTTTAATCGTATAGGGCACCAATGACTATGCTCTTAGAGCCGATGAGGCAGATCTGAGTGGAGCAATTACTGTCCCAACACTCCGGCACTCCACTGCAGCGCTGCTTCTGTCTTGCGGTAAGTGGCCAGCAGTTTGAGGTACTTGATTTGCGCGTCTATCCAACGTTGCTCGCGCACGTTGATGAGGAAGACGGAGCTTTCGCCGAAGCGGAATTTTTCGTACTCGCCGTCCAGCAGGGCCCGGTAGTTTTGGGTGATGTCGCGATAAAGGGCGACCTGTTCGGCTAAGGTATTGAGCTCGTTGAGGTACTGGAGGGTTTTGTTTTCGATTTCCAAGCGTTTTTGGGCCAGCTCGAGGTTGTTTTGGGCGATTTTGATTTGGGTTACCTGCCAGTCGCCGCGAGCTTTACGGTTGAGGATGGGATAGCTAAACTGGATACCCCATTTGATATCGTTGGCCAGCACCTGCGGACCTTCGACGCCGGGCGTGGTGAAGAACTGCCAGCCGTTACCGAGCAGTTGATAGGTAAGGTCGAGCTGTGGTTTTCGTTTTTCCACTTTGAGGCGGCGCTCCACGTCTAAGGCGCGGAGTTTAGCGTCGTAGGCGCGCAGCAGGGGGTGTTGTGTTTGCGCCAGTTGCAGTAGTTGGCGGGCAGTGGCATCAGAGGGTGGCTGATAGGTGGCAGCCATGAGGGCCTCAGGCGGAGCGGGTATTCCGCCCAGACCGGCAGGGGCGCCGTCAGGGCCCCAGAGGAAGGTGGTCAGGGCGATGGTGGCGTTTTGGAAGTCCACTTGGGCGAAATTGACGTCAATCTGGCGGTTTTGTACCTGGATGAAGGCCTCAAGGGTGTCAATAGCGGGTTTGTCACCCTGGTAGAAGCTTTCTACGATGCCCTCATAGCGGATTCGAGCCTGTCGGAGGGCTTCCTGATAGATGCTCAGAGCATTTTGAGCGAAAGCCCAGTCCCAGTAGATTTTGGCGGCGTCGAAGAGCAGGTCGTTGAGCAAGGCGGCGCGTTCGGCGCGGCGTTGATTGAGGCCTATCTGGCTTATTTGGAGGTCGGCGCGGCGGTCGTCAATGAACAGGCCGCGGCCCAGCGTCCAGCTGAGGCCGGCGGCGAGTTGCCCGCGTTGGGGCAGGGCGGCTTCCGGATTGACGAAGTCGCCCGAGGCACGGTTGAAGTTGCTTTTGAGTTCGATGCCCAACCAGGTGGGCGCTTTCACCCCCACCTCGGAGTACTGGAAGTACTGCTTGCCGTTGAAGTGCTTGCCGCTCCAGTCGCCATAAATTTTAGGGTCGAAGCCGCCGCGTGCGCGCAGCAGCTCGGCGCGGGCTTGTTCCAGCAGCAGGTCGGCCTGTCGGGCGGTAGGGTGTTGCTGCAAGACGACAGCGCGAAAGCTGGGCCAGTCCCAATAGGCCTTGGAGGGCTGACCATGCAACATTGCGGTGCTGAATAGCAGCGCGAATAGAAAGACCGACGGGAGGTCGCAGCGTATGAGACGATGGCGCAGCGTCATTTCACTTTTTTGATAGGCGCTTTGGGCAATAGTTCTTCGTCCTTCTTTTCCTTGTCTTTTTCTCCCCATGCGTATAGGTCGGGTGGGAAGCCATTCAGAACGCGCCAGAGTTCGTACCATACGGGTACCACATTGAGCAGGGCGATGCCTTTGGCACCGCCGCCCACCTGGAGGGCGGACGGCCACGATTGTTCCTCTGGATCGGGTTTTACCAGTACTCGGAAGCGGCCGTTTTCACTGATGTTGCGGTCAATGGCTACTACGCGCCCCGCAAAGGTACCTACCGAGATGTTGGGCCAGCCGCTGAAGAAGAAGGCCGGCCAGCCATCAAACAAAAAGCGCACCTGGTTGCCCGGTTTGATGAGGGGCACATCCATAGGGCGTATGTACATCTCTACGGCCAGCTGATAGTCAGCCGGCAGAATGCTGACTACTGGGTCGCCTTCTTTAATGATCTCCCCCACGCCAGGGGTGATGGCCTGCACCACGTAGCCATCTTGGGGGGCCACAATGTAGTAGAAGGCCGTTCGGCGGCTATAGTTTTCGCGTTCGATGCGCAGCTTGTTAACGGCGGCTTGTGCGTCAAACATTTCCGATTGCGTGCTGAATTTTTCGCTTTCGGCTTTAGCGATCTTGTTGTCGTACTCGTTGCGCGTCAGGCTCAGTTCGGTGCGCAGAATGTCCAAATCGTTTTGGGTAACGGCTAATTTATTTTCGGCGCCGACGAGCTTGGCTTCGCTCTCCTGGAGTTTGGCGCGCTTTTCTTCAAACTCGGTCAGCGACTTCAGCCCGCGGTCGTAGAGGTTCTTGACGCCATCAAACTGGCGGCGGGCTATCTGAATATCTACCTTAGCCTGTTCTAGCGCCGCGCGGTCAGCTTCAACCTTGAATTCTGTCTGGCGGATTTTATTGGTAATCTGTTGAAGTTTGTTGTCGCGCTCGCGCTGCATAGCCGCTATTTGGGCTTCCAAGGCGGCTATCTTATTCTGATAGGATACAATGGCGCTCTCTTTGGCTTGCACCTGGTTGGAGACGCGCTGCACTAAGTCAGGGTCGAAGTATTCGGCCTTCACTTCAGAGAGACGAACGATGGTATCGCCGGCCCTGACGTACTGCCCTTCCATGACGTACCAGTGCTCAATTCGGCCCGGAATGGTGGCGTGCACCGTTTGGGGGCGATGTTCCGGGCGCAGGGTGGTTACGCGCCCGGTAGCCTGGATGTTCTGCTGCCAGGGCAAGAAAAGAATAATGAGGAAAACTATCATAAGCGCCAAAAGCAGGCGGCGCGCCATGAAATGCCAGCGCACCAACCGGTTGAGGGTTGGCGCTTTAAGTGCCTCCAAATCGCGCTGGCATTGAACGATATTTTCAGATATGCCTAACATGGTTCACCAGGTTTTAGTCGAAATCATCTTCGTTCACATCAGATTTGGAGCGGAAAATACGCTCGAAGTGTTCGGATTTTTCTACCTCTTCAAAGGTGGTGTCCAGGACGATTTGCCCTTCGCGCAGAACAAGGACACGATCGCACAAAGACGCCAGCAACGGGTCGGCGGTTGCGCAAATGAACGTCCAGCGATTTTTGCGGTCAATCAGCAGGCGCCCAATGCGTAAGCGATCGCGGAAGGTCAGATTACCCAACGGCTCTTCCATGACCAACAAATTGGGCTCCGTAATGATGGCTCGGGCAATAAGAATCTTCGTAATAGTACTACGCGGAATATTCTGACCGCTGGGCAGCAGCTCGGTATTAAGCCCTTGAGGGCTTTTGCGAATAAAATCCGTTAGCCCGACTTTTTCGGCCACCCCCAGCACGTGTTGTGTGGGCACATCGGAACGCCCCAGCGTGATGTTTTCCAGGATGGTCCCGCTAAAAATATCTTCCTGTGAGGAATAATCTCCAATGTGCTCGCGCAAGCTTCGCAAGTTAATGTTTTGCTTGGGCAAACCATTAAACAAGAGCATGCCGGAGAAATCTCGCTTGATGACGGACAGAATGTCCATAAGCGTGCTTTTCCCGGCACCGGGATAGCCGGTAATCGCCACGCGCTCAGCAGGCTTTATGTCGAGATTTAAATCCTTCAGCACCGGCCCGGGCGAGTCGTCGTATTGGTACGACAGGTTGCGCAACTCAACGTGAAACGGCTGATGGTCATCGCAAAACTCGGACACCCGGATACCGTCTTCACGCTCAATGGGCAAGTCCGAAACCTGACCAATCTTCTCCGTAGCGGTAAGCACGTCGTAGCCCGTTTCGTGCAATAGGATAAGCTTCTCAACCGAGTCTACGATGAAAATAACCAGGATCTCCGCTGCTACAAATTGGCCGATATTGATCTGGTTATCCATAACCAGAATGCTGCCCAATATCAAATAGGCGCCCAACACCAACACGCGAAACACAATGCTGGTGCTGAACTGCAACAGCAAAATGCGCCATAATTTGGAACGAGCCGTCAAATACTTGACGGTTAGCAAGTCCGTCTGGTCAATCGGAAAGCGGTTTTCACCCGCCAACTTGAAGGTACTTGATACGCGCCCGACCTCCTCCAACCAGTGAGCCAGCTTATACTTATATTTTGATTGCTCTAAACTGGCTTTCATGCCTAAGGGCACCGTCCACCAAAAAAGCAGCCCCAATACCCCTAAAAGCAGCAAGGACGACAGCACAAACGTGGAATGATAAAAAGAGAGCAGAGCCAGGCTAAAGAGAATCTGTAAGATCGCTGTCGTGCCTTCCAGAATAATCTTGGGCATGCCTTTTTGAATGGTCATCGTGTCAAAGAAGCGATTGACCAACTCGGGCACATACTCCCGGCGAAGCATCTCCAGATTGAGGCGCGGAATGCGCACGGCAAATTCGATAGCCGCATCGGTAAACACCTGCCGCTGCATATGCTCCAAAATAGACAACTGCATCAGCTTGAGTACGCCCACGAATACCGCACCTAATACCACGATGCCCACCAGCAGCGCCCATGAAACCGAGATGGCGCCGCCCGCAATTAGCCCGATAATAGCCTGAATGCCCAGCGGCAGCGAAAGGCTAATCAGTCCCGAAATGGCAGCGTACAAAACAATAAAGCGTAGCTCACGCCGATATTTTGACAACAGCCGTACAAATCGCTGTAGCGGGGTTAAGGTGTTCTTTTGTTCTATGGCCATTCTAACAATGTCAGCTGGAGACCCTCGATTGTCCCCTTTTTCAGCCAGGTAAAAACGATTGACCTGACCGGTGGTTTAGCGGATGAGTGGGTGAAATTGCCTTTTTTAGCAAAACGGCTCTTTTCAGGCGGATGCGCTAAAGAATAGCCTCTGCGCATCCGCCAGCACCTTCGGCACGCGCTCAATGGCGCACAAATACGGCGGCACCCCACCACTGACCCTCGGCACGCACCCGGACGACGTAGTGCCCGGGCGGCAACGACGACACATCGAGCGTGCAGCGCCCATCTGGGCCAAATACCGCACGCGGTTGCTGGATAACTACCTGCCCCAGCGCATTGACCACCGTCAGTTCCAGGCTGCTGGGCAAAGCTGCCACACCGTGCAGCGCAATGTTCAGCTGCTCGCCGGCCGGATTAGGGAAGAGGCTCAGCTGCACGCGCTGTTGCGGCGCTGCCGGGGCCGAAACCGTATTGCGCACGAAGATATCTTTCTCCACTGCATTCGAGCAGCCGTCGGCTGTCGTAACCACGAGCCGTACCCGGTAGGTACCTTCCTGCTGATAGGTGGCCGTGTCCTGCGCTGAAGTACCCGTCTGGCCATTGCCAAAGAGCCACAGCCAGGAAACCGCCCCGGGTGTCTGGTCTGCAAACGTTACCATACCCGGCCCAGGCAAAAAAACAGTGTCTGTCGAAGTGGTAAAAGAAACGGTTGGCGCAGTACCGGGTTTCACCTCGATAGGAATCGAGGTACGTCCACACACGGAAGGGACCTCGATTTCCCAGTCGAAGAAATAGTAGTAGAATAGTGTCGTGCTCGCCCCGGCGGGCGTGCGGCCAGCCGTGATATTGACCACGCCCGGCACGATGTACGGAAAGCCCGTAGCCCCCACCGAGTGCCGCAACTGGTTGGTGCCCGTCAGCACTAAAGCCAACTTCTCTGCCTTCGGCACATTGATGTTCAGCGAAATACGCACCTCGCCCGTCTGTGTGATGACGACAGGGCGCGTAACAATTACATTGCCGTCTTTATCCAGCAGCCGCACAGTGCGCACGCCTGTCTGGTCGGCATACACCTTCACCGAGCGCAGAATGAACGGCTTGAGTGCGTTGAAGACCAGACCGCCTTCCACACTGTTGGAGCTATTGGTGCCTGCCGCCAGATCGGGGCGGCCTACTTTGTGAAAGGCCGACTCGCTGACGTAGTAAGTCGTATTCTGCGTCAGGGGGGGCGTCAGGAAGTATGGCCCTCGGGCGATGGGCGAAGCCACTAAGGGCGTGTTGAACCACTGAGCATCCTCTTGCGGTGCCAGATCGCCTTTGTATTCCAGCAGTACGCGCGCCCCTGAGCAAACGGGCTGCTGCTGAAGCACTTCGGCGCGCGGATACTCTTCATTGGCCATTTCAAACGTGCGCTTGAAGCGGTTGTTAAGCGGGCGGTCGTCGGGCTGGCCGTTGGGGTTGTGCAATTCCACCACGTAGTCGCGTTCGCCCGGCGTTACGCCGTCTAAGGGCGGCAGGTCAATCGTAATAGAGGCGTTGGGCTGCAAGTTGCCCGTCCACTGCATGGTTTGCAGCGCACTGCCCTCGATGCCGTAGCGGATTTCCAGCGAAGTGATGGGTGTTGTGCCAGCATTTTCAAACGTAACCGAAGCGTTCACAGGGCCCAGACATCGGCCACTGACCTGCGCATTTACGGTCAGCACGTCGAGTGCCTGCGCGGGTGCTGGTGCAGGCGTGTGCCCCTGCTGAATTAAATAGTTGTAAGCCGCCTCCAGATCAATCATGCCACGCCCGTGGGTATTGTCCTCTCCAGGAGCGCCCAGGTCGCGCGCCGAGAAATAGAGGGCTAATTTCAATTGGATGCCCGACAGGTTGGGAAACGCCTGGCGCAATAGCACTAAGGCGCCCGAAGCGTGAGGCGCTGCCATCGAGGTGCCGTTGAACGATTGGTAGCCCGTGCCCGGCACCGCTGAGCGGACAGATACACCAGGCGCCACCACTTCGGGCTTGATGGCTAGCGGGCCGGAGCCACCGCAAGGGCTGGGGCCACGGCTGGAGAAGTCCGCTATCGGAAAGTTTGGATTAGCGCCATTCACAGCACCTACAGCAAAAGTGTTCACCAAGTCCATGTTTATAGCAGCGCCAGAGTCCACCGTGCTGGCGCCCGGGCCGTTGTTGCCTGCCGCCCACACCACGCCAATGCCGGCTGCTTCCAGCGCATTAAGCGTGGCGATGGCCAGCGAGTTGCCACAAGAGAATAGGCTGGCGCGCCACGAGCAGTTTACCACATCGGGCTGATCGTTGGTGGTGGCCACATTGCCGTCAGGATCGAGGGCCCATTGCATAGTAGCCACATTAGAGATGACGGTCTGGTTGAACGACGAGGTGCAACCCAGCTCGTTGCCTACCGGAAAGAACATTGGACCGCCCATCCAGTGGGCATCGAAGGCCACGCCGATGGTGTCGTTGGTCAGGCGGTCAATGCCGCACACCGTACCCGTTACGTGGGTGCCGTGTTCGGCACAGTCTTCAGGATGGCCACTGCCGCTCCAGGCCTGCGAGCGAGGCACCTGGTGGCCCCAGTAGTTGGCCCGCATAGCCGGATGGTCGGCGTCGTTACCAGTGTCAATGACGAGCGCTTTTCGCCCATAGCCCGTGTAGCCTAAGTTCCACATGAAAGGCGCTTTGATGGCGGCCAGACCGGGCTCTTTGCCGTTAGGGATGCCCGCCGCAGGCTGGCGGCTGACGGGCATCATGATTTCGACGGGTGCATCCCAAACAATTTCGCCGACTTCGGGCCAGCTGGCGATGCGCATCAGGGCTGCCGCGTTGGCCCGCACGTAGACGGCATTCACCACCCAGAGTGCATAGATACTACCCCTATCCACACCGCTTAGCTCGCGCAGGCGCTCCAGCACGGCCGGCTGCGTAGATCCTGCTTTGGCTTGCAGCTGAGTGATAACTTGATAGGAGCGTTCGGCCAGAGGCGTTTGCTCGGCCTCGAAGCGCAGCAGCAGGGCGCGTGTATCCACCCGGTCGGCCAGGACGATGATGGCCGGGTGTGGCCCCACAGGGTCGGCGGCCAGGCGTTGAGCCAGCTCTACGTCTATTTTGCCCGATTGGGCCAGTAGCAGATGGGTTGTCAGCATCAGACAAAGGGCTGCCAGAAGGCGGGCAGCGCTCTGTGCAAAGGAGGAGGAAGGAGCACGCATAAACACACGAGGTTCAAAGAGTGATGATAATAAGTGAAAACGGCCTGCAAATTTAGTTTGGAGATGCACTGCATTGCGCTTATTCGGCAGGCAACTGGGCCAAAAGCCATTCTTTTTCTGTCAAGACCATTTCCGCAGCTATCTGGTGGCGCAGTTCGGCAGCGGCCTGCGCGTCGCCGGGGGGTAGGCGCATGAGCGCGCGGGTGTAGCGAGCGATATTCAGGTAGTTGTCGCGGTGGTAGCCTACGGCTTGCTGCCGCCGGACGAAGTGCTGAATGCGGTCTAAGTGGCTCTCCAGCAGGTCGTATTCGCGGCTTTCGTAGTAGATTTTAAGCAGCAAAATGCGGGCGTTCATGCCGTTGATAAAATCCTTGTAGTCAGCTTTTTGCAAGTAAAGCAGTGCATCGCCATAGGCGCCCCGCGCATAGGCTACGCGCGCCATATTGAAGCTGAAAGCAGCTTCGCGGTAGCTTTTCTCCAGTGCGGGCCGGTACTGGTGGATGAATTGCTCGGCCCACGTTACCTCGCCCAAACGTACGGCTACCCCCACGATGTTGTGATAGGCAAAGCGCGAGAGCATAACATTCTCTAATAGCAGTTCGCGTTCAAGTGCTTGCTGGTAGAGGCCCAGCGTGATGCGGTACCAGTCGGTCCTGCCCGTGTCGTTGCTTTTTTTGATGCTGAAGTTGAGGGCCAGCAGATAAAGAGCGCGCAGCTCGTCGGTTGGGAATTGTTCGGCGGCTGCCGACAGCATTTCGCGAAAGCGCTCAAAGGATGCCTCAGCCCCTGAGTTGGCCAAGAAATGGCAGGCGTAGTAGTATAGGGCGATGGCCGGAGTGTCGAGCCATCCTTCCTGCTCGACATGCTTCAGTGCGGCTTCCAATAGGCCAAAGCGGTAGGGCGTGCGCGTTACGGCCTGGTGCGACAGGGCAAAGCACACATGGCGCAGCTTGCGTGCAACGTATGTTTTGTCCAGCAAGTCGGAAATTTCCTGCAGGTTGAAGGCCTCGTAGCGTTTCGTTGCCGAGGCCAGCTGGAAGGCTTCCAGTTCGATGCGGTGCAGGTCGTCTAAGTGTTCGGCGTCGCGCCATGGGCGGTGGTCGCAGCTTTCGCGGGCTTCGCGCAGGGCCGTCTGGCAGTGTTTGGGCAGGTTGCGTTTTCGGTAGGCACTGGCCAGGTGGATTTTGTTGCGCTCGAAGTCAGCAAAAGCCTCTTCGTACATCCAGAAATGTTCGAGCAGGGCCAGCAGGTCGCTGTTGGCTAAGCGCAGTTTCTGGTCGTCGTACGCTTGCTCCGGGTAGGCAGCGCCAAAAGCGCCTTCGCTTTCGGGCAAACGCCCAGCTTCGTGGCACTGGCGCAGGTAGGCGCACAGGCGCACTAAGTGCTCTTTCTGATTAAAAAAAGGCGAGCGTACCCACCGGTCAAAGGCGCGCAACTCGCTCTTGCTCAGCACCGAAAAGGCCTCCCAAAGCCGGGTTTTCTCCATAGGGGAATGAGCATTGAAAAGTGCGTTGCCGAGGCGACACTTCCTTTTTAGGAGGAGTCGCCTCGGCTGGAGTAGCTATCCAAAAACATAGGCAAATTTCAGACAATGCTACGGGTGAAAATAAAGAACGCTCTCCGGGGCTGTTGGCAACGAAAGCGGCATTTAGCCGCCGTGCTCAAACGCCATTCAAACGGCTATTTGCCCGCCGAAAGGTGGAGCAAAGGTGCAGTACCGGCTACAATTTTTTGGGCTTTTTTATTTCAAAAAGCAGATTTTCAATTTTTTAAAAAAATGAAAATCTGAAAAGACGGCTACAATTTCAAAATTTTGTCTTTGCATGCCGCTGTAAAGGGGGCGCACCTTTGTGCCATCGTTTAACCCGTGAAATGTCTTTCAGCACATGAAAAAGAAAAATTGGCTTCTCGTTTTGTTGCTGTTGCTGGGTGACCGCGCCTTAATGGCGCAGTGTACGGCGGATGCCGGGCCGGACAGGACGCTGACCTGTGTGGACTCCTTTGTGGTCCTTACAGGCAGTTCCAATGTGCCCAATGCGCAATATTCTTGGGCTGGCCCCAATGGTTTTACTTCTTCCTTACAGAATCCTGTTGTCTGGGCTCCTGGCATATATTCGCTGACGATTACTGACCCGGGTACGGGCTGCACGGCGACGGACGAGGTGGTGGTAACAGAAGACACAGTGGCGCCTGACGTTACGGCCACGGGTGGCTTCATGCCGTGCGGCGACTCGCTTCAGCTAAGTGGCGCTTCTAACACGCCGGGGGCTATATTTACCTGGACTGGACCTGGCAATTTTGTCAGTGGGAGTCCCCATCCAGCCGTTTCGGTGGCGGGCACGTACACGCTTTGCGTGGCCAACCCGGCCAATGGCTGCTCGGCGTGCGATACGGCAGTGGTCGTTCAGCCGCCCGCCATTACGCTGGTACCCAGCGCAACACCCATCAGTTGCCCAGGCGGTACAGATGGCGCTATCTCGGTAACCGCCATTGGTGGCACGCCACCGCTGACGTTTGTATGGTCAACGGGGGCCACAGGGGGGCCTACCATTAGCAACTTGCCGCCGGGTACGTACGTACTCACCGTAGTTGATGCGGTTGGTTGCTCTGTGGTTCAGACGTTTGTGCTTACCTCACCGGCCCCCATTCAGCCGATATGGCCGCTGATTACGCCGGTTCGGTGTTTCAGCGACCACAGCGGCGCCATTCGCATAGACTCGCTCTGGGGAGGTACACCCCCGTACACCTTTCAATGGGCCGGGCCGAATGGCTTTACGAGCACGACGCGAAGCATTCAGCATCTGGTAGCAGGCCATTACACGCTGACCATCACCGACGCTCGAGGTTGCACGATGTTGTACCAGTACACCATACCCGGCCCGACGGCACCTCTGGAAGTCGTGCGCGTGCTGGTGTGCGAAGATGCGGCCAGCATTAGTGTGCGTGGCGGAGTGCCGCCTTACTGGGCCGAATGGCAATACGCCGACACTGTCCAGATTTACTACGGCCTGACGGTACACCAGCCGCTGCCCGGGTTGTATCGGGTTACGGTATATGACACGCTGAACTGCACGCTGACGCTGATGGTAGATGTGCCTGCCGACGCGCCACCCTGCACGCGCATCACCGGGCGGGTAACCTACGACAAGAACCAAAATTGCCAGGCCGACCCCGCCGAAACGGGCCTGCCCACGTGGTTTGTAACGGCCGAAAGTGTCATTGATACCTTCTACGGCCTCACTGACGCGCAGGGCGATTATGTGCTGCTCGTCGTGCCGGGCGCCTATATTGTGCGGCTAATTCCGCAAAACAGCCAGGACGTTATCTGCCAGAACGCCCTGCCTGTGCAGCTACATCAGACCGGCGACGTGGCTACGGCCAACTTCGAAGTGCAGGTGGCCGACCCGCCCTGCCCGCGGCTGACGGTGGACTTGAGCGCGCCTTTCTTAAGGCGCTGTTTCTCGAACAATTTTTACACTGTGCGCTATTGCAATGTGGGCGCCGAGCCGGTGCCTAATGTGCGCATTGTGCTTGAGCTAGACCCGTGGCTGGCCTTCGACGGCGCTGCCTTGCCGGCCACCCCGCTGGGCAACAATACCTTTCAGTTCAACCTCGGTACCGTACCACCGGGTCAGTGCGGACAGTTTTGGGTGCGCGTCGCCGTCTCTTGCCAGGCTACGCTGGGCCAGACGCATTGCTCCAAGGTCCGCATCCTGCCTGACTCGCTGTGCGAGCCGGTGCATCCGCTGTGGTCGGGTGCGCATGTGGAGGTACGCTCGCAGTGCGTCGGCGACTCGCTGCTCTTTCTGCTGCGCAACGTGGGCAGCCAGCCTATGAGTCAGCCGCTGGAATACATCGTCATCGAAGACGGCATCATGCTCCGCCAGAACAGCTCGGCGCCGCTGGCGGCTGGCGAAACGATGCCCGTTGCTGTGCCGGCCAACGGGGCTACCTGGCGGATTGAGGCCCGACAGGAACCGTACACGCCGCGCGCCGACCGACCCATACTTTCGGTAGAAGGGTGCACGACAATGGGCTCGTTCAGCACGGGTTTTGTAGCCCAATTCCCGACCGGTGAAAACGGACCTAAAGAAGATATAGACTGTACCCGGAACGTTGGGTCCTACGACCCCAACGACAAACAGGGCTTCCCCATCGGCTACGGCCCTGCGCGCTACGTGCGCCCAGGCACGGAAATCGAGTACCTCATCCGTTTCCAAAACACGGGTACCGATACGGCCTTTACCGTTGTCATTCGCGACTCGCTCTCACCCTGGCTCGACCCGCTCACCGTGCGCCCGGGAGGTAGCAGCCATCCCTACCGCTTCGACCTCACAGGGCCAGGCATCTTGCTGTTTGAATTCCAAAACATCCTGCTGCCCGATAGCAACACCAACGAACCGGCTTCGCATGGATATGTCAAATTTCGCATCCGCCCGCGTGCCGACACACCCTTGGAGACGGATATCCTCAACAGCGCAGCTATTTACTTCGACTTCAACGAACCCATTATCACTAACACCACGCGCCACCGCATCGGCGAAAACTTCCTGACGGTAAGCAGCTGGACGCCATACCTACCCACTTATGAGGTACATATCGCTCCGCATCCTGTCGCCCACAGCGCCTGGCTTGCCCTGAGCGGAGCACCTCCCACGGGGCGCTATCACCTGCGCATCTGGGACGCTGCCGGACGCCTGACCCACGAGTCTGCCGCCGACGGGCCGCAGTTCCACCTGCGTACCGACGCCTTGCCCACCGGCCTCTATGCTTTCTCTATCACCCGAGACGGCGCACTCGCAGGTACCGGAAAACTCGTGGTGCAACGCTAAAATTTGACCCGGATAGGCACAAAAATGCTCTTAAATGAACGAAGCGCCGCTCTCGTCTTTCGTACGCAGAGCGGCGCTCCTTTTCCCACCGCAATGGGCAGCGGGTGGGCTATTGGAAGGTGTGTTTCATGAAGTCTTCTCTGCCTCATCGCCATTGGGCAGAGTGGCGAGCTCCTGGCGTATTTGCCGGACGACGTCCTCTGTGGTTTTGGTCAATTCGGCAATTCTGGCATCACTCCACTCAGGGAAGTTTTTCAGTAGATTGATGACGTATTCTCGCATAGCTTCCTCGCGACCTTCCTCGCGACCTTCTTGGCGGCCTTTCTCGATACCCTCTTGGAGGGCTTCCTTATAGATGAGCTGCTTAGCCTCTTCTACCTTTTTGGCCGCGATGCGTTCTGCTTTCCATTCGCCAATAATTTCGGCGGCACGTGGGCCGAAGAGTTCCACAAGCATTTCGTAAGCCTCCTGGCCGCTGCGCGGGACGCGCGATATAAATTCGGATGCCTTTATCTTATTCATATCCAGGATGTTTTGAAGATAGATGAGCCATGCTTTGAGCAGCCTGTTTTCCCGTTCGTTAGTGGGCCATTGAGGGATAAGCGCCATCATGTCGGGAATGTACTCGGCTAAACGCTCCCACTGGTGCGCAAATTTAAAAGACAATAGCATAACGCCCAAGAATCCGATGTCCTTGTGGCGGAGGATTTCTTTAGCCGACACCTGAGTGAGGTCGAAGAGGATGAAGCGAAAGTGGGGTATCAGGTCTTCCCACCCCGGGGGAAGGCATTTGAAGAACCGGTAGTAGTCCTTCTTCTTCCACGGGCGTTTGCCGTGATAAAACACCACCACCACGATGGGCGTCAAAGGGCGGCCGGCGCGTTCGTCCTGCTGCCATACTGGAACCATGTAGGACAGCAGTTGTGTCTGGATGGGCTTCGAGGGCAGGGCGCTCTTGTGTTCGAAGAGGATCAGGACTTTGCTTTCGCAATCGCTGCGGCGTAGGCGAGTTTCATAGACGATATCTCCGATGACCATCTTCAGGTTACTGTTCACATGGGTGGTTGGCGCCAGGCGCAGCTCCTCTATTACTATCTGGCTGTAGATATCCGTAGGAGTGGTGTACCGAACCAACTCCCGGGCGATGAGGAGGTCGTCGGCGCCAACCTGAAAAAACAGGTCGTGCGCCTTCGAGAGAGGGGTGAATACTTGTACTGCTCGTCTTCGTGGCATGGCGATGTTTGTGGTTAGTTTGCGGAAAATATGAACAGCCGGCTTTGTAGTTGCCGGGGCGGGGCGCTTTTGGCAAATAAGTGCGCAAGTTTATGTAAAAAGCGCCTCACGCAGTTCATCCACTTTGCTTAACAGGTGGACGGTAATGGAAAATTTGCCCAGGTCCAGTCCTTTGGCATTAAAGCGCGGGATATACATATGCCGGAAGCCCAATCGGGCTGCTTCGGCGATGCGTTGCTCGATGCGGCTAACGGCGCGTATTTCGCCACTAAGGCCTACTTCGCCGGCGAAGCAGACATTGGAGGGGATACTGATGTCGAGTAGCGAAGAGATGAGGGCGGCTACGACGGCCAGGTCGAGGGCCGGATCTTCGACGCGGATGCCGCCGGCGAGGTTGAGAAAGACGTCGTTGGCTCCGAAAAGGTAGTCGCAGCGTTTTTCGAGTACGGCCAGGAGCATTTGCAGGCGGCGCATGTCGAAGCCGGTGGCTGAGCGTTGAGGAGTTCCATAGACGGCGCGGCTGACTAAGGCCTGCGTTTCGATGAGCATGGGCCGCAGTCCTTCGACGGTGGCGGCCACGGCGCAGCCACTGAGGTCTTCTTCGCGCTGGCTCAGGAGTAGTTCGGAGGGGTTGCTTACCTGTCGGAGGCCGTCGGAGCGCATTTCGTAAATGCCCAGTTCGTCGGTACTGCCGAAGCGGTTTTTCAGGGTGCGCAGCAGGCGGTAGGTGTAGTGGCGGTCGCCCTCGAACTGCAGCACGCAGTCCACGATGTGCTCCAGGAGTTTTGGGCCGGCGATGTCGCCCTCCTTGTTGATATGGCCGATGAGGAAGACGGCCACGCCGGTTTCTTTGGCGAAGCGCAGAAACTCGGCGGCGCATTCGCGTACCTGCGACACTCCGCCCGGAGCACTTTCGACGTGGGGGCTGCTCATGGTCTGGATGGAGTCCACGATGAGCAGCTGGGGGCGCAGCTGGTTGGCTTGCTGGAGGATTTTGGCCGTATTCGTCTCGGTCAGGACGTAACATTCGGCGCAGCCTTCGGGTAGGCGGTCGGCGCGCATTTTGATTTGCTCTTCGCTTTCTTCGCCACTGACATAGAGGACTTTAGCGGGTATCTGTACAGCTACCTGGAGCAGCAGCGTGCTTTTGCCGATGCCGGGCTGGCCGCCGATGAGTACCAAGGAACCAGGCACGATGCCGCCCCCCAGCACGCGGTTGAGTTCGTCGTCGGGGGTGCGCAGGCGTTGCACCCGCCCGCCCTGAATGGCGGGCAGGGGGGTGGCCTGAGCGGGCGCTGCAGGTGAGCCGCCGCTCCAGGAGCGGCGCTTTTCTTCGGGCGTTGTTTGGCGCACGACAACCTCTTCCTGATAGGTGTTCCAGGCGCCACATTGCGGGCATTTGCCCATCCATTTGGGCGAGGAAGCACCGCATTGGGTGCAGAAGAAGACGGTTTTGCTTTTCGCCATGTTTAATAGGCCTTCGCCTGAGGATGGGCTGCCGGGTAGCCCAGCCAGCGGTTGAGGGTTTGCTGGTAGAGGTCGAAGGTGCGCAGGTTGTGGTGGGTGCCGCCAGGAATGACCACAAACTCGTCGCTGGCTTTCAGGCAAGAGCGTAGGTGTTCGGCACAGCTGAGCGGTACCACGCGGTCGGCCGTGCCATGAAAGATGAGCGTCGGCAGCGGGCTTTGCCGCAAATGGCGGTCGTTCGGAAAGACGTATGTAGGGCGAATGGGCAACTGCTCGCGCCCTAGGTGAGCCGCCAAAAGCCCGAGAAGGCTATCGAATGGTGTTTCTAACAGTAGCCGATGCGCGCGCACGTGTGCGGCCAGATAGCAGGCCGACGCTGAGCCTAACGAGCGGCCGTAGAGCTCTATCTGGATGGCTGGGTAGCGCTCGAGTACCCAGTCGTAAACGAGGCGCGCATCTTCGTACAGGGTGCGTTCGCTGAGTTGGCCGGTGCTTTTGCCGTAGCCGCGATAGTCGGGCGCGATAAAATCGTAGCCGCGAGCGGTAAAATCGCGGTGCAGAAAGCCCCAGCGCTGCAGGTTGTCGCGGTTGCCGTGGAAATACAGCACCACACCTCGGCTCTGAGGCCAGGGCGTAGGGAAACGCAGCACATTGAGCCGCGCGCCGTCGGGCGTATTCAAGAAGAACTCCTCGAAAGGAGCACCGTCGAAGGAGAAGCAGTGGTCATGAGGCAAAGGCGTAGGCCGAAAGAGGGCTTTGCGTTGCAGGTATTCGGCAAAAGGCTCGAGCAGTGGAAGCATGGGCAGCGTTTGGGTTTTAGCTTTGGAGTTTGGGGTTTTCGGCATGGCGCTGGGCGTCGCGGCGGGTCTTTTTTTCTAAGTTTTTCTGCAATGCGGCAGACAAATCCACGCCCGTCTGGTTGGCCAAGCAAATGAGTACAAACAGCACATCGGCCATTTCGTCGGCCAGATCCTGGCGGGCAGAGGCTGCCAGTTCGGGTGTTTTGAACGATTGTTCACCGTAGAGGCGGGCCATCAGGCGGGCGACTTCACCCACTTCTTCCATGAGGATGGCCGTGTTGGTCAGTTCGGAGAAGTACCGCACACCGATGGTGCGGATCCATTCGTCCACGAGTTGCTGGGCTTGTTCGATGGTCATAGCGGGCAAATTTTGGTATTATTCTTGACTTGCTAAGCGCCGTATTTCCACAAACCGGCTTACCCTGCTGAAAATCAGGCATTATGTTTAATCGCTTTACCTTTGCCCGAAACCGAAATACCCGGATGCGCATCTGCGACCTTTTGCGCTTGTTGTTTCTGGCTTTTGCTTTGAGTGTGTCGGTGGCCCGTGGTCAACAGGCGGCCCCTGCCCCGGCGCCGTTGGTGGTGCAGTTTTCGCAGCCGGGCGGGTTTTATCGGGAGGCTGTAGAGGTGCGGCTATCGGCGCCTGAAGGCGCGGTCATCTACTACACGACGGACGGTTCGTATCCGTCGGTGCGTTCGGCGCGCTACACGCGGCCGCTGTTGGTGTCGCGCACGACGGTGGTGCGGGCGTTGGCCCGGCGGGGTCAGGTCGTTGGGCGGGCTATGGCACAAACGTATTTCGTTGGCGAGCCGCCTACGCGCCTGCCGGTGGTGTCGGTGGCCATCAACCCGTCTATTCTTTTTGACCCGGAAAAAGGCATCTTTCAGGAAGGTCCCCTGGCCGACACTACGGCCGAGCACCGCCCGGGGGCCAACTTCTGGACACGCCGCGAATTTGCTTGCCATACTGAGATCTACGAAAGCGACGGCACATGCGTCCACAATAGCGGTGCCGGCTTCCGCATTTTTGGCGGCTACAGTCGCATTTTTCCTCAAAAAAGCATTGTCCTGGTGGCACGCGACCGCTACGGCAAGAAGTTCTTCCGCCATCGCATCTTCGGCCCCGACCAGCCTAAGAAGTTCAAGTATCTGGTGCTGCGCAATGGAGGAAGCGACTTCGCCGGAGCGCACTTCCGCGATGAGCTGATGAATCGCCTGACCGACGACTGGGGTTTAGAAAAGCAGGCCTTCCGCCCGGCATTACTCTACATCAATGGTCAGTATTGGGGCCTCTACCACATCCGCGAAAAGGTGAACGCGCGCTTTCTGGAAGACCACGCCGACGTAGACCGCGATTCGCTCGACCTGCTGGAACACCAGCGCCAGGTGCGCCACGGCTCCAATGCCCACTACCTGCGCATGCTGGAGTACATCCGCACGCACGACCTGGCCGACCCAGCCCATTACTCGTGGGTGCGGGCGCAAATGGATGTGGAAAACTACATGGACTACCAGATAGCCCAAATCTATTGCTTCAACACCGACGCCGGTGGCAACATCCGCTACTGGCGCCCCCACCGACCCGGCGGGCGCTGGCGCTGGATCCTCTTCGATACCGATTGGGGCTTTGGCTTGCACGACCCCAACGCCTGGCAGGCCGATGCTATCGCTTTCTTTACCGAACCCAATGGCCCGCGCTGGCCTAATCCGCCGTGGAGTACCTTCCTGTTCCGAAATCTGCTGCGCAACCGTGAATTCCGTCAGCAGTTCGTCAACCGCTTCTGCGACCGGCTCAATACCTCGCTCAGCGCCGAAAACGTCCTGCGCGAAGTGGAGTGGTTCGAGCACACGCTCGGCCCCGAAATGCCGCGGCACCTGCAGCGCTGGCGGCGCTCTGAGGCCAACTGGCGCAAACACGTGGCCATCATCCGCCAGTTTGCCGAGGGGCGCCCAGCAATGTTGTTTCAGCACCTGGCTCAGCACTTCCAAACCGGTGCTCCCGCCCAGTTGCACCTGACGGTGGACGCCGGTGGGGCGGTTGTCATCAACAACACTATTACCATTGGCTCCGGCCAGTTCAACGGCACGTACTTCGAGCGCATTCCTATCGCCTTGCAGGCCGTACCGGCAGTGGGCTATCGCTTTGCCGGTTGGGAGGGCATCGAACGCCAGGGACGCGCCATCGAAACGTATTTGCCAGCCCACGCAACGCTCCACCTGCGCGCCCGCTTCGTGCGCGACCAACACCCGCTGGATGGCGTCGTTTTCTTCAATGAAATCGCTCCCGCCGGCCAGAAAAGCGGCGACTGGATAGAGCTCTACAACGCCGGCAAACAGCCGGTAAGCCTTAGAGGCTGGTTGCTCCGCGATGTGCGCCGCAGCTGGGCTTTTCCGGAGGTCAGCATTGCTCCACAGAGTTATCTGGTCATCTGTCAGGACTCTGCAGCTTTTCGCAAGCAATTCCCCTATGTTCGCCATATCGCCGGCGATTTCCGCTTTGGCCTCAACAAGCAAGCTGAGCGCTTGCTGCTGTATGCTGCCGACGGCCGCGTGGTGGACAGCATCGCCTATGCTATCGAAGCGCCCGAAGGCGAGTTTACACTCGACCTGCTCATGCCTTCGTTGGACAACAGCCAGCCCGACAACTGGGGTGTCCATCTCGGCCCGGGGTCGCCCGGCATGCCCAATCCACTCTTTCATGCGCAAACGGTGGCCCTGCAGAAGGAACGCGCTACGCGCATCGGCTTAGCAGTGGGTGCGCTCATCCTGCTGCTCGGAGCGCTCCTGTTGCGGCGCGTGCATGCTTACGCTACCAGAAAAGCCAGAACGCTGCTCTAATCTTTTCAGAGAGCCTGGCCTCGTTCAAAAAAACATCTCTTGGGCTATCCGGAAGGTATTGGCGTGGGCTTCGACGATGTCGCTCAGGCGGGGCGAATAGCCGCCGCCCATGCTGATGGCGATGGGTACGTGGTGCCGACGGCACAGTTCCAGCACGAAGCGGTCGCGTTCGCGGCAGCCGTTGCGGCTGATGCGCAGACGGCCAAGGCGGTCGGTTTCTAAGATGTCCACGCCGCTCTGGTAGAAGACGAAGTCGGGCTGTACCTGGTCGAACAGGCGCGGGAGTGTCTCGCGCAGGAGCGTAAGGTAGGGTTTGTCTTCCATGCCGTCGGGCAGTGGCAGGTCGAGGTCGGAGCGCTCTTTGCGCAAGGGGTAGTTGCGTGCTCCGTGCATAGAGAAGGTGAAGACGCGCGGTTCGTTGCGGAAGATGTGAGCCGTGCCGTTGCCCTGGTGGACGTCGAGGTCCACGATGAGTATTTGCCTGGCCAGCCCGTGATGTAATAAATGGGCGGCGGCTAAGGCCTGGTCGTTGAAGCAGCAATAGCCTTCGCCGTGGTCGGCATAAGCGTGGTGGGTGCCGCCAGCGATGTTCATGGCTACGCCGTATTGCCGGGCGAAAAGGGCGCACTGGATGGTTCCTTGCGAGATGTGCCGCCCGCGTACGACAAAGCGCTCGGTGATGGGAAAGCCAATAGCCCGCTCCTCGCGCTCCGTAAGTGAGACGGTATTGAGCTTGTGCCAGTACTCTTCAGTATGCACAAGCAGCGCCGTTTCCTGCGTCAGCGCGTCGGGATGAAAGAAATTATCCTCGCGCGCGGTGCCTTCGTACAGCAGCTGCTCGGCAATGACTTCGTACTTGGCCATGGGGAACCGGTGGCCATCGGGCAGTGGATACACATAAACGGGCGAATACGCGATTTTGAGCATGGGCGAAAGGCGCATCGAAGAAGGCGAAAATAAGGTAACGTATAGTTACAAACGGGTGGGGCTATTGGTTCAGGCACGGTTTGGGTGACGCCAGGAAGGTGTGGCGCTCCCGTGAAAACGCCCGTTATTTGCGCCTGTTAAAGCATTATTCGTTCAAACATTTAACAGCAGATACCCATGAGTCAGACATTACTTGGCGTTGGTTCGCGTGTGAAGCATCCGGCCTATGGCGATGGCGTCGTGGTTCGGCTGCACGTAGCCGCCTACGAGGTCTGTTTTATCCAGTTCGGCTTGAAGATGGTGAGTAAAGACTACTCTGCCTGGCAGGTGGTAGAGGCCATCCCTGCCGAAGAGTCAGTAACGTTCACTGAGGCAGAAGAGTCCTTGATGCGCATTTTGCGCACCTGGGCGGGCGTCAGTCTGGAGACCGTCCCTCTGGGCGACCGTTGGAAGGGCGGAAAGCTCATCATCGAGGCGGAGGGCGTGCAGCCCAAAGAGGTACCCATCGAGACTTTTTTTCACAAAATTGTCATGATGCGCGACCGCCTGCGCGTGCTGGAGCAGCATATTAATGCGCACAAGAAACTGGATGATGAAGACAAGGTAAACCTCCAACAATACATCACGCGCTGCTACGGCAGTATGACGACGTTCAACCTACTGTTCAAAAACCGCAGCGACTACTTCGTAGGCGAAAGCTCGAAAGACAAAGAGTAGGCTTTTCTTCGGAGGGGCATAAAAAAAGAAGAGGGGGCTATTTGCCCCCTCCTTTTTTCGGTGTCTTACCTCCACTTGGCGAGGTTTCGCCCTGCAGAATTTTCTGGATTTCCAGTGCTGTAGGGTTCTCTGGGTCTAGGGCGAGTAGTTTGGCGATGTGCTCTCTTGCCATCTCGTCTTGTTTTTTGAGGAAGTAGTAGAAGACCAGATATTCGTAAGAAGTAATCAGGTCTTTTTTGTTCTTCACCGGGTCAGACGCGGCTACCTCCACGTATCTGGCAAAAAAGGGCTGGGCTACGCCGTATTTTTCGATGAGTGTGCTGTCTTGGGGGTCGGCCTGCAGGTCTGGCTCCAGCTTGGAGGCAGACTTGGCGCGCCAGAGCCAGCCAATGGGAGCATCGGGTGCCAGTTCGGTGATGATGGCAAAGGCCTTCTCTGCTTTCTCGAAGTGCTCGGGGTCGGAAGCACAGAAGTAATGGCAAATACCGACCTGATAGGCCGCATTAACGCGCTCTTGGGCGTTTTCCAGAGAGTCCAGGTAGGCCTGATAAGCCTTAGCGGCATTGCAGTAGTCCTTCTTGCCGTAGTACAGCTTGCCGATGTCGTTATACATGGGCCAGAGGCTGGGATCCATTTCAATTGCCTTTTCGTAGTTGCGGATCGCTTCCAGCGTATCGCGCCCCATCTTGATTTGGAGCTTGGCTAAATACTCGTAGTCGGACGGCAGCACCTTATCCGGCTTCACCATTTGGAAGAACTCTTCCAGAATCTGGAGACCTTCCTGGAAGCGTCCGTTGTCGTAGTCGCAATAGGCCTGCAGGCGGCGTAGGTAGTTGCGGGAGGGGTCTTTTTTCAGGATTTTTTCTACCAAAGCGCTGCAGGCAGGACAGTCCTTATTGATGTACAGCAGGTTGGCCAACAGCGCTTCGTCGTCTATAGTTACTTCGGCAGCATTGTTGACTAAGGCTTTTGCGGCCTCGAGGGCTTTTTGCCACTGCTTGTCGAAGTAGAGGAACTCCGCTTTGGCACGCAGAGCATCGCTGTAATTGGGCTGCAGGCTAATGGCTTTATCCAGATTGGCCAGATATTTATCGTTTAGCTTGGCGTAGTAGTACACCTTGGCCAGCATGAACACTGGCAGCGGATTTTTCGGCTCGATGGTCGAGGCAATTTCGTAGTGAACGGCTGCTTGGCCACCAGTTCCGCGCTCTAAGAAGGAGTAGCCCAAAGCCATTTGGGTGGCGAAATCTTTGGCAGATAATTCGACAGCTTTCTTCAGCTCTTCCTCTGCCCGTGCAAAGTCGGGCTTGATGTTGCCTATTGGATAGAGGAACGACTCGCCGACCATGCGACGCGCGGTAACATCTTTGCGCGCCAGTTTATCTACTTTTTTCAGCGTGGCTTCGGCTTCGTCCTTTCGGCCCTGAAGCATCTGAAGGCGTGCAGTGGCAATCAAGCCAAGTGCAGCATCTGGCTTAACATTGACGGCCGCCTCGTAGGCTACTTTCGCCTTATCCATCTCGCCTTTGGCCGCATAGGCGCTGCCCAGCATGAGCCACGACACCTGATCAGTAGGGTCTTTTTGCGTCAGTTGGGTGTAGATCTGGATGGCTTTGTCCCATCGCCCTAATTGCATGGAAACAATTCCATCCTGATAGGTTTGTGCCAGTGCAGAAAAGGCCAGGAAGAGGGCTGTGAAAAGTACGGCCACTTCTTTTTTCAGCAGGTAAGTCATCGAATAAACAATTAAGTGAGTGAACAACGACAGGATAGGTTCAGGTATGTGTTAATCGGCTGCAAAGGTTTGATTTTTTTGACGTTCGCCACAGCCGCACGTCATGAGACGGGGCTATTCCGACTGGTGATTTTTCAAAATTTAAAGCCTTTTTAACGAAGGTCTCTTTTGTCGGACGTCTTTGCGGGCGTCTACGTTGCCTGAGGGCGTGCTTTATTTGCGTTGCAGCTGGATGAGGCGTATGGGCGCCTGGGCTGCCAGGAGGCCGTCTTTTTGGATGATTCGCTGGCCGGGGTCGGATGCTAGAAACGAGGCGATGCCCAACCCCAGGCCCGTGCGCGCCTGAGCGTTGATAACGTACACCGAACGCCGATACGGATACTGACCCGTAGCCAGATAGGCCTGATAAGGCCCGAAGCCTTCTTTGCCCGGTGCCGGAGCGACATCCACCAACTTAATGGTACGCAGGAAGGATTGCACGCCCTTGTCGTCGGCATCGGAAATCCAGTTGACGCCGATGATGCCGAGGGCGTTTTTGTGCTTCGATACGTAGTCAATGACTTCGGCATTGCTCTTCAGGGCGAAGGCATTGTCGGGCAATGTTGTGCCGCCGCCGATACTGTCGCGCACGTAGCGCACGGTGCCCGATAGCGGATGGTCGAACACCAGTACGATATCGCCCAGGCTTGAGCGCGGGTTGAGATCGCTCCAGCGCTTTTTCTGGCCCGTTACGATCTGGCGCAGCTGCTCTTGGGTGAGTAGGGCGTCCTTGTTTTCCGGGTGCACAATGAAGGCCGGTGCATCGTAGGCGATGAGCGTCATTTTGGGCGTGAAGCCGCGCGGCTTGAAGTGGCGCTCAACTTCTTCGTCCGTCAGCGCGCGCCCAATGATGATGACCTGCACCGAGTCGCGCAACAGGGCAGCTACTGCCTCCCCTTCGGCCACGTACTCAGCTTGCACGTTGGTGCGCGGGTAAATGGTGTCGAACACGTCTAAGGCACTGGCAATGACGGGCTGGTAAGCCTCATCCACTAAGATGCGAATTTCACCGCTTGTTGGGGTGTCCAGCACTCGCCCATCCTTACTCCGTTGTTCGCAGGAAGTGAAAGTAAACGCCAGGGTCAGGCTCAGGGCAATCAGCATTTTTTCGGTACTCATGACGATGATACTTGCTTTGAAAGGATGAAATCTTCTGCAAAAATCGCATGTGCCGTCAGCTTGTGCCCGTTTTTTATGCCAGCTGTTGCCAATAGGGTAGGCGGTATACGCATCTTTGCCACCGCAATGCTCCCGTGCCTGCGCGCTCAGCTTCGGTAGTAATCCCAGTACACGCGCCAGCCGCGATAAAGGCCGTAAACGATCAGCAATACGGCGAAGATGTTGCGAAATTCTATGGGAATATCCGCAAAAAAGTCTTTTTTGACCAGGAGCAAGATGCCCAGCCCCAGATAGACAAAGGTCATGACGGTACCCAAAATCATGACAGGGCCGCGCAAAGTGCGACGGCGATTGTCGCGGTGTTGTTCTTGTATGGACATGGTGATAAAGCGGATAAGTGATGTGTGCTGCCAGTCTATCAGATGAGGCTCGCCAATTATCAGCTAAGAGGCCTTGTCTTCGGCCAGCCAACCCGCTGCAAATCTAAAAGGGTGTAATGACAGTATGGCAATCATGCCTGGAAATGGCTGATCTTTTGTTTTGTCGTCTCCGCCTTACACGTCGAACACATAGTGCGTTCTCGTTATGTGGTCATTTCTGCTTTGAGGCGGTCGAAATGCCAGGAGGACATCAGATGAACGCTCCAACTTTGCGCTCCCCTGTTTATCGGACAAATGGTACCTGTTTTTTACGGCTTGACAAGAAGAAATACTCTCCTGGCACCTCCTGGGCGTGGGTGCGCTGCCCTAACGTATTAGGCGAATGCGGCTCTGGCGTTCTTTTGCGCCGTATGCCTGTTCAGGCAGGATGTTCGGAGGTGGAGTGAGTGGTAATATTTTTTTAAAATCTTTTGATTTCTGATTTTTTGCAACTTTTAAAATAGGTAAATATCCATGCTTTCAAAAGTGAAAGTTCCAGAAGATTTTACTCCAAAAATTGTCTCTGTCTGGCGGGAAGGTATTACCCGAGCGCAACTCAAGCACGACATTACAGCAGGCATCATCGTCGGCATTGTGGCTCTACCCCTGGCCATCGCCTTTGCTATTGCCAGTGGCGTTTCTCCGGAGAAGGGGCTGATTACGGCAGTAGTAGCAGGTTTTCTTATTTCAGCCTTGGGTGGCAGTCGTGTGCAGATAGGTGGGCCAACAGGTGCTTTTATCGTCATCGTGTACGGGATTGTACAGAAATATGGAGTGGAGGGCCTGACTTATGCCACGCTAATAGCGGGTTTCATGATCTTGGGCATGGGGCTGCTGCGGTTTGGCTCCTTGCTCAAGTATGTGCCTCATCCTCTGATTGTGGGCTTTACCAGTGGTATCGCTATCATCATTTTTTCGGCTCAAATCAAGGATTTTTTAGGGCTTCAGATGCCGGCGCCGCCTTCGGCTTTTGTAGAAAAATGGAGTGCATATGCCAGTTATCTTCATACCATTAACCCTTGGGCTATTGGGGTGGGTGTGGGCACTATTCTCATGACACTCATCTTCCCGCGGCTGACGACTCGTGTACCAGCCTCGTTGCTGGCTATTCTTGTCAGTACAGTGCTCGTGCAGGTGTTTCAATTGCCTGTCGCCACGATTGAAACGCAATTTGGCGACATTCCCAGCACCCTTCCCTCGCCCCATTTTGAGCCGATTAGTTTTGAGCGCTTTCGGGAGCTGTTGTCGCCGGCTTTTGCCATTGCCATGTTAGGCGGCATCGAAAGCCTCCTTTCTGCAGTGGTTGCTGATGGCATGATTGGCAGCCGTCATCGTTCTAATGCAGAGCTGGTAGCCCAAGGTGTGGCCAACATTGCCTCGGGGCTGGTGGGCGGCATCCCCGCTACCGGGGCCATAGCCCGCACGGCTACTAACGTTAAAAATGGCGCTCGTACGCCCATTGCAGGTATGGTGCACGCGCTGACGCTGTTGGCCATCATGTTGGTAGCCGGCCCATACGTCAAGCTGATACCGCTGTCTTGCCTGGCTGGCCTGCTCATCGTGGTTGCGTACAACATGGGTGAATGGCACAACTTCGCCTCTGTTTTTCGAAGCAACTTTTATGACCGGGCTATCCTCCTGACCGTTTTCCTGATCACCGTCTTCTTTGATTTGGTACTGGCCATCGAAATCGGCATGGTGCTGGCCGCCTTCCTTTTTGTAAAGCGCATGGCTGATATTATGCAGGTGAATGTCATTGCTGAACCCGGCAATGGAGAACATCTTCAAGGTAACCTCCCTAACGGCGTTATGGTGTACGAGATCTCGGGAGCGTTGTTTTTTGGCGCTGCTCAGACGTTTCAAGAAGTGCTCAAGCGCACGCACCAGAAACCCGAAGTGCTCATCCTGGATATGCGGAACGTCCCGCTTATAGATGCTACCGGGTTGTATCGGCTCACTGACGTGGTCAAGCAGTTTGTGAAGCAAGGAACTGCCGTCTTTGTTACCGAATACTCGGCACCTGTGCGAGTGGAACTGAGTAAATCCCTGGTCAGTGAGTTTGCTACCCTGCATCCCTCCTTAGATTATTGCCTGAAAAAAGCGGCCGAGCGAATAGAGCAGTTTTAAATACCTGTTGCCTGCTGCCCGACTTTCCTGGGTGGCTTTTTCAGGCGCTTGGCTTGGCCGACCGTTAAGGAAGCCTACCTTTGCGCCCCAATTTTGAAAGGCATTTAATATCATGTGTGGATTTGTAGGCATTTTCGGCAATAGAGGAAGCGAACCGGCGGCTTTACGCGAGCGCGCCCTGAGCATGTCGCGCAAATTGCGTCATCGCGGCCCCGATTGGAGCGGCGTTTTTTCCTGCCCTCAGGCTATCCTGGCCCACGAGCGGCTGGCCATCGTGGACCCCATATCCGGCGGGCAGCCGCTGTATTCTCCCGACCGCAAACAGGTGCTGGCCGTCAATGGCGAGATTTATAACCATCGCGCTCTGCGCCGCCAGTTTGAAGGCCGTTACGAGTATCAAACGGAGTCGGACTGTGAAGTCATCCTTTCCTTGTATCGCGAAAAAGGCCCGCATTTTCTGGATGACCTCAACGGCATCTTCGCTTTCGCCCTCTACGATGCCGATACCGGCGCCTACCTCATCGGGCGCGATCACATCGGCATCATCCCGCTCTACATGGGCTGGGATGCTTTCGGAAACGTCTATGTCGCTTCCGAACTCAAGGCCCTCGAGGGCGTGTGCCGCCAGATAAAAGAGTTCCCGCCCGGTCATTATCTCTACAGCCCGGAAGGGCCAGAGCCGCGCCGCTGGTACGAGCGCGACTGGTTCGAATACGAGGCCGTCCGGGACAATCCGACGAGCCTCACAGATTTGCGCTATGCCCTCGAGCACGCCGTAGAACGCCAGCTGATGTCCGATGTGCCTTACGGCGTCTTGCTTTCAGGAGGCCTGGATTCGTCCATCATAGCAGCTATCGCTAAAAAATACGCGCCCCGGCGCATCGAAACGGGCAGCATCAGCGAAGCCTGGTGGCCCCAACTGCACTCCTTTGCCATAGGGCTGAAAGGCTCGCCCGACCTGGCCGCCGCGCGCAAAATGGCTGAATATCTCAAGACCGTCCACCACGAGGTGCACTTCACCATTCAAGAAGGCCTCGACGCCCTGCGCGATGTCATCTACCACATCGAAACCTACGACGTTACCACCGTGCGCGCCTCCACGCCCATGTACCTGATGGCCCGGGCTATCAAAGCCATGGGCATCAAAATGGTGCTTTCGGGCGAAGGCTCCGACGAGATCTTCGGCGGTTATCTCTACTTCCACAAAGCTCCTAATGCGCGCGCCTTCCACGAAGAGACCGTACGCAAGCTGCGCAAACTGCATCTGTACGATTGCTTGCGGGCCAATAAGTCGTTAGCCGCCTGGGGCGTCGAAGGCCGCGTACCCTTCTTAGACAAAGAATTCATGGATGTAGCCATGCGCCTCAATCCCGAAGATAAGCGCCCGGCCAATGGCCGCATCGAAAAATGGGTGCTGCGCAAAGCCTTCGAAGACATTCTGCACCCCGATATCGCCTGGCGGCAAAAGGAACAGTTCTCCGATGGCGTAGGCTATAGCTGGATTGACACACTGAAGCAAATAACCGCCCAAGCTGTGTCCGACGAAGAGCTGGCCAATGCGCATTATCGCTTCCCGGTCAATCCGCCCATGACGAAGGAGGAGTATTACTACCGCAGCATTTTCGCCGAGCATTTCTCCTCTGATGCGGCGGCGACCTGTGTGCCCTCTGTGCCGTCAGTAGCCTGTTCAACCCCAGAGGCGCTGGCTTGGGACGAGTCGTTCCGCAACCTGAACGACCCCTCTGGGCGGGCGGTGCGCTCCGTGCATCAGGCCGGGCAGTAAAAACCGCTCCTCGCCATTTGGGTGCTCTGCTGTACCCTATACGCTTCGCTTTCAGACGTCTGCTCAAGGCAGGGCGTTTCCTTTCTTTACCCACCAGCGACGCGAGTACACGCCGAGAAAAACACCTCTGCTGCCCTCTGCCCCTCTGTGGTTTTCCGCCATTTGCCTCATCGCAGCCTCGCATAAAGCCGGCTTTCAACTGCCATCGCCCTAAGCGTTGTCCCGCGCTATGAGCCGTTCCACAATTTAGGGCGTACATTTGTGGCACGGATCAACCTCCGTCGGACAGCAATGAAATCCTTCCGCCTGGACCGCACGGCTTTTCAAATCCAGACACTTGAACAGGCCACTCACCAGCGGCGCTATTGGCTGAGCCGACCACCGGCCGAACGCCTCGCCGCAGCGTGGTATCTCATCTGTGCAGCCTATAACCTGGACCCGCACCAACCAGAGCCCCTGGATCGCAACTGCTTTTCCATGCGCAAGCAGCCGGTATGACGCATATTTTTCATCAAGATTTTCAGGAGTTTATCGCTGCCCTCAACGAGGGCGAAGTCCGTTATCTTTTGGTAGGCGGCTATGCCGTCATTTTACACGGCTACACGCGCACCACGGGCGACCTCGACATATGGGTGCAGCCCACTCCGGAAAATTACCGCAACCTGGCACACGCTTTTCACCTCTTCAGGATGCCTTTGTTTGACATGACAGAAGAGCGGTTTTTATCGCCAGAGTTCCAGGACGTGTTCACCTTTGGCCGACCACCGGTGTGCATTGATGTGGTCACACAAATTAAAGGCCTTAGCTTTGAAGCCGCTTACTCCCGTTCGCAGTGGTTTGAAATAGGGCCTGGCTTACGGGCCCGCACATTAAGCCTTGAAGACCTCATTACCGCCAAACGTGCCGCAGGCCGGCATAAAGATTGGGACGACATCGAACATCTGAAGAAAGAATAGGCTCTATCCTCTGAGTGAGTACACTCTGGCATTTGAAGAAAAAGCGCGCTTTTAAAACAGGTTTACATACCCCAAATGAAACTTCGGCGCACGCCAGTCGAAGGGCTGCCCAGCATCGCGTTTGCCGACAGCGAGGCTAATGCCAAAGATGCCGGCCTGTGTCTCGACATTGAGGCCAGCGCCCATACCCCAGGGCCGGAGGAAAAAGCGATTGCGGTCGGTGATGTTTTCTACATAGCCCACGTCAGTAAAAACAGCCCAATAGGCATTTTGGCCGGTGAGGAGGCGCGCCTCGACGGTGGCAACGGCGAAGCGAGTGGCAAAGACGCTCTCTTCATCGAAGCCGCGCAGGAGCTTGTGGCCGCCGAGGCGGTACTGCTCATTGGCGAAGATGGGCCGCCCGTCGGCCAAGAGACCACCCGCGCGCAGGCGGAGCAGGGCCGTAGTGCGCAGGCCCAGCGGTACGAATACTTCGGCACGGGCGTCGGCCTGGTATCGGGCCCGGCGCTCCGTGAGGCCGTCGTAGAGGGACGCAAAGCGAAACGACGTGTCGGCCGGGTCGCGCAGGTTTTCGATGAGGGCGTTCGGCAGCACCCAGCTGAAGCCCGCTGCCGCACGCAGCCACAAGGTCCATCCCTGGCGCGGGTTGAAGCGGTAATCCAGACGGTTAAGCAGCAACTCGATGCCGGCGCCCTGCTGACGTAAGTCCAGAACGGGCGGCAGCAGGCGCGTCTGGAGTACGCGCAGGGTGTCTATGCTTTGCAGCGAAAGGCTTCGGCTTTCGCCGAAAAACTTGACGAAGTCAATGCCGTCAAAGAAGTACTGCACTCCTGCATCGCCCTGAGCGTCGGTCCAAGTGCTATCGCGCCGGAAGAGGTTGAAGCGGCCCTCGATGCCAAAAGGGGTGCCCATGAGATACGGGAAGGCGGTCTGTGCGTCGAGTTTTTGGGTTTCGGGCCGCAGGCGTTCCAATTCGAGGCTGATGCGTTCGCCGCTGTTGAGCGCGTCGAGCAGGGCCATTTGCAGCGCTCCGGTGATGAGCATACGCCCGGCCGGGTCGTTGGGCTGGGGCAGCAGGCCGATGATGAGGTCGAAGCGGCTGGCACGCCTTTTATCCAAAAAGAGGTTGAGGCGGGCCTCGTTGCCGCTGAAAGAGACACTGGGCGGTTCGGTTTGCTGGGCAAACAGCAGCGTGCGCAGGCGGTCAGGTACGCGCAGTACGCGCTCGCGGCTGTACGGGGCGCCGGGCTTAATGCCCAGGAACTGGCTCAGGTAGCGCGGCGACACGCGCAGGTTGCCGTTGACCTTAGGCTCGGCAAAAGCAATAAAAGGCCCGCGTGTCAGGGTGAGCAGCGCCGACACGCCGCCATCGGGCAACAGCTGCACACTGTCCAGCTGCACGCAAGCAAACGGGTAGCCGCGGTTTTCGGCCCGCTCCAGTAGGGCGCGCTCCCAGCGCACCAGCTGCTCGGGGCGCAGCAAGTCCCCCTCGACGGGGCGGTCGCGTAGGCCCAGGGCATCCAGCCAACGCAGGTTGGCTTCGGGCAGGTGCAATTGCACCCAGCGGAAGCGTGGCCCCAAGTGCAGGTGCGCGCTGGCTGTGCTGTCAGAAAGGGCCGTCCAGTCGTCCACAGAGGCCAGTAGATAGGCGTCTTCGCGCCAGCGTTCCAGCGCTTGGCCCAATGCTGTGCGAAGGGCTGCAGTGTCGGCAGCCTCCAGCAGCAGGGTGTCAGTTGCCCTGCGAACTGCTTGCCGGCCGGGCAATGCTCGCTCGGCGGCGTCCAGCGCTTCCGGCGAGCCGTGCAGGTGCAAGCAGGCACGTTGGCCAGCACTTGTCGGCGCGTTGGCCAGCAGGCAGAGGCTCATGGCCCAAAGAGAGAACAGCGTCTTGCGCATGGCGCGTTCAAGACGCCGCGCAGCCCCGACAGGTTGGATGGGCTTCGTCTGCTCAATGCCGCCCGTCGGCGATAGGGATGTTGGGCACGATCCAGCTGGTGATCTTTTCAGCCACCCACAGCGCCGGGAACCAGATGATGAGCAGCGTCCAGATGGGCAGGTTCAGATAGACTAACCACATGAACACATCGAGCAGCAGCACGATGGCGATGATCCAGGTGATGACCAGCAGCATGGCTGCCGCATTCTGGTGGGCCGACACAATCCAGCGCCCCACGATGATGCGCCCGTATGCGCTGATGAGGCTTTCCGAAGCGGCTGTTTTGGCCACATAGCGGCAGATGCCCGCAAAGCAGATCAGGATGACGATGAGGCTGCTGAACAGCCACATGACAAATTCCCAGGCCGGTTTGATGGTTTGCCACAGGCGGCCTTTCCAGGTGGTGATCTGCTCTTTCGCTTCCTCAATGTTGCGCACCACCGTCAGGGAGTCGGGCAGGCTGATGCCTTTGTTTTCGGAACCCGGGCGCGGCGGTATGTTCTGGCGCGGGCGTACGGGGTCGCTGATGAGCAGGGGGGCTGCCTCTGCTGCTGAGGGGGCGCTGTACGCAACCGGTGTTGGGTCGGCAGTGGCGCCTTTGGGCGTCCGCTCCGCTGCGAGCGGTGTTGCCGCGGGCGGTGTTTCGCGCTTATCGCCGGCGGGGCGCAAGGGTTTGGCGCGTGTGGCTGAGGGGCCCGACACCTCTACGGGTTTTTCGGCGACAGGCTTTTCTATGCGCGGCGTTACGGCAATCGGTTTTTCTGGGCGAGGCGCCGCAGCAGCCCTGTCTGCCTTTGTGGCGGAAGGGGGCGCCGTATTTTGCTTCTTGTGGCGTCGCTCTTCTCGGGCGCGCGCGGCGGCTTCTTCCTGCTCCTTTTTGCGCGCCAGCCGAACGGACTCTGGCTCTACCACGATGGTCTCGCCGTTATGGACAATTTGAATGGCCTTCAGGCGGCCGGCGTTATCGCGGTTGGAGAAGCCCGGCTCGCTGGTGAGGAGCTGCTCGTAGGTCTTTTTACCATCGCCTTGGCGCTTGAGCACGGCACGCTGAAAGACGAATTTCACAATGCCTACCGGGCGCTCGCGCTTGTAGCGTTCGGTGCCCAAATACTGCTCCACCTGTTCGGTTTTCGTGGCAGCAGAGGCAACCAAGGGCATGAATGCCCAAAAGCCAAAAAGGGCCAGGGGAAAAAGGTGTCGTAATCTGCTCATGGAGGGACGTGGTTGGTGAACTTCAAAAAAGGCTTTTCAGTACCAAAAGCCGGAGTAACGGCTGAAAAGCAGCAATAATCGGCCCAAAATTACGAAATCAGTCAACGGCCCGGCAATGGTTTTTTTCATCCCGCTTTTGCAGGGCATGATTTCGGGTACGTTTTCAGCACACGACGGCTCCTTCTGGATTTACTTTTGACAGATACAGGTCGCTGGCGATGCTATGCTGCCGGAAGGCTTCCTGCATACCTGTTCCGGCGTTTTCGGCGATGAGGCTATTGGAACACAGAGCAAAAACTGACGGCCCTGCGCCAGAAATGCTGCACCCCAGCGCACCTGCCTCCAAAGCGGCGGCTTTCACGTCATAAAAGCCGGGAATGAGATGTGCCCGCTGCGGCTCGATGACGACATCTTGCAGGCAGCGCCCGATGAGGTCAAGGTCGGACGTGAAGCAGCCGACGACGAAGCCGGCCAGGCAGGCGCTCTGCCGCACATGGTTGGGCAGCGGCACGTGGGGGCTAAGCACCGCCCGAGCTTCGCGCGTGAGCACCTGAATGTGCGGGTACACGACCGCAACGTACAGCCCGCCAGGTGCATGCAGGCGATGAACGTCCAAAGGATCGTTGCTGCATACCAATACGATACCGCCCAGTAGCGAGGGCGCTACGTTATCGGCGTGGAAGCCGCCCGAAGCTACCTGCTCGCCCAGGCAGGCAAAGGGCAGCAGATCGCGCTTGCTCATGCCCGTGCGCAGCAATTCGCTCACGGCCAATACTGCCGCAGCTGCACTGGCAGCGCTGCTGCCCAGACCACTGCCCAACGGCATTTTTTTGTGGATTTCCAGTTCGATGCCTGCGTCCGTAGCGCCCAGATGCTCCAGCAGACGCAGGGCTGCCACGCCCGCCGTGTTCTTCTCAACGGCATAGGGCAGCTTACCGCCGTGCCCGGTAATTTTGGTGATGCGCAGGCCGGGCGCGGTGCTTTTGCGCACAATGACCTCATCGCCCGGGCGCTCCAAAGCCAGGCCCAACACGTCGAAGCCCACGCCAACATTGCCAATAGAGGCCGGTGCAAATACTTTGATGCCCACAGTATGACGGTGTTTTATTCAAAAAAAAAGTTTTAGCCTGGCAAAGCCAGAGCAGTCAGGCGCAAAGGTAAGAGCGAAGCCAGGGGAATAGGGCGTGCGGGACGGGCGCCTCCGACGAGGCTGTGAGTGTGCTCAGTGGGTGATGATGAACTTACGGGTAAAGGTCTCTCGTTGGCCGCGCACGCAGAGCCAATATAGACCCGCTGGCAGTGTGGTTGTTTCGATAGCAGTTGTGAGTGGCACTTCAGCGGTTGCTTGCAGTTTTTGCGCGGGGCCTATTCGTTGACCGAGCAAATTCGTGATTTCGATCCACAAGAGGTCGCTTGTGGGCCAGGATAATTCCACATTCAGGACTTCGGCAGCAGGATTGGGCCACAGGCGGGCCGCGGCGTGTACTGAGGCGTCGGGTTGGTTCACGCTTACGCGCGGGTCGGTGTTGAAGCGGCGGCGTTCGTAGTCCTGGAAGGTGCCGCCCGAAAGGATGGGGGCCTCCAGCGGGTGCTGAAGCCGATACAGTTGGAAGTATCCCTGTCCGTTGGCGCAGCACATGCCGTCGCCGTAAGCGTCCACAAAGTGGAGCGAATAGCAGCCCGGTTCGGGCAAATAAAGGGTATCGTAGATGGTGGTGTTGTTGCCGTAGGCGCCTGGGCCGCTGGTAATGGCCGTGAACAATCCGCCGCCATGGGGGCCGACGGTCTGGTTGCCGCCGAAGTCGAGGAGCAGACCCTGTTCGTTGCGCAGTTCCCAATAGGTTTCGGCGCCAAACTGGTCGGTGCGGATTTTCAGCAGGAAAGCCATGCCCGGTTCGTGGGGGGCTGTTGGGAAGGGCAGGGCGAGGTTGTTGTTTGAGAGGTCTTCGTCGGTGGCGCCATCGTTGATTTGTAGGATTTGCACGCGCAGCGTACCGGCTTCGTGGTGCGTTAGCGGGGCGAGTGTTAGCGTTGTTTCGTGGTAGGTGTCTAGGTGGCCCTGCCAGGCAATGCTGTGTATCGGGTTGTCGTTCCAGAACATGCCCACGGTGGCCTGTACAAGTGGTTTTTGGCCCAGATTTACCAATCGTATGCGTGGCGTCAGTTCGAGGGAGCGGCACACATCGCTCCAGGGCGTGCCTGGCTCCAGGTCGAATAGGGCGGCGTTGTATTGCCCGAAGGCGACCGGGCAGGTTTCTATTTGTTCCGCCAGGTTGCTAGCGCTCATCAGGCGCAGGGTGTAGCCTTTGCGCGTGGGGCAAATGAGCACCAGCGTCGGGTATTCCGTTATGCTGTATTGAGCGGCTATGGAGTGGTCGTTGAGGATAGGGTAGGCTGTGCCCGATGTCCAGTTGCCCGGCGTGAAGTGGTTGCAGCCCGACATTCCGCTCAGGCAGCTGGCATTGGTGGCCGGGTCGCTTTCGACTAAGAAGACCCTGACTCTGTCGGTGCCGTCCGGCCCGTGTTGCTGGTAGAGGGTCTGCAGGGCCTTACCCTGGTGGTAGGCCCAGCAGGGCAGGCAATGGGTAGCCATGAAATGGAGCACTACGCTCTTGCCGGCATTGAGCAGGCTGTCGAGCTTCCAGGTGCGCCCTTGCAGATCGGTGGCCGTGAAGCCCTCTGCCTCAAAGGGCGATTGAGCGCGCGCTGCCGTCAGCACCAGCATTGGAAAGGCCAAAGCTAGCAGACAGACCCTCATTTTTTGTGCTAATAGCATACAAAACAGCATTTTTCTCCTTCAGCACCGACAAAAGTACCTCTGCAAAAGTGCCCACTGCCCTACATTTGTCCAGTTTATTTCACGCAATTGCTAATTCAGGACATTTTATGAAACACATTGCTACCTGCCTCGCGCTCTTTCTACTGTCCGCTTCGGCGCTTTTTGCGCAATCTACTTTCCGCGTCAGCGCTACGGAGGTATGGACCATCGCCCCACACACCGAACAAGACGTAGAGGGTCATGTTGAAATCACCAATCGCACTAACCAGATGCAGCGCATTCGGTGGACGCGCACCGAAGTAAAAATTACGCCCGGCTGCCAGTCGCAAGTATGCGATCTCAATGTGTGCTATACGCCTTTTGTCAGCACACAGACCTTCGACATGCAGCCCAATCAGTCGGGTACCATCATCATGCACTTCCTCAACTACGATACTATTCTGGGCGCCGAGGCAGTCATCCGGCTGAAGCTGAACAACGAAAACCAACCCGCCGACAGCGTGGTGGTTACCTTCCTGTTCACCTCGCCGCTGTCGAATACGGAAAACCCGCTACCGCCAGCGGTGGTCAAGGCCTATCCGAACCCGACAACAGATGGCTTCTGGCTGGCCAACGCCGACGACGTACGCGCCGTGCGTGTGCTGGCTCTGGATGGTCGTGAGGTGGCGCGCTTCATCTCCGCACCGGGGCAGTACTATTCGCTGGTCGGGCAGCCTAAAGGCAACTACATCCTCGTGTTGGAAGACGCTCAGCAGCGCGCCTTCCAGGCGCTAGAGATTGTACGCAGGTAGCGCGTTGCTGCTGCTTTTAGCCTTGCCTCAGCCGTAAAGTTCGTAGAGGATTTGCTTGCGGTCGTAGCCCAATTTGAGCAGCAGGTTGGCTACGGCTTCGTCAATCATATTGCTCCAGCCGCAGAGGTAGAAGAGCACATCGTCTCGTTTTTGGGCGTAGTGTTCCAGATAGACCTGGTGCACATAGCCGCGGTAGCCGGGCCAATCGGGCTGGCGCGACAGGGCTACGTCGTAGCGGAAGCCCGGCATGGTGCGCGTCAGCGCTTCAAACTCATTGCGGTAAAGAATGTCCTGCTCCGTGCGCGTGCCGAAGATGAGGTGGATGTTGCGGTGTGGACGGCCCGTGTGTTGCAGGTCGCGCAGCATACTGCGAAATGGCGCCACGCCTGTGCCAGTGCAGACCATGACCAAGTCCCGGTCTTCGAGGGTATCGGGCAGGCAAAAGGTGCCTTCTGGCCCTTTCCAGCGCAGCACCGTGCCTACCTGCACCTCCTCGAAAAAGTAGCGCGTCGCCAGCCCGTTGGGCGCCCGCACAATGCAGAGCTCGATGAGGTCTGGGTCATCGCCCGGCGCGTTGGCAATTGAGTAGCTGCGCCAGCGCTGGAGGCGCTTTTCGCCAATAGGCAAATCAAACGTGATGAACTGCCCTGCCTTGAATGGCGGACGCGGGCCACTTTGCATGGCCAGCCAAAAACGCCGAACTGCAGGCGTCGCCTGCTCAATGCGCACCACTGCGCTATCGTACCAGATAGTAGGCATATCCCGTAACTGCCAAACTTGTTTGGCCGCCCCCCGTGGCCTTTTGCTAAAAGCCCAAAAAGAAACCGACGAGGAACGACTACAAAACAAAGCCATCCCCCGCCGGTTTATTTTTGCACTCAGGCCCTCAAAAATTTTGCCTTAGAGCCGGCTGACGGCTCCCGAGCCGGTGGTGTGCACGGTGCTGGAGGCATCGGAGCGCACGCGGACATGCTCGTCGGCCTGGATGCGCGCCTCGCTGTTGTTGGCTGCGGTGATGCTGGCGGTTTCGACGCGCCAGCCACTGGCTTCCAGTTTGGCGGCGCCAGAGAGGAAGGCTTCGAGTTTGTCGCCTTCACCCAGGAGCTCGACAGTAGCCCGGTCGTTGAGCGTTACGCGCAAGTTGCTGGAATTATACAGGCCGCGGATATTTACCGGCCCGGTAGCAGTGATGGAGGAGCGCCCTTCCTCGAAGCCCTGGATGGTGATGCTCCCATGGCCTTTGGCCACCAGGCTGGTGAAGACTGGCGCGTGTACCGTGCAGCGAATAGGGCCGCTGCGTTTGCCCTTAGCTGCGGAGAGGATGAGCGTGCTTCCGCGACGCACCACCGAGACTTTCTCAGCGTCAGAGGTGTTCTCTGGGCAATGGATGCCGAAGGTTTCGTCGTGCAGGATGTCCACATTCAGCTCGCCTTCCAGGATGAAGTGGTCTGGCAGGCTGCTACTGTCGTGGTCATCGTCGTCGTCATCGGCTGTGCAGTAGGTGCAGGTCAGGCCGGCGGGTGTCATCTGAAACGCTTTGCCGGGGTTGTTTTTGGCCACATAGGTTTCGTCGGCGTAGTCGGCCCGCACGCGGCGGTGGACGCCTCTTTCAAAGACGATGTATTTACCTTCGGGCACGCGCAGTTGCACGGTAGCGCGCTGGACGCGCCAGCCTCCTTTGCCCGGCTGGATACGGCCGGGCAGGGTGAGTGTGTTGCCGGTGAGTGTGGCGTCGAAGGGTATCTGGCTGGCATATTCTTGTGCTGCTTCTGGCGAAGGGCCGCGTGCGTAGAGCGTGCTGGAGCCTTCGAAGCGCCCGGACGGGCTCAGTGCCACTTCGATGCGCGGCGTGCCAATAGAGCGTTTGCGGATATCGAAATTCAGGTCGGAGTCGTCGTCCCAGCGTCCCGGGGAGGTGGTTTGCGGATCGAAGCGCACATAGAGCGTGTCTGAGGTCATGGCGTTCAGGTCTATGGTGCGGCTTATCGAGCCTTCCTCGCTGTATTGTTTGGCTCCCCAGGTGGCCAGAGCGAACAGCGAAATGAGGTTGAGCACCCATGCTATGGTCATGCCTGTGCCCAACCACGCCGGCGACTGAAAGTGGAAAATGGTGCGCAGAAGCCACAAAACCAACCCTATAACAGGGATGCCCACGACAAAAAACAGGTTGATAAAGCCCAGATAGGCCGCTTCCGTGGGCAGCGGGTTCAGAAAGGAGATGTAGGAGTGGCCGCTGAAAAAGGCTATTGTGCCTATTACCCAAGCCGTGCCTAAGGCCAGCACTAAGCCAATGGCAACAAAAATCGCCGCGCCTTTGAAGAACCGGGCGAAGAACGTGGCGCAGCCAGAAGCCAGATTGGAAGACGTTGTGCCTAAAGTGAAGCCTGCTTGCTGGCCAAAAGCCTCTGCCCGGCGGGCAAAGCGCTCGGCGCCGTGTTCAACTTCGCGTACGATGTTTTCCAGATTAGGCGTTTCGCCGCGCATGGCTAAGCGTTCGGCTGCGGTACGCGCCGGCGGCACCAACAGCCACAGCAGCACATAGGCCGGTACCCAGAAGCCAAAGGAGATAAAAGCCAGTAGAATGAAAATCAGGCGCACCCAAACCGGGTCGCTCAGGCCAAAATAGGCGGCCAAACCTGAGCAAACGCCCCCGATGACGGCGTCGCTCTCGTCGCGGTAAAGCCGGCGCCCCGTCTGAAAGGCCTTCGTATCAGCCGACTTGCCGGCGCTGGTGCTGTTGGCTTCGCCGCCGAAGTCTTCGGGCTTGCCCATCACCTCCGTAGCAGCCTCTACATCGGCCAGCGAAACGATGTTGCGGCTGCCTAAGCGATTGCTGATGAGCTCGCCTAAGCGTGCCTCGATGTCGCGCAGGATTTCGTCGCGCCCTTCATGGCTGCTCAGGCGGCGGCGAATGTCGTCTAAGTAATTGGACAGGAACAGGTAGGCGTCTTCGTCTATGGTCAGAGCATAGCCGCCCAGGTTAATTTGCATAATCTTATTCATTGCTCTGTTTTGTTGAATGGTGGGTAGAGAATTGTTTTTGTTGTCATGGTCATGAGCGCTCATCGTCAAACGGCTGCTGCGGCTCGATGTGCAGCAGTGGCGGCGGGTCGCCAGGCGAGGGAGCCTGTCGGCTGGAGGGCAACGCCAGCGTTCTATCCACAGCGCTGACCAGCTCGCGCCAGCTGGCGGCCAACTCGCCCAGAAACGCGCGGCCATCCTCCGTAATGGCGAAGTATTTGCGCGGCGGCCCCTTGATGCCCTCGCGCCAGACGTAGTCCACCAAACCGTCGCTCTTCAGGCGCACCAGCAACGGGTACAGGGTACCCTCTTTCATTGGCAGATTGACGCTCTCCAGGCGCTCGATGATCTCCGGCGGGTAGGTCTCGCGTTCGGCCACTACCGCCAGCACGCACATCTCCAACACGCCCTTGCGCATCTGCGCTTTTGCATTTTCCAAATCCATGTGTCTTGCTTTTGCTTTTATACACCCTTGACGGGCACCGTTCCTTGTTTATTCATCCACTTGCCGAGACAAAGATAAGTGTAATAACGATTACCTTGTAATGCAAAGTACTTGTTTTTTCCTAAAAAAGTTTCAGCCGCTGAGCAAAAGGTGTTTAATGCTCTGGTTTTCAGTTTTTTAAAAAAATGCTCGACTTATCCCGTAAACGTTTTAAAAGTCGCTGAGCAAAGGCGGGTCATATCCTGGCGACCTTTTTTAGCCATTGGAGATGCCGGGAAACTCCGAGGCAGGCACCTTTATGTGCCTTCCTGGTCGGGGCAGTCATAGCCACACATCGGTGTTGCGAGTAAACCACAGGTACTTCTTCCTGTCATAGTAGCAAAGGGACACAGCATGAAACCATTCTCAATCCTCGCCCTGCTTCTTTGGGCGGGCTTTTGCCTGGCTCAGCCTCCGTTTCGCACGGGCGTTAACTTTCCGTTTTTTCGCCCCGATCTGGTCAGCATAGACCATTATCTATCATTAATGGAGCAGAGTGGTGCGGGCGCCATTCGGCAAATGACCTTCGCTGACGTGCACTGGCGACAGGTGGAGCCGGCGGATAATCAGTGGAATTTCACGCGCAGCGACTCGGCTTTTTTCAACGGGCATAGCCTGACGCCCATCGGCACGCTGTATTCGATGATGGGCAACGACACCGTGGGCCTGCAAACGCCGTGGTTGGCCTGCTCTAACCCATTTCAGTGCTATTGGGACCCGGCGGGCGACAGCGTTTTTGCCAAAGACTACGTGCTGACGACGGTAAGCCGCTACAAGCACGCAACGCGCTACTGGGAGTTGGCCAATGAAATTGAGCATGCCCTGCCGCCGCCAGGGTTGCCACCCGGCATGGCGGCGAAGCGCGATTTCCTGCGCTACAATTATCAGTGGATCAAAGCTGCCGACCCGTCGGCGCAGGTGCTTTTGCCCGGGCTAGTAGGCACGTGCTGCACCTATCCGATGTCGCTTTCGTTCCATTGGTTGCGTGGCCTTTTGGGGGTGGGCGGCGGTGCTTTTTTCGACATTATGAATTACCACGACTACAATGCCTGGTGGACGCTGCCGGCGCACTTCGACAGTGTTCACACAATCTTACAACAATACCAGCTGAATAAGCCTATTTGGATAACGGAGACGAGCATTTCCTCTTTCAACACTTCGCCTATTACGCCCGCCTACTCTTCGCCTGACGAACAGGCTGCTGACGTGTGGCGGCGCCACTGCCTGCTGTGGGCTAAGGGTGCCGAAGTCGTGCTGTGGCATACCGGCTGGAGCAACGGCGATCTGAACGGTTGGGGCGAGTTTGGCCTGTTCAACGTACAGGGCCGCAAAAAGAAAGCCTTTCACGCCTATCGCCTGCTCAATGAACGCATCAGCACCTTCAGCGCCGTTTATTTGGAGCACCAGGGCCAGGTAACCGACGACAACACGGCAGGTGGTGCAGGCGTGTGGGCTGTGCGCTTCGTGGTCAACGGGCGCAACAAATGGGTGCTCTGGAGCCCCGACCGCCAGCCCTATCGGCTCCAGGGCATTCAGGCCCAACGCATTTTGGTAACGACGACCGTACCTGTTGCCCTGTTCAACAACGGCGATAGCGCTGTCTTTCAAGTGCAAACCTACGATGTGGCGCAGGGCGAATACCTGTTCGCCGACCTGACGCAAACCCCCATCCTCGTCGAAGAAATCGGGAGTGTGGCCGTGGGCGAGCCGCCACAGGTGCTCTCTGACCTGCGCCTCAGCCCAAACCCTGCTCAGGACTTTGCCGTGCTGCACTACGCGCTTGCGCAACCCTCTGCGGTGCACCTCGCGGTGTACAATGCGTTGGGCCAACAGGTGCATTCGGAAACAAGGCTCGGCCCGCTGGCGGGCGAGCAGGAGGACTTTCTATACCTGGCCTCCTGGCCTGCCGGCATGTACTACTTCCATCTGTGGACAGACACCGGTGCCGCTGCCAACAGTGTGTTGTTAAGAAAATAATGCCTACAAAATCGCTGTGATGTCGCGTTTTGCAGGCATATCGCCTCAAAGGGCGTAGGGTGGTTGGAAAGGTGCTTTACTGATTGCCGCCGCCAGCGCGGTAGATATACTTTTCGATGTCGCGCCAATCGGGTATAGACTGGTCGGCGAAGTCGCGGCGCAGGCGCTCGTAAGCGGCTATAGCGGCTTCTTTGTTGCCCCGATACTCGTAGAGCATGCCGAGTTTTTTCAGGTAATAGGCGGCTAATTGCGGGTGGTTGCCGACCTTCGAGGCCTTTTCATACATTTTTAGCGCCTTGTCGTAGTCTTGCTTTTCCGAATAGGCGTCGCCTAAAGCGCCGTATTTGAGGATGGGCAGCAGGTCGCCGTCGGCGTCGAAGTCTTCTAAGTATTTGATGGCGTTGTCAAATTCGCCCAGCTGCAGGTAGCTGATGCCGGCGTAGTAGCGGGCCAGGTTGCCGGCTTTGCTGCTGCCGTATTTGTCAATGATGCCCAAGAAGCCGTCGTAGCCACCGCCGGGGTTTTCTAAGGCTAAGCGGAAGGAGTCGCGCTCGAAGGCGCGTTGGGCCTGCCACATGGCGTTGACGGCATCTTTTTGCTGCGGCTCTACGATGAGCACTTTGTAGCCCCACCAGCCCAGCACGATGAGGGCCAGGCCGCCCAGTACGTACATGAAGATATCCTGGCGGTGTTTGAGGTCGTTCCACAGGGCGGCCAGGCCGTTGCCGCTGCTGCTCTGCACTTCTTCTACGTCCACTACGGGCAGTTCTTCCGTCTGATTCGTCTTGCGTTTTGCCATTTTTTTGAAAAAAATTGTCAGCAATAATCCAAAGTCGCCCTCTTTGCAAAAAGGCGTGCAAAGTTATGGAAAGTTTGCGCGGCCAAAAGCGAGGGGCGAAAAAATGCGCTACATGCGTTGGGGCATTTCGATGCCCAGCAGGTGCATGGCGGATTGTAGGGTTTGGCCCACGGCGCGGCTCAGCTGCAGCCGGAAGGCGCGTGCCTCCGGGGTGGGGGCGTTGAAGACGGGCAGGTCGTGCCAGAAGCGGTGGTAGTTTTTGGCCAGCTGATAACCGTAGTTAGCCACGTGCGAGGGGTCGTATTCCTGGGCTGCGGTGAGCACGACGCTGGGGTATTCGCGCAGGGCTTTGAGCAGTTCTTTTTCTTGCGGCTGCAGGTCAGTGTACTGGTGGGCCGTTGAAAGGTCAATGCTTTCGTGCTCGATGCGCTGCATCAGGCCGTGGATGCGCACCCACGAGTATTGGATGTAGGGGCCGGTCTGGCCCTGCAGGTCCACAGACTCTTCGGGGTTGAAGACCATGCGGCGTTTAGGGTGGACGCGGATCATGAAGAATTTGAGCGCGCCCATGGCGATGCGGCGGATGTTTTCCTCTGCTTCGGGGCCTTCGGTGGGGCTGCCGCGTTCGGCGACCTGCTCGCGTGCTAAGCGCAGCACTTCGGCGATGAGGTCGTCGGCGTCCACTACGGTGCCTTCGCGCGTTTTCATGCGGCCGGTGGGCAGCTCGACCAGCCCATAAGAGAGGTGGTATAGCCCGTCGGCATAGGGTTCGCCTAAGCGGCGCAGCGTCTCGAAGAGCACGGCAAAGTGGTAATTCTGCTCGTCGGCCACCACATAGACCATGCGTTTGCAGCCGAAGTCCCGGTAGCGCATGCGGGCTGTGCCCATGTCCTGCGTGATGTATACCGACGTGCCGTCGGCGCGCAGCACTACCTTTTGGTCGTGGCCGGCGTCGGTCAGGTCAATCCACACGGAGCCGTCTTCTTTTTTGAAAAAGACGCCTTTTTGCAGACCTTCCTCAACGATGTCTTTGCCCAGCAGGTAGGTGTCGCTTTCGTAGTAGTTTTTGTCGAAGCGCACGCCCAATTGGGCGTAAGTAGCCTCGAAGCCCTCATAAACCCAGTTGTTCATCTGGCGCCATAGGGCTAGTGTGTCGGGGTCGCCGGCTTCCCAGCGCAGCAGCATGTCGCGCACTTCGGCGCCTAAGCGCGAGTGCTCGTTGAACCAGCGGTTTTTGTATTCCTTAAAAAAATCCTTTTCGCTTTGCTCGGGCTTTCGGCGGGCTTCGTAGAGCGCTCGGGCTTCGGGTGTTTGCTGCCAGGCTTCGTATTCTTCCTGCGACTTGCGCTCAAAAAGGACGTAGTAGTCGCCCACGAAATGGTCGCCCTTGATGCCTTCGGATTGAGGCGTGCGGCCTTCGCCAAATTTTTGCCAGGCCAGCATGCTTTTGCAAATGGCTACGCCGCGGTCGTTGATGATTTGCACCTTGACCACGTCGTAGCCGGCGGCGTCCAGTATCTGGCTGCACGACCAGCCCAACAGGCAGTTGCGCACGTGGCCCAGATGAAGCGGCTTGTTGGTGTTGGGCGAAGAGTACTCCACCATGACGCGCTCGCCCCGACGCGGCTGGCGACCGTAGTGGGGAGTGCTCAGTACCTCTTGCAAAAGCTCGTGCCAGAAGGTCTCCTTCAGCTCGATGTTCAGGAAACCTTTGACGACGTTGTAGCCCTTCACGTAGGGCGCCTCGCGCTGGAGCAGCTCGCCTACCTCAGCACCTACCGCCTCGGGCGATTTTCTGGCCAATTTGACAAAAGGAAACAGCACCGCCGCATAATCGCCCGTAAATTCGGGCAGGGTAGGGTTGATCTGTACCTTTTCTGGGGCGACAGGTTCCCCGTACAGCCGTTCGACCGCCGCCGCCACGTCCCGTTGTAATGTCCGCAAAATATCCATGCCCGCAAAGGTACCCCACCCCGTAGAGACGTTGCATGCAACGTCTCTACAATCATCCCGCCCCCACAATCCCGCCCCCACAATCCTGCCCCCACAATCCCGCCCCCGTGCCAATCCTGCCCATTTCCCCCCATCTACCTTCTAAAAAAAATCCCAGAAATGCCCATCCGCGACAATTGCGAAAAAAATCCGTTCATGTTGGGTTAACATATCGCAACCGTATTCTCACCTTTGCCTACCGTTTCTGTTATCCGAAGGCCGACTGAGAGTCTTTGTTTTGTCTCACCAAAATCTTTCACTAAATCTGCACCGGCTTATGAGTAAACCAGTTACAATCAAAATCAAGAACGGTACTGTTCGCATTTCGGGCACGCGATAAGCGGCCCATTTCCACCGAAAAACGCCAACTGTTCATAGGTACGGGGCTTCACCGACGGGTTGAAGCCCTTTTTTTGTTGCCTTTTTCGGAGCGATTGTTGGCCGAAGATAGCTTTAACGGCGCCATTTTTGGGCGAGCTGCGAGGCGGCCTGAGCGTTGAGGTCATTCTTCTATTTTCATTTTATTTATTATGACGCTATTTGAACGAGCGGAGGTCTTTTGGGCAGAGCACGCCCTGTTGCCTGCAGAGGCGCGGGTGCTGGTGGCTATTAGTGGCGGCGTGGACTCGGTAGTGCTGGCGCATTTGCTTCGGGTGCGCGGGCAGTCTATGGCGCTGGCGCATGCGAATTTTCAGTTGCGCGGGGCGGAGTCGGATGAAGATGAGCGTTTTGTGCGTGTGTTGGCCGAGGGCTGGGGGCTGCCGTTGTACGTGCGTCGTTTCGATACACGTGCTTTTGCGGAGGCGGAGGGTGTGTCTATTCAGGTGGCGGCGCGCCGGTTGCGCTATGAATGGTTTGAGGCCCTGTGCGATGAGGAGGGATGGGAGCGCATTGCCACGGCACACCATTTGAACGACGCTGTGGAGACGGCGCTGTTCCATTTTGCGCGCGGTACGGGTCTGAGTGGCATGGCGGGTATTCCGTTCCGAAGTGGTCGGGTGGTGCGGCCCTTGCTGTTTGCCACGCGCGCCGACATAGAAGCGTATGCGCGGGAATGTGGCCTCGAATGGCGCGAAGACAGCAGCAATGCCGACCTTCACTATACGCGGAATGCGTTGCGGCATCGCGTTTTGCCCGTTTTGGAAGAGCTTTTTCCGCAGTTTATCCAGCAGGCAGGCAATACGTTGCGCCATTTGCGCGCGGCTGACGCCAATGCGCAGCACCTGCTGAGGCGTCTGCTAAAGCCTGGCGAGAGCGAGGGTGTTTTTGCTATTTCCATTTCAGAGGTAGAGGCGCTTCCGGCTCCGGCGGATGCATTGTTCGATTTGTTGCAGCCCTACGGATTTACGCCTGAACAGGTGCGTCAAATGGTGAGCAGCCGGCATTCGGCAGGCGCTGAATGGCATTCGGAGTCGGGCTTTCGGGTGGTGGTGGGGCGGGGTGAGTGGTTGCTGGCTAAAGGGCCAGCTGCTCAGGAAGTATTGCGTTTGCATGCCGACGACCTGATGGTGCGCTTACCCGACGGGAGCCGTATATTTTTAATGGAGACACCGGCTGGCGGGCCCATCCCTGACGACGCCAACACGGCTGTGGTGGATGCTGGGCGAGTGCGCTTTCCGCTCTTATTGCGCCATTGGCGCCCGGGCGATGCCTTTCAGCCGTTGGGTATGGGTGGTAAAAGCCAGAAGTTGCAGGATTTTTTTACCAACCAGAAGCTGTCCGTTGTGGAAAAGGAGCGCGTTTGGGTGTTGGAAAATGGCGACGGCCAGATTCTCTGGGTGGTGGGCCTGCGACTGGCGGAGCCGTTTCGGGTAACCGGCGATACCGTGAAATGCCTGAAGTTCACGTGGCTAAAGCCCTGACTTTCGGGCGGCGTGCCGCGAAGGGTCGTATTTGCTGCGATGCTCAGCCGGCGAGGGCTTATGGTGTTTTTTTGATTTTCCGACTTCCGCCCTGAGGCGCAGCGGCTTTTTCGGGGTTATCGCGCAGGAATGCCTTCCAATTGCTGTACGTTTTGCTGGCCCCGCCCGGGCGTGAGCGCTGAAACCAGTGGCATACGGCTACGGCTAAGGCATCGGTGGCGTCGAAGTGCTTTTCCTCGAAGGTGCGATGCAGGATATTGCCCAGCATGCCGGCTACCTGCTGTTTGGAGGCGTTGCCGTTGCCCGTGATGGCGCTTTTGATTTTTTTGGGCATGTATTCGGCAATGGTCAGCCCATTGATCATGCCGGCGGCGATAGCCACGCCCTGGGCCCGGCCCAGTTTGAGCATAGACTGGACATTTTTGCCGTGAAAAGGTGCTTCAATGGCCATTTCGGTGGGGCGATATTGCAGGATGAGGTCCTGCACTTGCTCGAAGATGTAGCGCAGCTTGACGGTGTGTTCGGCGCCCACATGTGCGAAGGTAACGACGCCAATTTCGACGACGTCAATGCGGCTTTTGTCGGCCTCGATGAGGGCGAAGCCGAGTATGTTGGTGCCGGGGTCAATGCCGAGGATTCGGGTGGGCATGGGTGCAGTAGCGCGTTTTATGCCTCAAAATTAGGGTAGGGTAGCAGGTTTGGGGGCGTTTTTTCTTTGCCGCCGTCGAGAATTGGTGTGCTGATGCAGGTGGTGTTTCTACTTTCGCCCCTCCAAACGAGTATTTCATCAAAACATACCCACAGATAGGTTTATGGAAATTATAGGTGTGCTGGGTGCAGGGGCTATGGGCAGTGGCATTGCGCAGGTAGCGGCGGCGCATGGGCATAAGGTGGTGGTTTGCGACAACTTAGGTCCGGCGCTGAAGCGGTCGTGTAAGAACCTGAAAACGACGCTGAGCGGGCTGGTGGAGAAAGGGAAGATGACGGCTGAAGAGTCGGAGGCGCTGCAAAGCCGTATCACCTACACCGACCACATGAGCGAGTTCCGCGATTGCAGCATCGTCATTGAAGCCATTGTAGAGGACCTGGAAACCAAGCAGATCGCCTTTAAAAGTCTGGAGGCAATGGTTTCGCCGGAAACCATTCTGGCCAGCAACACTTCTTCGCTGTCTATTTCAGCCATTGGGGCGCAGCTGCAGCACCCTGAGCGCGCGCTGGGCATCCATTTTTTCAACCCCGCTCCGGTGATGCGGCTGGTCGAGATTATCCCCGCCTTGCAAACCGACCCGAAATACGTGGAAAAAGCCCGCGCGCTCATCAACAGCTGGGGCAAGACGACCGTGCTGGCTAAAGATACCCCTGGCTTCATTGTGAACCGCGTGGCGCGTCCTTACTACGGCGAAGCGCTGCGCATTCTGGACGAAAGTATCGCCGATGCGCCCACGATTGACTGGGCTATGCGCACTTTTGGTGGCTTTCGCATGGGACCGTTCGAGCTGATGGATTTCATCGGCAACGACATCAACTATACCGTTACGGAGACGGTGTTTCATTCCTTCTACTACGACCCGCGCTACAAGCCCTCGTTCACGCAAAAACGGCTGGTGGACGCCCACTACCTGGGCCGAAAAACGGGTCGGGGGTTTTACGACTATCGCGAGGGTGCCATCAATCCCGCGCCCACGGAAGACGAGATGCTGGGCAAGCAGATTTTCACCCGCATCGTGTGCATGCTCATCAATGAGGCTGCCGATGCCTATTACCTGCACATCGCCTCGCGCGATGACATTGACCTGGCCATGACGCACGGCATGAACTACCCCAAAGGTCTGCTGGCCTGGGCTGATGAAATTGGAATACCGCACATCGTAGAGCATTTGGACTGGCTGCATGCCGAGTACTGCGAAGACCGCTATCGCTGTTGCCGCCTGCTGCGCATCATGGCGCGCGAACGCCGTACCTTTTACTAAACGCACACTATGGCCCTGACACCTGAAGAGATCTTCCGCCGCATGTACGACAACGACCCTTTCAGCCAGTGGATGGGCATGGAGCTGGTGTCCGTTGGCCTGGGTCAATGCACGCTGCGCATGACGGTTCGCCCTGAGATGACGAATGGTTTTGGTGTGGCGCACGGCGGCATTGCCTTTTCGCTGGCCGATAGTGCGTTTGCGTTTGCGTGCAATTCGCATGGTCGCCATGCGCTGTCTATTCATTGTACCATTGAACACGTAGCGCCGGTGCGCGCCGGCGACGAATTGGTTGCTATCGCTACGGAGGACAACGTCAGCAATCACCTTTCGCATTACGCCATTCGCGTGCAGCGCCCTGACGGTGCGCCGGTGGCTTTTTTTCGCGGGGTGGCTTACCGTAAGTCTCGCGAATGGGAATGATTTGTGCTGCATATAGCGCAGCAGCGACTTAGGGCGCAGTTGTTTTTCTCTTTTTCTCTCCCCCTTATCCTCGTTTTTCCCCGCATTTCTCGGTTGGCTGCCTTGCTGTCACGAGCAGCGGCATTTTGCCGGGTTGTTCTAATGTCGTCATGGTATGAAAAAGAGAACGCTTGTTTGCCTTTGTGGTCTGCTAGGGCTATTGTCGCTTAGTTTGCCAGCGCAACTAATGGTAACAGTCATTCCAACACCACCCTCGTGTGCGGGCAAGGCTGATGGCTGCTGGATGCTGACGCTTCAGCAAGGCGAGGCGCCGGCGGTATTCACCTGGCGCAACCTCACCGCCGGCCTCCAGGGCGCGGGCGTCCTGACGGCGACAGGCGTGCCTCTGCATCTGGAGCATTTGCGCGCGGGCAACTATCGCTTCGACTTCGTAGGGAGTGACGGAGCGGTCAGCCATCTGGAGCTGACGCTTCCTGAGCCGCCTCCGCTTGAAGGGCGTATTTTCACCTTTGAGCCGCCCAACCCGTGCACCTATCCGGGCTGGGCTGTTGGTTTTTTTCAGGTCAACGGAGGTACGCCACCCTATGCCTATCAGTGGTCAAATGGCGCAACGATGCCCCGCATAGACAGCATCACCTCGGGCCGTTGGCAGGCTGCAGCAACGGACGCCAACGGTTGCCGCATCGAGGTGGATACACTGCTGCAGTTGCCCGAGCCACTGCGGGCCGAGGTGCAGGTGTTTGGCGAAAGCTGCGCCGGGCGAAGCGACGGGCGCTTGCGGCTCCAGGCCGTAATGGGTGGTCTTGGGCCGCACCTGTTTTCGCTCAACGACGGGCCTTTCAGCCCCAGAACTGCCTGGGACTCGCTGCCGCCCGGGCTGCATTTGCTGCGTATCGAGGATGCAGCGGGTTGTGCGCTTTCATTGGCGGCACTTGTGCCGGCGGGCCTGCCCTTCCTGTTTGAGGCCGGAGCGGATACCGCTATTTTTCAAGGAGATACGTTGCATAGGTCAGTGGTTTCGAGCCTGCCGCTGCGCGAAATTCGCTGGCAGCCCACGTCGGGGGTGCTGGCAGCGTCGGGGCCACAGATTGCCCTGGCGCCTTATTTCACCACTACCTACCGGCTGACGGCCATCAGCGCCGAGGGTTGTGAAGCTACGGCTACGTTGCGCGTGGAGGTGCGTCGGCAGCGCCACGTGTACGCGCCCAACGCCTTCTGGCCAGAGGCGCCGACTTTGGAAAACCGTTTTTTCACCCTGTACGCCGAGGCGGGCGTAGAGCAGGTGCTCGTTTTGCAGGTGTTCGACCGGCAAGGGCAGTTGTGTTTTGAGCGTCGCCAGTTTGCGCCCAGCACGCTGGCAGCGGGCTGGGATGGTACTATCCACGGCCAGCGCGCGGCGCCAGGCGTTTACATCTGGCGGGCAGTGGTGCGCTATGCCAACGGCGTAGAGGAGCGTTTGGCGGGTGATGTTACGCTGGTGCGTTAGAGCATGGTGGTGCGCGCAGCGTCGAGCATGCGGCGGCATTCGGCTAAGTCAGGTCCTTGGGCATAGACGCGCAGCACGGGTTCGGTGCCGCTGGCGCGAATCATGACCCAGCGCTCGTTGCCGAGGTGGAACTTCCAGCCGTCCAGATCTTCGACCGACTGGATGCGGTAGGGACCGAAGGCGTTGTACTGCCGCGAGCGGCAGGCGGCGATGACGGCCTGTTTTTGCTCTTCGGTGATGTGCAGGTCGTCGCGGTCGAAGGCAAAGGCCCCCACGACGTCGTAGACCTCCTGCACCAGCCCTTTGATGGTTTTGCCCGTTTTGGCCATGAATTCTAGCACGAGCAGGCCCATCCAGATGCCGTCGCGCTCCGGGATGTGGCCCTTGACGGCCAGACCTCCGGACTCTTCGCCGCCAACGAGGACGTCTTCGCGGGTCATGATTTCAGCGATGTACTTGAAGCCTACAGGTGTAATGGCGTAGGGCAGGCCGAAGACTTCGGCCATTTTGCGCAGTTTGTCGGTTACCGAGAAGGTGAAAACGACTTTGCCGCTCATGCCTTTGTAGCGGTGCAGGTAAAGCAGCAGGATGAGCAGCAGGTGATGGCTGTCCACGAAGTTGCCGTCTTCGTCGTACATGCCGATGCGGTCGGCGTCGCCATCGTTGGCCAGCCCAGCGACGATTTTTGGGTTTTTACGCACCAGTTCGCTCAGGGCCTGTAGGTTGCGGTGGATGGGTTCGGGCGCCTGGCCGTGCATGCCGGGATTCCAGTCGCAGCGCAGGAAGACGGAGCGCGGCAGCAGTTTGCGCATGGCGTTCTGGCCAGCGCCGTACATGGCATCGTAGGCCAGTCGGCCGGCGCTGGCTTTGATGGCCTTGAGGTCGAAGTTTTTGCGAACGTGGCGCAGGTACATCGTTTCCAGGTCGGCGTCTACGTACCGTTTTTTTTCGCGCAGTTCGGCTACCGAGGGCAATTGGCTCAGCGTGCAGGTTTCGGGAATGAGTGCCTCGACGGCAGCGATTTCCGCCGGCACCATGGGGCCGCCGTAGGCTGCCTTGAGTTTATAGCCATTGTAGGCGGGCGGGTTGTGGCTGGCCGTGATGACGATGCCCAGGTCGCTTTTGGTTTTTACCACACCCAGTGAGACCATAGGCGTGGAGACAAAGCCCGTGCCGACGTAGCACTGGATGCCGTAAGCCCCCAACACGCGCGCAGTAATGTCGGCAAAGAGCTGGCCGCCAAAGCGGCAGTCGTATCCAATGACGGCGCGCTTCATACGGCGCTCTCTCATGTAGCGCGCCGTAGCCTCAGCCACGCGCTTGACGTTCTCGACCGTATAATCGTCGGCGATGATGGCACGCCAACCGTCGGTACCAAATTTGATAGGTGTAGCCATGCACAAAAGGAAGGTTTTGTTTTTGTCTTTTTCAATTTGCAAAGCGATGGAAGTTCGCCGCTATACCCCGATATATCAGAGCCTTAAAATGGATTTTGGCCCTCACAAACTGCAATATCGGGAAACGGACGGCGCCTTTGCAGCGGCTTGGGCGTTTCCGCCTTAAAGAGCGCGACGGCAAAAGTATCGGTCCCTGGCGTACTTTTGCCGACAAATAGCCAAAAAGGCTGCCTGCTGTTTTTTTTAAAAGAAAAGTGCCCTATGAAGCGGCTTTTTGCCTTCGCACTCCCGGTTTGCCTGATGTTTTTTGCCCAAATGGCTCAAAGTCAGGTGATTTTCCGTTATCCGGAATATGTTTTGGATACGGTTTACCCCTATAATATCCTGCTCACCGACATGGATAGCCTTGAGGAGTTCACCTCTAAACAGGTGCTGGCCCAGCCTGAGAAAGGCCCCCGGCAGCCCATTGTGCTGGCCTTCTGGCTTACTACCTGCCCGCCTTGTCGCAACGAACTGAGCACGTACACAGCCAACTATGAGGCTTGGAAAAAGCAGGCCAATTTTCGCCTGCTGGCCATTTCGCTCGACCATCCGCACCGTTTTCGCGACATCGGGCGTCTGGCGCGCGAGATGGGTTTCCCCTTTGAGGTATATTGGGATGTGCATCGGTTTTTCCGGGCTGTCATGCCCGGCGGCCTCAATGGCCTGCCGCAGGTATTTATTATAGATAAAGAAGGGCAAATTGCCTATTACCACAAGGGTTTTCGCCCCGGCGACGAGCAGGAATTATTCCAAAAAATCCTACAGCTCCAGTAGAGACGTTGCACCGCAACGTCTGCTACCTGGTCCCGTTTGTTGGCAACGTCTGCTACCTGGCCCCGTTTGTTGGCAACGTCTGCTACCTGGTCCCGTTTGTTGGCAACGTCTGCCCGTCCGTTCATGCCGGGCAATGTCTCCCCTTTCATGCAACCCCTGCCGTTGCTGTTTTGTCTTTGCCCAAAGCAATTGCACCATGAACGACGCTACCTATACGCATCGGGATATCATCGAGCGCTGCAAGCAAGGCGAGCGAAACGCGCAGTTTGAACTGTATCAGCTCTATTCGAGGGCAACCTATAACACCTTGTTGCGCATGGTGCGCCACGTGCACGACGCCGAGGATCTGTTGCAGAGCGTATTTATTGAGGTGTTTACCAAGATGGACACCTTTCGCTATGAAAGCACCATTGGCGCCTGGATTAAGCGCATTGCCATCAACAAGGGTATCAACTTTTTGAAGAGTCGGCGTATGGCGTTCCAGGAGTTCAGCCCTCAGGACGACCGGCTGGCCGAAGCACCGGAGGAGGACAATGGCCTTATGCTTTCGGTGGAGCGTATCAATCGGGCTATTCAGGATCTGCCCGACGGGTACCGAATGGTGTTTACCCTGTACGCACTGGAGGGTTACGACCACGAAGAGATTGGTGAAATCCTGGGCGTCAGTGAGGCCACATCCAAATCGCAGTACAGTCGCGCTCGCGCTCGTCTGCGCGAGTTGCTTAAAACGAACGGAACATGAGCACGAAGCACCGCATAGAACCGTTCATCCAACAGCATCGAGAGTTTTTTGACGCCGCTGTACCCTCGCCGCAGGTGTGGGAGGTGGTGGCGCGTAGCCTTGACCGATGGCCGCAAACCGAATCTGTGGAGCGTTTTATAGCTGACCATCGGCTGCTGTTCGACACTGCCGAGCCTGCCGACCGCGTATGGGAGCGCATTGCCGCGCATCTGTCGGTCCGCGAAGGCGATGACCTGGAGCGTTTCATTCGCCAGCACCGCAGTGCCTTCGACGAGCACATGCCCGACCCACGCGTGTGGGATGAGGTAAGTGGGGCATTACCGTTCAAACCTGCTTTTCGTGTGCAATGGTTGCGACATATCCGTTTGGCTGCAGCCGCCGTGGTGCTCTTAGTAGCCGGAATAGGCATTGGCCTGTGGTACGGCAGTGTGCAGATGCAGCCGCCTGCGGTGCTGGCTTTGGGCCAGGTATCGCCCGAGTACGCCGAATTGGAAGACTATTTTCAGCGCGAAATTCAATCGCGAAAAATACGCCTTACCCACCTGACGACCTATAGCCAGGCTACTGTGTGGGAAGATCTCCGGCAAATGGATGCCGCCATGGCCGAGTTGCAGGCCGAGCTGGCGCAGGTGCCCCCGGCCAATCGGGAACTCGTCGTACGCGCCATGATTGAAAATTACAAAGCCCGCCTAGCCATTTTGGAGCGCGTGCTTCAATACTTAGAGCAACAGCACAACAAACCGACAAACAGCGCGAACTATGACACCGAAAAGATATAGGCACTTTCTGGCCCTTGCCTGGCTCATCGGATGGCTGTGGGCCGCACCAGCGTGGGCCGAAAAACCCGAGCAGGAGTTTTCTAAAAAAATAAACCGCGAATTTGGCATTTCGCCTACGGGCACGACGGCTATTTACAATAAGTACGGCAATGTTAGGGTGAATACTTGGGCCAATCGCTCGGTGAAAATGGAAATCACCATCGTCGTCAATGCTGCCGACCAGCGCGCTGCTGACCGTGTTTTTGAGCGCATTAAGGTCAACTTTCTCCATACGGCGGACTACGTAAAGGCTGAAACCGTCATTGACCTTGAGCAACGTACTAGCGTTACTGTATTTGGCTTTAAAGCGACCGATTTTAAAATTAACTACGACGTCTGGCTGCCTGCCGACAACCAGCTCGACCTGAAAAACCGCTATGGCGACGCACATGTGTCCAGCCTCAAGGGCAAGCTTATGGCTGAAATCCGATACGGCAACCTGCGCGGTGAAAATCTCGGAGGCGATGCTGATCTGTCCATTAACTACGGCAAGGCTTCGCTTAATCAGGTGCGTAATCTTACTGGCTACATCAGCTATTCCGATCTGTTGGTCGAGCGCGCTGACGATATTGTTTTAGATACGCGCTACTCCGATATTCGCCTTGCGCGGGCCGCCCAGGTGCGCCTGACGTCCAAATACGACAAGATCAACTTTGGTGAAGTGGAAACGCTGCGCCTTCAGACGCGATATACCGACCTGCGGGGGCGTCAGATAGGCTCGCTATTCCTTACCGCGCAATACACCGACTCCCGCATAGAACGTGTGGCGGATGTCATGGATGCCGACCTGAACTATGGCGGGCTCGACGTTCGGGCCTTGGGGCGCCAGTTCTCCGAAGCGCGCGTGCAGGCGAAATATACCGATGTAAAAATTGCCGTTGAGCCGGGTGCGGCATTTCGCTTAGACGCCGAGGGCAAACACACCGATGTGCGCACGCTCAACCTGTCGCGCTCCATGCTCAGGGAGTCTATCGGCGGGCAGGTCAAAGTCTCCGGCTTTTCGGGCGATGCCAATGCGCCGCGCGTCATTACGGCTCGCCTGCAGTATGGAGATTTTGAGCTGAGATAGGCCCGGGCTTGCCTCCTTTGCGCGCCTGTGGCTGGCAGGAGACCAGGCACTTGGGCTTTTTGACCTTTCTCGTAGGAAAGGATGCCTTTGGACACGGGTGCAAAAGCTGCTTAATGCGGAGGCGCTTCCGAAGATGCGAAGGGTTTTTGTGAACACTGGTTTTTGGGTGAAGGAGGCATCCATTTTTGCCAAATCTTGGTGCATCTTTGCCCTCGCGAATCAGGGGCATTGGCTCAGTTGGCTAGAGCGCTGCGTTCGCATCGCAGAGGTCGCGGGTTCGAGTCCCGCATGCTCCACAGAGCATTGATTGGGGGTTTGTCCGCTTGCGGACAGACCCCTGATGTTTTCAGAAAGGTGCGAATGCGCGCAAAAGCGTTTCAAGCAGCATACCTTTACCGCCGTTTCCCCTTGTGATAAGTCGGCTGACCGCTTTTGGGTGGTCTTTTTAGTCCTCCGCGCCCCCTACCCGTCTGAGGTTAAAGCAGGTACAGGTCGTTAAAGCGGCGTTCGGATGGTATATTTTTTGCCCCGTTTCGTTGCTATCCCTGCAGGGCCGGTTGCCTGTTGTTTTTTCTCCCGAAGCAAAATTTTGTGCCTGTGAATAGAGAACTACCTTTTTTTCGCGTCCTGTGGGTGTTGGCGCTGCTGCTGAGTGGTGCTGCGATACGTGCCCAGGACATCCATTTTTCCCAGTTTTACAATGCGCCGCTGAACCTCAGCCCTGGCCTGAACGGCATCTTCGGAGGCGACACGCGGTTTGTGGGCAATTACCGCAGTCAGTGGCGCGGCGTGCCGGTGCCGTACACGACGTTTATGGGTACGGTGGAGAATAAATTTTACTACCGCCCCAACCGGTACGACCGCTATTTCACCGGCGGGTTGGCTTTGAGCCACGACCGGCAAGGAGCACTGGAGCTGACCTCGCTGGTGGTGGGCCTGCCGCTGGGCCTGACGCAACCGCTGGCCAAAAACCATTTCCTCTCTATCGGCGTAACGCCGGCCTTCGGGCAGCGCTCGTTCAATACCACGCGCTGGACGTTCGATGCGCAATTTGTGGACTGCATGTTTGACCCCTCGGCCGTTACGCGCGAAGACGGCACGCTCTTCAGCGACAACCTGGCCTACTTCGACCTGAGCGCCGGGCTGAACTACCGCTTTCAAGCACGCCAGAAGCGCACCCGCTTTGATATAGGTGGCGGCATTCACCACGTCAATCGGCCCAGGCACAACTTCTGGAACAACGCTTCTGACGTGCGGCTGGCCGAGCGAAAGGCCCTGTACGGCATTGGCTTGGTGCAGGCCTCGGCTTCCTTCGACGTGCTGGGTCAGGTCTTTTATCAGCAGCAGGGCGCCTATCGGGAGCTCGTTTACGGGCTGGCGGGCCGCCTGTTGGTCAACGACAAACCCTACGAAGAGCTGGCCTTACAGCTGGGTGTCAGCTTCCGGCACCGCTATACCGACGCGATGATCTGGACGGCTGAGGTGAACTGGAAAACCTGGACATTGGGTTTTTCCTACGACCTGAACCTGTCGGATTTCGTAGTGGCCACCAATAACCGCGGCGGCCCAGAGGTGGCGCTCATTTATCGCCTTTACAAAATCAAACCCGTGCTGCATCCGTGCCCTGTTGATTGATTGAACGTCCCGTCCTGTATGCCTTTTCTTATGAGAAAGAACTACCTGATAACGGCTCTTTGGGGGATATTAGCCATTTCGGCATGGGCCCAAAGAGGCATTCCTGAACGCATCGGCGGGGATTTAGAACGAGGGCCTTCGCTAAAAGCGTTGGAAAACCGCGCCCGCCGCAGTTATTACGAAGGCGATTATTACGCTGCCATGCAGTACTACCGGCGTCTGCTTAGGGCTGACGAGCGCAACGTAGCCGCCTGGGAAGGGCTGGCCGCTGCCGCTACGGCACACACGCACTACGCCACCGCCGCCGCTGCCTATGAATATCTGAGAACCAACCAGATGGCTGCCGACGAGGCGCTTCTGCTGTTTCGCCTGGCTGAAATCCGCTACCTCAGCGGTCAATACGCCGACGCCCGCGCTCTTTACCAGCAAGCCAGCCAACAGGCTGCTGTGCCCGAACTGCGCCGAAAAGCCCTCGACGGCATCCGCAATTGCGATTGGGCCATCCAGGTCTATCAAAATACTGCTGACCTCACCTTAGACAGCCTGCGCGACTACGTCAACACGCCGTTTGCCGAGTACTCGACCCGCTGGTGGGATAATCGCCTCTATTATTCAGCCTATGGCCACCCGTACAAGGGCGACTCGGCCAGCCCCATGCTGCAACTCTTCAGCGCCGAACCACGCCCCGACGGCAGCGTGGATATCCGACGCTTAGACCTCAACGAACGCCGACGCCATACCGCCTACCTGGCCTACAACCGCGACCAGACGAGCGCTTACTACGCCATCGCCAAATACCGCCGCGGCGGACGCCTGCGCTTCGACCTCTACCGCCGCCAGCGCACCGGCGACGCCACCTGGAGCCGCCCACAAAAACTGCCCAAAGGCATCAACCTGAAAGACTACACCACCACCCAACCTCATGTGGCGACGCTGCCTGGTGAGACGGCAGAAACCCTCTTCTTCGTCAGCGACCGCCCCGGCGGTAAAGGCGGAAAAGACATCTGGTACTGCAAAATCGAAAACGGACGCTTTGCTGAGCCTATCAACCTGGCCGCCCTCAACACCGAAGGCGACGACGTAACGCCCTTCTTCCATGCCCCTACCGGCACGCTCTATTTCAGCAGCAACGGGCGCCAAAGCCTCGGCGGCTTCGACGTCTATCGCGCCGAATACAAAGACGGTGCCTGGGGAACCGTAGAGCATTTGCCAGCCCCTATCAACTCTAGCGCCAACGATGTCTTCTACTCTCTTTCGGAAAACAGCCGACTGGCCTTCTTCTCAACCAACCGCGAAGGGGCTATGAACTTTTCGGAAGAAGATTGCTGCTACGACATCTTCAAAATCGGTGTAGGCCGCCCCGAAGTTTCCATCGCCGCCTGCGACGAAGGCACAGGCAACGAACTGCTGTACACCACCATGACGCTTTACGAGGTTACGCCCGAAGGTCCCAAGGAGCTCAGCCGCGTAACCGTGCCTGGCTCGAAACACACCTTCCCCCTGCAATCAGGTAAATCTTACTGGATTATTACAGAAAAACCGGGGTATCGGCCCGATACGTTGCAGTTTGATATGCCCGGCCGCCTGTGGGATGAGTCCTTCGAGCAGCGCCGTTGCCTGACGGCCATCCAGATTGACCTGGTCGTAACCGTAGTGGATGCCGACTCGCTTAAGCCGTTCACAGGGGCCGATGTGGTATTCAACACGCTGTCCTTCCTGCGGCCCGACGGCCAGACCGAACGCGGTGAGGGCGGCAAAGGGCTGGCTTTCGAAACGCGCAACGAACCCGGCCAGCATACCTATCGCTTTCCGCTGAAATTCCAGCATGAATACGAACTCAAAGCCATCAAACCCGGCTTCACTACCGATTCACTGCGTGTGAGTACCGTCGGCCTGGCGCCGCAGAAAGACACCACGCTCTACCGCGAACTGCGCCTGAGCCGCGGGCTGAAACTGGATGTTTACGTCTTCGACGATGTACTCAAGGACCCATTGACCGATGTAACCATCACCGTCGTCGAGCTGAAGATACCGCGCGAAACGTGGGTACACCGCACCGGGCCAGACAGCAACGACTACCACACCGTTATCCACTACGATACCCGCTATCGCGTCATTGCGACCAAAGAGGGCTACACGCGCGACTCGGCCGATGTGAATACGGAAGCCCTGCCCAAGCTGCCTTTCCAGAGTGTCGAGCGCAAATTGTATCTGCGCCCGCTGCGTCCAGAAGCGTATTTGCCCATTACGCTGTACTTCGACAACGACCGACCCGGTCCATCGCGCATTGGGGTAACCAGCATTAAAGAGCAGTACAACGAAACGTATCTGCCTTATTACAACCGAAAGCAGGAGTACATAGACGTCTTCTGCAAAGGACTGACCGGAAAAGAGTTGGAAATGGCGCAGTACGATATAGACACTTTTTTTGAGCGGCGTGTCAAGGGTGAATGGGACCGCATGCGTATGTTCACCGAAGTGCTATACGAAATGCTGGATAACGGCATCGAGATTGAAATCAAAATCAGCGGTTTTGCCTCGCCATTGGCCAGTGCGGCCTACAACTTAGATCTGACGTCGCGCCGAGTAAGCAGTGTATTCAACCATTTTGACCTCTTTGAAGGAGGGCTGTATCGGCCCTATATCAAGACGGGCCAGTTGAAACTGACGCGCGAGCCCAACGGCGCGGCCAAAGCACCCAAGTCCGTCAGTGCCGATCCTAAAGACCGCCGCATGTCGGTGTATAGTGTGGATGCTGCACGCGAGCGGCGCGTTGAAATTATCGGCGTGCGCGCTACAGTTGGCGGCATGCCCTTGCCCGATTACCACCGAAGGCGATAGAAAATACAATTTAGCCTGGGGGAGACCTTGTTTTAAAACTTTACCTGGGCCAGACAAAATTGGCCGTTACAAAGCAGTTTTATGACACGTACATACATTTCTCTTTTTAACCCAAATAAGAAAACGGGGTGGGCGGTGGCCTACCTGTGGCTTTTGGCTTTTGCACTAAAGGCGCAAGGTCCGCTGCAATTGACCATGAGCTTTACGGCGCCCTCGTGTGCTGGCGACGCCAACGGCTCGGCCACGGCCAATGTCAGTGGAGGCACCTTCCCATATTCGTATCAGTGGAGCAACGGTGGGCAAACGTCCACCATCGAAGGGCTGAGCGCAGGAACGTACACCGTAACCGTTACCGACAATGCTGGTACAACGCGCGTAGGCTCGATCCAGGTAACCCAACCTTTACCGATTTATTTCAACCTCGTGGTCAACGTCCCGTCGTGCAACGGCTTTCCGGCTACGATGACGATGCATCCGTTTGGCGGTACGCCGCCGTATTCCGTCGAATGGAGCCATGGCGTGCAGGGGCCGACGGCCAATAACCTGATGCCCATGAGCATTTACATCATCACCGTAACGGATGCCAATGGTTGCCAGCGCGACACCGCCATATGTCCGCCAACGATGGACAGCCTGAAAGTGCAATTGGTGATTAAACGGGCCGACTGCGAAGGCGTCAACAACGGAACCGCAACCGCATTGGTAAACCCGCCTGCCGGAAACTATCGCTACACCTGGAACGTCAGCCCGCTCAACACCCACCAGGTAACCGGATTGGCTGCTGGCACGCAGGTGGCCGTTACCGTAACCGACCAGATCACCGGCTGCACCGGAACTGCTAGCGGCGTTATTGGAGCACTATCGAAGGTCAATCTGAAGGTCAGTGGAACCCAAAAGCTCAATTGCGCCAATGACCGAAACGGCGTCCTCACGGCTAACGCCACCAACGGTTCAGCGCCCTACACGTACATCTGGCAAGGGCCGGGTGTCAACGGCGCAAGCGGGCAGACCCTCACCGGATTAGGGCCAGGCACGTACAGCGTTACCGCCACCGACGCACGCGGATGCACTGCTGCCGCAAACACTGCTATCGGAGTAATTACCGACCTCAAAGCCGACTTTACCCTCTCGAAATTCTGTGCAGACACCCTCTTCTACGTCAAGTTCATCAATGCAGCCACTTCAACGCCTGTCATTGTCCTATGGGAGTGGCGCATCGTGTGGAATGGCGGAAGCGTTCAAAGCAATCAGCCTAACGTAACCGTACCTTTACCCAACCGCACCAGTGGCCTGGCTACCCTCATCGTTACCAATTCCGAAGGATGCACCGACACCATCACAAAACCCTTCGCCGTTGACAGCCTGCTCGATTTCAAAATCGTTACCCCGGGCCTCTCTTGCGACGGCTCAGCCGTACCCATCACCGTCCTGGGCGACTCCGCCTTCACCTACACCTGGACGCCCACTGACTTCCTTACCTTCAACCCAGGCCCACAGCAGGTGCTGGCCAGTCCACCAGCAACCACAAAATACCGCCTAACCGTCAGCAACGGCGATTGCACCAGCACCGACACCGTCCTAATCCTCCGCCAACCGCTCCTCGAACTCACCGCCACCGGCGATGAAACCTGCGGCGAACCTGGCACCCTCAAAGCCACCACTAACCTGCCCGCCACCATCGTCTGGACCACCCTCACCGGCGACACCATCAACCCACTCAGCGCACCGCCAGGCACCTATCGCGCCATCGCTACGGACACCTTCAAATGCACACGCACCGCCACCGCTGACGTCGTAGCCCGTACACCCAACTTCAGCGCAACCGTACCGCCCAACGCCTGCCCCAACGACCCCTTTAACCTCAACGCTCAAAACCTCATACCTGCTGACACCCTCTTCTACCAATGGTCGGCCAATCCACCAACACTCATCATCGCTAATCCAAACAATGCCAGCACCACCGCTGCCGGCCCACTCGGAAACTACACCCTTACCCTTATCGCGTTCAATCAAAAAGGATGCACAGACACCCTCACATTCCCGGTAAACATCCAGGACTCTCTCAACGTCGAACCCAGCCTGTCCGTCCAACAAGCCTGCGATAGCTACCGGGCCAACTTCGCCAACACCAGCGGACTGCCCGGAGTGTGGAACTTCGGCGACGGCAACACCGCCAACTCCAACGGCGCTGATACCCTGACGCACCTCTATGCCGCACCCGGAGACTACAACGCTACCTTCACACCCGCCTCAGGGTGCGCCAAACCCGCTAAACTCTCGCTGCAAATCACCGATAACATCTTCAACGTCAGCGCACCAGATGTAACCGGATGCCAGCCCACAGCCGCCCTCACAGCTACCACAAACCAGCCTGGCACTGTTGTATGGACGACGATAACTGGCCAGCCGGTGGCGAACCCGAATGCCGTTCCGGCGGGTGTTTACGTGGCTACGGCGACGGATGTTTCGGGCCTGTGCACGGCGGTGGATACGGCGGTGGTAACGCTTCAGGACAGCATAGACCTGACGGGTCAGGTGAGTGCGCAAGAGCAGTGCAACAGCAAGGAAATACTTTTCAATAACACCAGCGGCGTGCCGGGCGTGTGGGATTTTGGCGATGGCGTAGGTACCTCAACGGCGGCGAGCGGTACGTACACGTACGCGGCGTTTGGCACTTATACAGTAACCTTTACGCCGAGTGCTGACTGCGCGTTGCCGGTGAGCATTGAGGTATCGCCATCGGAAGAGGACTTTGTAGTGAATGCGCCCGATGTGGTAGGCTGCGAGCCGTCGGCGTCGTTGGTGGCGACGACCAATTTGCCGGGTACTGTTGAATGGACGACGATAACTGGCCAGCCGGTGGTCAATCCGGATGCCGTTCCGGCGGGTGTTTACGTGGCTACGGCGACGGATGTGTCGGGCCTGTGCACGGCGGTGGATACGGCGGTGGTAACGCTTCAGGACAGCATAGACCTGACGGGTCAGGTGAGTGCGCAAGAGCAGTGCAACAGCAAAGAGATTTTATACAACAACACCAGCGGCGTGCCGGGCGTGTGGAACTTTGGCGATGGTGTGGGCACGAGCACAGCGGCCAGCGGGACGTACACGTACGCGGCGTTTGGCACGTACACGGTAGTCTTTACGCCGGGTGCGGATTGCGCGTTGCCGGTGAGCATTGAGGTATCGCCATCGGAAGAGGACTTTACGGTGGACGCGCCCGACGTGCTGGGCTGCGAGCCATCGGCGGCGTTGGTGGCTACGACCAATTTGCCTGGCACTGTTGTATGGACGACGATAACTGGCCAGCCGGTGGCGAACCCGAATGCCGTTCCGGCGGGTGTTTACGTGGCTACGGCGACGGACGTTTCGGGTCTTTGCACGGCGGTGGATACGGCGGTGGTAACGCTTCAGGACAGCATAGACCTGACGGGTCAGGTGAGTGCGCAAGAGCAGTGCAACAGCAA
>CALJPQ010000026.1 GCA_937980645.1 uncultured Saprospiraceae bacterium | reverse complement strand
TTGCTCACGCCGGTGATGAAGACCAACTCCAGGTGGGCATCTAATTCTTTCAAAACGACATAGAAAGAGCGCAGCAGGTCACGGTTGGCATAGGCCGTCTCGAGGTCTTTGCCCAGATAGTGCACAATGGGGGCATCGTATTCATCTATCAGAACGACGACTTTTCGCCCTCTGCTTGCCAATGTATGAAGCAGATAGTCAAACTTTTGGGCAACTGATGGGGTATCTATGGTTGGCATGTCGTGTTCTGCATACGCTTTGTTGAGTGCATAGTGAAGCGCTGCTTCCAGTCCTACTTCAGCAAAGCCGATGCCTGTCAGCGACAGCCGCACCACCGGGTGTCGTCGCGTCCAGTCCCACTTATCTGCTATCCACAGGCCCTCGAACAATTCCTGGCTGCCCGAGTACAATTCTTGCAACGTGGACACCGTCAGCGATTTGCCAAAACGACGCGGGCGGGAGAGGAAGTAGGACATGGGCATACGGACCAGCTCATACAAATAACGGGTCTTATCCACGTATTTGAAGCCATTCTCCCGGATTTTCCGAAAGTCCTGAATGCCGATGGGCAGTTTGAACATCTCGAGTTTGTGTTTTGGGCAAAGATAGCGCCTCAAGGAGTAGTGTTGCTGCATTTCGCTCCTACGAAACACCCAGGGGTACCGACTTTGATAAGAAGTGGCCTCGCCGCAAGGCGCTCTCGATTTTGCTTCCGATTTTTCAGACAACGGCAGGGTAACACCTCGCAAGGAGAGACATTCGAGCCAGATACTCCAAATAAGTTAAGGCTTGACTTTTTGGGCAGCCTGACCAATTTGACCCTTGCCCGACGTCAATACGCATCCCGGCGGCTGTAACTGTACCCGCCACCAAAGTCGCTGAAAAGCCCGATGATATATCCCAGCTAGTAAAAGAAGCCGGTGTTGTTCTCTGCGTATAGCCCAGTATCGGCTCTGAAGAGTTTACCAATGAGCGCGATAGGGGAACAGAAGCCATGCCAGAGGCCGCTAAAGAAGCTATCAGAAGGCCGACCAAACAAGTTTGGTCGGCGCGTGAGGCCAAACAAGTTTGGCCGCTACAGGAGGTACATGGCCTGGAATGCTAAGAAGCGCTCTAAGAGGGAGTTGGCGAAGTTGGTGCCGGGTTTGGCAAAGGGGTCGTAGAGGCGGTTGATGCCGTGGTGGTACCGAAAGGTGAAGGCGATGCGTTCGGAGGCGTGGATGCTCAGGCCGCCCAGTGCGCAGAAGCTGTTTCGGCGCAGGTCGGGCAGTGCAGCCGTGATGCCGCCGCCCAGTTCGGCGTCGTTGGTGTTGCCCAGCAGGCGTCCGTATGAGATGCCGGCGTTGAGCACGACCGCCTGGCCGCCGTCGCTGCTCCAGATGCGCCAGTGCCATTGAACGGGGATTTCGGCGTAGTGCAGCGTCGTTTTGAAGAATACTGGGTCGTCGGCTTCGCTGCGGCAACCGCGCTGAGTGTAGAGCAGCTCTACGCTGAAAAACTGGGCCTCCGTTAAGAGAATGTTTCCACGCAGACCGCCCTGAAGGCCCAATTTGTGATAGCCCGCCGAAGCGTCGCCGTCAATCTGTGAGGCCGTCAGGCCAGCAAGGATACCCGCCTGGAAGCGCTGGGCGTGCAGTGTACCCCATAGGCCAATAAGCAAGCCAATAATCCAACTGCTCAATAGCATGAGCCGTCGGGTCATTCCTCGGAGAGCCGCTTCTTTCCGTTGCATAAGTCTTTCTTATTTTACCGATATTTACTTCATACCTTCGCCGCTGCAAGATAGGCACACGGCATGCGCTACACCCAGTCCACGTTAAAAAAACTCGAAGAATTCTTTGGCGAACTCGACTATGCCGTCCGCTATGAAAAAGGCAACTTCCAGAGCGGCTACTGCATTGTCGAGCAGCGGCGTATTGCCGTCATCAACAAGTTTTTCGACACCGAAGGCCGCATCAATTGTCTGTTAGACATCCTGGGAAACCTGACTTTCGACCCCGCCCAGCTATCGGAAGAGGCGCGAGCATTTTATCAAAAAATACAAAAAAACATTCCGGCAGCTCAAACACCTGCCGACGAACATCCTACCGAAACGCATGGCTAAATTCCAGCACACTGCCTTAGAGCGCTTCCTGCGCTACGTGCAAATAGACACGCAAAGCGACCCGACCAGCACCACCACGCCCAGCACCGAGAAGCAAAAAGACTTGGGCCGCCTGCTCGTGCAGGAATTACACGACATGGGCCTGACCGACGCTGAACTCGACGAATACGGCTACGTGTACGCGACCATCCCGGCCAACACCGACAAAAAAGTGCCGGTCATCTGCTTCTGTTCGCACATGGACACCGCCCCGGATTGCTCGGGCGCCGGCGTGAAACCCATCGTACACCGCAACTACCAGGGCCAGGACCTCGTGCTGCCCGATGACCCCACCATCGTCATCCGCGAAAGTGAACACGAAGACCTCAAACACCAGCACGGCAACGACATCGTTACGGCCAGTGGCACCACCCTCCTGGGCGCCGATAACAAAGCCGGCATCGCCGCTATCATGGACGCCGCACACATCTTAGTCAGCAATCCACACATCAAACACGGCAAAATCCGCATCCTTTTCACCCCCGACGAAGAAATCGGGCGCGGCGTGGACAAAGTCAACCTCAAAAAACTCGGCGCTCGCTACGGTTACACCATTGACGGCGAAACCGCCGGCAGCATCGAAGACGAAACCTTCAGTGCCGATGGCGCCACAGTCGTCATCCACGGCGTCTCGGCCCATCCGGGCTTTGCCAAAGGCAAAATGGAGCACGCCATGAAAATTGCAGGCAAGATACTGGCTAAACTGCCCGACCGCTTCAGCCCCGAACATACCGAAGGCCGACAGGGCTTTATTCACCCGACCTTCATTGAAGGCGGCTTAGAAAAGGTTACCATGAAATTCATTCTGCGCGACTTCACCGAGTCTGGCCTTCGCCGCCACGCGCGCACGCTGCAAAAGGTGGTGGATAGTGTAGTGAAACAATACCCTAACTCCCGCGCTGAAGTAACCATCGTGCAGCAATACCGCAACATGGGCAAAGTGCTGCGCCGACATCCCCATGTGGTAGAAAATGCCATCGAAGCGCTCAAACGCGCCGGTTTCGCCCAGCCCATTCGGCGCGCCATTCGAGGCGGCACCGACGGCTCGCGCTTGTCGTTCATGGGCCTGCCCTGCCCCAACCTATTCGCTGGTGAGCACGCTTTCCATTCCAAATACGAATGGGTGTCGGTGCAGGATATGGAGAAAGCCGCCGAAACCATCGTGCACCTCGCCCAGGTCTGGGAAGAGCGCAGCTAAAACCCTACACGGCATTTATCACACACATCGCATATTCTGATTTTTTATGCAAGAGAACGAAAAAAGCAAAATGGAGGAATTTCTGGACTCCGTCCGAGAACTGGCAGAAGACGCTGCTGAGAAAATCAATGCGCTGGGCGACAAGGCCGCTGAAAAGGTGGCCCCTCTTCTGGAGTCAGCGGGCGAAAAGCTGGAACAGCTCAAGGAGGCCGCCAGCGAACGCTTAGAAGAATGGAGCGAGAAAGCCGAGCACATGGCCGCCGAAGCCCGGCGCGAAGCCGAAGAAAAGGCCGCTGAACTGAAAGCTGCCAAAGAAAAAATCGCGGCACACGAGGGCGGCGCCCTGGGCTACATCTCCGACAAGGCAAAGGAACTGCTGGGCGACAAGGAAGACGACAAGCCCGCCGAATAGCCGTTGGCTTCTTTCCGGCCCTTTGCAGCGATGAGCCTGTCCGCTAACGCTCTTTGCACGGATGGGGCATTTTACCTTTGCACCCAAAAGCATACAGCATGAGCGACGCCCCACCACCCTCCTCTCACCCTTTCGTCATTGGCATCAGCGGCGGCAGCGGCAGCGGTAAAACGACCTTCGTCAAGCGCCTGTGCGAGCAATTCGCACCTGACGAGGTGTGCCTGCTCTCCCAAGACAACTACTACCTGCCCCGCGACCAACAACACACCGATGACCGCGGCGAGCGCAACTTTGACCTGCCCAAGTCTTTCGATAAAAAAGCGTTCCGCCGCGACCTGGACCGCCTGCGCCGAGGCGAAACCGTCGAGCGCGAAGAGTACACGTACAATAACCCTCTGGTGACGCCAGGGCTTATCGTCGTTCGACCTGCACCTATTATAGTGGTGGAAGGGCTGTTCGTCTTCCACTACAAAAAGGTGGCCGCCCAACTCGACCTGAAAATTTTCATCAATACCAAAGAAAACCTCAAGGTCATCCGCCGCATCTACCGCGACCAGCTGGAACGCAATTACCCCATTGAAGACGTGTTGTACAAATACCAGCATCATGTGCTGCCTGCCTACGAACGCTATATCCTGCCCTATCGCGAAGAGGCCGATTTGGTAGTCAATAACAACCGTCATTTCAACCAGGCGCTGGCAGTGGTGGCTGGCTTTATCCGGCATCGGCTTGCGCAGCATGCGTGGATAGGGCAATAAGAGGAGGCAGCGCCTGTAAAATGGATTGGGGTAGCTCAGGATGGAGCGCTGGGGATAGGTTTCGGTGAGGCTCCTGCCTCGCTGGAGCTGTGGGCGTTTTTTCATTTTTCATTTTCCATTTTTCATTTTCCATTTTCCCTTTACCTTTGCACCCACTTTGAGCGGCCCTTGCCCAAAGTATGGCCACGTGGCGGAATTGGTAGACGCGCTACTTTGAGGGGGTAGTGTCCGAAAGGATGTGCTGGTTCGACTCCAGTCGTGGTCACAAATACAAGAAGTTTTAAAAAGTCCTGCCGATACCATGTCGGCAGGACTTTTTTGCACCCGGCCATCTGGCTCAATACTTGCGACAGGCGAAGAGGCTATTTTTGCAGGACATCCGGAGCGAGCACATGGAGAAAAAAGCGACGGCATTCACTCAGGAGAGCGAGCATGCGGGAGCGCTGGCGGCGGCCGCGCAGGCGCATGTGCTGCGCGTATGGAACGACCGACACGATGCACGCCTGGCTTTCCACAATTATGCTCAGGCCGCCGAGGTAGCCGAGCGCGTGGCCTTTCTGGCCCAAGAAGAGCGGGCACCTGCCGATGCGGCTGAGGTAGCCCTGCTGGCGGCGTGGTTTTTCAATATCGGCTATCTGGAAAACCCGGCTGCTCCGGCCGAAGCCAGCGCCATCCGGGCGGAATTTTTCTTAGTTGGCCAGCGCTGCGCACCCGAACTCATTCGTCGCGTACGCGCTTGCATCGGCGCCGCCTACGACACCAACCCTCCGACCACGACCGAGGCCAAGCTGCTGCGCGACGCCATCGCCCTGACAGACTGGGGGCCCAACAGCACCGAACGCCTGGCTTTGCTGCGACTGGAATGGGAATGGTTGCACCAGAAGACCCTCTCCGATGCTGAATGGCGTCAGTGGGCGGACAACGAACGCCGCCGCATCCGCTTTTACACGGCCTACGCCAAACGACACTTCGAGCCAGCCCTCGCACTGATGCTGGCGCGCAACGGCCAGGACGGAGAGGCCGAACGCCCCCGCAAACGCGAACGCAAAACGGAACGCTTCGAGCGATTGGCCCGCCGCCCGCTGCGCTCGAGTATCCAGACGTACTTCCGCGCCAACTACGCCAACCATATTCGCCTGAGCGCCATCGCCGACAACAAGGCACATATCATGATTAGCGTCAACTCCATCCTGCTGTCGGTGGCCATTTCGCTGCTGACCTACCAGACGCTGACCAACCGAAACCCGTTGTACGTGTTGCCCATCATCATGTTCTTGGTAACGAGCCTCACCTCGCTCACCTTCGCTGTGCTCTCCTCGCGCCCGCGCGTAACGAGCATACCGCCTACGCCCGGTCAGGTGCCCAGCCCGGTGTTTTTTGGCAGCTTCGTGCACCTCACCTTAGACCAATACGAAGAAGCCACCGACGCCATGCTGCGCGACGGGCGGCTGCTCTTTGGCAATATGACGCGCGACCTCTACCACCTCGGCCAGGTGCTGGACAAAAAGTACCGCCTGCTCACCTACTCTTACACGGTTTTCCTCATGGGCTTTGTCGCTACGGTGGGGGCTTTCCTGGGCGCGTACTTCTTAGAGTGAGGTGGCTGTGTCGAGTACGGCTTTCGTTTTTTCATAAAAACCTCTGGCTCGTTCGGGCGTAGCGCCGATGCACACAGAGCCGAGTTTGCCGTATTGCGATAGGGCGCCCAGCAGGTGAAACACCACTCCCTCTTGCACGGCGGCGTCGTAGTGGATGTCGTGGCATACGGCGATATCCAACAGGTCATCAGGCGTCAGACCGCGATAGGCGTCCGATTGCATGTTGTCGGTAGCGAAATAGTAGCGCGTCTGCCCTTGTGGGGTCTGATATTCTCCTGTGTGATGGTCGTAGTAGCCGTTGGTGAGAAACTGGAGCATCAGGTAGGGGTGCGTAGTACCTCCTTTGCGCAGGTTGATTTCGATGGCGTAATGCTGCCACCAGCCGCCGGGTTCTTTGACGGAGACGAAGTCAATGCCGAAGCGCCCGATGATGCCTTCCTGAGCCAGCCGTTGGGCCACGCGATGGCCCAGATGGCCGATTTCGCTGGCGTAGGCCGCATGGGCCGGAAAGGTAGCGCCCAGATACACCTGGCCGTCGTGGCCGCCGAGCAGCTGGTCATGTGTGGAGACGACCTCTAGCTGCCGGAGCGGCGTGATGCGGCACTGCACGGAGGGCGAGGTTTTTTTGGCGCCGTCAATGAACGCCTCAACGATACCGCCCATTTGGGCCATTTTTTGGGCGAAGGTGTCGTAGTTCATGTCTTTGGCCACCAGCTTCAGATGGGCGCGCAGGTCATCGTCTGAGTTTGGCAGGCCGTGTTCTTCGAAGGAATAGGTGGCGTTGCCGTCGCCCGAGAAGCCGTCATTGAGTTTGACGACGGCCTTGCGCAGGTGCGGGTGTTCGCGTTTGAGCATTTGAAGCGCCAGTAGGACGTCGTCCATATCGCGCAGGTGTTCGTAGCCGGGCGGCAGGAGTAGCCCTGCCAGCCGGAACACTTCACGACTGCCGGTTTTGGTGCCGTAATGACTGAGCCAATAGGGTGTGCCATAAATGGGGATGCCCAGTTGCAAGGCCAGCGCGTGTTCGTAGGGCGTAATGTTGAAGCCCACCATGTGGGCAACGTGGTCATCGGGGATGTGGCGCCGAATTTTTTCGATGAGGCGTGGGCGCTCCAGGATTTTTTCGGTCAGCGAGCGCGGCGAGCCGTCGTGGCAGCTGAGCAGCGTCAGGCGTTGGCGCGCGTGGCGAGGCGGCACCCCGGGCAGCAGATGCAGGTAGTAGTCAATGACCGTTTCGTCAATGGGTAGGCTGGTTACATAGATCATGTGCGTACGCGGCATGCGCAGCAACATGAGCAGGCACAACAAGCGCTCTTCGTAATGGCTGATGCCCGATACTTTGGCTAATATCTCCTGGTCGAGCGTCTGGCTGGGTACGACGACAACCGTTTTGAATGCCAGCGGATCAGGGAAGTGGGTTTCAAACTGGCAAACCAACCCGGCTTGCAGGGCCTCAAAGGCAGCTTTATCCAATTCCCACATAGGTTGCATAATAGAAACGGCTTCTTTTGCAATGAACAGGCAACGTTACAGGCGTCCCGACGCTCAAGGGGTGAGGGTTGTCGCCGTGTATAATGATTCTGAATAGCCTGTAGGCTATCCGCACTGGAAACGTTTCGGCCCACTTGCGCGAACACTGAGGTGCGATTGCCGTTATATTTGCCTCATCAAACACACCATCTATGGTTCTATGCTACACCACTGGCTCAAAGATTTAGCGGAACGGCGGGCATTTGGCGCCTGTCAGTACGTCGGTGAAAAGATGCACATAGCGCCAGCAGAGGTGCGCAAGTACTTCATTTACACCTCATTTATCGCCATGGGCTCGCCGCTGATTGTGTATCTGATTATCGCCTTCTGGGTGAATATCCGGCGGTATATTCGGCGAGGGCATAGTGTGTTGTGGGAGTGAGGGAAAGGTAGCTGGCTGAGGGTTCTTAATTAGTTAAAGGCCCTTTTGTGTGGCAGTTTTGGAAAAACACGGTATTACCGATGTGGTGTTAGGCGGCGCGAACATTTTCAGCCGTTCGCCTGTCTAAGCCAGCATGAAAAAAGTTGTCGTTGCCATTGCTGGCTCCTCAGGCGCCATTTATGCCAAAGTGCTGTTGGATAAGTTAGCCGCTTTGCGCGAGCAATGGACCGCCGTTGGCGTGGTGCTGTCGGACAACGCGCTGGTCAATTGGGAGTTGGAGATTGGCCCGCCCGCGCTGGATGTATATCCGTTTGATTTTTATCAGAAGAACGACTTCTACGCGCCGTTTGCGTCGGGTTCGGCGCGCTACGAAACGATGCTTGTATGCCCGTGCTCGATGGGCATGCTGGGGCGCATCGCCGCGGGCGTGAGCAACGACCTCATCACGCGTGCGGCAGATGTGATCCTCAAAGAGCGCCGGCGGCTCATTCTGGTGCCGCGCGATACGCCGCTGAGCCTCATTCACCTGAACAACATGAAACTGCTCACCGAAGCAGGCGCCATCATTTGCCCAGCCTGCCCGTCGTTCTATTCGCGCCCACAGACGCTGGAGGAAATCGCCGCCACGGTCGTTGACCGCGTGCTCGACCTGGCAGGTTTTGATTTGAAAACCTACCGCTGGAGCGAAAGCAACCCGGACTGACGCCTCAGTGCAGCTGCGCACCAATCAGCCGTAGAAATTCGCCGCGCGTTTCGGCTTTCTGAAATTCGCCCGTAAAGGCCGATGTGGTGGTTACGCTGTTTTGCTTTTGTACGCCGCGCATCATCATGCACATGTGCTGGGCCTCAATGACCACCGCCACTCCCCAGGGGCGCAAGGTCTCCTGGATAATGTCGCGTATTTCGATAGTGAGCCGCTCCTGTACCTGCAGGCGGCGAGCAAAGACGTCCACCACGCGCGGAATTTTGCTCAGGCCCACGATGTAGCCGTTCGGGATATAGGCCACATGGGCTTTGCCGAAAAAGGGCAGGATGTGGTGCTCGCACAAGGAATATACCTCGATGTCTTTGACAATGACCATTTCGCTGTAATCCTCCTGAAACATGGCCGAGCGCAGAATGGCCGCCGGGTCTTGCCGATAGCCCTGAGTGAGGAATTGGATGGCTTTGGCCGCTCGCTCCGGAGTTTTGAGCAGACCCTCTCGATGAGGGTCTTCCCCGATTTCTTCCAGAATGGCTTCAAATTGCTGGCGAATGACGTCTGTTGAATGGCTCATAAAAAAAAGGAGATACCGTACTCAAAAAGCCGGGCGCGCACTCTGCTGCCGCGTAAGCTTGTCAGGGCGTTATGCTGAGCATCGGGCGTTTGAACAGCCCTTAGCGGCGTCAAGTTCATTCGCCGTAGTATTCGGCATAGATGGTTTCCGTTTCCCACAGCTTGACGGCGTGTAGCTGGCAGGGATAGGGCTTGAGGGCTTCGGCCAGGCGCTCCCAAATGACCAGCACCAGATTTTCAGTAGTGGGCTGCATGCCCTTGGGAATGAACGGCACGTCTAAGTTGAGGTTACTGTGGTCGAGGTGATCCACGACGTGCTCCTTGATGATGGTGCTGAGTTTTTTCACGTCTATGATGAAGCCCGTAACAGGGTCGGGGCGGCCCTTGACGGTTACGTGTAGCGTATAGTTGTGGCCGTGCCAGTTTTTGTTGGAGCATTTGCCAAACACGGCTGCGTTTTGCTCCTCTGTCCAGTCTTCTACCCACAGCTTGTGGGCGGCATTGAAGCGTTCGATGCGCGTGATATAGACCATAGTATGCAGACGCTAAAAGAAAGCGATGGCGCCCTGGGCGCTCATCGAGGCCCGCAAAGGTACGGGCCTTGCAGCAGGTGTGAAAAGCCCCCCAAGTCGGCGATTAAGTGAGCCGACATTTAGCGCGCAGTATTAACCAATTTTGACGGAGGTCATCGTAAGCGCTCCGGCTACGGGACGGTCGTTAAAGAGTTCGACGGGTTCGTCCTTATGGCGTAAGGCCAAAGCATAGAGCAGCGGCAGATAATGTTCGGGCGTAGGTATGGCCAATTGAAAGGCTTTTCCTTGAGCAGCGTAGTTGATGAGGGGCTGGGCATCGCCGGAGCGGATGTATTGTTTCATTTTTTCACTGGCTTCGGTGGCCCAGTCATAAGCGAAGCCGGTGTCGTTGAGGCGGTCCCAGGCCACGAGGCGCAGGTTGTGGACCATGTTACCACTACCGACGATGAGAACGCCTTTTTGGCGCAGGGCGGCCAATTCCTGAGCCAATTCGTAGTGCCAGCGCGGGGGCTGGGTATAGTCGAGACTCATTTGAATGACAGGCACGTCGGCTTTAGGGAAAAGGTGTTTGATGACAGACCAGGCGCCATGGTCGAGCCCCCACTGGTAGTCGAGGCCGACGCTTGTTTTTTGTATCAATTGTGCGGTTTCCTGGGCCAAAGTTGGGCTTCCGGGAGCAGGATATTGCACTTCGTAGAGGGCCTTTGGAAAGCCCCCGAAGTCGTGAATGGTACGCGGTTTTTCCATGGCAGTTACCCACGTGCCGCGCGTTTCCCAATGGGCCGATACACACAGGATCGCATTCGGACGAGGCAGCTGGCTGCCAATACGGCGGAAGCCGGCGACAAATTCATTTTCCTCAATGGCGTTCATAGGGCTGCCATGCCCCAGAAAGAGCACAGGCATGGGCGCTGTGGGCCGGAGCGGCTCGAGCAAAGCATTTACATCACGCAGTTTCATAGCGACGGTGGTAAATGGCAGAGTAGCCAGCAGTTGGAGAAAATGTTTCCGGGTCATAAGACAGCAGCATTAGGCGAGCATTTTAGAAAAAAACAGATTATGGCAACTTTTGATTGAACCCAAATGGACGAAACAAAAAGCCGTTTTCCTCAGACGGTTTCGTGCGGCCCTCAAAGGCATCTTTATCCTTCTATAACCATCTGAAAAACCGGGGTAAAAACGCCCTCAGACCACCGTTTTCTTCCAGCGGCCCCACCGAAATACCACTGCCAGCGCCAGCGCCAGCACCGACTCAGCGATGACAATGCTGTAATAGACGCCCTGCTCTTGCCAGCCCATTCGGATGGCCAGCCACCAGGCCAGTGGCGCCTCGATGAGCCAGAAGCAGATGAAATTGAGCACCGTAGGCGTCCGCGTGTCTCCTGCCCCATTGATGGCCTGCGACAGGATCATGCCGTAGCCGTAAAAGACATAGCCCGCTGAAATGATGCGCAACGCCAGCGCCCCCGACGACACCGTCTGGGCGTCCTGGGTGAACAGCCCGATGAGCATGGGCGCGGCATATAGGTAGCACGCACTTACCGTTGCCATGAAAATCAGGTTGAAAAAGCCCGCCCTCCACACCGACCGCTCGGCCCGCTCGGGCTGGCTGGCGCCTAAGTTTTGCCCGACCAACGTCGCTGCCGCATTCGCCACGCCCCACGAAGGCAGCAGGGTGAAAATCATGATCCGAATAGCAATGGTGTAGCCAGCCGTAACCGTCGTGCCTATCTGGCCCAGAATTCCAATCAGAAAAATCCAGCTCGACGAAGCAATGAGGTACTGCCCTGTGCTGCCGGAAGCAATCACCAACAGCCGCCGCACGATGCCCCAGTACGGCTTGAGCATGAAACGCACATGCAGGCGAACCGCCCGCCCAACGGCGAACAGGTGCCACAACTGGTACAGCACCCCCACCGAGCGCCCAATGGTGGTGGCTACGCCCGCGCCCAACAGGCCCATTTCCGGAAACGGCCCCCAGCCAAAAATGAGCAGCGGGTCGAGCACCAGATTAATGCCGTTGGCCAACCACAGGGCGCGCATAGCTGTAGCCGCATCGCCCGCACCGCGGAAAACGCCGTTGAGCATCCACAGCAGCAAAATGGGCAGGTTGGCCGTCAGCAACAGCCGCGTAAACGGCTCGCCAGAGGTAGCTACCGCCGGGTCGCTCGACATCAGACGCAGGATATCCCCGGCAAACACATAGCCGGGTACAGCCAGCAATGCTGACAGCACCAACGCAATGAGCAGGGCCTGCGCACCCGCTACCGCCGCCGCACGCCTTCGTCCTTCGCCCACGCGCCGCGACACCATCGCTGTGGCCGCCGCACTCAGCCCAATAGCTACCGAATAGACCAGCGTCAGCACCGACTCCGTCAGGCCCAGCGTCGTAACCGCCGCGTTACCTATCTGCGCTACAAAGTAGGCGTCCACGACGGCAAACAGCGACTCCATGACCATTTCCAAAATCATGGGAATGGCCAGCAATACAATCGCCTGGTCTATGCTGCCGCGTGTATAATCCAGCTCTTCGCCCCGAAGGGCGCGCTGCAACAGGCGCTGCCAGCGGCGCCAGCGGCTTACCTGAGTGGTGGTCGTCGTCAGAGGTATCGTGTTTTATGTGTGTCTGGGAAAAAGGAACGGAGCTTATGCCTTCTGTTGGTGAAGACGTTCGGCTATGAACTGCAAAATATACGCCGTAGCACCCTGGTTTTCGCTCAAAAATTGCCGAACGGCGGTTGACGCTTTCAGGTAGGCATCGGGTTGCTGTAAACGCCGGAGCGTCTGAAGAAGTTCCTCCGAGCGGCGCACAGGAAAGGCTCCACCGCGTTGCACGAATTGACGGGCCTCCTCAAAGCGCTCGTATTTGGGGCCAAACAGTACGGGTAGCCCGTACGCTGCCGGCTCCAGCGTGTTATGAATGCCGCGCCCAAAGCCACCGCCGATATAGGCAATGCGCGCGTAACGGTAGAGCTGCCCCAGCAGCCCCACGCTGTCTATGACCAGCACGTCTGCAGCAGCCTGGCCGTCCCACTGCGAATAGCGCGTCCAGGGCCGTTGGAGGCGTTCGGTCAGGCGGCGCACGTGTTGCTCCGAGGGCTCGTGCGGCGCAATAATCCAGCGCCAGTGCGCCAGTTCGGGCGCGTGAATGACCGGCAGCAGGAGGTCTTCATCGGCGGGCCACGTGCTGCCGGCGATGACGTCGGCCTCGAAGGGCGGGCGTTCCAACGGGCTGGCGTCTTGAGCCAGCTGCAGCACCCGGTCCACGCGCGTGTCGCCGGCCACGCTTACGGCCGTCAGACCAAGGCGGCGTGCCAGCGCCGCCGAAGCCTCGTTTTGGGTAAAAACATGCGAAAAGCAGCTCAGCATTTGCCGCCAAAGGCCGCCCCAGGGCTGGAAAAAAATCTGCTCGGGCCGAAACAGCGCCGCAATGAGCAGTGCGGGTGTGCCGCGTTGGCGCAGTTCAAAGAGGTAGTTGGCCCACAGGTCGTATTTTACAAAAACAGCCATGTCAGGGCAGATGTGCTCCAGAAAGTCGCGGGCATTGCGCCGAGTATCAATGGGCAGATAACATACCACATCCGCATGCGGATAGTTTTTTCGCACTTCATAGCCGGAAGGCGAAAAAAACGACAGCACCACCCAGCCGGCTGGAAATTGGCGGCGAAAGCCTTCCAGCACCGGGCGGCCCTGTTCAAACTCGCCCAGCGAGGCCACATGCATCCACAGCACCGGGCGGCGGTCAGCGGGTGTGGGCGTCAGGCGCGCGCGCCAGTGGCGGCGGCCCCGCACCCACCGGCGGGCTTTGGGCGAAAACAATTGCGCCACCCACACGCCTGCGCTCAGGAGCCGAATGGCCAGGGCGTACAGTGGGCGCATCAGTAGTAGATTTTCTCCGGTGGTGTCTGGTAAAGGGGCAGCGTCCAGCCTATGCGCAGCCCAAACCAAAGGTCAGTACGGCGGGCGTCCAGTTTTTGCATGCTGCTGAAGTCCCATTCGCGCAGCGTGTTGGTAAAGCCCTGAGTAAACTCCAGCCCCGCAAACCAGTTGGAGCGGCGGTCAGGCCCCAAGTGCTGCCAGCCAATGAACTGGTTGAAGGCCAGCCCTCCAGTGAGGCGGTCGTAGCCTTTGGCATATTCGCCCTGCACCTGGATGAGGGTGCGGTCGTCGTCTTGCACGTGAATTTTGTGGCGCACCATGCCGGCCCCCACCATTACGCGCAGACCAGAGCGTGTGCCCGAGCGGGCGAAAAGGTAGCCCACGGAGCCGCCGAGGTAATACCCACGTCCGCGCAGGGCTATATCGGCCAAGTATTGGTCGCGCCCGATGAGGTCGCCTTCCGGCGTGCGCAAAATAGCCAGCGGGTCTTCGCGGGCAGGAGCAGCGAAGTAATAGTGCCCTTCGAGGCCGAGGATGAAGTTGTTTTCGCCCAACCATTCGGCATTGCCGCCAAGGCTGCCAAAGGGGCCGAAGCGTCGGGCCAGGTCGCCGCCCGGTAAATGGGCGCCGACCTTCACGCTGAGCAGAACAGCACGACCAGTATTGCGCGACTCCTTTTCAGGGTGTTGCGGAAAACGCTGGGCTTGAGCCAGCGGGGTCGCGAAGGCCCATGCAGCCAGAAGCCCCGATAAATAAAGTCGAAATGACGTGAACATGGGGGCAAAAGTAAGCATCCACCGCACCTTTGAGCGCCTTGAAGCCACCGATCCATAGCCACAGACCACCCCGAGCGCAACTCCAAGCCAGCCCGGTAGGCCGGCAGGCCGGCTTATTCATCTACAGTTATCTCATCGGCAAACACCCAACACGGCTTGCCCGCGCCTTTGTGCCCGGGCGGGCAAACGCCCAGTGTTTCGCCCACAAAACGCACATAGCGAGCCGAAAGGCCATTGAGCGGCACTCGAAGGGTTTGCTGTAGAGCACCCACAGCCGTAGGCGGCACTTCGTTGAGCACTTCACCCGCAGGGCGGAACGTCTTGCCGTCGTTCGAGACCTCGACGCGAAGCTTTTTGGGAAAGAATATCCACGAGTTTTCATCCTGCAAAAAGTTGATGCCGGCGGAGCGCACGGGTCGGATGCTGCCTAAGTCCACCACCACATCTAAGTTGACGCCCTCGTAGCCCTGCCAGCGGCCTGAGCGAAAGTCGGCGCCGCCGGGCAGCAGGTCTACCAGTGCCTGGTCGCCGCCGCCGGTGTATTGGGGGCTGTATCGGTGAGCGATGCGCACCACGCGCAGGTCGGAGCGCATCTTCAGGAAGTGGGCCTCCTCTATGACGCTGCGGCGGCCATTGCGCACGGCAACGAAGCGCAGATGCGTATTGCCCTCGATGACGATGGGCTTTTCATAGCGCAGGGCCGTAGCCGGGTCGGGTTCGCTGCCGTCGAGGGTGTAATAAAGGATGGCCTCCGGATCGGCGCAGCCTAAGCGCAGCGTTTGCGTTTTTTCAAACACTCGCTTTGCATCGCCATAAATGAATGGCACCGGCACGATAGGCTCTGTCTCAATGGCAGCCACGGGGCGGTCGGCTTCGGCTTTGCCCCAGTCGGTGGGCCGGTCGCTCATGTCGAAGCGCAGCTCGCCGCCGCTCATGAGCATGTCGTGCGTGATGTACGTGTGTGACCAGGGCTGGCCGTTCCAATAGGCCTGGGCGATGTAGCGGCGCTTGGACGAGACGCCTTTTGCCAGCACCGTAAACGTGTTGCCGTTGTCCAGATGGATGACGGCTTTTTCAAACAGCGGTGTGCCGATGACGTACTGGTCGCTGCCCGGCACGACGGGGTAGAAGCCTAAGGCCGAAAAGACGTACCAGGCCGACATCTGGCCGCAGTCTTCGTTGCCGCTGAGACCGTCGGGGCGGTCGGAATAGAGTTCGTCCATGATCTGGCGCACGCGTTGTTGGGTTTTCCAGGGTTGGCCAGCGTAGCTGTACAGGTAGGCAATGTGGTGGCTGGGTTCGTTGCCCTGCACGTATTGGCCGATGAGGCCTGTGATATCGGCCTGCTGGCGTCCGGTGGTTTTGTTGGGTGCAGCGAAGAGGGAGTCCAACGCGCGGGCAAAAGCCTCGGCGCCGCCGAAGAGGCGCATCATGCCCGACACGTCATGTGGGGCAGCAAAGCGGTATTGCCAGGCGTTGGCTTCGGTGTAGTTGAAATTGACCTCGAAGGGGTCAAACGGGCTGTGCCAGGTGCCGTTGCTACGGGCGCGGAAGAAGCGCGTGCTCGGGTCGAAGAGGTTTTTGTAGTACTGCGCGCGCTGCAGGAAGATGTCGGCGGTGGCTTTATCGCCCAGGGCCAGTGCCATTTGGGCCACACACCAGTCGTCGAAGGCATATTCCAGCGTTTTCGACACCGACTCTGGCTCTTGGTCCGACGGGATGTAGCCCAGCGATTGATACCATTTTAACCCGTAGCGGTCCTGTTGTGTGCTGGTGAGCATGGCTTTGAGGGCCAGGCTGGCGTCGAAGTTGCGGATACCCTTGCGCCAGGCGTCAGCGATGACCGGGATAGCGTGGTTGCCAATCATGCAGTCGGTTTCGCAGGCGCTCAGTTCCCACACCGGCAGCAGGCCGCCCTGCTCATATTGGCGCAGGAAGGTCTGGATGAAGTCGCCTGTGCGTTTGGGTTCCAGAATGTTCAGCAGCGGATGCAGGGCGCGGTAGGTGTCCCACAGGGAGAAGACGGTGTAGTAGTCGAAGCCCTCGGCCTTGTAAATCTGCTTGTCGCGCCCACGGTATTCGCCGTTGACGTCGGAGTAGAGGTTAGGCGCCAGCATGGTGTGGTACAGGGCGGTGTAAAACGTGCGCAATTGCGCTTCATTTTCAGCGCCTTCCACATCAATTTTGGCCAGTTGGGCGGCCCATTTCTGCTGCGTCTCGATGCGCACGGAGTCGAAGTGGAAGTGGTTGCACTCTGCCTCTAAGTTGCGGCGCGCATTTTGCACACTGACGGGCGATAGGGCTACCGTTACGGTGATGGGCGTGCCGTTGTAGTTGTGGAAGTCCACCAAGGCCGTAATGGCGCGGCTCGTAACGGTGCGCATGGAGCGGATGGGATCCTGCGCCATATCGAAGATGCGCAGGTTGTAGAACGGTCGGGAGAAACGAATAGCGAAATAGAGGCGCTGGTCTTTAGCCCACGCGCTTGAGATGCGGTAGCCAACCAGTTCGCGGTCGCTGACCATCGAGAGGCTGGACTGCAACACCTCGTCGCGGTGGCGCAGGTCTATGAACAGGTGGGCAAATTCGCGATTGGCCGGAAACGTGTAGCGGTGTACGCCTACGCGCTCGGTGGCCGTGAGCTCGGCAAAGATCTCGTCCACCGTGTTGGGATTGAGGGTAACGGCGTAGTAGCCTGGCTCAGCCACTTCCGTGCTTTTATCAAAAGGGGCAGCGTTGCCGCCGGGTTCTAAGCTCAGGTCGCGCAGGTAAGGCTGGATGAGCACGTCGCAATAGTCGGGCACGCCGGTGCCGCTCAGGTGTGTATGGCTGAAGCCGTAGATTTTGCGGTCGGAATAATGGTAGCCCGAGCAGCCGTCCCAGCCTTCCAGGCGCGTGTCTGGGCTGAGTTGCACCATGCCAAAGGGTGCCGTAGGGCCGGGGAAAGTGTGCCCGTGGGCATCGGTGCCGATGAAGGGATTGACGTAATGGAGCAACGCACTCGCCCTTTCGGGCGCGGTGCGTTGAGCGTTCAGTGTCGTCAGGGCCAGCAGGTAGGCAAACAGCGATATCCAATAGCGCATGGTTCGATAATGACAATAGCTTGAGGGGCGAAGGTAGGCAGTCGGCATGGTATTCGGAGGCAACGGGCTTTTTAACAGGTCTTTGCGGCTTTTGCGTTTTTTAGCCTTTTGCCTTACGGCGGCTATGCGTAAGGTCAGGTTTGAAACACGATAGCCCCGTGGTCTCAGTTCTTTAGCCATGGTTGTTCCGTACTGCCCGAAGAGGTGCTTCGGTCGTATCCATTGGCCCGAAGAGAGTGGCTGTCCGCTGTATTTTGCACCAAAAACGACCGACAGATACCCAAACTTCGGCACTTTGCTGCACCTTTGCGAATTAAAGTTTTGCTGCGAGCACTGCCCGAGTATGAATCAGCACACTGTGGACTGGATAGATAGCCGCCTGACAGGCGAGGTGGCGCCTGCCTGCACCCTGTGGGTAATCGTAGGCGCCGATAGCGCAGCCTATGCGGCGGTGGATGCGCGCGGCGAAGTGCTGGCGGCCGTACAACGCGACTACTCAGAGCCGAACGCACCGTTTTGGCGCATCGGTCCACATGTGCAGCGCATGCTGGAGTCTTCGCCGGTATGGCATCTGCCCTTTGGGCAGCGGCAGGGCTTTGTATTTCATCCCAACACGACGCTCGTGCCCCGACGGCTGTTTCAACACGGCGACCTGTCGGGCTACTTCCGGCTCCTGCTCGAACCGGACGACTATGCCTACACCTGCGAGGAACTGACGCCCTGGGATGCTTACTTAGTGTCCGCGACCGACCGCGCCCAGGCGCGGTTTTTTCAAGCCCTGTTCCCCAGGGCACGCCTGCGCCACTCAGCAGCACCCTGGCTATTGGCTGCACGCCAGTTAGCCACCCGACAAGAGCACACCGTGCTGGCCAATGTGCGCCACCGCATCGTGCAAATTGCTGTGCTCGAACGCCAGAACCTGCTCTTCTACAACACCTTCACCTTTGCTGACGGCCAGGACTTGCTGTACTACGTACTGCTGGCTTACCACCAGTTCCGGCTTAGCCCCGAACAGGTGCCGCTGTGGTTGACCGGTGCTATCGTGCCCGAGTCGGAACTCTACCGCAAATTGTACGCCTACGTGCGCGACATCCGCTTCGCCGAACCGCCCGCAATTTGGCGGCTCCCACGCGAAGCCACCGGTGTAGCACTGCCACCCCATTGCTATTTTGAGTTGATGAGCCTACCCGCCCGCTAAACCCATCGTGCGTATTATTGGAGGAAAATTGAAGGGACGGCGCTTCGAGCCGCCAGCTGCCAACTGGCCCACACGTCCAACTACGGACTTCGCCAAAGAGGCCCTGTTCAACATCCTGAACCACCGCATAGACTTCGAAGCGGTCAAAATGCTCGACCTCTTTGGCGGCTCCGGAAGCCATTGCTACGAATTCATCTCGCGCGGCTGCACAGACGCCACCTACGTGGATAAATTCCCCGGATGCGTGCGCTTCGTACGCCAGATGGCCGCACAATGGGGCATAGAAGCATACCTCAAAATCTACCAGATGGATGTATTCCGCTTTATCACCTTTACCCCGGAGCAATACGACTACATCTTTGCTGGCCCGCCCTATGCCCTGCCCAACATAGAAGCCCTCCCTGATAAAATCCTGAACGCCGGCATCCTCCGCCCCGGCGGCCTCCTCGTGCTGGAACACAATCCACAGCGCGACTTTTCCAACCATCCACACCTGACGGACGTTCGAAACTACGGACAGACATACTTCTCCTTCTTTTCCATAGAATGAAAGAGCCCGCCCCACCGGGCAAATTGCGCCAAACCTGCCGTTTTGCGCGCTGAGCCTCGAAGGGCATTGCGACGTAGCCCCTTCTCGTGGCGCATTGTGCAGGGCGTATCTACCTTTGCGGCCCACACATTCCTGCCTGACGCACTATGTTCAAATGGCCTTTTTTCGCCTTCAGCCTTCTGTTTTCCTCTGTGTTATTGGCCCAGCGCTTCGATTTTCCGCAGGCCGTGCCCGGGCGTTGCTACGTGCAGTGCTTAGTTCCCGACCGCTATGAATGGGCTTCAGAAAACGTCATCCTGCGGCCCGAGCGTGAGGAAACGGTTGCCCTGCCGGCAGAATTTGCCGAGCGCCGGGATAGTTATGTCGTGCGCCCCGCCTATGTTCGCTTGAGGGTTGTGGCGCCTCAATGGGCTGAGGAAGAGATGCGCGTGCTGATTTCGCCCCCAGGGCGCAAGGTAAAGCCGGAAGCCTACAGTGCCGTGCAGGAGACCATATGGGTCAGGCCGCCGGCGCGGATGTTTTTGCTCAGTGAGCCGGTATGGGAGTCGGCGCAGGAGGCCGTGGAGGTAGAGCCTGCATATCAGAAAATAGAGGTATTGCCCATGCGCTACCAGTGGGTGCCGCAGGTGGTGGAGGTACGCCCCGCTGGCCGTCGCTGGGTACGCAAGAAGCCGGCAGGTGGCTGCCTGGATGCCGACCCAGAAAACTGTGCCGTGTGGTGCTTAGTGGAAACGCCTGCGCAAACCCAGACGGTGTACCGCCAGGAGCCTGTAGGCTGCAACAGCGAAGACCCCGAAGATTGCGTGCGCTATACCATTGTGCCGGCAAAAACGACGCTCAAGCCTGTGGAGCGCCTCAAGGAGCCAGCGCGCGCTATAGAGCGCATCGAAGCGGGCGATTTTTTAATTGTTACCCGCTGGCAGCTGCGCCCTGGCGAAAAGGAACCGGCCGTGCCCGCCGACGCCCAGGGCGAATACATGACGCTGCGGCGCAAAGTACTGCGCCAGGAGGCGCGCGTAGAGGCCGACACCGTACCTGCCGCGTATGCACCCATCCAGCGCAAGGTGCTCCTGCGCGACGGCAGACTGGAGACCCGCATTGCACCAGCCGAATATACGACCATTCTGAAACGCCGGTTAGTACAGCCGGGCGGTTACTGGACCTGGCGCGAAGTGCTGTGCGAAGAAAAACTCACTACCCTGAACGTCCTTCAAATTCAGGAAGCCCTCAAAGCCCGAGGCTATTACCAGGGCCGCGCCGACGGCGTGCTGAATGCCCAGACAAAAGCCGCCATCCAGCAATTTCAGCAAGAAAACGACCTGCCCGCCGACGGCAACTTGGATATCGAAACCCTGCAGGCCCTCGGCCTTGGCGGCTGAAGCGGCAACCTTTTCCGCTCTGCCAGCGTTTGTCTGACTCGAACTGTTCGCTATGACCGAAAACACCCCTACCACATCCGGGCGCGCCTCCATAGCACGACGCCTCCTTGCCTTAGTGCAGCCTTATCGAGGCATTCTCTTGCTGACAATAGTGCTGGCCATCGTACTGGCCGTATTGGCCATTGCCCGCCCTAAACTGGTACAAATCATGGTAGACGACTACGTCATTGTCGGCGACCTGACGGGCATAGGCAAAGCAGTGGCGCTCATCGTTGCTGTGCTGCTGCTCGAAGTCGTGCTGCGCTATGTGTTTCTATATTACACCGACTGGATAGGCCAGATGATTGTACGCGACCTGCGCGTGCGCGTGTTCAACCACGTATTGCGACTCAACCTCTCTTACTTCGACCGCACGCCCGTAGGCCAGAGCACCACACGCACCATCAACGACATCGAGGCCATCAATACCGTTTTTGCCGAAGGCAGCATCACCATCCTGGCCGACCTGCTCGCCCTGGCTGCCGTCATGGGCATCATGTTTTACACCTCCTGGAAACTGACCTTAGTGGTGCTCTCCGTGTTTCCATTGCTACTGTGGGGCAGCTACCGCTTCAAAGAAAGCGTGCGGCAGAGCTATGAGAAGGTGCGCACCCATATCGCCGCCATGAACAGCTTCCTCCAGGAGCGCATCAGCGGTATGCGCACCGTGCAGGTGTTCAATGCCGAAGCACAAGAAGCCCAAAAATTCCGCCAGATTAATCGCGCCTATACCGAGGCCAACCTTCGCTCCATTCTGGCTTACGCCATCTTCTTTCCAGTGGTGGACATCATTTCGGCTCTGTCGCTGGGCCTCATGGTATGGTACGGAGCCCGAGGCGTGCTCTCCGACGAAGTAACCATCGGCACATTGGTCGCCTTCCCGCTCTACATCAGCATGCTATATCGGCCTGTACGCATGCTGGCCGATAAATTCAACACCATGCAAATGGGCCTCATTGCTGCCGAGCGGGTATTTCATCTGCTGGAAAACAAAAATACCGCTGCCGACACAGGCACACTGCGCCCCGAACGCCTGCGCGGCGAAGTTGAATTCGACAACGTATGGTTCTCTTATACCGGCCAACCCGACGAATCTGTGCTCAAAGGCGTCTCCTTCCGCATCGAACCCGGCGACACCTTAGCCATCGTAGGCAGCACCGGTAGCGGCAAAACCACCATCATTAGCCTCCTCAACCGCTTTTACGAAATCAACTCCGGCCACATCCGCATTGACGGCCACGACCTGCGCGAATACGACCTCTATGCCTTGCGCCGACGTATGGCCGTCGTGCTCCAGGATCCCTTCCTCTTCTCCGGCACCGTGCTGGAAAATATCACCCTGCGCGATCCCAACATCCGCGAAGAACAGGCCATCGAAGCCGCCAAAACCATCGGTGCCCACGACTTCATCCTCCGCTTGCCGGGCGGATACCAGTACGCCGTTCAGGAGCGCGGGCAAGCACTCTCTATGGGCCAGCGCCAGCTCATCGCCTTTGTGCGGGCGCTGGTCTTCGACCCTGACATCCTCATCCTCGACGAAGCCACCTCCTCCATTGACCCTGAAACCGAGGGCGTCATCCAGTACGCCATCGAGCGCCTCATCGCCCGACGCACCAGCATCGTCATCGCTCACCGTCTCTCCACCATCCGACACGCCAAACACATCCTCGTGCTCGAACGCGGCGAAGTGCGCGAATTCGGCCCACCCGACCAACTGCTTGCCATCGAAGGCGGCCGTTACCGCGAGCTGTACGAAAAACAGTTCATCCCTACCGGAACGCTCGAAACCAGATAACCACTCATGCTGCGAAGTGCCCACTCAAAAGCCGTACCTTTAGCCGCAAAGGAAAGGCCATGCGAGAGTTCAACACATCGGGCCCGAACATCCCAGAGCGGCACTACACCATCGAGCGGCGCCCACAGATAGCAGAGGGCCTGCGCATGGTGGAGCAGGAGCAGCGCCCCACCGTTTGGGCATTTGGGCACTACGGCAGGCGGGCAAAAGCACGTTTCTTCGGCCGTTAGCGGTGTATCTGGACCCCCGAAACGGAAGATCCGGCCATGCACATCAACCTTGAGAACCTCAAGACCAAATAATCTCAAGATATTGATGACCGGCTTTCAGGATGAGGCGTGTCGTCTGTGGGCGCCTGGTTTGCCGGCCTTCCGCACGAATGGAGCACCGGTTTACGTGGTTCGACGCCTATGAGCAGGGGCGCTTAGTGCTCATCATGGACGAAGTAGAAGCGCTACACCCGAAGTTGTTCATAGAGGTTCGGGAGCAATCGGCACACTGCTGCAGCAGTTTAGGCCAGCGCGTGGGGGTGATTTTCTGCCCCCAACAACGTGCGTTGGCTGGCGCTTGTGAAGGAGAGCGTGGCAGCCTCCTTGCCGTCTCGTATGCTTAGGCGGCTCTTGGGCTCATGAGTCATCCTTTCGAAATTTGAAAAAGGCACTACATTTGCTTTATTACCGGGTAACCGCCTTCCCAGACTTCCGCAGGAAAAAAACAGGCGCTTTGGCTGCTGAGGTCTGTGTTTTACCCTCCAAAGCGAGCACCAGCCTCATGCACGAAAAACTGCGCGTTCTTTCCGTTACTTTCGATACTCACATTGAACCGTGGGAGTTGCGCCACTTGCGCGCTGCCATCGCCCTCAAGGCAGGCATCGAGCACGAAATGTTTCACAACCACAACAACGAAACCGGCGGATACCACTACCGACAGCCCCTCATCCAGTACAAACACGACAAAGGCCGCCCTATGCTGCTTTGCTTGAATGAAGGCATCGAGGAGGCCTACCACTTTTTTTCGCAACCCGATTGGAACGTCATTGTGAACGGCCGGCACATGCCCATCCGCATCGCCCGCTTAGACGTGCGGCACTACAACCTGACCGTGGAGGATAAAATGCGCTACTACCACATCCGCAACTGGATAGCCCTCAACGAAGACAATTACGCCGCCTACAACCGGCTCACGGGCATGGTGGAGCGCCTATACATGCTGGAAAAAATCCTCCAAAACCAGATAGTAGCTTTCCTGCAGCAAATGGGCTATGTGCCAGAGCGCACCGTAGAGGTGAAGCTACTCAATAAAAAGGACGAGCGCTGGGTCTCCTACAAAGGCGTGCGTGTGCTGGCGTTTTCGCTGGAATTCACGGCCAACGTCTTTTTGCCCGACTACGTGGGGCTGGGCAAAGGCTGCAGCAGCGGCTGGGGCGTGGTGAGGCCCATTCCCTCCAAACAGGAGCGCACTGCCACTGGCGACACGCCGCAAAAACGGGAGATCTGAGCGCCTTTCCGGCACTCTATTTCCGCTTTTCACGCCCTCTCGTCGTTTGTCTTCGGTTCGACAGGTGCGGCACAGAGCGCATGCCTACCTTCGCGCCGCTAATCGAACTTTTGATGACAGACGCTATGCACAACAAGACAACGAAGCTCACTGAAGAAGCGCTGCACTACCACGCCAAAGGCCGCCCAGGCAAGCTGGAGGTCATTCCTTCCAAAGAGACCGCTAATCAGCGCGACCTGTCGCTGGCCTATTCGCCCGGAGTGGCTGCGCCCTGCCTCGCCATCGCTGAAAACCCCAACGACGCCTATCGCTACACCACCAAAGGCAACTTAGTAGCCGTCATCAGCAACGGCACTGCTGTGCTGGGACTGGGCAACTTAGGCGCTTTGGCCAGCAAGCCCGTTATGGAGGGCAAAGGGCTGCTGTTTAAAATCTACGCCGACATTGACTGCTTCGACATCGAACTGGATACAACCAATGTGGATGAGTTCGTGCGTACGGTCAAAATCCTGGAGCCCACCTTTGGCGGCATCAATCTGGAAGACATCTCTGCGCCCGAATGCTTTGAAATCGAAGAGCGCCTGAAAAAAGAGCTCAACATCCCGGTCATGCACGACGACCAGCACGGTACGGCCATCATCAGCGGAGCGGCTCTGCTCAATGCGCTGGAATTGGTGGGCAAAGACATTGCCCAGGTCAAAATCGTGGTCAATGGTGCGGGGGCTTCAGCCATTTCCTGCACGCGCATCTACTGCTCGTTGGGCGCGCGCAAGGAGAACATTTTCATGTTCGACAGCAAGGGTCTGCTACACCCCTCGCGCACCAATCTCGACGGCAAAAAGAGCGAGTTCGTCAACGACCGCCTGCCAGCCCACGCGACGCTGGCCGATGCGCTGGTGGGCGCCGATGTGTTCGTCGGCCTGTCGGTGGGCAACATTCTGACGCAGGACATGGTGCGCTCTATGGCGCCCAATTGTATCGTCTTTGCCATGGCCAACCCCGATCCGGAAATCAGCTACGAGCAGGCAGTAGCGGCGCGGCCCGACATCATCATGGCTACAGGTCGCTCGGACTATCCCAACCAGGTCAACAACGTGCTGGGCTTCCCGTTCATCTTCCGCGGCGCCTTAGACGTGCGCGCCCGTGTCATCAACGAAGAGATGAAATTAGCTGCTGTGCGCGCCTTAGCCGATCTGGCTAAAAAGCCCGTGCCCGACATCGTCAACCTCGCCTATGGCAATGCTAATCTGGTTTTTGGGCCGGAGTACATCATTCCCAAGCCGGTGGACCCGCGCCTGATAACAACGGTGGCACCCGCCGTGGCACGGGCAGCTATGGAGTCGGGGGTAGCCCAACAGCCCATCACCGACTGGGCGGCGTATGAAAGCCAATTGGCCAACCGACTGGGCGTAGATAACACCCTGACGCGCGTCATCCAGACCAAAGCCCGCCGCAATCCAAAGCGCGTAGTGTTTGCCGACGCCGAAAACCTCTCGGTGCTCAAGGCCATTCAGGTCGTTATGGAGGAAAAAATCGCGCATCCCATCCTGTTGGGCAATGTGGAGCGCATCCAGAGCCTCATTCAGGAGCATCGGCTGGCCATCCAGGAGGTACCCATCATTGACCCCAAAATGCCTGTATCCGCCGAAGAAGAGGCGCGCCTGGAGCGCTACGCCCAAATCCTGTACGAAAAGCGCCAGCGAAAAGGCATCATCTACCGAGAGGCGCGCCAGATTGTGCGGCACCGCAATTACTTCGGCGCACTCATGGTCGAAAACGGCGACGCCGACGCCATGATCGGCGGCCTGACGCGCAACTACCCCGACACCATACGCCCGGCCATGCGCGTCGTCGGCCCGCGCCCCGGCCTGAAGCGCGTGTCGGCCATGTACATCCTGATGAGCCGCTTAGGGCCAATTTTTATCGCTGATGCCACAATCAATCTTGACCCAACCGCCGAGGAAGTGGTCGAAATTGCCGAACAAACCGCCCAACAGGTAGGGAAATTCAATATCAAACCGCGCATCGCACTGATTACCTATTCCACCTTCGGCTCAGTGTCTGATGGAGCGGCGGCCGTCAAGATGCGCCAGGCAACTGCCATGCTCAAGGAAAAGCACCCCGATTGGGTCATTGACGGCGAAATGCAGGCTCACCTGGCGTTCGACATGGAACTGCTGCGCCAAAACTACCCCTTCAGCACCTTAGTAGATGGCCCTGCCAATACGCTCATTTTCCCCAACCTCTCTTCGGCCAACATCGCCTATAACCTGATGCGCAGCTTAGCCGGTATCGAAATCATTGGCCCGATAGTAACGGGCCTGAAAAAACCCATCCACGTCCTGCAAATGGGCGCCTCCGTGCGCGAAATCGTGGACATGACGGCTATGGCAGTAGTGGACGCGCAAGAAAAATGAAAAACGGGGGCGAGCTGAAGTAACGACGATTGGCTCAGGCACTTTTTGCCGGGGCGGCGCGCCAGGCTAACGAACCTGGGCGCGCCGCCTTACTTTTGCCGGTGCATACCGTTCCTGTCTATGAAACGACCGTTTTTTTGGGCCCTTTGCACCTTTGCGGTGTTGTGGTCGGCCTGCACACCCGCCCGACGCACTACCGGACCTTCACCCGCGCCGCAACGGCCTGCCCCCTCGCGCCCAACCGAACGACCTTCCACGCCCCAGCAGCCCATGGACACCATCCGCTGGAAGCCGGCACCCGACGCCCGACCGCCCATCAGCGACACACCCAACCGACCCTCCGGGCCAACTACGACCTACCGCATCGCCCTGCTGCTGCCGTTCCTGACCGACCAGGCAGACCCGCAAGGACTCACTGTACCAGAGCGAAGTGTGCCCGCTCTCCAGTTTTATGCCGGCGCCATGCTGGCCCTCCAGCGCCTCTCCGAGGCGGGCATGAACCTGGAGGTGGAAGTGCTCGATACGCGCCTCAGCGACAGCGACTTCCAACGCTTGCTCGACCACCCGCGCCTCCAAAGAGCGCAGGTCATCATTGGCCCCATGCGGCCCAGCCACATCAGCCTAATGGCCGAACGCGCCCGTCAGACAAAGCAAATTGTCGTCTCGCCCGAAAGCCCCACCATGGGCCTGACCCGCCAAAATCCGGACTTCATCCAGACCACACCCTCCCTGCGCGCTCACGGAGCCGCCATCGTGCAGCACATCCTGGCCAGCTACCGCCCAGAAAACGTCAGCATCGTGCTCCGACGCCGCGAGGCTGAACGCACCCCGCTCTTCCAGCCCACCGACGGACGCCGCTTTGCCGAAATCCTCACCCCCGACGAAGGCAACTTCTTCGATAAAATAGACCTCGAACCCTGCTTCCGACCTGGCCAAACGGCCGTCTTCGTCCTGCCCACCTGGGGCAACCAGGACTTCGTCATGGCCTTCTTCCGAAAACTCAGTGCCGTGCGCAAGGGCCGCCCTGTAGCCGTTTATGGCTTGCCTCAATGGCGGCAGTTCGAGAATATTGAGCCTGAATACTTCGCTAACCTGAACGTCCACATCTCGTCGGCCACTTATATTGATCCAGCCAACGATGCTGTGCGCGCCTTTCAGCAGACCTTCTACGATGCCTACGGCACCGTGCCCGACGACGACGCCTTCAATGGCTACGATGTGCTTACGCTCACGGGGCAATGGCTCCAGCGCTTTGGCCTCAGCTTCCCGCAGCGCCTGCCCGCCGAGCCGCTCTTCACCGGCCTGCGCACGACGTACCGCTTCGCTCGAGTGCCCGCCGAAGGGCCAGCGCCCAGCGAACGCCTGTCGGCCCACTACGATTACTTAGAGAATACCTACGTGCACATCCTGCGTTTTCAGAACTATCGCTTCGAGCCGGCCTGGTGAGTCCAGACCACTGATTTCCAGCATGAAAGGCGTTTTTTATTTCTAAAAAAAGAGCGCCGTATGGCGGCGGTTACTCTCTTGAAGTTGTGGGCAGGATTGTAAGAAAGTTAACAAAACTAAGACAGCCTCCCCTGGTCCGAGTCTAGGGGAGGCTGTCTGCATTGCCGGAGAGCCGCAGGACGGCGTTTACTTTTTGCGCGTGTAGCGGTTGGTCTTGCCAGTGCCGCCGATGAGAGAGATCTCTAAGGTTTTGCCGTCGGCTTTAACCACGGTGTAGCAGACTTCATCCTGGCCGATGACCTTCAGGCAGGGCGTTGTGGCTACGGGCAAGCAATCTGCCGGGCACTTCGGGAAGTACAGGCAGCGCACGGGCGGCTCTACTTCCTGGCCGTCGTAGAGTTGGAACAGGCGGCCTTCGGCGATGCGAATGGCGGCCTTGGGGTCGTCGGCGGACACCCATTCGCCCTGCAAGAGGCCGGCCTTCTTGGCGTCGGCGGCGCTGAGGAAAGGGTCGTTGTAGCTTTTGCGTCCGTAGGCGCCATCGGGCACGACGCCAGCTCCCAGCCCACAGGCTGCCGGGTCGCCTTTTTCGGTAACAACCTCGACGCCCTCGCTCGACCAGCGGAACAACAGTGCGCACTCGCCGCCAAATTCGGTGGTAGTAAAGCGCGCCTCATTAGCCGAGACGAGTTTGGCCGTGCCCGTCATCTCGCCCTGGTTGTGCGCCGGTGCCGGCCCTACGGCCAGCAGGCGGAAGCGCAACGTATTGCCGTCTTGTTCGCTGACCGATAGTTCGCCGTTGCCGGCGTTGCCCTTGTCGAGCGCATAGGTACCGGTGAAGACGAGATTTTCGATGAAAAGAGGCGCGTCCTCCAGTTCGTCGGCAAAGGCAATGGACTCCAGCTCTTGCACAATCACCCGAGCAATTTCGCCCAACTTTGGGTCGTTGGCATAGGGCTGGGCGGCGTTGAGCACTTCGTCGCGCCAGCCGATGCGCTCCTCGTAGGCGCCTGCCTGTGGGTTGGTCAGCACGCTATCGCGCAGCAGGTAAAGCCAGCCGATGAGGTGGTCTTCGCCTGCCTCGTAGGTGCTCAGGAAATCTTTCAGTAGCCCTTTTGGGTTTTTAACAAAAGCTGCCTTGACGGCTAAAGCTTCTTGCACGCAGGCGTTAGAGCCGCATTTCTTAAACGCCGCCCAGGAGGCGTCTTCTGCAGGCTGACAGCTGAGCAGCCACAGGCTGGCCAGCATCAGGAAAGGCAACAAACGAGTCATAGAAAAAAGGTGGGTTAAAAAAGTGAGCGTAGATAACGTGGATCGCTTGCTGAAGGCGCCTCTTTGCAAGCGCTAAAGGCGCGCCAAAGGTAGCAGGAAATGCCACTTGCGAAAGCGTGCCTGGAGGACAGACGTATCTTTGCCGCATGTACACACTTCTGGTCAGCCTTGTCATCGGCCTTTTTGTTGCCCTGCTGTTTGTCAACGTTTATTTCCGCGCGAAGGTGCTGAAGAGCTACGGCGTCTTGGTGCGCAACCGCGTCCAGTTTGGTGCTGCCCATGTCTTCAACCGCCGCCGCATGGAGAAGGAAATCCTACCGCGTTATCCGCATTGCCGGCGGGAAATAGAGGCTTTTGTGCGGCACATTCATTATACTATTCGCATGGCTACGGTGCTCATTGTGCTCATCACTGCTTTGGGCGCCGTTCTGATGTATTACCGCTAACATCTCATGAACGCACTCAAATTAGGCCTCGCAGGCGTCGGGTATCTGGGCAACATTCACCTCAAATGCGCTTTAGCCACGTCTGCCTGGGACGTGGCTGGTTTTTACGAGCCTAATGACGCCCGCGCTGCGGAAATTGCCGCCGCTACAGGGGTTCGCCGCTACCCGTCTTATGCTGCTCTGCTGCGCGACGTGGACGCGGTGGACATCGTAACGCCTACGCCCAGCCACTACGCTTTGGCTGCCCGGGCCATTCGCGCCGGCAAGCATGTTTTTTTGGAAAAGCCCGCTACTCAGACTGTGCAGCAGGGGGTACGCCTGCTCCAGCTGGCTGAGCGGCAGGGCGTTGTCGTTCAGGTAGGCCATGTCGAGCGCTTCAACCCGGCTTATCTGGCTTTGAAGGACATGCAACTGCGGCCTATGTTTATCGAATGCCACCGCCTGGCTGCCTTTCAGCCGCGCGGCGCCGAGGTGGCCGTCATTTTGGACCTGATGATCCACGACCTCGACCTGGTGCTCCATCTGGTGCAGTCGCCGGTGCGCCGCGTCAGTGCCAGCGGGGTGGCCGTGCTCAGCCACACGCTGGATATTGCCAACGCCCGCGTCGAGTTTGCCAACGGCTGCGTGGCCAACCTCACAGCCAGCCGTATTTCACTCAAGCAGATGCGCAAAATGCGCCTCTTCCAGCCCGATGCTTACATCAGCTTAGACTTTCTGGATAAAAAAGCTCAGGTCATCCGACTCTTCGACGCCCACGCACCTGACCTGCCGCCCGCCGAGCAACTCCTCGAATGGGAAAGCCCGACCCAGGGCAAAAAATGGCTCCACCTGCACGCCCCCGAAATAGCGCCCATCAACGCCATCCAGACCGAACTGGAAACCTTCGCCCACAGCATCCGGAGCGGCACCACCCCGCCCGTAACCCTGCGCGAAGGCGTGGAGGCACTCCGACTGGCCCATCGCATCCTCCGAACGGCAGAGCAGCATCACAGACGGGTGCAGCAGGGAGCCATTCTGCCGATGTGAGGAATACTCTAACTTTTTATCTATTCGCTCTCACCCTCTCCCCTTCACCACCGCCAGCCTCGCCCTACCTTTGCGCGGCTCTTCAACAAAACAGCACTATAGCCATGGACATCAACAGCCGCATATACGTGGACTCCGAAATTGGCCGCCTCAAAAAGGTCATCGTGCACCGCCCTGATGAAGGCATCGCCCGAATTACACCCAAACGGGCCGGCGAATTGCTCTTCGACGACATCGTGCACCTGCCCAACATGCAGGAAGAACACGACATCTTCACCGACGTGCTGCGCGCCTTCCTGGGCAAAGAAAACGTGCTCGAAGTGCGCGACCTGCTGGCCGAAAGCACCCGCGACGAGGAAAGCAAATACGAGGTCATCAACAAAATCACCGACTTCGAGGAACTGCCTTACTCCTTCATCCCGCGCTTAGCCGGCCTCTCGCCCGAACAACTGGCCGATACGCTCATCACCGGCTACTTAGAGCCGGAAGACCGCATCCTCTTCGACCCCATCCCTAACCTCATCTTTACGCGCGACATCGCCGTTACCATCAAAGACTACGTCATCATTACCAAAGCCAACAAGTCGGCCCGCTTTCGCGAAAACTTCCTCACCCGCCTCATCTTCAGCAGCCACCCGGTCTTCCGTCGCCTGAAAGCCGATGGCAAGACCATCAACCTTAACCGCGTGGATAAGTTCCCACCCTCCAAGAAGGGCGAAACCGTTAGCATTGAGGGCGGCGATGTCATGGTGCTCAATCGAGATTATCTGCTCATCGGTTGCTCCGAACGCACCAACAACTACGCTTTCCAACTGCTCAAAGAAACCCTCTTCGACCGCGGCATTATCAAAAACATCGTGCAGGTCAACATCCCGGCCGAGCGTACGTACATGCACATTGACACGGTGTTCACCCAAATCAATCACCACCACATGGTGGCTTACAAGCCCATTGTGCAGGATGGCCTCGGCTCCTACGTGGACGTGCACCGTCACACCGGCGAAGAGGTGGAATACCCCAGCCTGAAGGACTTCCTGCTGGCTGAGGTGAACCCCAAGATGGAATTCATCTGGGCTGGTCAGGGCGAAAGCCCATACCAGGAGCGCGAACAATGGACCGACGGCTGCAATTTGGTCGCCCTTAAGCCGGGTGTAGCCATCACTTACGACCGCAACCCCATTACCGAGCGGGCCTTCAAGTCCTTTGGCTACAAAGTCGTGGGCGCCGAAAAACTCCTGCGCGACATTGACAACGGAAAGATCAACCCCGACCAGGTGGAAAACACCATCATCACCATACCCTCCTACGAGCTCTCCCGCGCGCGCGGTGGCAGCCACTGCATGACCTGTCCCATCGAGCGCGAAGAGGTAGCACTGACCTAACCCTGCTGTTGCCTACCCGTGTATAGCTTTGATTTCCAGCTCCGCGTCCGCTACGGCGAAACCGACCAGATGGGCTACCTCTACTACGGCCGCTATGCTGATTACTATGAGGTAGGCCGCGTGGAGACTATACGCTCCTTAGGCCTCAGCTACAAGGAACTGGAGCAAATGCACGGCATCTGGCTGCCTGTGGTGAGCCTGCAAATGCGCTTCGTGCGCCCGGCGTACTACGACGACCTGCTGACCATTCACACCGAAATACGCCAGCTGCCCGATACACACATCACCTTCCACACCGATATCCGCAACGAACAGGGCGAAACGGTCAATGCCGGCACCGTGCGCTTGTGCTTTTTCAAAGCCGATGAAAAAAAAGTAGTGCCGGCACCCGAGCTGTTGTTGGAAAAACTGCGCCCACACTTCTGAACCATGCCGCTCCGACGCTTCCGGACCCACCCCACAGCGCTTTGGGCGGCCTACACAGCGGCGGCCTTAATGGCTAGCATCCAGAGCCTGTGGCTGCGCTCAGGCAAGAGCGGCTACACTCCCTACGAGAACTATGTGATCTTCCGCAACGCCTTTGCCCATTTGGTACAAGAGCTTAACCCCTACGCGCCTTACCCGGCCGAGCAGTGGGATTTGTACAAATACAGCCCGGCATTTGCTGTGGTCATGGGGCCGTTCAGCCTCCTGCCCGATGCAGTGGGCCTGACACTATGGAACCTGCTCAACGCCTTGCCCCTGCTGTGGGCCATTTTGCATTTGCCCGTGCTCGACACGCGGCGGCGCCATTGGGTGGGCTGGTTTGTACTGTTGGAACTGCTTATTTCGCTGCAAAATAGCCAAAGCAATGGCCTGATGGCCGCTTTTGTGCTGCTGACGTGGATAGCCATAGAACGCAACAGCACTCGAGCGGCGGCTGGTTGGGCAGTAGCGGGTGGTTTTTTGAAAATTTTCGGCTTTCTGGCGGCATTGCCGGCGCTTGTTTATCCACGTCGTGGTGCGCTGATAGGGTGGGGAATTGCCTGGACGGCCGTTTTGCTGGTGCTGCCGTTGGTGGTGCTTAGCCCCGCCCAGCTGGCGCAGGTGTACGAATGGTGGTTCGAATTGTTGCGCACCGACCATGAGGCTTCGGTAGGCCTGTCGGTCATGGGTTGGCTGCAGACGTGGTTTGGGTGGCAGCCGCCCAAGCTGGCGGTGGTGCTGGTGGGCGGTGTGTTGTTGCTGTGGAGCACCTGGGCGGTGTGGCGTCGCCGCAATCCCGGTGGGCTGCCGCCGGCGCAAGCGCGCGCCTATTTGTGGGCCTCTGTGCTGTTGTGGATGGTGTTGTTCAACCACAAGGCAGAGTCGCCCACGTTTATCATTGCCCTGTGTGGTGTGGCCATCTGGTATTGGAGCACGCCGCACCCCGAACGCTGGATGCAAGTGCTGGTGTGGCTGGCTTTTATCATGGCTTCCTTGTCGCCTTCCGACCTGTTTCCCCCAGCCGTGCGCACGAACTTTGTGCAGCCGTATGTGCTCAAGGCCGTGCCCTGCATTTTCATCTGGTTGGCACTCACTACGCAACTGTGCCTACCTTTCCGCCCCCAATCCGCAAACGAGTAGCGTCTCATGAAAAGCGAGTTACTTCGGAAATTCATCAAATTCGGACTGGTCGGCGCCTCTGGCGTCTTTGTGGACTTCGGCGTTACTGGCCTGCTCCGCGAAGTGCTGGGCGCCAATCAGTACGTAGCCAACAGCACCGGCTTCCTGTGCGCCGTGGTAAGCAACTATGCGCTCAACCGCGCCTGGACGTTCCGCAGCCGCGACCCCCGCGTGGCCGCCCAGTTCTCCAAGTTTCTCATCGCCTCGCTCCTCGGGCTGGGCCTGAACAACACCATCATTTACCTCCTCCACGAACGAGCCGGCGTAGGCTTCTACGTAGCCAAAATCATCGCCACCGGCTTAGTCATGCTCTGGAACTTTTGGGCAAACTACACCTTTACTTTTCAGCAAAAACGCTAAGGAAAGGCCACAAAACGGCTAAAAAGGCCCTTAAAACCGCGCTACCGGTGCCGAAATGGGCTGGAGACGCCTTGCGCCAATGCGCATAAAAAAAGCCGTTGCTCGCTCCGTTTAAAAGACCGAACAACGGCTGAAAAGCGCCCGAGGGCGCAGTGCTCACGGGTTAGTGCCCTCCGATACCTTGGTGAATGTGCCCGTGGTCGAGTTCTTCATCAGAGGCGTCGCGAACGCTTTCGATGTATCCGGTGAAGTGCAGGTCAACGCCCGCCATGGGGTGGTTGAAGTCAATCTTTACTGACTCCAGGCCGACCCAATGCACGATGCCCTGGTAGTGGTTGCCGTGCTGATCGGTCAAGGGTAGAATGTTGCCAATTTCGAGCAGTCCATCCGGAATGCGACCGTCGGTTTCAAAGATGCTTTTTGGCACTTCTACAATGGCGCTTTCATCGCGCTCGCCGTAGGCGTCTGCGGCTTTTATGGTGAACGAAAACTTGTCGCCGGCTTTGAGGCCTTCGATGTTGGCTTCAAATTCGGGGAGCATGGCGCCAATGCCGTATATGAAGGCAAGAGGCTCGTCGCCCTCGGTGGTTTCGATGAGTTCACCGTCGGCATTGCCTTCGGTCAGGGTGTAGTGCAAGAACACCGCTTTATCTTTTTCTACGACCATTAGAAAGGGAAAAAATAGAAAAGGTGAGAGAAAATGGTTAACTACTGACAAAGGTACGGCATCTGGAGTTTACGCGCGGTGGTGTTCCTTTTTTTATACCGAAAATGGCTGAAAAAATGCCCATGTGCACGGCATGCTGCTAAGTGCGCACCGGGTGGGCTGGTCGAGTGTCGAACTTGCTCCGGCAGGGCACTGTTGAGAAATTCTACTGTTGTATTGGCCGGTGCACCAGAACTTTACCGCATTAAGGACGAACCCAACCCAAAGTGTTTTGGTATGAAATTATTACTCATTGGAATGGGCCCGGGCATCGGCCTGTCGGTGGTGCGGCGTTTTGGTCGCGAGGGCTTTGAAGCGCTTTTGGTGGCGCGCAATGCCGAAAAACTGAAAGGTTTCGAGCAGGCGCTGGCCCACGAAGGTATTCAGAGCCGAGGCTATCCCTGCGATATTGCCGACGAGGCGGCCTTTTCAGCGCTTTTACAGCAGCTGGCCGAGGAGCATCCGGATTTGGATGTGCTTCACTACAATGCCAGTGCTTTCAACCCGGCGCCCCCTACGGCGGTGTCGCTGCCGGTATTTCACAGCGACTTCCGCATCAATGTTGTGGGTGCCCTGCTGGCCGCACAGGCGTTTGTGCCCCGTATGAAAGAGCGCGGCAGTGGCACAGTGTTTATCACCGGTGGTGGCTCGGCCCTGAAGGCTCCGGCCGAGCTGGTGTCGCTCAGCATAGGCAAGGCAGGTGTGCGCAATCTGGCCATGTGCCTGGCCGAAGAGTGCGCTCCGCACGGCATTCGCGTGGGCACGGTTACCGTCTGTGGCATGGTGCAGCCGGGTACGAAGTACGACCCCGACCACATCGCCGACCTGTTTTGGGAGATGTATCAGACGCCCCCGGCCAGCTGGAAGCGCGAAATCGTGCTCTAATCCGCCGTTGCGGGCTTCACCCGCCGCCACACGAGCGTCAGAGCAGGCGTAATGCCTAAGGCAGCATGCCATTCGGCGGCGGAGGCCAGCGCCAGCTCGCGCGTCAGCTGCACGTCGGCGCCTATAGTAAAGCGCAGCGGTTCGGCGCGCATGCCCATGCGCAGCGTCAGGGCAGAGAGCGGGTGATAGGCTATGCCCACGCGGGTTTGAGCGGGGCGGTCCAGCTCTTTCTCTATTTCGGCTAAGGCAACGAACGTGTTGGATGCCTGCCACGCAGCACCTAAGCGAAGCACAGTAGGCACCGGCGTGCCGGCCATTTCGACCTGGACGGGGTTATAGATCTGTGCACCGAGCCAGACTTTGGGTATGGGGTTGGCCAATGCGCTCAGGCTGAACGTCAGGGCTGTCGCCTGCCCGTATTCGCGTGCCGATACGCGCAGCACATCGGCACCACCACCCATGAGCAGGGCACGGCTCAGGCGTCGCCCGTACATCAGGCGTAGGCGCTGCTCGCCGTAGGCTTCGATGCCGGAGTAGGCCGCATCCAGCCCCAGGCCGTCGCGCTGGCTGGTCCGTATCGCCGCCTGCACACGCACGGCCTGCCAGCCTGCCAATCCGTAGGGTAGGGTAGCGCCCGCCCATACGCCGGAGCCTTCGCCCAATCCCAGCGCAGCCTCCTGGCCCACACCAGCGCCCAGCGACGGATAGGCAACTACACTGCCACCCGAACCCAGCGCCGAGGCTATTTGTGGCGACCGCATGAACACCTGAGCATAACCAGTGCCTGCAAGTGCAACCACAAAAAGCGTCGTCCAAAGCGCTAATCTGGCCAAAGCGGCATTTTTCATGTCTAACTATTGCGTGCGCCGCGCAGAGGCCGAGCCGAATTGCTCCTCCAGCAGCACATCTATGTCTTCCATAAACCGATCCACGTCGCGCGCATCGGTGCCGTCGCAAAAGGAGCGCACGTGGCGGTTGCGGTCCACCAGAATGAGGCGCCCGCTGTGGTCGAAGCCGCCCGGCGCGTCAGGGTTCACCACCGCCACGCTGAAGTAATCGTCGGCGATGCTGTAAATGGCGTCGTGGTCGCCCGTTACCAATTTCCAGCGGCGCGCGTCAATGCCCAGCTTTTGGGCGTAGCGCTTCAGGGCCGCCACAGTGTCGTTTTTGGTGTCAATGGAATGTGACAGCAGCATCACACGGTCGTCGTTGCGGTACTTCTCGTAAATGCGCAGGGCATTGGCCTTCACCTTCGGGCAAATGGTGGGACAGTGGATGAAAAAGAAATCCGCTACGTAGATTTTGTCTCGGAAGGTCTCGTTCGTAACCGGCTGTCCTTCCTGGTCAATGAAGGTGAAGTCGGGAATGGTGGGGTAAATGGTGTCTCCGTTGACCACGTCGCGCTCACCCAGAATGGGCAGGCGGCGCGGGTTTTGCTGGCAGGCAAAGGCCAGCGTGAGGAGGGCGAAAAGAAGCAGAGCAAAACGGTTCATATCGCAACCGCCAGATGATTTAAGCCTGTTATCCGGATCGTTTTTCTTACTGTCGCCGGCAGTTTGCTGCCGTCATGGGCATCCTTGCCGGCCGCTTTATTGCTGCTGTTGCAGCATTTGCCGCGCAGCGTCGCGGGCGGCGCGGATGTCTTGCTGGTTTTGGCTGATGAGGCGTTTTTGCTCTTCCAGATAGCGCAGGGCTTCCTCTTGAGGCATGTTTTGGGGCGGCGGGTTGTACTGGCGCATCCAGGTGTACATGTCCTCTTCGGCTTTTTTCATTTGCCGCAGGATGGCCTGTGCGGAGTCGGCGCGGGGGACGTCGGCGGGTAGCTCGGCCACAGCCCGCTTTAGCGCACGCCCCAGGCGGTTCATTTCGGCCATTTCGGCCATGGCTTCGTCGTGGATGGCCATGGTTTGCTCTTTCAGTTCTTCGACGGCTTTATTCTGAGGCGGGAAAAACACAAAAGCCAGGGCCAATGCTGCTACGGCCAGGCCTATCCAGGTGTTTCTATCCATATCGAGGTGATATTAGCATGGGAGGGAGCACGGGAGCGGTGGCATGCGCTCAGGAGGTCTTGCGCCGGCGCAGTTCGTCGCGCAAACGGGCAGCAGTCTCGTAATCTTCACGATCAATCATTTCCTTGAGGTAGCGCTCCAGGTCTTCGTCGCTGTAATTTTCTAAGGCGTTAAGGTTAATGCGTCCGGAGGGCGCTGCGGAGGTGGAGCTGCGTTGAGGGCTTTGCATGGCGGGCTCGTCGTCTTCTTCCTCCTCCATTTCCGGGAAGACGATGCCAGCGGCGTCTAAAATAAATTCATAGGTGTAAATGGGGCACTCAAAGCGCACAGCCAGCGCGAGCGCATCGGAGGTCCGGGAGTCAATTTCAAAGACTTCGCCCTGATGGACGCAGACTAAGCGCGCATAAAAGATGCCGTCCAGAAGGTTGTTGATGACTACTTCGCGCAGCTCGATATGGAAAGTCTCCAGTGTGCTTTTGAACAAATCGTGCGTCAGCGGTCGGCTAGGAAGCATTCGCTCGATGGCGATGGCAATGGAATGGGCCTCGCAGCTGCCGATGACGATGGGCAGGCGGCGATGGCCGTGGCGTTCTTTGAGCACGACGGCGTAATTCTGCGCCTGAGAGACACTATTGGACAGGTTGACAATTTCCAGTTCGACGCGGTTCATAGCCAGAAAGGTAAAAAGCGGTTAGAAATAGGAGCGCACCAAGGGCGCTTTTGGCAATGCAAAGTTAGCCCGCATACGGGGTTGTGCGTATGGAGCGCGTTATTGCGCTGCTTTGAATTTGCGAATGGCTTGCGTGAGTCGAGGCACCACCTCGAAGAGGTCGCCTACCACGCCGTAGTCGGCGGCTTTAAAGAAAGGCGCTTCTGGGTCTTTGTTGATAACGACGATGACTTTGGAGTTATTGACGCCGGCCAAGTGCTGAATAGCACCGCTGATGCCTATGGCGATGTACAGGTTGGGTCGAATGGCGATACCCGTCTGCCCGACGTGTTCGTGGTGTGGGCGCCAATGGCTGTCGGCCACCGGTCGCGAGCAGGCGGTAGTAGCGCCCAACACATCAGCCAGTTCCTCGACAATGCCCCAGTTGGAAGGGTCTTTCATGCCCCGACCTGCCGACACCACTATCTCGGCCTCGGGCAGCGGAACGCGCCCTTCTACCGTGCGCACCTCGCGTACACGTACGCGCAGAGCCGGTACCGCTACTGGAAGCACCTCTGCAGCCACCGGCTGACCAATGGCCTCAGGACGAATAGCGTTGCCCATCAGCGACAGCACCTTCACCGGGCTGACAATGGCGTACTCCGCCGTGGCTTTGCCCGAAAAAACAGACTTACGTACCACCAAAGCCCCGTTGCTCTCTACCGAAGCTACACTACTGACGCCCGACACTAAGCCGGCATTGAGCCGCACCGCCACACGACCGGCAACGGTCTTGCCTGTAGAAGTGTGGCTCAAAATAACCACCGTAGCACCCACCTGGCGCGCTACTTCGGCCAATACCTGAGCGTACGCCTGCGAGTCCAGGGTGTTGAGCTGTTCGTTGGCTACCTGCAAAACCCGCGAAGCACCATAGCGGCCCAATTCGCCAGGATCACCCTGAACGTTGCCCAATACAACGGCAGCACAAGACTGACCCAACTGGTCGGCCAATTTTTTCCCAAACGTTACGGCCTCAAAGGCGGCCTTCTTGAATTGCCCGCGCGGGCTTTCGGCATATACCAGAACCATATGTCAAAAAAAGAAGAGGCTGATGAAAAAAAAGGAAATGAGGACAGTTTTTAAAGGACTTTAGCTTCTTCGTGGAGCAAGCGCACCAGTTCGTCCATGTCTTCGGGGTTGACCAACTTGACGCCGGCTTTGGGTGGCGGAAGGGTGAATTTCACCACTTGCACCGGCTCGTCGGCGGGCACAGCAGGCACCACTTTGAGCGGCTTAGTGCGGGCCATCATGATGCCGCGCATGTTCGGGATGCGCTGCTCGGCCATGCCCTTGGCGGCGCTTACGACAAACGGCAGAGCAACCTCGACGGCCTCCACGCCACCCTCAATGTCGCGCTCTACCACCGCAGTCGTGCCCTCCAGGTCGAGTTTGCTGGCAAAAGCGATGTAGGGCAGCTCCAAATATTCGGCCACCATAGCGCCCACTTCGGCGCCGTTATAGTCAATGGTTTCTTTGCCCAAAAAGATGATGTCGAAGTTTTCGGCGCGTGCATATTCGGCAATCTGGCGGGCCGTGAAAGCCGATGACGTGGGTTCGGCGTCAATGCGGACGGCCTCATCAGCACCGATGGCAAGGGCTTTGCGGATGGTGGTTTCGTTGGCCGCTGGCCCCACATTGAGGGCGACTACCGTGCCGCCCAGGGCCTCGCGCAATTCGCAGGCGCGCACCAAGGCATACCATTCGTCGTAGGGGTTCATGATAAACGTAACACCCGTGCCGTCGTACGCTTTGCCGTCGGGCGTGAAGGCTACGCGCGCGGTGGTGTCCGGCGTTTGACTGATACAAACGAGAAATTTCATAAAAAATAAGGCGATAATCGAATAAGGAAGAAGAGCGGGCGATGGAGCCGGCAAGGCCATCATGGTCGCCCGGAAGCGCGGCAAAGGTAGCAAAGGCTAAGGCATTGTACCTTTGGCGCTCCATCAACAAATACTTGCCCGTTTCGTTCAAGTGCCCATGAGTCCGCGTTTGCAGCAGTTAATGGCCCTGTGGCAGGCCAGCCCAACCGATGCTTTTCTGCTGTTTGCCATTGCCAAAGAGCACGAAAAAGCTGGCGACGACGCCGAAGCTCTTGTGTGGTACGAACGCCTGCGCCAGACCGACCCGGCCTACGTGGGCCTGTATTATCACCTCGGCCGGCTCTACGAGCGCGCAGGTCGCATGCAAGAGGCTATCGAAACTTACCGTACTGGCATGCGTGCCGCCCGCCAGGCTGGCGACCAGCACGCCTGGGCGGAACTGAATATGGCACGCATGGAAATAGACCCGGACGAAGATGAATTTTAGGTTTTTAGCTGCGAATGCGCGAATGGTTCGACCACGAAGGCACGAATGGTTTTTTGCTGTAAAAAATAGGTCTGGATGATGAATTTCAATCCTGTTCTGTCGTGGGTGGTTTCAGTGCTGATGGCCCTGACCCTGACGGGCTTTACCTGCCGGCGCAAACCGGCTGCGGGTGAAGAGCGCATCACACCTGCTGCGGCGCCGCTGGCTATGGAGGTGCTGAAAAAACGGCTGCAGGACAGGCAACTGACACAGGTGCGCACCTTAACAGCGCATGCCCGCCTCTATGTGGAAGGCGAAGACGTGGCCGCCGATGCCAGTGCCAACTTCATTTGGGTGCGCGATAGCGCCTTGTGGGTCAACGTCAAAAAGTTCGGTATGGAGGTCTCGCGCGCGCTCATAACGCCCGACTCCTTCTTCTTGCTCAACCGCATAGATAAAACGGTGCTCATGGCCTCGCGCCAGGACTTCCAGCAGCGCTACCAGCTGCCTGAGGGGCTGCCTATCCTCCAACATCTTCTGTTGGCTGAGGCCTGGCTGCCCGAAAATGTGGCTTTTCAGGCCGACATCAAAGACTCGCTACACCGCTTAAGCGGTACCGATGGCCGTTTTCTGATGGATTACCGCATTGAAGAAGGCACCTTCTGGCTGCGCCAGGGCACCTTCTTGCAGCCGGCCGAAGGGCAATGGCTGTCGCAAACCTGTGCCCGTTTTCAGAAGTTACCGCGCTCAGGCGCCCATTTCCCGTATTTTCGCCGCATCGAACTCTATAGCCCGGAAAGCGGTTACTTCCGCGCTGATATTGATTTCACCCAAATCGAGGTCAACATTGACAAACCTTTTCGCTTTGACATTCCCGACCACTACCAGCGCCTGCCGTAACGCCCTGCGGCTAGGCGTCGTGGCTGGGCTGCTGTTCTGGATGCTTCCTTCGGGAATGGCCCAAAACCGACAGGAACTGGAAGAAAAGCGCAAGCGTCTGATGCGCGAAATCGCTATGACCAACAGCCTGCTGGAAAAAACCAGCCGCAACAAGTCAGCCGCCTTAGACCGCTACACAACCCTGCAAAAGCAGATAGAGCGCCGCGAACGCCTCATCCAGACCCTTCAGGCCGAAATCGCCGCCGCTGAAGCCGCTATCGTGCGCAACACGGCAGTCGTTGCCTCTTTGGAGCAGGACATTCAAATCATGCGGGCCGACTATGCCCGCACGGTGCGCCAGGCTTACCGGCGCAAATCGCTGACCAATCCGCTGTTATTTGTCCTTTCGGCTGACAACCTTAACCAAGCCTTTCGCCGCTGGCTCTTCGTGCGCAAATACGACCGCTTCCGAAAAACGCAGGCCGAAGCCATCACCTCAACGCGCCAGGCGCTTCAGATACGCACAGCTGCGCTGGAAAATACGCGCCGCCAACAGGAGGATTTGCTGCACTCGCTGCAGCAACAGCGCCAGACGCTGGGGGCCGAGTTGCAAGAAAAAGAGCGCCTGTTGCGCACGCTCAAGTCCGATGAAGAGCGCCTGCGCGCCGACCTGAAAAAGCAGCAGGCCCAACACGAAGCCCTCAACGCCGCCATCGAACGCATCATCCAGGAAGAGGTGCGCAAGCAGGCCACCCGCCGCGAAGAGGCCGCCATCGCTGCTCTGCCCGCCGGAGGTGCCGCCCCCGTCGCGGACGACGCGCCTTTACCCATGAGTAAAGAAGACGTTACTACCAGCAACTTCCGCCAAAACCGCGGGCGCCTGCCCTGGCCCGTGCAAAACGGGTACATCTCGCGCCGCTACGGACGCCAGAAGCACCCCACGCTGGCCAATATCGAGATTGACAACAAGGGCATTGACATCCGCACTGAAGAACGCGCGCCCGTGAAAGCCGTGTACGACGGCATCGTCTCCGGCATTCAGTACGTGCCCGGCCACGAAAACACCGTCATCGTTCAACACGGCGACTTTTACACCGTTTACAGCAACCTCAATGAGGTGAACCTCTCGAAGGGCGCTCACGTAAAAGCTGGCCAGGTTATCGGGCGCGTCAATACCAACCCCATTTCCAACGCTGCCGAGTTGCACTTCGAGGTGTGGTACCAGACGCAACGCCTAAATCCCAGCCAATGGCTTAAAGTTCAATAAGTTGCTGCGTTATGACTCCCGTCTCTGCCCTTGCCGCCGAACGCGCTGAGGCTGCCCGCCGCCTCTTAGACAGGGTGTGCGACCCGGAAATCCCCGTGCTTACCATCGCCGATTTGGGCATCCTGCGCGACGTGCGCTGGCTCGACGATGAGCAAACGCTTGAAGTCGTCATCACTCCCACCTACAGCGGATGCCCAGCCATGAACACCATCGAGGTCAACATTCGCGCTGCTTTGCAAGAGGGCGGCTTCGACCGCGTCCGCATCACCACCGTGCTCGCCCCAGCCTGGACGACGGATTGGCTCAGCCCCGAAGGCCGCGAAAAATTGCGCGCCTTCGGCATCGCCCCACCTGCCGAACCCACCGCCGATAAACAAGCCCTGCTGGGCCAGCCGCGCATCCTGCAATGCCCCCACTGCGGCTCGCAAAACACGGAAATGATCGCCCAATTCGCCTCCACCGCCTGCAAGGCCATGTTCCGTTGCTTAGATTGCTTAGAGCCGTTCGATTACTTCAAGTGCCATTGAACGCCCTACCTTTGGCGCACTGAACGGGTAGGCATCCTTTTTGCTACCCCGACACATTGCCTAACTTTTTTTAAAACTACTGACATCCCATGAGCAATACAGCTCTTGGCCTGAGCAGTGGCGGCTTCAAAATTGGAAGCAGCCTGCTGGGCTACCACGGTTCGCGCACGGGTTCCATCCGCCAGCTCGTCCACGACGGCGATACCATCAACGTGCGCCTGCCGGGCAACATCGGACTGCGCTTTTTAGGCATTGACTCGCCTGAAGTGAGCTTCCCGCTGCCCGGTTCTTCCGCTTTTATGGCGCTTAAAAATCCGCGCTGGGCCGATTTTTTTGCCTCCGGCAAATGGCGCAAAAACTTGAGGCTGCCCGAGCATGTGGTAGAGCATTTGAAAAGCCGTATTCAAGACCGCGCCGAAGTAGCGCACAACCACGCTCGCCATGCCGAGCGGGCCGAGCGCAGCTTAGAAGCTGCCATGCTAGCCGACTTTGAGAAGAGCAACCGCTCTGCCGAAGAGTACCGGCTATTCATGGCCTTCGCCTACGAATTTCTGGACGCCACTGGCCGCCTGCTGGGCTATCTGCACTCCGATGCGGGCAACTTCGAAGATGCCGCCTTAGCCAAACAGATTACTACCCTCAGCTACAACGAACGCCAGCTGATTGCCGGAACGGCGCTGCCGTATTTCATCTGGCCTAATATCCAGCCCTTTTTGCGCCTTAACCCCTTTGCTCAGGAAAACCTGCGCCCGCAGCAGTTCTGGAAAAACGTGCAAAGCAGCACCAGGCTCAAGAAGGCGCGGCGCAGCGTTCAGGCCGCCCGAAAAGCGGGACTGGGCGTTTTCGATAAAGATGACCCACTTCTGCTGGAACCTTTTGAATTGCGCTTTATCAGCCGCCGCCGCTTGCCCGCCCGGCTTGTGATTGACTTGCGGCAACCCGGACACAATCGTCTGCTACCGCCTGACCAATACTACCACATTCCATACCCGGAAGACCGCCTCTTTGTTCCGGCAGACTTTCGTGTGCTGTTTGAACATGCCGGTTGGGTGGTGCAAGAGTGAGGCAATTGCAGCAAGGAGCGTAATTTTGGCCGCACTTTAAGCAAGTAGTCCATGACAACTAACAGCATTGTTCCCATTACGCTAATCCTGAGCCTCTTGTTTGTGGCTGCCTGCGGCTCCGGAGCGGAGAAGAAAGCCGCCGGCAGAGCTTCCACGGCCTCATCTGCCTCTGCTGTTGGTGGCTCGTCAGCCAATGATCCGAAATTTTCCTTCAATGACCCGGCCACAGTAGAAGCCGCTGAAAAGCGGCAGTACCTGATTTCGGAGAAAGATTTACCGCCGTTGAGCTCGCTGCTGCCGGCACGCATTGGTCGCTACAAAAAAATCTACGAGAAAAGCGAACGCGGTGGCCCAGAGGTCATGATGCTCTATTCGGCCTGGGCAGATTACCGAACGCCCGAAAACGATGCCATCATCCTGCATATCACCGATGCCGGGCAGCGACCCGAGTACCAGCAGAAAGTGGTGGAATGGGCGAGAAAGGAGGTGAACATCAAAAACGACCGCGGCTACGAGAAGTCCATCCTCTTCGACGGCTATCCGGGCTTTGAGAAGTACTATCCGAAACTGAGCAGTGAAATAGGTATCTTAGTCGCCAACCGCTACATCGTCAATGTCGCCTGTCAGGGCTGCGAATTAGAGGTGCTGCGTGAGGCGATGCGCACCGTTCCGCTAAAGCGGCTGGAGGTTTTACAATAAGCGGGCTGCTATGCTTCGGCTGGTCTTGTACGGAGGGCTTTTGCTGTTTCTGGCCTCGGGCTGCAGTCCGTTGCGCCGGGCTAAGCCTATTGAGCGGGCGGTAGAGCGTTCGGAAGTGTTTTCGCGGGGGCTGACGGGTTTCGTTTTGCTCGATGCTGAAACGGGCCGCCTTATGGCCAATGTGCGGGGTGACCGCTACTTCACACCGGCTTCTAACACCAAAATCCTGACGTTGGCTGCCTCATTACAGGTGCTGCCCGACACCCTTCCCGCCTTGCGGATACGTCCCTTTGCCGCTCTGGCAGGCGACACGACGCCTCGACTGCTGGTGCAGGGCTTAGGTGACCCTACTTTCTTACACCCTCAGTTTCGAGCCTGGCAGAGCGCCTTCGAGGTACTGCGCCAGCGCCCGGAACCGCTGTGGCTGTGCCCGCGCCCAGAGCGTATCCAACGCTTCGGCGCCGGCTGGGCTTGGGACGACTACCTCGAAGACTATCAACCCGAACGCAGCGCCCTGCCCGTGTATGGCCATCTGTTGCACATACGCCAGTATGCCTCCGGCCAAATAGAGGTGTGGCCACCGCGCTTTCGCGACAGCTGCCGTACCGATACTACCCGTCCTGCACTCGAGCGCACCGAATGGGCCAATCGCTGGACGCTGCCCGCACCTCTGGCGTATGGGCACAAAACGTATTGGACGCCGTTTATCCCGAACAATCTGCCTCAACTGCTGGCCGATACGCTCGGCAAAAGCGTGGAATGGCTACCCGACTCCCTGCAAGCATACTTGCCGACCGACGGCTGGCAAACCCTCTACGGCGCTCCTCTGGATACCGTGCTGCGCCAGCTGATGTATCCCAGTGACAATTTCGTCGCTGAGCAACTGCTGCTCATGTGCGCTGACCGGCGTTTCGGAGTATTCCAGACCGATACCCTCATTCGCTGGCTGCTGGATAGCGTCTGGGCCGATTTGCCGCAGCGCCCTCGATGGGTGGATGGCTCCGGGCTGTCGCGCTACAACCTCATCACTCCGCACACGCTTGCCCGCGTGCTGTGGCGCCTCTGGCACGAGCAGCCGCGCGAGCGCCTGTTCCGCCTCTTTCCCGCCGGCGGACGCGACGGCACCCTCGCCCGCTGGTATGCCCCCGAACCGGGCCAGGCGCCCTGGCTGTTCGCCAAAACGGGCACCCTCAGCGGCGTCCATTGCCTGAGCGGCTACTTAGTGGCGCGCAGTGGGCGCGTGCTCGTCTTCAGCTTCATGCACACCAACTTCGTGGGCAGCAGCAACCCGTGGAAGCAGGAAATGGAGCGGCTGCTTCGCCAGTGGTGCGAACGGTATTAGCAGGCTGGGTGCCTTCAATAGCACCTCAATGAATGGGCTACGCTCACATTTTAGTGAAGGGCGCCGTTTGCTGCTCAAATGGCGTCGCAATGCGCACGAAATAGGCCCCTTTGGGCAGATGCTCCAAAGGAAGATGTACCGCAGCACCGTGCTCGACAGAAAGCGTTTGCGAGACGCCGGCAGGGCGCCCATCGGCGTGGAAGACGTCTATGCGCACCTCGGCAGGCTGGGGCATCTGAAGCAGCAAGCGCGCCTGGCTCGCCACCGGATTGGGCCACAGGGCGACCTCCATCCTTTCGGCGGGCATGAAGACCGAACGCCAGGGCGAAAACGTCTCGCGTCCGTCGCGGTCGAGCTGCCGCAAGCGAAACAGGTGCTCGCCGGCCGACAGGTTGGACACGCGAAAATCGTATTGTTGCAACAGTCGGCTGTCTCCCTTGCTGGGCACAAAGCCCAGCGCCGTCCAGTGGTGGCCGCCGTTGCGGCTGATCTGCACCTCGAAACCAGCACTGTTGTGCTCCTGAGCCGTTTGCCAGCTTAGCTGAGCATCGCGGCCCTCGCGTGTGGCCTCAAAAGCTATTAATTCGACGAAGAACGGATTGCCCGAACCACCACTGGGCGGTGCTAAGGCCACGTTGAGCGTGGTGAGCACGCCGTTGCTGAGCGTAACCGTCAGCACTTTGGTAACGTAGCCGATGCGGCTGAAGCTGACGTCCACCGTGCCGTTTTGCACCTGCCCGATCTTGTATTCGCCCAAGGCATTGGTCGTACCCGTTACGCCTGTGGACAGGATGGTTACTGTAGCGCCCGGCAGCGGGTTGCCGGTAACGGAGTCTGTAACGACACCCTCCAGGTAGCAGCCGCGTACATAGTTGGGCGTCATCACCCACAGTTCGCCGTTGTTCGTGCCCTGCGCCCGGATGTTGGAGGCCACGATGGTGCCCGATGGGAAGTACGGATATACGCCCCAGCAGCCTTCGAAGCCGTTGCCTGAGCCGTTAGGATAGGTGTCGTAGCGCCCTACCTCGACCATGTTGGCCGGTCGGTTGACGTCAATGATGCTGAAGCCGTCTTTATACCAGGAGGTTACGGCGTAGTTATCTATCACGTGTGTGTTATGTACAATGGAGCCGGAGCCGGGCGTAATGGCGATGCGGTCGAGTTCGCGGATGTCGGTGGGGTCGCTGATGTCGTAGCTGGTTAGAAAGGAATTGCTCACCTCGTCGGTGGTGAACAGGTAGTTGCCCGAGCGCCAGGTGTTGTGGGTGAATGCCCCGGGGGTTGTCTGTGTTCCCAGCAGCACGGGGTTGCTCTTGTTGGCCATGTTGATAATGGCGAACTGCCCGGCATAGATGTGGGCGGAGAAGAGCATGTCGTCGTCGGCGTAGCCGTCGTGCACGTAGCCGATAAAAGGCACATGGCCCACATAGCTGGGGCTGTACGGATTGTTGTTCAGGTTGAAGACCTGGGTGCGGCCCTGGTTGAGGTTGCTGCCATAGACGTACAGGAAGCCCTTGGTTTCGTCCACGTGCAGGGCATGCGCTCGAGTGATGCCGCCTGGGTTTACGTTTTGGTAAGCGATGTTAGTATCCGGCAGGTTAATCAGGTTGACCACCTGAATGCCTACGGAGCCGTGTTCCGTAACGACGTAGGCATAGTGCTGATAAGTCTTAATCTCGCGCCAGGAGCTGGTGGGGCCAGGGATTTGTTTGATGAATTGCGGAGCGTCGGGGTTGGTAACGTCCACGATGATAAGACCGTTGGCGCCACCCACTAAGGCGTATTCGGAACCGTCGGGAGCCGTGTAGCCCCAGATGTTGGCTAAGTTCTGATTGGGAAACGTCATCGTAGCCCGATGGGTTACATTGAAGTTTTGTGCCAGCCCGCTCGGGGCAAAAGCCGAAACCGTGAGAAAGACGAGGAAGCAGCGTAGCATAGTGCGTTTGAATGAAGGGTGGATGACCTGACAACTATGAATGAGATTGGCCGTGATTTTGAGATGCGTCTCTCTTATGGCGCTGTGTAGGGTTACGCCGCAGTTATCCGACAGTTTGAGCAATGCGCTGCAAATTTGGCCATTTTACCGTTATTGGGTCTGGATTTCGGCCCAAATAAAAAAAGGGCGGCAGCACATCAACGCCAACCGCCCTAGGGTACTTAAAAACCGTTTGGCTCTTTTATCGCTTACCAAAGAGGCCGCCGAGGAGGCTGCCCAACAGGCCACCGCCTTGCTGGGGTTGCTGCCCTTGCTGTCCGGCGAGGGCATCGCTGAGCAAGGTGCCTATCAAGTCGCCATAGCCACTCGATTGAGCACTTTGGGCCGAGCCGAGCAGCGTTTGCAGCAGCCCACCCATATCCAGCTGACCCGACTGGCGCGCGCGGCCCAGTACGGCCATCACTACGGGGGCCAGCAGCGGCAGCAGGCGCATCACCTGCTGCGTTGTCAGGCCCGAGCTCTGGGCTACCTGCTGTGCCACGGTTTCCTGGCGGTCGCCCAGGATGTGGCTCAGAATACCCGCGCCATTGAGGGCGTTGGAGGCCGGCTGGTTGCCGCTGGCCATAGCGCCGATAATCTCACCCAAGTCGTCTAAGATGCTGCCGTCGTGGTCGCGGTCGAGGGCCATTATCAACGATTGCAGGCCGTTCTGCGAAGAGGCCGCATTGCCGGCCAGGCCGCCCAGAAGGGCCGCAAAAATGCCGTTGGCCGCCGAGGCTGTTTGTGCCGGCGGGGCGCCTACTTGTTGGCTGAGTTGCTGCAAGACGTCGTCTGACAGCTGGCTTTGGAGCATGGTCATCAAATCCATCGTGTGTCTGTTTTGAATGAATGAAATTCGGGTGCAAAGGTGCCTTTTTATGGAAAAAATATCTGCATGTAAGCGCTATTTTTCAAAAAAACCTGACTTTTGAGCGTTCATGTGTCCAACAACACACGACAACGAAACGTTGAATGCGCATTCCCAAGCGGGAAGATTGCCTTCTTTATGAATTACCGCGCTGCTGAAGAGTACATTTTGCATCGCCTGCGCACGGAACTTTCCAAACGATTGCTCTATCACGGCTTAGAGCACACCTTAGACGTGTTGCAAGCAGCGGAGGCCTTGTGTGTCAGTGAGGGCGTGCAGGGGCGCCAGGTAGATTTAGTCAAAACAGCAGCACTCTTTCACGATGCGGGCTTTGTGCACGACCGACACGCGGGCCACGAACATGAAGGCTGCCTCATTGCACGCGAAGCATTGCCCCACTTCGGTTACACGCCTACCGACATTGAAGCCATCTGCGGTATGATTATGGCTACCAAAATCCCGCAATCGCCCACCAACTTGCTGGAAGCCATCCTCTGCGATGCCGACTTAGACTACCTGGGCCGAAGCGACTTCTACCGCATTGGGCGCAATCTGTACGAAGAACTCACCTCCTACGGCCTGCTCCACGGTGAAGAAGCCTGGAACCGCCTGCAGGTCAACTTCCTGACCATGCACCGCTATCACACGCCCACTAACATTGCCCTGCGCGAACCCGTTAAGCAGCGCTACCTGAAAGAACTTCGCGAATTAGTGGCTACTTACGAAGAGTAAAACACATGGGTAGTCGCTGCCGCCAACGCACCATTACCCTCCGCCTGCCGCTGGCGCCACCATTCCAAAAAGACTTGCTCAACTTCGGCACTATCCCATTTTTGCTCGATGTCCGGCAGGGCCAAAATGCGCTCGAACAGCTCGTTCTGGCGGTCCTCTTCGCGCAGCGCAATGTGGTAGGGAATATTGCTGAAAGACACCATTGAATATACCGGCAAGAACTCGGGGTAGCGTTCGTGCAGGCGCGCAGCGATTTTTTTGCGCAGCAGAAATTTGGGGTCGGCCACCAGGTCGCGCATTTCGATGAAGTTGCGTAGGGCCAGTTCCAGAATGGCGTCGCCGTCTTTTTTGCGTTGGGCCGAAAAGTCGGGCAGAATGCGCGCCCAGTCGCCGCCGTATTCGTCGTACATGCGGTCGAGGATGGTGCAATCTTCAAAGCCGGCGTTCATGCCCTGGCCATAAAACGGCACGATGGCGTGGGCGGCGTCGCCGATGAGCAGGATGCGCCCTTGCCATTGCCAGGGATAGCAGCGCGTGGTTACCAGCGAGGAGGTCGGGTTGTGGCGAAAGTCTTCCAGTAGGGTGGGCATCAGGGGTACGGCATCGGGGAAGAAGTGTTGGAAAAAGTCCAGCACAGCCTCGTCGGTGGTCAGGTGCTCGAAGGCCGTTTCGCCCTCGAAGGGCAGGAAGAGGGTGCAGGTAAAGCTGCCGTCGGCATTGGGCAAGGCAATGAGCATGAACTGCTTGCGCGGCCAGATGTGCAAAGCGTGCGGTTCCATCTGGTGGCGCCCGTCTGGCCCGGGCGGTATGCTCAGTTCCTTGTAGCCGTGCTCGATGTAGTGCTGCGCATAGTTGAAACGGTCGGTGCGCTGCAGGGCGTAACGGACGGCCGAAAAGGCGCCGTCAGCGCCGAAAATGAGGGGAGCCTCCACCGTTTTATGCTCGCCCGTACGCAGGTCTTCAAAAGTGATGAATGGCCGCTCTAAGTCCACATCCACGCAGCGGTGCTCGAAGTGGAAGTGCACGTTTTCATAAGCATCGGCGATGTTGAGTAGCTCTAGATTAAGCCCCCCGCGCGATACTGAATAGATGGCCTGGCCTTCTTTGCCATAGGGCTGGAAGGTCAGCTGCCCGTTCAGGTCGTGCATCATACGCCCGGGCATCGGAATGGCCACCCGCTCGATGCGTTCGCGGATGCCGGCCTTCTCTACGGCAGCCCACCCGCGCACGCTCATGGCTAAGTTGATGGAGCGCCCGCCCGAGTAGCCCGCCCGTCGCATATCGGGCCGACGCTCGTACACATCCACCCGATAGCCTCGACGGGCCAGAAAAACCGTCCACAAAGCGCCAACCAGTCCAGCGCCCACCACTACTGCGTGTTTTGAAGTATCCATACCTTACTGTTTTTTTGTTTTCTATAAAAAAGCAAACCTCGCTGCCCATTCGCGCCGCCAAAACCTGCCTGTGCAGGGTTTTGTTTTTCATAAAATAAAAACACAGCAGCATCCCATGAGCGAGGCGAAGGTAAAAGGAAGGAAGCGCAGATTTCGCCGGCTAAATGCCGTTGGGTTATTTTTGCCGTAGGCTAAAAGTGGCCTGACTGCAAGACTCATCTCGCTATGCGATACCGACCGTTATTCCTGATTACAGCCTTCTTCTCGTTGGTGGCGACGGGTTTTTCCCAGCCGAATACCGATACCATACCGGCTCGCACGAGCATGCGCCCCGAGCGTCGGATTGCTGAATGCCGCCAGCAAATACAGCAGGCTTTTGTGGCCGCAGACCGCGCTGAAGTGCAATTCTGGATGGACTCGCTTCAGCGTTTGGAGTCTTCAGAGTTCATCACTCTTTATTGGGACGAGCGTTGGCTGCTCTACCTGTGGTTAGAAAACTACACGCCGCTCTTCAACGAAGTGCCCTATCACGGCGATATCGAGGCCGCCGAGGCGTACCGCATCCGACCGCCCAAAGACAGCCTATTCGATGTCATTGACCAACAACTTTTTGAAGAGCGCTATGCCCTCTTCGACCGCCTCAACCGCGCCTGGCTGAGCGCTGAAGAACGCGCTTTTGGCGCTCTGCTCATCACGTACTTGCTGCGGCTCAACATCACGGAGGAGGAGCAAAAGGCTTACGATTCCCAATTAGACGCCTTTTTAAGAACATATCCCAACTCGCGTTTCAAAAAATTCATCCTCGCCCGCATGTACAACGCCCCCAAGCCTGCTGATTGGGGCATCGGCCTTGACCTGCAATTTGCCTCAGGCGATTGGACCGATGCCTTGAGCCGCTCGCTCAACCAGCCCATAGGCATCGAAATAAGCGGCTTCTTCTCCAAAAAACGCTGGATAGGTGGCATTCGCATTGGCTTGGGCGGCATGAGGCTGCGCCGCACTGTGGTGCACCGCGGCTTCAGCTGGATAGAAGGCGACCCCTACACCTTTCTCCAGGGCGAATTGGAAGCCGGCTACATGTTTTACCAGAAAGGACGGCTGCAGCTAGGGCCTGTGGTGGCGGGCGGTCGCAGCAGTATTGCTCCGCCTACCGACGAAGAGGGAAATTACCCGGAGTACTACCCGGAAGTGTTCCGCTTCAGCGGCTGGCATTACGCCGCTGCCGTTCAGGCAGATGTGGCCTTCAATCGCACTAAAAGTATTGGTAAAACATCTTACCACGGTCTGCGCCTGCGAGCCGGGCATCGCTGGCTCAACCTCGACGCCGGCAATCCGGCCATGCGCGGCAGTCAGTTTTTCATCTCCATCGGATACGTCATCTTTGGCCGCCACACCCTCAACCACCCTTCCTCCAATCAAGACTCCCTCGGCTTCTGATGAGCCATTTCAACGAACATACCGACTTCGACTGGCTGAGCGACTCCAGTCCCCTGCTGGCCGTTCAGGACTCCTGGCACAGCGGCACCTACGACTGCCCGGTTAATTATCAGCTCCTTTACCACACTGCAGGCGCCTTCACCCTCAGCAGCGGCGCAGGGCTGCTGGCCGATCTGGCGCGGCGCTTTCGCTTCACCTTCGACATCATCCGGCGTTTAGGCAACCAGACAGACGCTCAGGGCCGAGCGTTGTTCACCGAAAGTTTTCTTAATTATTTGCAGCGCCTGCGCATCCGCGCCGACGTATGGGCAGCGCCGGAAGGCACACTCCTGCTGCCCGACGAACCCTTAGCCCTCGCGCGCGGCCCCCTGGCCCACATCCTCCTACTCATTCCGCCCATGCGCTGGTTGTTGTGGCGTTCCACCTACTGGGCTACACTTGCCGCCCAACAGCGCTGGCAAAATGGGCCTTTAGAGGAAGAAGACCCACCGCCGCCGCCCAACGTAAGCCACTCGCTCAGAGGCTGGGCCATGCGTGCGCTCTACATCGGCGCCGCTCGCCCCGAGGAAGCCGAAGCGCTCCTGCACCACAAGACAGAGCCCGAACCCACCCGCGACGAGGGCTTCTTGCCCGCTCGCGTCCTCCTCGGCGCTGGCAGTGTACCGCCCAAACCACTGGCGCAAATCCGACGCGCTTACCGCGGTAGCCACCCACAGGGCGACATCTGGCTTACCCGCGCCCATGAAGAAGCCGCCAGCGTTGGCAAAACCAGCGCACATATTACTGACGTACGCACCCGCCGGCATCGAACGCTTCACTTCTCCCGCTTCCAAAACCTCTACCAGCCCATTCTCACCCGCGGCTACCCTGTCCTTCCAGACGCCAAACCCGCCTACCTGCGCCAGCGGACCCTCGCCCAACTCCGAGCCTTTACGCCCGAAAAACTGGCCGATTACCCGCACGGATGGTTTGCTGACGCTCCTGCAGAATGAGCGCAAAGGCGTCGCGCGGGCGCAGCCAGAAAAAGGCAACTATTTTCCTCTGGTGCCTGATAAACTACGCCCGTTGGGCCGCTTCTTTCATTTGCGTGGCCAACGGCTCGCCCAAATAGCGGTCAATAATCCAATGAACGAGGTAAATGACAGGTGTTAGCGCGATGGCCATGAGGCCTTTGTAAATGTAATTCACGATAGAGATGGCAAGCACCTGCACAAAGCCGATTTGCTGGCCGATGTAAAGCGCGATGAAGACGACGACGAAACTGTCAATGAACTGCGACACCAGTGTGCTGCCTGTGGCGCGCAGCCAGATTTTCTTTTCGCCCGTGATGGCCTTGATGCGGTGGAAGATGGTTACGTCCACAATCTGGGCGATGAGGAAGGCCACCAACGACCCGACAATAATCCACAGGCTTTGCCCAAAGACGATGGTGTAGGCTGTGTTGTAGTCGGCCACCTGGGCGCGTATGGCAGCCTGCTCTTCGGGTGTCCAGGTGGGCTTAATGTGTGCTGTGCGCCAGAATTCTGCAGGTGCCAGTTCGATGGCCATGAAGAGCATGGCAAAGCCGTAGGCGATGAGGCCTGCCGTCAGATACGACAGGCTGCGGATGCCCCGCCGGCCGTAGTACTCGTTGATGATGTCTGTCATGACGAACACTACCGGCCACAGCAGCACGCCCGCCGTCAGGGTGAACGATAGCGGCCCCTGGCCCAGAATGTTCAGGCGCACCTCCTCCATGCCCAACGTGCGCTCCAGCGAGAACAGCTTGACGCCCATGAACTCGGCTACTAAGGCATTGGCAATAAAAAAACCGGATAAAACCATCCAGAGCCGATTGGCTTTGGCCGAAAAAAACTCGCGCATACGAAGCGAATGAATAAAAGTTGGAAAAAAATCTTGGCGCGCAAAGGTGGAAAATATCCGCCCAAACCAAAAACCGCCTGCGTTGTTCTGGTGGCCGTATTTCTTTTGCCTTTTACCCGAGCTGAAAATTCTCGCACGACATGCCGCTTATTCCGATAAACATGCGCGAAGGCGCCATCGCCCGCACCGAAGAAACTATTGTCGGCATTGATTTAGGCACTACCAACAGCTTAGTGGCCTACATCAAAGACGGCAAACCCCACTGCATACGCGATGCAGCAGGCAAACACACCTTAGTGCCCTCGGTAGTGCATTTCACGCCTGAAGGCGAAGTGCTTGTGGGCGATGCTGCTCGGGAGAAGCTGATCTCTGACCCGGCCAACACCATTTACTCCGTTAAGCGCCTCATGGGCAAGTCGTATCGTGATGTTGCTGATTTTCAGAGTTTCTTAGGCTATCAGGTGTTCGATGATGACACTGATTCGCTGGTCAAAATTCGCGTACGCGACCGCTTTTTTACCCCCATTGAGCTGAGTGCCGAAATTCTGCGCGCCCTCAAGCGCCGCGCTGAAACGGAACTGGGGCGCCCGGTCAGCAAGGCTGTTATTACTGTACCGGCCTATTTCAACGACAACCAGCGCCAGGCCACTCGCGACGCTGGCCGACTGGCGGGCTTAGACGTGCTGCGCATCGTCAACGAACCTACTGCTGCCGCTCTGGCCTATGGCATCGGCCTCGACTCTACGCACACCGAAACCATCGCCGTCTATGACCTCGGCGGCGGTACCTTCGATATTTCTATTCTCAAAATTCACGAAGGCATGTTCGAAGTGCTGGCCACCAACGGCGACACTTTCCTCGGCGGCGACGACTTTGACCGCGCCTTAGCCGATTTGTTGCTCCAGCAAGCCGGCTTCAATTCAGACGCGGTGGCTTCCGACAAAGCCACCGCTCAGGCTCTTCGCCTGCAGGCCGAGTCTGTGAAGAAAGCGCTCTCCAAGGCCGATACCTGCGAAGGCAATGTGTTGGGCAAAACCGTGCGCATCCAGCGCACCGACTTCGAGCGCGCCATAGAACCCCTCGTACAGCGCACGTTGGACTGCTGCGCTAACGCCCTGCGCGATGCAGGCCTTCAGCCCAAAGACATTGAAAAAGTCGTCCTCGTCGGCGGTAGCACCCGCGTGCCTTTCGTCAAACAGCGCGTGGCCGAATTCTTCGGCCAGCAACCTTTCGACGGCCTCGACCCCGATGAAGTCGTCGCACTGGGTGCCGCCGTGCAAGCCGACATCCTGGCCGGCAACCAACGCGATTTGCTTCTGCTCGACGTAACACCCCTATCGCTCGGCATTGAAACCGTAGGCGGCCTCATGGACGTCATCATCCCGCGCAACTCCAAAGTCCCCATTCGTGCTGCCCGTCAGTACACCACCAGCGTGGATGGCCAGAAGAATCTTAAAATCGCCGTCTATCAGGGTGAACGCGACTTAGTGCAGCACAACCGGAAACTCGGTGAGTTCATCCTGAGCGGCATTCCGCCTATGCCTGCCGGCTTGCCCAAAATCGAAATCGCCTTCATCATTAACGCCGATGGTATCCTGACCGTCCGGGCTAAAGAACTGCGTTCCGGTATTGAACAGCAAATAGACATCCGTCCGGCTTATGGCATCACGGAAGAAGACATGGCTCGCATGCTCATGGACAGCATCGCGCACGCCGCCGAAGACATGCGTGCCCGCGCCCTCTTGGAAGCCCGTAACGAAGCACAAACCCTTCTGCTTGCCGGCGAAAAATTCCTCCAACAAAACGATGCCCTCCTCTCCGAAACTGAAAAAGCCACCACGCGCTCCTTCCTGCGCGCCCTGCAAGAAATCATTCCGGGCGACGACAAAGACCGCATCCACTCCGCCATACAGCAACTCAACGAATACACTGCTCCCCTGGCCCGTCGCGTCATGGACGCTACTATCCGGGAGGCCATGCAGGGAAAGAAAATACCCTGAGGCATGACCATTCAAATGACTTCCGGGGACTCTTATCTCAATTCCAATGCGTTTCCCTCTTCGAATTTTCTTCCTATATACTCGGCCCAATCAATCTTCTTTAGGTCAACTGATGCCTTACTTAAGCCCACTCGTCCGTGAGGGGCTTCTCCAGGCATGGACGCCCGAGGATATCCGTCCCGCCGAAGATCGGTTCGACGCCTTGCATCGCGAACTGCACCAGAGCGACTTCGTCTTAGCACTCCTCAGCCCTGAACTGTTAGATGCTCCCTGGATAGCGGACGAAAAGGTGAAAGAGGCTATTCGTTGCTTTCTAAAGGGCAAACTACGCCTTCTACCCATTCTCGTCTCCCCTTGCCTGTGGAGGTACGATCCCTTGTTTCGAAACGTTCCGGCAGAGCCTTGGCCGGAGGGGCCACTCCCTCAGGCAGTCAGTGCGCCTTACTGGGAACATCCAGAACAAGCCTGGTTACAGGTAATTAAAGGGCTGACGAGGTACTTACGACGATTGCAACACCCGGATTTTACTCCTCCTGAGGTTGTATGGGTGAAAGGTGGTCAATTTAATATGGGATGTGCAAAGTATAGTGAGGAGTCGCCTGTACGCGAAATAACCGTGCCGGATTTCTACATAGGTCGCTATCCCATCACGTTGGCGCAGTTTAGGCAATTCATAGAGGCATCAGGGTATGTAACCGATGCTGACCGCTATGGGTACAGCTTTCTGGAGTCTCTTCCTCCAATAGAACCGGTACCCGGCGTCAACTGGCGCTGTAATACAGCCTCTTTTGCACACCCAGAGCACGAGTATGACCACCCGGTAACACATGTCTCCTGGAACGACGCACGCGCTTACTGTGCCTGGCTCAGCCAGAAAACAAGTCAAACCTGGCGCCTACCCTCCGAAGCGGAATGGGAATACGCGGCACGTGGAGGTCAGCACGGAGCCGCTGACCCATACCCATATACCGGCAGCCATCTGCTGGATGAGGTGGCCTGGTATGTGGAGAATTCCAATGGACAAACGCAACCCGTCGGACAGAAAAAGCCTAATTCATTGGGGCTGCATGACATGAGCGGAAATGTGTGGGAGTGGTGTCTGGACTGCTGGCGCAATAATCTTGCCCACATCCCAACAAATGGCTTACCTGTAGATGAGAAAAATTGTAAAGAGCGTGTCCTGCGTGGCGGGGCTTGGGATAGCGCTACCTATGCCTGCCGGGTATCTATGCGTTCGCGTTACAGCCCGCATTTCCGCACCGATGCCACAGGCTTCCGGGTGGCTTTGACGCTTTCCAAGACCGACAGCGCTGAGAACCTGTAATTGACCTTGCGCAAAGCGGCTGAGAGGCAAGAGGCTGAAAAAACTCAGAGGTCGCAAAGGGCCACAGGCGTGTTGCTTTCGGCATTTCTCCGCGCCCTCTGCGGTAAAAAAAGAAAATTCCAGAGACTGTGGAGAAGGCTTTGCAGGTTCCTGTATTTCTCTTTGATACCAGGCAATGAGCCTCTTCAGGCAGTTTAAAACCCGAGATAGTGCTCACAGCGAAGTGTATGACTCCTGAAAAAGGACGCCGACCTGTGAGCGTGGCTTTCATCAGAATGCCCATTATATCACGCCAGTGGCTTTTGCGTGAACGGGTGGTGAGGCTTAAGTCCGAAAAATCTTCGCCATAGGCGGCACATCCGAAACACGCACCGATCTCTTCAGTTAACTTCCGTCGTTACCTTAAGGCTCTGTTTTTTTTACCATTTCCACCCTGCCTGATGCCCTAATTTTTCCAGAAAGGTGCTCAAGGATGGTTCTAAAACCTTGATTTGTTGAACTAAATTGCGTATTTCCGATAGTTTATCGGAGTCTGGGCAGTGTTTGGGCATGAAGGCGGGAAGTGCGTTTTTGACCTGTTCTAGCGTTTCACGCTGGGTATGGAGGGCGGCGACGGCGTAGTACCATCGTATGGTGGGTAGGTAGAAAGGTTTGTCAATATAGGCTGCGTCGCGTTCGAGGAGTTTGTATTTTTTACAGACTTTGAGCAGGCGGTCAAATTTGCGCTGACCGAACAGGCTTTCTAAATAGCCGGTGAAGAACAGATGCCAGCGGTGCTGGAAGATTTCTTTGGGATAGGCGTGCAGGTATGTTTCGGCATAGTTTTCAGCGGCAAGATGTTGCCCTAAATGGTTCAGGCACTGCACATAGAGGCTGACGAAACCGATTTTATTGTGAAAACTGGGAGTCTTCTTACACTCGGGTTGGGCGTTTTTGAGCAGGGCCAAAGCTTCCCGGTACTTCTTTTGTCGGATTAGTACAGCGCACAGGTTGTTCACATAGTGTACGTAGTCTAAATTTTTGACTCTGACAGAGAGGTAGCCATAGTATTCAGCCTTATCGAACTCCTGAAACTTGACGTGCAAGAGGAGGCGATTGCCGTAGTAATTGATTAGGATGCGCTTGGAGTAAAACTGGCCCTGAGATAGTTTCTGTTCGAGATATTGGTACTTTTCCAGCAGGGGCTCGAAGCGGCGATAGTTATAGTAGATGAACGTGAGCCTTACCAGGGCCATGTATCGGTTCCAGCCGTCGAGGGTTTCGTCGTAGAAGAGGTCGGCCAGGCGTTGCTCCCACTGGATGGAGGGGGTAGGCTCTCCGGCATATTGCCTGACGATATCGTGGGTGGCCTGGTGGAGTTCCTCACTGATGCGCAGGGAACGTTGCCAGGCGGCTTCATTTTTTTGGAGGAAGCGTTCCACTTGCTCGTGCTCGGCGTAGCGCATGCGAATGAGCAGCAGGTGGCGGTAAGCCTGCACCATTTCGTAGAACTTGACGAAGTAGAACCACGTCGGCTGGCAAGTTTTGATTTCGTGCAGCAGACGTGCTTCGGTTTCAGGCTCTACGGTATCGGTAAGGATTTTGCGTTCGGTATCGAGGAGCCAGGCTAAGTGAATATCTACGTCGAGGGCTCGGAGTCGTTCGGTTATCCAGTGTTTGAGGTTGGAATACTTGCGTTTGTCAATGGTGTCATCGAAGGGTTGGCAGTCCTGGTCGCTGACGCGGTGGCAATTGGCGTGTACTTGTTCCAGAATGGCCACCTTGACCTTGTCGTCAAACTGTTGATTCGACAGCAGCCATGTCGTCTCATGCGGGAGCAGTGTTCGGGAGAACTCAAAGAATTTTTGCAGTTTATTGCGCATGCGTTGGGCCGTGAAATACGGGCACAAGTTTACGGATTTACCCGAGCAGAGCGCGCGATGTGGAGGCAGAAAAGGCTACCCGTCTCCGTGGCGAGTGTGCCACGGGTTTGCTCAGGTTTGCCTCGGCGGCCTCGACGCTTTTGCGAGCGCGCTGTTGTGTGTGTGGGGGGCGTCTGCGCGTTACAGGGTCAGCCCGCCGTCAACACTGATGGTGGCGCCATTGATAAAGCTGGCCTCGTCGGAGGCGAGAAAGGCATACACAGCGGCGACTTCCTCCGGTTGGCCAAGGCGTCCGACGGGGGCCTTGTCTTTCATGCCCTGGAGGATGTTTTCCGGGATGGTATTCATCATTTCGGTATGGATGAAGCCCGGAGCGACAGCGTTGGCGGTGATGCCTTTTCGGCCAAACTCTTTGGCCCATACCTTAGTCATGCCGATGACCCCAGCCTTGGTGGCAACATAGTTGGTCTGACCGAAGTTGCCGTACAGACCAACCACGGAAGCCGCTGACAGAATGCGCCCCCAGCCCTGAGCTTCTAAGTAGGGATAGACGGCCTTGGTGCAGTGGAAGACGCCAGTGAGGTTGACGTCCAGAACGGCATTCCATTGCTCGAGAGTCATTTTTTTAAGCGAAGCGTCTCGGGTGATGCCAGCGTTGTTGACCAGGATGTGGATGCCACCAAAGATTTTAGCCACCTCGGCTGCGGCGGCGGTTACGGCTTCGAAGTTCGTGGTATCCACATGGAAATAGGCAGCTGGCAGCCCTTGGCTCCGACAATGGTCGAGCAGAGCGTTGCCGCGTTCGTCCTGGATGTCCCAAATGGCGACGTTGGCGCCTTCTTCTAAAAAGCGGAGTACGGTGGCCTTGCCGATGCCGCTGGCCCCCCCTGTGATAATGGCTGTTTTGTCTTGAAGTCTTTTCATAGCAGGCAAAATTAGGCGCGCTTGCTATCTTCAGTCGCCCGCCGAGGTGAACCGTTGTTTTTTTAGTCAAGGGAGATTTTCGCCGGGTAAAATCCGGCAATAATAGCAGTAGTTCTTGGTATAATCTGCTAATAATCAAATGAATAAAAATAGGTGCCTGGTGCTGCCGCCATTTAGTGGTGCTACTTGGTCAGCCCGAAAAAAGATGTGGAAGTACTCGTTTCTCTGGGAGGAGCAGTTTCTTTCGTTCCCTACTTTGGCTCGACAAATCATTGCTACAGGCAGTGAGTTTGCACAAGTGTCGTTTGGGAGAAACATCAACACAAGGAATAAAAGATGCAAAATAATGACTGGACCTACGCGACCATTGCGCTCCTTGTCGCTTATGCGGGAGTGCTGATTTTTCTGGCGTTTCGGGCTGCCCGGCGCACCCGGACGCTTGCCGACTATGCTTTAGGCTCACAGGGGTTTTCGCCGATAGTAGTGGGGCTATCGCTGGCGGCAGGTATTACGAGTGCGGCTACCTTTATCATCAATCCCGGTTTTGTGGCGATGTTCGGGTGGAGTGCATTTCTGGCCATGTCGGTGGTGTTGCCGCTGGGGTTGTATTTGTCGTTGGTGGTGCTGACGCGCAGTTTCCGGCGCTATGGTGCTTCGGTGAAGGCGCTGACCCTATCGCAGTGGATGGGCAGGCGCTACGACAGTCCGGGGCTTGCGCTATGGTTTGCGGTATTATCGCTGCTGCTCACGACGTTTATCGTGCTGATTTGCGTAGGGCTGACCAAAGTACTATCAAGTGCGCTTGGGGCTGCCGAGTTGCCAGTGCTGATAGGGCTGGTGGTCGTGGTTTTCGGCTACATGATGTTTGGCGGGGCCAATTCAATGGTGTACACCAATGCTTTGCAGGCGGGGCTAATGCTGGTGGTGGCCGTGATCTTGCTGGCCTCGGGCGGGGAGCATTTCCGTCATGGGTTGGGCGACTTTTGGGAAAAATTGGCGGCCATTGATCCGCTGCTGGTGGAAAACACCAATCCGAAAAGCCCCCTGTTTCGAGACTGGTTCGAGGTAGCCTTTTGTAATTTTATCGTCGGTGTTGCTATTGTTTGCCAGCCGCATATAGTAACCCGCTCCTTGCTTTTGCGCAGCGAAAAAGACGTCAGCCGCTACCTGCTGATTGCCATAGTGGCGGAGTCGGTGTTTTTTGCCGTGTTGTTTGTGGGCTTTTATGCTCGCCTCACCTTCCCCGACCTGACCGTCAATGGCGTGGTGCTGAAGATGGACGGCATCGTGTCGGCATATGTGGTGCGTGTTTTTCCAGTAGGTATGGGTCTGCTGGTCGTGCTGGGGTTGTTGTCGGCCGGGCTTTCGACGCTGGAAGGGCTGATCCAATCGCTGTCTACCACGTTTACCAACGACCTGATAGCGCCGCTGGCGCAAAAATGGAGCGGCGGCAGACCCATGTCGGCCGAGCGGCTGGTGGTCGTGAATAAAATGGTGATTGGGTTGCTGGCCGTAGTGGCTGTTGTCTGGAGTTACCAGCAGTTGTTACACCCCAATTTAAGTGTTGGCATCCTGGCGCAAAACGGTGTGTATGCCTTTTTCTCGGCGGCTTTTGTGCCGGTGTTGTTCGGCATTTATGGGAAAAATGTGCCTCTACGGGTGCCTGCATTAGCTTCAATAACGGCTGTTGTAGTGCATTTCTCCGTGTATTACGGTGCCCTGACACCTTATACAACGGGAGCCGTCCGTAATCCGGCAGTGGCCGCAGCATTGGCTATTTTGGCCGCGACAGCCGTAGGATTGGGGGCATTTTTGTGGAAAAAAGTGGTACCCGCCCTGACCACTGTTACTGGCGCCCTGCTGTGTGCAGGAGTCGCGCTATGGACTTCTGAAAGCCGGGCCAACTCAGCGCATTTCTCATTGATGGAGACTTACGCTCATCCGGTATTCATCCTTCCTTCATCTATGCAAGACACCGCTTACCCCGCAGATGTCCGTTTTGTCGTCCTTTCCGGTGACAAAAAAATCGCTTACCTCGACCGCGGCGTTGGCCCGCAGACCCTCCTCTTCATCCATGGGCTGGGCAGCAACCTGAAAGCCTGGTGGAAAAACCTCGATACCCTGAGCCAGCACTTTCGCTGCATAGCACTCGACTTGCCGGGCTATGGCATGTCTTCTAAAAGCGACGCTTACCCGTACGGAATGACCTTCTTCGCCAATGTCGTGCGGGAACTCATGGACTCCCTTCAACTGCAAAACGTCGTACTGGTAGGGCATTCTATGGGTGGACAAATTGCCCTGACCGAGGCATTGCGCAGTAATGACCGAGTGAAGAAAATGGTGCTGCTCGCGCCTGCCGGCATTGAAACGTTCTCCGACCAAGAAAAGATGTGGTTCCGTACTGTCTATACCCCTGAGATGTTGATGAATACTTCGGAAGCGCAAATTCGAAGGAATTTTGAATTGAACTTCGTCAAGTTCCCGGCCGATGCGGAGTTCATGTATCAGGATCGCCTGCTTTTGCGCCAGACGGAAGAGTATGCCGCCTATTGCCGAATGATACCAAAATGCGTCAGCGGCATGCTCGAAGAGCCAGTTTTTGAGCACTTAGGTGAGCTGCGTCTGCCGGTGCTGATTATTTTTGGAGAAAACGACGCTCTTATACCCAACCGCATTTTACACCCCCGCCTGACCACTCAACAGGTGGCGCAACTGGCGCAGGAACGCATTCCCGGCAGCCAATTGGTTCTGTTGCCCAACTGCGGGCACTTTGTGCAATGGGAAGGAGCGGCAGAGGTCAACGAAGCCATCAAGCACTTTTTGCTAGGGCGGTAAAGGGAAATTTTAACGAGAACCACAGCCCTAGGCACCGATTAGTCCACCTACCTTAGTCTATCATGTAAGTTTTTAAAAATCAGGCTATTGTAAGCGTTTTTCTCGTCAGTGGTTTTTTGCGTCAAGGGTTGAAAAGCGCAAGCGTCCTTGCTGCGGAATATTGTTTAAAATTTACCTTCACAGCGCAATAATCATCGTTGTCTTGGCGGCAAACACGTCGTTGAAATTTTAAAACCCTGCTGTTTTTCAGGGTAGGGCTGCTCTGGTTTTTTGCCAAACGAACAAGCGTTGGCAGGTGGTATCTTTTGATCTGAGGGAAGCGTTGCTGCGCTTGCCGCGGAGATGGTTTTGCTTGCTGACTCAAACCATTTTCTCTTTCACTCACACATTAAAAAGGCGTATGAAACAATTGTTTACTTTCCTCTGTGTCCTGTGGAGCCTGAGCATGGCTGCACAGCGTGGAACTGTCAGCGGCAAGGTTACTGACCAGGCGAACAATGAGCCGCTGCCCGGAGCATCTATCGTGGTGGACGGTGCTACAGCCAGTGCCACTACAGGCGCTCTCACGCAGTCGGACGGAACCTACACCCTTTCTCTGCCGGTGGGTAACTACACGTTGCTTTTCTCTTTCATTGGCTACCAGACCAGAACGTTCGCCGTGCGTGTGGAGGCGGGCCGCACCACCACCCTCGATGTGGCGCTGAGCGAGTCGGGCATTCGGGGCAACGAGGTGGTCGTGTCTGCCAGCCGCCGGGCAGAAAAACTAACCAACGCGCCGGCTACCATCTCGGTAATCAATGCCAGGGCTATTGCTGAGTTACCCTCTTTCAACGTAGCAGAACTACTGGGCCGGCAAAAAGGGGTGGACTATGTGCGCTCCGGAGTACTCGGTATCGGCATCAATGCTCGGGGCTTCAACTCGGCGTTCAATCCCAAAAACCTGCAAATCAACGACAACCGTTTTTCTGCACTCATTGCCACAGGGCTGCCCCTCGGTGCTCTGAGCACCACCGTGAAGGAAGATGTAGAGCGCATTGAGGTCATCTTGGGGCCTTCGTCAGCCCTGTATGGCCCAAACGCCCACAACGGTTTGCTCAACACCATTACTAAAGACCCGCGCACTTCGGAAGGCACTACCGTCGCCCTGGGCGCTGGCAATCAGAAAGTGCTGACCGCACGCCTGCGCCACGCCATGAAGCTGGGCGATCGGTTTGCTTTCAAAATCAGTGGAGAATACACACAGGGCGAAGAGTTTGACTTTACCGATACCGTGTATGTGCTCAGCGCAGCGGCACCGGGCGGTGCTTTTGCCCTGCCAGAGTACTCGCTCGACCGAAATTTCAACTCCTTGCGAGGTGAAGCACAGCTGTATTACAGCGTAAGTAAGACCAGCGACATCATCGTCGGCTACGGCGCCAGCAACAGCAACAACATCGGAAATACCAACGCTGGTCGTAACCAGATAAGGGACTGGCGTGTGTCGTGGCTTCAGGCCCGCTATGTGTCGCCGCGGCTCTTCCTCAACGTGTACAATACCTGGAGCACCACCGACAGCACTATCGCCATGAACCAGCGCACGGTGAACTACTTCTCCTATATCGCCAATGGCTTTTCGGAAGAGGAGGCGCGCACCCGCTCCATCGCCACTCAGTACTTCCCGCTGTCTCCCACCACAGGACTACACCTGCCCAGAGGCGCGCTTTTCCAGGATTACTCGCAGCGGCTGAACGCGGAGGCGCAATATAATTATGCCTTTCCTCAACTGTTCGACTTCATCGTGGGCGTTCAGTACCAGCGCGATAAAGCTGATAGCCGCCAGACCTATTTGCTCGACAAAGACGGTCCTATTGTTATCAACCAACTGGGTGGCTATCTGCAGCTGGAGCGCAAGTTTGGCCGCCTGCGCACCGTAGTGGCCGCTCGCGCCGACAACCACGATCTGTACGGCTTCAACTTCATACCCAAAGCAGCTCTGGTGTACTCCACCGACAACAGCGCCCTGCGCCTCACTTACGGCGAAGGTATTGCTGCGCCCACTATCCTCAACCTGAGCGCCAACATCTTCGGTGGCCTGTTGCTCGGCAACGGCGAAGGCTTTACCATTAAAGAGGTGGACATCGTTACCAATACGGTCGTCGGACAATTTCAGGTGCCCAAACTTCAGGTCGAGCGCATTCAAACCATCGAAATGGGCTATAAAGCCCAACTGGGCAAGCGAGTCTATCTAGATGCTAACGCCTACTACAACCGCTCGAAAAACTTCCTGAGCCCGGCCATCAACGTTGCCACCGACCGGGAACTGTTTGACCACGACGATAACCCCAGCACTCCCAAAATTCCCAGAATTCGGGGGTACGGTGTCCTGCGAGGCAATCAGCCCATCAGCGAAATCGCCGCTACTACTCCCCTGCCGGATGGAGACAGAGGTGCCGATATCGTGCTCACTTACGTCAACTTTGGCCAGGTATACACCTACGGCTTTGACCTTGGCCTGAACGTCAACCTGACGAAAGGTCTGTCGGGCGTACTCAACTACTCCTGGTTTGGCTATACCCTCGACAGAAACGACCCCAGCAATGATGGCAACCGCAACGGTGTGGTGGATGAAAATGACCTGCCCATCAACACCCCGACACACAAAGTGGGCGCGGGTCTGAACTACGTTAGAGGCGGCTTCTTTGCCAACCTCTTTGGGCGCTGGTACAATGCTTATGACTTCTTCTCCGGCATCAACGTAGCTGCTCGTACCAACGAGAGCCTGATTTACGCCGGCAGCCCCGTTATCGAAGGCCGACGCGTGGGCCGTTCGTTTAACTACGGCCCCTTAGGTGGCCAGGTGAACCTCGACCTCAGCGCAGGCTACACCTTCAAAGAGCGCTACACCCTGTCGGCCCAGGTGGTCAACGTACTGGGTGTCCAAATCCGGGAGTTTGTGGCCTCACCGCCCATTGGTCGGCTGTACTCCGTAGAACTCAAAGTGAATTTGCCCGGCCTCTCCAAAAAGTAACCGTCAACCTCCGGGGCGGCTTGCAATGGTCGCCCCGGTCTTTTTCATCCTCGCTACTGATCGTGTTCAATTCAATTATTGCCTCTGTCGGCGCCACCGTGCCTCAGCGGGTTCTGCCTAATAGTTATTTTAACGAGCTGCTGGGTGAAGATGTAGATACCTGGCTGCGCACCAACGTGCAGATTTACGAGCGACGCTGGTGCTCAGAGGGCGAAAGCACCGCCACTTTGGCGGAAGGCGCTGCCCGTCAGGCCCTCGAACGGGCAGGCATTGAAGCAGAAGCGCTCGACCTGCTCATCGTCGCCACCGATACTCCGGAGTACATCTCTCCGTCCACGGCGGCGGTTTTGCAGCATCGCCTCGGCGCAAAGAGAGCCGGCACCTTTGACCTCAACGCCGCATGTGCCGGCTTCGTAACTGCACTCGACGTCGGGGCCAGATACATCCGCTCCGACGAGCGCTATCAGAATGTCTTAGTCATCGGCGCCTATGCTATGAGTAAGCACCTGAACCCGACAGACAAGAAAACCGTAACCCTGTTTGCCGACGGGGCCGGAGCTGTGTTGCTCCAGGCCAGACCCAACGGAGGGCAGCCACCAGTGGGCTTTCTGGCCAGCGAACTGCGCACACTGGGCGAATATTACGATTGGATGGGCATCTATGCCGGCGGTACACGCAAACCGGTAACAGAGGCGGCTCTGGCCAATCACCATCACCAGCTGCAGTTTGTGCGCAAGTTCCCCAAAGAGCTCAATCCCACCATCTGGTCGGACATGGCACAGCAACTCTGCCGGCGCATCGGCATCGAACCGCACCAGGTACAGCATTTTTTTCTCACCCAAATCAACATCAACAGCATTTGGGAAACGATGGACCGTTTGGGTGTGCCCCGCGAGCGGGCCACTACCGTAATGCACCGCTTCGGCTACACCGGCAGCGCCTGCATTCCGATGGCTTTTAACGAAGCCTGGGAAAAGGGCACCGTACGCTCCGGCGACCTGTGCTTTTTCATCGGGTCGGGTGGCGGGCTGGCGTTTGCAGCAGCAGCGTTCAGAATGTAACTTTCCAGCAAAAACATGGCGCTTTATCAGCAAGACTGGTCGGCCAAATGGGCCGTGTATTTTCCTGAAAAGGTTGCTTTTAAAGAATTTGAAACCGGTCGAACACTCACCTATGGCCGCCTCAACCGCCTGGGCAACCGCGTGGCGCATTTATTCCAGCAACACTTCGGCGTCGGCAAAGGCGACCGCGTGGCCGTGCTGGCAGAAAATTGCTTAGAATACCTGTGCCTGTTCGCTGCCGCCCAAAAAGCCGGATTTGTCCTCGTCCCGCTCAACTACCGCCTGGCACCACCCGAACTCGACTACCTGCTGACACTGGCCGAACCTCGGGTAGCCCTCGCAGAAAACAAGTTTCAGCACCTGCTCGATGCCACTGCTGCCTTCCACGCCCTGCCGCATCGCTGGTCGCTGGAAGAGCTGACCAACCTGATGAGTGCCGAAGAAGATCCCGACCTCGACGCGCCTTTTCCTTCCGTGCTCCTGCATGAGGACGACCCTATTTTCATCCTCTTCACCTCGGGTACCACGGGCTTTCCTAAGGGTGCCCTCTACACCCACGGCATGCTGTTTTGGAACAGTATCAATACAGCCATGTCGCTGATAATCAACACAGAAAGCCGTACCGTCAACGTCATGCCGCCCTTCCACACCGGCGGCTGGAACGTCCTGACCACGCCGTTTTGGCATCATGGCGGCTACACCTGCCTTCTGAAAAAATTCGACCCGGGCACCGTGCTGCAGCTGCTCGAAGCAGAGCGATGCACCATCTTCATGGGTGTGCCGACAATGCTGAAAATGTTGGCCGAACATCCTGCCTTTGAGCGGGCCAATCTCGCTCACCTCCTTTACATCATCGTCGGCGGCGAACCTATGCCGGTGCCGCTCATCGAAAAATGGCACGAAAAGGGCGTATTCATCCGGCAGGGCTATGGCATGACCGAAGTGGGCCCCAACCTGACCAGCCTGCACCAACGCGATGCCGTGCGCAAAAAAGGCAGCATCGGACGCTCCAACTTTTACGTCGAGACTCGCATCGTGGACGAACACGGCAACGACGTACCGCCTGACCAGCCCGGCGAACTCCTCCTAAAAGGCCCCATGGTTACCCCAGGCTATTGGCGCAATCCAGAGGCAACGCGAAACGCCTTCCTCTGGCCCAACGATACACCCGCAGCTTCCGGACTTTTCATGCCCTGTACTAAAGGTGCCTGGTTCCGAACCGGCGATCTGGTCCGACAAGACGAAGAAGGCTACCTCTTCGTGGTGGACCGCGTGAAAAACATGTTCATCAGCGGCGGCGAAAATGTCTATCCAGCAGAAGTGGAAAGAGTTCTGGTGCAACATCCCGAAGTCTCCGAAGCCGCTGTCATCGGTGTGCCGGATGAAAAATGGGGCGAAGTAGGACGGGCCTTTGTAGTCATGAAAACCGGCCTGCCCAAAAGCACCGCCCACGTCGAACAGGAATTAATACAGTTCTGTACCAACCACTTGGCCAAATACAAAATCCCTAAGCAGTTCCTCTTCCTGACCACTCTGCCCAAAAACGATACCGGGAAGATTGACAGAAAAGCCTTAAAATCTGCCAACTATTCGCTTTAAGCCCGGAGGCAGTCGCATTTAAAAACGAACCTTAAACAGGGCTCCCTCAGGTCGTAATTAAAAAAGCAGCGAGATCCGGCTAAGAAAACGACCTTTTTCCCCGTCGCAGGTAACCGCTTGAGCCAATCCGACAAAAGAGCAAAAGCCTCCGCCCAATTTTGGGGCGGCGCCGAGGAAATATCCGGCTTCTTTGAAAAAATATTTCTGAGCAGCCAGCGCAAAGTTTCTCAGCTGTTCCTCCGTGCTGGAGCGGTTCGCGCCTGTAAGCCCGAAGACAATGCTTTCTTCATAAACCATTCTAATCGAATAGGTTTTATCCACTCTCCGACGCCTATAAACAGCAATCAGCTCCGCTTCAGGCGAGGCTAAAGCCTCTTTTAATAGCGCAATCTCCTGCTCCCGCCCGACCAGATTTTCCATACAGCAGCGATATTTTCGGCCAAAGCTCCCTCAAAAATGCAGTTTTGGCTGAAAATGCAGAAGGATTTCCAGCCAAAACGCCCTCCAAAAAGAGGTTTTGGCTGGAAATGTGTGCTAATCCGAGGCGCGCCAAAGCGGTGCCTCGAGAGCGAAAAGAGGCATGTCCCCCTGGCATAACCTCCGTACGGAGGAAGCAGGCAGCCCTTTTGCATACAGCCATTCCCACATCTTCCCACTCTTTTGGCTGCCCCGGTTGTTTCGGGAGGCCTTGCCGGCGGCAAGCGGATTCTTCCTGGCCTCCTTAGCTGCCGCCGATCCGTTTTTGGTGCCTGTTTTAGCGCCATTCTTCCGATTTTGGTGGCATCTCCCGCGTCATGCTGGGCCTACTTTTTCTCCGCCTGGCTTCCTTTTACCCTCGATGGCGCCCTTGTTATCAGTTTTTTCCCACAATTTGACACGGATTTAACAAATTGAAATTCAATTGTTTGAGTCTTATTTTCGCGCAAGTGTAAATTTTTTTGGCAAAAAAATTGGAGAAAAGTGGTAAAAAGTGGGAAGATGTCATTACATTTGTGGCTCAAAGCGCGTAATGTGCGCGGCTTTCGTCCTCTTCGTCCTCCACTGCTATGAAATTATTAGGAGAATATCCGGTATCCATAGACAACAAGGGCCGTCTGCGCTTGCCGACGGCCTTGTTGCGGCAGTTGGGCGAGCCGACGGGCGAAGAGGGTGGCTACGAGTTTGTGATCAACCGCGGTTTCGAGGGCGCCCTGACGCTGTACCCCAAAGCAGTTTGGGAGGTCATCTCGGAACGCATAAACCGACTGAACCGCTTCAATGAGCGCAACCGGAAGCTGATCCGCTTTTTCCATTCGGGCGCCACAGCGCTGACTACCGACAGCGCTGACCGCATCCTGCTGCCCAAGATGCTGATGGAATACGCGGGTCTGACGGACGAAGCCATTCTGCTGTCCATCCGGAACTACATCGAAATCTGGTCGCCGGAGCGCTACAGCGCCCTGCTGAACGCCGATACGGACGATATCTCCGATTTGGCCAACGACGTTCTGGGCGGTGGCGAGGAAGGCGTGGGCAGCGAAGAAGACCTCCTTTTACCTTAAAAACCCATGGGCATGTATCACGTACCGGCACTGATGACGGAGGCTGTCGAGGCCCTGCAAGTTCGCCCTCAGGGGGTGTACGTGGATGCCACCTTTGGCGGCGGTGGCCATGCGCGTGCCATTCTGGCGCGGCTGGGCCAGGGCGGTCGCCTTCTGGCGTTCGACCAGGACGAACAGGCGGAGGCCAACGCCCAACAGGCGCCGTTTGCTGGGCATGTGGGCTTTCAGTTCATCCGGGCCAACTTCCGCCATCTGAAGCGCCATCTGCGTGCATGGGGCGTGCTGCCGGGTACCGTGGACGGCATACTGGCTGACCTCGGCGTCAGTAGCCACCAACTCGACACTGCCGGACGCGGCTTCAGCTTCCGTTTCGAGGGGCCACTGGACATGCGCATGAACCCCGGCGAAGAGCGCACCGCCGCCGACTGGCTCAATGAAAGCACAGAAGCCGAATTGCAAGACCTCTTCAGCCGCTACGGCGAGGTGCGCAACGCCCGCACACTGGCCCGAGCCTGCGTGCAATTTCGTGAAAGCACCCCATTCCGCACGACCAACGATCTAGTCAGGGTGTGCGACCAGGCCCTCAAGAGCCTCAAGGGAATGGACCGCGCGCGTTACCTGGCCCAAGTCTTCCAGGCCCTGCGCATTGCCGTCAACGACGAGCTGGGCGCCCTGCAGGATTTCTTGCGCGATGCTACCGAAATGCTCCGGCCGGCCGGGCGCTTAGTCGTTATCAGCTACCATTCTTTAGAAGACCGCTTAGTCAAAAACTGGCTTAAGGCCGGCAATGCCGAAGGCACACCCCAAAGCGATTTCTATGGAAACATCCGCCGGCCCTTCGAGGTCGTGACGCGCAAACCCATAGAGCCAACAGAAGCAGAAATTCAGCAAAACCCGCGCGCCCGAAGCGCCAAAATGCGCGTTGCGGAAAAACGCGAAGCCGCCCAACCTGAATACGACAACGAGCCGGGTCCATAAAGCCCGTACCAACGCAAGATATTCCAACTCTTATTCTCAAACGATGGCTAAGAATTTTTTTGCCGCATTCAACATCAGCAAGCGCACAACTGAGTGGGTATTTGCCAACTTCCGGTACGTGCTCTTCATGATGGGTTTGCTGGTCATTTACATCGCCAACGCCCACTACGCGGAGCGAAATGTGCGCGAAATCCAGCTGCTCCAGCGCGAAATCCGGGAGCTTAAATGGGAATACACCGCTATCGTCAGCGACATGATGTACCGCTCCATGCAGTCGCAAGTGGCCACATCGGTGGCCCCATTGGGGCTGGAGTTGCCGCCCGAAGGGCCAAAAGTCATTGAAGTAAAATAATTCTGCCCATTGCCGCCGCGCTATGTTGAATATTAAAAACGAAGTGCTCATCCGTCTGTATCTCATCGCCCTCGGGGTGATTGGGATGAGCGCTGTCATCAGCTGGCGGCTGTACGACCTGGCAGTGGTGAACGCCGACCGCTGGCGCAGCAAAGGCGACACGCTGTTTCTCAAAATAGTGGAGGTGGCGCCCGAGCGCGGCAACATCATGGCCGCCGACGGCAGTCTGCTGGCTACATCGCTGCCGTATTTCGACATCTATTTCGACCCTAAAGCCGAAGGGCTGACCGACAAAATCTTCTATGAAAACGTGGACAGCCTGGCCTGGCTGCTATCCACCTACATTGACCAGCAGTACACCCCGGGGGCATACAAGGACTGGCTGATAAAATTGCGCCAGGCCGACAACCGGACACCGGGCATCCGCTACGTACCCATTGCGAAGCGGCTGAATTACAGCCAGATGATGCAGGTGAAAACCTTCCCGATGTTCCGTTTGGGCCGCCACAAAGGCGGCCTGATTGTGGAGCAGACCTACAACCGCCAGCGGCCGTTCAAGCTCTTGGCGCAGCGCACTATCGGCTACGTGCGCGGCAAAGACATCTTGCCCGTAGGGCTGGAGGGCAGCTTCAATGCCGTGCTGGGTGGAGAGCCAGGCCAACGCCTCATGCTGCGCGTGCCCGGCGATATGTATATCCCGGTAAACGACCTGGCCGAAATCGAACCGCGCCCAGGCGATGACTTAGTTACAACGATTGACATCAACATCCAGGAAGCCGCAGAAAATGCGCTGCTGAAGGCGCTCAAAGAGCACGACGCCGACCACGGCTGCGCTATCGTCATGGAAGTCAAAACGGGCGCTATTCGCGCCATTGCCAATTTGGGCCGAACGCCGGAAGGCAACTGGTGGGAAACGTTCAACTACGCCATCGGCGAGCGCGTTGAGCCCGGCTCAGTGTTCAAATTGGCCTCTTTCATGGCCCTTCTGGAAGATAACCACATCGATGATTTCAATCAAAAAATACCGGTCTATGGCGGTCGAGTGAAGTTTTACAAAGATGAACTGGCCGACGCCATTGCACACGGGCTGGACTCGATGACCATCCGTCAGGTCTTTGCCCAGTCATCAAACGTGGGCACGGCTACCATGGTACAGCGCTACTACGGCGATACGCGCCGCGCCTCAGCATTTGTGGAGCGCTTACAGCAATTCGGCCTGCACCAGCCCACCGGCATCGAAGTGGGCGGCGAGGAACCGCCGTACATCAAAACACCCGGCGACACCAAAGCGCGCTGGTCGGGCACCACACTGCCCTGGATGAGCATCGGCTACGAGGTGCTGCTCACACCGCTGCAAACGCTCACCTTCTATAATTCGGTGGCCAACAATGGCCGCCGCATGAAGCCGTATCTAGTAGAGCGTATCGAGCGCGACGGCGAGCCGCTGAAAGTCTTCAAACCGACGGTGCTCGACAGCCGCATCGCCAGCCGCAACACTATCGCCCGCGCGCGCGAGCTGATGCGCGAGGTGGTGGAAACGGGCACAGCGCGCAACATCCGTCCTAGCCTGTACAGCATCGCAGGTAAAACGGGCACCACGCAGCTGAACTACCACAAGTTCAAAGCCCGCGGCGGCATCCGTTACCAGGCCACGTTCTGCGGCTATTTCCCGGCCGATAATCCGGTATATTCGTGCATCGTGGTCATCAGCGAACCCAAACGCGGCGGCTACCACGGCGCCGAAGCGGCAGCGCCCGTGTTTCGCGAAATCGCAGATAAGTGCTTCGCCCTCAAGCCCGAACTGCACCCGCCCGTCAACCGCGGCGAGCGCCCACGCTTAGAAACGGCCCAACTGCCCGTCTTAGATGCCGGCAAAGGCGAAGACTTGAAGGCTGCCCTTCGCTGGCTCGAACTGGAGGCCTACATCGAGCGCAACTGGCCCACCTATGGCGTTCTGACGGCGCGCAACGACTCGCTGCTGGTGCTGCCGCGCATCGTGTCGGAGCAGCTGGTGCCTTCTGTCATCGGCATGGGCCTCAAAGATGCCCTGCCGCTATTGGAAAATCGCGGCTGCCGCGTCCGCATTAAGGGCGTGGGCAAAGTCGTAGGCCAAAGCCTATCGCCGGGAACGCCCATTCAGGGCCGCCCCATTATCACCCTGACCCTCAACTGAACGACCGCCATGCTGCTGGAACAACTCTTGAACAGTGTGCCCGGCCTACACAGCGCCCACTACCCGTCAGACACGGAGGTGCGCGCTATTCAGTTCGATAGCCGGCGCGTAGAGCCGGGCGACTGCTTTGTGGCCGTGCGCGGTGTTTCGGTAGATGGGCACCAGTTTATCGGCCAGGCCTTAGAGCGCGGCGCTGCGGCCATCATCGCTGAATACTGGCCAGAAGAGCTGAAGCAGCCGGCGTTGCTGGCTTTTGTAACCGTCAACAATGCCGCCGAAGCGCTGGGCCATCTGGCTTCGGCCTTCTACGGCCACCCCTCGCGCCAGATGCGCGTCGTGGCCGTTACGGGCACCAACGGGAAGACCACGACCACCACCCTCATGCACCAGCTCTTCACCGCCTTAGGCCGCAAAGCAGGCCTCATCGGCACGGTGGAAAACCGCATCGGTGAGCAAATCATTCCCAGCGCCCTGACTACCCCCGACGCCGTCAGCCTGCATATGCTACTGCGCCAGATGGCCGACGCCGGCTGCACCGAAGTGTTCATGGAAGCCAGCAGCCACGCTATCCACCAGCGCCGCATCGCCGGCATCCACCTCGCCGGAGCGGTGTTCACCAACCTGACACACGACCACTTAGACTACCACGGCACCTTCGCCAACTACCGCAACGCCAAAAAACTGCTCTTCGACGAACTACCACCCTCGGCCTTCGCCCTCGTCAATGCCGACGACCGAAACGGCACCTTCATGCTGCAAAACACGCGCGCCCAACACTACACTTACGCACTCAAAACACCGGCCAACTTCAAAGCCAAAGTACTGGATAACGCACTGACCGGCCTACACTTAGACATAGACGGCGCCCAAATGCACGCCCGACTGGTCGGCGTATTCAATGCCTACAACCTCACCGCAGCCTACGCCGTGGCCAGCCTGCTCGGCCTCAAAAAAGAACCCACCCTCACGGCACTGAGCAACCTCACCGGCGCCGAAGGTCGCTTCGAAGTCGTACGGGATAACAGCCAACCGCCCCGCATCGGCATCGTGGACTATGCCCACACCCCCGACGCCCTGCAAAACGTGCTGGAAACCATCCAACAACTACGCCGCCGACCCGCGCGTATCTTCACCGTCGTCGGATGCGGCGGCGACCGCGATAAAACGAAACGCCCGATCATGGCCCAAATCGCCGCCCGAATGAGCGACCAGGCCATCCTGACCAGCGACAACCCGCGCACCGAAGACCCCCACGCCATCCTACACGACATGGAAGCAGGCCTCACGCCCGACGACCGCATGCGCACGCTCACCATCGAAAACCGCGAACAGGCTATCAAAACTGCCTGCCGAATGGCCGCACCCGGCGACATCATCCTCGTCGCCGGAAAAGGACACGAAAAGTATCAGGAAATCAACGGAGTCAAACACGCTTTCGATGATAAACTCGTCCTGCAAACCTATCTGGGACTCAGCGATAGCACGGCTTATGGCCAGGCCATCGCTAAGGAAAAATAGTGGAGGGACTATTTTTTTGGACAACGCCGGGGGCGATGGAAAATCGCCCCGGCATTTTTCGGCCAAACAAGTTTGGCGGTTACTGGGAAATGAAAATCAACATAGATGCTTTACCACCTTTTTCAATGGCTATCCGAGATGACTGACCTGCCGGGGGCGGGTTTGTTTCAGTTTATTTCGTTTCGGGCGGGGGCGGCGATGATCCTGTCGCTGCTCATTTCGCTGGTCATCGGCAAGCGCATCATCAATATGCTGCGACGCTTGCAGATTGGCGAGACGGTGCGCGATCTGGGGCTGCAGGGCGAAAACCTGAAGGCGGGCACGCCTACGATGGGCGGCATCATCATCATTGCGGCCACGCTCATCCCGTGCCTGCTGCTGGCGCGATTGGACAACGTTTACATCCTGCTCATGATCACGGCCACGCTCTGGATGGGTGCCATCGGATTTGTGGACGACTACATCAAGGTCTTCAAAAAAGACAAAAAAGGCCTGAAAGGCATCTTTAAAATCCTTGGCCAGGTCGGGCTGGGCCTCATCGTTGGCATCACTATGCTGGCCAGCGACGACGTAGTGGTGCGCATGGAACCCGAGAAGGCCCTTCAACACGGCTATGAAATCAAGAAGTACGTCTATGTAAAGACCGGCCCCAACACCTACAAGGAACTGGTGCATGCCAAAGCGCCGATTACGAACGTGCCGTTTTTTAAAAACAATGAACTCGACTACTCGCGTCTGCTGTGGTTTTTGGGCGACAACGCTAGCCGCTTGGTGTGGATAGTTTTTCTGCTCATGACGGTGTTCGTCATTGCAGCGGTGAGCAATGGTGCCAACCTGACCGACGGCTTAGACGGGCTGGCGGCAGGCGTTTCGGCCATCGTCATCATGTCGCTGGGTATCATGGCTTTTCTAAGCGGCAACGCAGTGGCGGCAGATTATCTGAAAATCCTCTTCCTGCCGCACACGGGCGAGCTGGTGGTGTTTTCGGCTTGCCTGTTGGGAGGGTGCATCGGGTTTTTGTGGTACAATGTGTTTCCGGCGCGCGTCTTCATGGGCGACACGGGCAGCCTGACGCTGGGCGGCATCATTGCGGCCTTAGCCATTGTGCTGCGCAAAGAGCTGCTCATCCCCATCCTGTGCGGGGTGTTTTTGGTAGAAAACCTGTCGGTCATTTTGCAGGTGTGGTATTTCAAACGCACTAAAAAGAAATACGGCGAGGGCCGCCGGATTTTCAAAATGGCGCCCCTGCATCACCATTTTCAAAGGGAAGGCTACCACGAGGTTACCATCTCGGTGCGCTTCTGGATTGTGCAAATTATGCTGGCGGTACTGGCCGTCATCACGCTTAAAATTCGGTAAGCATGGGCAAACAACACATCGTAATTCTTGGCGCAGGAGAGTCCGGCACAGGGGCAGCCCTGTTGGCCCGGCAGCTGGGCTTTGAGGTGCGTGTGTCAGATGCGGGTGAAATCCGGCCGGAGTACCGCAAGCGCTTAGACGAAGCGGGCATCCCTTACGAAAGCGGCGGACACACCCTGCCGTGGCTGTTGGGCCACCGCTCGGTGGACTGGGTGCAACGGGTGGTCAAAAGCCCCGGCATTCCGCAGGATACCCCCGTGCTCAAGGCATTTCGGGCGCATAACGTGCCCATTATAGGAGAAATCGAGTTTGCCGCCCGCTTTGTAGGGCCCTGCCGCATCGTGGCCATCACGGGCACCAACGGCAAGACCACCACGACCACGCTAACGCATCACCTGATGCGCACAGCGGGGCTGAACGTGTACCTGGCTGGCAACGTGGGCAACAGCTTTGCCGAATTGGTCTGCCAACACCTGCGCGAAGGCAACCGCGACCGCTCGCGCATCTTCGTGCTCGAGGTGAGCAGCTTCCAGTTGGAAGATATCGAGCGCTTCAAACCCAACATCGCTGCCCTGCTCAACATCACGCCCGACCACTTGGACCGCTACGGCTACGACATGGAGCGCTACGCTGCAGCCAAGTTTCGCATTCGCAAAAACCAGCGCACGCGCGATGCCTTTCTCTACAACGCCGCCGATGCCGTAACCGTGGACTACATGACCCGACACCCCTACTGGAGCGGAGCCGCCGCAATTGCCCTGCATCCGCACGACATCACAGACGGGCAGATACACATAGGCCGAAGCGTCTTCAACCTCAACGGTAGCCGACTGCTCGGGCCGCACAACGCTATGAATGCCTATTTCGCTGTACGCATGGCCCTGCTCATGAAGGCCCCCCCCAACAAAATACAGGAAGGGCTGCTTACCTACACACCGCCGGCGCACCGCATGGAACAGGTGGCCCAAGCCAACGGCATCACCTGGATCAACGACAGCAAAGCCACCAACGTGGAGGCCGCCCAATACGCCCTGCAAGCCATGAAAACACCCACCATCTGGATTATGGGCGGCACCGACAAGGGCAACGACTACACCCCGCTGCTGCCGCTGGCCCGCGAAAAGGTGCGTGCTTTCGTATTCTTGGGCGCCGACAACAGCAAGCTACTTCAGACCTTCCAGCCCTTAGGTAAGCCCATAGAAGAAGCCCGCAGCGCCAAACAGGCCGTGGCCGCCGCCGCACGCCTGAGCCAACCGGGCGACACTGTACTGCTCAGCCCGGCTTGCGCCAGCTTCGATTTGTTCAAAAACTACGAAGACCGCGGCAACCAGTTCCGCCAGGCCGTGCTAACACTCGTTCAAAAAACTGCTCAATGACTATCCTATGACGTTCCTCGTTCAACAAATAACTGCCGGTATCAAAGGCGACCGCGCCATCTGGATGGTTGTCGTCTTGCTGAGTTTCATCGGCCTGTTGGCAGTCTATTCCACCGCCGGCGCGCTGACGTGGCAGGGGCGGGCCAGCAGTACGACGTCGTATTTCCTCAACCACTTCCTGCATGTAATGGTCGCCTTGGGGCTAGTGTGGCTGTGCCATCGGATCCACTACCGGCGCTATCAGCAGCTGGGGAAATGGTTGCTGTTTTGGAGCGTGCCGCTACTCATATTGACGCTGGCAATAGGTAAGAGTGTTAACGACGCTTCGCGCTGGTTGGACTTGCCCTGGATGCCCTTTGGCTTTCAGTCCTCCGACATGGCTAAACTGGCCCTCATCATCTACGTGGCGCAGGAGCTAACCAAAAAGCAGGATTACATCAAGTCTTTCAAAGATGCTTTTATGCCTATCATCGTGCCGGTCATTCTTATTTGCGGCCTGATAGCGCCGGCCAACCTTTCGACGGCGGCCATTTTGTTTTTTACCTGCTTAGTGTTGATGTTCATTGGGCGGGTGCATTACAAATATATCTTCCTGCTCATTCTGTTAGGCGTAGTTACGCTGGCACTGCTCATTGCCATTGGTCGCTCGGCGCCTGATGTGGTTCGGGTGGATACATGGATCAGCCGCGTGAATACCTTTCTGCACGATGAGAACGGCGGCTACCAGGTGGAGCAGGCCAAAATCGCCATTGCGCGCGGCGGCTTACTGGGCGTAGGACCCGGAAACTCGGTTTCGCGCAACTACCTGCCCTATTCGCAAAACGACTTCATTTTCCCCATCATTTGCGAAGAATACGGCCTGATAGGCGGGCTATTGGTACTAGGGCTTTATGTACTGTTGTTCTTCCGAACGGTAGTGCTTGTTACGCGCAGTCCGAAGGTTTTCGGCGCTTTTTTGGCCATTGGGCTGGGCCTGCTCATTACCATTCAGGCGCTGGCCAACATCGCCGTATCGGTGCACTTAGTGCCGACGACGGGTCTGACGCTGCCGTTTGTTTCCAAAGGAGGCACCAGTCTGGTGTTCAGCGCCATTTCGGTGGGCACCATCCTGAGTGTGTCGCGTTTCATTGAAAAATTAGACGAAGCGGTTAAATCATGAACAAGCAACTTCGCATACTGATTAGCGGTGGCGGCACGGGAGGGCACATCTTCCCGGCCATCGCTATTGCCGACGCGCTGCGGCGCCTGCAGCCGGAGGCGGAGTTCTTGTTCGTGGGAGCTAATGGCCGTATGGAAATGGAGCGCATCCCGCAAGCGGGCTATCGTATTGTGGGTATTGACATCGCTGGCTTGCAGCGTGGTCTTTCGTGGAACAGCCTGCGGCAAAACCTGGCTTTACCCTTCAAATTGTGGCGCAGCTGGCAGGCGGCCCGGCGCATTGTGCGCGACTTTAGGCCAGATGTGGCCATCGGCACAGGGGGCTATGCGTCGTGGGCGGCCCTGCGGGTCAGCCAGCGTATGGGTGTGCCGACGCTCATCCACGAAGCCAACTCGTATGCCGGCATCGCCAACCGACATCTGGCCCGCCGGGCGCAGCGCGTGTGCGTGGCTTACGAAGGCATGGAGCGCTACTTTCCGGCCGAGCGCATTGCGCTTACCGGCAATCCGGTGCGCGCCGATCTGCTGGAAGTCGCCTCAAAGCGTGCCGAAGGGTTGGCTTTTTATGACTTGAAAGAAGGCCGTAAGACGCTGGCCGTCGTGGGCGGTAGTCTGGGCGCGCGCACACTCAACGAGGCCATGGCCCGGAGCACCGACCTGCTGGCCCAACGCCCCGACGTTCAGGTGCTGTGGCAATGCGGGCGCTACTACGAAAAACAATACCGCAACGGTGCAACGGCTCGCCTGCCCAATATACAATTGCGGCCCTTCATCGAGCGCATGGACCTGCTCTATGCCGCTGCCGATGTGGTCATTGCCCGTGCCGGCGCGCTGACCATCAGCGAATTAGCCGTCGTGGGCAAGCCAGCCGTGCTCGTGCCCTCACCCAACGTGGCTGAAGACCACCAGACGCGCAACGCCGAAGCATTGGCCAAATGCGGCGCCGCCTTGCTCGTACCCGACGCCGAAGCCGCAGAGCGTCTGCTGCCCGAAGCCCTGGCCCTACTCGACGACCCACAGCGCCAGGCCGTCCTGCGCCAACACCTGCAACCCTTTGCCCGGCCTAATGCCGCCGAAGCCATCGCCCTCGAAGCGTTGCGCCTGTGCGAACAGACCACCTACACTCCTTCAACCTCATAAACCATCCGCAAATGCTATGAAACTGCAGGACATCAGGACAATCTATTTCATCGGAATCGGCGGCATCGGCATGTCGGCCCTGGCGCGCTATTTCCGCCATCTGGGCGCCGAAGTGCACGGCTACGACCGCACCGAAACCGACCTGACGCGCGCGCTGGCGGCAGAGGGCATGCACATCCATTATCACGAAGACATCAGCCAAATCCCACAACACGTGGACCTGGTCGTCTGGACGCCCGCCGTGCCCACCGACCACGCTGAACTCGTCTGGCTGCGCCAACACGGATACCCTATCCTGAAACGCGCCGAAGTGCTGGGCCTCATCAGCCGCGGCAAACGCTGCATCGCCATCGCCGGTACACACGGCAAAACCACCACCTCGACCCTCACCCTGTGGTTCCTGATAAACGGCGACATCTCGCCTACGGCCTTCCTCGGCGGTATCGCCGTCAACTTCGACAGCAACTTCATCCTGGGCCACAGCGACTGGGTCGTGGTGGAAGCCGACGAATACGACCGCTCGTTCCTGCACTTAGAGCCGGAAATCGCCGTCATCAACTCGCTCGACCCCGACCACTTAGACATCTACGGCTCGCCCGAAGCCGTGATAGCCGCATACAAACAGTTCGCCTTACAAATAAAGCCGGGCGGAACGCTCTTCTACAAACACGGCCTGCCCTTAGAAGACGTAGCCAATACGCTGCGCCAAAGCGGACGCTACGCCTTCACCTTCGGCATCGAAGCCGGCGATATCCAGGCAAAAGATATCCACATCAAAGACGGCTACGTCGTCTTCGACATTCAAACCCCAAGCACTACCTATCCAAACCTGCAACTGGCGCTGCCAGGCCGCCACAACGTGGAAAATACCTTAGCCGCCTGGGGCGCTGCCCACACCGCCGGAGCCAACGAAAACGGGATGCGCTACTACCTGTCCGAATTCAGAGGCGTCAAACGCCGCTTCGAGTTCATCCTGCGCCAGCCCGACATCATCCTGGTGGACGACTACGCACACCACCCCGCCGAAATCCGCGCTACCATCCAGGCCGCGCGCATGTTCTTCCCCGACCGCGAACTGGTCGGTGTCTTCCAACCACACCTCTACTCGCGAACGCGCGACTTCGCCGACGACTTCGCCGCCGCGCTCGACCTGCTGGATGCCTGCTTCTTGCTGCCCATCTATCCGGCGCGCGAACAACCCATACCGGGCGTAAGCTCACAACTGATTTTAGATAAAATGAAACTCAAAGACAAACATCTCGTGCGCAAAGAAGACCTCGTCTGGCAAGTGGGCCGGCGAATGCCTGATATGGTGCTCACTATGGGGGCAGGGGATATTGATACGCTGGTACGACCGCTGGCAGAGCGGTTGAATATTTGAAAATTTGGGCCAAACAAGTTTGGCCGGTACTTAGCCAAACAAGTTTGACGGTTACTGATGAATATGCGTTTATCTGATTTATTAAATTACCGTTTGCCGCCTATTCGATATGAGCGGATTGTCCTGTGGCTTTTTTTAGCCGCAGTGGGCGTTATTCTACTGTCGTCGGTGTCGCGTCGGCAGCGCGATTTCACGGCAGAAGTCCAGATAGACATTCGCCCGTTGGAAAGCGGTGCCAGCTTGCTGAGCGAGCGCGAAGTGCGTCAGCGCTTGGTGCTCGCTTTTGGCAATACCCTGCGGAGCACCGAGATTGGCCAGCTCGATTTGCACCGCATAGAAACGGTGGTAGAAGAAGACCCGTTTGTGGTCGCGGCCGATGCGTATGTGTCGCAAGACAATGTGCTGCACATTCGCGTTAAGCAGCGCGAGCCAGTGCTGCGCGTGTTAGACAACAACGGAGGCAACTACTACTTAGACAAAACCGGCGCCATGATGCCGTTCTCACCGCTGCACACGCCGCGCGTGCTGGTAGCTACAGGACACATAGCGCCCTACGCGCCAGATTTTTTAATGAAAAAGAAAAACACGCTCAAAGAGGTTTTTCAGTTAGCCCTGTTGTTGCAGGACGACCCTGTGTGGTCGGTATTCATTCAGCAAATACACCTCAACCAGGCGGGCGAATTCACCCTCATACCGCTCATTGGCGACCAGAAAATCCTGCTAGGCAACCTGCGGAATGTGGAAGACAAATTGAAACGTCTGAAAATATTCTATCAAGAAGGTATGCCCTATGCGGGCTGGCGCAAGTACAAGACCCTTTCGCTCAAATACGACGGCCAGGTGGTCTGTCGGCGATAAGACAAAACAATCGGCTCATGCGATTTTTTGTAAGAAATTGTATATCAACAACAACAGCACATTACCTTTGTGCCCGGGAATACAGGAAGGGTGCAAAGGACAACCACGGCAGGAACCTTATTTTTTCACGTAACCTTTGCACACCATGACCGAATTAGCACCACAAACCACCGATGTGGTTGTTGCGCTCGACATTGGCACCACCAAAGTGTGTTGTCTGGCCGGGCGCCGGGACGCGCATGGAAAACTCGAAATCCTCGGTGTAGGGAAAGTCGAAAGCACCGGCGTACTGCGCGGTGTCGTCAGCAACATTGAAAAGACCGTCAACGCCATCCGCGAAGCCGTAGACATCTGCGAGCGGCAGGCCGGCATGAAGTTTCATACCGTCTATGTCGGCATTGCAGGCCAGCACATCAAGAGCCTGCAGCATCGCGGCATTCTGACGCGCGAAAACGACCACACCGAAATCTCGCGGCGCGACATTGACCGCTTAGTCAATGACATGTTCAAGCTCGTGCTACCGCCGGGCGACAAGATCATCCACGTCTTTCCGCAAGAATTCACGGTGGACAACGAGCAGGGCATTTCCGACCCCATCGGCATGTGTGGCGTGCGGCTGGAGGCCAATTTCCACATTATCACCGGCCAGATAACGGCCATTAACAACCTCTATCGCTGCATTGAAAAAGCAGGGTTGAAGGTGGCCGACCTGACACTGGAGCCCATTGCCAGCGCTGAAGCCGTGCTCTACGAAGAGGAGCGCCAGGCCGGCGTAGCATTGGTGGATATCGGCGGTGGTACTACCGATATCACGGTCTTCCACGACAACATCATCCGCCACACGGCGGTCATCCCCTTTGGGGGTAATGTGGTTACGTCCGACATCAAAGAGGGCTGCACGGTGCTGCAACCGCAGGCCGAAAAGCTCAAAGTGCGCTTTGGCTCGGCGCTGGCCTCAGAGGTCTATGACAACCGCATCATCACCATCCCGGGGCTGCGCGGGCGCGACCACAAGGAAATCAGCGAGAAGAACCTGGCGCGCATCATCCAGGCGCGTATGGAGGAAATCTTTGACTACGTCCTGTGGGAAATTCGGCGCAGCGGCTACGAACGCAAACTCATCGGTGGCATCGTCCTCACCGGCGGCGGCGCCCTGCTGCAACACGCCGACAAGCTGGCCGAGCTGCACACCGGCATGAGCTGCCGCATTGGTCTGCCCGTCGAGCACCTGGCCCACGGCTACCGCGAAAGCGTCAACAGTCCCATCTTCAGCACGGGTATCGGCCTGCTAATCAGAGGATTAGACGACGTCCGCCGCCAGGAAAAGCTCGCCGAAGCACAGGCGGCCAACGGCCAGAAAGAACCTTCCAACGTGGCGGAAGAAAAGCCGGCCAGCTGGTTAGACAGCGTCTTGCGCAAAACCAAAGAGTGGTTCGAGGCTGAACCTGACATTGATTTTAAGAAATAGAGCCGCTGCCCCCGAGCCGGAGGCAGCGTTGTTCGTTCACCTTCTAAAATTTTCGACGCTATGTTGTTCGATTTAAACCGCAAGGAAGAGCCTTCCATCATAAAAATCATTGGCGTGGGCGGCGGCGGCTCGAATGCCGTTACATACATGTACAAGCAAGGCATCGTTGGCGTGGACTACGCCATTTGCAACACCGATGCACAGGCCATGAGCCTCAGCCCAGTGCCCGTAAAAATTCCGCTGGGCGCCAGCTTGACGGAGGGCCGCGGCGCGGGCAGCAAACCCGAAATCGGCAAACGCGCCTGCATGGAAAGCATCGAAGAAATCAAACGCTTTCTGGACGATGGCGCCAAAATGGTCTTCATCACCGCCGGCATGGGCGGTGGTACCGGCACTGGCGCGGCACCCATCATCGCCAAAACGGCGCAGGAAATGGGCATCCTGACGGTGGGCATCGTTACCCTGCCCTTCTCTTTCGAGGGTCGCATCCGTGTTAACAACGGCTACGAGGGCCTAGAAGAACTCCGCAAAAACGTGGACTGCCTCGTGGTCATCAGCAACGACAAGTTGCGCCTTATTTACGGCAATATGGGCGTCTCGGCGGCCTTTTCGCAAGCCGACAGCATCCTGTGCACGGCTGCTAAAGGCATTGCTGAAATCATCACCGTGCCTGGCTACGTCAATGTGGACTTTGAGGACGTCAACACCGTCATGCGTGGCTCCGGCGTGGCCGTCATGGGCACCGCCGCCGTCGAAGGCGACGGACGCGCCCGCCGCGCCGTGGACGAAGCCCTCAACTCCCCCTTACTCGAAGACAACAACATCTTCGGCGCCAAAAACATCTTAGTCAACATTACCTCCGGCACCAAAGAGGCTACCATGGATGAAATCTTCGAAATAACGGAGTTCATCCAGCAGGAGGCCGGCGAAAACGCTAACCTCATCTGGGGCAATTGCTTCGATGAGCGGCTGGGCGAGAAAATCAGCGTAACCATCATCGCCACCGGCTTCGAGGCTTCGCGCAAAATGCCTCAGGTACCCGCTACCTCGCGCGCGCAAACGCCAGCCTCTTCCGGCAGCAAGCAAGTGCTGCATTTGGACGAAGATGCGCCCAAACCTTCGTTGGCCACCGTCACCGCTCAGGCCGACGAAGAACCGGACACGCCCAAAAAGGCGCCCACCATCGAGTTTGACTTCGACAGCGTGCGCTCTACCGTGGACAGCGCACGGCCCAAATCCGGTGAGCCGTTCCTGAAGCCCAGCAGCGCATCCACACCTGACCTGACACCCGAAGAACGCCGCCAGCGCCTCATAGAAGCGCAGCGCCGCCGCCAGGAAGCCCAAAGCCGGCCACTTAGTGTGGTCAAGCTCAACTCACCGCAAACCATCATCGAACTAGAAAGCCAGCCCGCCTACCTGCGCCAAGGCCTCAAACTCGATGACGTACCCGAGTCCGATGCGCGTGAAATGTCGGAATGGACGCTCTCTATTGAAGACGACGACGTCGAAATACGACCCAACGGCAACAGCTACCTGCACGATAACGTGGACTGAGCCGGGCCAATCCGATGCCTGAGGTAAATCCATCAAGGGGATGCCAGGAAGTTGCGGAGCAGCGTGAGCAGCTCCTGCGGCTTTTCGGCGTGCACCCAGTGCCCGGCGCCCTCGATGGTCTCCACGCGCGCCTGCAGAAACAGCGTGCGAATGAGCGGCAGGTCGTCGTCCTGGATGTAATTCGAGCGGCTGCCGCGCACAAATAGGGTAGGTTTGTCAAATGGTTCGCCCTGCACCGGCGCCAGAATGTCGGCGTAATGCGCCCACAGCACCGGTAGGTTCATCTTCCAGGCAAATGACCCGTCAGGGTTTCGCGTCAGGTTTTTGAGCAAAAACTGCCGAATACTCACTTCCGGGATGCGTTGCTGAAGAATGGCGTCAGCCTCTTCCCTTGTCTTCAGTTCGTTGATATTCAGGGATAACAGCGCCTCAAAAATGCCCTCATGATTACTTTCAGCGGCGCCCGGGGCGATGTCCACCACGACTAAGCGCTCTACGCGGTCAGGGTGTTCGAGCGCGAACTGCATGGCCACCTTACCGCCCATCGAATGGCCAATGAGAGTGGTGGTGTAGATGCCATGGCTGTCCAGAAAAGCGCGCAGGTCTTCGGCCATTTCGGGATACGAATGCGTGGGCGCGTGCGGCGAGCGACCGTGGTTGCGCAGGTCGGGCGTGATGACGAGGTAGTCTTCGGAAAGGGCTTTAGCCAGCGTCTGCCAATTGTCCGAAAAACCAAATAGGCCGTGCAGGATGACCACCGGCGTGCCCTGCCCAAATTCGCGGTAATAGAGTTCCATGTTTCGGCTTAAAATAGCACTAAAACGGCACTGTGCGTTTGTTGTTTACCTTTGCCGGGACGTGTTTTCACCACAAAAGCCCGAAGAATTTTCGCCGGGCTGTTTTCACCGCTAAGACACGAAGGGATAAAGAGACATGAAGAAAATAACAATGCAGTATTTGACAGCATCAACATGGTACCTGACAGAGAGGACCATAGTTCATAAGTTGGCCGGTTTTGCGGCGCTGCTCGGTAGTCTGCTCTTTCTGGCCTGCAAGAGCGACTCTAAAAAGGTTCCGGAGGCCTATCTGCACCTGGCGACCGACCCGGAGATAGCACGCCTGACGCGCCTCATTGAACAAGAGCCCAAAAACGACTCGCTTTATTACCTGCGCGCGGAGGCTTACTACCAGCTGGATGGCTTCGATGAAGCTTTATCCGACCTGCAAACGGCCATGAGCATAGACTCGATGAAGCCGGAGTATTACCACCTGTTGGCCGACGTGCTGATTGACTACGCACGCCCCAACGATTCTAAACGGGCCATTGACGTCCTGAAGTTAGCCGCCGAGCGCTTCCCGGAGCGCATACCTACGCTGCTCAAACTGAGCGAATTCCAGCTCATCGTGCGCCAGCACGGCGACGCTCTGGCCACCCTCGACCGCATCTTCCGCCTGCAGCCGCAACATCCCGAAGCCTTCTTCATGGCCGGGCGCGTAGCCTTAGACATGGGCGATACTACCAAAGCACTTGCCTCCTTTAAAAAAGCCGTCCAGCACGACGCCGAAAACGCCGACGCCTGGATGTTCATGGGCCGCATTTACCTAAATCAGGACAACCCCATGGCCCTGCAATGCTTCGATAACGTCTTGCGCGTGGACTCGACCAACTTAGAGGCTCGTGAGTTTAAAGCCGTCTTCTACAAAGTGCGCGGCGAATTTGACCAGGCCTTCGCCATCTATCGCGACATCGTGCGGCGCAATCCCGACTACTCCAATGCCTACTTCGACATGGGCATGATTTACCTGGAATTAGACTCCATGAGCAAGGCTTACGATCACTTCAACCTTGCTGTGAAGACCGATCCGCTCTTCGTCATGGCCTACTACTATCGCGGCCTGACCAGCGAACTCATGGGCAACCCCGAAGCCGCCCGCGCCGACTATGTGCAGGCCAGCAAAATGTCGCCCAACTACGCCGAACCCAAAGAAGCGTTAGAGCGGCTCAACAAACAGAAATCCAGGTAACCCTTTGCTTATGCCTACCTACTTCATTGGCGACGTGCATGGGTGCCGCCGCACGTTGGAAGCCCTCCTGAAGCGCCTGAGGCCGAAAGCCGGCGACTCAGTGGTTTTTATGGGCGACCTCGTAGACCGCGGCCCCGACAGCAAAGGCGTCGTGGATATCGCGTGGCAATTGCAGGCATCGGGCATCCAGACCGTTTGCCTGCGCGGCAACCACGAACAAATGATCTTAGATGCCCTCGAAGACCGCTACTGCAGGGAAAACTGGCTCGAACTCAACGGCGGCCCACAAACATTAGAAAGTTTCGGCGTCAGCAAGCCCGAAGATATTCCTCAAAAGTACATGGAATTCTTTCAAGCCATGCCCCTGTGGTATGAAACGGAGGGCTACCTATGCGTGCACGCTGGAGTGAATTTCTACTTCCCCGATCCTTTGGAAGATACCATCTCTCTGCTGTGGGCGCGCCGATGGTATGGCGATATCAACTACGAATGGCTGGGCAACCGTATCCTCCTGCACGGACACACGCCCATGCCGCTGGAGACCATCGAACAACAACTCCAACGTTTAGACCAACAGCGATACCTCAACTTGGACAACGGCTGCGTTTATGCACCCACACACGGCGATAAAGGTCTGGGCCATTTGCTGGCCTTCCAAGCCGACACGCGCCAGCTGCATGTGCAGCCTTTCGTCGGTTAGCCGTCGGTTTTTTTTACGAAAAAATAACTGTATTTTGATGAAAAATTCGTCTGTTTGGGCCGCTTTTGTCGTTGTCGAAAAGACGCATAACGGCAAAACCGAAGAGGCAACCCCGGCAAATAACGGTACATCCTTCACCTTTCATTTTTCATTCTTCTCATTCTAACTTGCAGCACACACTATGAGCACGACGGGAAATTCTCGCATCTATGCCATCATCGTTACCCTGCTCCTGCTGGCCTCGGCAGCCATAGGGTGGGTATTCTGGAATAAAAGCCAGGAGTATCAGAAAAGCCTTCGCCAACAAGAAGTATTGGTGGACTCCCTGACCCAGGTGAAACTGCAATTGGAACAAGAGTTGGACAACCTCTCGCAGGACTACGCCGCCCTGCGTACCGAGAACGAAAGCCTGCAAGGGCAGATCGCTCAATCGGCCACGATTGTCGAACAGAAAGAAATTGTCATCAAGCAAATAAAAGCCGACGCCAGCCGCGAGGTGAAGGCCTTAGAAAAGCAAATAGAGGATTTGAAAAAAATCCGCGCCGAATATGAGACCATCATCACTCTGCTGCGCGAAGAGAACCGCCAGCTGCGCGAAGAAAACCAGCGCCTCACAGAGGAAAACACCCAGTTGCAGGGCCGCGTGGAGGATATCGCCAAACAGCTCGAAGAGCAAATCCGTAAAACCCAGTCGGCCCAGTTTCGCGCTACGTCGTTCCGCGTCGAGGTGGTGCGTCGGGCAGATAAATTGGTGACCAAAGCCCGTCAGGCGCGCGAATTGCTCATCAGCTTCGACTTAGTGGACGTGCCGCCAGTATATCAGGGCCCCCAGAAGCTCTACCTGGTCGTTACTGACGATAAGGGCAAGCCCATTCCTACTGCCAATCCCATCCAGACGACTGTGTACGCGCCTACTGGCCCAGTCGAGATACAGGCACAGCAAGCCAAACAAGTCGTGTTGGAAACCACCCAGCGCCTGTCGTTCTCTTATCAGTTGGAAGAGCGCCTCAAGGCTGGTAGCTATGTGGCTGCCATATACTGCGACAAAGGCCTCTTAGGCGCCTCCAGTTTCCGCCTCCGCTAACCCGTACCCGCCGAACTTGTTTGGCAAAGTGCCGGCCAAACTTGTTTGGCCACTTACCCAATCACCCATCACCGCATTGCATTACCATGCCCGAGCACACGCCCCTCTTGCCGCCCGAAGAGTCCCCTCATCCCGAGCCGCCCCAAGCGCGCTCATGGGGGCAGCGTGTATGGGCCGTTGTGGAAAAAGTGCTCTTTTGGGGGATCAGTCTGCTCATAATCCTGGGTTTCGTCCTCCAGTTTCCGCCCGTCCAGAACTGGTTAGTGGACCGGGTGGCCTCGGCGCTTTCCAGGGCCTGGGGCGCGGAGGTGTCGGTTGGCTACGTGTATCTGTCATTGGTGGACGGCGTGGAACTCAGCCGGCTATATGTATCTGACCAGCAAGGCGACACGCTTTTGTATGCCGGTGCGCTTAAGGCCGGGCTGCGCAGTGGTGTGTGGTCGGTGTTGCGCGGGCGGTTGGAGTTCGACCAGATTGACCTGGAACAAGCCCGCTTCTTTTTGCGTCGCGGTGAGGGTAAGGAGGCGCTCAATCTGCAGTTTATTCTGGACTACTTTGCTTCCTCAGAGCCGCCTCGGCCCGACAAAGCGCCGTCGTCGTTTCGCCTGAGCGTGCGCTATTTGCATTTGCGCGATGTGTATTTTCTGCTGGACGACCGCGCCGACGGCAAGCGCATGGAGGCTTACTTGCGCGAAGGCATCCTGCAGGTGGATGACTTCAGCCCCGGCGCCCAGCGCTTGCACGTGCGGCGGCTGGCGCTGGACGGAGTCAGCTTTGCTATTGCGGAGTTCGAGGGCGCGCTCGCCGCTCCGAAAAGCCCGCCGCCTGCTGCCGAGGCGCCGTCCGACACTTCGACCAGCAGCAAGCCCTTGCAGATTTTCGTCGGGCAGCTGTTGCTCCAGGATAGCCGCTTTGCGCTCGACCGCTTCGACGCCTCCCCTGTGCGTCATGGGCTGGTGGGCGTCATGGACTTCGACCACCTGCTCGTCAGCGACATTGCTGTGGAGGCCGATAGCGTAACGGCCAGCACCGATTTAATCTTTGGCGGCCAGCTGAAGCAACTACAGGCGCGCGAGCAGAGTGGCTTCGTCATCGAACACCTGTCGGCCCGTCAGGTGCATGTCTCCGATACCCTCACGGCCCTCTACGGCATGCGCTTGCAGACCAACGGCAGCCTGCTGACCGATACCATCAGCCTGCGCTACCGCACCTACCACGACTTTGAGCGGTTCACCGACCGCGTCTATCTGGACGGGCGGTTGGCTGATGGCTCACGCATCCGCCTGGGCGACATCGCTTTTTTCAGCCCCGACCTGAAAATCAACACGTTCTTTGAACACAACCGCGACCTGATAGCCGACATCTCCGGCTGGGTCTATGGGCGTGTCAACAGCCTCAACGGTCGTAACCTCTTCATCCATGCGGGCAAAGACCTGATGCTGCGCGGCAAATTCGACGGCGACGACCTGGCCGAAGGCAGCGACCGTATGCGCCTGCTCTTCGACCTCGAACGCGCCGAAACCAACATGCGCACCCTGCGCCGCATCCTGCCCGGCTTCGACCCGCCAGACTATTTCAATACGCTGGGCAATGTCCGCTTCCGTGGATACTACCACTTCCTGTTCGGCACCAACCACATTCTGGCCGGAGACCTCACCTCCGACGTCGGCTATGGCCGCTTAGACATGAAATTAGACCTCGAAGGCGGCCAGGAACGCGCCCGCTATTCGGGCTTTCTGGAAATGCACGACTTTGACCTGGCCGCCTGGACGGGCGATAAACAGTTTGGGTTGGCCTCCTTCAATTTCAAAATCGCCGAAGGAACAGGCCTGACGCTCAACACCATCCGCACGCGCGCCACAGGAACCATTGACTCGCTCTATTTTCGAGGCTACAACTACCACAACATCGAGCTCGACGGGCGCTTCGAGCAGGCCGTCTTCAAGGGCCGCGCCGAAATGGACGACCGAAATATCGCCTTCTCCTTCGACGGTACCATCAGCCTCAAGGACTCTACGCCAGAGTTCGATTTTAAGGCCGATATCCGGCACTTAGACCTGTGCGAACTCCATCTGGTCGAACGCGACTGGATACTGTCGGGTAAAGTACAACATTTGAAACTCTACGCGCCCGACTGGGACAACCTCTACGGCGCCGTTGTGCTGCGGCATTTTCGACTGGAAGAATACGGACAGGTGTACCGCTTAGACTCGCTCACCTTTGGCGCCTCCACCAATGCCCGGGGGCAGCGGCGCTTTATCCTGTTCTCCGACGTGCTGGACGGTAGCCTCACCGGACACTTCACGGTCAACCGCCTATGGACGAATCTGCTGACCGTACTCCAGCGGTATTACCCGACACTCGTTCGTCAGGCCATCGGCTACACCCTGCCCGACACAACCGCTGTAAATGACAACTACCAGGTCAAACTGCGCATCAAGGACACGCGCAATCTTTTGCAGCTGTTCGTACCTGAACTGGCTCCGCTCCAGCAAGTGCAATTCGACGCCCGCGTCAACGCACCCACCGGTCAGATTGACCTGCGCGCCTCAGCACCTTCCCTGCGCTATGGCAACGCCGAAGCCTATCAGCCCGAAGTCGTCTGGCGCATCAACCGCGACAACGGACGCCTCAAAATAGACCTGCCCTGGGCTAACCTCTCACCCGAACAGACGCTGGGCCACTTCAGCCTCGAAGGCGACCTCTCCGCCGAACATATTGACTTTCTCTTCTTAGCCGAAGACACCACCTCCGTCGTCGAGCGCCTCTTCCTCAAGGGCGAACTCTCAACGGTGGACGCTATGTGGAATGTGCACTTCAACACCGCAACCCTCACGCTCTTTGACGAACGCTGGGAAATGGAAGAGGATAACTACGTGCGCTTCCGCTCTGGCTATTGGGAGTCCCAAAACATCTACCTGATGCACGACCTCAAGCGCGTCATGGTAGAAAGCCACAACGACGGCCGCGGCCTGCGCTTTGCCTTAGCCAACTTCGACCTCAGCTTCTTCGAGCGCTTTTTCCCCTTAGACAACATCACCTACCGCGGCAACATCTTTAACTTAGACGGTGAGGTCGAGGATATTTTTGAAATAAAAAACCTGCAGGCCTATATCACTACCGATACGGTTTTTGTCAATGAAAAGCCACTGGGCGCGCTCATGGGCTTTGCCGAAATGGTGCACTGGAAAGCCCCTCTGCTGACCCTGCTCTACTTGAGAGACCGCGACAAGCACGACCTGCGCATCTCGGCGGGTTTCCTGCTCAATCCCGACGCACGCCCACATGTCAACGGCGAACTGGGCGAAATTCGCCCGGGCGAGTTCCAGGCCTCCGTCCACGCACGCGCCTTCCCGCTGAGCGTACTCGAACTCATCGTGCCCGACATCTCCAAAACCTCCGGTACGCTCGATGCTCGCATTGACCTGGGCGGCCCCTTCGACCGCATCCGCGTCAATGGCGAGGCCTGGGCCGACGGGCATTTCCAACTGGACTACCTCAAAGCCCTCTTCTACCTCCCGCGCGAGCGCATCATCTTGACCCATGACCGCATCTGGGCCGACGGCGACACCATCCTCGACGCCACCCGCCGCAATGCCGCCATCATCACGGGCGGCCTGCGACACCACCACTTTCAGGACTGGCAGGTGGATTGCCGCATCCGAAGCATTAGCCCGAACTTCCACATCCTCAATACACGACAGGGCGACAACGACCTCTTCTACGGCCAGGCTATGGGTAGCTTCGACGCCGTCTTCAAGGGCAGATTCGATAAGATAGATATTCGCATTGACGCTACCACAGGGCGCGATACCCGCCTGTACATTCCGGTAGGCTCCTCCAGTACCGACGTGCAGGAAATCAATTTCATTACCTTCCGGAACGCCGCTCCGGCCATTGCGGATACCGCTGAAACAACTTCTGACCGCCGACGCCCGCGCCCTGCCGCCTCAGGTCTGTCGCTGGAGATGAACCTGAGCATCACCGAAGAGGCCGAAGTGCAACTCATCTTCGACGCGCAAGCCGGCGACATCATCAAAGGCCGCGGTTCGGGCGACATCCGCATGGTTACCACTCGCGAAGGCGATTTCAACATGTACGGCACCTACCGCATCCTGCGCGGTGAATACCTCTTTACCCTGCTCAACTGGGTTAATAAGCCCTTCACCGTTGAAGAAGGCGGCACCATTACCTGGTATGGCGACCCCTTCGGCGCTCAAATCAACCTCAAGGCCGTTTACACCGAAAACACTGCACTGACCAACCTCATCCGCGACGAACTGGCGACGGCTCCTAATTTGACCTTAGAAGCCAACCGCCCCACCCGCGCGGTGGTTACCATGCACCTGCGCGGCGACCTCTTCAAGCCCACCATCAGCTTCGACCTGGCCTTTCCCAACATCGCCGGCCAGCTCAAGTCTCTGACTGACAGCAAACTGGCCCTGCTGCGGCAAGACCAGAACGAACTGACGCGCCAGGTCTTCGGCTTAGTAGTGGTCGGCTCGTTCCTGCCGCCCTCCACCGCTGCTGGCTTCATCCAGGAAGGCGACTACATGGCCTCGGCGTTCAACACGCTCACCCAGATGCTGAGCAACCAGCTGTCCAAATACCTTAATGAGCTGGCCTCCGAATGGGTGGGCGGCTCGTTGTCGAGCATCGAATTCGACATCATTTACAACGAATACCGCAGCCAGCTCAACCCCGAGCAGCCGGCGCTCAACGGGGTTGGCCGCGACTTTCAAGTACGCCTGACCGGCGGCTTCAAAGACGACCGCATTACTGTGCAGGTAGGCTCCCAGGTGCTTGGTGTACCGCGCCCGGGCACAGCCGCTAACGAGGCTTTTTTGGGAGGTGATGTAACTATAGAAATTCAGTTTACTCAAAACCGCCACTGGCGGCTGCGTGTCTATCACCGCACCGAACCCGACATTGCCGGTGGTACCCGGCGCTCGCGCTCTGGTGGTGGTGTGGTCTTCCGCAAAGAGTTCGATACCTTCGGCGAAATGATGGAAGGCCTGACGGGCTGGATGCGCGGGCGCAAAAACGCTTCCTGAAGCATGCGCCGTAGCCCACCGCTTTCTGTTGCTGCGGCCTTACAGGTCTTCCAGGTGCTGCGCCTCGGAGCCGTGGTGCTGGGCGGTGTGTTGCTGGCGCGCAGCCCGGTGGGCATGGAGGCCGTCGGCCAATTTGAGGCTATGCTCTTCGCCGGCGCGGTAGCGGCCTTCTTCTGGGCTAATGGCCTGTTGCAAGGCGTTATTCCGCAATACCATAGCCTGGCAGCGGAGGAACGACCTGTTTTTCTATTTCAGGTTTTTGCGCTGTTTGGCTTGCTATCAGCCCTCGTGTGCGGCGCCTTTTGGGCGGCACGGGCGGCGCTGTTGCCCGCGCTGACGGGGCTACCGCTCGCCGCCGGTTGGGGCTGGTTTCTGCTGCATTTGTGGGCGCAGCTGGCCACGCTCCCGCTTGAGCATGCCTATGTGCTGCGCGGGCGTTCGGTGGCGTTGGTGGGCTGGGGCGTGCTGTCGTTTGGCGGCTATGTGGCAGCGGTAGCGCTTCCGGCCTTTGCCGGTTGGGGGTTGTTGGGCAGCCTGAAGGCGCTGGCAGTGCTGGGCCTCCTCCGGCTGTTGTGGTGTGTCGCAGCCCTTCGCGGCGTCGTTCGCCCGTCGTGGCGCCCGTTGTTCTGGCGGCGTTATGTGCGGTTTTCGACACCTTTGGTGCTCAACCTGATGGTGGGCCAGGCCATTGTCCTGTTTGACAGTTGGTTAGTGGGCTGGTACTATGGCGACGAGGCCGTTTTTGCCCTATACCGCTACGGCTCGCGCGAGCTGCCGCTGGCTCTGGCGCTGGCTTCGGGGCTGAGCACCGCGCTCACGGCCCGCATCGCTTCCGAACCGGCTGCCGGGCTGGCCGAAATGCGGCGCGAGGGTGTGCGGCTGTTTCACCGCGTGTTTCCCGTCAGTATGGCGCTGCTCGTCGTGTCGCCCTGGCTGTTTCGCACGCTGTTCGGCCCGGCCTTCGAGCCGGCGGCAGCGCTGTTCAGTATTTACCTGCTGCTCACCATTAGCCGCGTATTGCTGCCCAATGCTATTGTGTTGGCCTATGGGCATGCCCATGCTTTGCTCCGCGTCGGTCTCTCAGAACTTTTGCTGAAAGTTGTCACGGGTTTTCTATTCATCCACCTATGGGGCTTACCGGGCGTGGCCTGGTCGGCAGTGCTGTCTTTCTTCTGGGAAAAAATGGCGCTTACGTGGTACGTCCGGCAGCGGTTAGGCGTAGTGGTGGGCCAATGGCTCGACGTGCGCTGGTTTGCAGTGTATAGCGCAGCGCTGGGGTTATTGTGGGCGTTGGTGGGGCGGTAGGGAATAAGTTTTGGCGAGGCAGGAGCCTTGCCACAGCGATATATCGGTGCCCGGGACGGGACTCGAACCCGTACGGCCTCAACGGCCACAGGATTTTAAGTCCTGCGTGTCTACCATTCCACCACCCGGGCAACGGGTTTTGCCAGAGGCATGCTTGAGAAAGAAAAAACCCACGCCTGTGCGTGGGCCGGAAAAAGAGAGAGCGGAAAACGAGACTCGAACTCGCGACCTCAACCTTGGCAAGGTTGCGCTCTACCAACTGAGCTATTTCCGCTTGTAAAGTTTGTCGAGGAACTTTTCCTCAAATGCGGGCACAAAGGTAAAGGCACAAAGAAGATCTGTGCAAGAGGGGTGAAAAAATTTTTTCAACGCCAGATGTCGCTTGCGGGTCAATCCTGGTAGTATCCGTATCCGTATCCGTACCCGTAGCCATATCCATATCCGTAGCCTTTGCCCTTTTTGACGCCGTTGAGCACTAAGGCGGGGCGCTTGAGTTTACCGTCGCGGTGCAGTTGGTCTATGAGGCGGATGAGGTTTTTGTCGGTTTTGCCGGCGCGGGCCACACAGATGGTGGCGCTGACGTGGGGCATGAGCAGGAGGGCATCGGCCACTAAGCCGAGTGGTGCTGTGTCCACTAAGATGCAGTCGAAGCGTTCGCGGAGGTGCTGGAAGAAGGTTTCCAGTTTTCCATTGAGGATGAGTTCGGCCGGGTTGGGCGGCAGGGGGCCGGCCGGCACGTAGAAGAGGTTTTCGGATACCGATGCGGGCAGGATGAGTTCTTCGGGTGTCGCCTGGCCGATGAGGAAGTGGGTGAGGCCTTTGGCGTCTTTGTTTTCGCCGAAGTACTGGGTGAGTTTGGGTTTGCGCAGGTCGAGGCCCACGACCACTGTTTTTTTGCCCGACAGGGCCATGGCGACGCCGAGGTTGGCCGAAAGGAAGGTTTTACCTTCACCGCTGACGCCGGAGGTGATGAGTACCACGGGCGCGGGTTCGTCGCCGAGGACGAACTGGAGGTTGGTGCGCAGCAGCCGGAACATTTCAGCGATGGCCGAGCGACTGTTGGGCTGCACTACAATGGGCGTTTTGCGGCTTTTGCGGTTGGCAGCAATACTGCCCAAAAAGGGCAGGGAGGTGATTTGCTTGAGGTCGGCCTCGGTGTCCACCGTGTTGCGCCACAGCATGCGCAGATAGAAGAACACCAGCGGCAAGAGCAGGCCGGCGAAGATGGCAAAGAGAAAGGTTTGGAAGCGCTTGGGTGCGATGAGGCCTACATTGGCGGCGCGGTCAATGATGCGCGAGTTGCTCACCTGCGCCGCAACGGATAGGGCCGTCTCTTCGCGGCGTTGCAGTAGGAAGAGGAAGAGGTTTTCCTTGATTTGCTGCTGGCGCATGATTTGAAGCAGCTCGCGTTCGTTGCGCGGCATGAGGGCCATTTGCCGCTCAAAGGGCTGCAGGCGCTGCTGCAGCTGCTGGCGGCGTTCAGCAGTTTCGCGCTTGAGGTTGCTCACGCTGAGCAGGATGTTGTGGCGCAGCTCGCTCAATTGGCGCAAGGTGTTCCGGGCGGCCGGGTTTTCGAGCGTGGCGTTTTCGAGCAAAAGGCGGCGGCGCAGGACGCTCTCGTTGTACTGCCGCACCTGGGCAGCCAGCTCGCCGCTGATGATTTCAGAGGCCACTGGCAGCGGTTGCCACAGCGCCGAGTCGGTGCGGAAAAACAGGGCAATGCTGTCTAAAAGCCGCTCGCGCAGGTCGAGTTCGGCCAGCGCGCGGTCTTGCTCGGCAATTTCGCTCAGAAAGCGCTGTGCCTGCACGGGCAAATCCACCGGCAGATTGCGGGCGCTCTTGAAGTGCTCAACGGCTTTCTCCACGCCGTAAAGCTCTTCGGCTACAAAGCGCAGGCGCTCGTCAATGAAACGCAGCGTTTGCAGACCTACCTTGTTTTTATCTTCAATGACCGACTGGGCGTAGGTATCCATCAGCGCGTTTAGCGTGGCAATGGCCTTTTCGGGCACCGGGCTGGCCAGGCTCAATGCCAGCACGTTGGACTGACCGACCTGCTGCACCGATACGTTGGCGGCATATCCTTGTGCCACCGCTTCCGGATTGCTCAAGCGAATGAGGTGCGGCAGGGCCGAACGGTGAAAAAGGGTGTCGTTCAGGTCTAAGCAATATGTAACGCCACCCAATGTGAATGGCTCGCCAAAACGCGCGTGCATCGTATCGCCCTCCGCCAGCGAACAGGCAAAGGCATCCGGCTGACCAGCAATAGGCTCAATGCGCAAACTTACGCCATAAGCCTGCCGCTCCGGTGCCGCGTAGCGAAGACGGACGGCTAACGGCTGCTCCGGGGTAGGGTAAATTTCAGAGGTTTTCACGCGCCCTTCCGAAAAATACTGTACGTGCAGGCGGAGGCTATCTACTACGCGGCGCATCAGCGAGCGCGATTTGAAAACCTGGATCTCGTCCTCTATCTCAAAGTTGGTCTCTAAGCCGAGTTTCTCGGCAATGTACGATTCCGTAACAGTGCGCTGGTTTTTGTCGCTCTGGATTAAAATCGTGCTCGATACCTGGTAGAGCGGCACTGCATAACGCAGATAGACCCAGGCTAAGGCTAGTGCCAGCAGCAGTGACAGGGCTACCCAGTACCACTGGCGCACGAGTCGGAAGAAGAACTCGCGCCAATCAAAAGCAGTTTCGTGCACAGGGACAGACGACATAGGAATAGCGGCGGCGTTTGGGTGCGTGTGTTTGGCGGGTGCTGAGTAGTTGCCGGTTTATTGTTCGCCGGCAGCCTCTTTCAGCAGGGCTTCGGCTTCTTCCACCATGCGCATCATACGGTCTTCGTCGTGGCTCAGCAAGCGTATATCGTGCTCATAATCGGCGCGCTCGACGCCGTGTAGGTCGAAGATTTGCTCGTAATACAGGTAGAGCAGGCTGTCTTTTCGGAAGCCCGTAAGGCCGGTAGTGGCTGCTTCGGCGATGTGCAGGTCGGCCATGATGCGTACTAAAGTTTCTTCTGGAAGGCGCGTTTGCTCAGCGGGCTGACATTGGGAAAGCGCCAGCACTCCCACAAAGCAAATGCTGGAGCACCAGGAGGTGGCTTTAAGCCGGTAGAGGAGGTTTTTCATCCACAAAAACCGCCCCGTTTGGCCCTCTGCGCTGCCTTTGGCCTCTTGGAAAATATGGCAGGATATCGCCTGGCCCGCTGGTGATGTGTGCATGGGTTTACAACATATCTTTTGGGAAAAAGCACTGGACTAAGCGCGTGTTGCTTTTCTGGAAGTCAGCCCAACGCTCGGCCTTTGTTTCCAGTTGAGCAATGCCGCAGGTAGGCACGTTCGGGATATATTGCTGCGAAAAATGATTGGCCGTATCGGTCAGCGACGGGTTATGTCCGAAGAGGAAGACCGTGTGCGCTTCATCGGGCAGGGACTGTATGACCCCTAGAATATCGTATGTCGAGGCTTCGTAGATGTCTTCCTCGCGTCGGATATCTTCGTCGGCGATGCCGAAGGCCTGAGCGAAGTACTGGGCGGTGGTCAGAGCGCGTTTGGCCGGGCTGCTGACGATGAGGTCGGGCCGAATTCCCTTGTCGCGGAGCAGTTTCGCCATTTCGGGCGCGTCGCGGTGGCCTCGGTCGTTGAGCGGGCGCTCGAAGTCGCGCAGACCCGGATGGTCCCAGCTGGACTTGGCGTGGCGAATAAGATACAGGAAGCGCATAGACAGAAAGTGAGCAATTGAGGCGCAAAGGTAGTCTGTCTCAGGCGAACACCTCGTTCCAAAGGGCCAAAAGGGCTGGTGCTTCGCGTTCCCATATCCATACCTGCCGCGCCTGGAGTGTTGCCTGACGCATGGCCTCGTAGCGCTCGGGGCACCGCTGCAACTCCCGGATGGCGGTTATTACGGCCTCGGGTTGAAGTTCATCGAGTAAATACGCCACCGGATACTGCGCATTGAGCGCCTGATATTCTGGGAAGTTCATTGTCAGCACGGGTACACCGGCCTGCACGTAGTCGAAGAACTTGTTGGCCAGCGAGTAGTAGTAGCTCAGGCCCTTTTTCTCCAGAACATTTACCCCCAGCCAGGCTTGTGGTGTCAGCGCGCGCAAAGCATCCGGCGTCAGACGGCCCAGGAAGCGCACTCGCTGGCCCAGGCCGAGTTGTTGGGCCAGTTGCCGAAGCGGAGCGGACAGGTCGCCCTCGCCGGCTAACCACAGTTCGTAATCGGGCAATGCCGTCAGGGCCTGGAGCATTTGCTCGATGCCGCGCGCCTCATTGAGTGCACCCTGATAAAGCAACACATAGGGAGGGCCGGCGTTCACTCGCTCAGGTGGTGTCGGCATGGCTTCAGGCACATTGCGCACGACGCCAAAGGGCAGCCCGTATTTTTGGGTGAAAATGCTGGCCAATGCTGGTCCGACGGTGTAGGCCTTTCGGCAAAAAGGCAGACAGAGGCGAGCTACCGTCTCCCAAACGCGCTTCACCCATGGGCGGTGGGTTACCTCAGGTGTCTCCGTGAAATACTCGTGCGCATCGAAGACCAGCGGCTTGCGGCGCACACGCGCCACAAAGCAGGCCGCCAGCAGCGTATCCAAATCCACGGCGCCGATGGCGTCCACCGGCAGGCGCAACAAAAACCAGCACAACCGGAGGTTGTATTCGGCATAAAAAAGCGGCCCGCGCCGAAACCGGCAGCGCAAGCGCCTTTGCCCAAAAGGCATCCTTTGCAAAGGCACCGACTCGGGCAATTGCCGCCCAATAAGCAGGACGCGGTGCCCTGCGTTCGACAGGGTGCGGGCGATGCGTTGCATCCGCTGGTCGCAGGTCAGGTCGTTCGTTACCGTCAGCGCGATGCGAGCCATTTTATCCAAAGGCCTTGAGTTCGGCATACACGCGATGTACCGGCAGGCCCATCACGTTGGCGTATGAGCCTTCGATGCGGCGAATTTTGCACAGGCCAATCCACTCCTGCACGCCGTAGGCGCCGGCCTTGTCGAAGGGCTGATACTGACGGATGTAGAAATCCATCTCCTCGTTGGTCAGCGGCTCGAAGAATACCTTCGAGCGGTCGGAAAACGAGCGCTCCTGGTCAGCGGCCAACAGGCAAACGCCCGTGATGACGGTGTGCTGGTTGCCCGACAACTGGCGCAGCATGTGCACGGCCTCGTCATAGTCGGCGGGTTTGTTGTAAATGCGGCCCTGGCAGATGACTACCGAGTCGGCGGAAATCAAGATCTCCTGGTCGGTTATCAGATGCCGCCCAGCGTGTGCTTTTCGGCGGGCCAGGTGCTCGGCAACTTCTTCTGCGGGCATGTCTTCAGGGAAACTTTCATCCACGTCTAAGCCCTGGATGCTGAAGGTGAAGCCAGCTTCCTGCAACAGCTGCCGGCGGCGCGGGCTTTTGGAAACCAGAATGAGCGGTCGGGTGGGAAACATCGTGTTCGTGTGCATGGCAGGCGCAAAGATGCGCGCAATTGCTGCGTGGCTCCAAAGGAGCGCGGCGCCGTAGCAGAGCGATGGCATCCGTTGATGTGCGCGAGGGGGGCACGTATGCGCGTGATTTATAAGCGTTCGCGCAGCTGTTGGGCTTTGGTGTAGAACTGGTGTTCGGGCTGGCGCAGCACGACGTCGAGTGCGGAGTCTAAGGCGCTTTGGCGTTGGGGCATCTGTTTGAGGATGGACAGCACCACCCCCCACTCGGCGCGCTGGGCATAGGGCTGCATGCGGCTGATGGCGATGCGCCGGAAGGTCATTTCGGCATCGGCATACTGACCGTTCTTATAGTAGGCGACGGCTAAGAGCTCTTGTTGCTGCACGTCTTCGGCGGTAGGTGCGGGCACCAGTTCAGGCTTGAAGGTACTGGTAACGTCCTGATAGCGGCCGTCTTGCAGGTTTTTGAGGCCCTCCAAGTAGGCTTTCGAGCCGCCCTTAGCACCGCGTGGGGGCAAGAAGTCGCGCTCAGTGAAGAACTCGTCCGCCACAGCGGCGTAGTCAATGGCCGGGCCGTTGGGCTGCATTTCCTCTATGGGTGCAGGCGGCAGGTCGTTTTGGGCCATGTTGTGTTCGCCGGTGGCGCCGGGCTGCCGGGCGGGTTTGCGCCAGGTAGGCGTTTGCTTTTTGGGTTTGGGTTGCGTCTGCACGATGTCGGGCTGGGCGGGTGTGTCGCTCAGGCGGTCGCGCAGCAGCCAGTAGCCCACGGCGAGGGCAGCGACGACGGCGGCGGCGCGCAGCACCCACGTAAGAGGCTGAATACGGGCACGCCTGGGCTGCAGTTGTTGCAAGAGTTCCGTTTCGCGGTCCCAGGCGCGCATTTTAGCGCGCAGCTCTTGCTCCACAAGCATTTCCAGGCCGATGCGCTCGATGCGATGCTGGCGCACCAAAGCTTCCAGTTCGGCATCGCGGGCCATTTCAGCCTCGAAGGCCTGGCGCTCGGCAGGCGGCATTTTGCCAGTGAGATATTGTTCTATTTGTTCGAAGCGAAGCACGGCGAGAAGGTTTTAAAGTGTGGAGGTCAGGGTATTACGGACGGCGATTTTCCAATAGGGGGGCAAACGCCGGATTGTTTTGCAACAGTTCGCGAAAGCGCGTGCGGCAGCGGTAGGCTTCCTTTTTAGCCACGTCGGCACTGTTGTAGTGCATGATTTGAGCGATTTCTTCCATCGAGTGGTCTAACTGATACAGACGCAGCAGCTCGCGGCAGCGTTCGCCAATTTGCGCCAGGGCTTCCTGAAACAGTTCGCGGTATTCGGTTCGGATGGTTTCGGCTTCCGGGCTTTCCACCTCAGTGTCGTAGTGAGTAGGCGAGATCTCAGTGTAGCGGCCGTGTTGGCGTCGCACCGTTACCCAGCGCCATTTGGCAATGGCTACGAAGTAGGTGGTCAGGGCACTGCGCGCCTCGTAGCGTCCTTCGCGGACGTTGCGGTCGAGAATGACCAGTGCTTCCTGGAAAATGTCCTGAGCGTCTTGTCGGGAGCCGCCGTTTGCCATAACGTGTCGGATGACCGTTTCGCGCAAGCCCGGCATCAGGTACAGGCGCTTGAGCGCTTCGTCGCGCGCAGAGCCGCCTGTTCGAATGCCTGATACTAAGGCTTCATCGCTCCAATCGGTGTTTGCCATGTTGATGCTGTTCGCGTGATGAGGGTAACCTGTAGAGGATTAAAAAATGCGCACAAAAGTAACGCTCTCGGCGTCAGCAGCGGTGTCCAGGGCACAGCCAATAGGATGTGCGGGACGGAATCTCATACAAACTGCGGAATATGGGAGACGGCACCTCTTTGAGGGAGATGTCGCCTCTTTAAAGGAGATGTCGCCTCCTTGAGGGAGACGACACCTCTTTGTCGCCCCAGGGTAGAGCCTCGGGAATGAGGGTGGTGAGTTGGAGTCTCGCGCGAGCCGCGATTTTTCACATAAGTCATTGCAGGATAGGCAGAAATGCGGGGTAGTGTAGGGCTGCTTCCGAGGAGGCAACGTTACCATTTTCTTAAAAAATTGGCCTTTGTGGTTACCCGCCGAAAGGGGGCGGCATTAAGCAGCAAACACATTCTTCATCGCAAGTCAAAAAGCAGATTTAGTCATGAAAAACCGCGTATTGTTTCTGGCCGCTTTTGTTCTGGTTTCCCTGAATGCCGCTTTTGCCCAGTTGAGCGGTATTGGCTTCCGCCCGATGGCGACGTTTTCCACCTATAAGCTGTCTCAAGACCTCAACGACAACTACGACAGCTACCTGCGTCTGGGCGGGGGCGGTGCGTTGTTCGCCGAGTTCAATCTGGGCAGCCGCTTCACCTTTCAGCCTGAGGTTGTCTATGTGCAGCGCGGGGCGAACATTAAGAGCGAGAGCCGGCTGTACTGGGACGGGCACCACTTTGGCTACCCGCGCGACTACCGGGTGAACGAAATCCGCCAGCAGGAGACGCTGCATTACATTGACATCCCGCTTATGTTCGAGAAGAACTTTGGCGGCGGCAACGTGGGCGCCTATGTGGCTTTTGGCCCGGCCATTTCCATTGCCGTAGCCAATGGCTCAGGCCGCGAGGAGCTGTTCGTTACGCACCTGAACTCTGAAGGCAAGGAGACGTCGTTCACCGACCGCAAGGAGTACATCATTGAGATGGGCAAAGGCCGCAACGACGACTACCGCAAAGGCGACTTCAGTGTCAACCTCGGCACGGGTCTGGTGCTCATCTTAGACAAAGGTGAAATTGGCCTTGATGTGCGCTACTCCCACGGGCTTCGCAACATTGACATCAGCGGCATCAAGAACCGCACGCTTCAGGTAGGTCTGTCCTACATGCATTACTTCTAATCTGCCGCCCCCCGGCGTTTGCGCAGGCGCGCGGCTTTATCTCGCTCACTTCCAGGCTCTTATCGTCAAAACCATTCTTTGCGCTATGTGCTGTCCGAATTGCGGCCATGCCGCCCAAGCCCCTCAGACGCGCTGCCGCCAGTGCAACTACAAGCTGCCGCAGGTGGAAACGCCCGGCGCTGCTCCTGCAACAGAGGTCATCGCCTGCTGGAACTGCGCTGCGCAAAATCCCGCGCACCACAGCCGCTGCGCCTGCTGCAACGCCCGATTAGAAGACGCCCCGGCCCAACGCCGCACCCATTCGATCACCTTAAACGCTTACCGCCATGGCCAACCACAAGAGCGTTAACCCGATGTTCCTCTCCGCCTTAGATATTCTGACCGGCGCACTGGGTGTGTTCATCGTGCTCAACTTTCTCAACACGCGCATGAACGGCACCGGGCCACACACGCCAACGCCGCCGGTCGCTCAACAGGAGGAGGCGAAAAAAGAAAAGGAAAAATCGCAGCCCTACAAGCCGACGCCACAGCATCGCCCACAACCGGAGCAGCGCTCAGCGCCGCCGCAGAAACCTGCACCCGTAGTTGCGGAAAAGCCGCAGCCCAAGCCCGAAACGACGGCGCCCGAACCCAAGCCCGAACCCGCAGAGCCGCTGCCACCCGCACCACCACAAGACCCGGTAGCTGTGGACCTGATGAAGCAAACCAAAGGCGATGTAACCATCCTCCTGCAGCAAGAGGGTGTGGCGAAGCAAAGTGTCGAGTTCATGCTCAAGCAGGGCAGTCAGGTGTGGAAGCCTGGCCGCGCTGGCAAATACCAGACCGACGACTTTCAGTACGAAAAGAGCCTGAACTACTTCTATCAGGCCAGCATCAAGCCCGGTCGCTACGAAGTGTGGGTGCGCGTCAAGAAGCGCACCAACGCCTCCGGCCAGCAGCCCTTTGCCTTGTACGGCAAGATCGTGCAACCCGGCTACCGCAGCATCACGCACAACTTCGGAACGTTTGCCACCTCCAGCACTGAGTGGGTGCTCGCCGGCACACTGACCATCCTGCACAATGCTCTCAACTATCAGTCGGTGCTGCCAACTGCCACTGCCGTCAAACCCACTGACGAGGCCGCACCCGCCGCACCCGCGCCACCGGCTCCTACAACACCTGCACCTGCTCACTCACCGCGCCCCGAACCCAAACGCAGCGGCAAATGGGGCCGCTAAGACGCCTAACCTATCCAACACCGCTTTCTTCTCTTCCTCATTTGCTCACGCTAAAGCATTCCAACGCCATGTTTGCTCAAAAAAATAGCCATATCGCTTACAGCCTCGGCCTTACAGCCATCGTGCTCACCATCGTTGTTGCCGGTTATCAGATGTCGCCCACAGGCTCCTTTGCCGAAACATTCTTCTTCGCCCTGGGCGGCAAAATGCCCGAAGGTCTCATCCAGGGCGCTATATACTTCTGCTTTTTCACCGCCATTTTTGGCGTCAATGCGCTTAATGTGCGGCTGCGTCGCGAGCAGTTTGCCTTTACGGCCCGGCTGCTGCCCGAAACGGAGCAGTACGTACTCTATCCCGAAGACGTCAACCAGATTAAATTGAACACTATCGAGGTAGAGCGTCACCTGGGCCAGAGCATCGTAACCGACCTCATCAAGCAGGCCGCCACGAAGTTTCGTTCCAGCCATTCGCCCGCCGAAACGCTGGCTATGGTGGAAACGGTGAGCGATATGCACCGCAAGTCGCTGGAACGCGAATTTTGGTTGGTCAACACCTGCCAGACGCTCATCCCCGCCTTCGGATTTTTGGGCACGGTGCTCGGCATGGCTGCCGCCATCCTGAACATGGGCAAGGTGCAGCCCACGGCCCAGGCTGCTTCATCTAACAGTACGGTTGCTGCCGCTGTGCCGCAGGCCACCGTCAGTGCTGCCGACATCTCGACGCTCATTGACAGCCTCGGCACAGCCTTCTTTACCACCATCCTGGCCATCGTGCTGGGCATCGTCGTGAGCGTCGTCGTCAAGCGCTTAGAAACGCGCGTCGAAGACTTCCTCACCGGCAGCAAACGCTACGTTGTCGAGAATTTAGTGAACCGCATTCATCTGTGATCGTTGTATTGCCTGACCAGCCGACGGCGCCCTCCTCGCAGAGCGGCGCCGTTTTTTATTGGCGAATGTTGTTCCTGCAGCGAGGTGACACCTCCCCGTGGGAGGTGTCACCTCGTTCTCTCCTACCTTTGCTCGCTCGTTTGATACGCTATTCATCAAAGGACACCGCTATGCAGTACCTGTCTGTTCTGCTTTTCTCCGCAATGGTATGGGCCGCCGCAGCCTGCCATGCGCCCAAAGAAGCTGCGTCATCCTCTAAAACGCCCTCGGCATCGCCAATATCTGCTGCTACGGAGGTGCCTAACTCGCCGGCTTCATCACTGCCAGCACCCGCGCCGGGCGCTCTGGCATCGGCATTCGTTACCTGGGACAAGAAACTCATCAACCTGGGTGCCGTCAAGCGCGGCGAAAAGCGCACGATGTTTTTTGAATTTACCAACACCTCTGGCGAAAATGTCCAGATTGACCTCGTGGACGCCTGCGAATGTACGAAGGTGGACTACCCGCGCCGCCCCATCGAGCCGGGCCAAAAGGGCCGCTTAGACGTCGTTTTTGACAGCACCGAAAAGGAAAAGGCCGAAACCATCCGCATCACCATCGTCTTCAAAAACACCCATGCCAACGGCCTGCCGCGTATCGAAGTGGTGGAATATCAGTTTGAGATTGTGCCTTGAGAGGGCGCGAAAAGGAAAAATGCGGCATTTTTGCCGGACATGAACAGATAAACACAGACCAACTTATGCTCAGATTTGCTATGCGTTTTGGCCAAACAAGTTTGGCCGTTACTGTTGTTGGCATTTTCACCAACCTCGTATGCGCTCAAACACCCGAACACTTGCGGGCACTGACGTGGCGCAACCTTGGCCCGGGCGCCATGTCGGGCCGCATTACGGCCCTAGCCTGCGACCCGGCCAACCCGAACGTTATCTATGCCGGAGCGGCCTCGGGTGGCGTCTGGCGCAGCCGCAGCGGCGGTACAAGCTGGGAACCTATCTTCGACGCTGCGCCCACGCAAAGCATCGGCGCTATCGCCATTCATCCGCAAAACCCCGACCTCATCTGGGTAGGCACGGGCGAAGGCAACCCGCGCAATTCGCAGAACTTCGGCGTCGGCATTTTTAAATCTATAGATGGCGGGCGTACCTGGCAGCACATGGGCTTAGAAAAAACACGCGCCATACACCGCGTGCTGTTGCACCGCGACAATCCCGACGTGGTGTGGGTCGGAGTGCTTGGCTCGCCTTATGGCCCTACCGAAGAGCGTGGCGTCTATAAAAGCACCGACGGCGGCCGCACCTGGCGGCGCGTGCTGTTTGTCAACGGCCTGACGGGCTGCGCCGAGCTGGTGGCCGACCCCAGCAACCCCAACAAACTCTTCGCTGCCATGTGGGAATACCAGCGCTGGCCCTGGCACTTCAAATCGGGCGGCCCCGGCTCTGGACTATATGTCTCCTACGACGGCGGCGAAACCTGGGAAAAACGCACCGACCGCGATGGCCTGCCCAAAGGCGAACTGGGCCGCATCGGCATCGCCATCGCCCGCAGCAAGCCCAACGTCGTCTATGCCCTCGTCGAGGCTGAAGAAAACGCCCTCTACCGCAGCGACGATGGTGGTCGTACCTGGCGCAAAACCACCACCGAAAACATCGGCGGAAGGCCGTTCTACTATGCCGAAATCTACGTAGACCCTAAAAACGAAAACCGCATCTACAGCCTGCACACCTATCTCAACCGCAGCGAAGACGGCGGCAAGAGCTTCGAAACCTGGATAGGCTGGAAAATCCACTTAGACCACCACGCCTTTTGGATACACCCCGACAACCCGGACTACATCATCAACGGCAACGACGGCGGCCTCAACATTACCTACGACGGCGGCCGCACCTGGCGCTACGCCGAGAACATCCCGGTAGGCCAGTTCTACCACATCAATGTGGATAACGACGTGCCCTACAATGTCTATGGCGGCCTGCAAGACAACGGCTCCTGGGTAGGCCCCTCCGCCGTGTGGCGCAGCGGCGGCATCCGCAACTCCGACTGGCAGGAAGTGCTCTTCGGCGATGGCTTCGATGTGCTGCCCCGGCGCGACGACAACCGCTACCTCTTCGCTATGTCGCAGGGCGGCGAACTGCACTACGTGGACCGCAAAACGGGCCAAACGCGCTATATCAAACCGCTGCACCCCGACGGCATTCCGCTGCGCTTCAACTGGAACGCGCCCATAGCTCAGGACCCCTTCCGCGATGGCGGCATCTACTTCGGCAGTCAATTCCTCCACTATTCGCTCGACTATGGCCAGACGTGGGAAATCCTGTCGCCCGACCTGACCACCAACGACACCACCAAACAAAAGCAACGCCAGTCGGGCGGCCTCACCCCCGACGTAACAAGCGCTGAAAACCACTGTACCCTGCTGGCCATTGCCCCCAGCCCGGTCGAAAAAGGCGTCATCTGGGTGGGTACCGACGATGGTAACCTGCAACTCACGCGCGACGGCGGCCGCACCTGGCAAAACCTGACCGACCGCCTGCCCGATTGCCCCAAAAACGCCTGGATACCGCACATCGAAGCCTCCACGCGCAACGCCGGTGAGGCCTTCGTCGTCGTCAACCATTACCGCAACAACGACTGGAGGCCCTACCTATACCACACCACCGACTATGGCCGCCGGTGGAAGCGATTGGTGGATGAAAAAGACATCCCTACCTTCTGCCTGTCCGTCGTGCAAGACCCCGAAGTACCCGAATTGCTCTTCCTCGGCACCGACCAGGGCCTCTACTTTAGCCTCGACTATGGCAAAACCTGGACGACCTGGCCACGCCCCACCCCCGACAAACCCAACGGTTTGCCCGCCATGCCTGTACAGGACATGAAAATCCACCCGCGCGACGGCGACCTCATCCTCGGCACCTTCGGACGCGGCATCTGGATCCTGGATAACCTCGCCCCGCTGCGCGACATGGCCCGCCGCCAGCGCACCGACAAACCACTGCGCGCCCTTGAACCGCAAACGGCCTATCTGGCCGCCTGGCGCTCCTACGACGGCCCGCGCTTTGCCGCCGACGCCTTCTACGAAGCCCCTACCAAAAGCACCGCCGCGCGCATTCCCATCTGGATTAGCCCGGAACTACTGGCCAAAACTGAAGAAAAAAAGGACAACAAAAAAGAGGAAAAAGCCGAACCCACCCGCGAAACGCCCCGCTCGCGCGGCCGCGGCCAGAGCGGCAATGCCAAAAAAGAAAAGGCCACGGTGTTCGTCCTCTCTATGCAGGGCGATACCCTGCGCCGCTGGAAAGCAGACGTGGATACGGGCTTCAATTATATCACCTGGAACTTAGACACGCGCGGCGTGGACATGCCCTCCAACCGCGAACCCGACGCCGACCGCCTCGAGCCGGGCGGTGGGCCTGCCGTACTACCCGGAAAATACCGCATCGTCGTCCACGTGCGCGACCACGCCGACTCCACCACCGTAACCGTGCAGGATGACCCGCGCCTCCACTTTCCCACGGAGCAACGCCGCGCCAAAGCCGAAGCCCTGCGGCAGTTTTACCCCACTGTCGAGCGCGCTACCCAGCTGTACGAACGCCTGAAAAAGGCCGAAAAAAACATCCAAACCGTCGAGAGTGCTTTAGCCAATACGCCCGACAGCCTGAAAAAAGAGGTGTTGGAGCGCGGAAAAGCCCTTCGCGACAGCCTTTCGGTGTTGAAAGAGCTGTTTTTTGCCCAAAAGGAGGGCAAAGGCATTCAGCGCAACCCCGAGGGTGTCAACAGCGCGCTGAATCGCGCCATTAGCTACCTCAACGCCTCGCCCGGAGCGCCCAATGCGGCGGCGCAAATCGCCATTCGCGAGGCCGAAAAAGCCGTGGATGCGGCCAGCAAGCGCGTGGAGGAGGTGTTGGGTACCCCCTGGAACGAGTACCGGCAAATGGTCGAACGAACGCCCATTTCTCTGTTTCGAGAATAATACCACTATCTTTTGTCTGGTTTTCAGGTGATGCACAGACCCCTTCGTCTGGTCATTATCGGCTCTTCTACGGCTGCCGGCCAGGGAGCAGACCCGCCCGAACAGGCGTGGGCGCATCGCTATGGCGCCTATTTGAAAGCGCTGCATGCGGCCAGCGAAATCGTCAATCTGGCTCAGGGCGGCCTGCAGACGTTTCACCTGATGCCTACGGAGCACCGTCCACCGCCGGCGCGCCCGTTGCCCGATGCGGAGCGCAACCTCACAAAAGCGCTGTCCTTTGGCCCGGATGCCGTCATCGTGCAGGCGCCCTCCAACGATGCTGCCGCCTACTACGGCCCGCAAGAGCAGCTGGCCAACTTCGACCAGATGCTCACGCATGCCCTGCAGCAGGGCGTGCCCGTGTGGCTCTGCACCCCGCAGCCGCGCAACTTTTCGCCCGAGCAGCGGCGCATCCAGCGCGAATTGCGCCAGGCCATGCAGGCGCGTTACGACCCCCTCCTCATAGACGCCTGGGACCTTCTGGCCGACGCCGACGATGGCCTGCTGCCCGAATGCGACAGCGGCGACGGAGCGCACCTGAACAACGAAGGACACGCGCGCATCCTACGGGCCGTGCTGCGCGCCGACATCCCGGGCATGTTGGCCCGCGCCGCCCAAGAACCGGATTTCTGGACGAAGCACGTGCCTGTCTTAGCGCACGAGGCCGAACATCAGCCACAGCCCCGGCAGCCGTTGCTTTCTTTCGCTCAGGCGCTAAGAGCGTGGATGCGCCTTGTGCGCCTGCCCAATTTGCTCATCCTCACTCTGGCACTGGCGTTGCCTTATTGGGCAGTGTTGCGGCCTGTCATAGAGCAAAGCGGTAAGGAGCCTGTCCTGAATGTCTTCCGATTTGCGGTTCTATCACTGGCTGTGGTGCTGACGGCCGCTGCCGGTTATGCCCTGAACGACTATTGCGACCGTGCTATAGACGCCCTCAACCGTCCTGGTAGGGTAGTGGTCGGGCGCTGGCTTTCGCCGGAGCGGGTGCGACGGTTTCATAGGATGTTATGGCCTCTTGCGCTGTTGCTGGGCCTGTTGCTGGGCTTGTGGCTGGGCAATGGGCTTGTGGCGGCAGTGTTTGCAGGCGCAACGCTGCTATTGTTCCTCTATGCCCGATGGCTCAAATGCACGCCTTTGGTGGGCAATGTGGCGGTGTCGCTGCTGTGCGGCGTAGTGCCATTACTGCCCCTGATGGCTGAAAGGCCTTATGTAGAAGCGCTCACAACATCAGATGCCGGTTGGATGGCGCTGTTGTGGCCGGGTTTGTACGGGCTATTCGCGTTTTTGAGCAACTTCTGGCGCGAACAGGTGAAAGACCTCGAAGATGTGGCGGGCGATGCTGCTGGCCATTGTCGGACGCTGCCCGTATGGCTAGGTGTGCCGGCGGCGCAAAGGCTTGCCACCGGGACGGGTCTGCTACTGTCTGCGCTCATCGGCGGGCTGTTGGGTTGGCGAGCAGAGGCCGGAAGCCCCGCGTTTGCCCTGGTCCTCGGCGTCGTCTTGCTGGGGTTGCCCTCAGTGTTTCTGGTAGGCTTGTTCTACCGCGCTGCTGAGCGGAGGCATTTTTCGCAGGTGAGTTTAGGGATAAAAATACTGATGCTGGCCGGATTGCTGGGGCTGTTGCTGATAAAATGAGGGGAGCAACGAAAAACGCGGAGATGACACGGATTGGTAGGAGACGGGCTTTCGTTCGGCTGGCGTAAAGCCGGCGGCGAACAGGCAATTGCTCCCTTTCACCTTATTCCAGTTGGAGCACCAGCCCTTTGAGGTAGGCGCCTTCCGGGTGATAGAGGTTTGTGGGGTGGTCGGCGCCCTGCGAGAGGTGGTAGAGTATGCGTGCTGGGCGGCCCACCTCGATGGCGGCGGCGGCCACGGTGTGTTCAAAGAGTTCGCGGCTGACTACCTGTGAGCAAGAGAAAGTGAAGAGTAAACCACCAGGAGCCACGCACTGCATGGCTGCGGCATTTAGCCGCTTGTAGCCCTGCACGGCGTTGTGGCGCTTGTCTAAGCTTTTGGCAAAAGCGGGCGGGTCAATGACGACGATGTCGTATGCCGCCTGGTTGGCTTTTTTTAAAAACGCCAGTACGTCTTCGGCAAAGGCCTGGTGTTGGCCTGCGAAAGGTTGGTTGAGGGCGACGTTTTCTTCGAGCAGGGCGATGGCTTTGGCCGAGATGTCCACCGAATGGACGAGCGTTGCGCCCGCGCGCAGGGCGTAGCAGGAGAAGCCTCCGGTGTAGGCGAAGGCATTGAGGACGCGCTTGCCTGCGCACAGGCTTGCCAGCAGCTGGCGGTTGTCGCGCTGGTCTAAGAAGAAGCCTGTTTTCTGGCCGTTTTCCCAGTCTATTCGGAACCTGACGTCGTTTTCGCTGACGATGGTGCTGCCCGGAGCGTTGCCCATGAGGTAGCCGTTCTGGACGCTTCGGGCGTAGTTTTCGGGTAGTGTTTCGCGGCTTTTGTCGTAGATGACTTCCGGCGGCGGCGTTACTACACGCTGGAGCGCTTGGGCGATGAGGTCGCGTTGGCGGTGCATGCCGATGCTGTGGCACTGCATGACGGCGACGTGGCCATAGAGGTCTATAATCAGGCCGGACAGGTGGTCGCCCTCGCCGTGTACTAAGCGGTAGGCGCCCTGTTGGGTCAGGCCCAGTTGCTGGCGCAGGGCGAAGGCGGAGCGCAGCTTTTGCTCCCAGAAATCCGGGGCGTTCAGGTCGGCGCTCTCGAAGCTGAGCAGGCGCACGGCAATGTTGCCGCGATGGAAGTGGCCCACACCGAGCAGCTGCCCGCGGCTATCGTACACCTCTGCAATGTCGCCATCGGCGGCGTCGTTGGGCATTTCGCTCAGTGCGCCGGAGAAAATCCAGGGGTGAAAACGGCGTGCGGAAGCCTCTTTACCGGGTTTCAGATACAATTTCATGGGGCACAAAGGTCGGGTGCGGAGGCGAGGGTACAAGTCGGTATTTTGCAAGCTCTTTTTTTGCCATGGGCAGACAACCCCGGCAACTTAGGCCGCAAAAGGTAGGCCTTTTGGCGCGATTTTCGCCAGTGTGCAGCCGCTAATACTGCTTAATCCTCGTGCTCTTTTTATCACAACAAAAAATCGTTCTCTATGAACCGATGGATACCTGCCTGTATTGGGGTCTTCGTTAGCGCTACCTCTTTTTCTATTGCCAATACCGCTTTTTCATCGTTTGAACGTGCAGCCGTCTTTTGGGCCTCGCCGGATACGACTGGACCGACGATAGTGTGCCCTCCGGACACGACGCTTTTTTCCGCCAAAGGTCTATGTGGTGCAGAGTACACGTATGAGGTGCTGGCCTTCGATGGCCCTGACACGCTGGCGGTAACCCAGCTGAGCGGCCTGCCTTCGGGGGCTACCTTCCCCTATGGGCTGACGCAAAACATTTTCACCGCTGCCGACTCCGCGGGCAACGCTGTCAGTTGTGCCTTCACCGTGGAGGTGAAACCAGACACGCTTCCCTTGATCTGCCAACCTAAAATCGTCATCTATCTGGGGCCGCAATGCACCACTGTGCCGCGCGCGGAGAGCCTTTTGAACAATGACCACTACACCTGCCCCAACCAATTGGGTACGTGGATTGCCGCCCCGCCCGCAAAGCGCGTTCCTGCCGCCTTCGATTTCGACGACCTGGGCAAGAAATTTCAGCTGGTCGTGCGCGATAGTCTGCTGGGCAGCGAATGCGTCGTCGAGGTGGAGGATGTGCGCGACACGTTGGCGCCGGCACTGACGTGCCCCACGTTGCAAATTCCGTGCGTGGTGCCGCTCGAGCACCTCACGCCGACCTTTCTGCGCGACTCGCTGGGCATCGCTGGTGCTTACCCGGATATTGCGGAGAACTGCCCGGGCAATGTGAGCACGCTCTTCACCGACCTGCGCAACAGCTATTCGTGCGACTCGGTGGACGTGCTCGAGGTCATTCGCCGCTTCTGGACGGTGGGCGACGCGCACGGCAACTTCAGCACTTGCGTGCAAGTCATTGAGCGCGTGCGACTTTTGCAAGATGTGCAGTTGCCTCCGGACACTACCATCACCTGCTCGGCGTCGGCTCAGCCCGATGCACTGGGCTGGCCTTACTTCCAGGTGGGCACACGGCGTTATGCGCTGGGGCCAAATGTCGTTTGCGATTTGGAGGCCGAGTATTCTGACACGGAGCAGCCCTTGTGCGGCGGTGCGCGTTTGCTGACGCGCCTGTGGACGGTGCGCAATGCCTGTCAGGCTAATGACCCGGACGCACAGCCGCTCGTGGGCGAGCAAGTGGTGGAATTGGCCGATGACCAGGGGCCAACAGTGCACTGCCCACCCGTCTTGGGGGTAACGCTGCTGGAAGCCGGATGCTCGGGTACGGTAGATTTGCCCGATTTTGTCATCACCGATGCTTGCTCGCACGTGGTGCGCGCCGTACTGCATTGGGGCGTCGCCGACTCGCTCGAGGCCGAACTGACCGACTTTGCCGGCAGCGACTCGCTCCGCCTCGACACTCTGGCTGTTTTTGGCGAATTGGCTGGGCTGAATACGGGCCTGCTGCCCATGACCCTGACCCTTTACGACGAGTGCGACAACGTCAGCGTGTGTGAGTTCAACTTAGACGTGCGCGACCAGCAGAAACCCACAGCATTGTGCGACTCGCTGATCACTATCTTTTTAGACGACAACGGCAATGGCGCCGCGCCTGCCGACCTGTTCAACGACGGCTCTACGGACGACTGCCGGCCGGTGCGCCTGAAGGTGCGCCGCTCAGCGCCTTCCGAATGCGACACCCTGCCCGTGTGGAACGACTTTGTGCGGGTCTGCTGTGCTGACGTCGGAACCGACGTTATGGCCATTCTGAGGGTTTACGACGCTGCTGTACCTGCCGGCCCAGTACCCGACAGCCTCGGCGGAGGACACTACTCGGAATGCCAGACACGCATCGAGGTACTCAACAATAACCCGCCCCGTTGCCAGGCCCCAGCAGACGTTACCATCACCTGTGCCGACTTCGACCCTGCCCTGGAGAGCTACGGACAGGCAACCCTCTCTTGCGGCGTGGACTCCGTTGCCGTGGTATTGGACACGGCCAACTTTCAATGGAACTGTGGCAGCGGCACGCTGGTACGCACCTTCCAGGTCTTTGACAAACAGGGCAATAGCGCCCAGTGCACCCAACAAATCACGGGTCTGGCCGGCTTCGACTACTACGTTCGTTTCCCGGATGACCTCCTCCTGACGGACTGCGGTTCCAACAGCGATAACTTTCCCGAAATTTTTGGCTTCGGATGCGAAGATGTAACCTTTGAATTTTCCGACGAGCGGGTGAACGCTCCGGATGCGTGTTACCTCATTCTGCGCCGATGGAGGGTTTACAACCGGTGCAGCTACAACCCCGACCTGCCGCTGACGGCCGTGCCCAACCCGCAGCCCCATCCCATTCCTTTGCATTCAAACAACCGACCCGGTCCGTTGGTATCGTCCCCCAATGCTCCAACCAACCTCGCGGCCACAGAGGTGGCGATCACACCCGGGCATGCCCCCACCAATTTCAGCACGTTCTGGGACCCCTATGGCAATGGCTATACCTATGAACAGCGTATTTGGGTGCAGGACAATCAGGAGCCTGACCTCATCTGCGCTTCTGACACGCTGAAGTTTACCAACGTAACCTTTGACAACAAAGATTTCTGGGTATTCCAGAACCTGGATTTGTGCGAAGCCGATGTCGTCGTCTCCATCGCGGCGACGGATGCCTGCGAACGCGCGGATGTTACGGTCAGATACCGCTTGTTCTTAGACCTGGATGGCGATCGGCAGGTGGAGTCGGTGTTTCCCTCGCCCACCCAGACGCCGCCGGGTTCCATTCGCTACAATAACATCAACAACCCTAACTACTCGGGCGGCACGCAAATCGAATTTGACCAGCGCAATGTGCCGACGCAGAACAAGTACCAGTTCGACCTGGCCCGCACCCCGGTTGGCGACACGCTTCAGGTGCAATTGGTCTGGCGCGAAAGCGGTAATCCGGCATTCGTAACACCCAAGCTACCGCGTGGCATACACCGCATCGAATGGACGGTGGAAGACCGCTGTGGCAACAAAACAACCTGTACGCAGATAATCCAGATAGGTGCCTCGCCTTACCAGTGCGCGCCATTTGAGGAAACCTTCTCCGGCGACATTCGCACCGAATTGAACGAAAGAGCGCCCGGCATCATCGTCGAGCTAAAGGGTACCTCGCCGCTGCAAGGCCCTATCACGCTCTACGACGTTACTGACCCCAAAGGCGAATTCTCCTTCACCGTACCCTTTGCCACTACGTTTGCGGTGCAGCCCTTCTACGATGAGGAACACGTCAAAGGAGTTACCACCTTAGACCTGCTCACCATCAATCGGCATATCCTGAATCTGGAGCTGTTGCCCACGCCTTACCGTATCATCGCTGCCGACGCCAACAGCTCGCGCACGGTAACCACCTTCGACATCCTGGAGCTGCGCAAACTCATTCTCGGCATCTATACCGAACTGCCGGCCTCGCCCCCGTGGCGCTTTGTGCCTGCGGCTCATGCCTTTTCCGACCCGGTCAATCCTTTCTCACCGCCCTTTCCGGAACACATTCGCTCGCTCGACTCCATACCGCTGAGCTTTATCATCATTAAAGTGGGTGACGCCAATGCTAGCGTCAAGTTCAGCTTCCATGATAACACTTCTGAAGAACGTCAGCCGCTGTACTTGGATGTGGAAGACTGCCGCTTGACCGCCGGCGAAGCGATGACCCTCACGCTGCGCGCACAGGAGGCTGTGGCGGGCATGCAGGGTACGCTGGAATGCCCGGGGCTGGAGGTGCTGGAGGTGTTGCCCTCCGAGGGCTTCACGCCTGAGCATTACGCTGTGCTCAACGGCGGTCAGCGCCTGACGTTCAGCTGGGATGCGGGCGGTGTGCCCGAGCTGCGCCTGCGCGTGCGCGCCCGGCGTTCGGGCCGCCTGAGCGAATGCCTGACGCTGTCGGATGCCGTTACACCTGCCGAAGCCTACAGCCCGGACCGCCAGCAGACGCTGCGCCCACAGCTGCGCTTTTCGGGGCAACTGCCGGCTGAGACCGATGCCGCACTGGTGTTGAGCAGCCAGCCCAATCCGTTTGGAGAAGAGACTCAGGTGTTTGTTCATCTGCCTCAGGAAGGCCACGTGGTATTGCGCATCCACGACGCCGCAGGGCGCTTAATCTGGGAAAGGGCGGGCCACCTGAGCGCCGGCATTCAGGCCATACGCCTCAACGATGAGGGGTTGGGAGCCGTCGCAGGCGTGTTGTTCTTCTCTGCAGAAACGGCCCACGGGCGCGTTGTGCACCGGCTGGTGCGGTTGCGCAAATAAGGAGGGCTAGCGTACGCTGGAACATGTGCTAAAAGTTTGCTTCCGGCATCCTCCGCCACGGCAGGGGGGCTGCCTTCTGTGGTTTTTCAGGTGCAACGGAGGCTAAATGCCTCTCGTGTCAGTGGCTGTAAAAAGAATAGCCTTTCTGCTTTTTTCTGGCATGCGATCCATTGCGTAAATGCCTGAGGATGCTGTACGTTTGCATTTAATTAAGCCATAAACTCAACCTGCCGCCCATGCGTATTTTTCACCTCCTTTTGACCTTATGCATTGCTAGCGCTGTGGCGCCTGCCTTCGGGCAATCGTTCGCCCTGTTTTTCCAGACCCCTGACCAGCTGGCTGTGTGCGCTTCCGACACTTTTTTTGTGTCGGTGCGCAACCAGACGGGGGCTCCCGTGGCTGGCGCCTCGCTGACCGTTACGCTGCCAGCGGGCGTGCAGTACGTGCCGGGCAGCATCGTGGGAGCCTCAGAGTTGAATTTGAACAACCTGGAACAGCCCGTTTTCCGCCTGTCCGACCTGGGCATCGGCGCCCTGGCAGCGTTGCGCTTTCAGGTGTATGCCGATTGCGCGCTGGCGGATGCCATCAATGCTGGGCAGCTGTTCAGCGCTGTGCTGGAGGTGAAAAGCGGCAACATCAGCGAATGGCTGACAACTTCCAATTTCCAGATACAGACCAGCCTGTTGGTCATCGTGCAGGTGGACAACGCCGTGCTCTCGGGCGAATACGGCGACACGCTGGTGCGCACCATCCACGTGCGCAATACGCGACTGGCGCCGGTGCGGCATTTGTTCTTGCGCGACACCTCGCAGGGCGGCTTCACTGTGCACGCCCCGGGCGCAGCAGCAGAGCAACAAACCGGCAGCAATTACCGGGCTTACTTCAGTGGCGCGTTCTTCAGTCAGTTTGGCAATGGCGATACCCTGCTCGACTTCGGGGAAACGGTGCGCATCGTGGAGCGGCTGAAAATTGACACCTGCACCTCCATGAAATCACGCTCATACCTGTCTGTGGCGTGGAGTTGCGCGCCTGCGCTGGCGCCTTGCCAGGGAGATAGCGCGCTAGCGGATGTGTTTATCCAGCCGACGTCTAAAACTGTAGATGTGGACGTGACGGCTCGCTATCCACTTGCCTGGGACGGGTGCGCTCAGGAAGCTTCAATCGGGGCTTTTGGCATTTTTAATGTCGGGCAGCTGGAAGCACAGAATGTATTCATGGAGGCAGGGCTTTCCTCCTCCGTGTCATGGGCCGGCTTCGACCCCTACTCTTTTCGTATTGTAAAGGGTGGGCAGACCACACCGCTGTCTCTTATTCAGTTTGACACCCTTACGCTTACGGAATGTGGCAGAGAGGTGGCAACTAAAGTTAACTTTGTACTCCCCCTTATCCCTGTGGGTGATACGGCGTGGGTTTATTATGACTTCTACTACTGTGGGGATGTATGTGCTCTTTTATCTCCCGAAATGACATTACTGCAGTTTTATCCCAGGCCCTGCCAAAATGCGGAGGTAGAAATAACTACCGTGAAAATAGACCCCCAGGATTTGCTCTTAGGGCGCATTCACTACAGCATCGGTCGGTGTCTGGAAGATGGGCAGGAATACAAACTGCAGGTGGTGCTCAACAGCAATCGCCTGCGAAACGACTCCGGTTATGTGTGGATCCAGCTGGAATTGCCTTGGGGACTTTTCTGGGCACCCTCAAATGGCCTCCCTTTACTCGGTGGAAAGGCTCCTGTGGTGTTTTCTATTGACACGTCGTCTTTTTATCAGCGGGTACACATGGCCTTTGCATTGCCTATACAGGACTCACTGTTGCGTCTGGATTTTAAGGTGTTAAACACGTGTTCTCCCCAGGCCAATTTCGTTGCTCTTTGGGAAGGGGCGAGCACAGTGCCTCCCTCTGGCAGTACGCTGGTGACTCAGGTCCCCGCAGTGGGAGATAGTTGCAGTAACTGCGGATATTTAGGTGCTGCACGTATTTCGCTGAGTCGTCATTTACAAGCGAATTTATCTTGTGCGATATCAGCGTGCGACTCATTTGCGCTACGGACTACCTGCGTGTGGCCGGGGTGTACGGGGGGGGGCGGAGGAGCAATAGGTGGAAACGGGTACCTTTTACGGCATCACATGAGGGCCGAGCGTTTAAGCCTGGGCTTTCCTGACCCGGACGATAATCGCATGGCCGACCTGCCGGGCATGCTGGACAAGAGCAAGATTCGGCTAAACCGTTTCATGGCGGGGGATACCATGCTTATGGTTTCTTCGACGAAGATGGTAGCGGGCGAGCCCTTGGGTGCTCTTCTCCACCAGGTTTTTCTTGAGGTGGTCCGAACCGATTTTGCTTACGACAACGCTTTTGATACGTTTGTTATAGGGGGCCATCCACTCTACTCCGCCCAATACAATTTTGCCAATAAGGACTCTGTGCGCTTGTTAGATGCGGCAGTTCAGGTATGGGACAGCACTGCCGGCGTGTATTACTATTGCCCAAATATCAACTTCTCCAAAGAAATAGAGCGCATCTACGCGGTTGTTCAGGCAATAAATATCAAACCTTTCGTTACAAAAGACGAATTGGTTTCTCAGAGTCGCGCTTTTAATCTTAATTTTCAAGCACTGGCTGGGGAGGGATGCCTACCGCCTGGCTTTCGTTTTAAGCCGGGCGATTCTCTGGCGCTGTTTACACGTTGGAAGTACGACCTCAACTTTATTCGCACCCAACTAAACCGACCTCCTTTAGTCAATATAGAAGCAGGTTTGCACGCTACATTAACAGGAGACTTGCGTGGTTTTTTATATCGTGAAGGCGATACCGTTATGCTCCAATACTCAGGCGTGAGCGATACCATAAGAGCGGGTAGGTGGAACATCCGCCCATGCGAGGCTTCGCTGCAATCCGTGCCCTTTGGCTATACGGCCCAGCTGGCGCGTCCCAACTTTTTCCCTTACGAGGTACGCCCGCTTTCGGTGCTTTCTGATTATCGGCTTCGCTTGCCTACGGGGCTTAGCCCCCAATCCGTACAGCTCGAATGGCTGCGCCTGCAGGAAAATCAACCTTTGTTACCGGCGCAGCCTTTGCCTTTCCAGTTCATAGATGGCGAAGTGCGCGTGGACTTCTCCAGCCTCTATGCTCAGCTTTTAGACGAAGGCTATCGCTTCAGCACGCGCTATGTGTTCTCACCCAATTGCCGGATGGAGGAGCCAGCCGGAGCGCCACAGTACTTCACCATCACTTACAGCGGCTGCATCAACAAGGGGCAGACTCGACAGGACTCGCTCACGAGCGGCATTGGTTTCTTTAGCAGTGTCCCGCGCGACTCCCTTCGTACGGCTGAGCCTTCCTACGGGGTTACAAAAGGTGAGGCAATGTTCGACCTGACGCTGCGTAACCTGACGCCGTTTCCCATGCCCGCCTATCACGTGCGCTTCGTAACGCCGCCAGATGGTGGACTGGCCGACGCGACGTTGACGGTGGTCGAGACCGGCCAGACGTTTTCGGCCGTCAATGGCCTGTTTCAGCTGGGCACGGTGCCTCCGCTGGTTACCTGGACGCTACGCTTCCGGGCGCGCAACCTGACCTGCGACCCCCAACAGGTACAGATTCTCTTCGGCTGGTCCTGCTCGCCTGAGCCGCCGTTTGTGTGCGACGAGGATACTCTGACCATTCGCTTAGTGCCGCGAAAGCCGGAGATAGAGTTGGAGCTGGTGCGGCTGTCCAACAACGTCCCGCTGTGCGACACGTCGGGTTATTTCGAGTTGGAGTTGTCCAACGCCGATTTGGGCCATGCCTACAAGCCGGTGGCGGCCATCCAGTTGCCGGCGGGCTTTCAGCTGTTGCCGGGTTCGTGTCAGCTGGCCTATCCGGCGGGCAGTGCGTGGATGAATATCCCTGACCCGACGCCGACGGGCGGTGGTGTGCTGGAATGGGACGTGGCCGCTCTGTTGGGTGCAGCGCTTCCCGATGGCTTGCCCGGCGTGAATATGGCGCCGCAGAACGCCATGCGCATTCGCTTCCGGGTGGTAACGACGTGCGGAGTAGTGTCGAACGGCCAGATTGTTCTGGGCGGGCGCGCTGAGTGGTACTGCGGTCGGCCGAGCAATGTCTTGCGCAAGGCCAGCGACCCGATTGCGGTGGAGGGCACGGTTCCTTCCTACACGACCCAAATTGCGCTGACGGATGCTGGGGGCGGGCCGCTGTCGTGTCGTGCTGAGCGCCTGCTGGAGGTCAGTGTGTTGCTGGGTGGCTCGCCTCAGGCCGGCGACAGCCTGTACCTTGCTCTACCACCGGGTTATGCGTATGTGCTGGGCTCGTATGTACCCGGGTCGAACGCGCCCGTCGGGCCGCCCCAACAGGTGGGGCAGGAGTTGCGCCTGTCCTTGCCAGCGGGGCTCGCCAGCGGTGACGTAATACGCTTTGGACTGCGCCTGCGCACGGGCGAGCAGGCCGATTGCCACGGTGCTCCTCTGCGCGTCGAGACGCGGCAGCGCGCCGTGGCCTTCTGCCCGACGCTCAACAGCAACTGCGTGATCTACACCGTTACAGGCAATACCATCCTACTGCTGCCTCCCTACGCCGCCGACCTGGTCCTCCTGAACGCATCGGGCAGAGTAGTGGGCGGCAACGGCCAGTATCGCGCCGAAGTGCGCAACGACGGGCCGTCGCCGGTCTCGCTCGCCGCGCTGTGGCTCGTCCACGATGTCAACGGCGACGGCCGTTACACCCCTGGTACCGACTCAGTGCTGACTAAGGACAACACCAACCTTACCTTAGCCGCCGGCCAGAGCATTGCCCGGCCGTTCAGCGGCCCGGCGGCGCCTGACTTCTGCCGCCTGCTCCTCGTGCTGCCGGGCGCCGAGAACTGCACCTGTGCTGACACTGCCCTGCGCATCGCTATAGACTCCGTCCTGTGGCAACAGCAGACGACTTGTGTGGGGCAGATCACGACCGTCGGCCTGCCTGACAGCTTGCCCGACCGCGCCTATGCCTGGACGGGAGGCCTGGCGCTGCCACCCTGCCCATGCCCAGCGTTTGCCTTTACGCCGCCTGCCGTCGGCATCTTCCCCTTTGTGCTTCAGGAGACCGGGGCCGCCGGCTGCACTATCACTCACCTCTTCGAGGTGCGCGCGGTGCCCGGGCCGCAGCTGGCGCCGTATCCCAGCCCCGTCTGCTCAGGCGATGCTGTTACCTTGCAACTCATCGGCGCCACCAGCGCGCAATGGCAAGGACCAGGCATCACTCAGCCGAATGCGCTCACCCAGACGCTGACGCCAACGGCTACCCACACCTATTATATTATAGCAACCAACGCCGAAGGCTGCGAGCTGCGCGACTCGGCCCGCATCGTGGTGCTGCAGCCCGACACTACCGACCTGGGCCACCTACGCACCTGCAAGGGCACACCAGTACTGGTCTTCGACATGCTGACCGACGAGCCTGGCCTCTACACCCGTCGGCTCAAAAACGCCGGTGGCTGCGACAGTGTCCTGCTCCTACGCCTCGAGCGCGTACCCGACACCGAAGAGCGCGTCGCCCGCTGCCCCTCCGACACCGTGTGGGTGTTCGGCGAACCCGTGCTCCAGAGTGGCCAGTACTGCCGCAAGTTTCCCTCCAGCGCCGGCTGCGACAGCACCCACTGCATTTGGATTGAAGACCTGACCGCACCCGTGCTGCCGCAAAGCGAAGATACCCTCTTCTTCACCCCTGGCCAGACGCTGGCGCTCCAGGCACCCGCCGGATACGCCAACTACCTGTGGACGCCAACGGTGGGCCTCTCCTGTACCAACTGTACTTCACCCTCCGTAACGCCCACCGACACGGCCACCTACTCGGTATTCATCTTCAACGCCGACGGTTGCGCCGATACGCTCACCTACCGGCTCTTCCCGCTGCCTCCCTGCGACCCGATGCGCATTCGCATGCCCAACGCCTTCACTCCCGACGGCGACGGCCACAACGATGTCTTCAAACCCGCTCCCTACGAAGGCGTGGAGACCATCGCCTACTTAGCCATCTACAACCGCTGGGGGCAAAAAATCTACGAGGCCTTCGGTGCCTCCGCCGCCTGGGACGGCACTGCCGACGGCCAGCCCGCACCGTCCGACGTCTATGTCTGGCTCATAGAAATTACCTGCGCCGGCAACGGCGAACGGCGCCTGCGCCGAGGCGATGTTACCCTGCTCCGGTAGCAGCCAAACTTGTTTGGCCCTGTATGCATCCAATACTGCATCTTCGCACAAAGAATTCCTCGGCTGTGATCCGGGTTTGTTTTTTATTCAAAACGGCTTTGTCGGTACGTGGTATCGCTATCGCGTCATGGGTGCGAGAGTGGAATGCTGGGCAATCTGAGACGGGAAGTGCGTGCAAGGGGGGATTGGGTTTACGTTTTTTTTAGCGACAATGAACGGCCAAACAAGTTTGGCGGTTACGGGGAAGATGAGACATAGGTTACTTTTTTGGAGCGGATTATTCTTGCTATGGCCTTTAGGGCTGACGGCTCAGCTGCGGTATCAGATGGGGCTTCTGACGGGCGTTCAGTACACCCTGCTGCGTTCGGATTTGTTCACAACGGCCTCAGGGCGGGTGGCGCCGGTGGTGGGTTTTGCCTTTGCTGTTGGCCCGCGTCGGCGCTGGGAGCTGGTGCAGGAGGTGGTGCTGACGGAGGGCGGCGCTCATGCGCGGGCGGTTTACTTTCGGGCTGGTGCGCCGCCGGAGGATCACCTCTACACCTATAAATATTATTCCTTTGAGACTTCACTTTTTGCCAGCTGGCAGCCCTCCCGAGAGGTTCCGTTGTGGCTGCAGGCGGGCGCCTTTTTGGGCGGCAACTTCGACCACCTCAACCGTCAGCAGCGCGAGTATATGATAGGAGACTATGAAAATATCAACCGTGCTGTGCGCGCCGTAGAACTCAACGACGCCTTTTCGGGCTTAGACTATGGTGCCGCCGTCGGCTTGGCGCTGGGCGAAGGGCGCTTCCGCGCCAGCGCCCGCTACTACCTGGGAATGAAAAACTTGTACCGCTATCTGGACTTCGCCGCACCCGGTCCATACCTTCGGACATCGGCCTTGCGCTGCTCGCTGGCGTATTTCTTAAAATAAAAAAAATGCCAGGCTGTTGGCGCATTCGACCTTCGACCCTACTTTTGCCCTTGAGAAAAAAAATGGGGTATGTGGAAAAAAAAATCGCTTATCCCTTGTATTGATAAGAAGCGCGTGCGTACCTTCGCACGGTAAAAGAGCGATGAAACATCGCGTTTAAAGTTCTTTTTAAGACAGGCATTATTTTTGCATACAAGAAAAGACTGCCTCTCACGGCGCTTAGCGAACGACCCAAAACCGATATTACCGTTCAAAAAGCGCATTTAATCCCTTGAGATGTAAGGAATTACCGGTTATCTCTAATAACGCTTAACTAAATTGTCAATCTCATGAAAAAAGTCTACGAGGCCTCTCAGCCTGGTTGTGGTCGTGCTGGAACAATGCTGACCAACTTTTTTTCGAGCAGAACACTGTCCGCTTTACCCCGCTTAGCGACAATGTTCTGCTTAACGCTTTTAGGGGCGCATGCCGCTTATGCCCAGCCCTGCTCGGGTGTATCGTGCGATATCAGCTACGCTCCTGGCGTTTCGATGAACATCAACCTCTGCTTGAACTCGCTGGGCGAGGCGCAGATTAATGCTGCGCTGATGGCGACGTACACTACAACCTCTAACCCGGGCTGCTGCTCCGTGGTCAAGGTGTGGGAAGATGCCGCTGCAACGAATCCGTTGGAGCCATCTGACCCTAACTACGACGTGGACTGCACGGATGTGGGTAATACCTACACCGTTTGGGTTACCCGCGAGGTGAATCTACCTCCTTCGGGTACAGGGAAAAGTGCGGCGATTCAGTTCAACATCACCATTCTGGACTGCTCGCCCCCGGTAATTACTTGTCCGCTGCCGGCGTCTTTTGCGTGCGCTTCAGCCTATGCAGCGGCCTTTCCACCCAGCCCCCTGACACCGGCTCAGTTTGCTGCCTTGGGTGGTTCGGTGTCGGATAACTGCGCGGTTGCATCGGTGAGTTACACGACTTCACTTCTTTCGTTCACGTGCGTGAACGGTTTTCAGGTGCTGCATACCTACACGGCAACGGATGTTAATGGTAACACCTCCACGTGCACTCAGGTGATTACGGTGTCGGATAATGTGCCGCCGCAGTTTACGACGCTTCCGAGCGATCTCACGCTTGCGTGTGACGATCCGGATCCTTCTACCCCTATCCAGAATTGGTTGAATACTTTCGGTGGAGGAGTGGTAACAGACAACTGTGGTGGTTCGTTTAGTGTTAGTCCGGTGCTCTGCCCAGGAAGCGGATTTCCATGCACCTCTCCAACTCCAGCTACTGCTGCTACGGTCTTAGCCCAGATGCCACCGCCTTGTGCTCCTCAGCCTCGAGAAGTGCAGGTGGGCTTTTTCGTTCAAGACGAGTGCGGCAATCAAAACTTTGCGACGGCCAAGGTGATCTTTGTGGATGCCGTCCCGCCGACGATTACCGGCCTTCCCGGCGGTCCGACGCTTGGCCCATATACCTGTGCCAACTTGGTGCCGGGTCCCAATCCTGCAGCTGTGACTGCCACGGATAACTGCACGCCTTCGGGGCAGCTCATCCGCGAGCACGTGAGCGACGTGCCGGCGACAGTAACGGGCTGCCCAGGCGCTCAGACCATTGTTCGAACGTATCGGGTTACCGACTGCGCCGGCAATTCAGTAACAGCTACGCAGGTCATTACCGTCAACGACAACGTGGCTCCCGTCTGGGGACCCAATCCGAGCGGCCTCTTTTTGGCCTGCGACGCTCCTAATTTGGCCA
>CALJPQ010000025.1 GCA_937980645.1 uncultured Saprospiraceae bacterium | reverse complement strand
TTCAGAGCCGTCGGCATTCATGACCCAGATGTTGTCGCCGCCGCCGGCATCGGAAGTAAAGAGAATCTGGCGCCCGTCGGGCGAAAAACGCGGCTGTACCTCCCAGGCCAGCCCTGCGCGCAAACAGCGCGCTTCACCACCCGAAATAGGTAGGAGGTAAATGTCGCCCAACAGGTCAAATACCAATGTCTGACCATCTGGGCTGACGTCTACATTCATCCATGTGCCCTCTGTGGTGATAAACGACACCTCCCGGAGCGGAATGCCTTCCGGAGCCGAAACCTCCCACTTCTCTTTGTCGGCCTGGGCTTGCAGGCTAACAGCAAGCAAAATGACAGCAATCGAGCAGAGCAACAAGCGCTTCATAAATACTGAAACAAATAAGTAGGCGGCAAACATAGGTAATTAGTGGCGATTACCGCACGCACTCATTTGAACCCAACTATCGCCTACCAGTAGGAGCGAATAGGGTATCGTCTGGCCAACGCTGCCGTGTCGGACGTCGGCTGTGCCTCGAAGCGCTCGCCGTACCACAGCAGCACTTCGGCAGTCTCTTCGGTTATTTGCCGCACCTCGTGGTCATGATTTGTAAGAAGGCTATACTGAATGACTCGTCGCACGATGTCCCGGTCGCCATCGTCGTCGTAGTCCAACAGCCAGCTTCCAACGAGCATTTGGCCACTTTCGCCTCCATACCATTCGGCCAACGTGTGCCGAGCGGTGAACACCCGCTTGCGCCGATTGTATAGTAATAGAGAAATGTGCTTGAACCACAATTGCTGGATATACACTACGCAAGCCTCTACATTTAGGCTCAGCGAAAAGCGCCGCAGCCCCCAGATGCGGTCAACTCCACCAGCCTCAGCCACGTATGCGATCTCCTGTAATAGGGCAGAGTCCAACACACTGAAAAATAGCGCCGCTGGTATTGAGTCTCCAACAGGGTCTGGGTCGTTTTCGCCTGGTACCTCCACGCGCAGCGTATCAGGGATGGCTAGAGGAGCGAAGAAGGCTAGGAAATCAGCCTGACCTGGTGCAGATGGGGTAGGGCTTTGGCAGGCGACTGTCAACGACAGAACGCAAGCCAGGATAGCTGGGTAATTGTGGAGTGTGTAGTGCATGGAGCAAAGGTATAGACACAGGAACGGGAGCACTCCGGAATATGACACTCTGCCAACTGCGGCTTGACGCCATTGCTTTGGATGGGCGCAATGTTTTTCTCTGTGATGAGGCTTCCCTTACCTCTCGCAGGATGTCCGCTCTAACATCATATTCTGGTATTTAAAAAGCCAGATGCAGTAAGGCCTCATTTCTCTTTGTCTAAATTTTAAACAAAAAATGATGGTGAGTACTGTCATTTTATGGGCCCAAAGCCACCGCTTATGGGCGATAGGTCTTTTCATTTTACTGAAAGCACTAGTAAGTTTTTTGGCGTTTCATGGTGGCGTAGCGGCAGCGATGATGAGCTACATCCTACCTGCCGATCCGATAGGATGGTTCCTAGGTGTGTTGGCACTTTTCGTTGCGTGGACCTATCCACCGAAGGCCCTGAAGAATCGCTTAGGCCGTGAAGCCTTCTACTATCGCCGTAAGGCGGCAGATTTTGCCCTGGTCGTGATATGTACGGCCCTTTGGTTCCTGCTCGGCAACCGTATCTCGGCGCCTCTGCTTTCAACAATTGCTCAGAGCGACACTTCCTCTGTAATGTCAGCGGGTCCTGTTGTGCTTGGAATGTTGCCTAAGGGCGAAAACCCGGCTACGCTCAAGCCCACAAGATCTGACGAGAGAACAGCAAAAACACGCACGATTAAACAAAGGTGGAATAACTTTAAGCTTAATCTGGTCGCTAAAGCGGTAAATAGAGTAGAACGGGTTCTGGCCAGCGTCGCTAGTGACCACAAAGAGCCATTGGATGTAGTGGTGTTTAAAATTCTACTCACCCTGCTTGCCATAGCCCTTTTCGGAGCCATCCTTTATGGAATTGCTGTACTCTCCTGCATGCTGGCGTGCAATGGCGCAGACTCGCTAGCGGTCCTCCTTTTAGCCATAGGAGGTACAGTGGGCGATATTTTCTTGTTAGTATATCTATTGAAGGTCATATTCAAGAAACGAGAACATCCTAACCCCTGAGAAAAACGGGAAAACTCCTTAAAAGAGACTAGACGTTGCCCCGTTTTAGTTGTTCCGACTCTACAAAATGCTTTCCACGTAAGTTAGCGTGTGCTAAGGTGATAAGGGCCGCCGCTACCTGGTCGGCATGAATGCCTCGGTATCGCGGTGGGATGAGGGGACGGAAGAGCCGCTCCAGTGCGATGCCGATGCGCTCCCCCATGCGAAATTCGGCGCGTTTGCCCAGGAGCAGGGATGGTCGGGCGGAGATGAAGGTCTCAAAGCCCAAGGCCGCCAATTGCTGTTCCAGTTCGCCTTTCATGCGCAGGTAGAATGAAGGTGAGCGGGCGTTGGCACCTACCGACGAGACCAGAAGGTATTGCCGCACGCCGTTGGTATGCGCGATATGCCCAAGGGTTAGCGGATACTCCACATCCACGCGGTATTGAGCGGCTTTCGAGCCGGCCTCGCGCCGCGTTGTGCCTAAGGCGCAATAAAGGTCATCGGCACGCACGACTTCCGGGTCGGGGTGCTCGAAGTCAAACACGATGGAGCGCAGCTTCGGGTGTGCTGTGGTTAGCGGGCGGCGCGTCAGGGTTACTACGGTGTCGTAATGCGGGTCGTCGAGTAAGCGCTGGAGCAGATGCTGGCCGACCAAGCCTGTAGCGCCGAGGAGAAGAGCGGTCTTCATCGTCAATTCATTTTGAGAAAAATACGAGGCGGCAGTGAGCGTAAAACAAAGCGCTATTCCACAAACTCAATGACCTCTTTTTTGTCTAAGCCCCATCGGGCCAGCCAAGTGTCAAAAAGCGCATACACCACCGGCACGAAGATAAGCGACAGAAACATCGAAGAACTTAAGCCGCCGATGATGGCCCAAGCCAGGCCGACCTTCCAGGCCGAGCCAGCGCTGGTGGAGAGGGCCAGCGGTAACAGGCCGATGATCATAGAAATGTTGGTCATGAGGATAGGTCGGAAGCGAAGTTTGGTGGCTTGTAAGAGCGCCTGCTTCAGTCCTAAGCCGCGCTGTTTGAGGTGATTGGCAAAGTCCACCACCAGGATGGCATTTTTGCCTACCAGGCCCACCAGCATGAGCAGGCCCAGACCGGTGAATACCGTGAGGTTTTGCTGGGCTAAAGCCATAGCTAAGAAGGCGCCGATGACCGACAGCGGTATGGAGAGCAGGACGACGAAGGGGTACATCCAGTTGTCGTAGAGAGCCACCATCACTAAGTACACCAGCACCAAGGAGGCCCAGAGGGCAAAGCCGATGGAGCCGATGCTTTCTTCCTGACGCCGCAAGTCGCCGCCGAACTGAAAATGTGCGCCAGCGGGCGGGCGCAGGGCCATCACCTTTGCTTTTACCTCGCGGGCCACCGTACCCGTTGGGCGTCCGATAACGCTTGCTGAAAATTGCACGGAGGGCAGGCGGTCGCGGCGTTCCAATCGGGTGGGGCCAGAGCCTTCGCGCACCTCGGCGAACTGGCGGATGGCTATCGGCATTCCTAATGGGTTGACGATGATGAGGTTTCGGATATCTTCGGCACTGCGCCGGTCGAAGGCATCTAAGACTACGCGGATGGGGTATTCATTGGCCCCGTCGCGGAAGCGTGCGTCGGTATTTCCGCTAAAGGCCGTCTGGAGCGTCAGGCCCAATTGGGCCATGGTCAGGCCATATTCGGCCATGCGCTGGCGGTCCACGACGACCTGCACCTCCGGGTTGCCGGCTTCTACGCTGGGCGTTATTTCTACACAGCCCGGTACAGAGGCCATAGCGCGCATCACCTCGTCGGACATGGCCAGCAAGCTGTCCAAATTTGGCCCATTGATGCGCACTTCGATGGGCGCGAACGATAGGCCCAGGATATCAATCGGGTTGGCGCGAATCTGTGCGCCGGCGATGCGTTCTTCCAACGCTAGCTTAGCCTGTCGAGCAAATACATCTGTGGAGACGCGGCGTGGGCGCGGGTAAGGCGCCAATTCGACCAGTATTTCTGCCACATACGGCGCGCTCAGGCCGAAAGATTTCGTAGTGGTGCCTACGGTGGTAAATAACCGTCGGACGTGCTCTTGTTGGCGCAGCCATTCCTCCACCTGGCGCACGGCAGCGTCGGTTTGGGCCAGTGAGGCCGTTTTGGGCAATTCCATCTCAATGAGAAATTCGCCACGCTCGCCCGACTCGATGAAGGCATTGCCAATGAAACCCGACGTTACTAACCAACCAGCGCCGGCCCCCAGCACACCGATGATGAGCAGCACGGTCGCTTTGGTCTTCCAGTTGCGCAGCGCCCAACGCAGAGCGTTGACGAAGCCCTCGGCCATACGGTCTAAAAACGTCTCAAAGCGCAGCACCAAACGCCCTGCGAGGTTGCGCCCCTCAAAGCGGTGTAGCCTGCCCACGCGCGACGCTAGCCAGGGTACCAGCGTAAACGAGACCAAAAGCGACATCAGCGTAGCCACCAGCACCGTCATACAAAATTGACGCAACAGGTTGGGAACCAGCCCTGTAGTGAAAATAATGGGCAGAAAAACCACCACATCCACCAGCGTAATGCTAATAGCTGTGAAGCCAATTTCCTGCCGTCCATCGTAAGCCGCCTGAACGCGGCTTTTGCCCATCTCCAAATGGCGGTAAATGTTCTCGATGACCACAATAGCATCATCTACCAGGATACCGATAGACAGCGACAACCCCAGCAGCGACATCATGTTGATGGAATACCCGGCGACCTTCATCATCACAAAGGTGCTGACGATAGAGGTTGGGATAGATACCAGCACAATGGCTGCATTGCGCAGGCTGTGCAAAAACAACAACATAACCAACGCTACCAGCACAACGGCCATGAGCAGGTCATGAATGACGGCATCTGTGGCCTGACGGATGAACACCGTCGAGTTGGAAATGACCTCAAACCGCAGTCCTTCGTGCCGATAAGCTTGTTCCAGTTGCCCCATTTTTTGAAGCAGTAGTCGGCTCATTTCTACAGCGTTGGCATCGCCCTGTTTGCGCACCTCTAAAGCCAGCGTCGGTTCTCCGTTCAGCCGGCTAAAGACCTCCGGCTCGCGAGCGCCGTCTTGCACGTCGGCAATGTCGCTCAGGTAGATCAAACCGCCCTGACGCGAACGACCCACCACTAAGCGCCGCAGCTCCTCCAACGTGCTGATTTTGCCCGCCAGCCGGATACGCACCTGCGTGTCGCCGCTGACCACCTTGCCTGTGGGAAATTCCAGGTTAGACGCCTGAATCACCTGCGCTATTTGCAGCAACGACAACCCGTATTGCTCCAGACGCGAGCGGCTGATGTTCACCCGCACCTCGCGCATCTCACCACCCAAAATGCTGATTTGCGCCACCCCGCGAACCTGCGTCAGCTCCGGCAGCAGGCGGTTTTTTACCATGTCATAAAACTCCGTGCCAGCCAGATGAGAGCGCACCGCCAAGCGCATCACCGGTAGCTCTGACAGGGCAAACTTATTGACTACCGGCGGGCGCACCTCGCGCGGAAGCGTGGGCAAAATCTGGTTGATCTTGCGCTGCAACTCCTGCACCGCCCGGTCTAAGTCTATCTGCTGGTCGAGTTCCAGCGCGATGAAGCAGATACCCTCGTTAGAGCCAATCTGAATGAGCTGAACTCCTTCTATCGAAGCAACAGCGTCTTCTAGCGGACGCGCCACTGCATTTTCCACCTCCGCTGGCGAAGCCCCAGGGTAAATGGCCGAAATGGTGATCACCGGCGGGTCAAATTTGGGCACCATCTCAATGGGCAGGCTCAGGTAACTGGCGATGCCCATAAACATCAGCACGGCAAACACAACAATTACCAGCGACGGGCGGCGTATGGAAAGGGCGGTCAGATTCATCGCTACGAACGCTAAATGCAGCTTCGGGCGGCAAAACTAAGACGAATGCCCGCCCGGGCGTGAAAAAGTGCAAATTTCATAGGCACTCAGCAGCAGGTTGAGGGGAGCTCGCTTGCCCCAGACATGCAAATCTGAAAAGGCTGCACACCGCTGCTCAGGCGAAGACCTTGGCATGCCTTCCTGCGCCGCTCTCCAAGGGATTTTCAACACCGCTTATTTCCGAATGGGCAGGAACCCCTATTCTTGTGGCGGTTTACGGCTGATGGCGCCCCCTGTTAAGCAACGCCAATAGTTATCCGGACGTAATGGCAGATAAACACAAAGATGCGGAAGACAATATCGGCGAACTGCTTCGCCAGTGCCGGCAGCATAAGCGGAGCGCCCAGCACCAGCTGTTCCAAATTTTTTACAACTACGCTATGAGCATAGCACGGCGCTACGTGGGCAGTGTCGAAACGGCAGAGGAAGTGGTCAACGATGCCTTTTTCAAGGCTTTTACCAAAATAGACCTGTACGAAGAAAGCTTATCCTTCCGCTTTTGGCTCAGGCGCATTGTCATCAATACTGCTATCGACCGGCTGCGCAGCGCATTGCATGGGCAAGACAAAAATGAGCCTATGACCGAACACCATTACCTGGTAGAAGAAAGCAGCGTGGTGGAAGATCTTACGCGCGAACAAATTCTGGCCTCGCTTGATCGCCTCCCTCCAACCTACCGGACTGTATTCAATCTTTTCGTCGTAGATGGCTTCAGCCACGAAGAAATCGCTCAAATGCTGGGCGTTAGCATCGGTACCTCGAAGTCGAACCTCTCGCGTGCCCGACAGCATCTGCGTACTCTTTTTTCCGACGATTTTGAGTTCAAAAAGTAGCTATGCGTGATTTAGACAAGTATTTAGCCGACTATCTAAATGAGGAAGGAAATTTCCCTGGCAGGGAAACCAACTGGCGGGCGTTAAAATATCGTTTAGAAGCCGCTGCTGCCCGGAGCACACTGGTACGCTGGCGAATGGGTGCCGGCGGGCTGTTGTTGGGGCTTTTAACCATGAGCGTGCTGGCCTATCATCTTTATCGCGAAAATCAAGAGTGGGCCGCTCGATGGGCAGAAGTTACTACAGCATGCGAGGCCGCATTGTCACGGTCTAATGCTCCTTTAACTGTAGTCGTACCGCCAGAAACGCGGCGGGCATCTTACCTGATACCCACACCGAATCCGCTCCAACATCCCTCGACTTCCTCCGATGCAGCATCTGCGCCATCAGATGAGCCCCAGGGCCCGGCAGTAGTGCTCACTGTGGAAACCCCTGCTGGCGCGGCGCCTACGGAGAGCAAAGCACCGGAATTCCTACCTTCCCTCCCCACTCGAATGCTGCAGCCTTTGGAACACACCCCTCCAGCACCGCAATGGCCGACCACGGCGCTGCGCCGCCGCGAAAGCCGTTTGTGGATGGGCCTGCAAGGCGTAGTCGGAATTCCGATACCACGCCCCGGCATTTCCCTTTTGCAGGGTGCCAGCCTTGGACTGGAATACCGTGCCTTTGGCCAGTTATGGCTTACGGCTGCCGCCGATTGGGCTTCTTACGACGTGCATCACTCCGGCTACTTACCCTCTGCCTTTTACCGTGAAAATCCGCCTCAGGCGTTCAAATTTGTCCTAGGCAAACCGCCTGTACCTTATCCACTACGCGACGTAGTCGCCAACCAGCGTCTTCAATTGCTGAGCGCAGGCTTGCGCTATCGCCTGCCTGTGCGCTTCTGCTTGCGGCCTTCCGTGCAGATAGCCCACACCTGGGCGCACGTCTCACCTGCCGTTTACAACTACACCTTTATAGACACCTTGCCTAGCACACCGCCTAAAGTACTGGCATTTTCTTCAGCCCAGTCCACTGCCGCCTACTCCGTGCGAGGCTTGTGGCGCTTCGGCGTCGCCTTAGAGCGCGAAACCGAATGGTGGAGCATCCGCCTTGGCGTCAGTCGGCAGGAGGCTTTCCGGCCCGACTTTTACGACGCCTGGCTCGTACAAGGCGGTATCTGGTACAAGTGGTGAAGCCGCTTTCGGCGGCTGTGCCGTACCTTTGTGCGGTCATGGACTTTCTGAAACAACACGTTGAAGCCCTGATCTTTGTATCGCCGCAGCCCATTTTGCTCGCCGATATGCAGGCGACGCTCACGGAGGCATTTCAGAGCGAAATTGCTCTGGATGACCTCCATGAGGCCATTTCCCAGCTGCAAAAGCAGTATCAATCGCCCGAATATGCTTTTGAACTGGTGGAAATCGCCGGTGGCTTCCAATTCATGACCAAAGGCGCTTATCACAACACCGTGGCCATCCATCTGCGCCAAACCGCGCGCCGCCGCCTGTCGCAGGCTGCCTTAGAAACGCTGGCCATCATCGCTTACAAGCAGCCCGTTACCAAAAGCGAAATCGAAGCCATTCGAGGGGTCAATTGCGACTACGCCCTGCAGAAACTTTTAGAAAAAGAGCTTGTTATCATTAGCGGACGAAGCGAAGGCCCAGGGCGCCCCCTGCTGTACAGCACTTCTGAAAAGTTTATGGATTACCTGGGTATCAAAAGCCTGAACGATCTGCCTAAGCCCAAAGATTTTAAGGAAGTCGAAAACTCCGTCGGCCAACCGCTCGACACTATAGAAACAGACGGCAATACGCCTGTTCATCACGAAAACTAATTGCTCATGGAACAACCTGCATTGGTCAACCGCGTTGCGCAAAGCGGCCTGATAACGCTCGATCTGGAAACCTTCTATCCCGAAGGTGAAATCGCAGCTTTTGACCTGAAGGACTACCTGTTCATGGGCCTCATTCTCAAAGAAAAAGACTTCCGCGAGGCCCTTAAAGCGCACGACTGGGCGCAGTACGCCGGCAAGAACGTAGCCGTCTTTTGCTCGGCCGATGCCATCATTCCGATGTGGGCCTATATGCTGGTAACGGCCTATGCGGCGCCGTATGCCCGCGACATCTTCCAGGGCCAGCCCGAGCAGTTTGTTGAGGCGGCCTTTCTGAAAAAAATTGCTGCTTTAGACCTCGCGCCTTACGAAGGCAAGCGTTTGGTCGTTAAAGGCTGTAGCGACCGGCCCGTGCCGCCATCGGCCTATGTGGAAATCACGCGCCGCCTGCAGCCCATCGCCCTGAGCATTCTGTTTGGCGAACCCTGCTCCACCGTACCGGTCTATAAGCGCCCTATTCAGGCAACCGCTCAACCATAAAATTGTGCTCCTATGACTAACCGCACCTTGCTCCTTTTGAATATCTTTCTAGCCCTGGCCCTCACGGGCATTGTCATGCTTTCGTTCAAGGGCAACAAAGGCGATGGCGCGGGCTTTCCTGCGCCGCCTCAAACCATTCGCTCCATCAACCTGAACAAGGACTACGACTTCTGCGGCGAGAAGTTCCCCATGGACAACTTCGACGTGCGCCAGCGATTAGATGCCGAGCTGCTGCGCAACGTCTATTTCCATTCATCCACCATCTTAGCCATCAAACGGGCCAATGCGCTTTTCCCGACCATCGAACCCATTCTGAAGGAAGAAGGTGTGCCCGAAGATCTGAAGTACTTAGCCGTTGCTGAAAGCAACCTGAGCAATGCGGTGTCGCCTGCCGGCGCGCGTGGCGTGTGGCAATTCATGAAAAGCGCTGCCGAACAATACGGCCTTGAGGTAAACGACGAAGTGGACGAGCGCTATCACCTGGAAAAGGCCACACGGGCCGCCTGCCGCTACCTGCGCCGTCAGAAAGAACAACTCGGCAGCTGGGTGCTGGCCGCTGCTGCCTACAACGGTGGCCCGGCGCGCATCAGCACCGAAATGCAAAACCAGCGCGCCCGCTCCTTCTTCGACCTCAACCTGGCCGCCGACGAAACCATGCGCTACCCCTTCCGCATCGTCGCCCTTAAAGAGGTCATGCAAAACCCGGAGCACTACGAATACCGCATTGAGCGCGACCACCTCTACGACCCGCTGCCACCTTCCAGGGTGGTGAAAGTGGATGGCCCCGTCGAAAGCTGGGCCGATTTTGCCGCTCAGCACGGCGTGTCGTACCGCATGTTTAAACTCTACAACCCCTGGCTGATTAGCAACAAACTCACCAATAAGGCGCGCAAAACCTACGAAGTGCGTGTGCCGCGATAATCGCCTGTTTCTCTCATGGCCTACACCGAGTCCAACATGCTGCCGTTGGGCACAAAAGCCCCGGCCTTCCGGCTGCCCGAACCCGCCACAGGTCGCATGGTCAGCCTCGAAGACGTTGCCACTGGCGCTCGCGCCACTGTGGTCATGTTCCTGTGCAACCACTGCCCTTACGTCCTGTATGTCAACCCGGAAATCGTGCGCATCGTCGAGGAATACCGCCCCAAGGGCGTGGCCTTTGTGGGTATCAATAGCAACGATGCCCAGGCATATCCCGAAGATGCGCCCGAGCGTATGCCCGAACACGCCAGAGCTGTAGGCTACACCTTTCCCTACCTCTTCGACGAAACGCAGGACGTCGCCCGTGCCTACGATGCCGCCTGCACGCCGGACTTCTACGTCTTCGATGCCGATTTGAAACTGGTCTATCGAGGCCAATTAGACAGCAGCCGCCCCAAGCGCAACCCCATCCCGCCCACTGGCGAAGACTTGCGCGCAGCCTTAGACGCTGTGCTGGAAGGACGCCCGGTGCCGGCAGAACAGCGGCCTAGCGGAGGTTGCAATATCAAGTGGCGTGAGTAGGAGGATAAAGCGGGCTGGACGTATTCAGGGCATAGCCCTGAAAATAGGTTCCGTCAGGGCGGGAGCCTCGATGGAGTTGTGGCTATAAGCTCGTAACTAATCTTACGCAGGCAGGACAAAATACCATAGCCCTCAGGCTGTAAGGTCGCCACAAATGCACGAATGAAAAACGAATAGTTCGTGCCTTCGAGAAAGCCCGGAGGCGACATCTCCCGCAGGAAGGTGTCGCCTCAAATTCGTGCATTCGTGGCTACTTTCTAATTGAAACGGCCATGGTTGAGCTGCCCACAGGCTCCGGATTTTCTTTTTTCACCGCAGAGAACGCCGGGAAACGCTGAGAGAAATACCTCCGTGCCCTCTGTGGTTTTTAATCTTTTGCCGCACAGCAACCTTGCGTAAGGTCAGCTAATAAGACACTAATGTTCCGATAGGGCTTTAAACCATGCTACCCCACACAGCGGTTGGCGCACTCCGTCGTCGTCTGTGCGGGCTACGAAGTAAATATCCTGTCTGCGGCTGCCTGCTGGCCAGGCCTTTCGGTCGAGGTTGAGCACAAGCTCGGCCAGCCCGCCGCCGGTGCCCGAAGCAGGCAGGGGAGCACTGCCGGCCAGTGGGCCATCGGGGCTGCCCAGGCGCAACTCGAGGCGGCCACGTCCGGAGTGGTTGCGGTTGGTGGATATTTCCAGAGCTAAAGCAAAGCCCTTGAGGCCCTGGGCATCTATGGCTTTCAGCATAAAAAAGTCGCCCGGCTGCAGTTCGTACAGGCGTATGGTCGTGTTGTTCAGTGGGCGCTCGTAGGTTTTCATGCCTTTTATGAGGCTGTCAGCGGCGCTGATTTTGAGTTGGGCGGGTCGCAGCCACACGAGTGTTTCGGCGGTTTGCGGCGGCAGTTTGGATGCGCCCCTGTCGGTATAGCGCGCGTAGAGGGCGTACCGGCCTGGCTCTTGCCCGCCGGTTGGTTGGGCGATGATCATTCCGTGTCCGAAGGGCTGTTTGGGTGGTTCGTTGAGGCTCAGTATCCAGCGAACCATGTCTATGACATCGGCTTTGGCCAGCTGTGGGTGGGCGCTCATGGCCACCTCACCCCAGACGCCTTTGCCGCCTTTGAGGATTTTTTCGGCCAGATAGTCTAATGCTTTAGGCTCGCCCTGGTAGCGGCGCGCCACATCTTGATAAGCCGGGCCGTTCACTTTGCGCTCCACAGCGTGGCAACTGCGGCAGTCGGACTCGTTGACGAGCTTCTGCCCGCGGGCGATGGGGTCTTCGGCGGGCTTTTTGGAGCCCTTGGTGGGTCGTTTGAAAGCGGTGCCTGTTGGCAAATAGCCCACAAATAGATCAACGTCGGAGGGCAGGATGCGGCCGTCGGCCAACGAGCCGTCTTCAGGGTCGGAAACTTGTAGCGCATATTTGATGGTATCGCCAGGGCGATAGAAGGAGCCGTTTTTGCCGCCGAAGAGCCATTCCACCAACGGCGGCTGGTTGGTCGGCTGCGTTTCGGCCACTTCGTCGGTATGGGCGTCGTCGCGGATATAGTCAATGCGGCTCAGGCAGGCGTCGGGGTTGGCTGTGAACCACTCGGTGCCGTATTCCAGCACCCAGAGGGAGCCGTTCTTATCAATCAGCATGTCAATGGGGCGCCCCAGTCGCACATTGGGCGCCACAGGCTGCATGCTCACGTATCGGTCGAGCGAGTCCAGCTCGACGGCCATAATCCAGTTGCGCATCCATTCGTAGATGAAGATTTTGCCGTCAAAGCGTTTAGGGAAGCGCGTTTTTTCTGGGTATTCATCGCAATAGTAGGCTGGCCCGCCCATCGAGCAGCGCGTGCCGTTGAGCACGAGCGGGAAAAGCTCACTGCTCTTGAACGGATACCAGATGATGGGCGGCTGCGAGGGCGGCACGTAGCGGTCGCCTGTGTTGTTGGGCGAGTCGTTTTCGGGCCGCTCAGGGTCGAAGTAGGGACCAGAGGTGCCGGTGGCATACGAATATTCGCGATAGGGTAGGTTTGGGCCTACGCAATAAGGCCATCCGTAGAAGCCTGCGCGTCGGGCGATGTTGATTTCATCGTAACCTTCAGGGCCGCGCAGGCTGTCGGCCACGCCGGCGTCGGGGCCGGGTTCGCCCCACACGAGCAGGCCGCGGCGCGGGTCAAGGTCCATGCGAAAAGGATTACGACAGCCCATGATATAAATCTCCGGTCGGCCACGGCCCCACCATACTTGGGCGCGCTGCGGGTAGTCGGCGGCAATGGCTACCGGTCGCGGCTTACGCACCGGATAGGCAATGCCTTCCCAGCCGGGGTCGAAGAGAATGTCCTGACTGCCCTGATATACGCGCACATCCGCCTCGGTGTACAGGTTGCCCGCCGGGCAAATGTAGGAGCCATCGGGTAAGGGCTTGATGCGCAGGATCTTGCCGCGTAGGTCCATCGAGTTAGAGGCTGACTTCTGCGCGTCGTATTGGCGCCCTTCTAAGCGTTCGTCAATGGCCGTATAACCGTCGCCGTAGTGGTTGGTGTTGTCGCCCGTAGAGAGGTACAGAAAGCCCTGCCGGTCGAAGCGAATACAGCCGCCTGCATGCAGCGTTTTCAGATCCCGATCAGTAGGCACTTCCAGGATAATTTGCTCAGTTTCCGGGTAAAGCACATCGTCTTTGAACATAAAGCGCGACAGGCGCAGGGCGTTGTTGTGGGGCTTTTCGGCAGGCGCGTAGTACAGGTAGATCCAGTGGTTTTCCTCCCATTTAGGGTCAACGGCGATGCCCAGCAGACCTTCTTCATTTTTATGAAATACCTTGAACTCGGCTACGGTTTTCAGCTGCCCATCGGCGGGGTTAAATAATTTAACTGCTCCACGGCGCTCTACAAAAAGGATTTTGTCGTCGGGCAACAGAGCCATAGACATCGGTTCGGCTAAGCTACAGGCGACCGAAGTCTTAACGAAACCACTTTTGGGCTGTTGGCCCTGCTGGAAAGGCCGATGTTTACCTAAAGCCACGGGTTTTCCTGCGCCTATGGCGTACTTTAGGCCGCCTTCCAGATGCTGCAAAAAAGCCGGCTCGCTGTACGAAGCCGTCGTGTGGCCCATGACCGTAACGAAGGCGCGCCCCCCGTCGAACTCGCGATACCAGCTCACCGGGTGGAAGGCCCCCATCTTGCCGCCGGTGCAGCTGCTTTCTTCCAGCGCCAGCAGCACATGCACATCGGGCAGCACGTTTTTGAGGTTCATCCACTCGTCGGTGCGCGTCCAAGGGCTTTCCAAATGTGCAGCGGCTGGGTGCTCGCGGTCGAGCACACTCAATACACCGCTCTGCACGGGCATCAGCCCGTCGTATTCGGCGCCTACCAGCTGGCGATACCAGGGCCAGCTGTGCTCGGTATCTATAGCAGTGTACACCCCAACAAAACCGCCGCCACCCTGAATGAAGCGCTCGAAAACCACCTCCTGCGTGGGCGCCAGCACATCGCCCGCCGTCAGCAGGAACACTACGGCGGTATATTTACTCAAGTTTTCTTCGGTAAAGTCCTCACCCCATTCTGTAGTCTCAGTAGCCCAGCCGTTGCGCTCACACAGCTGCTGCACAGCCTCCATGGCCGCTGGCAGGCAGTCGTGCGCATAAAACTCGGTCTTGTGGAAAATCAGAACGCGCGGGCGGTTGTCTTGGGTACGGCATTGAAGGCCCAAAAACGCCAGCAGGATTAGAAAAGGCGCGGCGTAAGAAAGTGTTCGCATCGGTTGACTCATAGTTTGCTGCCGATGCCCTTTGCCAAAAGCGTGCCGTTCTGTCACAGGCGTATAAAATCAAAAAGCCGCTAGAGCACTTTCGTGTCCAGCGGCTAATAAACCCCAAAAAACCAAATGAAAACTATTCTTGAAATCGGCCCTTGCCGTTTTCCTTTCGCGTTTTGCAACACAAAAATGCAGGCATCGAGATGAACTATGCAAGGGTTTGTGAAAAAAAAATTAAAAAAAAATTCAACAGCCGGCTGTGGAAAACTTGTGGATTTTTTAAGCAATTGATAATCAGATCTTTTTAAGCCTTCAGGCTTTTCTGTAATGCCTCCAGTTTAACGAGGCATTCCTCGTATTCTTCCTCGGGCTGGGAGTCAAAAACGATGGCGCCACCCACCTGAGCGGAGAGGTAGCCTGTGTCTGCCCTGTAGAGCAGGCTTCGAATGACGACGTTAAAATCGAAGTCGCCCTCCGGCGAGCAATAGCCTATGGCGCCGGAGTAGAGTCCTCGTCGGGTGCATTCGTATTGTTCGATGAGTTCCATCGCCCGGATTTTGGGTGCGCCCGTCATGCTGCCCATCGGGAAGGCGTCGCGCAAGGCGGCGATGGGGTGCTCTTCCGGCGCCAATACGCCTGAGACGGTCGAGATCATCTGGTGCACGGTCGGAAAGGTGTAGATGCCGAACAACTCCTCCACGACCACACTACCCGGCAGGCAATGGCGCGCCAGGTCGTTGCGCACCAAATCCACGATCATGGCATTTTCGGCGCGGTCTTTTGCACTGTCGCGGAGCGACTCGCGCAGGCGGGTATCGGCCTCAGGGTCAGCTAAGCGGCGGCGCGTGCCTTTGATGGGTTGAGAAAACAGGTACTGCCCTTGCTTAGCCAGAAAGCGCTCCGGGCTGGCGCACAGTACGTAACGGTCGTGCCAGCGCAAAAAAGCTGAAAACGGCGCACGAGTGCGGGCATTCAGTTGCTCGAAGACTCCGAGCGGATCTATTCGGACGCCCTGTGCATAAAATTCCTGGCAGAGGTTGACCTCATAAACATCGCCAGCGGCAATGTGCTCGCGCAATGCCGCCACTGCCTCCAGGTAATATTGGCGACTCATGCGCGGGCGAAGTGCAATGCCTGCAGAAGATGCCTTGCCCGGAGCACATGACTGCACATCTTGCCATACGGCCTCCGGTGTGGTAGTGAGCGTATGAATGTCCACCCGGAAACCTTTTGGGCCGACAACATCCTCGGCTCGAATGCCGATGACCACTTCGGGCCGAAAAAAATACAGATCGGGCAGGGCAATGTGGTCGGGATGGCGTGAGTGCAGACGCTCGATTTCGTTTTTCAGGTCGTAGCTCAGGAAGCCAAACAGCCAGTCGCAGTGCTGATCATAGAAATGGCGCAACTGGCTGAACGCTGTTCCTATTTCAGCAGAAACGGCGTCAGCAGCGCCCACGCCCAACAAGCATTCCCACCGGGTCTGACGCCAGTAGGGTAGGGTAGAGGTGTCGCTACCAGACGGCAGAGACTCCGTGTGGTTGCTGTCCAAATAAATCGCTACAGGGAACACTTGCGCCCACGCGCGCAGCGAACGCTTGAATGTTTCCACATCGGAAATCGGAAAAACAGCAGTGTTTCTTGTCGCCACGAATGGGTTTGTTGCCACGAAAGCACGAATATGTTGCTACCACGAGTACACGAACAGGGGGGCGAAAGGTTTTGAGGCATGGCTTTTTATGTATCGGCTTCGGCTGGGTGCCAGAAGCGTTGCTCAAAATTCTGGATGCGGTTATCTAATACTGTTACGCCTTCGCTTTCCAACAGTTGTTGCATAAGCGTGGGTGTTGGGAAGTGTAATCGGCCTGTGAGTTCACCTTTGCGATTGACGACGCGGTGGGCCGGCACGTCGGTGGTGCCAATACTCTGGTGAAGTGCCCAACCCACCATGCGCGCCGAGCCGAGGGCTAAGTAGTCAGCAATGGCACCATAGGTCGTTACGCGCCCGCGTGGGATGCGGCGCACAACGGCGTACACGAGGTGGAGATAGTTGTCCATGCCTGTGAGATGCTCACCAGAGGAACTCCACTTGCTGCACGATGTCGGGGTGCAGGCTCAGGGCTACTGGGCAGGTGTGCGCAATGTGGCGGAGCAGCGCCTTGTCGGCTTCCGAGTAGTTGTTGGGCGGCATAAAGAGCCGGATTTCCACTCGTGCAATACGGCGCGGGTCGGAAGCCATTACTTTGGTTACCTCCGCGCGTGTGCCGTCAATGCTTACGCCGCGCTCGCGCACGCGCATGCCCATGATAGTCAGCATGCAGGTGGCTAATGATACGGCGCACAGGTCGGTCGGCGAAAAGGCCTCGCCCTTGCCCTGATTGTCGGGCGGCGCGTCGGTGTGTATCTGTACACCCGAAAGGCTGTGCGTGAGTGTGCAGCGTAAATCACCGTCGTAAGTTACCGTGGCTGTCATGTCTCTTTTTGCTGCAAAGTAACGACCAAGCTGGTTTGGTCGAAGCTACTTGCCTGATATTTCTCCGAGAGGGCACCCCTTCGGGCCTTTATGGTCAGAAACCATTGGTGGTTCCCTAAACCCATCCGCGCATTTGTGCCAACAAAAATCTTGGAGGAAAAAAATGAGCCTGGCGGTGTTGCACCTGCCAGGCTCGTATCGTCAAACCAAAAATCAATCAATTACTGTTTCAAGCCGCCCGTGCTGGAGGGTACTGCTTCCTGCGTGCCGGTGTCTTTCACATTGCCCTTGATGGTGAGCATGCGCGTTTCGACGGCTTCGTTCGTGGTGATGGTTACCGTTTTGGTGAACTCACCGGGGCGGTTGGTGTCGTAGCGCACTTCGATGTTGGCGCTTTCACCCGGCATAATCGGCTCTTTCGGATACGTGGGTACCGTGCAGCCGCAAGAACCTTTCGCCGACTTGATGATGAGCGGCTCGTTGCCGGTGTTGGTGAACTTGAACTTACGCACACCGTCGGCGCCCTTGTTGATGGTGCCGTAGTCGATGGTGGTGGTTTCAAAGGTCATCACTGGGCCATTTTGTGCTTGAGCAGCCACCCAGGTAGCGCCGAAGAGGGCAAAAGCGAGGATAGAGAGCAGTTTTTTCATTGCTGTAAAACGTGTTTGTGAAAGGTAGAAGTCTGTTCTCATACTTAACGGCACAAAGGTAGAATGACCCGCAAAAGCGGCCCAATAGGAGCGCTGTTAACGATGTCCAAACAAAAGCAAAGCCTTCTCTAATACCATGCTTACGCCTGTAAATCAGCGGAATACGATGAAAATTTGCTCATACATCCGGCGCAGGAGCGACTTCTGTTCTGTTACGATTTCCGCCTGGCCGTTGAGTTGGTGTTCTAAGGGGATGGCTTTGCCGTAGCTGGTGGTCAGGCCATTGGGCAGCGACACGGCTACAGTGTAGTAGCCATCGGTAGGCACCACGGATTTTGAGTGCACGACGCCTTGAAGGACACCGAACTCAGCGTGGGGATAGCTCTCTAATTTGATGATGACGGGCATTCCAGGGCGTACTTTTCCGCTGTTGGCGATAGGCAGCTGGAGTCGTGCGACAACGCCATCGTCCTGTTGCGGCAGGATGACTAAGAGCTGCTGGCCGGCGCGCACGTATTGGCGGCGCAGGAAGATGTTGCCGTTTAGGGCGACGCGGCCAGAGGTAGGTGCTGTAATGAGGTAATTGCTTTTCCAGCGGTTGAGGGCTGCCTGCAAGGCGCCTAGTGTTTGGCGCAATTGGCCTGTGGCACTCAGGTCTGACTCGGCTTCGCTCAGGGAGGCATCCTGTCGGCTGCGTCGGAGGGCGGTGATTTCGTTTTGTTTGCGCAGGATGTTGTCTTCGAGCGCGTCGTATTGGCGTTCCAGTTCGGCCAGCTGTTGTTTCTCGCGTTCGAGGTCGAGGCGCGAGATAGCACCTGCTTCGTAGAGCGTGCTCTGGCGTTGGAAGCGTTCGCGGGCTGTCGCCGATTGTTCTTGCAAGCGCTGCATCGAGCGCCGATCCACGGCGATGCTTTGTTCCAATTTGGCCATTTGCTGCTCGATGGCGCTGGCGCTTTGGCGAGCGCTGGCACTTTTGTCGCGTTTGCCAAAGCGATAGTTGTCCACAGCCTGTACGAAGGCGGCGTATTCGGCCTGCATGTCGCCCAGTTGCAGGGTGGCCGGGGGGCGGATGCGGCTCACCGAGTCGGGTATGCAGCGCTGCCAATAGGGCAATAGAGCGTCGAGTTGGCGCACGTCGTTGTATTCGGCGCTGCTCTGCAACACGGCCAGCACTTGCCCTTCCTGTACCAGCTGGCTATCGCGCGCCAAAAAGGCAGCGATGTAGCCTTCGCGCGGCGCCGTTACGTCTAAGGGTGGTGAGGTGCGCGCCAGCGTGATGCGCGTCGGAATGACGTCGGAATACTGCACTACTGCGGCTACGGCAATGAGTGCAGCCACGCCCACAAAAACTACCAGCGTGCCCCAGCGCACTAACCACGCCGGCGGAGCACCCAGGATCTCCTGCACCTCGTCGGAGCGCAACTCTACATACTCGCGTTTTGGCATACTCATAGGCCCAACTCCAGCTGATTTTTGATTAAATGGTAGTACAGTCCGCGGCGCAGCGTCAGCTCGTCGTGCGTGCCCTGTTCAGCAATTTCACCTTTGTCCAACACCACTATATTATCGGCGTGGCGTACTGTGCTGAGGCGGTGTGCCACGATGACTACGGTTCTGTTCTCGAACACCTGACGTAGGTTTTGCATGATGAGGCGCTCGTTATAAGCATCCAGAGCGTTGGTGGCCTCGTCGAAGAAGAAGTAGCGCGGGTTTTTATAAACCGCTCGAGCAATCAGAATGCGCTGGCGCTGGCCCTGGCTGAGGCCTACGCCGTCGGGGCCAATGCGTGTATTATAGCTTAGGGGCAGTGCCTCGATGAACGTGTGGATATTGGCCACTTTGGCTGCATAGATCAGCTGCCGCTGGTCAATGGTATCGAAACCCAACGCGATGTTACGCGCGATGGTATCCGAAAACAGGAAGCCATCCTGCATGACGGCTCCGCATTGCGAGCGCCACAGGGCCGGTTCGATGTGGTTGAGGTTGATATCGCCCAGCCGGATAATGCCCTCTGTGGGTGTGTAAAAATTAAGCAGCAGTTTGATGAGCGTTGTCTTGCCGCTGCCGCTGCTGCCCACAATGGCCGTTATTTTGCCCTCTGGAATGATGAGACTGATGTTGCGCAGTACCAGTGGGTCGTGCGGCCCGCCGTAGCGGAAACTGACATTTTCGGCCCACAGGTCGCCGTTGTCGGGGAGTGTACTGACGCGAATGGCATCTTTGGGCCTTTCGTCGGGCTTTTCATGGATTTCATTCATCCGCTCCAGACTGATTTTGGCTTCCTGGGCGGCCAGCAGAAACTGCACCAAAGACTCCAGCGGCGCATTGGCATGCCCTATGATGTACTGCACGGCCAGCATCATGCCCAACGTCATGTGCCCATCCATGACCGCTTTGGCGGCGATGAACGAGATGAGGATGTTCTTACCTTCGTTGATGAAGGCTGCTCCAGCGCGCTGCATCTGGTCGGTGGCTAAGTAGTCCACGTTGATGCGGAATAATTTGGCTTGAATGCGCTCCCAGCCCCAGCGCTTTTGGCGTTCGGCGTTGTGCAGTTTGATTTCCTGCATGCCGTTGACCAGTTGGATGAGTGCGCTCTGATTTTCGGCCATCTGCTCGAAGCGCCTGTAATCTAATGCTCGCCGCCGTTGCATGAACAGGAACACCCAGCCAAAGTACAGGGCCGCTGCCAGGAAGAATACCGCAAAGATGGTCGTGCTGTAAAACAGCAGCACCAGGCTGAACACCCCCAGACTGAACACCGAGAACAGCGTTACTAACGACGACGAAGTCAGGAAACGCTCTACGCGCTCGTTGTCGTAGATGCGCTGCAACAGGTCGCCCGTCATTTTGGCGTCAAAGAACGACATCGGTAGTCGCATCAGCTTGATGAGGAAGTCCGACACTAAGTTGACGTTGACCCGCGTGCCGATGTGCAGCAGAATCCACCCGCGGATGAACTCTACTGCCATCTGACTGAAAAAGAGCATGCCCTGTGCAATGAGCACCAGATAGACGAAGTTGTAGTCGCGCAATTGCACGCCCTTGTCCACCAGTGCTTGCATCAGGAAGGGAAAAGCCAGTTGGAGGATGCTGCCCAGCAGAAGGCCCAGTATCAGTTGCCACACTAAGGCTTTGTGGGGGCGGATGTACTGCCACAAGACGTTCAGCCCGGCCCGGTCGTCGCTTTCGCCTTCGCGTTCGTAAAACTCCGGCGTGGGTTCCAGCAGCAGGAGGATGCCTTGCGGCTCCGTTTGATAGACGCCGCTAAACCAGTCGTTCATAAACTCCTGCTCCGTCAGCTGCACCTTGCCTACGGCAGGGTCTGCTACATAAACCTTACCGCCGGCGATGCGGTACACCACAATAAAGTGGTTTTGCTTCCAATGGGCGATGCAGGGCAGGGGTAGTTCGTTTTGTAGCCGTGCGAAATTCGTCTTGACGCCCAGCGTGCGCAGCCCAATCTTCTCGGCAGCGTCGGCGATACCCATGAGCGAGGCACCTTCGCGGTCTAAGTACGACAGCTCGCGCAGGTATTCCAGCGAATAGTGCCGCCCGTGGTAGCGGGCCACCATCCGAAGGCAGGCTGCGCCGCAGTCTGATGCGTCTAATTGCTTGTAAAACGGAAAGTTATCCGTGAGCATGAAGTCAGGGCTGCTCGTTGATCTTCTTGAACTGCTTGTCTAAGTAGAACAAATGACGCGGTTCGTGGCCCATGCGTTCGATGAGGACGAGAATATCGCTCACTTTGCGCTCGGCCTCTTGTTGCTCCAGTACGAAAGGCTGCAAAAAGAAATACGTGGCATGTTCGCCGTTCTGTAGGCACCAGGTGGCCAGCTCGTTGATGGCCCGGCTCACACTGCACTCCAGGTCGTAAACCGTCTGAAAGACATCCAGCACGCTCTTGAACTTTTCTTTGGGCTTATCCAGCTTGTTCTCTAAACGGGCCTGCCCGCCGTTGGTGTTGATGTACTTGTAAATTTGTAACATGTGCTCGCGCTCTTCTTCGGCGCTGTTGTACAGGTATTCGGCGATGTTGGGCAGGTTTTCTTTCTCAGCCCAGGTGGCCATAGCTAAGTAGGCATTTGAGGCGAAAGCTTCTTTCTGGATTTGCTCGTTGAGTTTTGTTTGAATAGCTTCGGACAGCATAGAATTAGATTTTTTAGAAAAGGTAAACAAGTAAAAAAATGGCAACTGCTCATCAGAATATCAGAAACAAATGATAGCCTGAATTACCCTCAAAGGGTTGCTTACAAGAACAATAAAAATAATACTTGCGCAAATCAAGCATTTTTTTTTCATGCGAACAGCTCTCGGTCTATCCTAAAAGGCAAAAACATCGAGCTCCTGAGGGAAAATGTGCGTGTGCTGTCGTCTTGCTCTGGAAAAAAGATACAGCATCGTCATCAGGGTACTGCTTCAAAAGTCTGCTTAAAGCACGCGGATGTGCCCTAAAAAAGTATGACCCTCCTGGGGTAACTTCTTTTTTTCTGTGCCTTGAGATAACTTAAACTTGATATTTAGTACTTAGTACTTGGCTTAATTAAGAAAGAAAAATATGCCTTCGCCTCCTTCGAGATTTTTTAATTTAAAAACACTTAGCATATGAATCAGTTTCTGCTAGTTACAATCGCATTTTTGGCCACCTTTACATCAGCGTCCTTAGCTCAGGTTACTGTGGGACAAATTAATGTGAACGAGGTCGCTAATGATTTGATGCTCCACAGCGATGGCACCTTTATCATCAGTGGCGCCGAAGGCAAAGACGGTGCTCTGTACAAGGTTACGTGCGATGGCCGCGTGCTGGCCAAATTGAGCAAAACGTACACGCCAGGCCCTACCTCATTCTACAAGGCCGTCGAGTTGCCCGATAGCAGCATCGTAGCTGTAGGCGAGACGAAGATCTTAATGGAAGATTCCTCTATGATGTTGGTATTACTACTGATAAAAACATCATCTAATTTACAAGAGATAAGTTCTAAAACACTGCTTATCAATAACAAATGGGGGCGTGGTCGTTCAATAGCCCTGGCACCTGATGGCAACCTGCTGGTATTGGGTGACACCGAGGGAGCGGGGCTAGACTTTTTTCATGCCTTTTTGCTTTCCGTCAACGCTAATACCTTAGAGGCTTCAAGTAATCCAGTCATTTACAGTTATGGCTTGGATCACGCTCATAGCATTGTTTCTGTGGATAGCGCTCGGTATTTGGTTTCAATTTTCGCTCTTATAGGGAACATTTTTTCTGAAGATGCCCCTATAAAAAATCGGCTAATTACGCTTGAGGTCAATGCGTTGGGCGAGAAACAATGGGAATATATCTACGAGATCACCCGCCTGGGCAGATACGGCTTTTGCCAGGCTGGCGGCGTCGCACGAAGTACTGGACCGGCACAAGATAACATTGTAATGGCTGGTGCCATCCATAACCCAAATAGCTTGGACAGTCTAACGGATGCAGTGTTCATTTTACTGAGTCTCAGCGGTGAACCTTTAGACACTTTGTTCGTCCCGTTGCCCGCCCGGCAGGAACTGGCTAACTTGCTTGCTTTGGAAGCTCAGCCGGGTTTTTTCCTGGGGGTAGGGCGTACCGTGCCGCTCCCTGGCAGCCCCGCCACAGCATTTTCGGCAGGTGTGGTAGTAGTCAATAGTCAGCTTTATCCGGTGTTTACACTCAATGAGACAACGTTACCCATTAACTTACACGATCTCGTTGAAGTGCCTTATGGGCGGTTGGCTTTTTTAGGTACCTTTCCAGAGTTTTTCTTCTTACCTACTCGCGATATCATCTTGATAACTCCGGGCGTGGACGATGTGAAGTTGCAGTACCAGAATTGCGCTCTTACGGCTTCGTTTAGCGTACCGGATCCTCAATACCAATGGTATCGCGACAGTGTGCCTATAGCGGGAGCTACGCAGGGCACCTATAAACCTACCGGCGCAGGTCGGTATTTTGTCAAAATCACGGATGCCTACGGTTGCTCGGGCTTTTCCGACACGCTTTACATCCCTTGGCCTAAGGCTAATTTCACCTGGATGGCTAACGGTGGCACCGTCATCTTCGAAAACCTATCATCAGATGCCAGCACTTATGTGTGGGACTTCGGCGACGGAGCCACCAGCACGGATAAAGACCCTACTCATTCTTACAACGACGGGACCTATGCTGTGCGCCTCATCGCTCAGGGACCATGCAGTGCAGATACCCTAACGCGTACCCTGACTATCGTAACACCACCTCGGGCCGACTTCTCTGTTGTTCCCACGATCGGGTGCCCATTGCAAAACATTCAAATAGCAAACCTATCCTCGACCAACGCTACTTCTTTCCGATGGTTCTTTCCTGGCGGAACTCCAGCCTCTTCTACAGAAAAGAACCCTACCGTATCGTATGGTAGCCCGGGCACGTACTCGGTAACGCTCATTGCCAGCAACTCTGCTGGATCGGATACTATGGTCAGAGCAGATGTTGTCTCAATCCTACCTCGCCCTATTGCAGCATTCCAGGCGTCAGCAGTGGGAGTAGATGTTTACATTACTAACCTCTCTACAGGCGCTACCCAGTTCTTCTGGGAATTTGGCGACGGCACTACCAGTACTCTGCCAGCGCCCACACACACTTATGCTGCCAGTGGGCAATATGTGATCACCCTCATTGCTACGGGGGCCTGTGGCTCCGATACTGTGGAGCAAGTGCTCGGAGTAGTGCATGCATTGGAGGCTGAGCAAGCACCCTTCTTCGTCCGCTTAACGCCCAATCCCAACAGCGGTACTTTTGTACTTACTTTAGAGGGCAATATTTTCGACGAAAGCGAAATTATGTACACCCTCTTGAGCGCAGATGGGCGGCTTTTAGACCAGCAAACTCTATGGGCAACGCAGGGAGCGTTACAACGCATTTTCACTTACCCGTACCTGACGCCGGGGCTTTATACGGTGCTTATACAAGGGAAAAACGTTCTGCGCACGGTAAGGCTTTTTGTAAAATAAGATAAGACGAGATAGACCCATAAGCAAAGGAACGGTCGGAGCGCTTTAAACCAAAAAGACTTCGACCGTTTTCTTTTTTATAGAATAGATAGGCGTTTGCGCCATACTTGAGAAAAAAAATAATGCTCTGTGCAAAAACCGCCTATGTGTACAGCGAGTTAAATTTTGTGCAAAAAGTGCTGGTTAAAGTTCAGAGTGCTCTACTTTAGCACGAGAAGGCAGTATTTGAATAGTTATTAATTACTTTTCCACCTTATGCACACAAAGGTATTTTTGTTTGCGGTATTAACTTCGGTTATTAAAGTAAATGCTGGCACAGCTCAGGAGAATTTAATACCGCGTTTTTGGGAAGGGGGCATAGGCCTTTATGCTACAAATTACTCCGGCGATTTAGCACCTGATCACATCAGCGTAGCCAATACTCGCTTTAGTGGCAGCCTGTATGCGCGTTACCATTGGAATCCAAACATTCATCTTAGGGGTAATGCTCAGTACCTGCGCCTGAGTGGCGACGATCGGCATTACCCGCCCAATGCAAGGCGTAGCTTTCGTTTTACCAATAACATACTGGAGTTTTCGAGCTTTTTAGAAATTATCTTATCTAATATTGCTTATGCCCCGCCCACCCGAAATCGGACGTACTACCTCGCACCATACGTTTTTGCCGGCGCTGGCGTAGCGCTGCACGCCCCTAAAGTAATATATTACGGCCCAGAAAGCGAGCGCCCGCTCTTTGAGCGAGAGCCTATACCGGAGGGCGGACGCGCGCAGCAAACTAACTTCGTTTTCCCTTTCGGACTAGGCGTGCGTCTCATCGCCTCCGATTTTGTGGCAATTGGTGCAGAGGTATGCGCACGCCCTGCTCCTAGCGACCTCATAGACGGCGTCAGCCTCAACGGTAACCCGAAGCGCAAAGACTGGTACTACACCGCTGGTCTGACGGTATCATACTTCCTCAATGGGCCGTGGTATATGCGGAACTGATGGCCCCGTCCGTCGGGGTTCTTTCAACGTTGCTCGAGTAGAAAGGGCGCTCTGCCGCAGGGCGCCGTAGCTTTGCGCTAAAATCTTTTCGAGCCTTCGCTCGTTAAGGCGTTCCGTTTATCACTTGAAAAAAGCGTTTCCCAATGATGTTTCGACGTGTTTCGCTGTTGAGCGTGTTCTTGCTGGGGCTGTTTGCCCACGTTCGCGCCGCTTATATTCTTTTGCCTATGGACGAGGTGAGTCAGAAAAACCACCTCAAAGCATACGGCATTACCTATTGGGTGCTGTCGCAAGGCGTAGAGGCCTACTGGCTGCTCAACTACCGCGGAGGCAGTTTTGCTTTTCCTTATACCAGCACCTTTGAGCGCGAGTGCAAAATTCGCGGGGTGAGCTACGAGATCCTGGCCGATGCGCAATTTGCAGCCATACAGGAATATATCCTGAACCCGGAAATCAATATGGATGTCATCAAGCTGGAAAAGGCGCCGCGCATAGCCGTGTATTCGCCTGACAAGAATGAGCGCGGCGAAACCATCCAACCCTGGGACGACGCCGTTACGCTTGTACTTACTTATGCTGAAATACCCTACGACATTGTCTATGACAACGAGGTGCTGCGCGACAAGCTGCCGCTGTATGATTGGTTACACTTGCACCACGAGGATTTTACGGGTCAGTACGGTAAGTTTTACGCCAGCCATAGCAGTCAGCCGTGGTATCGCGAGCACGTGCGCCACATGGAGAACCTTGCCCGCGAAAACGGCTTTGCCAAAGTCAGCCAACTCAAATTAGCCGTGGCCAAAAAAATCGCCGAATACGTCGCCGGCGGTGGCTTTATGTTCGCCATGTGTTCGGCTACGGATACTTATGACATCGCTCTGGCTGCCGAAGGCGTAGACATCTGCGCCGAAATGTACGACGGCGACCCTGCCGACCCCAACGCCCAGCAAAAACTGGACTTCTCCAAAACCATGGCCTTTCACAACTTTCAACTCGTGCGCGACCCGCTTACCTACGAGCACTCGACCATTGACAACAACTTTGGCCGAAACGTCAACCCTGAACAGGACTATTTCACCCTGTTCGACTTTTCGGCCAAGTGGGACCCCATTCCAACTATGTTGACCCAAAACCACACCCGCACGGTGAAGGGCTTCATGGGCCAGAGCACAGCTTTTATCAAAAACACCATTAAACCGCACGTGCTCATCATGGGCGAAAACAAGGCTGCCAACGAGGCTCGTTATATCCACAGCACCTATGGTAGAGGCTTTTTCACCTTCTACGGCGGCCACGATCCCGAAGACTACCGTCATTACGTGGGCGACCCGCCTACCGACCTGGCCCTGCACCCCAACTCGCCGGGCTATCGGCTCATTCTGAACAATATCCTTTTCCCGGCAGCGCGCAAGAAGCCTCAGAAGACGTAAATAGAAAAGTGGGTCAAGGTTTGTTTTAGCGCCATGGCACGCCCGTTTTTGTAAGGGCTCAGTCATTGCGATGTTCGATAGCCAGAATGCCGCCTACTTCGGATAGCAGCACCATGCCCGATACGATGACTGCCGCAGCCTTGCCTTCCAGAGGCGTTTGAGCAAATTCAGGCTCATCGGCCTCACTCTGGTAGGGCACTACATCTGCCCAAAAGCCGCCGCCGTCGCGCTCACGCACGGTAACCATGACGAGTGTGTGCTCGCTGGTAGGCAGGTGAATGACTTGTGTGCCTCGGAAGTACTGCCGCAGCCAGAGATATTCACCTCCTGATGTGAAAATATACAGGTTATCTGTCTCTGGGCCTGGGAACATGTCGGTGAACCTACCGTTGTCTATGCGGATGCGGTTGCCGGTTTGCGGGTCAATGGCGGCGATGTCAATGGGATAATCCGTGCCGAAGGCTGGTCGGTCGTGGGTCAGGGTTGGGAAGCGCGTGCGGAACCAGGTAACCACTAAGTCGTTGTACGTGATGCCTACGCCCGCCAGCGGATAGCCGACGCCTTCTACCGGGCCGTTGGGGATGAGATAGGCCGTATCTAAGGTAGCCGTGTCCAGCGCGAAGAGGTGCTGCCAGTCAGGTGAAGCATAATTGAAGCCTCCTTGCCCGCGCAGGAAGGCACGTGTAAGTGCCTCTTCCTCTGTCAGCGTCTGGGCAACGGATAGCACGTCGTCAAAGACGTATTCAGAGCCAACCATTGGAATCTGACAGGTCGTTACCCATACTTTTCCGGCAAAAACAACTGGATGTGTAAGGCGAAAACTTTGACCCACCACCTGCTTTTGGGCCAACAGAGCGCCATTTTGCACATCAAACGCATAAACGACCATATTCTCAGCTGGCACAAATAGACGCGAGGAGGTAGCGGCCAGCTGCCCCTGAACAGGAGCAGGCAGCCGTACCTTCCAGAGCAATTCACCGGTGGACCACTCAAAGCAGTACACGCTTCCGCCGTGCGAAGCCAGGAAAACGCGATCCTGCTCTGCCAGAAGAAGAGGCGCAGTAACAATGGCGCGATCCGCTGTGTACGACCACCGTAGCTGACCGGTAGCGGCATCTAAGGCGACAATATCGCCATAAACATCGGCGAAGAGGACTTGCTGAGCATCTGCACAAGCCGTTGAGATGACTGGATCACCCATGTCGTACGACCACAGGGTGGCCCCATCGTCGAGGCGAATGCCGTACACACCACCCTCCTGGGTGCCGACAAAAACACGGCCAGCGGCAATTACCGGTTCCACGCCTTTGGCTATGGTTACCGTGTATGGGCTGGGCACTGGAAACGAGTAGCCGCCGCGGGTTTCTAAATCGTCAGGCCAGGTAGGGTTAGCAGCGTAATTGCGCAGCGTCAGATTAGGTCCCAGCCAGAACCAGCGCGCCCGAAAAGGTGGCGCTACTGAAGCAGCTGTACGACCTGTGCGCGCAGCATCGCGTTGCCATTGCGGCCAGTCGCTTTGCGACTGCCCCCAGACCGCCAGGGTAATCACGCCAAAAACGAGCAGAAAGAAGGTCTTTCTCATAGAATCAGCAGTTTTTGGGTGTGAAGGGGTGAATTTTGAGCATCGAGCAACGAAATAAAGTAGGTGCCCCGAGGCCATGGTTGTACCGACACTGAAAGGATGCTCTGGCCTGCAGCGAAGGTACCAGTACCTATTAATCGCCCCTGGCTATCGCGTGCCTCCCAGCGCAATGGTGCAGCGGCGGGTTCTGACAACTCCAGCCGAACCCGGTGTGTAGCCGGATTAGGCTGCAGGCGCAGATGCAGGGTAGGGCGAGGGGCCAGTTCGTAGGCGCTTACCGTGCCCTCTACGATGATGGGCGGAAAGGGTGTTGTCCGTACGTCGAGCCAGCGCGTGTTGGCGCTATGGGCTTCAATGGTCTGCACTAATGCTTCTATCCAGTAGCAATCGCCCCGGCCAGTAGGGCTGCTGCGCATGAAGCGGCGCAGCTGACTGGTGGGCGTCTGGAGCACCCACGTCTCTACCGGGTGATACATGCCGAAGGCCTCAGAGGGCACGCCCACGCTCTCGTCGCCTGTCCAGCGCGGAAAATAAGTGGCTTGCATCAGCCACCATAGCGGTAGGATGCGCTTGCCTTCCTCATGCATGGCTTTTACCTGCCCAAAACAAGAGTCGCGCAGAAAACGAGCAATTTCGGGCCCCATGTTCAGGAAGATGAAGCCGCGGTAAATCCAGCCGTCTTTTCGAGGGCTGTACATATCATTGGTGGGTAAGCGGTCGTATGGGCCATCCCAGCCGTATAGGCCATCTCGGGCAAAATTATGTTTGTTTTGCACGTCTAAACCATCAAGCAACTCCGTCTGCAGACGCTGCAGGGCAAAAGCGCGCGTGGCCGTATCGCTATTGGCATGGGCCAAACGGGCCATAGCGATGTGCCCGCACATATCGCCGTAGAGTCTGGCCCGCTGGTGTTGGCTGAAGTAAAAATCGCGTGCTCGGGCATAGTACCTCTGCATCCAGTCGGTTTGTCCGCTGCGGTAGCAAAAGAGCCAGAAGCCGTATAGCGTGTGCAGGCGCGGTCGGAAGTCGCCAAACGTGGCACCTAAGCCCCACAAGTCGGTGGACTTATACCACTCGCGACGGGCGCCGACGTCGCGCGGCATTGTGAAGTCAGGCGCCCAGGGCGCAAAGGCTGGATGTTCCAGCTCGGCCTCTGCATAAGCCAGTGCTCGTGCCTGCTGGGAAGTGGTCAGGTAAGGCCATGCCCAGGCTAGCGTGGTCAGAATACGTCCGGGCTCCTGATACAGAAAGTAGTGCTCGTCTGGCAGGTCTCCAAACGCCAGCCGAATAGGCGCCAAATGTCCAGCATCTAACACCTGCTCGATTTCTTCGCGCAGTAGTGTGACCAGGTCGTCGGCCCCGCGTATAGTGTCCGGCGCTGGAAAAGTCCAGGTGTACGCATTGGCCAGTCCGGCTTGCGCTGTTGCAAGCGTATTTGCGCCTGAAAGGCCAAAAAGAACCGAGAGCCATAACCAGTAGAAGCGTTTCATCATATTTCACAAAAAGTTTAGGGCTCCATATGGCTGCGAGGCCGTCTCTGTTTTCGACTTAACGATCATGCCCGCTGCCGTAAAACTGGCCGCTAATTTAATCTGCTCTTGCTTGTGGAAACTATCATACCGCCCATTTTTGGCTCCGTATTTGTGAAATTATGCCTGTAAAAAGCGCTTTCAAGGATTATCTATTATCGATCTTGGATTTTACTTTTTCGTTGCATTTATCTTTGCGCAAGATCTTTAATCAAGGGCAAGGTTAGCACACCTCATTTGCTGCACCTCTTCGAGATAATGCTGGCGCCTTCTTCGGGCGATTTCGCACAATCCACCTTGCTCTCCTCCATACTTATTTGGGCCTTAAGGTTCTATTCGAGCCTGATCCGTTATTCTGCATGGTGCATTTACCTTTTGCAGAAAGGGTTTGCTCTAATCCGTTTTAGTGCCATTTACTCCCTGGCCTTAGTTTATCCGCCTAACGTTTATCCGTATGCAAGATCTCAGGGAACTAATCCTTCTGCTATCTCAGCACCATGTGCACCCACTTAAGGAATTGGAAGGAGCGAAAGACTCCAAGCTATTAGCTTTATACGAAGGCATTGCCAAAGGGCGGTATCACTCCGACGAGGAGGCCGCTGCCGACCTGTATGGGGGGCAGGGCGCTTCGTCGAGTTATCGCAAACTTAAATCCACGCTGCGCGACCGCCTCCTGGAGCGCGTCTTTGAGATCAACACGCAACAGGATGAATACTCCGACTACCAGAAAGCCTACTACGAATGCCATAAGCAATGGGTCATTGTGCGCTTTCTGACAGGCCAAAACGCCAATACCGTTGCCCTGACGCTGGCCAACAAACTGCTGCGCACAGCGGAACGATTTGATTTTACCCTACTGTGCATGGACATCGCCTCGTATCTACGCATCCAGTACGGCTTGCGCGAGAGCAACCCTAAAAAATTCGAGGAAGCCTCTCAGCAGTTTGAACGCTTCCGGAAGGTGTATGACGCAGAAGCCCTGGCCGAAGAGCTTTATACCCTTCTGGTCGTCCGCATGGTCAATAACCGGTCGGCTCAGCCCGAAATCATTGAATTGGCCAGACAATATAGTGAGCGCATGCGTCCACACATGGAGCAATATGCCACCTACAAGCTCCACATGTACGGCTACCTCATCGGCCTCACCTACTACACCGCTCAAAACCAGTACCAGGAAGCGCTGGACTATTGCCAGGAGGCCATCACCTTTTTCAAAAAACGCCCCTACGAGGCGCGGGTACCCTTGCAAATCTTCTATTACCAGCAGCTCATCTGTCATATCCACCTGCGCCAGTTTGAAGCCGGCAAGGAAGCGGCCCGCCATTGTATTCGCCTTATGCAGGAAGGCACCTTTAACTGGTTCAAATACCGGGAGCTATACCTGCACCTCCTCCTCCACACTCGCCACTACCAGGAAGCTGCCAGGCTGCTCTTCGATACCTCGGAGCACCCGCGCTTTGAGTTCTTACCTGAAAATGTCGTTGAAATCTGGCGCATCTACGAAGCCTATGTGTACTTCTTGCACCGCGCAGGCAGAGTCGAGCGAACGCCTAAAGCCAAATTCAAGCTGGCCAAGTTCATCAACGAGTTCTCCATCTTTAACAAAGACCGAAGCGGCGTCAACATTGCCATTATGATTGTCAAGTGGCTGATGCTCTTGCAGGACAAACAGTATGGAAAACTTCTGGACGAAGTGGAGAGCACCGAACAATACTGCTACCGGCACCTGCGCGGCGAAAACACCAAACGCAGTTATTATTTCATCAGAATGCTTCTCCAGATACCCATGGGCCAGTTCGAGCGTACGGCAGTGTGCGAACGGAGTGCCCGCCTGCTGGAAGGGCTGCGCTCGGCGCCCTTACAACTGGCTAACCAGACGCACGAAATTGAAATCATCCCTTACGAAGACCTGTGGGAAATGGTGCTGGAAAGTATAGACCAACGGTAAATATAGAAAATTTAATCAGAGGGTAGGGTAACACATACTCCTTGTTTTTGATTTTTCAATTCCTGAAAACCAATACTTTACATCCAATTCTCTCCTGGAAGGTATTCCAGGAGCAGGTAACGAAAAGGCTTTTTTTGTCAGCAGCATCTTGTGCTGCAATGCGGATTTTTGTACCACCTTTAATCTATAAGTATCTCCCGTCTCATGAAAAATTACTGTACTTTACTCAACAGCATGCCCGTTTGCCACCGACCTGCAGGAGGCGGTATCGTAGATACAACCGCCATTTAGCCTGGAGTGGCCACTTATGGCATATGGCTTTATGGCTTCAGGGAGCCATTCCGGCATGCCCGGAAGAAGAAAAAAAGTAGCGCTGGAGGCATAAGACACCTCTGCCGCCCTGCGCTACCCCAGCCGCTTTCTACCTCCGAAAGCGGCTTTTTCGCGCCATTCGCTTTATTCGAAGCGCTCCTTAGCGTAGGCTTCCTCCACTTTCTGATGGAACTGCTCGTAGGTTTCTGACGGGATTTTGTGGCGCACCATCTGGAGGAATTGCCTCAGTTTGAGGTATTCGCTGCGCGTCAGGACGTTATCTTCCATAAAGGCATTGAACAGTTCGATGAAATTCTGGCTGACGTTGCGGGCAAACTCTACGCGTTTGGCTTTGTCTTCAATGAAAGACAGCAGGTACAGTCCTTCGGTGTAGTTGAGTCGTCGGCGTCGGACGAGGGTGTCCACCTCGTTTTTGATTTCCTCCAATTGTCTGGCGGCGGTATCGGCACTGATGAGTTGGTGTTCGAAGCTGTTAAAGACCTCCTGGGCCTGTTCGCCGTACAGGCGGATGAGGCGTTCACGGCGCTTGAAGACCCACCAGCCGATGAGAAAGGTCAGCAAGGCTGTGGTGATGACCATGGTGATTTCGACAAAATATCCAGTGTCGTGCAGCAGCTGGTAGAGGCGATCAAAAAAGCTGGAATGCTGCGCCAGACCTCCCTGTTGGATAGTGTAGTCTATCGTATTGAAGTCGCTTTCGGTCAGCGGATTGACCAAGGAGAGGGCTGTAACGTGGCCCAGAAAGGCACGTTTGAGCTCGTCGCGCTCATTTTCTAAAAAAAACTCGCGGGCAGCAGTTCCCTGCCCCAGCTGGTACCCGTCGCCGTATCGGTTGGCGACAATCTGGTTGGCTTTGAGAAAATAAAACAGGTGTGCTTGCATGCGGGCCGGGTCGCGTACGAAGGCAGCGCGGGCTGTGTCGGTGCCGTTGGCCCACTTTCGGTAGAGGCTCTCACATAGTTCGCGCGGATTGGGTTTGAGCAGATAGGGGCGCCCCAGGCGTTTGAAATGCTCGCCGCTAAACTCCACAACGCCGCCCGGGCCGTAATGCGCCACCGACAGCAGGCGGCAATTTGATGGCACCACCACGCGGTAATCGCCGATGTAGGCTTCACGACCTGAAGTGCTGCTCAGGGCCTCCCACAACGCCGGGCCAAAGAAAGTCTCTGGGTTGATTTTGTCGAAGTTGTCTATCACCACGGCGAAATGCTGGCGTGGGTGGCGCAGGCAATGCTCCCAAAACTGGAGCAATAAGCCGGGCTGGAAGCGGTCGTCTTCGTCGTGTCCGATGTATTTTTTGTGGAAATCCAGGTCGAACTGCGGTGCGCATTCAATGGTCAGCACGTTTTCTGGGCGTCCGGTCAGCAGGCGCGCCAGGTGCTTTGTCTGCTTAGTGGAGCCAACGCCCGTAACCCCCATAATCACCACGTTTCCGTGCCGCATAGCATAATGGCACAGATCGCGGAAGGTACTCCACTCGATTTGCGACAGTGAAGGCTGGCTGATGATGCGCAAGGCCGTCGAGTCTCCCCGGCGGTAAGGCTGCTTATGCCACTCGCAATACAATTGCTGCAATGAGTCGGGCACATCTTGAAGCAGCAGATAGCGTTGACGGGCCATTTCACCTGCCTGTATCCATAGTGGGTCGGGCTGATCGCGAGTGCCAAGCCATAATAGTAAGCCAACTATGGGCAGGGCATACAGCAATTTTTTCTTCGAGAAAGGGAGGTAAAGGCTCACCGCTGCACAGGTTTGGATTTGTCCTGACAAAGGTAGCCCAATGACCGGACGCCAAGCCCATAAACCAAAACGCAGTGCTTTGGTCAGCCTCTAAAATGGAGCCTTCGCCGAACACAAGGATTGCGTACCTTTGCCTGTCATACGTTCATTCACTATCCCCTTGCCCATGGTGTTTTTGACCCAAACCGATTCTCGCGTGGTGCGGACGCTGGGTTGTGCATTCGCCTTGTGTGGTGCGCTGGCGTTACCTGCCCAACAAGAGCCGCAGTACACCCAGTTTATGTTCAACAAGCTGGCCTACAACCCCGGATATGCGGGCAGCTTCGTGTCGCCTACGCTGACGGCCATTTATCGGGGCCAATGGCTTGGCATTGACGGTGCACCCAACAGCCAGGTGCTCTCCTATAACCAGCCGCTGCTCAACGAGCGCCTCGGCATCGGCGGCAACCTTTCGCGCTTTAGCGTCGGCATCACGCGCGCTTTTACGGTAGATTTAGTGTACTGCTACCGCATCCCCATGCGGCGCGGCCATTTGGGCATCGGCCTGCAGCCCAGCGTGCGCAATTTCTGGCAAAACTGGAGCGACGAGCGCGTATATGCTGCCACGCCATCCACCATTGATGTCTCCATACCTACTGGTATGCGCTCCAAATGGTTGGTCAACTTTGGCTTTGGTGTTTATTACGCCAACAACGAGCGCGGGTGGTACGTGGGTGCAGCCGTTCCTCGTTTCTTGCAAAACAACATTGACTTCTCCGAATTCGGTGCCACCATCTCGCGCGAAGAACGGCATTTCAATGCTATGGGCGGCCTGACTTTCCAGCCCAATGACGATCTGGAAATCATCCCTCAAGTCTTGTTGCGCTACGTGCCCAATACGCCTTTAAGCGCCGAGTTGAATGTCATGGCCGGTCTGAAGCGCAAATTTTACGGCGGCCTGACGTATCGCGCCGGCGGCGAACGCTACGGCGAAAGCGCCGATTTGCTGGCCGGCATTCAGGCCACCAAAAACCTGTTTCTGTGCCTGTCTTATGACATCGGCCTGACACGCCTGCATCGCCTGAGTCATGGCTCGCTGGAAGCCACCGCCCGCTGGTGGATCAACCCGCCTGAGGGTACCATTATAGACTCCGGCTTGGGCTTCTAAGGCAATTTTCCGCAAGTGCAGGCGTTTGCTGGCTGCCATACAAAAGCAGTGTCTATTTCTATGAATACCTGTTTACGTTTACTCTTCTACATCCTCACTCTCGCCTTTGTGCTCGCGCCAGCCGCAGCGGATGCCCAGCAGTCGGGCAAAAGCAAATCTAAAGACCGCTTCCGCGAAAAAAGCGCCACCGGACGCGAACCTATTGTTCGGCAAGCTGCCGCTATTTGCGGCCCGGGCGCCGAATACGCCTCGGCATATCTGGACCAGCAACTCGTCTTCGTCTCCAATAGCGCACGTACGGGCAAGGAGGGGCCTAATTACAAAAACCGCCCGAATTTCGACCTTTACGTGGTGTTGTTGGACGGCAACGAAGAGCCCATGCCACCGCGCCAGTCTTTTTCTGACGAGCTCAACTCCAACCTAAACGAAGGCCAGGTAACCTTTGCACGCAAGGGTAAAACTATCCTTTTCACCCGCAACAACAACCGTGGCGGCGTCCAGAAGGCCGGCACGGATGGGCGCGTGCGCATGAAAATTTACCAGGCCCGACGCGGCAAATACGACTGGGAAGACATCCGGGAACTGCCCTTCAACGACGACAACTACTCCTGTATGCACCCCAGCCTGAGCGTGGACGGCCAGCACCTCTACTTCGCCTCCGATATGCCCGGCGGCCAGGGCGGCTTCGACCTCTACGTATGCCGACGCCAGCCCGACGGCACCTGGTCGGCACCCGAAAACCTTGGGCCCAAGGTCAATACTGAAAAAAACGAACTCTTCCCCTTCATCACCTTCGGCGGAAAGACCCTCCTCTTCGCCTCCGATGGGCATAAAGGCCTGGGCGGGCTGGATATCTTCTCCATCAATTTAGATAACTTAGACGAAGGCCCGCTCAACCTCAATGAGCCGTTCAACTCCAAAGAAGATGACTTCGCCATGGTCATTAATGAAGATGGCACGCGCGGCTTCTTCTCCAGCCGCCGAGAAGGTGGCTTTGGCGATGCCGACATCTATTCGTTCTGGATGGAAAGTGGCTTAGAAAGTGTGGAAAAGCCACAAGCCAACCGCGTCATCGTTTCTGTGATAGACGGACGCACCGGCCAGCCTATCCCCAAGGCTGAAATCCGCATCCTGCAGTCTTCCGATGACGGATTTGTGTCGCGCCGCAATGACTTCTACTATACGGAACTGGCGCCCACACCCGACGCCCCCAACGCGCTGAGCCTGCGCATCGTGCGCAAAGACGCTGAGGCGCTTGGCCCGCCTGACCTCATCGCCAACACCGAAGGTAAAGCCAGTGCCGACTTTACCTGGTACCGCAGCTACCTCATACTGGCCAGCTTCGATGGCTACCAAACCACCGAGCGCCTCTATACCATGGAACCCGATAAAAGCGGTGAAATCGTGGTGGCTCTCTTCGAGCAGCCCGTTTGCCACCGGATGACTGGCATCGTCTCCACGGAGCGCTTCAATACCCGCATCCCCAACGCTGTGCTGCTCTTTACGCACAAAGAGAGCAACCGGCAGGTCGTCGTCCACTCTGACCTCAACGGCGAATACAACATCTGCCTGCCCTTAGAGGGCGAGTACCTGCTGCACGTCAAACGCGAGGGCTTCAAGCCGCAATTTATCACTACAACGGCCATTCGGGGCAAATCCGTCAACAACACCATCCGCCTTGACCCCGTCGAACTGGCAGCCACACCAACAGGCAGCGATGCTGCAAAAGCCGAAGCCCAACTGGCCCGCCCGCTCCAAGACGGCTACGTCATCACGATGGACAAGATCAAATTTGAACCCGGGCGCGCCTCGCTCAACCGCAGCTTCGTGCAGCACTTAGATGCTATCGTCGAGCTCATGCAGCGCTACCCGGAGATGGAAATTGACCTCATCCTGCATACCGACGCCCGCGGCGACGCCAAAACCAACCTGGCCCTTTCGGAAGAGCGCGCCAACAACGCCAAGTCCTATCTGGTGTATCGAGGCATCGCCGCCGACCGCATTCAGCCCATCGGCAAAGGCGATACGCAGCCGCGCAACCACTGCGCTCGCGGCGTATCGTGTACGGATGCCGAGCACGAAATGAACAATCGCCTCGAAATCCGAGTGCGCAAGGTGGGCAACACGGTCAAGGTGCCTTGATGAAATAGATCTTATTCGCCGCCAAGGCCCATGCGCCGCTCGTATTCGGCCAGGTCGGCAGCGCCCCCGGCCGGGTCGCCCAGCTGCTGGCGCACATTGCCGCGCGCGCGATAGGCTCGCGTGAAGTCCGGGTCGAGTTCCAGCGTCCGGTTCAGGTCGTGCAGAGCCTCCTCGAAGCGGTTCAGATTGACCAGCGTCAATGCGCGGTTGTACCAGGCTTCGGCTTCGTCGGGATGCTTTTCTACGTAGATGTTCAGGTCCCGCAGCGACTCCTCGAAACGCTGGGCAAAGCCCAGCAAGGCCCCCCGATACTTATAGACCTCCGTCAGCTGCGGATTGATTTCGAGCGCCTTATCAAAATCGGCTAACGCCTCTTGCAACTTGCCGCGACTGCCCCAGGCTTTGGCCCGGCCGGCGTAGAGCAGGCCGTTTTGCGTGTAGCCGTTATCTATGGCGTGCGTGATGACGGTAATGGTGTCTTTCCAGGTGCGAATTTGCACCAGCGACAAAGCGGCTAAGGCAAACATCCAGACGCCCCCCAATAGCAAGGGCGGGATGCCAATCTTTCCGGTATCTGACCGCTGCTGAAGTGCGCTCCATCCTTTTACGACTACCCAGGCGAAACCGATGAGCGCCAGGTAATTGTAGTGGTCAGCCCGCATCTCGAACGAGCCAAGCGACTTCCAGGGCAACATGACCACAATGGCCGCAAAATACCAAAGCACACCCTGCCATGCCCACGAAGCCTGACGCCGGTAGCGCCACGCTACCCAGAGCACGGCGGCCACTGCGAAAGGTGCCGCATAATACGTCCACGGAAACTGGCCGTCCACTTTGTCGAACGAGTAGTAGATGTTCAGCTGCAGCGGCAACAGCATTTTCCACCAATAAAAAAGCGGTGTGTAGCAAAGCACTAACAAGCGCTCCCAGCCGCTAATCGGGTCGGTCAGCACTGGCGTATGAAGCATGGCTTGCTCGCGGCTGTAAATCGTCAGCAGGCCAAAGCCCAAGGCCACCACGCCAAACGGCGCGTATTCCAGCAGCCGGCGTCGCCATGTGGGCGCATTTCCGCGCCATACATCCAGCACGGCCAGCGTCAGCGGCAGCGTAACGGCAGCACTCTTAGCCAGAGAGGCGAGTACAAAAAACAGCAGCGCCAGCCCATACGCCTTCCATTCGCCGGCTCGCTCGCGGAAGTCCAGAAACCGGTGGCAGGCCAGCAGGTAAAACAGGGCGTAAAGCGGCGTGCTGAACCCCGCTATCCAGGCCACCGACTCCACCTGTATGGGGTGTGCGGCAAAGATGAAAGCGACGGCTGCAGCCACCAGCATTCGCCCGCCCGTCAGACGCAAGAACAGCTGGCAGACCAACCACGTGTTGACGGCGTGCACCAGCAGGCTTAGCAGGTGATACCACACCGGGTTGTTTCCTCCCAACGCATGCGCCAGCGCATAGCCCATCCACGTCAGCGGCGCATACATGCCTAAGTTGAAGTGGGTGAGCAACTTGCCGTCCCGTACCGCCGGGTTGTCCACCGTCGCCGTGTGGTCGTCCACCCCCAGCATTTCGTTCTTCAGCCCCGTCAGATACAAGAGTACCGCTACCACCACCGGTACCCACACTAACCAGCGTTGATCCGACATGGACTTCTTTGCCGGTTTGGCGACGGGCTTTCGCTGCGCTTGTATTTGCCTTTTGGCCATATTCGCTTTGCCTTCTTTTTATAGGCGGTAAAGGTAGGCATGCCAATGAGTTGCTATAAGTATTGTGTTCTTTTCTATTAATTTTACAACCAGAACAAGATGATTTTCAGGGTATGCAACATGCAACGACAACTTCTCTGCTTGAGAGGCTTTCTGACTTTTGGAGCAACAAACCTTTTTAGCTGATATGTCTTCGTAGAAACTCGTTGTTGCGAACGTTGCCAAAACATGAATATCGTCAAGAATGGCAAGAACCGTTTGGGTATCCAAACCTGCCTGTGCAAGGGCTGCGGTTCTTTTCGCATGCTGAGCGGCCAACGGCTCAGCTACTGCCTCGACCCAGGGATCGTAGAACGTCTCTTCCCAATTAACAAGGATGGGATGCGCCTTTGGAAACGCCAGGAGTAGAATTACCCGCGTCATACACCGGACTAATGCAAATCAATCCGGTATCTGTGCTGGCGCGCTATCTTTGTCCGAACAAATGGAATTCACCATGAAAGAATGGCCGCTTTGGGAAGTTTTCATCCGCTCCAAACAGGGACTCAGCCATAAGCATGCGGGTAGCCTGCACGCTGCTGACGCCGCGATGGCTATCGAAAACGCGCGCGACGTCTATTGTCGTCGCAACGAAGGCATCAGCATCTGGGTCGTCGAGTCCAAATACATTCATGCCTCTACCGAAGACCAGGAAGCCTTCTTCGACCCCTCCAACGACAAGGTGTATCGGCACCCCACGTTTTACAAATTGCCCGATGAGGTCAAACACATGTAAGCCGTTGCGGTTATAGCCGGCAAAAAAACGCGCACGCGCACATGCAAGCCAGTTTCCCCTACGTATTGCAACTGGGCGATAACGCCCTCATCCTATCATACCGCCTGAGCGAATGGTGCGGACACGGCCCCGTGCTGGAGCAAGACATCGCCCTGACCAACATCGCCTTAGACCTGCTGGGCCAGGCGCGCCTGCTGCTGACGTACGCCGGCGAACTCGAAGGACAAGGCCGCACCGAAGACGACCTGGCCGGCTTCCGCGACGCCCACCAGTTTCGCAACGTGCTACTGGTTGAGCAGCCCAACGGCGACTGGGCACACACCATCGTGCGGCAGTTCTTCTTCGACGTCTATCACTACTACCACTACCAGGCCCTGCTCCAGAGCTGCGACGAGCGCTTAGCTGCCATCGCCCAAAAGGCCCTCAAAGAAGTAACCTATCACCTGCGCTACTCCAGCGAATGGACCATCCGCCTGGGCGATGGCACCGAAGAAAGCCACCGCCGCATGCAGGAGGCCGTGGATGACCTGTGGATGTACACCGGCGAACTGACGACCTCCAACGATGTGGAGCGCCAGGCCGCCGAAACCGGCGTCGGCTCCGACCTGGAGCAAATACGCCCTCTGTGGGAGGCCAAAGTGCAGGAAGTCCTCCAAGAAGCCACCCTCCGCCTACCGACGAACAACTGGATGCAAAGCGGAGGCAAAGACGGACGCCACACCGAACATTTAGGCTACATCCTGGCCGAAATGCAGTTCATGCAGCGCGCTTATCCCGGCCTGCAGTGGTGAGAGGGGCAGAGTCATCCTCCGCGCCGGAGGTTGAGGTCCAATGTCTCCAGTTGCTCCAGCCGCGACAGGTCGAGGGCGATGGTGCGAAAGGGATTCTGGCTTACGTCTAACGTGCGCAGTACCGTCAGGTCGGCCAGAAAGGCCGGCAAGTGTTCGAGCTGATTGTAGCGCGCGTTGAGGTGCTCGATGCGCAGGCTTTGGGCAAGGAAATCCAGCGTCGTCAGCCCGCAGCGCGGCAGCGTGGCCTCGCGCAGGTTTGGAAAGGGCCCCAAGCGTTCGGCGCCCACGATGGGGTAGCCTTCACAAATCAGCCGCTCCAGCGATGCACTGCCGTAGGGGCCGCCTTCGGGTACGCGCGCCGGCACGCGCGGGCGCATTGTCCCTTTGCGCAGGATGAGCGCCGTCAGCCGAGGCAGGGCAAAAAGCGCTACCGGAAACTGCTCTATGCGGATGTTTTCCAGGATGACTGTCTCCAGCAGCGGCATTTGCGTCAGCAAAGGCAAGGCCGCAGGCAGGTCAAAGTCCTTGTGCGCCGGCAGGGCGATGAAAGTCAAAAAGTTAAGCTCCATAATCGCCGGCGACAGGCGCTCGCATGGCAACCGCCGCAGGTCGAGGGTGCGAAACGCCACCTCCGCATTGCTGCCTGCTTCGGGCCGATAGCGGTGCCACAGACACATCTTGCTGGCCAGCAGAATGTGGAACAAATCGGCCTCGTCGCTCTTGTGGCGGCTCAGAAACTCGGCCTCTTCGTAGTAATAGGCCGACGTCTCGCGCAGGCGGCGCGCCTTTTGCTGCGTCTGCTCCGAAGCGTAGCGCTCCAGCAGTGCCATGGCTCGGCCCGATATGTGGCGATCGGGGTGAAAAACGGCGATGCCAAATACATAGCCCAGCAACTGCGTGTCCACGCCCATGCCGCCCAGCAAATCCAAAATCAGCGGGCAGTTGTCGGTCTCCCGGTCGCACAGCAGGCGGGTTATTTGCTGCGCATAATTGCTGACGCCATCTTCCGTACGCATCCGTTTCAACTAATTCTATAACAGCACGTAACGGCATTGGGTTTTGGAGAAAGGCGCCCCTTCTGAACGGCCCGACAACCAACGCCCCGGCCATCTATTTGAACCAAAAGGCCCTCTTGCGCATTTATAGCGCGCAACAATTGAGCCGGTGATATGGACTATCAGGAAGGAAAGCAACGCTTTATCGAGGTATGGGGCAAAATGGCAGGCTGCTGGGGTATCCCTCCAGCCATGGCGCGCGTTCATGCGCTGCTGTTGGTATCGCCGGAGCCATTGACGGCTGAAGATGTGCAACAAGAACTGGATATTTCCGTAGGCAGCGCTAACACCAATCTGCGCGAGCTGGTGGAATGGGGGCTGGTCAAGAAAAATACCCTTCCAGGCGAGCGACGCGAGCGCTATGAAGCGGAAAAAGACATGTGGATCGTAGTGCAAAGAATCATTGCCCGGCGAAAAGAAAAAGAGTTGGAACCCGTGCTGGCAGAGCTGCAAAAGCTGAAAGCGGTACAGGGCGATTGCAATGGGGCCAAATGCTTCCGAAAGGTCGTTTCAGATATGTGCACGTTCTCGCGGCAGGCCGACCGCTTTTTGCACTTTCTGGCGCATACGGAACACATCCACGCACTTCATGTGCTTAGCCGGGTTATTTCCTGATAACACAACGCTCTTATTCCCTTTCTTCAGGGTTGCCGGCGCCAGATGAGAACTGCGCAGCGGAATCGCCGGCGCAGTTCAGTGCGTTCGTAGTCGTTTTGCAGATCATCGTTGCTGTCGGCAATGCCGGCCTCGGTTTCGCCATAGGCATACAGGTGTATGCGCTCGGCGGGCAGGTTGTTGTCGAGCAGGAAATTGCGCACTACGCGGGCGCGCTCGGTGGCCAGCTCCATGTTGGCAGGCGTGGTGCCGACGGCATCGGCGTAGCCCAGGATGTAAAGGTGCGAGCTCGGGACCGTCTTCAGCTGGTTCATCATGTGCGTCGCATGCTTTTTGCCGGCCTCAGAGAGTAGGGTTTTCCCGGTTTCAAAATAGATGAAGCGCACGGAGTCGCTTTCGGCCAGCGGCAAAGGGCCGCCTTTAAAATAGGCGCAGCGCTCGCGGTCGGCCAGCAGGTGATGCTCGTCTAAGTCAATGACTGTGGCTTGCGAAAAGCCTTTGTCTTTGAGTTGTCTGACCACTTTTTCGGCCTCTATGCGGGTAGGGTAGCTGCCAAAGTAGTAGTGATGGATGCCCGCGGCGTCGGTGGTACGCCATACGTTTTTTAGCCCGCGCTGCTGGAAGTAAGTAGCGGGCAACGAGTCAAACGAGGCCGTGATTTGCACACGGAAGTGCTGGGCGTGCAGAGCGCCGGTCAGCCAAAAGAGCGCAGCGAGCAGGCAAGCGAGTTTAAGCCGAGAGGAGCACATGAGTTACGATTGGGTCGGATGTGTGGCGGGTTCGTTCACAGGGTGGAGGCCGAGTCGGGCGCCTTCTTGCAGCATGCGTTCGTAGGCGGCCTCGTACTCGTTGGGGATTTCGCCATCCAGAATGGCCTCGCGGACGGCAGTTTTGATGATGCCGACTTCACGCGAAGGCGGTATGCCAAAGGTTTGCATGATGATTTCCCCATTGATGGGCGGCTGCCACAGGCGCAGACGGTCGGCTTCGGTAACCTCAGCCATGCGCTCGCGCAGATATTCATAGCCCTCTAAGTAGCGGGCCATTTTGCGCGGGTTTTTGGTCGTGATGTCGCACGAGCACAGCAGCATCAGGTCGTCAATATCCGGGCCGGCGTCGTACAGCAGTCGGCGCACAGCGCTGTCGGTAACCTCTTCGCGCGTCAGGCCAATGGGGCGCAGGTGCAGGCGTACCAATTTCTGCACGTAATCCATTTTGCTATCCAAGGGTAGGCGCATGCGTCGGAAGATACGCGGCACCATATTGCCTCCCACCCATTCGTGGCCATGGAAGGTCCAGCCGGTTTCTGGGTCGTATTTTTTGGTGGCGGGCTTGCCGATGTCGTGCAAGAGGGCCGCCCAGCGCAGCCAGATGTTGTCGCTGCGTTGGCAGACGTTGTCCAGCACTTCGAGCGTGTGGTAGAAATTGTCTTTGTGCCCGCGTCCGTCGCGGTCTTCCACGCCGTGCAAGGCGGCCAGCTCTGGGAAAATGAGAGCCAATAGCCCGGTATCGAACAGCAGTTTGAAGCCAATGGAGGGTTTGGGCGCCTTCAGGATTTTCTCCAGTTCGGTGGTGATGCGCTCCTGCGAGACGATGCGGATGCGCTCGGCGTTCTGGGCGATACCTTGCAATGTTTTAGGTTCGATGGTAAAGCCCAATTGCGTGGCGAAGCGAATAGCGCGCAACATGCGCAGTGGGTCGTCAGAGAACGTTTTCTCTGGCTCCAGCGGCGTGCGAATGATCTGGCGCTCCAGGTCGCCGATGCCGTCGAAGGGGTCAATCAGCTGGCCGTAGTCTTCCTCGTTGAGGCTGATGGCTAAGGCGTTGATGGTGAAATCGCGTCGGAATTGGTCGTCTTCCAGGGTGCCCTGTTCTACGTCGGGCTTTCGGCTTTCGGGGCGGTAGCTTTCCTTGCGAGCGCCGACAAATTCTACCTCGATATCCTCGAAGCGCAGCATGGCCGTGCCGAAGCGGCGATAGGTAGCCACCTTAGGGCGCGGTGTAATTTTGCTGGCCACGGCTTCGGCCAGTTGAATGCCATCGCCTACGCACACGATGTCCACGTCCTTGTTGGGGCGGCCCAGCAGGCGGTCGCGCACGTGGCCGCCCACGATATAGGCCGGCACGCCCAGCTCCCGGGCGGCGCTGGCAACGATGGCGGCGAGCCGCTCTTCTTGCGCGTTGAAGTCAAACGTCATAAGGGTGTGCGGGATTAGACCATCTCACAGGCATAGACCTCTTCGATCTCCGCCAGGATGGCAAACAAGACCTCCGGCTCCATTTCCGTAACGAGCCGGTGGCGATAGGGTTTGATGTTGGGCAGGTCGCGGAAGTAGGGGCCGTAATGGCGGCGCATTTCCAGAACACCCAACTTCGGACCTTTCCAGGCGATGCTGTCGGTCAGGTGTTGCCGGGCAGCGCGCACGCGCTCAGCCACGGAGGGTGGCTCCAGCAGTTCGCCAGTGGCGAAATAATGCTTGATTTCGTGGAAAATCCACGGGTAACCGATGCTGGCCCGGCCAATCATGATGCCGTCGGGGCCGTACCGGCGGCGGTATTCGAGCGCTTTTTGTGGCGAGTCAATGTCACCATTGCCAAACACCGGTATGCGCATGCGCGGGTTCTCCTTGACGCGCGCAATCCATGTCCAGTCGGCTTCGCCCTTGTACATCTGGGCGCGCGTGCGGGCGTGAATGGTCAGCGCCGCGATGCCCACATCTTGCAAGCGTTCGGCTACCTCCACGATGTTGATGCTGTCGGCGTCCCAGCCCAAGCGCGTCTTGACTGTCACGGGGCGGCGCGTGCTTTTGACCACCGCTTCCGTGAGCCGCACCATGTGTGGCACGTCGCGCAGCAGTCCGGCGCCCGCCATTCGGCAGGCCACTTTGGCCACCGGGCAGCCAAAATTGATGTCTATGAGGTCCGGATTTTTGCTTTCGATCATCTCCGCCGCCTGCAGCATGCTGTTCAGCTGGCCGCCAAAGTATTGGATGCCAATGGGCCGCTCGTAGTCGAAGATGTCCAACTTCTTGAGCGAGTTGATGGCTTCGTACACCAGCCCGTCGGCACTGATGAATTCAGTATAGACCAGATCCGCTCCCTGCTCCTTGCATAACTTGCGAAAGGGCGGGTCGCTGACGTCTTCCATGGGCGCCAGCAGCAGCGGAAACTCGCCTAATTCAAGGTTGCCTATCTTTACCATAAAACGCGGCAAAGATACTACAGCCCTGCTTTAAGCAGCGGAAACGGCTGACGTCGCCGCGCTGGCCTGGCGCTTTGGCACATCGCGGCGAGCCAGCCACAGGGCCACCCATGGCGAAAATATCAGATGAGCCGCCACAATGCTGACATACCAGCTGCCTACTCGTTCGCCCGCGCCAAACCAATCGCCACCGCCCCAGAAGAGGAGGTACAGGCCCAACAGCGATTTGGCCAATTCATACCACGGAGCGCGCGGGTTGAGGTCCATCAGCTCTGTGTACGCAAAGACCGAGGCGAAGATGAACGCTCCGTACCAAAAGATGCCCGGCGAGCCTATTGGCCCTAAATAAGCAAAGAAATAAATCAGCAGGAAGTAGCAGAAAAACATCTGTATCCACGACCACACCACCAAGGGGCGCGAAGCGGGCGTGTCGTACTTCTCCATGCGATAAACGTCCTCGACCACCGCTACCGGGTAGCGCTCCCGCACGTCGGCGGGCCGCCAGCCGGTGGGCATAAACCACAGCCGCACTTTGTCCCACCACGAGCGCGCGCGCCAGGCATCGGTCAGCAGGAGCCAGAAGTGCTGAAAATTGATTTTGAACGGGTTCCATGTCCGAACAGGACGCTTCACCCCATATACCGGCGGCACGTGCGGCAGCTCTTCCTGAAAGGTGCCGAACCATTTGTCCCAGACGATGAAAATCTGCGCGTAGTTTTTGTCTATGTACTCCGGATTGATGGCGTGATGCACGCGGTGGTGCGACGGCGTAACGATGATATGCTCCAGCCAACCCAGCCGCCCAATCAGGCGCGTATGGTACCAGTATTGCAAAAACAAATGGATCGGCCCAATAACGGCAATGACCTCCGTGGGTACGCCCAGCAGCGCTGCCGGCAGCAGCAAAAAGGTGAAGTAGTTGAATACGCTCGAAATAGACTGCCGTAGCGCACACGACAGGTTGAACTCCTCACTGCTGTGGTGAATGATGTGCCGATTCCACAAGAAATTAATCTCGTGGCTCCAGCGGTGCACCCAATAGCCCTGAAAGTCCACCGCGATAAAGCCAATGACATAGACTAACCAGGTCGCTTCGATGTGGACCAACGCCACATGCTGCACCAGCCAGCCGTAGCTGAGGATGCCAATACTCAGCCCCAACACGTCTTTGACCACATTCGTAACGCCCGAGCTAAAACTGGACACACTGTCTAAGCCTCGAATAACCCGTGCACCCCTGCGCCAGGCGACGACGACTTCGATAAAATAAAGCAGGAAGAAAATGGGAATGACCCAATTCAGCACAGTACCGTAAGTTTCCATAATGCGCCGACAAAATTAGCGGTTACAGGAAATCTACGTCCACAAAATACGGGTAAGACATCAGATACTCGATGGCGCGCTCGACGGGATACCGCTCAAACACGACGGTGTGGAGCATTTCGAGGATAGGGGAGTGGAGCCGATATTGCCGGACGAGTTGGCGGGCGACGCGCAGGGTGCGGACGCCCTCGGCGGGTTCGGTCAGCGTGCTGCGGATGTGTTCGGCCGTTTCGCCACGCGCTAAGCGCACGCCAAACTGAAAGTTGCGGCTGTCGGGGCTGGTAGCGGTGGTTACTAAGTCGCCTATGCCGGCCACGCCGATAAATGCCTGGTTGGAGGCGCCCAAGGCTTTGCCGAGGTTGACCATTTCCACCAGACCGCGCGAGATGAGCAAGCCCTGGATATTGCGACCCAGTCCGAGGCCGTCCAAGATGCCAGAGCCGAGGGCGATGATGTTTTTAAATGCGCCGGCCAATTCGGCGCCCAGGAGGTCGTAGGAGCCAAACACCCGGAACCGCGGGCCATTAAGGGCCGCCTGGCCGGCCTGGATGACCTCTCGGAAGTGGCTGGCAACAACCGCTGCAGAGGGCTTGCCGTCCAGAATTTCACGGGCCAGGTTGGGGCCGGCGATGCAGCCGATGCGCACGGCGCTGCTCTCTTCGAGGATGACCTCGCTCATGGTGCGCACATATGCGCGCGACAGCACGACGCCCGGAGCGTCGAGTTCCTCTTCCCGAAAAGGCGGCAGCAGGTCAAAGCCCTTTGTGCCGTGGATGACAATGTGGTGCGGCTTGAGGAAAGGCCCAAACGAGCGCATCATCTGGCGAAAGCTGGCCGAAGGAACGATAGGAAACAGCAACGTACAGCGCTCGGCCACTTCCTCCACGTCGCTGGTGGCGCATATGCGGGGCTGCATGGGTACGCCCAGATGCTCGCGGCGCTCGTTGATGTGTCGGACCTTTTGCTCCTTCCGGCTGTACAGGAGCACGTCTCGATTTTGGGCCAGCACGTTGGCGATGGCTGCGCCAAAAGAGCCGGCACCGATGACGCCGACGGGTCGGGTGTCGCTATCCATGCGTTCAGTAGTAAGTAAGGCAAGGCATTAGTCCCGGGCGAGTTCGCCGTTGGGCAGGATGGTTCTTTTCCACAAAACGGTGCCCTCGTTGCTCAGGATAGAGATTTCTACCTGGCGCTGCGTGCGTGGGCCGCTGAAGCGCAGCAGGGCAAAGTTATGCTGCGTTACCAACGTGCCGCTCACCCGATTTTGGTTGGCTTCGCTGGCCGCACCGGCATGCACGCCCGACGTAAGCGGTGAGGTCGTGAGGTCGTACACCCAATTGCCACGGGCGTTTTTGTAGGCGCTCAGTTCCGTGTGATGCCGGTCGCCCGTGAGGAAAAGGACGCCGCGGATGTTTTCGCGCTCGATGAACGCCAGCAGGCTATCGCGCTCGGCAGGGCAGAGATTAGCGTAGGTCTCGTACGTGGCGTGCGTATTGAGGAATTGCCCGCCCATGGCCACCACCTTGTAGGGCGCCAGGCTGGCCGCCAGGGCGCCGCGCAGCCAGTCCAATTGCTCTTTGCCCAGCACCGTGCAGGGGCAGGTTTTGCAGTTGTTAGGCGTGCGGAAGTAGCGATTGTCTAACAGGAAGAAATCCACGTCAGCATATTGGAATTGCGTTGTGCAGCCTTTTTGGCCGGGTAAACCAAAGGTAGGGTTCCCCCAAAAGGCCTGGAAGACCTCCCAGACCATGTCTTTGTTAATCCAGGTGCCATCGCTGTCGTTGGGGCCGAAGTCGTGGTCGTCCCAGATGGCGTAGTGGTGCGTGGTGGCCAGCAGCGGCTGCAGTTCAGGGATGGAGCGGTCGTAAGTGAAGCGGTGCAGCATGCCCGTGCGCGTGCCCCAGTCGGGTTCGCGCAGATACGAATTGTCGCCTAACCAGAGCATCAGGTCGGGGTTTTGGGCAGCGATGGCGTTGAATATCTGGTAGTTGCTGCCGTAGGGCCGGCCCGGGCGGTCGTAGCGTTCCTCGTTGATGTAGGCGCAGCTGCCCGCCGCCACGGTGAACACAGGCGGATCGGTGCGCCAGCGCCACAGCGGTTGGGTTTTGAACTCCGTGGGGTAGGGCAGGGTTACGGCCTCTTTGTTGATGTACAGCTGGTAAGCGTATTGGCGGCCCGGCTCTACGCGGTCGGCCACGCATTTAGCGGTGTAGCCTGAGCTTTTTTGCGTTATCACCGCATCGGTCATGAAGCGCTCCGACGGTTTTTCCTTGTCCCAGTACTCAAAATAGACGGCAGCGGACTGCTTCGTCTGTGCCCACAGGAGCACTTCTTTCATGTCCACATAGCCCAGCATCGGGCCAGACTGCAGCAGCGGGTGTTGAGCAGGGGAAGGTACGCTAAATGCTGTCAGTACGAGGGCCAGCAAGGCACCAGAGCAAAAGTTGGCAATCGAACGCATCATGGTTGGAAAAGGTAAAAATGGACAAAAAGACGCCCGTTTGCGCGGGCTACTTCAGCGGGCGAAGATAGAGCACCCCCACAGGTGCCTTAGTATTAAATACGTGTAAACTCTGCTCATCCCAAGGCCGCTTTGAAGGCCTCCAGACAGCGCTGGCGCGCAAACGCATGCTCCACTATGGGCTTTGGGTAAGCCGGCGTTCCGAATTCGGGTACCCATTGGCGGATGTACTTGTATTCCGGGTCAAACTTTTTGGCCTGTTCTGTGGGGTTGAAAATACGAAAGTAAGGAGCAGCGTCGGTGCCACAGCCGGCAGCCCACTGCCAGCCGCCGTTATTGCTGGCCAGGTCGAAGTCCAGTAGTTTTTGAGCGAAGTAAGCCTCGCCCAGCCGCCAGTCTATGAGCAGGTGTTTGGTCAGAAAGCTGGCCGTAATCATGCGCACGCGGTTGTGCATGTAACCGGTAGCGTTCAGCTCGCGCATGCCGGCGTCCACAATCGGGTATCCCGTGCGGCCTTCGCACCAGCGCTCAAATTCGTCAGGAGCATTTCGCCAGGCCACCCGCTCGTACTCGGGCCGAAAGGGATGCCCTACTACATGCGGAAAATGCGCCAGTATCTGGCTGTAAAAGTCACGCCAGATGAGCTCGTTCAGGTACGTGTCGTTGAGCTGCTGCGCATTTCGCGCCTTTTCGCGGATGCTGATGGTGCCAAAGCGAAAATGGACGCCCAGGCGAGATGTGCCCTGAATGCCTGGAAAGTTGCGCGTCCGGTCGTAGTTGCGAATGAGGCTACGCGGCACCACAGCAGGCGGAAATGTTATTCCAGCCGGCTCAAAGCCAATGTCGGCTAATGCTGGGAAAGGCAGCGATTCGGTAATCCGATAGAAGTTTCCGAAATACTTGTCGCACGGGTAGGAGGTCAGATAAAACGATACACCGTCCGGCCCGATCCGTTCGGCCAACTTAGCGCGCCATTTTCGGCTGTAGGGGGTGAACACTGTGTAGGGCTTGCCGTCGTTTTTGAGTACCTCATCTTTCTCAAAAATAACGTGGTCTTTGAAGGTGTAAAAGGCGATACCGCGTTTGGCCAGCAGCGTCTGAATAGCCGCATCGCGCGCTAAGGCGTAGGGTTCGTAATCGCGATTGGTATAGACGGCAGCAATGTGGTAGGTCTGAAATAATTGGCCCCAGACTTCGGTGGGCTTGCCGTGTCGAATGAGCAGGTCGCTGCCCAACGCTTTCAGGCGTTCTTTGAGCGCCGCCAGGGCTTGGTGAATAAACTCCACACGTGCATCGCGGCGGCTGGCCAGGTCATCGAGGATGTTGGTATCAAAGATGAAAAGCGGCAACACCGGATGTGGGCCGCGCAGGGCATAGTACAGGCCGGCATTGTCGTCAAGGCGCAGGTCGCGTCGAAACCAGAACAGGGCAATGGCTTGGTCGTTCATGTTGTTTTGTTTCCAGGAATGTCGCCCAAACGCTCTGCATGGGTATAAGGTTTAGCCCATAAAAAAACACCTGCTCTGGTTGTAAGAGAAACCAAAACAGGTGTTCGACATGCAGCACGCACTCAGTTACTGCCTGCTCGAAGTGGACGGGCGTGTCGGTGGTGGCACGATGGTGTTGCTCGTCTGTTCAGCATCCATGACCAGCGGCACGGAGCCGTTCGTGAAGATGACCTTAGCGTTAGGCGACTTGCTCAGCTCCAACCAGGCTTCAATCGCTTTAAACTGCAGGATCTCCGGCGTCAGACCTTCCGAGATGATTTGGTTAGCGTCGCGCACGCCTTGAGCCTGTAAGCGCTTGCGCTCGGCCTCCTGGCGCTCCTGTTGCAGCACAAACTCCATGCGCAGCGCCTGCTGTTCGGCTTCGAGTTTCTCCTCGATGGCCTTCGTCAGGTTGCGCGGAAGCACGATGCTCTTGAGCAGAACGGCTTCAATGATGATACCGCGCGAGCCGAGCGTCTGCATCATCAGGTCGCGAATGGCTACCTCAATCTCGGCCCGGCTACCCGAGTGCATGTCTTTGGCGAAATAGCGCGCCGTAACGTCGGCCACCGCCGAGCGGAATACCGGCAGGATGAGCGTGTTCTCGTAATCCAGACCCACGTTGCGCAGCAAGTTGGGGGTTTCTTTTTGCACCACCCGATACAGGATGGATACCTCGCTCTGAATGGTCAAACCTTCCTTCGACGGGATATTTACACTGACCTCGATATTCTCCGTCTGGCCGCTGACCTTGATAATCGTCGCCGTAAACGGATTGAACGTCCGCAGACCGCTGGTGTAAACCCGATCTTCATACTTACCCAGGTTGCGGCGCACGGCAAATTCGCCCTGACGCACAACCACACAGCTGGACGCTAAAAGGGCTATCGCTGCCAGAGCAAATACAGCACTCTGAAATTTTCTTACCTCTTGCATAGGTGTTTGTTGCTTTTGGTGAACAATAATTTTTACAAAAGAACAACAACACACCCTACCCCAGGTTTGGTCTTTGGGCAGCCTATCTGGCTATTTTGAGCAAAATGGTGTTTTCCTGCCTCTTTCAAAGCCACTTCACGGCCCCACCGCTGCTCCTTTCCACGCCTGAATCACGGCCTGCCGCTCGCGGTACATCTGCCAGAACGTCGGAACGACGACGCTGGATACCGGTGTTGGCGCATTGAAAAGCACGCAGATGCCGATGCGGTTGCGGCGGTCCAGGGCGATTTCGCTGCGGAAATTATTCACAAAGCCGCCGTGATAGATGATGGTATCCGTCTCACTGACCAACGTACGCCAGCCCAAGGCGTAGTAAGGCGTCATGGATTGGCCCCACAGGTGTGAGTAGCGGCGCTCGCCGTCGGTGCGCACGCGCGGGCGGAAGACCTCGTCGAGCACCTCCGGCGGCACAATGTCGGGGCGGTTGCCCAGCAACACAAGCAGCCATTGCCCCATATCGGCGGCACTGGCATTGACACCACCGGCAGGTACGGCGTTATAGTAGCGCGCTGTGATGGGCACCGAGCGCCAGCCGGCGCGCGTGTGTTCGTGTGGCCAGGCAATGTTGGGGTGGTTGAGCATGCTGCGCTGGTCGGCAGAAGCCGAACGCATGCCGGCTGGCTTAAAAATACGCTCGCGTAGCAACTCGCCAAACGCTTGGCCCGTAACGGCCTGCATGGCTTCGCCGGCCAATGCGAAGGCGGCATTCTGGTAGGCATACACCTCGCCAGGCGAGTGCTTCATGCGCAGGTTAGCAAAGCGCCGCGCAATCGTGCGCAGGTCGTAGCCCGCCTCAATGAGATTTGTGTAAGCGTGGTAGGGCAGCCCGGTAGTGTGCGCCAGAATGTGCGTCAGCTGTACCTGCGAGGTGTAGGCGGCCGGCGTCAGCGAGAACTCCGGTACGTAGTTGCGGATGCAATCATCCCAGCACAGGCATTCTTCGTGCACCAAAAGGCCGGCGAGCACGCCAGTAAACCCCTTGGACAGCGAGCCTAAACGGAATACCGTGTGCGCGTTCACAGAGTCCGTCGTACCCAGACGCCTCAGCCCGTAGCCGCGCTGAAACACCACAGCCGTGTCATACACCACCACTACCGCCGCACCAGGCACGCCAGCGCGCGCCAGCGTATCGGCCATAAATTGGTCGAACTCCTCCAACAGCGTCCGCAAGTGCGGGTTATCTAAATAGGGCGGCAAAAAAAGCGCCGCACCTTGCGAGCGCACGTTCGTGCAGTTTTGGGCAAGCGCTACGAACAGGGCTAAGGGCAGCAGTCGACGAAAAATGGGATTAAGCATGGTGAGGCAAAGATAGTCCCGGCAATACAACGTAAAAAAAAGGCTTCAAATATCGCGCCCAAACAAGGCAGTTACCGGGCTGAGATGTATGCTTTTTATTGCCGCACGTAAGGCGCCAGCTCAGGGTATTGACTCGACAAGCCCGCTGCTTCGGAGCGGCTTAGGCGCACGCCATCAACATAAGCCCAGATGATGGGGTCAGGGAAGCCAGCGGCCTTTAGCTCACGTTGCAAGGTGAGTGCTTCAGCGTAGGTGTGCACCAATCCGGCGCAATAGCGATACGAGCCACTTTCGGCTTCGCTTTCAATGACCAGGTCGCTGAACATACCCAGCGCGTCGTCGGTAACGACCTGGCGCGCTGAGAGCATTTCCACGCGAAACGTCAGCCCAGCGCTGCGCTCGGCCAGGAGAGCGCCGCCATAAGCTTCAAGGCCGGGCGGTGTTGGGCGCGGCTGTAAGGTCAGGCGCAGCGGTAGTGGCTCCCACACATTAGCCAGCCCGATTTCGATGCGCCGGTTGAGCTGCTGCCCCTCCGGAGTGGGCCGCCCATCGGGTAGAGCATTGAGCGCTACAGGGTAGGCTGCCCCAAAACTTTGTAAGGTGATGCGCCGTGCCGATACGCCGTGCTCTATCAATCCTTTGGCGACGATTTCGGCGCGCTTAATGCCCTGATATAGATCAAACTTAGCGGCGCCGCTCGGGTCGGTATGCACGCGCACCAGCACGCGAGCATCCGGGTATTCGCGAGCCAGACGGGCCACTTCCTGCAGCGCGCGGCGATTGGCTTCTTTCAAAATATCGGCATCGCTCTGGTAGTAAAGCACGGGCAGGGCCACCTCTTGCACCGTTGCCGAACCAGTCGGTGCGGCCTGCCCTGCAATGGGCTGGGTAAATAGGGCGCGCTGGGTCAGCTGCTCTTCACGCGCCTGCTTGAAAAAGGCCTCGAACAGGTCGCGCTGGCCGTAGCTATCGAAGCGGTCGGAGGCAAAAAAAGCCCGTTGCCCATCGGCAGAGAGGCGGAAAAAGGCATCGTCGCCCGGCGAATTGATGGGCGGGCCTATGTTGACCGGATCACTCCAGGTCTGTTTGGCCGGGTCGAAGATGGAGCGGAAGACATCCAGCCCGCCAATGCTTTCCGTGCGGTTGCTGCTGAAGTAAAGGGTGCGCCCGTCGCGGGCCAGGAAGGGCGTCGTCTCGTCGTAGGGGCTATTGATGGGCGCACCGAAATTGCGCGCTTCGGCCCAGCCAGTGTCGGCGCGGAAGGTGTAGTACAGGTCCAAACCGCCCTGCCCACCCGGACGGCGGCTGGCAAAGAGCAGGAGCGAGTCTGTAGCGAAGAACAGACCCGTATCGCCTTCTTCAGGCAGCATGGGGCTTTGCAGCGGATGATTTTCTACGGCGGCTTTTCCGGCAGTGTCCGTCAGGATTTCGCCGCTGTACAGCGTGAAGCCGCGGAAGAAGTAGAGCACCCGGCCGTCATTGGTGAAGTCGAGTGCCACCTCGTTGCGCGGCGTGTTGAGCAGGTCGCCCAGCAGAGTGGCGTAGTTCCAGCCGGCGGGAGTGCGCTGAGTGAAGAACATATCGCTGCGCCAGCGCCCTTTTTCGGCATCTTCGTAGCCCTCGTCGTTGCGCAGACCGCCGGTGGTGTTCTCGCGCGCGGCCGAAAAGTAGAGCCGGTCAGGAAAGTTCACCGACGGCAGAGGTGCAAACTCATCACCGGTCGAATTGACGCGGTCGCCCAGATTTTCAACTAAAATCACGTCCGGGCTGATTGGCGTTTTCAGCCCGCTCACACAGCGGCGCAGGTTGTCCAGCACATTAGCGCGCAGCGCGTGCTTTTCAGGCGTCACACGCAAAAAGCCCTTGTAGGCGACGATGGCACGCTCGTACTCGCCCAGGCCGTGCAGCGTGCGGGCATAGTAATAATGGACGTCTGCATCCGGCGTTCGCGGGTTGCGCTGGAGCACGAATTCAAAGTACTGCAACGCCGTCTGAGGCTGATTCAAACGGTAATAACAGATGCCCAACTTCGCCAGCACGCTCAGGTCGCCCGGCTTTTCTTCCTGATAGCGCTTGAGCGCCTCGGCAGCATCGGCCCAGCGCTCGTTGGCAAAATGCTTTTCGCCCACGCGCTTGAGGTCAGCAGCCTTTTGGCTCCAAACTATGTTGGGCAAGGCCACCAGCCCTAACAGGGCTATTTTTAAAACTTGCTTTAACAGTGTCATAAATTGGCGACAAAAGTAAAGGCACGAGCTAAAATGGAGCCACTCTTGCGCATGATTGGCTGCCCAACGGTCTGTAGGCCCCAGGTTCGTCAGGCCCAAGGGCACCAGGGCCTTCCTAAAAAGACAGGGCGACCTTTGCACCGCACTAAAGGCAAAATGCAGATAAACCCTCCGGCGAAATCCAGCACTTTTTAACCAGAACAAGCCTGAATTGGCCTGAACTCAGACAAATACAGCCTTGCATCCCGACAGCCGAGCAACTCATCCTGCAATAGCGTTGCAAAAGAAAAGCGCCTCAAGTGTTGGGGCGTTGAAGTAAAAACTTTCATTTTCGCCCCCAATTCCGAAAGCGATTATTTTTCACTAAAAATTTTTCCTGACCTATGCGCCTCCTCCCGAATGTTTCTCTTTTGCCTCTGTGGCTCTACGTCTGCTTATCCTCCACATCTCCATTGCTTGCTCAAAGCATACAGCCCGAGGTGGGCAAATGCGGATATTATCCCGATGCACAACACGGCAAAAGGACCACTTCGGGAGAGTTGTACGACAAGAATCAGCTCACGGCTTCGCACAAGTCGCATCCGTACGGGACAATCCTGCGCGTAACCCGCCTGGACAACAAAAAGTCTGTGGAAGTGCGCGTCAACGACCACGCCCCGCTCCTCAGCGGTTATGTGATAGACGTCTCGCGTAAAGCCGCTGATATTTTAGGGATAACAAGCGATGGTTCGGCTAAAGTGAAAGTAGAAGTCGTATCCCAACCAAATACCGTCGTCGCCACTAACAGTGCAACAACGACGGTGTCTCCTTCTTCGGCTCAGCAGTCGGCTACCACGGCAATCCCCAGTGCGCAATCATCGGCCGCAGCCACTAAAGGCCTATCCTCTGCCGCAGAAGGTGCCACCCGCTTAGCCGCACCCGGTACCCGACAGTCGCCCACACAAACCCAAACGAATACTCCTGCACCCATAGCCCACTCTGCCGTTTCAACCGCTTCTCCGCAAACCACCCCGGTAGCCTCTCCGGGTACCCCCAAACTGAATGTGTCCGAACTCTACCAGATAGAAATCAAGCCTGTACCTTCAAAAACATTTGGTCTTCAGTTAGCTGTCCTCACTTCTACGGAAAACCTCTTCCGCGAAATCCGAAAGGTCCAGACGACGTGGCCGCAGAAAATCATCATCAGCCACGAAAGGGTAGGTGCCAGCACCACCTTCAAACTCATCTTGGGCCCCTTCGCCTCGCGAAAAGAGGCAGAAGCCCAACAGAAAATCGCCACACAGAAGGGATATCCCCGAACGTTCATCGTTGAGTTTGAGTAAAGGTCTCGCTGCACAGTCGCCTCACCGCCAACAGGCTGAAAAAACGCCGAGTACGCCAGGGGCCGCAGTGCGCGCTGGGAAGAGAGCACATGGGAGGTGGCCAAACAAGTTTGGCTGGTACTGAGGCCAAACAAGTTGGGCCGTTACTTAGCATTCTGCCAATCCGACCGTAATGGCCAGGCCGCCGTCGGCGGTTTCTTTGTACTTGTGGCTCATGTCGTCGGCGGTTTCCTTCATGGTCTTGATGACAGCGTCTAAAGTTACTTTGGCCTTTGCGGGGTCGCTGCCCAGCGCGATTTGGGCGGCGGTAATGGCTTTGATGGCGCCCATGGTGTTGCGCTCGATGCAGGGAACCTGCACTAAGCCGCCGATGGGGTCACAGGTCATACCTAAGTGGTGTTCCATAGCGATTTCGGCGGCCATGAAGGCCTGGTCGGGCGAGCCACCTAAACGTTCGGTAAGTGCGCCGGCAGCCATGGCTGAAGAGACGCCAATTTCGGCCTGACAGCCGCCCATAGCGGCCGAGATGGTGGCGCCTTTTTTGAACAAGCTGCCCAACTCGCCTGCTGTGAGCAGGAAGCGGACAACGCTGTCGTCGGAGCGAAACTCGGGGCAAAAGCACACCCCGTACATGAGCACCGCCGGAATGACACCCGCCGCACCGTTGGTAGGCGCCGTAACAACGCGCCCAAAAGCAGCGTTCTCCTCGTTGACGGCTAAAGCAAAACAGCTGACCCAGTTGAGAATATCGCGAAACGACCAGCGCCCCTGCTGAAGGCAGGTAATCCACCCGTCCACATCCGTGTACGGACAATTGGACCCCAGCATGAGCGTGTTGAGCGTATGGGCGCGCCGCACCACACCCAGACCACCCGGTAGCACCCCCGACGTGTGGCTGCCCTTGTAGATGCAGCGGCGCATAACCTCCCAAATGCGCAACAGACCGGCTTGAATGGCTTCAGGCGACCGCCAGGACAATTCGTTTTGAAAAACAATATCCGAAATGGGCTTGCCTTGCTCCCGGCACCAACGCGCCAGGTCAGCACCTCGGTCGCACGGAAAAGGCAGGCCTATTCCAGTAGAGGCCGACGCTTCCCCTTCCTTCACCACAAAGCCGCCGCCCACAGAGTAATAGGTCTGGCTGAGGCCATCGCCGTCGCGGAAAAAGGCGCGGAACGTCAGGCCATTGGCGTGGTAGGGCAGGGTTTCGTGGTAATGAAAAAGGATGTCTTGCGCCGGGTCGAAGGGCAGTACCTGCTGACCGCCGAGGCGGAGTCGTTTCTCTCGGCTAATGCGCTCGAAGGTGCTGGCGACAGCATCCTCGCGAATGGTTTCCGGGTCGTCGCCGTTGAGGCCCAGCGCCACGGCTAAGTCCGTTCCGTGTCCTTTGCCCGTCTTGGCTAAGGAACCGTAGAGGTCCACCTGTACGCCGATGACGTGGTCTAATTGTCCACCCCGGCTGATTTCGCGCACGAAGCGCTGGGCGGCCCGCCACGGGCCCATCGTATGTGAGCTGGAAGGGCCTACGCCGATTTTGAAGATGTCGAAGACGCTGATTCGTTCCATGGCATGGCAAAGTTACGGGCGCGTTGGGGGCATGATTTGGCTCGGATGAGCAAAAGTTTCACTCCTGCCAATAGATGCGCTTGACCCGTCCGGCAATGTTGGTCAGCACTTCGTACGGAATGGTTTGCAGGCATTCGGCCAGGTCTTGCAGCGTGGGTTGCTGCCCGAAAACGATGACCTCATCGCCTTCGCGCGCGTCGGGGATGTCCGTTACGTCCACCATGGCCATGTCCATGCAAACGTTGCCGACGGTAGTGGCTTTTCGGCCGCGGATGAGCACGGCAAAGCGGCCGTTTCCGGCTAAGCGCAGCAGCCCGTCGGCATAACCGATGCTGATGGTGGCGACGCGGCTGGGTCGTTCGACGCGCCCTTTTCGGTTGTAGCCTACGGTGTCGCCGGCAGGCACCTGTTTTATCTGGCTGATGGTTGCCTTAAGCGTGTGTACCGGGCGTAGCTCGGCAGCCATTGTGCCGGCAGCAATGCCGTACAGGCCGATGCCGAGGCGCACCATGTCGAAGTGGTACTCTGGAAAGCGGGCGATGCCGCCCGAGTTGACTAAGTGGCGCAAAGGGCGATAGCCCAGGGTTTGGGCAATGTATTCATATTGCCGGACGAAAGCGTCGGCCTGGGCGTGGGTGAAAGCATCGTGCTGAGGGTCGTCGCTGGCCACCAGATGCGAGAAGACCGACTGCACATGCAGGTTAGGGCATTGCTGGAGGCGCTCAAGGGCGGCGGGCAGGTCGTCGGCAGTGAAGCCGAGGCGATGCATGCCAGTGTCTAATTTCAGGTGTACGGGCAGCATCCGGTGCTTACCTACGGCGTGCGCGAGTTCGTCGAGCAGGGCCAGGCTGTACACCTCAGGTTCGAGCTGGTAGCGCATCAGGGCGTCGAAGCTGGCCGGCTCCGGGTTGAGCACTAAGATGGGCAGGCGGATATTGCCCTGCCGCAGTTCGGTGCCTTCATCGGCGTAAGCGACGCCCAGATAGTCCACCCTGTGAACGGCTAATGTGCGCGCCATTTCCACGGCACCGCTGCCATAGCCCGCGGCTTTGACCATGACCATGACGCGCGTGCCGGGCCGGAGGCGGCGCCGGAACGCCTGCAGATTGTGCGCCAGGGCGTCGAGGTCCACCTCCAGCACCGTGCGGTGCGCCTTCTGCTCCAGACGCCGCACCACACGTTCTAAAGAAAATGCGCGCGCACCTTTAACCACGATGAGCTCCTCCTGAAACGGGTGGCGCCCCAAGTCTTGCAACAGATCAGAAGTGTCGGGATAAAAAGCCGTTCTTACACCTTCAGGCAGCATGGGCCCCAAAAGTCGAACGTCGGTACCTACGCCCAGCAGCCGCCCAACACGGTATGCCTGAAGCATTTGAGCCACATCGGCGTAGAGCCGTTTTTTACCCGTGCCTACCTGAAGGAAATCAGACAGGATGAGCGTCAGCGGCCCTTCGGGCCAATGCTGGCGGGCCAGTTGTAGGGCGATGCGCAGCGAGGCGGGGTCGTTGCTGTAAGCATCGTCGAGCAGGGCACAGCGGTTGATGCCCGTCTTCCAGGCTAAGCGCATCTCCACCGGTTCGAGGCGCTTCAGCCGGCGGCCAAAAGCCAGAACAGGTATGCCCAAAGCCAGCAGCGTTGCAATGCAATGGCAGGCGTTTTCTATCGAAGCCTCATCAGAAAAAGGCAGAAAAAACCGGTGCCGCTCGACTTTGCCTCCGGCCCCAGGCCATTCTAAGCGAAACGAAAGGCCGCCCTGTTCTGCGGCAGCGGATTGAATGAGGGTAAAAGCCACATCGGCCGGCATGTTATTTTTAGTCCATGAAAACAGGCGTCGGCCCGGCTTTTGCGCTGCCCATTGTCGGGCCGCCTCGGCAATGGCCAGGTGGTCAGCGCAAAAGATGAGCGTCCGGGCCGAGTCGAACAGGCGCATTTTTTCCTGCAATTTGACCTCGTCGGACGGAAAGCCTTCCCGATGTGCCGGGCCAAGGTTGGTGAAAATACCGATATCGGGCTGAATAATGCGGGCTAAGCGCTCCATTTCGCCCATGCGAGAGATGCCCGCCTCGAAGATGCCTAGCGTGTGTTCGGGGCCAATGGCCCACACCGAGAGCGGAACGCCTACCTGCGAATTGTAGCTCTTCGGGCTGCGCACCACGTGTGCCCGGTGTCCAATGAGTTGGGCCAGCCATTCTTTCACAATGGTTTTGCCGTTGCTGCCCGTGATGCCTACAACGGGCAGGCTGAACTGCCGGCGATGGTGCGCAGCTAAGGTCTGCAGAGCCTCCAAGGTGTCCGGCACGAGCAGTACCGATGCTTCGGGCAGGGCACCCAAAGCCACCTCTCGGCTGACAATGAACTGCCGCACGCCCGCCCGATAAGCCATTTCTACGAAGCGATGCCCATCGTGCCGCTCGCCCAATAATGCAAAAAACAGCCCGCCCTTCGGGTCGGCAATGCTGCGGCTGTCCAACAGCAATTGCGATACTTTGCCTGCCGACGGCCCCCATTGCAACCGCCGCGCGCCCAACAGACGCTCCACTTCCGCTAAGGTGTAGGCCATAAATTTTTTTTCAAAAAACAAGCGCCCTCGCGTCGGTCAACCGCTGCGAGGGCGCTTCCAGGAGAGGTATCGAGCGGATTCGAACCGCTGTAGCAGGTTTTGCAGACCTGTGCCTAACCACTCGGCCACGATACCATCGTGTCTTAGAATTGGGCAGCAAAGGTAAGCGCGTTTTGAGATGTGCGCCCACGCCGCGGCTAAAAATTTTATCTCCACAGGCGCAGCCGCCTGCTGACCGGTCCAATGGGATAGAACAGCTCAGCTGCCCTGTTTTTTGGCTTCTTTGGCCCAGGTGTCTTTGAGTGTTACCGTGCGGTTGAAGACGGGTTTGCCGGGCGCGCTGTCGGGGTCGGTGCAGAAGTAGCCCAAGCGCGTGAATTGGAAGTGGTCGCCCGGCTGTGTCTCGGTCAGCATCGGCTCAATGAGCGCATTAGAAATCACTTCCAACGAGTTCGGGTTAATGGCTTTCTTAAAATCCTCTTCACTGGCCGGGTCTTCCACCTGGAAGAGGCGGTCGTACAGGCGCACTTCGGCAGTGCGCGCGTGAGCGGCAGAGAGCCAGTGGATGGTTCCCTTGACCTTGAGGCCGCTGGTATCGCTGCCCGAGCGGCTTTCAGGGATGTAGCGGCACAAGACGGCCGTTATCTGACCGTGGTCATCTTTCTCTACACCTGTGCATTCCACAATATAGGCCGACTTGAGGCGCACCATACCGCCCGGGTAGAGACGGAAGTACTTGGGTGGCGGGTTTTCCAAAAAGTCGTCTTGTTCGATGTACAGCTCGCGGCTGAAAGGCACGGTGCGGTTGCCGGCGTTACGGTCTTCAGGGTTGTTTTCAGTTTCCAGCCACTCCACCTCACCTTCCGGATAATTGGTAATGACCATACGGAGCGGGCGCAACACGGCGAAGCGGCGCAGGGCGCGTCGGTTGAGGTCTTCGCGGATACAGAACTCGAGCAGGCTGACGTCAATGATGTTTTCGCGTTTGGCCACCCCGACGCGATGGGCAAATTCGCGGATGCTTTCGGGCGTGTAGCCGCGCCGGCGTAGGCCGCTGATGGTGGGCATGCGCGGGTCGTCCCAGCCGTTGACGTACCCTTCCTGCACCAGCTGGAGCAGTTTGCGCTTACTCATGACCGTGTAGGTCAGGTTGAGGCGGGCAAACTCGTATTGCCGGGAAGGAAAGATGCCTAACTGCTCGATAAACCACTCGTACAGCGGGCGGTGCGGGGCAAATTCAAGGGTGCAAATCGAATGAGTGATGCGCTCGATGCTGTCGGATTGGCCGTGCGCCCAGTCGTACATCGGATAGATGCACCATTTGTCGCCCGTGCGATGGTGGTGGGCGTGCTTAATGCGGTACATGTACGGGTCGCGCAGGTGCATGTTGGGCGAGGCCAGGTCAATTTTGGCGCGCAAGACACAGTGTCCGTCCGGAAACTCGCCGTTTTTCATGCGCTCAAAGAGGGTGAGGTTTTCCTCCGGTGAGGTGTTGCGGTATTGGTTAGGCGTGCCCGGTACGGTGGGGCTGCCTTTTTGGGCGGCAATTTCTTCGGGTGTGGAGAAGTCCACGTAGGCTAAGCCCTTCTGGATGAGCACCTTAGCCCATTCGTACAGCTGGTCGAAGTAATCGGAGGCGTACAGCACCTGAGCGGGCTCAAAGCCGAGCCAGCGCACGTCGGCCAGGATGCTGTCCACGTACTCCTGCTCTTCGCTGGTGGGGTTGGTATCGTCGTAGCGCAGGTTGCATTTGCCGCCGTATTTTTCGGCCAAGCCGAAATTGAGACAGATGCTTTTGGCGTGCCCAATGTGCAGGTATCCGTTGGGTTCGGGCGGGAAGCGGGTCTGGATGGTCGAATGTCGTCCGGTTCGGAGGTCTTCTTCGATGATTTCTTCCAGGAAGTTGAGCGCTTCTTTTGCTTCGTCGCGAATAGGTTCTGTGTTGGTTGCCATGTCTTAACCGGTAAGGACGGCAAAGGTACAGCTGTCGGCGTTGTTTGCTCATGGGCCGGGCGAGGTACTCTTGGGTGGCCTTCGGAGAGGCTCCTTCGGATGTTTGCCGTCGCTCAATGACGTCTTGGGCTGGCCGTCAGGCTGTTTTTTACGGCTGGTTAATTTGGAAGTAGGCTGGATGAAAGGTCGCATATGATAGCGAACGGTTATCTCTTCTGAACAAGCGGATGTTTTCGAGCAAAAGGCGGATGCGAAGTCTTGCTGGGTGCTACTTTTGCAGCCATGCTTATGTTGGTTTTGCTCAGACTTAGATGGCGGCTGTGGTGCACGAATGCCGCATTAGGATATGCTGCCGTGGCGTTAGGGCAGGGTACGGTCGAGTCGCCCTGGCAGGAGCGGCTGCGCGAGCCGTTTGCGCACACGTTTTCGGTCGTTGCGCGCGACAGCGCCAGCGGTGAGATGGGCGTGGCGGTGCAGAGCCATTGGTTCAGTGTGGGCACGGTAGTTTCCTGGGCGGAAGCCGGCGTTGGCGTGGTGGCCACGCAATCGTTTGTCAACAAGTCTTTTGGTCCGCGCGGGCTTGCGCTGATGCGCCAGGGCTGGAGCGCGCAGGAGGCTTTGGACAGCCTGCTCCGGGGCGATGCCGGGCGCGCCGTGCGGCAGGTGGCGTTGCTCGATGCGCAGGGGCGCGTAGCCGTGCACACGGGCGAAAACTGCATTGCCTACGCCTGCCATGCCGCCGGCGTGCAGTATTCGGTACAGGCCAACATGATGCTGGGGCCTGATGTCTGCTCGGCCATGCAGCAGGCACTGGAGACAAGCCGTGGGCGGCCTTTGGCTGAGCGGCTGCTGCTGGCGCTGGAGGCTGCTCAGGCAGCTGGCGGCGATTTCCGTGGCCAGCAATCGGCGGCCCTGCTCGTGGTGCGTGGGCAACGCACCGACGCTCCCTGGGACGACCGCCTCCTAGACCTGCGCGTGGACGACCACCCAACACCCATCGCCGAACTACGCCGACTTTACACGGTGCATCTAGCTTACGAACACATGAACCGCGGCGATTACTACGTGGAAATCAACGACATGCGCTCCGCCATGCGCGAGTATTCGGCAGCGCGCCGCTTATTGCCCCAGCAGGTTGAACTACAGTTCTGGACGGCTCTGACGCTGGCCAATGTCGGACAAATGGATGCCGCTCTACCCATATTCGCGGACGTTTTTCGGCAGGAACCCATCTGGAAAATCACCCTGCCCCGCCTGCGCGCCGCCGGGTTAATTACCTTTTCGGAAACCGATATGGAGCGAATTTTGCGGCAGTAATCGTTAGCCTCCCCCTGTTCAGTGGGCTACTCTCAGCCAGATAATCTTGAACACACTAACCTTCGGTTTACACATGAAGTACTTCGGTACCCTGCTCGGGGCCATGCTGTGGCTTTCGGGACTGTTTGGCCAGACCACCTGGGAAATCGGCGCAATGGGAGGCTTCACCGCCTACGCAGGCGACGTCAACGAGCACGTCTATTACGACTATAAAGTGCGCGAAATCGCTTACGGGCTGTTGGTGCGCCGGCATTTAAGCCCCTCGTTCGCCCTGCGCCTCAACTATTTGGGCGGCAAAATCGCCGGCGACGAGTCGCACTTTCCCGAACCCTACTGGCGTTCGCAGCGCCGGTTCAAATTTACCAGCAATTTTCACGAAGGCTCGCTGCTGCTCGAATGGGACATCTTCGGCTACCGACGCCGCAACGGCTGGCGCTTTCGCAAAATCTTCGGCCCTTACGTGTTTGCCGGAGCAGGCTACAACTACTTCCGCACACGGACGGACTACAACGATACCTACCAACCCAACCCGAACGTCTCCGCCGAACGCATACTGGCTGATAAGCAGGCCCCGCCACCGCCGCCCACACCCGTTATCCACTTTGGCGGCGGCTTCAAATGGGACATCAGCCGATACTGGCTGCTGGGCTTCGAACTGGGTATGCGCTCCGTTTCATCCGACTACTTAGACGGCGTCAGCATCGCCGGCATCGCTGGCAACAACGACTGGTTTGCCTTCGCCGGCCTTACGGTGTCGCACCGCATCCGATACGTGGACTCCGACCGCGATTGGATACCCAACCGCCGCGATAAATGCCCCCTCTCGCCCGGCCCCCGAAAGTACCGCGGCTGCCCCGACGCCGACGGCGATGGCATCGTGGACGACTACGACGAATGCCCCTTCGTGCGCGGCGTACCCAGCGCCCGCGGCTGCCCCGATGCTGACAGCGATGGCGTGCAGGACAGCCTCGACCTGTGCCCCTACCTGGCCGGCCCGGCTGGCGCCTGCGGATGCCCCGACCGCGACGGCGACGACATTCCCGACATCGAAGACCGGTGCCCTGACTTGCCCGGCTTACACCACTTGGACGGCTGCCCCGACGCCGACGGCGACAGCATCCCCGACCCCCGCGACGCCTGCCCCCATCACTGGGGCCCCGCCCTCACCTTCGGCTGCCCCGACACTGACGAAGATGGCATCGCCGACTTGCTCGACCTGTGTCCCGACCAACCTGGCGAGTGGCTCCACCTCGGCTGCCCCGACCGCGACGGCGACGGCATTCCCGACTACGACGACCACTGCCCCGACCAGCCCGGCCTCTTCGCTTTCCAAGGCTGCCCCGATACCGACGGCGACGGCATCCCCGACTACGCCGACCGATGCCCCACCCAAAGCGGCAACGCCCAATACCAGGGCTGCCCCGATACCGATGGCGACGGCCTGCCCGACCCCGACGACCGATGCCCCTACGCCGCAGGCCCCGCCAGCAACCGAGGCTGCCCAGAACTCAAAAAACAGGTCGTCCGCCAACTCCAGGAAGCCGGCAAGCAAATCCAGTTCGAAACCGGCTCCGATAAACTAACCGAAGCCTCTCTGCCCGTCGTGCAACGCGTGGCCGAAATCCTGAAAAATTATCCCAACTACCGCGTAACTATCGCCGGACACACCGACAACCAGGGCAAAAAACAAAAAAACCAGGAACTCTCGGAAAAACGCGCCGCCCGATGCCGCGAAAAACTCATCGAACTGGGCATCGAACCCGAACGCCTACACGCCGTCGGCTTCGGTCAGACAAAACCCATTGCCAGCAACGGTACCGCCAAAGGTCGAGCGCTCAACCGAAGGGTAGAATTCCAACTGGTGCGTATGGACTGACCCGCGAGCCTTTGCCACATCGCTTCGCAACTTCCGGATTTTTTCCTATACCCACGATAAACTGCTGCTCAGGCTCTCTTTAGCCTCAGCAGCAGTTTATCGTGTTTTACATCGAGATGGGTCGCACAAGGTCAGTTTACCCAGACCGCTCACTCCTAAGCGCACCGTTGTGTTCGGCGGTATGGCCTCTGGATGTGTCTGAAGAGAAGAGAGGGGGTAAGGGCCTTATTTCACCCGCCACCACACCCGCGCCCGGTAGCCGGTGAGCGCACCCATGGCACCCAAAAAGCCACCCAACAGGCCCGTAATGCCCAGCACGCCCCAGCGCGAAAGGCCCATGAACAGTGCACCGATGCGCGTCGAGAGCAAGCCCTCATTGTCCACGTCGCGCACTAAAGCAAAGATGAGCCATAGTAGCAGCCCCCCGACAAAGCCGCCCCAAAAGCCCTGTCTGTTGCTTTGGGCCCATAGCCAGCCTGCCAGCGCTCCAAAGAGGGTCGTACTCCACCACGGAAGCCCGGCGGCTATAAGCAGGCCAGTGCTGAGAGTGGTGGCAGATACAAAAGCCAGGTTTTTCATTGTGGCAACAGCATTTGTTGGGTGAACAGATGTGCCGAGGGCAGTTCCTCAGGCGTTTTTAGGAAAAATAGGTCGTAATAACGCCCTTGTGCCCAGGTGTCAAGCAAGTCGTCGTAGAAGCGACTACCGGGGTTGCCTGATTGGCCGCCCGGATAGACGCCGCGAGCGCGTACTGCGGTAGGGCCGAGCTCTACGATGACGCGCCACGATGGCCCGTGTGTGCGCGTTTGCGCATTGAGCGCAGTGTTGTGGCCACCCACTTCTACTTCCCGGCTAAAGGCCTCTATCTGAGCCAGATGGCGAATACTTACCGGGCGGAATTTGCTCCAGGCCGTACGCTTTTCAGGATTTTTTTCAAAGAATGCTTGCATGCGCCGGAAGGCGTCGGTAACGATGTCGCGGGCCGTTTCGCGCTGTGGCGTATCCCGGCGGTCGAAGAAGGGATGGTCGGGGGCTTTATCCAACAGTTCGATGAGGCGCCAGCGTTCGGGCAACAGGAGCACCTGTTTTTCGCCGCTGGAGTCCAGCATTTCGTCCCAGGTGCGCAGGTAGCAGGTGTCGAACCACACCTCGTAAAGCGGGGCGACAGTAGAGGTGGCTTCGTAGCGATAGTCCCACTTTTCCAATTCGGCGGCCCATTGTTTTCCTGTATCGTTGAGAGCACTGCGGTCGAGCAGGCGCAACAACACGGGCAGGGCGTCGGCGGCGCGTTGGCTGAAGTTGTCCAGCTGGATGCTGGCCATACTATCGGCGTTGGCGTGTTGCAGGGCGGTCAGGCGGTCGTAGAGATGTCGGCCGCGGTAGTCGTCGAAGTCGCGGCTGGTGTAGTAGTAGGGGTAGGAGGGCGGTGTGGAGTGTTGGTTGGCCGAGAATACGAAGGCGCGTGTGGGCGATCGTTGGGCGGGCAGGTGTTCGTTGGGGATGAACCCTGGCCAGGCGTTGGCCTGTTGGCTGCCGTCGAGCACAAAGCGGCCCTGCTCGTAGCGCCGGGCGGGCAGTTTACCCTGGACGGTGATGGCCACTTCGCCACTGCGGGTAGCGAAGACGAAGTTTTGGGCTGGCGCCTCGTATTGAGCGATGGCTTCGCGGTAGTCGTCGTAGGTTTTGGCTAAGTTGAGAAAGAGGAAGGAGCGCATTTCGTTGGGGTCGGGCTCGTCGTGCGTTACCCAACGGAAGGCGCAGTGGTGCAGTGGGTGATCGGGCTGGTGGTCGTAGGTCATCGGCCCCCAGCGGGTATAGCGCACGCTGTCGAGCAAAGGTGCGCGGCCTCGGACGCCGATAGTCTCCACGCGCCATTGTACGGGTTCTTCCTGGCCATCGACCACGTAGCGGGTGCGCGCTGCGTCGGCCCACTGTACGCGGTACCAGTCGGCCACGTCGTGCCCGGCATTGGTAACACCCCAGGCCACGTGCTCATTGAAGCCAATGATGATGCCCGGCACACCCTGCAGAGACACGCCGTAGCAGTTCATTTCCGGTGTACGCAACTGCAACTGGAACCAGATAGAGGGCAGCGACAGCGTCAGGTGCGGGTCGTTGCACAGGATGGCAGCGCCACTTTCCGTTTTGGCACCCGCTACGGCCCAGTTGTTAGAACCCCGGAAGTATTCTTCCGCCACAGGCCGAGCCGACAGGCGCTGTGTGTTGCCTGGCGCGGTAACGGTGGTGCCCAGCGTTCCGCGAATACCGCGCCATTGGCCCGTATCCGGCACAATGGGCTGTTGGCGCGGGTTCCATTCGGGATACAGGTAGTCAAACGTCTCGCGTCCCAGGGCTTGCAGAGCGGCGGTGGAGAGCAAGTCATTCTCGCCGCCGCACAGCGTTTCGGCCATGTTCTCTACGATGAGAGCTGTTTTTAGTGGCGACCAAGGCTCGGGTGCATAGCCTAGCAGCTTGAACTCCAGCGGATAGTCTGCGGGTTTGAGCTGCGCTATCCAGGTATTCACGCCGGCACAATATGCCTCCAGCAGGCGCATACCCTCCGCTGAGCGCTGCCAGCCTCGCAAAGCGTTTTCGGCGGCAAAGGGCAGCCCCCGACGCCGTGCTATTCGGTCTAGCTCCAGCGTCCGCTCACCCAACACCTCCGAGAGGCGACCCGCTGCCCGCCGCGCAGCCAAATCCATCTGCCACAGCCGGTGCTGGGCCGTTACGTAGCCCTGGACGCGCAGGGCATCCTCCAGATGCTCGGCAAAAATGTGCGGAACCAGTCGGTCGTCGTAAACCACTTCTACCTTACCGCGTAAACCCGGTAGCCGAACCTCGGCAGGAAGGGCCGGCCCACGAGCCGGCTCTGCATTGCGCCAAAAACCGCTAAAGGGGTTGAAAAAACTACCCAACGCCGGAATGCGCTGCTGACCCGCCGGAATGGGCGTATGCAGCAACCGTACCAAACCCAGCGTGAGCACCAACGATAGTGCAAACAAAACTCCTCGCATGCGCCAAAGGTAGAGCGCTCGACGGAAATGCAACGTCGGAGGCAAAGGGCCGGGCCTTTGCCCGCTTAGCACGCGAAAGCCACCGCCGCTGCATGGATAGGCTCGGTTGCCCAAACGGTTTTTGCCATTTTGGGGGATATTCGTACCTCCGCAACGTTGGCAACCACGAGCTTCTACTACCTATATTGGAAGGATAGTTCGGTTAAAAGTTTTCAGCGCCAAATTTCATAATCACGTTTATTTGCAGGAGGTGCATACTGGACGAAGGCGGCGGTGTGTCTGGCCGAACGATTTCGGGATGTTGTTCTGGTGAATACCCAGTTAAGGAAGAGCCAATTTTGCTCCGGGAATGCTAAAGAATCGCTGTTTCAGCCTATCAAGTAACCATCTTTACCGGCATCTTTGTTATCCGGCATTATGCCATTGCCTACTCTCCTCATCATCACGGGATTACCCGCTACGGGCAAAACGACCCTTGCCCGCGCGTATGCCGAGCGCTACAGCGCCGTGCACTTGAATAGCGACCAGATACGTGCCGAATTGGGTTTGCGTGGTCAGTACACATCGGAAACCAAGCAGCGCGTCTATGACGAGTTGCTTGCGCGCATGCGTCAGGCACTCCAGGCCGGGCGGGATGTCGTCATAGACAGCGTGCTTCAGCGCGAAGCACTACGCGAGCCTTTCCGCCGCGTAGCCGCTGAATGCGGAGCCGAATGCCGCTGGGTGCACCTGCGCCTGCACGATGATACAGCACGCCAACGCCTGAGCCACCCACGCCCCGACAGTGAGGCTACCTATGAGGTTTATGAAAAATTGCGCGACGAGTGGGAAGACATCGCCAGCCCACACCTTTCTTTGCAGGCCGACGACGCAACGCTGGACGACCTGCTGAGCGCCGTACGCGAATACGCTCACTGACAACGCCTATGATGCATTACCTGCTCGACCGCATGAACGCCCAGGCTGCCAGCTGGGAACAACAGGGCGACCAACGCTGTCACTTCCAGCGCTGCTACGGCATGATGAGCGCCAATATGGTGCGGGCTACAGCCAACGGATGCTTTCACGATGCTGCCTGGGTGGAACGCCTCATGCTGCGCTTCGCCGATTATTACTACGACGCGCTGTATTTTTATGACCAGCAAAGCAGTGAGACGCCTCCCGTGTGGAAACAAGCGCACCATGCTACCTGCTGCCGCCGCCTGCACATTTTGCAACGCCTGATGCTGGGCATCAACGCTCACATCAATTATGATTTACCGCTGGCCCTATACGACTGTCTGCACGACGAATGGCCCACCGCTAGCGTTGAGGCCCGCCAATACCGCCGCGACGACCACGAAATGGTCAATCACATCATCGCCGAAACCATTGATACTGTGCAGGATAATATCGTAGAATCGCACTCTTCGGCCATGGCACTCATTGACCGCCTTATGGGCCGTTCGGACGAATGGTTGCTTGCCCAACTTATCCGCAGCTGGCGCACCGACGTGTGGCAGGTAGCCGTGCAACTGCTGGAGGCCGAAAGCGATGAGCAACGCGAACGCATCCGTCAGGCCCAGGAGGCGCGTGTGCTCGAACGCGGGCGCAGTCTGGCGCTGGAAAAACTCCGCTAAATGCAGTGCACCCAAACATGACCACCGAACAGATCCGCGACATCGCCGCCCGAAGGGCCTACCCCGGCCCAAAGGAGCCCGCTCAGGTCATTGAAACCCACATCTCTTGGGTGCTGCTCACTCCGGCTTATGCTTTCAAAATCAAAAAACCGCTCAAGCTTTCCTTCTTAGACTTCAGCACCTTCGAACAGCGCCGGCACTACTGCCAGCAGGAGGTTACCCTCAACCGCCGCTTAGCGCCCGATATGTACTTAGGTACCCTCACGGTGCAGCCCGATGAAAGCGGTGCGCTCAGCATCGGGCACTTGCAGGAAACGCGCCCCCTGCTCGACTACGTCGTCTGGATGCGCCGCCTCGACGACAGCCGCCAGATGGACCGCCTACTGGCCCAAAATGCCGTCGGGCACCGCGACGTAGAGGCGCTGGCCGAACAATTGGCCCGCTTCCATCGAAGATATGCGTTGACGGCTGCCGACGCCCCCGGCGAAACGCCTGACGAGTATCGGGCCGACTTTGAAGACCTTTTTGCCCACGAACCCCTTGCGCGCCAGCTCTTCGGCGAGGTGGCCACCGCCCGATTTGATGCCTGGCGACAACGGGAACGCCAATTCCTCGAAGCACACCAGTACCGCTTAGACGAACGCGCCCGCAACGGCTTTTGGGTGGACGGCCACGGCGACTTGCACGCGCGCAACATCTTTCTGATGCCCGACGGGCCAGTAGTGTTCGATTGCATCGAATTCAGCCCTCACCTGCGACGTTCAGACGTGCTCAACGAGTTGGCCTTCTTAGCCATGGACCTCGAAGCCCGCGGACACGCACCGCTGGCCCAGGCATTCATGAGTGCCTACCAACGCCATTGGTCCTGCATCGAAAACGCAGAAGACGAACGCATCTTTCTGTATTTCAAGTACTATCGTGCTAATGTTCGGCTCAAGATCGCCCTGCTCCAGTGGGAACAGGCCCCCACACTGGAAGCGGAGCAAACGGCACGGCTGTATTGGGCGCTTCTGGAGCAGTATGCAACAGCAACAACATAAAAGCCCAGATACGTTGGCTGCAAGGCTTACTTTTGCCCAAAAAGCGCCGGGGGTAGGCAGCGCCCGGCCACAAAACACACGTATAAATTATTAAGATGAAACAGGTTCTTTCACTCAGGAAAATTAGGATTATCGCGTTGGGGCTGGCGTTATGGAGCTGCATAAGCCCGGCATGGGGTCAGCTAAGCACTAGTTTTAAGGTCGGGCTAAATACCGCGCGCATGGATGGCCCTGCGGAGACCGACTCTGACGGCAACGCCCTGGAAACGTGGCGCAATGTAACGAGCTTCCACCTCGGCATGGGCTTTGGCTATTCGTTTACTGACGCCTTCGGTGTGCGTGGTGAGCTCGTGTACTCGCGGCGCGGTGCAAAATACACCTTTGACGGATCTTCGTATCGGCTGTTTCGCTACAGTGGTGGTGTTAAGGAGGCGCGTGGCGACTCGCGTTATTTCATTAACCTGCAAAACGTTTACATTGATCTGCCAGTACTGGCCTATGCTCGGTGGAAGGACTTTGAGTTTTCGGCTGGCGTCTATGGTGGCCTGTTAGTGCAAGCCATCGGCGAGGGTTCGCTTGTCTTTACGGGTGGGCGTACGGTACCCTTAGGAAACCCAGTAACTGACTTAGAATTTAACTTGCAACACAACTACCGAAAAGACAAAATCGGTGGCGGTGATTTCGGTGAGAAAATATATGTGCTGGTAGATGGCCGTCCGATAGAATTGCCGAAAACGATGGGAGCCTACTTCGACCACCCCGAAGGCAGCGGCAAACTCTACCAGGCACTGGACTACGGCTTAGTGGGTGGCGTGTCGTACTACATGAGTCGTTCGCTTTTCTTAGGCGTGCGCTTCCAGTACGGTCTGGCCGACATTACCAACGAAGCGGGCGACCTGGCCAAAGCCCAGACCAACAACGGCCAACAAGTCTTCCGCAACGACCACGACCGCAACATTCTGTGGCAGTTTTCAGTGGGCTTCGGTTTCTAAAGGCTTGAGCTAAAGAGCCTGAGTGCTCTTTTTTTTTAAATATCCCCGAAACCGCATTTTCTCACCTAACCAACATCCCTGACAGATTTATGACGCGCAAAAAAAGCCTTCCTATCCTGCTGCAAATCCTGGTCATCCTCGGTGTGCTGGCCGGCTGCCAGAAGCTGGCCTTAGACGACCTGGAATTCGCCGAGCGCACCGGGGAATATGCCTTCCCAGTATTAGCTACCAGCGTTGGCTTGCAGGAGCTAATGCTTAAAGTGCTCAATGACTCCGTGGGCAGCGACACCATCGTCATCAACCCCGACCAGACGATGACGCTGTTTTACAGCGGCAATGTGGCTGAGAAGCCGGCGTCGGACATCTTCCAATTCTTCAACTTCCCGGAAGTGCCAGTGCCCATCAACGATACTTTCTACGAATACCCGTTCAACACTCCTGACTCCGTCTATATCCGTCGGGTAGAGGTAGGGAGCGGCACGCTCAACCTGGTAGTTAACAATGCGCGTAACCAGCCCATTACGGGCACATTCCACATTCTCCAGATGTCGAAAAACGGGCAGCCGTTCTCTATGCCCTTCAGCGTGCCGGCGCGCCAGACGTTCATCTCGCCACCTATCCCACTTCAAGGCTATACTCTGGCTTCGGATAGTAACCGTTTGGAGTTCCGATACGAGGCTTACCTGCCCGACGGCACACGCATCAAAATTGACGACGTGCTGCCCGGAATTGCGGGCATTGGCATCCTCATCCAGGGCTTTACCGCCTCTTACATGGAAGGCTATTGGGGCTACTCAGAGTATCCGCTCACGCTGGACACCATTGATATTGACATCAACCAGACCAACCTCAAGGGGAATGTAAAAATCAAAAATCCCAAAGTAACCATGACCATCACCAACTCCTGGGGCTTCCCCACGCGCGGGGTGGTCAAATACCTGAGCTTCATCGGACGCGACGGCAAGGAGTACAAATTGGAGAGCAGTGTCTTCTTTAATGATAGCATTGACTTCAACTACCCCTCCTGGGCCGCCGGCGAAATCGGGCAGACGAAGGAAACCCACGTCGTGCTGGACAGCTCCAACTCGAACATCGCCGAAATTTTCAACGCCCAACCCGTGCGCCTCATCTATGAGGTGGCTGGCATCTCCAACGCCCGCAAAGACCCCAGCATCGTGGGCTTCCTGACCGACAAGAGCACCATCGCCCTGCGCATGAAGGTGGAACTGCTGCTCGAAGGCTCAGCAGAAAACTTCGGTGCCGAGCAGACCATTAACGCCAACTTTGGGCAATTCGCCGACTTCGACACCAGCCGTATCGAATCTGTTGAGTTCAAAATCGTTACGGAAAACAACACGCCCATCGGTGCAGCGCTGCAACTGTACTTCTTAGACGACCAGGGGCGCGTGCTGGACTCGCTCTTCACCGACGCAACACCGCCTTTTGTGGTGCAATCGCCGCCCGTGAACGCCAATGGCGTCAGCATCGGTACCGCACGGGCCGAGACGTTTGCCCCGATGGATGTCGCCCGCTTCAGCCGGGTGCGCCAGGCCACCTCCATGCGCCTCAATGCCGCCTTCACCACCGCCCAGGGCGGGCAGGTGCCCGTCAAACTCTTAGCCACCCAGGGCATTGCGCTACGCATGGGCCTCAAAGTGCAAACGCGATTGGGGGGTAAACCTTAGCGAGGTACGCCTTGAGCGATGCACTGGCTCTGAAGCCATTCCCCCTGTTTACCTACCCGCATGGGCCATTTCAGCCCGTTCACCAATACATCCTTTTTGTTTTTTATGAAAAAACACCCTTTTTTATCCCTTTTCCGATATGTGTTGCTGCTAAATGCAGCGCTGGCTGCCCTGAATGGGGTTGCTCAGCAAGAACTCATGCTCTACCTCAGCCCAGAAACGTGGCACGCCAACGCTGCCAATCCGGCTTTCTTCCTTAAAGATAAAACCGTATTCCTGGGCGGCCCAACCATCGGCATAGACGCCGCCCATTCGGGCAATATCGCCTACAACGACTTGCTGCGCCGCGAGAGCGGGCGCACCATCCTGGACTTAGGCGGCGCCATCAACAAACTGGAACCCGAAAACACGCTTCGCTTAGACCAGCGCAACGAACGCGCCCTGCTCGGTCTGCGGCTGGGCGGCTGGTACCTCATGGCCGGCTGGAACCAGCGCACCGCCGCCACGGCTACCTACCCGCGCACCCTGGCCGAACTGCTATGGTACGGCAATGGCCCCTACGTCGGTCAGACGCTCGACATCGGCCCAGCCCTGAGCACGGTGCGCTGGGACGAACTGAGTGCCGGCCTGGCTCGCGACTTTGGCGACCGCCTCCGCATTGGCGCGCGCGTCAAATACCTGTCGGGCGCCGCCATGCTCGTTACTGACGAGGCACGCCGAAAGATACAGGCCTTCACCGAACCCGACATTTATCAGCTCTCGCTGCAAACGGACTACGCCTTCTACTCCTCCAGCCTCATCTCAGCGGTGGACACATCGGGCTTTGGCTACGACCTGTCGTTCAACGAGCTAAAGAATCGCTTCGGCCAGAACGCTGGCATCGGCTTCGATGTAGGCGTACAGCTGCGTCTGAGTGAGCGTTTCACCCTAAGCGCCAGCGCATTAGACCTCGGCAGCCGCATTGCCTGGAAGCAAAACACTGCCTATTTCCACAGTCAGGGCACGTTCAACTACGACGGCGTGTTCATCCCGGGCACTGACATCCTCAACGGCACGGTGGACAGCCTCGACTTTGGTGCAGCGTTAGATAGCCTCAACGACGTGCTCAACTTTCAGCGCACCGGCGCCGAGCTGACCACTTCGCTGCCTACTCGCTATTACGCCGCCGCTCAATGGCAAATTCTGCAGCGGTGGGTGCTGGGCGCCGTGCTCCACCACCAACGCGACGACCGCCGCCAGACGACCGCCGTGGGCTTCAGTGGGCACTGGTCGCCGCTGCCCTGGCTCACCGTGGGCGCCATGTACAGCATCAACAACCGCTCGGCGACCAACCTCGGCCTGAGCGCCGCCGTACGCTTAGGACCCTTGCAGGCCTTTGCCCTGTCCGACAATGCGCTAAACGCCGTTACGCCGTATCGCTCGGCAGCGGTGAACTTCCGCGTGGGCGGGGCGCTGGTTTTTTGAGTCCATAAAGCGACCGGCACAAGAAAAGACGCCGCGCGGCACCGGCCTCCTTCCTGACCTGGCATCAGGATGCTTCAGACCTACGCCTCCAACCGCAGCACGCCCCGCGGGCACACTGCTGAGCAAATGCCGCAGCCCACGCATGAGGCGCGCACGATGTCTTCGCCGCGCTGGGCGTAGGCGCGCACGTCAATGCCCATTTCGCAGTAAGCCGAGCAGTTGCCGCAAGAGATACACTGCCCACCGTTGGTCGTGATGCGGAAACGCGACTTCTTGCGCTGCCAGATACCCAACCACGCCGCCATCGGGCAGCCAAAGCGGCACCACACCCGACTGCCAAGCAGTGGATAAAAGCCTACGCCAACCACGCCCGAAAAGGCCGCGCCAATGAGAAAAGCGTAGGCCTTGTAAAACAATTCAGAAAACTGCTGAAGCACGCTGCGCCCGGTAGCGACGTTGACCCACAGCAGAACCGTCATGGCCACAGCAAAGAGCAGCACGCTGTAAATCAGCCAACGCTCCACCTGCCAGGCGCGCAAGCTCTTGTCCGACAGGTGGCGGAAAGGATCGCCCGCCGTTTCGGCTAAGCCGCCGCAGCCGCACACCCACGAACAGTACCAGCGCTTGCCAAAGAAATAGGTGAGCACGGGCGTGCCAATGAAAAACATGGCCAACCCGAAGAAGAAGTAGAAAAGCCCCAGGTCGGATTTCTGGTAACCCTGGTAGGCCATGGGGGTACCCTGATAGTACGACAGCGGCCAGAAATAGGAAAAGTAAATCTCCGGCTGCTGAAGCCGCACCAAAAGTCCGGGCAGCAGCCAGGCAAACCACAGCTGGAAAAACACCACCGACACGGTGCGGATGCGCTGATAGGCGTTGTGTCGGTATTTGAAAAAAAACTTGATGCCCATCAGCAGCACGGCCAGCGTGTAGAGCGTGCCATAAACAAACCACTGGTCGGCTGCACGCGCGCGCAATGCCTGGCTCAAGGGCGTAAACAGCTCGACAAGTCCCCTGAGGTACTGCGGAAACCAGTACAGGCACACGTAGAAGCCCGTAATGAGCACGCCCAGTGCCCAGCCCCACACGCCGCGAGCCGTAAGGCTGCGAAACCACGTACCATTGTTGCGAATGCCGGCGGGATGCTTGAGGTATTCCTCCCGAACAAAAAGCCATACGCCGGCGGACATCAGCCCAAAAGAGGCCAAAAGCACAGGAATGGGCGCTATCGCCCGACCTGCCGCCCAGGTGATGAGCAGCAGCAACACACCCAGCGCCCCCAGCGCCAGGGCCACCTTCTGGCGCCAGGGCGTCAGTACCGGCGCCGGTTGAGCAAGGGAAAATGAATGTTCTTGCATCTTGTAACTGCCAAACTTGTTTGGCCCGCTTCTATGAAAAAAGGAACGATTTACCTTTAGCACACCTATTACCTCGCCGCCTCACCCTCCAATCCACCACCCTACCCCGCGCCGCCGCTTCAGGCGCAGCATTCGCCCCGTCTGGCGGTTGTACAGAGCGACCAATTCTGATTCGTGCTGCGGATAAAATTCTGGGTCGAAATTAGCCGTTCCGAGGCTTTCGAGCACGGCTTCAATGGGTGTGCCCTGGCGAAGCCACTGGTCGCACACGTTGTGGCGATAACGGATGCCCATAAGGTTGAAGCCCAGCACGGCGCCTGTTAAGCGGTCGTAATTGATACGGATGCTCTTGCGCCCATTTGGGTGTTCCCAGTAGAGCGTTTCCACCTCAGGTGATAGTGTAGGCGGCACATCTCCATAGACCTGGTACTCGATGTCGAAAAATTTGGCCGAGTTGAACCAGATGCCCGGGTCGTAGGGCGTGAGGTCGCCACATACGGTGTGTGCTACGGTTTCTCCCATAGCGCGAGCGCTGTACCAGACGGCTTCGATGGGACGCCGGCCCGGGCGCGGCTGGCGCAGCTCGGCACAGTCGCCGATGGCGTACACGTCGGGTAGGTTGGTTTGCAAGTACTCGTCCACCCGAATGCCGCGGCCGATTTCCAGGGGGGTATTGCGCAAAAAATCTACGTTTGGGCTTACGCCAGCGGTTAGGCCCACAAAGCCGCAAGGGATTTCTTCGCCGTGCGAGGTGATGACCGCTCGGCATTTGCCCCGAGTATCGGGCAAGATTTCGCGCAATTCCGTGTTCAGTCGCAGGTCAATGCCGTGTTCGCGGAGGTGGCGGTTGATCATGTCGGACTCTTCGGCGGGCAGTACGTTGTTCCAGAAGCTGGGCTCACGCACTAAGAACGTAACCGGAATGCCGCGTGAGTGGAACATTTCGGCCATTTCGATGCCGATAAGACCTCCACCCACGATAACGGCGCGCTGCAGGCCGGCGCTGTGGCGCTCCATGTTTTCCAGGTCTTGCCAGTGGTACAGGCCCTGTACTCCGTCAAGGTCTTGCCCGGGCCAGCCGAATTTGTTGGGCTTTGAGCCGGTAGCCAAGATGAGGCGGTCGTAGAGCAGCGTGCGCCCCTCAGAAGTTCGCAGGGTTTTGCCCTCAAAATCAACCTCCACAACGCGGGCGCGGAGCAGCTCGATGCGGTTTTTGGCCCAAAACCAGTCTTCGTAGGGCTTCAGGTCTTGGGGGCGCAGGTGGCCCATATAGGCGTACATGAGGGCCGTTCGGCTGAAGAAGTAGTCTGTTTCGTCGGAGATGATTAAGATGGCATGGTCGCTCCGCTTGCGAATGTTTCGGGCTGCTGTGATGCCGGCGACGCCGTTGCCGATGATGATGATGCGCATAGGTGACAGAAAACGGCGTTTTTCAAAACGTTACAAGCTTCGAGCCGAAATTGCTGTAAGGTACGAGACTTTGACTTTGCTGGTTTCCCATGGCAGTAATTTATCAAAACGTTAAGATGGCTTTCCACCCAACCTTTTCCCTATAACTTTCGACGTGTAAAGAAGCATCAAAGAGGGCATGGCATATCATCCCACCAGTACGGACGAGAAGCTGAGACAGGGTTGTTTGGAGCGGCATCCGCTGGCTCAAAAGTACCTGTATCAGCGCTATTTTGGGCGGCTGTTGGGTATTGCCATGCGTTACTCGTCTGACCGGGATGAGGCTATTGGCGTTTTAAACCAGGCATTTTTGAAAATTTTCACCAATATGGATCAGTATAGCGGCGTGGGTTCTTTTGCGGGCTGGATGGCTAAGGTAGTGCTGCATACGGCTATTGACCACGTGCGTAGCCAGGTTACGTACCGCCGTGCGATAGATTTCCACACCGAAGCCGATGGGTGCGTGCTGAATGAGGGTCTGGATCAACTTCAGGCCGAGGATATTTTCCGTCTGATTCAGCAGCTGCCACCGGCCACGCGCACGGTATTCAGCCTGTATGTGGTGGATGGCTACAAGCACGGCGAGATTGCCGAGATGTTGGACATTGACGAAGGGACTTCCAAATGGCATTTATTTCAGGCGCGGCGTTTGCTGCAAGAGCGACTGAGGCATTTGTACGCCTCCGTTGCCCGATGAGTTTAGACAAGAAAGCGAGGAATGACCGCTTTTTCAAACCAACTTTTTATCGTTGAAAATGGAACCGTTACGCAATAAGCAAGAGCAACACGTGCGCGAGCAATTGAGGCAGCACGAATTTCCGTTCGACGAGCGGGCCTGGGTGGCGATGGAGGCCTTGCTGGCGGAGTCGCAGCGCCCGGGTGTTGCAGTGCCCTGGCGCCGATACGGCTGGTGGGCCTTGCTATTGTTGGCAGTAGCATCGGCGCTGCTGCTGTGGCAAGCGCGGCCCATGCAGAGGAAAGAGCAATGGGATGCTCAGAAGCCTCCTACCGGGCCGGTGGCCGGAGCGATGCAGAAGCCTTTGCGGGATGAGCATGCAGGGCCTTTAAGCAACGACGGCTTTTTGGGCAAGGCAGAAGGCGAGGCTATTACCCGGGCATCCGGTGAGCGTTCTTCCTCGAATAGAAAGGCAGATGCACCAGCCATCCCTTCGAAGAACGCGCGTGGTAAGCATCTTTGTAGTTCGCATGTTCGTCGAGGCATCCTTTTACAATCGCTAAGTGTGGATCCTTCCCGCCGCAATCAGCCTTCGGAAGCGCTTCAGCCTTCTTTGACCGGATACACCGAAGAGACCTCCGGGACGGCCTCGAGCCGCGCGCAAACATTGGAAGCGCTGGAAGCGTTGCCGCTCGCTGCTGCCGAGGCAAATCTGACACGGCTGACTACGTCCGGTGATTTGACGCTTTTGTCTCGAACAGACCTGACGCCCCAGCCTCCGCGCATCGAGCACGGGCTGACCATTGGCCTGGGCGCCAGCGTGCTGCAGTGGCAGCCTTCGGTCGTTACACCGGCGCCGGTGCTGGGCTATCTCTTCCGCTACCGCTTTGGCGCCAACACCAGTTTGCAAGCCGAAGCCCAGGTGAAATCGGTCAGCGGCTATTCCTTAGGCGCACGGGTTCAGGAAAACACGCCCGGCGGGCCGATGATGGTCAGTCACGAGGTGGATGGTTTGATTTTTTTAGAACTGCCCATAGGCGTACACCATCGCTATCGGCCCGATCAGGCCTTTTTTGTCGGCGTCCGTCCCTCCCGGAATATGCCCATGCGCACGCAGACTACGGCGTTTCTCTCCAGTCCTACGCCCACGAGCGATTACAGCGTTCGCAAGGGTCTGCATGCTTTCGATATAGGCATTTCGGTGGGCTGGGAATGGCGGCTTCACCCCCACTGGGCCCTCGATGCCCGCCTGACGCAGGGCACGACCAATCTGGCTGCTGATGGCTTCTTTGATGGGGTTAATCGGCTGTACAACACCGATTTCCAGGTTTCGCTGCGCTACTTCACCGCGCCCGACAGGCGCGCTCTGACGGCCCGGCTGTAAGCGGTTTGCGGTCCTCGCCTTCGCTTACCTTTGCGCCAACGCACCGCTGGAAGATGCCACGCGTTGGCGCAACTGTTTTTATCACAATTATCACAATCTGACAAGTCGCTGCTGGATGAACCCATTCGTGGCTATCGCCCCCGAAGTGCAGGCCGCCCTGTCGGAAGGCCGGGCAGTGGTGGCATTGGAGAGCACCATCATTGCGCACGGTATGCCTTACCCCGCCAACTTAGAAACAGCCTTGCGATTGGAAGCGGTCGTTCGGCAGGCAGGCGCCGTGCCCGCCACCTGTGCCATTGTGGACGGACGGCTGAGGGCCGGCTTGAGCGAAGAAGAAATAGAACGCTTTGCCCAAAAAGGGCGCAGCATTGCCAAAGCCAGCCGGCGCGATCTCGGCTATTTGCTCAGCCGAGGCCTCGACGGAGCCACCACCGTAGCAGCCACCATGATCATCGCCCACCTGGCCGGCATCCGCTGCTTTGCTACCGGCGGCATCGGCGGGGTACACCGCGGCGCATCGGCCACGTTCGACATCTCCGCCGACTTGCAGGAACTGGCCCATACGCCGGTAGCTGTGGTGTGTGCCGGCGCCAAAAGTATCCTGGACCTTGGCCTGACGCTGGAGTATCTGGAAACCTTCGGCGTGCCCATATTGGGCTACCAAACAGACGAGTTTCCAGCCTTTTATGCACGCAGCAGCGGCTTAAAGGTGGACTATCGCATGGAGACCCCCGAGGCTATCGCCCAGCTCTTAAAAGCACACTGGGGCATCGGCCTGCGTAGCGGCGCAGTAGTAGCCAATCCAATTCCTGAACTGTATGCCTTAAATGACAAGGACATGGAGGAAACCATCGCTAAAGCGATAGCCGATGCCGAGCATCAGCGCATCCGAGGCAAAGACCTGACGCCTTTTCTGCTGGCCCGCATCGAACAATTGACCGGCGGCCTCAGCCTAAAGGCCAATGTCGAACTGGTATGTAATAATGCCCATTTAGCGGCACGGGTGGCGCAGGCACTCGTAGCCAGGCATCATCAGGGCTTCGGTGCAGTATAAGACGCGGAAGGACGGCAGAATGCCATTCTAGCGTTGGCAGGGGAGGGCAGGCCAGTTTTACTCATACATGATTGAGCATCCGAAAGAACAACTCGCGCATGAGCGCCTCTTCGCTCGTGTGGGTCGTGTCGGTATTGACGCCCTTGGCGCGCAGGTCGTACAGATGCAATAGGTGGAGGATGTGCTCGACGTGTTCGCGTGTATAGTTTCGGGCGGCGGCTTTGTATTCTTTCACGAAAAAGTCGGAACGCAGTTCAAGGGTTTTGGCAATTTCGGCGTCGGAGGCGTTGGGCAGAAAGTAGAGCATGTACACCTTGGAGAAGTAGTTGTACAGGCTGGCAATGGCGCCAATGAGTGGGTTTTTGCGGATGTTGGCTGCGAAGTACTGTTCGATGCGGGCGATGCGGGCTTTATCGCGCAAGGCGAAAGCGCGTTGGAGTTCGAAGACGTTGTATTCTTTACTGATGCCGACGAATTCCTCCACGTGGGCGGGCGTGATGGCGCTGCCGGCAGGCAGGTTGAGGGCCAATTTGTCCAATTCGTTGGCCACTTTGGCTAAGTCGGCGCCCAAGTATTCGGCCAGCAGGGCAGCGGCGGCGGGTTCGATAGCGCGTTTTTGCGCTTTACAGTAGCCGGCTATCCAGTTGGGCAGCTGGTTGTCGTAGAGTTTTTTGCTTTCAAAGACCACTGCTTTGGCGGCCAGCGCTTTGCCCATGCGGGTGCGCAGGTCAAATTTTTTGTGCTTGTGGCAGATGACGAAAACGGTGGTAGGCATGGGGTTTTCGGCGTAGCTGGTCAGGTCGTTCAGCCCTTTCATTTCCTGGGCCTCGCGCAGGATGACTACCTGACGGGCGCTCATCATGGGGTACCGACGCAGCTGGTCGAGCAGCGTGAGTGGCTCGGCGTCTTTGCCGTAGAGGATGATCTGGTTGAAGCTGCGCTCGGCTTCCGACAGGGCTTCAGCCTCAATGGTGGCCTCGATACGGTCAATGAAATAGGATTCCTCGCCATGGAGGAGGTAAATGGGCTGGAATTTGCCCGCCTGGATGTCGCGCAGGATTTCCTCGTAGGTCATCGGAGGGCGAAGGTAGGGCGGGGGATTAGGCCAAACAAGTTTGGCGGTTACTGGAGTTGGAATTCGGGCTGTCGGGCCAAGTACTGAAGCATTTGCAGGATTTGATGGGGGGCTTCGTCCCAGTCGAGGTTCCAGGAGCCGTCGGTGTAGTAGCCTTCTGGGATGCCGCTTTTGAAGGCGTCCACGGCGGCGGCGAAGTGGATGTCGTCGAGCGGGATGCCACAGAAGAATTCGATGAGGGCGCGGGTGATGGTTTCGGGGTCTTTGCTGTTGTTGGTCAGGTATTTGGCTAAGTTGCGCAGGTGTTGGCGCACCGAGTCGTTTTTGCCGATAAGCACGGTGAGCAGTGCGACGAATTTCCAGCGGTTGGCCAGGGTGCTTTCGTTGATCCAGGCGCGGTGTCCGGGCCATCCGGCCACGTTGGGCGGGTCAAAGAGGGTCTGGCCTAATTTGTCTGACCAGAAGGAGACGTCGTCCCACCATTGCGGTTCTGCGTGTTCGCTGGCGCGTACGCCGCAGGTTTTCAGGACGCCGATGAGCAGGTCGAGTGGGCTTTTTATCTGGACATGAAAGAATTGTTCGTCAAAAAAGTGCTCGCTTTTGAGCAGTTGTCTGATTACGGGCAACAGTTCCCAGTTGTTGGCACGGAAGGTGTCGGCCAGGCCGGCGACTACCGTTGGGTCGAGCGTTTGGGCCACGAAGTGGCGATAGAGTTTGCCGGCGATGAAATCTGCGACCTGCTGAGGCCGCTGCTGAAAGACAAGCAGGTGTGCTTCGTCGAAGTTGAACGGGCCAGTGGCGCCGAGGATGGTCTTGACACCTGCGTCGTGTTTGGAAGGGTCGAAGTAATGCGGTGTGCATTCGCTGAAGGAGGCGCGCCAGCCGGTCATGGCGCGCGACATTTCGACGACGTCCATTTGGGTGTAGCCATTGCCTTCGCCGAGGGTGAATAGTTCCATCAGCTCGCGCGCGTAGTTTTCATTAGGGTCGCCAGCCTCGTTGATGTTGCCGTTGAGGAAGATCAGCATGGCGGGATTTTTGCCCATTTCTACCACAAAATCGCGAAAGTTGCCTAAGGCCATGCGATGGAGCAGGTCGTAGTACTTCCACGTATAAGCATTGCAGCCGACGATATAAATTTTGGTAACGAAGTGGTTGAGCCAGAAGTGGGCCATTTTGGCGCGCACGCTTTCGTCGAGCATTTCCGACAGCCAGCGGTGGCGCATGTAGCGGCGGTGTTCTTCGGTCAGGCTCTGGTTGCCGGCATAGTCGGCGGAAGTCCAGTTAGACCAATCCACGGGCCCGGGCGGTGGCGGCGGCGGGAGGGCGGCGGCTGTGTCGAGCAAGAGGTCCACCAGTTCGGACGGGTGCATGGAGAGGCCTTGCTGGATGTCCTGGTAAGTGGCGCCGAAGCCTATGCGGCGGTACAGGTGGGCCACCCGTTGGGCATTCCAGGGTTTGGCAGCAGTGGGCGTATAGGGCTGGAGCGCCGCAACGGCGGCTTCCGAAGGTGTGGGCGGAACGGACAGGACGTCGGGCATGTGGGCAAAGTTTAGGTCTGGCGAAGCAATCAGCAGGTTGTAATCTACACAAAGGTACGGTGCAACGGGGCGTTCCGAGTGGCAAAGAGGCGGATTGTCAGGGGGCGGGCAAGGTTAGGCAACGGAACACGAGAACGCGGACGGCCACCAAAACTGAAAAGCGTTGCCCGGAGATTTTCTGGTGCAATGCAGGCGCTACCGACGACCTTTGCTGCATTGTTTTTCACGCTCTTTTACGCATGAGTCTTAGCGACATTCTGACCCACCTGGGCGAGACGCGCGAAGCGTACTTTGGCGCGGTGGCGCCCCCCGTTGTTCAGAGCAGCAATTTTGCTTTTAGCGACCTGGCGTCGTGGCGAGCGGCATTTGCCGACGAGCTGACGCATCACGTTTACACGCGGGGCAACAATCCTACGGTCGAAATCCTGCGGAAAAAGCTGGCGGCTTTGGAAGGCACAGAGGATTGCTTAGTGTTTGCCAGCGGGGCCGGTGCCATTGCGGCGGCGGTGCTGGGCAATGTGCAGGCGGGCGACCACGTGGTGTGCCAGCAGCATCCATACTCGTGGACGAGCACCCTGCTGCGCAAGTTCTTGCCGCGTTTTGGCGTCGAGCATACGTTTGTGGACGGTACAGACATCGAGCACATTCGCGCAGCGCTGCGGCCCAACACGCGCGTGCTGTACTTAGAAAGCCCTAACACGATGACCTACGAATGCCAGGACCTGGCAGCATGCGCCGAACTGGCGCGCTCGCGCGGTATCGTTACGATTGCCGACAATTCCTACTGCTCACCCATTTACCAGAACCCGGCGGCCTTTGGCATTGACATCGTGGTGCATTCGGGCACCAAATACCTCAACGGGCATTCGGATGTGGTTGTGGGTGTGTTGTGCGCCAGCCACGCCATGACGCGCCGCATTTTCGAGTCGGAGCTCATGACCTTAGGTGGTATTCTGGGGCCACACGACGCGGCGCTGGTGTTGCGCGGGCTGCGGACACTGCCCTTGCGCATCGAGCGCAGCGATGCCAGCGCCCGCTACCTCATCGAGCGGCTGGAGCACCATCCGAAAGTCGAGCGCTTGTGGTATCCGTTTCATGCCAGCTTCCCCCAGCGGGAGCTGGCCCGGCGTCAGATGCGCGGCTGCGGCGGGCTGTTCTCGGTGCAGTTTCGCACGCCCACAATGGAGCGCATGGAGGCATTCGTGCATCGGCTGCGGCGCTTCCTCATGGCCGTATCGTGGGGCGGCTATGAGTCGCTCATCATACCCATGGTGGGCTTTTACGGCATCCCGGGCCGCGCCGAGCCGCATCTGCCCTGGTCGTTTTGCCGCTTTTACATCGGCCTGGAAGATCCGCAATGGCTGTGGGAAGACCTGCAGCAGGCTATGGAAGTGCTGTGAGGGTGTCGCTCATCCGGCAAGGATGCGCGTGACTTCTGCCGCGGCAACGGCGATTTTTTGGAAAAAAATATCCATAAAAAAATGCCGGCTTGCTGAAAAGCAGGCCGGCATTTTGGCTAAAATGCACAAGGCATCGGCAGCGGGCGATTACGCCGCGAACGACGTGCCGCAGCCGCAAGTGGACGAAGCGTTGGGATTATTGAATTTAAAACCGCGATTGTCTAAGCCATTGACGAAGTCAATTTCCATACCCAGCAAGTAAATGGCGTGCGCGCGGTTCATCAGCACTTTGACGCCGCTTACTTCAAAGAGGTCGTCGCCTTCCTGGGGCAAGTCGAAGCCCAGGATGTAGGAAAAGCCCGAGCAGCCACCGCCTTTGACGCCGACGCGCAGGCCGTACTCTTCCGGGATGTTCTCTTGTTGCCGGATGAGCGCCAGTTGCTCAACGGCGCCCGGCGTCAGGGTAATCGGAGCCGTTACAGCAGGCGCTTTTTCTTGTGTGTTTTCCATACCCATATTATGCGTTTTGCGCTGCAAAGTTAGGCTTTATTAACGTCAAAGCACGCCGAATGGTTTTTCCGCGAGCGCGAGGGGACGGCTTCAGATGCTGCGAGGCAATGCGCTACCGATGTGTGCAGTTTTACCTTTATCCTTCTGATTTACCTACGGTTTCGGCGGCTTTTTTCTGCATGCAGTGCCGCACGAAGTCCACGAAGAGCGGGTGCGGGTTTTCGACGGTGCTTTTTAGCTCCGGGTGAAATTGGACACCTACAAACCAGCGGTGGTCTTTCAGTTCCATGATTTCCACCAGGTTAGTGTCGGGATTGATGCCGACGGGCAGCATGCCGGCCTTTCGGAAGGCCTCCAGGTAGGCGTTGTTGAACTCCCAGCGGTGGCGGTGCCGCTCGGAGATTTCGGTGCGCCGATAGGCGGCGTGTACTTTGGAGCCTTTTTCCAACACACACGGGAAGGCGCCGAGTCGCATGGTACCGCCCTTTTGGGTGATCTTTTTTTGGGCATTCATCAGATCAATCACCGGGTGCGGTGTGTTGGGATTGACCTCGGTGGAGGCAGCGTCGGGTAGCTGGAGCACATTTCGGGCGAATTCGACGCAGGCCATTTGCATGCCCAGACAGATGCCGAAGAAGGGCATGTTGTGCTCGCGTGCGTAGCGGATGGCGTGTATTTTGCCCTCGATACCGCGCTCGCCAAAGCCCGGAGCGACCAGGATGCCGTCGAAGGGTGCCAGGAGCTGGCATACCTCTTCGTAGCTGCCCTCCAGGTCTTCGGCGTGGATGGGCGTTACGCGCACCTTACAGCGATGGACTGCCCCAGCATGTACGAAGGACTCATAAATGGATTTATAGGCGTCGGGCAGTTCGTTGTACTTGCCCACCAGTCCGACGCTGACTTCTGTGGTCGGGTTTTTGAGTCGCTGGAGAAAGGCCTTCCAGCGGCTCAGGTCGGGTTCACGGCGGTCGCTGAGGTGCAATTTGGAAATGACTACCGAGTCCAGGCCCTCTTCGAGCAGCAGCAGCGGCACGTCGTAGATGCTGTCGGCATCTAAGGCCTCAATGACGGCTGGCATTTCCACGTTGCAAAACAGCGCCAGTTTGCGGCGGATGTCGGTACTCAGCGGGTATTCGGTGCGGCAGGCCAATACGTCGGGTTGCACGCCGAGGCTTAGCAATTCCTTGACAGAATGCTGCGTGGGCTTGGTTTTCAACTCTTTGGCGGCTTGCAGGTAGGGGATGAGGGTCAGGTGGATGACTAAGCAGTTGTCGCGGCCCAGTTCCCAGCGCAGCTGACGCACGGACTCGATGTAGGGCAGCGACTCGATATCGCCCACCGTGCCGCCCAGTTCGGTGATGACGATGTCGTACTGGCCCGTCTGGCCCAGCAGCAGCATGCGGCGTTTGATTTCGTCGGTAATGTGTGGGATGACCTGCACCGTCTTGCCCAGATAATCGCCGGCGCGCTCCTTGTTGATGACGGTCTGATAGACGGCCCCCGTGGTTACGTTATTAGCCTTTGAGGTAGGAGTATTGAGGAAGCGCTCATAGTGTCCCAAATCCAGGTCGGTCTCTGCGCCGTCGTCCGTTACGTAGCATTCGCCGTGCTCGTAAGGGTTGAGCGTACCCGGGTCCACGTTGATGTAAGGATCGAATTTCTGGATGGTTACCGAAAACCCGCGCACTTGCAGGAGTTTGGCCAAAGAGGCGCATAAAATGCCCTTGCCCAAGGACGAGGTAACGCCCCCCGTAACAAAGATGTATTTCGTCATCGCACGTTCAGATGGTTACGGGGCGTAAAGGTACGATGGCACCTCTGGCATGAGGCGAAAAGTCCGGGCGCTTTTTCTGGAAAGAAAACTTTTGCCTGCGGAACGTGTTTTTGCACGCATGCCGATCGTCAAGTGGCAGGATTTAGGCCAACTCGACTACCAGCCCGCGTGGGATTACCAGACGCAATTGCACCGCCGCATGGTGGAGCAGAAGCTGCAGCACCGACATCTGAAACCCGGGCAATACGCGCAAGAGCACTACTTTCTCTTAGTGGAGCATCCGCCGGTCTATACCCTTGGTAAAAGCGGCTCAGCGCAACACCTGCTGCTGAGCGAAGCTGAACTGCATGAGCGCGGCATCCAGTACTTTTCCATCAACCGTGGCGGCGACATCACGTACCACGGCCCGGGCCAAATTGTGGGCTACCCTATCCTCGATTTGGAGTGCTTCTTCACCGACGTGCACCGATACGTGCGAAGCCTGGAAGAGATCATCATGCGTACGCTGAGTGATTACGGTGTGGAAACGCTCCGTCTGCCGCCCAACACGGGTGTGTGGTGTCCGCCGCGTCCGGACTGCGCCCTTCCCGCTGCTGAAGAGGGCTTTTGGGAAAAGTTCCGAAAAATCTGCGCTATCGGCGTGCACCTGAGCCGCTGGGTAACCCTGCACGGCTTCGCGTTCAATGTGAACACGGATCTGACTTTTTTCCGACACATCGTGCCCTGCGGTATTGCAGATGCGGATAAAACAGTAACTTCGCTCGCCTGGGAACTCGGCCAGGCTGTGGAGGCAGAAGCTGTGAAGGAGCGCTTAAAACATCACTTTCGTGCAGTCTTCGACTGCGAAATCGAACCAGCATGATCAAAGATATTTCCTTTCTGAAAGTCGCCGATTTAGCCATCGCTATGGCGCCGCGCTTAGTATTTGAGGAAGACCACGAGGATTTCTGGGATGCCTACTTGCTCAACCTTAAAGACGAGCCGATTCACTCGGTCATCGTCAGCGCCAGCGGCTACGGCGAAATTGAGGGCGAACCGCGCCGCACTACCTCGCTGCGCTACTTCTGGGAACGCATCGAACCGCACACTGCCGTTAAGATAGAGCCCGTCTATAAAGCCGTCTTCGGCCTGACGAGCGAGTACTGGGTGAGCTTTGTCTATAAAGACTACCTCTACGACAAGCAGTACATGTTTGTGCCCGGCATTTTTGATGAAATGCACTTTTGCGAAATTCCGCTGTTAAAGCGTCAGGGCGTTATGATCCGCTAAAGCACAATGCTAAAACGAAGTGTCCGCCCACTTTTCACCTTTCACGCTTTCACATCCCCTCGCATGCTGTTTTTTGAACATAAAGTGGACCCACTGCGCCAGGCCGCCATTTTCGTAGGAGGCTCGGCTGCTTTCATGCTGGTTGCTGCGGCACTTCGCTGGATGGGCGTATCGGCCATTGACCGCGTTTTCCCGTGGTCTGTTGCTACGGCCTTTTTGTTGCTGTATGCGGTGTTTATCAGTGTGATGAGCCTCAATGCTAGCAGCGGGCTGAGGTATTGGAGCCGTTCCATTTATGGCTTTGCCGCTGTGGCATTTGGCAATGGGCTGGCCGCCTGGCTCGTCTCCGGCTTGGCGCTGAGCGAGGCACAAACGTACCGCTGGACGTACGTCGTCATTGCCATTTGTTTCTTGGTGTTTCTTTCCATCCTCAACCTGATGCGCAAAATCGTAGCCTTCGCCGAGCGTGAAGAGTGGAATGCGCCGCGCCGGCGTAAGAGGTAACTCAGACGATGTTTGGTGAGCACAAAGGCCCGAAGAAACCCACCAGAGCACGACGTTTCTCTCACGTTGCCAGATATGCGCACTTTCATTTTTCTCGCCCTTTGGGCAGCCTGTCATTCGACCACCGTACCATCGCCGACTCCAGGCCATGTCGTAGCGTCAGTAGCTGAAAAAAGCGGTACCGATACCCTCATTCCGCCCCAATACGACGAGCGCGGGCGCCTGGTGCGCATCCAGAAGACCGACGCCCAGTGGCGCGCCGAGCTGAACGACCTGGAATACCGCGTCCTGCGCCAGGAGGGTACCGAGCGCGCCTTCACGGGAGACTTGCTCAAGGAAAAGCGCAAAGGCACCTTCACCTGTCGCGGTTGCGGGTTGCCACTGTTCCACTCCGACACTAAATTTGAGTCCGGCACGGGCTGGCCTTCGTTTTGGAAGCCCATACGCCCGGAGTTCATCGTCGAGCACGAAGACCGTTCCTATGGCATGGTGCGCACCGAAGTGGAGTGCGCCCGCTGCGGCGGGCATCTGGGGCACGTCTTCGACGATGGCCCGCGCCCCACAGGGCTGCGCTATTGCATCAATTCGGTGTCGCTCGATTTTGTGCCCGACTAACTAACCGGCGTTGGCAATGAGCGTCTGGCCGGTCATCTCCAGCGGTTGCGGCAGCCCCAGCAGTTGCAGCAGAGTGGGCGCCAGGTCGGCCAGGATACCGTTGTGTAGAGCGACAGTGGTGCTTTGCAGCTGTCGGCTGACGAGAATGCAGGGCACCGGGTTTTTCGTGTGTGCTGTGTTGGGGGTACCATCGTCGTTCACCATGTAGTCGGCATTGCCGTGGTCGGCGGTGATGAGTACGGCATACCCGTTTTCCTCCAGCACGGGCACTAAGCGGCTCAGGCATTCGTCCACGGTTTCAGCGGCTTTTACGGCGGCGGCAAAAACGCCCGTGTGGCCCACCATGTCGGCGTTGGCGTAGTTGAGGCAGATGAAGTCAGGGCGTTTTTCCGCAATGTCCTTCAGCACAGCATCCGTGACCAGATAAGCGCTCATTTCGGGCTGCAGGTCGTAGGTGGCCACCTTAGGCGACGGGATGAGGATGCGCGTTTCGCCGTTGAACGGTTGTTCGCGTCCGCCAGAGAAGAAGAACGTTACGTGCGGGTATTTCTCCGTTTCGGCGATACGCAGCTGGGTCAGCCCGGCGTTGGCGATAACTTCGCCGAAGGTTTTTTCTAAGTTTTCTTTTTCAAACAGCACCGGTATGCCCGTGTAGCGCTCGTCGTAGCGCGTCATGGTGATGTAGTGGAGCGGCAGGGTGTGCATGTCCCACTCGGGCATGTCCTGTTGGGTGAGCACAGTGGTCAGTTCGCGCAGGCGGTCGGTGCGGAAGTTGAAGGCAATGACCACATCGCCCGGCTGCAGGGTGGCGATGGGCTGATTGTCGGCATTTACGCCCGACAAGGCGGGCAGGAATTCGTCGGTAACCTCGCGCGCATAGCAGTCGCGCACGGCGGCTACGAGGTCGTGTACGTGCTCGCCCTGGCCGCGCACGAGCAGGTCGTAGGCCACTTTGATGCGCTCCCAACGTTTGTCGCGGTCCATGGCGTAATAGCGCCCGACGACGGAGGCCAGACGGATGCGGTCGGTGTAGCCGTGCTGCTCGAGGTGTTGCAGCAGCTCTTGCAGGAAGCCCGCGCCGCTCTTAGGGTCGCAGTCGCGTCCGTCGGTAAAGGCGTGGATGAACGCCTGCGGCACGCCAGCTGCGTGTGCGGCATCACACAGGGCTTTGAGGTGGTTGATGTGCGAATGGACGCCACCATCGGAGACCAAGCCGATAAAATGCAGGCGTTTACCTTCCGTGCTGGCCATGCGAAAGGCTTCTTGCAGTACCGGATGCGTGCGGAACAAGCCCTCGCGGATGGCTTTGTTGATGCGGGCCAACTCCTGCCAAACGATGCGGCCAGCGCCAATGTTGAGGTGGCCCACTTCAGAGTTGCCCATTTGGCCTTCGGGTAGCCCCACGGCTTCGCTGTGTGTGGTCAGGGTGCAATGCGGGCGGGTGTTCCACAGGTTATCCATAAATGGCGTATGAGCCTGGCGGATGGCGTCGGCTTCGGGCTTGCTGCCCAAGGCCCAGCCGTCCAGGATAATCAGACATGCGCGTGTGTGTTTCAACATAGGCTCAAAGGTACGCTGCGACCCGACGTGCCGGAAAAACAAAAAGCCCGCCTCGCGTTGCGCTGGGCGGGCCCTACATTACTGCTCTGTGTTATGCTCAAACTACTATGCTGTGCTTCAATTACTTCTGGCGTTGGCCCGTTGCCGTGGCTGGCGTAAGTTGCCAACCACAGCCGCTGCCTTACTTCGCAGTCTTCTTCGTGGTTGTCTTGCGCGTCGTCGTCTTGCTCTTGGCTGCTTCTGCTGGGGCGGGCGTTGGTTCAGCTGCCGGAGTGGGTGTCTCCAGGGCAGACTCTTTTTTGGTAGCCTTCTTAGCCGCCGCTTTCTTGGGCGTTTCCAGCGTCTGGTTCAGCAGGTACTGCTCTTCGATGACCTTGCCGTCTTTCCACACGCGGCGGATGACTTCGTGGTACACCAAATTTTCTCCTTGACGATTCGTAAAGTCAAACTCAAACTGCGACAGCGTAACGTCGCCATCTACCTGTACGGCCGGGCGCTCAATGCGGTTCAAGCGGGCAATGTTTTGGAAAAACCAACCCAAAATCTCCATCTTTTCCGCCTTGGACGTAGTTTTATGTTCAGGAATGCTCCAGGTTACGCAGTCTTCAGCTGCAAACTGCTCAAAAGCACCAACAATGTTGCCTTTGAGGATTTCGGCGTCAAGCGCCTCGACAAGTTGTGCAATAGTCATAAACACGCTATGATTTAAATGTTCTCGTTTTTGACGCTGCAAAGGTAAGGCGAAGTTTTTGAACCAAACAATAGTTGGTTGAAAAGTTTTTTAAAGCATTAACAAAGAATTAAAATTGGCGAAAATGCCCGCCTTCTTGTCAATTGCTCTAAAAACGAGCTGAGTCGGTCTTTGTTGCGGCCTGAGCAAAAATTAAATTCCGGGAAATTGGAAGCGCAGGGCCGGAAAGGCCTAATGGGCTTTTGGAAAAGCCGGTGAGGGCGGGTTTCCCAAAATGCCTGAACAGCCGCGAAACATCCGTTTCGCGTTAAAAAATTTCATGGATTTTACCCGCCGACAGTGCGCTATGGCTTGAGGTATTTATCCAGCCAGCCGAAGAACTCGCGTTGCCACATGATGCTGTTTTGCGGTTTGGTCATCCAGTGGCCTTCGTCGGGGAAGACAACGAGGCGCGAAGGCACACCCATGAGCTGGGCGGCCTGGAAGGCCTGCAAGCCTTCGGACAGGGGCACGCGGAAGTCGAGTTCGTTGTGGAAAATAAGAATAGGTGTGTCCCAGTTTCGGACGTAAGTGTGTGGGCTGAAGGCTGCCCAGGCCGGGTCGTTGGGTTTTTCCCAGTAGGGGCCGCCCAGGTCGTGGTTGGCGAAGAAGAGCTCTTCAGTGGTACCATACCAGCTGACGGTGTTGAACATGCCGCAATGGGCGATGAAAGCTTTGAAGCGCTTTTGGTGGTTACCAGCGAGCCAGAAGACGGAATACCCGCCGAAGCTGGCCCCGACGGCGCCCATGCGCTGGGCATCTACGAAGGGTTCGCGTGCAGCAGCGTCGGCAGCGGAGAGCAGGTCGCGCATGGCCTGGCCGCCCCAGTCGCCGCTGATGGCCGCGTTCCAGTCCTGGCCTTCGGGGCCGCCGGGCATGCCGCGCCGACAAGGAGCCACCACGACGTAGCCTTGCGAGGCCATCAGTTGCATATTCCAGCGGAAAGAGAAGGACTGGCTGAGCGCCGACTGCGGCCCGCCCTGGCAATAAAGCAGGGCAGGGTACTTCTTGCGCGGGTCAAAATCGGGCGGTAGCACCAGCCACACGTTCATGTTTTTGCCGTCGGTGGTCTTCACATTGCGGCGCTCGACCCGGGCCGGCAGGATGTGGCTCCACACGTCGGCAGTGGCCTGGCTAATTTGCAAGGCCTGCCCGTTTTGTGGGTTCACCAAAAAGATTTCGGGCGGGCTCGTCATCGAAACGCGCGAAGCCACCAGACGGTCGCCAGCAACGAGTATTTTGGTGTAATCGTGAAGCCCCTCGGTGATGCGCCGAATTTTGCGGCCCTCCAGGGTGATTTGATGGATCTGATAAGTGAAGTCGTTAGAGCTAAGGAAATACAGTGATTTACTGTCGGCGGCCCATTGTGGGCGGTTAGCCTCGTACTTCCAGCCTTCGGTGAGTTCCCAGCGGTCATTGGTGTGAGTATCGAGCACCAAGATGCGTGTGCGGTCGGCCTCGTAGCCGGCTTTTTCCATGCTTTTCCAGGCCAAATAGCGCCCGTCGGGAGAGAAAATGGGGTCCTGGTCGTACCCAGGCAAGCCTTCGGTGATGTTGACCGTTCGGCCTGAGGCCAATTCATAGAGGTACAGGTCGGAGTTGGTGCTCAGGCTTTCTTCAGTGCCCTTGAGTTTGCGGCAGGTATAGACGATGAAACGCCCATCGGGGCTCCAGGTGATTTGCTCCATGCCGCCCAACGGGCGCAGCGGGCTGTCGTAGGGCTCGTTCATGATGTTCACCGGGCTGCCGAACACGCGGCCATCGCGGTAAGGGATGTAGAAAATATTAGCATGGTGGTGGTCGTACCACGATTGCCAATGGCGATAGAAGAGGCTGTCATAGATGCGGCCCGTGGCTTTAGGTAGGTCGGGGTAGCGGTCGGTAGGGGTCGGCTCAAATTTGACGCGCTGCACGAAGAGCAAATGGCGGCCTGTGGGCGAATAAGCAAAGCCCTCGATGTCGAAATCGGTTACCTGAATAGCCTTACCGCCGCTGAGGCCAACCTCCCACAGCTTGCGGTTGCGTAGAAAGCCAATGCGCTGGCCCGAAGGATGGAAAGCAGCATCGGAGGCATTGCCTTCGGCAGCATCGGTGAGCGGGCGCGTTTCCAACGTCTGTAAATGAACGATGTAGAGCACTTTGCTGCTCTGGTTTTTATCCACGTCGAAGCGCTGCACACTGTACACAGCGTACTGGCTATTGGGCGAGACCGCTTCGAGCATAACGCGCCCGACTTTCCACAGCAGTTCAGGCGTGAGGAGTTGCTTTTGGGTTTGAGCAAAGGACAGTGAGGTCATCAGCAGAGCGAGTAAAAAGGAAAACGAATGTTGCATGCAGCGTTTGTTTCTACTTTTGAGGGCACATTTTCGGTATGCGGCAAAAGTAACGGCCTTTGATGAAAGAATACGCAAACGAGGGCGCCGGAGCGCTCCTTCTGACCCTTTTGGCAGTTTTAGGACAAACATGGGCGGGCGAAAGCGCTTTCCCGATGGCTTACGGCGCGGCACTGGCGGCGCTAATGCTGGCTGCACCAACGTCGGCGGGTTTCAACCCCGCCCTCGCATTAGCCGAATACTTGGTGGGCGAGCGGGAGCGGCTATCGAGCTTTTTGCCCTACCGCATAGCCACCCAATTCGCGGGCGCCGCCGTGGGCGCCATGCTGGCCACCTTTACCGTGCGGTGCTTCGGAGTACCGGTTGCGGGTGCGCAGCTGCTCGACGACCTGTTCTGCGCCTCTTTCCTGGCAGGCATAGGCGCCCTGGCCATGGCATTTGTTTACCTCAACACCAGCACCGCCGGCGCTGAGCCACTCCGCGCTGCCGCCACGGGAACGATGGCCTTCGCCGCCACCTCCGTCATCGGAAGTCGCACGGTGGCCGCATGTAACCCGGCCGTGTATCTGGGCCTGACGCTATCGGGAACACTTGCCTGGGATACCTTCTGGGCAGCCACGGTAGCTACCTTCATCGGAGCCGCCGCCGGTGCTTCCCTGTTCCTGCTGGCGCGAGAGCGGGCGGAGTAAAATCCAAGAGACATTGAGGCGACATCTCCTACAGGAAGGTGTCCTCTCAAAAACCATTTCTGAGATGTCGCCTTCTCGTACCTCGAAGACAACACCTCAGCCACAGGCGACATCTCCCTCAAGGCGGTGTCGCCTCAAAAAACTCGTTTCCTTTATGTCTTCGCATCGGGCGTACCGATGGGCAAAGACACCTGCACTTATGGGAGCAATGACGCTGACGCGCTTAGCTGGCGCTGTAGAACACTGGTTTTTATTACCTGTCCTGCTGGTGGGGGCGGCGGGCTGGATGGCCTACGTGCAGCATGACCCGTTTTTCTGGGACACGGTGCAGTTGGGCAGCAAGCATGCGCATTTTTTTTATGAAAATGGGCTGCGCTGGGCGGCGTTGCCGGAGGAAATAGACAGTGGACATCCACCCGTATTTGGCTACTATCTGGCATGGGCGTGGCGTCTGTTCGGCAAGACGCTTGCGGTCAGTCATTGGGCGATGTTTCCCTTTGTGGCAGGCGTAGTAATGCTGTTGTTTCGCCTGGGCACACGTTTGGGTGGTTCGCCCTGGTACGGTGCCGGGCTGGTGCTGCTGGCGGCTGCCGACCCGGTGCTGACGACGCAGAGTGGGCTGATTGGGCCGGATATCGCGCTGATTTTCTTCTTTCTGTTGGCCGTGTGGGCGCTGTGGGAGGGCCGGCCGAGGTGGGTGGCCGTGGGCGTGCTGGGCCTGTGCGCCATCAGCCTGCGCGGCATGATGACGGCGGCGGGGTTGCTTCTGTGGCAGTTAAGCCTCCTGTGGCTTTCAGGCTTGCTTGGCAGCCGGCATGGCAGGGGAAAAGCAGATGCTCACCCACAGGCTGGTGCGGAGGGCGAGGCTTCTATGGGCGGAGGGGAGCGCCGTTTTGAGCGTTTTGGAGGGGGATTACTTGGTTGTAGTTTCTGGCCAAACAAGTTTGGCCGTTATGGGGCCAAACTTGTTTGGCCGTTACGGGGGCTATTGGGCTTTTTGCCTGGTTTTGCGTTTGCGGCCTGGTTTCTGTGGTGGCACCGGCAGGCGACGGGCTGGACGGGCTTTCACGCCGGCTCGCCCTGGGCGTCGGCCTTTGAGCCAGTGCGTGGTGTAACGGGCGTACTGCGTAACATCGCCATTGTGGGCTGGCGCTGGGCCGATTTTGGGCGTCTTTTTGAATGGATAGGGCTGATCGCTATGTGGTTGGCTTTGCCCGGGCAGGGCCGCTGGGTGGTGCTGAGGCCCTGGCTTTTGTTGCTTCTTTACCTGCTGCTGTTTCTGTCGCCGTCAGCCATTTTTTACCAAAACCTTTCGGCGCATCGCTACTTTCTGCCTAGTTTTGTGGCGCTACACCTGCTGCTGTGGCAGGGCCTGTGTGCTGTGCCCTGGTCGAATACCCGCCGCTGTGCCTCTGCTGCATTGGTGATGCTGGGGCTGGCTTCAGGGAATTTCTGGCGATACCCTCACGGCATTGCTGTGGGCTGGGACGCCACGCTGGCGCATCGGCCTTACCACACATTGCGCTCAGAGGCCATGGATTTTATAGAGAAAAAAGGCATCCCGCTGGAGCGCATCGGCACGGCTTTTCCTAACCGTAACACCGGCGAGCATCTCCTGCTCAATGGCGATCAGCGCCTCTGGGCGGCATTCGAGCCGCAGGCAAATGAGTATGCGCTGATTTCCAATGTCTTCAACGATGTGTCGCCCGAAGACCGCGCATACCTCCGCCAGCACCGACGCCTGTGGTGGCGCGGCGAGCAAAGCAGCGTCTGGCTGGAACTCTATGGGCCTGATTAGGGCCCATCAACGACCAATACATTACGTTTTTAGGCCCCACAACGAGACCGTGACTTTTGTCACGTTTCTGTCAAAAATGAGGAGGCGACCTTTAGCGCGTTATTTTTGCAAAAGCAAATCAACTGCAGCGCTTCTATTCGGGAAAAACAAGGCGAACCGTCATGAAATACGGCTTTATCATTGATAATCGCAAGTGCATCGGATGCCACGCTTGCACTACCGCCTGCAAAAGCGAGCACGATGTGCCGCTGGGGGTGTTTCGCACGTGGGTCAAGCAAGTAGAAAAAGGAAAGTTTCCCCACACGCGGCGAGTGTTTTCGGTGCTGCGCTGCAACCATTGCACCGATGCGCCCTGCGTAGAAATCTGCCCGGTGGAGGCGCTCTACACGCGACCCGACGGCATTGTGGACTTTGACAAACAGCGCTGTATCGGCTGTAAGTCCTGCATGCAGGCCTGCCCCTACGACGCGCTGTACATTGACCCCGACACGCGCACGGCGGCCAAATGCAATTACTGCGCACACCGCACAGACATTGGCCTGGAGCCTGCTTGCGTAGTTGTATGCCCGGAGCACGCCATCATTTCGGGCGACATGGACGACCCGGAGTCAGAAATTAGCATCACGCTGGCCCGCCACCAGACAACCGTGCGCAAGCCTGAAAAGAGCACAAAACCCAACTTGTTCTACATTGACGGCGACGAGTTTTCGCTATCGCCGATGGCTGCCGAAGTGCCCGAAGGCAATTTGTGGAGCGCTCAGGCGCGCGGTGTGGGCCACTACGCCAAGTACACCGAGCGGCTGGCCTGGTCGGGCGATGATGTGGTGCAGGAACTTTTAGAAAAAAGCACTTCCGTAGAAGTGCCCACCAACGGCGAACTGGCGCCGGCGCGCAACATCGAAGTACTCACCGGGCAGCAGGGCAAACGGGTCTATGGCATTCCCGATAAGGGCATCATGTGGGGCTGGGAAGTGCCCGCCTATGTTACGACAAAGGCAGTGGCTTCGGGTGCCTACCTGCTGGGTATGGCGTTGTTCTTGAGCCAACCAGAGCGCAACTGGCCACTGATGCTGTGGTCGCTGGGCATTGGCTTAGTTTTCCTGGTACTCACCACGGCTCTGTTAGTCAAGGACTTGGACCAACCGCAGCGCTTTCTGTACGTTGTTCTGCGCCCGCAATGGCGCTCCTGGCTGGTGCGCGGCGGCTATGCGCTTTCGCTCTTTGGTGGCCTGCTGACGCTGCAATTAGCAGCCGCCTGGCTGGGCTGGCAAAAGTTAGCTGAAGGCCTGATAGCGCCGGGTGTGCTTCTGGCGATCATAGTGGCCATTTACACTGCCTTCCTCTTCGCTCAGGCGCGCGGTCGCGATTTCTGGCAAAGCCCGATGCTGCCCGTGCACATGCTGGTGCACAGCGCCGTGGGTGGGGCGGCAGCGCTGGCTATTCTGGAGAGCTTGGGCATGCTAAACCTGGGCGGCGCACCAGTGCAGGTGCTGGCCTTGGGGCTGCTGGCCAATATCCTGGTCGTGGGCATCGAACTTGTGATGCCACACCCGACAACCGACGCCAAAGCTGTGGTGAAGATGATTTTGCACGGACGCTACCGCAAGGCTTTCTGGGCCGCCATAGGGATGGGCAACATCCTGCCGTGGGTGGGCCTGTTCTGGCACGGCACGGAGCCAGCAGTGGCTATCGTGGCTTCGGTACTGGCGCTTTGGGGCATGTATCAACTGGAGAAAATTTGGGTGGAAGCGCCGCAGCGCATTCCGCTGGCGTGAGGTTCTTTGAGCGTTAAATGCTGGCCAAACAAGTTTGGCGGTTACTGGGCCAAACAAGTTTGGTGGTTACATAAAAAACACAATGTTATGCCTGGTATAGTTGAAAAAATAGCCGAGTCCATCGGGCTCATTCCCAAACTTCGTCGGGGCGACGACGGATTGCCGCGTTTGCAGCCCGGTAGTGCACTGACCAACTATCCGCCGCCGGAGCGCTGGCACGACTGGACGGAATACGAGGCCAAAGCGTGGCCGCGGCGCGAAAAGCGCACGTACGACATTGTGCCTACGACGTGCTTCAACTGCGAGTCGGCCTGCGGCCTGCTGGCTTACGTGGATAAGGAGACGGGCCAAGTGCGCAAGTTCGAGGGCAACCCCTATCACCCGGGCTCGCGCGGGCGCAATTGCGCCAAAGGGCCGGCCACTATCAACCAGATAACTGACCCCGACCGCATCCTGTACCCGCTGCGGCGCGTAGGCAAGCGCGGCGAAGGCAAGTGGGAGCGCGTGTCGTGGGATGAGGTGCTCGACGACCTCGCTGGCCGCATCCGCAAGGCTCTGCAAGAACGCCGCCACAACGAGGTGGTTTATCACGTGGGCCGGCCCGGCCACGAAGGCTACATGGATCGCGTCCTGCAAGGCTGGGGGGTGGATGGGCACAACTCCCACACCAACATTTGCTCTTCAGGGGCGCGCTTCGGATACGCCATCTGGCACGGCCACGACCGCCCCTCGCCCGATCACGCCAACGCCCGTGTTATCCTGCTCATCTCGGCACACTTAGAGTCAGGGCACTACTTCAACCCGCACGCCCAGCGCATCATTGAGGGCAAAATGAAGGGTGCCAAACTCGTCGTCATGGACCCACGCCTGTCCAACACCGCCAGCCTGGCCGACTATTGGATGCCCACCTACCCGGGTTCCGAAGCCGCCGTGCTGCTGGCCATGGCCAAAATCATCCTGGACGAAGGCCTCTACAACCGCGACTACTTAGAAAACTGGGTCAACTGGCAACAGTGGCTGGAAACCGCCTATCCGGGCGAGCCCGTTGTTTTTGAGACATTTATCCAAAAAATGCAGGAGGTCTATGCCGAATACACGCCGGAGTTTGCCGAAAAGGAAAGCGGGGTGAAGGCCTCCGTCATCCGCGAGGTAGCCATTGAAATCGGCAAGGCCGGCACCCGCTTCGCCACGCACAACTGGCGCTCGGCCGGCTCGGGCAACCTCGGCGGCTGGGCCGTGGCGCGCTGCCTGCACTTCCTCAACGTGCTCACCGGCTCTGTAGGCACCGAGGGCGGTACCAGCCCCAACGACTGGAACAAGTTCAAACCCAAGTTCTTTGACCACCCGCCGGCCCAAAAGTTCTGGAACGAACTACACTTCCCGAAGGAATACCCGCTGGCCTTCTTTGAGATGTCGTTCCTGTTGCCGCATTTCCTCAAAGAAAAACGCGGCCGCCTAGACACCTACTTCACGCGCGTGTTCAACCCGGTATGGACATACCCTGACGGCTTCATGTGGATAGAAGCCCTCAAGGACGAAGAGGCTATCGGGTGCCATGTGGCCCTGACGCCCACGTGGAGCGAGACGGCCTATTTCGCCGACTACGTGCTGCCTATGGGCCACGCCTCCGAGCGCCACGACCTGAACACCTACGAAACCCACGCTGGTGTCTGGATAGCCTTCCGCCAGCCTGTGCTGCGCGAAGTAGCCCGCCGCAACGGCCTCAATCCGCGCTTCACCTACGAAGTGAACCCGGGCGAAGTGTGGGAAGAAGACGAGTTCTGGATCCAACTTTCCTGGCGCATTGACCCCGACGGCTCGCTGGGCGTGCGCAAGCACTTCGAGTCGCCCTACCGCCCTGGCGAATGCGTAACGGTGGACGAATACTACCAATACATTTTTGACCACACCCCCGGCCTGCCCGAAACGGCAGCTAAAGAAGGCCTGACGCCGCTGGAATACATGCGCAAATACGGCGCATTCTTAGTGGAAAAATCGGCCTACCTGAAGAACGAGGAAACGCTCAGCGAAGCGCAGCTGGTTGGTTCGGTTACAGACCCGAAAACGGGCGTTATCACCAAAAACGGCAAAGCCATTGGCGTCATGGTCAAGGGCAAGGCTTGCGTGGGCTTCCCTACGCCGTCGCGCAAGCAGGAGTTCTTCAGCCAGACGATGATAGACTGGAAATGGCCCGAATACGCCCTGCCTACCTACATCAAGAGCCACATCCACCCGGATAACATTGACTACGCAAAGGGCGAGTTTCCGCTGCTGCCTACATTCCGTTTGCCGGTGCTCATCCACTCGCGCTCGGGCAATGCTAAATGGCTATACGAAATTGCCAATCGCAACCCCATCTGGATGCACCCTTCTGATGCTGGTCGCTTAGGCGTCAGGACCGGCTCGCTGGTGCGCGTGTACACCGACATCGGCTATTTTGTGGACAAGGTTTGGGTTACCGAAGGCGTCAAGCCGGGTGTACTCGTCTGCTCGCACCACCTTGGCCGCTGGCGCCGCCCGCAGGATGCTCCGGGCAACCGCTGGGCCACCGCTACCGTGCAAATCGAAGAAGACGGCAAAGGCGGTTACCGGATGCGCCAGCTGCGCGGCGTTGTGCCCTTCCGCAGCAACGACAAAGACAGCGCCCGCATCTACTGGAGCGATGGCGGCGTGCACCAGAACATCACCTTCCCAGTACATCCAGACCCGATTTCTGGCATGCACTGCTGGCACCAGAAGGTGCGCGTCGAAAAAGCACATCCGGACGACCAATACGGCGACATCTTTGTGGATACCAACAAGAGTATGGAAGTCTATCGCCAATGGCTGTCCATGACCCGCCCTGCCCCCGGGCCGAATAACCTGCGCCGCCCGCTGTGGATGAAGCGCGCGCTACGCCCCGTGGACGAGGCGTTTTACTTCCCTGCTGACACTGCGCCGGCTTCAGTCTAAGCGCCGGAACATGCCGGTCGTTAGACAGACAGCAGCACGATTTGCTTTCTTTAGAAGAAACCGTTTACAATTTGACCCATGCGTGCGAAGGAATTTTTGCGAGAGCAGTTGCATAATATCGTCGAGGAAGTAAAAGCCACATTGCCCGACGACATTAGCTTCGACTTTCGCAAGCACGTTCTGCCACTGTTCTTTCCTTTCTTAGCCTGGAAAGACGAACTGCGCGACCGCGAAACCCTCAAAGCCGATTTGATGGCCGGCTTGGTAGGTGCCATTATCGTATTGCCGCAGGGCATTGCCTTTGCCATGATCGCCGGCCTGCCGCCTGTTTATGGCCTTTACACGGCCATCGTAACGCCTATTGTGGCGGCGCTCTTTGGTTCGTCGCGGCATCTGGTATCGGGGCCAACGACCGCTATTTCCTTAGTCGTTTTTGCTTCCGTCAGCCAATTTGCAACGCCCGGCTCACCAGAATATATCTCCAAAGTGCTTTTGCTGACGTTTCTAGCGGGTGCCATTCAGGTGTCTTTTGCACTGGCTCGCTTGGGGCGCTACATCAGTTTTGTGTCGCATACGGTCGTCATGGGCTTTACGGCGGGTGCGGCGATGCTGATTGTAACCAACCAGTTGAAAGGCGTTTTAGGCACGCCCATTGACAACAGCGCGGGCTTTTTGGGCATCTGGAAGCAAGCTATCGGGTATATAGACCAGATCAACTGGCCCATTTTCACAGTGGCCGTTTACACGCTTTTTGCGGCCGTTTACGTGCGCAAACATTTCCCGCGCCTACCCCACCTGCTGGTAGCGCTGGCTTTTGGCACGGCACTCGCGTGGGGGATTGGTGGGCCCGACGTCGGCATTCCGTTCGTGGCGGAAATCCCACGCGCGCTGCCAGCCTTTACACCACCCAATCTGGCCGATGGTACCTATCGGGGCCTGCTGAGCAGTGCGTTTGCCATTGCACTACTGGGCCTGATTGAAGCCGTCGCTATTAGCAAAGCCATCGCCCTCAAGTCGGGCCAGCATATTGTGGCCAACCAGGAATTTTTTGGGCAAGGTCTGTCCAACATTGTGGGCAGCTTCTTTTCCTGTTATGCCGGCTCGGGCTCGTTCACCCGCTCCGGCGTCAACTACGAAGCAGGCGCCCGCACGCCCATGTCGGCCATTTTTGCTGCACTCTTTGTTCTTGTTGTTATTCTATTGCTGGGGCCTTTTGCCCGCTACCTGCCCTCGCCCGCGTTGGCTGGCCTCATCCTGCTCATTGGTTGGGGGCTGATTGATTTCAAACACATCCGCGAAGTGCGCAAAGCGAGCAAGCAGGACAATCTCATCCTGGGCGCCACTTTCATTGCTACCCTCTTCTCCGAACTCGAATTTGCCGTCTATATCGGCGTACTGCTGTCGCTGTATTTCTTCCTGAAAAAAACCTCGCAGCCCAACATTGCCGTTATGGCGCCCGACCCCGGCCACCATCGCCACCAGATTGTCAATGTCTGCCGAAAAGATGTGCCTCAATGTCCACAGCTGAAAATCATCCGCATTGACGGGCATCTCTACTTCGGCGCCATTGACCACGTTTCCTCTGTCCTGCGCGACATGCGCAAAGGGCCGGAAAAATACCTGCTCATCCTGGCCAACGGTATCAATTACGTGGACTTAGACGGCGCCGAATGGCTCGCCCGCGAAGCCGCCTTCTGGAAGAAGAAAGGTGGAGGCCTCTACATCGTCCGCCTTAAAATCATTGCCCAAGACGTCATGGAAAGCGGCGGCTTCATGGACATGATCGGACGCGACCACTTTTTCACCTCTAAAACCGACGCTATTCAGGCCATTTATCAGAAGCTTGATATAGAGACCTGTAAAAAATGCCCTTATCGCGTCTTTTTAGAATGTGCTAATGACCCGCGGCTGCCGACGCTTAATGCGGAAAAGCAGTCGAAAGCCGTCGAAGCCTGTGAGGCGTATTGATGGTTTAACCGAATACTGCGTCCTACTGCCTGCGTCTTGTTTTTAGAGAGGCTACCTTGTGAGCGCTCTAAAGAGGGCAGCTGCATCTCTGAAGATAACTCCCTTATGCGATGGTCTGACACAGCTCAACGAGCACCCCATTGCACGACTTGGGGTGGAAGAAGGCGACCCATTTATTGTCGGCGCCGCGTTTGGGTTCGCGATTGAGAGGCACAAAACCCTGCTGCTCTAAATGTTCGATGGCGGCGCGAATGTCTTCGACCTCGAAGGCGATGTGATGGATGCCTTCGCCGCGCTTTTCGATGTATTTGGCAATCGGGCTTTCCGGGTCGGAGGCTTCGAGCAGTTCGATCTTGCTGTCGCCGATGCGGAAGAAAGAAGTGGCGACTTTTTCGCTTTCGACGGTTTCGATTTTGTAGTGGGTTTCGCCCAACAGGCGGCGGAAGAGTTCGTTGCTGTCGGCCATGCTGCGCACGGCGATACCAATGTGGTCAATTTTAAGAAGCATAGGGGAGTTTTTTAGCCGCGAATGGTTTACCACTAAGACACATAGGAACTTGCTAAGGCATTAAGTTTTTGGGCCGCAAATGCGCGAATAGGAGGCGACATCTCCCGTCAGGGGGTGTCGTCTCCGAGTTTTTTCGAGCCGCGAATAATTTTTGGTCTCAGAGGTGTCGTCTTCGAGGCACGAGAAGGCGACACCTCCAAAAACGCACGAGGAATCTTTTACCCAAAAGATACAAAGAGATGGAGCCACGAATGCACGAGTGAGTTGCTGCTGCGAGCGATTTTTGCCATAAGACATTGCGGGAGGGCTAAGACCTGAGCGAAACGATCTTAGCCGGTGAGGGCTATTTAGCTTTGACGTGGATGCTTTTCTCGCCGGTGAGTTGTTGCAGTTCGGCTTTTTTTTGTTCGATTTCGCGCGGGTCGGTGTAGTAGAAGGAGATGCCGACCTGTCGTCCGCGGCCGCGCTGGTGTTCGTAGACGGTATAGCCCGCGTTTTGAAGTTGGGCGGCGAGCCGGTCAGCGTTTTCGGGGTTGGAGAGTGTGGCTACGATGAGGATACACTGTCGGCTCCGCTGGCCGGCGGCTTGGGTTTTGATTGTCGTTGTTCGCTGGTCTTCTTCCTGAAGGCGTTCCAGCGCTTTGCGGCGTTCTTCGGCATTGGCGGTTACTTCGTCGTCGAGGTCGGTTTCTTCGATTTCGGGCAGTGAAGGCGAGGTTTTGGATTGCTGTTGTTTTTGGGCATTTTCAGCGGCTTGCCCTAAGCCAGCGATATCGGGCAATGGAGAGACGGGTTTGGCCTGTTCCATTTCGGCCAATTGCTCCTGCAGGGTGGGCGTCGGGCGGTCTTTGCGATATTGCCACCACCATAGGCCAAAAACGGCGGTGCAGAGGATGAGGCCGATGCCAATGCCAAGTCCGAAGCGTCCGGCGGAGGTGCGCTGAGGCGTCGGTGTTGTGGCATCGAAGTTGGGCGGATTGGGCAGAGGCGGCATTGGCGGCACCAAAGGCGTGGCCGTTTCCGCCGCGGGTGCGGCGCTGGCAGGGCTGGCGGGTTCGGGAGCGGCGGCCATTTCGCGCGAGCGCGCGATAGGCGAAAACTGCAGCGGCGGCAGACCATAAGCGCCAGCGTGGAAGTTCGTGGTGTCGGGCAGAAACTGAATTTTTTGCAGGTAATTTTTGTACAGTCGCCCCACACCCGGCAGGTTGACGATGTCGCGCTGGTCGAGTTTGGCCTGCGTTTGCTGGACGAATTCGTCAACCACACGACGGGCTTCCTCTAACGAGAGGCCGTAAGTGTGCGCGATGTCTTCCACCAGGATGCCGTCGTCGGTGGCGAGGTTTTCGCTGAAAGTCAGCGTCTTCGCCGGGGGGTGGATGGTGTTGGTGGCATAGTCCACGCTGGCAGAGGCGCGCGTGGCAGTGAAGCCACCCAGCCCCGGGATGACCAGCGTATCGTGCAGGAAGAGGAGGCGCTCTATGTGGTTGGCGATATCTATATTCATAATTCGTACGCGATGCGGCGCATTGGGGACAGATGCTAAAGGAGCCATTTTGGGTGCAAAATTAGCGTAAATTAGATGGGTGACGGGTGTGCAATGCGGCCAGTCAAGGCCTGTACTGACGAATATTGCAAAAAGAAGGCCAATGTAGCCGTAGTTTTGGCCCGAAATAACCGACTACCCTCTTGGGACATGAGCGAGGTTGCAAGCTTTTTTAAATCCGCATTCTCTGTTGACAACGTCATTTTCGGCTTTGACGGTGGCGAGCTCAAGGTACTGCTTATCCAGCGCGGCGCAGCACCGTATCGGGGCAAATGGGCCTTGCCGGGCGACTTAGTGTATCCCAACGAAGACCTCGACGCTGCCGCTGAGCGCGTGCTGGAGCAATTGACCGGGCTGCGCGGGGTATATCTGGAGCAGGTCAAAACCTTCGGAGCCGTCAACCGACACCCGCTGGGGCGCGTCATTACGGTGGCCTACTACTCTTTGGTGAAAATCAGCGATTACACCGTTACGCCCGCATCGTTTGCGCATTCGGCCCGCTGGCATGCGGTGTCAAAGGTGGGCGAGCTGGCCTTCGACCACAATGAGATACTGGACACCTGCCTTCGCCGACTGAAGTTGAAAGTGCGCATGGCACCTATCGGCTTCGAGTTGCTGCCGCCCAAATTCACGCTGACCGAACTGCAGCACCTGTACGAGTCTATCCTAGGCGAAAAATTGGACAAGCGAAATTTCCGCAAAAAAATCCTGTCCATGAACCTGCTGCATGACCTCAACGAAGTGCAGGAAGGCGTGGCGCACCGCCCGGCGCGTTTGTATCGTTTTGACCGACAGACGTACCAACAGTTTGTGGCGGAGGGTTTCAGTTTTTATCTCTAAAAACGCACCAGCATGGCAAAAAAAAAGACCGATGAAGTAACCCTGAACTACGGAGGCCAACAAATCACCCTGACGAAAAGCGAGACGGAGGCTGCTGTGCAACACACGCCTATGCACGGGGCTGCACCCGCCCGTCGCAGCCTCGTCGGGGCGCCGCTGGCCATAGAGGGTTTCGATATGGTGCGCACGTCTGAAGATGTAGGTCAGGTGCTCGACCAGTTGCGTCGCCAGCCCGATGTGGCCATAGGCACCCACGTGTGGAATGTGGGCGACCAGCCAAACAATCCGCTGGTACCCACCGGAAACCTATACATCGAATTTCAGCCGGGCGTGGACGAGCAGCGCCAGCTGGCCATCCTCAACGAACTGGCCCTCAACATCCGCGAAATCGTTGGCCCCGGAGCGTTCCGCGTCAGTGTTACGCCGGCCTCGCCCAATCCCATCAAATGCGCCGTAGCGCTTCAGAGCCAGAAAGAAGTCGCCGTAGCCGAACCGGAATTCGCAGCGCCACCCATGACGTGGAGCTTCGCTCCGCCTACCGGGCGCTTCATCACTTCCCAGTGGCATCTGGAAAATAAGGGCGGCCCTATCCCTGCTGTGGATGTGCCCAATGCGCTGTACGATGCCTCTTATTTCAAGCGCGGCGCCGACGCTAAAGTGGTAGAGGCCTGGCGGTTTCTGGGCAGTCTGGGCAATCCCAACCTTTGCATCGCCGTCATTGACACGGGCTTTGCTACCGACCACCCGCAACTGCGCGGCAACGGTCAGAAGTTGCGCAATCCGCTTAATGCGGCAGCACGCAGTACCGACGTGTCGCCGTTTGTGCGCATGAGCAACGGCTCGTTTGGCGTCATGAGCCACGGCACTTCCTGCGCAGCTGTGGCAGCCGGAGCCCTCGACGGGCAGGGCATCCTCGGCGCGGCGCCCACAGCGAAACTGATGCTGATAAAACTGGATGTGCTAACCGATGAAGCCATTCGAAATGCCTTCGAACACGCCATGGTTAACGGCGCCGACATCATTTCCTGCAGCCTGGGCTATCCGACGCCGGTGCCACTGTCCACCTTTATATCCAACTACCTGGCTCGCGTGGCCCGCGAAGGGCGTGGCGGACGCGGTATTCCGATGTTTTTTGCTGCAGGCAATGCCAATCCGGCCTCCAACAACCAGCCGCGCGAGGTGAGCGACTTTGCCGCACACCCCGATGGCATTTGCGTAACGGCCTCCAACAGCCTCGACCAGCGCTCGAGCTATTCGTTCTTTGGCCGACAGGCACACATCTGCGCCCCCAGCAACGGCGACGGCGGCGTGGGCATCACTACCGCCACCTGCGATCTGGGCCACGATGGGCGCTCCGTTGTGCTGGGCTATACCAGCGGCTTCGGCGGCACCTCCAGCGCCGCACCCCTCGCCGCCGGCGTGTGCGCCCTCATGCTGACGGCCAACCCAGACCTGACCGTGCAGCAGATCAAAGATATCCTGCGCCGCAGCGCCGACAAAATTGGCCCAGCCAGTGCCTACGATGCCAACGGCCATTCGATCTACTACGGCTTCGGACGCATCAACGCCCTGCGTGCCGTGCAAATGGCCGCAGCCCTGCGCCAAGGGAGTACTGCCACCACACCGGCCTCAACGCCTGTCTCTGCGCCCACGACGACACCGGCCGACACGTCGGCAACGCCTGCCCAGCGTGGCCGTGTGGAGTCGCGCTTCCTCAACGTGCGCTCCGGGCCGGGCACGTCGTTCGCCGTCGTGCGTCAGCTCAGCCAAGGCGATGTAGTGCCGCTCTTCGAGCGCGTGTCGGGCTTCTGGCGCATTGGACAGGGTGAATTTGTCAGCGCCGACCACATCCGCGTGCTTTCGGCCATACCCACCGCGCCCGTCGCCGCGCGCAAGGGCCGGGTCAACCATGCGTTCCTCAACGTGCGCTCAGGCCCATCCACAGCCTTCAGCGTTGTGGGGCGCCTCAATCAGAACGACATCGTAGATATCTTTGAAACCAGCCGCGACGGCTGGCACCGCATCGGGCCTAACCGCTGGGTGCTGGGGTCGTATATTCAAATAGTATGAAGGAGGGCTGCGGTGAAAACCCTCCCAACTGAGAGATATCACCTCAAGCCCTCAATGGCCCGCAAGATGTTGCGCTCAATGCGCTGAAGTGGGTCGTCGGAGAGGTCGCGCACAAAGGTACGTCCGGTCATACGCTCATAGAGTTCGATGTAGCGCTCGGAGACTTCCCGGACAAACGCGTCGGGCATGTCGGGCATTTGCTGGCCTTCTTTGCCCTGGAAACCATGGGCCATCAGCCATTCGCGGACGAACTCTTTGCTCAGTTGCTGCTGGCGTTCGCCGCGAGCCTGGCGTTCGGCGTAGCCATCGGCGTAGAAGTAGCGCGAGCTGTCGGGGGTGTGCACCTCGTCCATGAGCATGATCTGGCCGTTCCACTTACCGAACTCGTATTTCGTGTCCACTAAGATCAGTCCACGCTGAGCGGCCATTTTCGTACCCCGCTGAAAGAGGGCGCGCGTGTAGGCTTCCATTTGGGCGTAGTCATCGGGCGCCACGATGCCGCGCTCGAGAATTTCCTCGCGCGAGATGTCTTCGTCGTGCCCGGCGGCAGCCTTGGTGGTGGGCGTGATGATAGGCTCCGGGAATGGGTCGCCTTCGCGCAGCCCATCGGGCAGCGGCACGCCACACAGGGTGCGATGCCCGGCGGCATATTGGCGCGCGGCATGGCCCGCCAAATAGCCGCGGATGACCATTTCCACACGCAGTGGCTCGCAGCGGTAGCCGATGGATACATTCGGATCGGGTGTGCTGATGAGCCAGTTGGGGCAGAGGTCGCGCGTGGCTTCTAAGAAGTAAGCCGCCAGCTGATTGAGCACGGCGCCTTTGTGCGGGATGGGCCGGGGCAGAATGCAGTCGAACGCCGAAATGCGGTCTGTGGCCACCATGACGAGGCGATCGCCCAAGGTGTAAACATCGCGCACTTTACCGCGGTAAAAGGCTGTCTGGCCAGGAAGGTGGAAGTGGGTTTCGGTGAGGGTGGACATGAGAAGGGTGTTTCGATGTGTATGCACAGGTGCTCAGTTAATTCTATGGTGCTTTGAGAAGTCGTCCTCCATATGTTCTTCCCTCTGCCCTCGCCTTACAGTGGAATTAAATCGCTCAAGAAGCATCGGTACACTTAATCGTTTTGTCGCTCTACGGTTCTGGCAGTGGCGTTATTGGTCAGCAGTATATCTGGAATATCCTTCATAAAGATACATTCATTATTCTTCTTTCGCGCAAATTACCGCTGCCGATACCGCTCTTCAAAGCGCCGGTACAGTTGCTTGTGTTTGTTGTCTAAGTTGATTTCGCGCCCCTGGATGAACGCGGCCGTTACGGCATGGGTACGCATGTCGAGGGCATCGCCTTCGCTAATGAACAGCGTGGCGTCTTTGCCTACTTCTAAGGAGCCGATTCGTCCGGCCACGCCGAGCACGACGGCGGGCGTCAGCGTGATGGCCTGAATGGCGGCTTCGTAGGGCAACCCATAGCCGACGGCCTGGCCAGCTTCGAAGGGCAGGTTGCGTTGCTGCCAGGCGGCCTCGGAGGTGATGGCAAAAGGAATGCCTGCAGCGTGCAGGAGGGCCGGCGTTTTATAGGGCTGGTCCACATCTTCGTCTTGTCGGCTGGGCAGGCGGTGCGTCTGGGTGAGCACCACCGTTACCTGGTGTTCGCGCAGGAAGTCGGTGATGAGCCAGGCGTCGGCGGCGCCTACCAGCACGGGCCGCACCTGCATTTGCTCGGCAAAGAGGACGGCTTCCTGCATCGTGCGCGCGTGGTTGGTGTGGATGTACAGATTCTGTTTGCCCTCGAATACACCGCGCATGGCCTCGAAACGCGGGTTGCGCACCTCAGGGCTAAGACTCTGGCAATAGGCTTTGGCCTCTTGAAAAAACTCGCGTATTTCCCGGATGCTTTTCGTGTAGTTGTCTTCGGGTTGCTGTTCGGCGGGCATTGGCCCAAAAGCAAAAGCGCGCCGCGTGCGCGGCGCGGGCCAGTTAAGGTGCACGCCATCCTCTAAGCGCAGGGCGGCGTCTTCCCAGTTCCAGGCGTCGAGCTGAACGACCGACGATGTGCCCGAAATCACGCCACCCGTGGGCACGATCTGCGCTGCCAGTACACCATTAGAGCGCACCGTCGGAATGATGTCGGAGTCGGTGTTGTAGGCGATGATGCTGCGGGCGTTCGGGTTGTATTCGCCGATTTCGCTAAAGTCCTGCGTGGCACGCACGGCCTCCACTTCCACTAAGCCTAAGCGGCTGTTCATGGCCACAAAACCCGGATAGACGTGCTTGCCTTTGGCGTCGAAGATGCGTGCGTACTTCGACGGGTCAACGCGCACGGTAGTAGCATCGGCTACCAGCGTAATGCGGCCATTTTCAAAAGCAATGGCGCTGTTGGCAATGGATTTGCCATTACCCAGATGCGCCGTGGCGCCCAGAATGAGTACCGCACCGCGCTGCGGCGGCGCAGGAGCGGGTGGCTGGCCAAAAGCCATCAGGCCAGACAGAAGAAGCAGAGCAGTAAGGAGCAAATTGCGCATAAGCATTGAGCAGTGTTTTGCGATGAGATGAGTGGTTTGAGGTTTGAATACCAGCGGCCACACCGGTATTTTTTCTCCTTTACTTGATGGCGCAGGTCAGCATGTGGCGTCCTTCGATGAAACCTTCCAGTACGTCGCCGCTTTGCACAGGGCCAACGCCGGCGGGGGTGCCGGTAAAAATGAGGTCGCTTTTTTGGAGGGTGAAATAGCGCGAAATGTGCACGATGAGTGCTTCAAAAGAGAAAAGCAGGTCGCGTGTGTGGCCGTCTTGCACCAGCTGGCCATTTTTTTTGAGCTGAAAATGGATGTCTTTTGGGTTGGGCAGTTCCTCTAAGGGTATCCAGGGGCTGATGGGAGCGGAGTGGTCGAAGGCCTTGGCAAGTTCCCAGGGATGGCCTTTTTGCTTGAGGCGCTCTTGCACATCGCGAGCGGTGAAGTCAATGCCGAAGGCGACAGCGTCGTAGTAGCGGTGGGCAAATTCAGGCTGCACGGAGCGGCCGTTTTTACACACGCGCAAGACGATTTCGCCCTCATAGTGGAGGTCTTGAGTGAAGTTGGGGTAATAAAACGGCTTGTTATTGACCACGAGCGCCGTGGGCGGCTTCATAAAGATGATGGGTTCGGCGGGTACCGGGTTGTTCAGCTCTTTTGCGTGGTCGGCGTAATTGCGCCCGATGCAGAAAATTTTCATGCGGCGAAAATAGGGAGGGTTTTTTCGCCAATAGGGCTGCGGCTCGACGTAGTGGCGTGAGAGTACTGCGCGCTGCTGAGGAATACCTACTTATAGACCTTTTTGAGGCGGTCGAGTTCGCGTTTTTCGTCGCGTTGTTTGATGGTTTCGCGTTTGTCGTAAGATTTTTTGCCTGTGGCTAAAGCAATATGGACTTTGGCTAGGCCGCGTTCGTTGAAGGCGATTTTGATGGGCACGATGGTAAAGCCTTTTTCGCGGACGCGGCGTTCCAGTTTGCGCAGTTCGCTTTTGCGGAGCAGGAGCTTGCGTAAGCGTCGTGGGTCGTGGTTTTGGTCGCTGCCGAAGTCGTATTCGGCGATGTGGAGGTTGCGTATCCAGAGTTCGCCGTCTTCGAACAGGCAATAAGCGTCGGTCAGGTTGGCGTTGCCGGCGCGCAGACTTTTCACTTCGGTGCCCGTCAGGGTGATACCGGCCACGTATTCCTGTACGAAGTGGTATTCATAGGCTGCCCTCCGGTTGACGATTTCGGGCGGGGGCGATTTGGTGTTTTTTTTCGTCATGGCGCGCGTCAGGCTTTGAGGGTAGGCAGGCCGACGATTTCACGCACTTCGCGGAGGGTTTGCCGCGCGCGCTCACGGATGGCGGCGCTGCTGGCTTCGATTTGGGCTTTTACGTGCTTTTTGTCGGCCTGCAGGTGGTGCAGTCGCTCGCGCAGGGCCGTAACGAGGGCCGAAAGGGCATCGGCCACGGTTTCCTTGAGGTCGCTGTATCGGAGCGTACCGCCCTGGTAGTCGGCCATGAGGGCGTTGTAGGCGTCCATCTGGCCGCAGGCGCGGAGGATCTCGAAGAGGTTGGCCACCCCAGGGCTCATTTCGCCGGCGGGAGTGTTGCCGGTGTCGGTTACAGCAGAGCGGATTTGCTTGCGGATTTGGGCCTCTTCGCCAAAGAGGTTGATGTAATGCTTCTCGCCCAGGCTCTTGCTCATCTTGCGCGTCGGGTCGGCAGGCGAGAGGATCTTAGGCGTATGGGTAAACAGTGGCTCCGGCAGCGGGAAGTACTCGCGCCCAAACTGCTGGTTGAAGCGCTGGGCGATGTTGCGCGACAGCTCCAGGTGCTGCTCCTGGTCTTTACCCACAGGTACATAGTGCCCGTGATAAATGAGGATGTCAGCAGCTTGCAGGACAGGATAGGTGAACAGGCCTGCGCTGACGAGAGCGTCTTTGTCGGTTTCCTTGAGCTGGTCCACCTTGTCTTTGAACTGAGTCATGCGCGTCAATTCGCCATACGAGGTAACGCAGCCCAGTATCCAGGCCAGCTCAGTGTGTTCGGGTACAAAGCTTTGGATGAACAGGTTCTCCGGTTTGATGCCGCAGGCCAGCAGGCGGAAGGCCATGTTCCAGGTGTTTTCTCGCAACTTGTCCGGCTTGTAGGGCATGGTCATAGAGTGGTAGTCCACCACGCAGAAGTAGCAGCGGTACTGCTCCTGCAGGCGCACCCAGTTTTGAATGGCACCAAAGTAGTTGCCGATGTGCAGGTCGCCGGTGGGCTGAATGCCGGACAGGACGTTCTTCATAGCGGACGGGTTTATACCGTTGCGATGACGGAAATCTCTACATTGACAAAGCGCGGTAATTCGGCCACCTGCACCAACTCGCGCGCGGGAGCGGACTCAGGCGGAAAGTACTCGCCATAAACCGCATTGATGCGGCTAAATTGGTTAATGTCCTTCACGAATACGGTAGCTTTGAGCACGTTTTGCAGGCCAGTGCCGGCAGCCGCCAGAATGGCTTTCACGTTCTGGAGCACCTGATGTGTCTCGGCTTCGATGCTGTCGAGGACAAGTTCACCGTTCTGAGGGTCAAGGGCTATTTGCCCTGACACGAAAAGCAAATTACCCGCGCGAACGGCCTGGTTGTAAGGGCCGATGGGCGCCGGTGCTTCGGGTGTATTGATGATTTGCTTCATAGCAAGCGAGATGCTTTCAGGCGTTCTCTAAAAAAACTGCCTGTGCCGCGGGCAGTACAAGCGGATGGAGCGCAGAAGAGCGCTCGCTCAGGGGTGTTCTGCGGGCTATGCCTATGCGGTTTCTTCGCCGCCGCCGGTGTAGTTCACCAAAAGGCGGCCGCGGTAATACAGGTTGCCATCCACTACATAGGCGTGATGGCGCAGGTGGGTTTCGCCGGTAGCAGGGCAGTTCGATAGCGTAGGCAGCGGCGCTTTGTAGTGGGTGCGGCGAGCGCGCTTGCGGCGCTTAGAATGCCGCCATTTAGGATTGGGCATATTCGAATGCGTTTATTTTTTGAAAAAAAATCAGCGATTTGCGTTACTGTAAGCCTTTGAGCGCCTCCCAAATAAGGTTGGGCTGTTCGTCGGCGGAAATGTCTTTCAAGATGCGGAGCGCCTCCTGATTGCAGGGTAGCGGTATTTCGCTTTGGCAGTCGTACGTGTTCGTCATGGGCAGTGCCAACATCGCGAATTCGTACAGGTAGGGTGCCAGCTGAAACTGCGGTGTTTCGCGTGGGATGAAGACGACTTCGTCGTTGTCCTCATCCTCTTCAGCGTCACCGTACTTGATGATGAGTTGGCGGGTCTCTTCGTTCAGAGGCAACCGTATGGGAGCCATGCAGCGGTCGCAGGTCGTTTCCGTGTAACCGGAAAGGTGGAAGTCCAGGATCATAAGGCTAGGGCGTTTGTCCACCGAAACCATTACTTGCACGGAGCCTTCTTGGATGAGCGAACCCTCAAAGTGGCGAAAGAAATCACCCGCCAGCATATACCGGTATTCGTGCATGCCGGTTTTCAAGCCCTGAATGGGAAGGGTGTATGCGGAGAGAGGGTCCATCCCTGAGCATATTAAAAATTGGGCTGCAAAGGTAGCGCGCTGTTGAGAAACAGCCAAAGATTTTTTTTAAAAGAACAGGGCTCATAGCGCTATTCCGAAGGAATGTTGGCGCACAGGGACGTCTTCAGGGTTTGCCACTATCCTTAGGTAGGTCGTCGGGCGGTGGAATGGGTTCTATTTCGATATCTTCCACCCTTTCGGCTCGGCGTGGTGGCGTGCTTTCAATTTCCTCGAACTCAATGTATTCGCCTTCTGCAGCGCTGTAGTCTTCGTTGTATGTCGGGCCAAATGCCTGTTCCATGCGGAGGTAGCCTAAGGCGCGCATGAACAGGTAGAGCGCCGTAATGGGATACAGTATAACCGCTAACACGGTCATGATCAGGCCGGAGAATGGGCGTTCGAGCAGCATGGCCCAGAACTCTCGGAGGGTGTCCCATACGGCGCGCCAGTTGATGACAATGGCCGCCAGCAGGAGGGCGGGCGATACGATGTACAGCACGAAGAGTATCGCACGCAAGAGGTAAAAGAGCAAAATCAAGACCACTGCTCCGATGAGCAGACATCCCCAGCCGCCGCTGTATCGCGTATAAGCCATGTTGTGGTTAATAAGGAAAATGAATGCACAAAAGTAGGCGGAATGTCGAAATGGTCATCTGGTGGGCCGAGGTGATTTTTGTCGGTTCCAGCGATAATTTGCCCCTGAGCACCGCTTATTCGCGGTTCCACTGGCGCAGGCGGCGTTCGTAGCGTTTACTGCTGATGGGCCAGAGGTTTTTATCTACGGTGGCTTTGAGGTGTGCATCGGAGCTGCGCAGCAGGCGCGGGAAGAAGTTAATGCCGGTGAGCGCTTCTACGTCGTTGATAGCACAGGCGTATTCCATGAGCGGTCGGTCGCTTTGGGCGTTTGGGATGACGAAGGCGATGGCGCTACGTTGCTGAGGGGCGTAGATGACTTTGTAGAATGCTGCCGGTACAGTTACCCGGTTGAAGCCGATCTGGCCCAGTCCTGGTCGTGTGAGCACGGGGCCAGTAACGATGTACAGGATATCCATGCGTTTGGCCCAGTCGCGGGCGTTTTCCTCCAGTTCGCGCCAGATGCCGCCATTGAAGGTGCGCACCTGCGGGCTGATGTTGCTCATGAGGAAGGTTTCGTCCATGGCGGTAGCATCGAAGGCCATGTCGGCGGCGGGCACTAAGTGGCCGCGGTCGTAACTGCTGCCGCTGTAGTCGCGCGGCGTGGCACTTTCGGTACGCACCTGCGGGTCGGGGCGGAAGGCACCGGAGCGCTCAACCCAGGGCTGCTGGAGGCGTTCGCGGCGCAGCTCATAGGCGACCCATTCGGCTTGCTCGTGGTCTTCTGAATATGACGATACATAATAGGTGTGGTGTACGATGACACCTGTGGTGCTGGTGGGCAATATCTCGTCGGGCACTAAGCATTGAGCCGATGACGCACTTGGGTATTCGGCTCGTGGCAGGGGCGTCTCTTTTTTGCCGCTGTCGAATTGCTGGAATATCCAGAATGCAAGGCCAGCCAGCAGGGCGAAAAGCCCAGTTTTGAACCAGAAGCCATCGTCGGACGAAGAGGGAGGCTTGTAAGCGCACATGAGGAGGCTGAAAGAAGAACTTTTTGGCGAAGGTAGGCGGTCAGGTGCACAAGTAAAGTGCTCAGGGGCGTCTTTTTGGGCAACACGCGGATTTACGCCGCTGCCTGCGCTTTTTGCTCGAAATTTGCTGCGTTTAATTCATCCATCACCGATTCGAGCGGCAAGGCGCAATGCTTGAGGCCATCAGGCGGCGGGGGTGCGCATTGCTCGCTGCTTTCAAAAAAAGTAAAACACCATGTTCATTTCGCGTTTTTGGGTCAGTGTACTTGGGCTTTGGCTGTTGGCGTCCTCCGGAGAGGCGCAAGACTGCTTTGAGGTGAACACGAGTAACTCGCGGGTGATTTACGCCTCTGGCGAAGCTGTTGTTCTGCCAGCATTGAATGGCAAGAGCCAGATGCCATGCACTCAGACGATTCGCAATTTTGCGTTCGCCATTCAATTCGCCACGGGAGTAGAGCGCTATTTTGAAGACTCGACGCAGTTTACCGGGGTGCTTAGCTACAAAAGTTCCACGTTTGTGTTACTATACGACAAGAGCCAGAACACCTTCCGCCTGGCAAGTGATCAGCAGCTGGGTGAGGGCACGTACACCCTGACGCTGTCTTCCATCATGTGTACACCGACGGGAGCGTTGTGCAGCAATTGCTTTGTGCAATACGCCTTCCAGGTGGAATACGTCAACGACCCGACTTGGGGGGTGAGCATAGAAACCGAGCCAGACCCAGCGGTGCTGACCTGCCTGCCCGGAAGTCAGGTAACGCTAAAAGGCTCGCCGCCTCCACACAACGGCTTCCAGGCGCAGTGGTCAAAATTAATAGGAGTGCAGTTCGTCAACATCCCTGGCGCTACCCAACCGAACTATGTCACGGCGCAAAGCGGCACCTATTTATATACGGTTACCGGGCCAGCGGGATGCCGGGCCAGTAATCTGACGTCCGTCCGGCCACCCGAATACCCTGAAATTCAGGTGGCCGAACCGCAGCAAAAGCTGAACAGCTGCGCACAATCGATAGGAGGTGTTACGGTGGTCGACTCCAGTGCGCCGGGTAACCTCGCCTTTGGCTGGACTGCTTCTTTGGGCGGCGTCATCCTGAGCGGCAGTAACACCCTCAACCCTGTGATTGGTGCCCCAGGTGTTTACACCTTGACCGTGCGCAGGGCCGACAACGGCTGCGCCGACACAGCAGCTATCAATATCGTACCCGGCGACATACCGGTTGTACAGGTGAACATCAGCAGCGCTTCGGGGACCGACGTGCTGGATTGTAAAAATACCACCCTGACCCTTCAGGCTCAGGCGTCGCTCTCTGCCGGCAGCAGCTCGTATGCCTATCAGTGGAGCAATGGCGCCACTACGAAAGAGATTGCCGTCAGCCAGCCGGGCATTTATGCCGTTACTGTAACCGCCTTAGACAATGGCTGCGTAGGCTACGGTGATAAAGCCGTTTTTCAGAATACTCAACCACCTGTGGCCAGCATCAGCAGCAGTCGCGATACTGTCTGCGCCGGTGAGTTGGTGGTACTGTCGGTCCTGACACCAGACCCGGCGACCTTTCGCTGGTCAGACGGCTCTACCGGAATGCTTCTGAACGTAACGCCTCCGACGGATGGCTCCAACATCTATACTGTAACGGTTACGGCCAACGCCAATGGCTGCTCAACTATCGTAGAAAAAAACGTTGCGCGCATACCGTATCCGCCGCTGACGTGCCTGCCCAGCGAAATCACCCTTTCGCATGGGCAGACGGCAACGCTCAACTGCGCCACCAGCCTCTTGGCTCAGCTGCAGTGGACGGCGGTGTCTGTCAATGTGGGGAGCATTCCGCCCTCGGGTGTTGGGCCGGTGCAGGGACGTCGCTTCGAACTGAACTCCCTTAAAGCACCCGGTCGGGTGGAGTTCACTGTCTTTGCGCGTCGAAGCGGTTGCTCCAGCCAACCCGCTCAGGTGGTGGTGCATGTGGTGCCACCTTCGGTGGATGGTATCTATATTCCGGAAATTATCACCCCTGATGCTGACGGCCAGAATGGAACGTGGAACATCGTGCTGCTCTCCGATGCCGCGGATCCATCGGCTTACGGGATAGTGATCTACAACCGCAGCGGCGCTGTAGTGTGGGAAAATACCTTAGCGACGCCCTTCACAGCAGGGCGATTCCCTGATGGAGTGTACTTCTACGTGCTGACTACGCCCGAGGGAACCCCCATTCAGGGCGCTGTTTCCATCATGCGTCGGCGATAAGCGCTAATAAACTTCCGGGCTTATCTTGCAAAAGCTGGCAGAGCAGTAGGAAATTTTTTACCAAATTGTTGCAATCCTACCCTGCCTGCCTACCTTTGCCGCGCTTCTAATTTTAACGGCGCGTTAACTTGCGCTGCGCAATAAAGTTTAGAGACTATCTAAATACGCTGCGACCGTTCCTGCGCCCTCGAAACAAAACGAACGGGAGAATTACTTTTGCGGCAAATACAAATAGACCAATAAGTAGCACTTTATCAATATGTTGTTGAAACGCATCTGTCAGATAGTGCCTGTCTTCCTGCTGGCTGTAAGCTCTTTACAGGCGGCGCCGAACGTGGAAGAGGGCAAAAGCTTGTTCATGGCTAACTGCGCTTCCTGCCATAGCCGGGACATGAAGACCAACCTGACCGGTCCCGCACTCGGCGGAGTTGAAGAACGCTGGGCCGCATATCCGCGCGAAGACTTGTACAAGTGGATTCGCGCTTCGCAGGCCATGGTACAATCAGGGCACCCGCGTGCCGTAGAGCTGTGGAACCAATGGAAGCCCACGCTGATGAACAACTTTCCGGGTTTGACCGACGAGCAAATTGAGAGTATTTTGCTTTATGTCAATGACGTTGTCAACAAGGCTGCTACGGCAAGTGCGCCGGGCCAACCAGGGCAGACCGTCGTCGGTAAGAAAGACGACTCCACGTTCTGGATTTTTGTGGGTATTGCCGTGGTGTTAGGTTTGCTCTCGTTCGCCCTTATGCGCATTGTGGATAACCTGCAAAACCTCACGCGCATACAGGCCGGAGAGGCACCGGTGCGTCGCACGCTGGCACAAATCCTGACTACCAAGGGTACTATTGCTTTTGGCGTTTTCGCTGCAACGCTCATCTTCGGCTACAAAACGGTGGATAACGCCACGCGCATGGGCCGTCAGCAAGGCTATCAGCCTGAGCAACCCATTGCCTTTAGCCATGCCTTGCATGCAGGTACCAATAAAATTGATTGTCAGTATTGCCACGACTCGGCTCGCCGCTCTAAGCACGCCTCCATCCCGGGCGCTAATACGTGTATGAATTGCCATACCGTGGTGAAAAAAGGTACCGTCTCCGGCACGGCCGAAATCACAAAAATCTACGCCTCCATTGGCTACGACCCGATCACCAACAAGTACATTCCCGACTACGAAAACTGGACGGAGAAGCAGATCGAAGAACTGTACAAAAAATGGATAGGCCAGGAATACGTAGCCGATAACGGCCTCACCACGCTCAACGATGCGGGCCGCATGGTGGTCGAAACCCAATGGGAAGGCATCGTCAAAGCGCTCAAAAACGACTCGAACGGCAAGATTCAAGGCCCGATTGAGTGGGTGCGCATTCACAATCTGGCCGACCACGCCTATTTCAACCACGCTCAACATGTGGCCGTAGGACAGGTGGCTTGCCAGCAGTGCCACGGCCCCATCGAGCAAATGGAGGAGGTATATCAATACTCCACCTTAGGCATGGGCTGGTGTATCAACTGCCACCGCCAGACGGAAGTCAAGTTCAAAGACAACGATTACTACCAGCAATATGCCCGCTACCACGAAGAACTCAAGGGCGGCAAGCGCGAAAAAGTAACGGTGGCCGACATTGGCGGCTTAGAGTGCCAGAAGTGCCACTATTAAACTGCTCACCTTTCCCTAACCCACTTCTCTTATTACATTCCATCCTTCCAGCGATATGCAGCATCAAGACAACGGTATCTGGGTCAGCGCCGACGATTTGAACCGCGAGGACGCTTTCCTGAAATCGGCTGAACAGGAGTTTTTATTGGAAGAATTGGCCGATGCACCCGGCGGCTGGATGCCTTCTCGCCGCGACTTTCTCAAACTCATGGGCTTTGGCCTGGGCGCTGCTACGGTGGCTGCCTCTTGCGAAATCCCGGTGCGTAAGGCCATTCCATACGTAACCAAACCCGACGCTATCGTGCCGGGTGTGGCTAACTATTACGCCTCCTCTTTCGTCAATGGCAGCGACTACTGCGCCATTCTGGTAAAGACGCGCGAAGGCCGCCCCATCAAGATTGAAGGCAATACCCTCAGCAGCGTAACCTCCGGTGGCACCAGTGCGCGTGCTCAGGCTTTGGTACTGAGCCTGTACGATACGCGCCGCCTGAAGCATCCCGGCAAAATCGAAGAGGGCGGCGAGGTGAAAAAACTTTCCTGGAAAGACCTGGATGAAAAAATCAAGGGGCAGCTGCAACTGGGCGGTAACATCCGTATTATCACGAATACCATCATCAGCCCTACGGCCAAGAAAGCCCTGGGTGAGTTTTTGGCTAAATACCCGAATACGCGCGTCATCACGTATGACTCGGTGTCGCATGCGGCTTTGTTGGCAGCCAATCAGGTCTGCTTTGGCGTGCGCGGCATTCCGACCTACAAGTTTGCGGATGCTGACGTCATCGTTTCATTCGGCGCCGACTTCCTCGGCACGTGGGTAAGCCCCATTGAGCATGCCCGCGATTATGCTTCGCGCCGCAAAATTCAGTCGCTCGACAAACCCTCCATGTCGCGCCACTATCAGGTGGAAAGCCACATGAGTCTCACCGGCTCTAATGCCGATATGCGCATCCAGATACGCCCTAGCGAGATGGGCGCGGCCATCTGTGCGCTTTACAACGAGATTGCTCAACACGCTGGTGCGCCGACCATCAGCGGCCCGGCTCTCAACGACAAGGCCAAGGCCGGCATCAAGAAGGCAGCTACCGACCTGATAGCCCTGCGCGGCAAATCGCTGGTGGTGTGCGGCTCCAACAATGTGATGGAGCAGATCATCGTCAACAAGATTAACGACCTGCTTGGCAACATCAACAATACCATTGATTTCAGCGTGCTCAATCACTTGCACGAGGGCGACGAGCGCGATATGATGCGCCTTATTGGCGAAATGGATGCTGGTCAGGTGGCTATCGCCATCGTGTGGGGCGCCAATCCGGCCTACGAGCTGCCGAATGCCGACCAGTTCAAAAAGGCCTTTGCCAAAGTGAATACGCGCATTTCGTTCTCAGGCATCATGGACGAAACCACAGCCCTGTGTACCTATGCCGCTCCGGCGCATCACCTGCTGGAGTCTTGGGGCGATGCCGAGCCAAAGACGGGCCATTACAGTCTGATACAGCCGACCATTGCGCCGCTGTTTGATACGCGCCAGGCCGAGCTGTCGCTGCTGGAATGGGCCGATAGCCCGAATCTCAACCGCCAGGACGAACAACCTTATTACCAATACCTCAAGTCGCACTGGGCCAACGACATGAAGGCCAAGCAGTCGAAATACGCTACCGGCGCGGCTTTCTGGGACATGAGCCTGCACGACGGCGTATTCGAAGTGCCTCCTGCGCCGCGCACCGTGTCGTTCAGCCCGGGCGTCAGCCTGAACCCGGCTTTGGTGACGCAGCCCGGTTCTGCTGCGGTAGAAATCGCTTTTTATGAGTCCGTGAATATCGGCAACGGCCAATATGCCCACAACCCGTGGCTGCAGGAGATGCCCGACCCAGTCAACCGCACCGTCTGGGGCAACTACCTGAGCATTCCGGTAGAATGGGATGGCAAAAACAAGATGACCGGCTGGATGGGCTTGGAAGACGGCGATAAAGTCGAGGTGGAAGTCAACGGCAAGAAGCACGTCTGCACGGTGGTGCGCGCCTTTGGTCAGGCACCGGGCACGGTGGCTATTGCGCTGGGCGGTGGTCGCGAAAGTGGTGGTTGCGGCGTAGGCTACGGCGTCAACGTGAACCCGTGGCTGCCCATAGATGGCGGTTTCATCCAGTACTTCGCCAAAGAGGCCAAAGTGTCGGGCAAAGTAGGTGCTGAAAAGAACTTTGCGTGCGTACAGCACCACCACACGATGGGTCTGGCAGCCAAAGATGAAAAGAGCGGCAAGACCATCAACGCCGACGAACAAGTGCTGGCTTATCAGGGATCGTTGACCGACCGCTCGATTATCTTCCAGGCACACGTCAACGATTTGCCCAAATTGCGCGAGAAGTTGGCCAACTTCCACAAACATGCCAGCCATCTGAACGAGCAGACGCTGTACCCTGACCGTACAGATTACTTTGGTACCGGGCCTAAATGGGGCATGTTCATTGACATGAACGCCTGCATCGGTTGCGGCGCCTGTCAGGTGGCTTGTGTAAGCGAAAACAACGTGCCCGTCGTGGGCAAAAACGAGGTCGGACGCCATCACGAAATGACGTGGCTGCGCATTGACCGCTACTACTACGGCGATCTGGAGAATCCGAAGGTGGTCTATCAGCCCATGATGTGCCAACACTGCGACAACGCGCCGTGCGAAAACGTCTGCCCGGTGAACGCTACTAACCACTCGGCCGAGGGCCTTAACCAAATGGCGTACAACCGTTGCATCGGTACGCGCTATTGCGCCAACAACTGCCCTTATAAGGTGCGCCGCTTCAACTGGCTGGATTACACCACTGCCGACACGTTCCCGGCCAATGAAGAGCGCCTGTTCCGCGTGGAAGAAGGCGACATCCCATTCTATGCCGATAACTTAGTGCGCATGGTGCTCAACCCTGACGTTACAGTGCGCAGTCGCGGAGTCATCGAGAAGTGTTCCTTCTGCATCCAGCGTATCCAGGAAGGCAAACTTACGGCCAAGCGCGAAGGGCGCCCCATCGAAGACAACGACGTGCGCTCCGCTTGCCAGACGGCTTGCCCCACGGGCGCCATCATATTCGGCAACCTGAATAATCCGAACAGTGCTGTCAGCCAGGCCATCAAAAAACAAGAGGAGCTGGCCTATCAGGTGCTGGAGGAAATTAACGTCCGCCCTGGCGTGCGCTATTCGGCTAAAATTTACAATTCTTAAGGTGTCCTTTGGCGCCCGGATTTTATTTTCAAATCAGGATAATACACCCAACACTACAACGATATGTCTCAACCCGTAGCACCCGTCAGACATGTCCTCATCGAAGGGAATAAGTCTTACCATCAGATTTCGGAAGACTTGTGCGTGCCTACTGAGCGCGCGCCCTCTCGCGAGTGGATTTTAGCGTTCTCTGTGGCTTCGGCTTTTACGGCGCTGTATGTATTCGCCGTTGTGTGGACGATATGGAAAGGCATCGGCGAATGGGGCGCCAACCGCACCATCAACTGGGCCTGGGACATCACCAACTTTGTATGGTGGATCGGTATTGGCCACGCCGGTACGCTGATTTCGGCCATCCTGTTGCTGTTCCGCCAGCGCTGGCGCACTGGTGTGAACCGCGCTGCCGAAGCCATGACCATCTTCGCCGTGGTTTGCGCGGGTCAGTTCCCGCTCATTCACATGGGCCGTTTGTGGCTGGCCTTCTTCATTTTCCCTTTCCCTAATACACGCGGGCCGCTGTGGGTCAATTTTAACTCGCCGCTGCTGTGGGACGTGTTTGCTATCTCGACCTATTTCTCGGTATCGCTGCTGTTCTGGTACACGGGTCTGGTGCCTGACCTGGCTACGGTGCGCGACCGTGCAGCTGGCTTCCGTAAGAAGATGTACGAAATCTTCTCCTTCGGCTGGACGGGCAGCGCCAAACACTGGCAGCGCTGGGAGTCGCTCTCGCTCATTCTGGCTGGTCTTTCGACGCCACTGGTGCTTTCAGTGCACACTATTGTGTCGTTCGACTTCGCCACGTCGGTCATTCCGGGCTGGCACACGACCATTTTCCCGCCCTATTTTGTGGCCGGTGCTATTTTCTCTGGCTTCGCTATGGTGCAAACGCTGATGGTGATTACTCGCAAGGTGCTGAAATTAGAGGAGTATATCACCATCAACCATATTGACTCCATGAACAAGGTGATTGTGCTCACGGGCACGATTGTGGGCGTGGCCTACCTGACGGAGTTGTTCATCGCCTGGTATTCGGGTTACATCTATGAGCAATTCGCCTTCTACAACCGCGTATTCGGCGTGTATTGGTGGTCGTATTTCGGTATGATGTTCTGCAACGTCATCAGCCCGCAGCTGTTCTGGTCGCGCCGCATTCGCCGCAGCATTTGGTGGACGTTCTTCCTGTCCATCGTGGTCAATATCGGCATGTGGTTCGAGCGCTTCGTCATCATCGCTACCACGCTGGCACGCGATTATCTGCCCTCTTCGTGGAGCTATTACACGCCTACGTGGGTAGAAATCTCGATTTTCACAGGCACCATTGGTCTGTTCTTCTTCCTCTTTATGATCTTCACACGCTTAGCGCCGGTGGTGGCTATTGCAGAGGTGAAGGCTATCTTGAAGGTGGCCGGCGACCAATACATTGGCCCGAAGGCACACAAGGACGCCCATCATCACGCCCAGCAAGTTGCCGAAAAGCAAGAGGAGGAAAACTAAAGCCCAACTTTATCAGCAAAACAGAATAACACACTATGTCTGCTGAAAGCAAGAAAGTATTATACGGCCTCTATAACGACGAGGAGGAACTAAAAAGCGCCGTAAAGACGGCGCGCCAGGGCCATTTGGACATCATGGATGTTTACACGCCCTTCCCAGTACACGGCCTGGATCCTATTCTGGGGTTGAGCGAGAGCCGCCTGCATATCCTGGGCTTTGTTTACGGGGCCACAGGTGCCCTGTTCGGCTTCCTGTTCATGTCGTGGGCATTGGCTAAGGATTGGCCCATCCTCTTCGGCGGCAAGCCCTACTGGCCCGTGCCGTCATTCATCCCGATAACGTTTGAGATGACGGTGCTCTTCGCGGCCTGGGGCATGACCATTACGTTCTACACGATTTGCGGCATGTGGCCCGGTGTGAAGGCCAAAATTCTGGACAACCGCATCAGCGACGACAAATTCTGCATTGCCTTTGACGTGACGGAGGTAGAGCAGCGCGTGGTATCCAGCTTCAAGGAATTCTTCCAGCGCACGGGGGCCGCGGAGGTACACGAAAAGACCATCTAAATAACCGCTGTTTTCGTTTAGAAAGCCATTTCATCAACAGAAAAGGAATAACATGAAATACGCAATTGGCGCCATTCTGGGAGTCGCTCTGTTTGCCTGGCTCTTCTCTTTGTGTTCGCCGGCAGGCAAGAATAAAACGGGCCACGAATACATGCCCGACATGTATCACCCGGTTACGTATGAGGCCAACGTGGTGGCAAATTACAGCTGGAATCACTGGGACGAAGAGAGCACCTTCCCCAAAGCGCGCTTGTCGCAGCCGCGCAAGCCGGTGGCGGGTACCATAGCGCGTGGCTACACTGCAGTGAACTACGCAGGTGCCGGAGCGCTTGACGTGGTACGCGGTAAGAATGCTCCCAACGCTATAGCGGCGCCCGTCAACGGGCAAGTGCCTTTTTATTATGAAGATACGGAAGAGGAACGCCTGCGTTGCGAAAAGGAAATGACGACCAACCCTATTCCTCTGACCAAAGAGGGCCTGGAGCGCGGCAAAAACCTATACAACCTGTACTGTGCCATCTGCCACGGCGAAAAAGGCGATGGACAGGGCTACATCGTTACCATGCCGAACTCGAAGTATCTGGCTCAACCTAAAAATCTGACGGACGATGAAATGAAGCAGGCCAAAGAAGGCCGCTATTACTTCGCCATCATGTACGGCAAGAACGTGATGGGAGGCTATGCCGATAAGCTTTCATACGAGGAGCGCTGGCAGGTCATCCACTACATTCGCTCTTTACAACAAAGTAAGTAAAAACGTCTGTTCACTGCTGACTTAAAACATCTAAAATTCCGGGCTCACACCGGTTTTGCGATATGAACCTGAATACACAGTTCGTTTTTGAGAGCAAACTGAAGCGCAATTTGATCATAGGCATGGTCATTGGGGCAGTATGCCTCGCATGGTCGGCCGTGGGCGATGACGCCTTTTACACGCGCTTCTGGACCAATTACCTGCACAATGCCGTGTTTTTCACGGGCATAGCCTTCACGGCCATGTTCTTCCTGAGCGGCCAGATTACGGCCTTTGCGGGCTGGATGGTGGTCATCAAGCGCTTGTGGGAGGCAATGAGCCAGTTTATGTTGGTAGGTATTGTTCTGTTGCTGGTGGTGGTCATCGGCGTCTGGGGGCACTTGCACCATTTGTATCATTGGAACACGCCGGGTATTACCGACCCGTCCAGCAGTGTCTATGACGAGATTATCGCTGGCAAGGCAGGATTCCTCAATCCGGTCTTTTTCACCATAGGTACCGTAGGCTTTTTAGCCATCTGGTACTTCTGGGCCTATAAATTGCGCCAAAATTCGTTGGCTCAGGATGAGCATGAAACGCCCTCCTTCGACTATTACAAGCGCGAGCGCAAGTGGGCGGCCTCCTTCCTGCCGCTGGGCGGCTTTTTGAGCACGGTGTTCCTCTGGCAGCTGATCATGTCTATTGATACGCACTGGTACAGCACCATGTTTGCCTGGTATTCTACCATTTCGCTCTTCCTGGGTGGTTTGGCGCTGTTCATTGCGCTTATCCTCTACCTGCAATCGAAGGGCTATCTGGAATACGTAACACGCGAGCATCTGCATGACTTAGGCAAATACCTCTTTGGTATCAGCATTTTCTGGACTTACCTGTGGTTCGACCAGTTCATGCTCATCTGGTACGGCAACATTGGCGAAGAGACTATTTACTTTAAAGAGCGCATGGATAACTACCCGGTGCTTTTCTGGGGTAATCTGGTGCTCAACTTCGTTGTGCCGTTCTTCGTGCTGATGCGCAACGACACCAAGCGCAAGGCGGGTACGCTGTTCTTTGCCGCGCTACTGGTGTTCTTTGGCCACTGGCTCGACTTCTTCTATATGATCAAGCCGGGCGCGCGCATTGCTGCCATCGAAGCAATGGAACACTCGGAGGGCGGTCATCACGGTAGCCTGAAAAGCGACATCAAAGACCTGAGCCAGGCGCCCGACGTGAGCAAAATGCCGCGCGTGTTGGCAGGTGTGAGTGCCGCTGCTGCCGAGCAAAGCCATCAGGGCAATGAGCAGCAGCCTACGGAAAAAATTCCCGTAACCGGCCAGGGTGCCCAGGACACTGACCACCAGGAGCCCGCGCATGGCGGCGCCCAAGCCGATACGCACGGTGAGCATGCCCACCACGCCGGCGACCATGATGGCCACGACGGCCATCATGAAGAAACCGGCAGAGGCTTCCAGTTAGGCTACACTCTGCCGGGCTTCCAGGAGATCGGTGTTTTGATCGGTTTCCTGAGCCTCTTCTTGTTTTTCTTCTTCCGCCAATTGGAGCGTGCTCCGCTGCTGCCGCTGCGCGATCCGTTTTTGGAGGAAAGCCTGCATCACACTACAGGCGTATACATTGATGGCGAAGAAGGCGGGCACGATCATCATTAATTTAGAACGATTCTAAGCGTATGGCGTTTTAGAGCCTGCGTAAACCCGTCGGATATTTCTGCGTTTTTAAGCAAAAAAATTACCGCAATGACTGCGCTACTTATTCTTCTTTGCATCATTCTCGTTGGCATCGTACTGGTTCAAATCGCCCGGGTAGTCGAACTGACGGCTCAAATTAAGGGCGAGCGCGAGGTTATGCGCGAAAGCAGCTGGTGGAATGCCGTGCTCTCCTTGGGCTTTTTGGTCGTATTCCTGGCCGCGGTGTTTATTTCGTCTTATTACTACAAGAATGAACTGCTGGGATACGGTCCACATTCGGCAGCCTCTGAGCACGGTGGCGCCATTGACAGCATGTTTAACGTTACGCTGTTCTTTACGGGCATCGTTTTCGTTATCACACACATTGCGCTGTTTTGGTTTGCTTTCAAGTACCGCTGGCGCGAAGATCGTCAGGCATCCTTCATTTCGCACGACGATCGTCTGGAGATCATCTGGACGGCAGTGCCGGCAGTAGTTATGACGCTGCTGGTGGTGCGCGGCCTGGATGCCTGGAACACCATCATGGCCGACGTGAGTGAGAATGAAGATTATATCGAGATTGAGGCCACGGGTCAGCAGTTCAACTGGATCATTCGCTATCCAGGGCCGGATGGCAAATTGGGTGCGCGCGATTATCGCCTTACTACGGCGACCAATCAAATTGGCCAGGACTTTAGGGATCGCAAGAACTGGGACGACGTGATTGTCAGCCAGGAACTCTATTTGCCGGTCAATAAGAAGGTGCGCGTGCGCATCATTGCCAAAGATGTGCTGCATAACTTCTACTTGCCGCAGTTCCGGGTAAAGATGGACGCAGTGCCGGGTATGCCTACCTACTTTGTATTTACACCCATCAAGACGACGGCAGAATATCGCAATGAACTGCGCAAGTATCCGGAATACCACCAGCCCTATGACCCGACCGACCCGCAAGGGCCGAAGCGCTGGGAGAAGTTCGAGTACGAATTGGCCTGCGCCGAATTGTGCGGCAAGGGACACTACTCGATGAAGCGCATCATCCGTGTAGTATCCCAGGAGGAGTTCGATGCCTGGTATAAGCAACAAGAGTCTTACTATATGTCGCAAATTCGGGGCAAGGACGAAGACCCGAACAAAGGCAAAGTGCTGGATATTGATCCTCCGGCGAGCGATGCGAATGCTCCTGCTAAAACGGAAACGACCAGCCTCTAAACATACGAGAGAAACAAGAACACCGGGGGCCCTTTTCCCAACGTTCACCTACTAAAACATTACATCTGGCTATGGCTGAAATGACCAAAGTCGCTGTTGACTCCTTAGACACGCTGGAGGAGAAACTGACCCGGGAGATGGGTTATGACGATCACTTCCATGAGCATCATCACGGCGACAAGTATCAGTCCAACTTCCTGACGACGTACATCTTTAGTACGGATCACAAAATCATTGGGCGTCAGTTCCTGATCACCGGTATCTTTTGGGCCCTGATGGGCGCAATGATGTCGCTGGTTTTCCGCCTGCAACTGGGCTTCCCTGAGGCTGACCTGGCCTGGCTCAAGCCTGTGCTGGGTAAGTGGATTCAGGTGAATGATGCCGGTATTGGGAAACTGGACCCGGAGTTCTACTATGCTTTAGTAACCATTCACGGCACGGTGCTGGTCTTCTTTGTGCTGACGGCCGGTCTGAGCGGTACATTCTCAAACCTGCTCATTCCGCTTCAGATAGGCGCTCGAGATATGGCCTCGCCGCTGCTTAATGCTTTTTCGTACTGGTTCTTCTTTCTGGCCAGTGTGGTGATGTTCCTGTCGCTTTTCTTGAGCACGGGGCCATTTTCGGGCGGTTGGACGGCTTATCCACCGTTAAGTGCTTTGCCACAAGCATCGGAAGGTTCAGGCGCAGGCATGACGATGTGGATCGTTGCGATGGCCTTCTTCATCGTGTCGGCGCTGTTGGGCGGTATCAACTATGTAACGACGGTGCTGAACCTGCGCACGAAAGGGATGAACCTGTGGCGCATGCCGCTGACCATCTGGGCTTTCTTCATCACGGCTATTATCGGTGTGTTGTCGTTCCCGGTACTGCTGTCGGGCGTGCTGTTGCTGATGTTCGACCGCAGCATGGGTACGTCGTTTTACCTGAGCGAAATCGTTGTGGGCGGTCAAATTCTCGACCGTATTGGTGGTAGCCCGATTCTGTATCAGCACCTGTTCTGGTTCCTGGGGCACCCAGAGGTGTACATCATCATCCTGCCGGCGATGGGCATCGTTTCAGAAGTGCTTTCAGTACATGCTCGCAAGCCGATTTTCGGTTATCGCGCCATGGTGCTCTCGATTTTGGCCATTGCTTTCCTGTCGTTTATCGTGTGGGCGCACCACATGTTTATGGCAGGCGTGAACCCGTTCATCAGTAACTTCTTTGTGGTGTTCACCCTCATCATTGCGGTCCCCTCTGCAGTGAAAGTGTTTAACTGGATTTCCACGGTATATGGCTCGAATTTCCGCTTCAATTCGGCCAGCCTGTTCGCGCTCGGCTTCGTGTCGCTGTTTATTTCGGGTGGTCTGACGGGTATTTTCCTCGGCAACTCGGCTATTGATGTACAGCTGCACGACACCTATTTCGTGGTGGCACACTTCCACATCGTGATGGGCGTGGCGGCCTTCTTTGGGATGTTCGCTGGTATCTATCAATGGTTCCCCAAGATGTTTGGCCGTTTCATGAATGAGACGTTAGGTAAGATTCACTTTTGGGGTACGATGATCGGCGCCTACGCAGTGTTCTGGCCGATGCACTACACGGGTATGGCGGGGGTTCCGCGTCGTTACTACGACGGTGGTGCTTCGTTTGACTCGTTCCGCCATTTCACGGAGCTGAACCAGTTCATTACGGTTGCCGCCATCATCGTTTTCTTCCTGCAGGTAGTCTTTGTGGTCAACTTCTTCTACTCCATCTTCAACGGTCGTAAAATGACGACGAAGAACCCGTGGGGGGCCAACACGTTGGAGTGGACGACACCAATCAATCCGGGGCATGGCAACTGGCCGGGTAATATCCCCGCGGTTCAGCGCTGGGCGTATGACTACGGTAAAGGTGGCCAGGAGTATGTGCCGCAGTATGTGCCGCTGCGCGAAGGCGAGCACGATCACGGTCACTAATTGACAAAGAGCGAGAAAAAAGCACATGCGTTCGACGGTTCATCCTCGCAAGTCCTCGGCCAGCGCTGAGGTGGTAGCAGCTCCTCGCTGGCGGCAGTGGGTGCGCGATTGGGCCTTATTGGTGAAATTTCGGCTGTCGCTGATGGTGCTTTTTTCGGCGCTGATATCCTTTGGCATCGTAGGAGGGAGCCAGGCTGCGTGGAGCAGCTGGCTCCTTCTTGCCCTGGGTGGTTTTTTGGTTACGGGAGCAGCCAATGCGCTCAATCAAGTACTGGAACGCGAATACGACATTCTGATGAAGCGCACGGCGAACCGTCCTGTGGCCGCCGGACGCATGAGCGTACCAAATGCGGTACTTTTGGCCGGCCTGATGGCTGTGGTTGGGCTTAGTGCCTTAGCCTTTTTCAATCCGTTGACGGGTTTCCTGGGTACGCTTTCTTTGGTTACGTATGCTTTTTTGTACACGCCACTGAAGCGCTATTCCCCTTTAGCGGTGTTGGTAGGTGCCGTTCCAGGTGCTTTGCCTGTGGTCATCGGAGCGGTAGCCTGGGAAGGGCACTGGAGCTCGATGGCTTCCATGCTTTTTGTAATGCAGTTCCTGTGGCAGTTTCCGCACTTCTGGGCGGTCGCCTGGGTAGCAGACGAAGACTATAAAAAAGCGGGCTTTTACTTGCTCCCTACGCGAGCCGGCTGGAAGACGCCGACCGTAGGAATGCTCTCGTTTAGTTTTTGCCTCTTATTGCTTTTGAATGCTGTTTTTGGGTACGCAGCAGGGCTTATTAGCCTTTGGGCAATGCTGGCCCTCTGCTTGATAAACCTCTATTTTGCCAGTAAATGCTGGGCGTTGTATCGCACAGGCACAGATCAGGCTGCCCGTCGGCAAATGTTTGCCTCCTTTTTACATCTGCCCTTATCTCTGCTGATTGTTCTGATAGATGTAGCTGTAGCAGGAAGCGGTAGCCCGCTTTGAAGAAGCGAGTTTTATTGAATAATGCGGTAAAACATTGGTTTTAATTGGCCCAAAAAAGTTCTTTCAGCGCGAAGGTGTGAAAAACAAATCCGCGCTCCTACTCACAACACGAAAACTATGTCGCAAATAGTGCAGAGAGAATATCGCAGTAACAATATCCATCCGCTCAAGTTTGCCCTCTGGGTGGGCATTGCTACTATTATTATGATGTTTGGCGCCTTTACAAGTGCTTACCTGGTGCGGCGAGCGGCAGGTAACTGGTACGAGTTCAGGTTGCCGGATATTTTCTGGCTGAGCACGGCGGTCATTGTGCTCAGCAGTTTGACGCTGCACGCTTCGTATCGGGCATTTACGCGCGGAGTGGAGCGCCTTTACAAAGGTTTGCTGGTAACCACTCTGGTGCTGGGGCTTCTCTTCGTCGTGTTGCAGTACGCAGGTTGGCAGGCGATGACGGCCATGGGAGCTACTTTTACGGTAAATCCCTCGAGTTCTTTCATTTATGTTATCTCCGGCGTGCATGCCATGCACGTGCTGGGCGGTGTTACGGCGCTCATCGTTGCGCTGATACACGCTTATGCGCTGCCCTTCAAACCGACTCCTCGCCGACGCCTGCGCTTTGAGCTGGTGGTGCACTACTGGCATTTTGTGGATGTCCTCTGGGTTTATTTGTTCGTCTTCTTCTTGGTTCAATCGCCCTGATGTACCGAACTTTGGCCGCGAATTTTCAACTTGACTCACCTATACGCAATTGAACATGGCAGATACTTCTGTAGCACACGCACACGAGACCGACGCCGTTCATCAGGAGAACGGAAGTGCATGGGATGGCGCAAAGGAGCCGTTCAAGGCCAGCTACGGCAAGCTGATGATGTGGTATTTCCTGCTGTCGGATGCTTTTACGTTTGCTGGCTTCCTCATTGCCTATGGCGCACTGCGCTTCAGTACGCCGACCTGGCCAGAGGCCGATTTTGTTTTTTCCTCATTTCCGTTTGTTGAAGGCCATCTGCCGCTGATTTTCGTAACTATCATGACGTTCGTTCTGATTTTCAGCTCTGTTACGATGGTGCGCGCGGTGCAAGAAGGGCACAGAGAAAATAAAAACGGGGTGGTTTTTTGGATGTTTCTGACGATTCTGGGAGGTGCGACCTTCCTGGGCTGTCAGGCGTACGAGTGGACGACGCTTATTGTTAAAGAGCACATGACGGTTTCGGAAAACCCGTTCAGCCGTCACATAGCTGATGGTATTTACCTGAACCCGGATGGTACCGAAATGCGCAATCCGGATGGAACTCCGAAAACCTTTGCCAAAGGTGATAACTATCTGCTGCACAAGCACGATGGCAAGTTTGACATCCCCTTAGTGAAGTATACCAGCGGTGAGTATGCTGGCCAGGTGATGGAAGCCGGTTTAGGCCCGAAGGCTTTCGGCGCTCTGTTCTTTTTCATTACGGGCTTCCACGGTTTCCACGTGTTTTCGGGCGTGGTTATTTTGACAATTATCATGATCAATGCCGCCAGCGGCCTGTATGTGGCGCGCCGAAACGGCTATGAGATGGTAGAGAAAGTCGGCCTCTATTGGCACTTCGTGGACTTAGTATGGGTCTTTGTGTTTTTGGTCTTTTACCTCCTTTAATTTCAGGTGGCCATAACCGTTCCTCTTTTTAAAACTGCATTTTCTTTTATCCTTTATCTGACCTGATAATTATGGCTGGACATCAAACATATGAAGAGCAGAAAGCCTTAGTGTTTCGCGGGCTGATGATCCTTGGAGTGATTACGATTGTGGAAGTAGTCATTGCCTTGTTGGCTAAAGGCCATCTTATTCCGGGTGTCAAGTTTACAGAAGGCTTTGGCCACTACATGTACATGCTACTGATGGTAGGCTTTTCAATGTACAAGGCCTACTTCATTATATTTTATTTTATGCACATGGCATACGAGGTGCGCGGTTTGGTGCTGAGTGTACTGCTGCCTACGCTGCTTCTGGTCTGGGCGATCATTGCATTCTTCCAAGAGGGCGACTCCTGGGGAAAACGTCGTGAGCTCATTCGTCAGAAAGATGAAGAGGTGGTTAAGCCTTCACCCAACAAGCCTCAAGGCTTCTATCAGCTGCCAGGAACTGCTTACCCTTCGACAACGAAAGGTTAATAAAAAGAGAAGGCGAGGCAACCAAACCTCGCCTTCTATGTTTAAGGAGTGCTACTTAAGAGAAGATGTTATGGCAGAGAAGGTATCTATGAGGCGCAGGCTTGTGGTTTGGAGTGTACTGGCCCTTTTGCTCTTTGGCCTGCCTGCTGTGTCGTGGTTGTATCTGCGCAACGGCTTGAATTGGCGAATAGAGGCGCAGGCAGAATTGAAGGGGGAATACGGCAAAATACAGCCTGTAACGGTTATTTATCCCGATGGCTCCAAAGACAACCTGCTGACCCAAAAGGTATGCATCATTCATTATTTCGGCGCTAACCCAGACCTGACGCCGGAGAACAAATTTATTCTGGATACAGGTGAACGCCTCTTCAAACAGTTCGGTTTCAAGTCGGCCGCTGTGCCGGATCACTTTCGCCTGGTCATGATCAGCCAGGACGGCACGGCGGAGTTTCGCACTTATGCGCGCACGCTGCCCAGTGCTGATTATGCCACGTGGGTATGGTCAGGAGGGCTGAACTCCTGGCGAGCAACGCTGGTGAATGCTTACACCCTTTATTGCGAACAAAATAACGTCAAGCCCGTTTCGCATTACTACGCTCTGGCCGATACGACCGGAACTATTCGGCGCTTTTACAACGCGCTGGATGAAAAGGAGGTTGGCCGCATGGTAGAACACATTGCTTTACTATTGCCTCGGGAATAACGCCATGTCTAACGCAATACTTTCAGATGCCGTTCGCTTAGAGAAGCGCCTTAACGTGCTGGCCTATGTAGTGTCGGCAGCGGTGCTTTTTCTGGTCGTGCTCATGCGGCGAGTCAAGCTGGACTTGGGTGCGGATTTCAGTTTCCTGCCGCCTTTTCATGCATCGCTAAATGCGCTTACAGCAGTTATTTTGCTGATGGCTTTATGGTTCATCAAGCGCAAGAATGTGCAGGCACATCGGCGCGCCATTTATGTGGCGATGATGACCTCGGCGCTGTTTTTACTTTCGTACGTGCTTTATCATTTTACCACGCCGGAGACGCGCTACGGCGGGGAGGGATTACTCCGGTACATCTATTTTTTCCTCCTGATTACGCACGTTGTACTGGCTGCGGCAGTGTTGCCGTTTATTCTCCTGACGTTCAACCGCGCCTATACAGGTCAATTTGAGCGCCATAAAAAAATGGCGCGCTGGGTGTTCCCACTCTGGCTTTATGTGGCCATTACCGGCCCTATCTGTTATCTGCTGCTGCGACCCTATTACGGCTGACCTATTTTTCATGCTAAACACATTCGCAGGACGATGAAAAGCAAACGTTTCTTTCAGGTTGTTGCTGTCAGCACAGTTTTGCTGCTCCTATTATTTGTGGCTGCGCCAGAAGCTTTGGGCCAGTGCCCAATGTGCCGCATGTCGGCTGAGTCGAACCTGCAAAACGGCGGCACGGCGGGCCGTGGTTTAAATACGGGCATTCTGTATATGCTGGCCATGCCTTATTTGCTCGTAGGTGCCATCGGTTATTGGTGGTGGCGCAACCGGCGCAAATCTGCTGTGGAAGCCGACGAGCTCTTGGCGGAGCGCCCAGGGCAACAAAACTGATACAGGCTGTTGCGGCAATCCAAGTGCCCTTTCTGAATATGACTCAGAAAGGGCACTTGCTTTTTAAGCACTGTTGGAAGAGAAAGCCGCACAGATGCCTCTACATTTGTGCAATGAGAATCTGGCAGACAACATTGCGCTCGACACAGTTCTGGTTGGCCCTGGCCTTAGTGATTGTCTATATGGCAGGGTTGAGTATTGACGTCATGGAGGTGGACGCTGCTCAATATGCCTCTATCTCGATGGAGATGTTGCAGAGCGGCAACTGGTTGCAAGTGCAGCACCGTGGAGCCGACTATCTGGACAAACCTCCATTGCTGTTCTGGCTATCGGCCCTTTCGTTTGCGGCGTTTGGGCTGAACAATTGGGCCTATAAGCTACCCTCCGTGTTGGCGGCGCTGCTGGGGGTGTGGAGCGTATATCGCTTTGCCCGCCTCTATTATCCAGAAGCTGCGGCGCGTCGGGCGGCTTTCATTCTGGCGGCTTCGCTGGGGCTGATATTGATAAGCAACGATGTGCGCACCGATACGCTTTTGTTGGGCTTCAGCGCCTGTGCGGTATGGCAACTGGCTGAGTATGTAGCGCGCGGGCACTGGTCTCATTGGCTACTGGGCTTTGGCGCTGTCGGCCTGGCCATGCTGGCCAAAGGGCCTATCGGTTTAGTGGCACCGGCCTTTGCCGTGGGGGGGCATCTGCTGTTGCGAGGGCAGTGGCGCCAGCTGTTGCGCTGGGAGTGGTTGGCCGGCCTTTTGGTGGTGGCTGTTGTGTTGGCGCCCATGTGTTGGGGGCTTTGGCAGCAGTTCGACCTGCACCCGGAGAAGTGGGTGAATGGCCGTCAGGAGGTATCCGGGCTTCGCTTCTTCTTTTGGGAGCAAAGTTTTGGGCGCATCACAGGCGAGAATGTCTGGAAGAATGATGCCTCCGTTTTTTTCTTCCTGCACGTCTATCTGTGGGCTTTTTGGCCTTGGAGCCTGTTGTTGCCCTGGGCGCTGGTACGGGTGGGTGGCGCAATGTGGATGCGTCGCCGCTCAGTAGAGGGAGCACCCTGGCCTGAATACTATTCGCTGGCAGGTTTTGTGCTGACGTTCATTGCGTTATCGCTGTCGCGCTACAAATTGCCGCACTACATCTTTATCACGATGCCCTGGGCCTCTGTGCTCGTAGCTGCTGCGTTGGAGCGCGGCGTGGGCGTCTTGCCGCGCTGGTTGTTGGGCATTGGCGCCGTGGCTGGGCTTCTTTTGAGTTGGGTAATCGTACTCTGGGTATTTCCGACGGCTTCACCGGTCGTTTGGCTTCCGCTGGGGTTGGGTACGCTGGCCTGGCTTTGGGCATTTAGGCGTTTGGTACGCACGATGGCTGCCGAGTCGTTGACGATGCTGGGTGTGGGGGGGGCTGTTTTGCTCGGCTTTGTTCTCAACGTCCATTTTTATCCACGGTTATTGCCCTATCAGTACTCCCGTCGGGCGGTAGAAGTGGCTCGATCGGCTGGGATGTCCGCCGATGCGCTGTATTTTTTTCGGATGAACCACCACTCGCTTGACTTTTACAACGGCCACATCCTCCCCCGACGCGACGATCCCGCCGACCTGCTGGCGTTAGCGGCGCAGCGTCGGAGCCCCATAGGCATCTTCACCACACCTGACGGGAGGGCGGTGTTGGAACAGGCCGGCGCCTCAATAGAAGAAACGATCGAACTAAAGCACTTCCATGTTGCGATGCTTCATGCGCGCTTCCTCAACCCGGCCACGCGTCCGGAATCTTTGCAAACGCTTTATTTCCTGAAAGTCAGCCCGCCCGATACCCGGCAGTGAAACAAAACGGCTGTGGTCGCGTCCGGAAGACGAGGCCACAGCCGTCTGGATGCTATTTGTACCTGATTTATCTCAGCGTGTAGCGAGCACTCAGAGCGCCATAGCCGCCGCCGAAGCCGCTCACGTATCCGTCGCCAATGAAGAACGTAGGTACCCAGTCTACCGACAGGTTCAGCGGAATGTCGGTAAACTTGTAGTCCAGACCCACAACACCCATGACGCCAAAGGTCGTACTGGAGTATCGGTTAGAGCCCAACCAGACATCGTCATACGACCAGAAATACACAGAGGCTCCGCCGCCCACGTACCACTTCAGACCTGCTACGCTCTCGATGGGCATGTGATGTTGGTACATAGCGCCTACGTTGAACCAACGATAGAACGTCCAGCCGCGGAAGCCAGCAAACAGCTCCACAGCGCCGGGGTCAGAAATGAAGTGCTTGAACGATGCCGAGAACGGAAAACCCAGACGCGCGCCGATAGCTGTGCGGTACTCCTGGGCGTGCAGCGAGGTGGCCATCATGCTGAGCAGCAGGGCCAAAGCGAAAAAGAATCGTTTTGTAATCATGTTTTTGAAAAATTTGGTACGCAACAAAGGTAGGTTGCTAAGCAATTGTACAGGCCCTTGTGCAAAAATTTAACGCGGATGTAACCAATAGCATCCAAATCAATTAAATGTGTATCGCACACTAATGGCACCGTAGCCGCCTCCAAAGTACGGGCCTACGTAGCCCAGGAAAACGATGGGTACCCAGTCCAATGATAGGTTAATCGGTGCCTTAGGGAACTTAAAATCCAGTCCCAGCGCGCCGAGCAAGGAAACCGTCGTGCGCGCGTAGCCCGCCGGTGGCCGATTATCCACGTAATCCCAGAGCAACACCGCCGCACCGCCGCCTACGTACCACTTCAGCCCGGGAGCACCCGTAATCGGGAAATGATGCTCGTACAACCCGCCCAGATTAAACCAGGTATCCTTTCGACCGCGATAGCGATAACCGGCAAATACCTCGATGGCACCAGCATTACTGGTAAAGTGCTTGAGGGAAATACAGTGCGGAGCACCTAATCGAAGCCCTAAAGCAGTGCGATAGTCCTGCGATTGCACAGTGGGCAATGCACTCAGGAACAGAATTGCGAAAATGGTGGGAAAGCAATAGCGCATAAGTCGTTGCCTTTTAAGACCGAAAAATAAAGCCAACTATAGAAACCATTGTGCTGATGCGCTTTTTAACAGATTTTTGCCCGACGATTTGCTATGGAAGAACAACCGTTGTTTTTTATTGCCATATTGCCTTCGCGTGCCGTTCAGGAAGAGGTAACGGCTATGAAGCAATACATCGCCGACAAGTGGGGGCCGCGCCATGCACTCAAAAGCCCCGCGCACATCACGCTGCAGCCGCCCTTTAGTTGGGAGCAAAGCCGTATGCCCGAACTCCGGGAGTGCTTGCTTCGCTTCGCCAGTGATCAGAAACCCTTTTGGGTCGTCCTCAATGACTACGGTGCTTTTGCACCAAAGGTGTTTTTTATCAAACCTGAACTTTCGCCACAGATAAAAACACTGTTCACGAAGCTGAGAAAGGCCCTGGAGTCTGAACTGCGTTTTACTTACGACAAAAAAAACGAACAGCCCTTTCACCCGCACATGACGCTGGCCCATCGGGACATGCCGCCGACGATGTTTGACCAGATTTGGGCAGACTTTCAGGAGCGCCCCTACTATCGCACGTTTGCCGTGAACAGCATTGCCCTCCTCCAATGGATGGGTGAGCACTGGGAAGTGCGCGAAGAATTCCCTTTCGCTAAGCGCTAGCGCTGTGCTCAGGTGCCATTTTCTTCTAGGGCGATTTTTCCGGACACATCCAGTCGCCAGCGCCCTGCCAGAGTGGGAGCCGACAGGCAGTCTTGAAGGATGCGCATAAACAGCGTGCGTGAGACGAGACGGGCGCCCAGGCTTCTTAAGTGAGGGGTATCCTGCTGGCAGTCAATCAGCCGAAAGCCACTGCGCTCTAAAGCGCGTACCAGTACGATGAAACCTGCTTTGGAGGCATTCGGCACCCGGGCAAACATACTTTCGCCGAAAAAGACGCGCCCGAAGGACAGGCCATACAGGCCGCCCACCAGCTCGTCGTTCTGCCAGACCTCGACGGAATGCCCCACACCGCGACGGTGCAGCTCGGTGTAGGCTTCAATAAATTCCTCCGTAATCCAGGTACCGTCCTGGCCTTCGCGCGGCGCTTCGGCACAGGCGCGCATAACGCGCTCAAAATCCCGGTCGAGCGTGTAGGTAAACTTGTGCTGATTGAAAATGGAGCGCATGCTCTTATGCACCACTAAGTCTTCGGGGAAGAGTACCATCCTGGGATGCGGCGAGAACCAGAAAAAGTGTTCGTCGTGCTTATACCACGGGAAAATGCCGCTGTGGTAAGCCGCTATCAGGCGCTCCGGGCGCAGGTCGGTGCTGACGGCCAACAAACCATTAGCCTCTGCCAGCTCTACCGGCGGAAAGGTCAGGTCTTCCTTACCAAGCCAGAAAACAGCCATGACACTTATTCCTTTTCTTGCTGCAATGCCTCTAAGGTGCTGGCCGGCAGGTTGCGCAGGTCTAAAATCATCAGACCGTCTAAGCAGTCGGAAAACAGCGGATCCACATTGAAGCCGATGAAGCGGGCGTTTTGCCGCAGATATTGCCGGAAGAGCACCGGCACTTTAAAATGCTCGGGTTCCATGGCCTCGATGAGGCTTTCCAGAGCATCAAATTCGCCGTGTAGCATTTCGGCCAGCAGGCGGGTGTCCACTGATTTGGTGCGTACCCGAAAGGGCTTTCGGGGCTTCACAAAGCGCGCCATATCCTTATCGAAGCAATAGCGCTTCAGAAACTCCACGATGACCGACCGGGAGGCATCCGAAAACTGCTTGCTGATGCTTACCGGCCCATACAGGTAGCGGTAGTGAGGATGAGCGAGCAGAAAATGGAGGATGCCTTTCCACAGCAAAAACAGCGGAAGCCGATGACGCTGGTAGTCGGGCACTATGTACGAACGGCCCAGTTCTACGGCTTTTTCTAAGATAGGATAAAAGGCCGGCCGAATTTTGAACAGGCTATTGACGTACAAGCCATTGACACCAAAACGGTGCAATATGCGGTCGCCCTGTCCTAGCCGGTATCCGCCAACGATACGCTCTGCCTTGCGGTCCCAGATGATGAGCTGCAGGTAATACAGGTCATATTCGTCCATGTCGCGCGGTTTGCCCACGCCTTCGCCTACGGCGCGAAAGGTCAGCTCGCGCAGGCGTCCTATCTCGAACATGGCGTTGGGTATGGCCGAAAACGGAGCCACGTACACGTCGAAGTCGCCACGCGAAGTCATCAGGCATTCGGGTGGCAGCGAGGCAATGTCTCGGCGCACCAGTTCGGCATCCACCGGCTCGGCTAAAGGTTGCGGAGCAGCACCGGCATGAGAGGTGTAGTGGCTCGGATGAATGTCAAAATCAGTGCCCAGCGAGAAGATTTTTGCCTGCAAGAACTTACTCCACAGGAGTTTACTGTCGAGTTCGGCCAGGTCTTCTGGTAAAATGGGTGGCCCAATGCGCACCTGTACCACGATGGGTTGCTCGGCCGTAGGGCGCGTCAGTCCGCTCAGAAACGCTCGCCACAGGTTAGTGCGCTGGGTGGAGTCCGCCTTTAGGTGAACGGGCACAATCGGCACGCTTGTTTTGCGCAGCTGGCGTACAATCTGTGGGCGCAGCAGGTTGCGCGGCAGGTCGCCTAACGGGTTTTCGGAAAAATCCACCACAACACCTACCGAAACGCCTTTTTCCACGTAGCGGGCCACCTTTTTGGCAAAATTGATGCGCAGCAGCCGGTCTTCCAGCTTGCGGCGCATGGGGCGTATCGTATAGGGGCGGAGTGCCTCATCCAGTGAAGTAGGGTAGGGGTGCAACACCTTAGCGCCCTCAGCGCCCTGAGTCATCAAATACAAAAGTATCCATTCATCCATACCGGGCAGCAACTGATTGCAGACAAACACAGCAGCAGACATACGAGTCAACTGCTTGCGGTCGAAGTCATCCAACTCCAGCTGCACCCGGGCCTCCGCCAGGCGGCTTTGGGCTATCTCTAAAATTTTTTCAGCGCGCATAAGTAGAATAGCGGAATGCTCTCCCGCCCGCAAAAATCGCCACGTGCGCTGTTTTTTCAGGAGAATGCCTGCATTTCCGCAAAAAAGCATTCCAGTGCTATTTCATCTTTCGCACCAGCACCTCCAAGAGCGCGCGCGAGAAAGGCCAGGAGGGCGGGGCGCTGACAACGCGCACGATGTCGAGCCACGAACTGTCTTCGTCCAGAAAGCGTAGCACCAGCGCGGGTGGCAGTTTTCGGAACAGGCTGGTAAACACGACCCCGCCCAGGTCGTTTTGGTCGTGCAAGACGCGCAGCAAGACACTGTCTAACAGATGAAAAAGCGGACGAGTGTGTAGATGTCGGGTATCGGGAGCGCCCTTTTGTGCCCAGGCGCTCACAAATGCGCGGGCACGTCGCAGGGTGCGCTTGAAGGCATAACCACTGGAGGCCTTCACAAAGCCACCGGCAGTGCCGATGTGAATAATCCGGCCTTCAGCGCGTTTTGGGAAAGCATAGTCGGTCATGGGAATAATGCCAAACTCCTCTTCCGCTACCTCGTACTGGCGCAAGCCCAGGTATTGGTGCAGGTACTGGCGTAGCGCTTCATCGTAGGCGGCGGCAGGCAGCAATGCCGGCGAAAAGATGGTAAACTCCACCAATGCCCGATGGGGCGAAAGCGGGAGCACATAGACAAAGCGCGTTTCGCCCTGTTGTTCAATCCGAAAGTCCATGAATGTCATGGCCTTTGGGTCAAAGACCGGTTCCGGTGTTTGCACGAGCCAGCCTTTGAAGTGTTGGAGCAAAAAAGTGGCGCGCCCTGGCGGAGGGTCTTCTGCGGGTGCCGACAGTGGTGGCTGCCACAGGTTGCGCGTCCCCTTGGGCAACAGTCGCACAGGCGTAAAGGCGGAGTTGAGGATGACCTCACCCGCGAAGTCGCCCGCATCCGTGTGCACGACGCCACTTTCTGGGCAAATGTCCCGAATGTTGGCCACTAAACGCTGGACATTAGGCCACCGAGCCAGCTCACCTTCGGCCCACCGGTAAAAATCAAGCCCGCGCACCATGCGGTACCGATAAGGCGCAATGTCAAGCGTAGCCTCAAAACCCGGCGCCAGGAAACGACAACCGTCCCACGAGCGGTGCACCACTGGCGGAATGAGTTCGTCGTCGGTGGCCCAAAAGCACCAGGTGCGGTCGTTGTGCTGCTTGCGGTCGCGATCTATGAGCAGTATTCGCTTTTGCTGAAAAAACGGGTGTCGCAGCATTTCAACCGCGGTGGCCAGACCCGCCAGACCTGCGCCGGCAAAGACGATGTCGTATGATTGGGTTTTGATGTCGGTGTCTTTCACAAATAGCAACAAGGTAGGGCCTCATCACTCCTGTGCCAGCTGGCGCATGAGCGTGGCAAATTTTTCCTGAAAGTCGGCGTACTTCGAGGTGGCCGGCCCATCGAAGCCCGTGTGGATGCTGCGCACGCGGTTCTGTTTGTCCAGTATGATCATGGTCGGGAATGCCATGACGTGGGAGAGCGCCGGGAAGACCTCCTCCGCAGCCTTTTTGTCAGCTTTTCCAGCATAGACCACCTCGAAGGGCAGACCCAGACGCTGTTTGTACGTGAGCAGGTGCGCATTGATAGTTTCTGGTTTTACGCGCTCGAAGGCGAAGCCAACGACGCGCATCTGGGCAGCTACGTCCGGATTTTTTTTCATAAAATCGGCCAAGAAGCGCGCCTCATCTAAGCAGTTGGGACACCAGGTGCCCATGATGGTGAAGACTTTGATTTTGCCCTCGAATTCGGGCCCCGGGAAGACGAGGCGTTTGCCTTCAGGCGTGGTGAAGTCGAAGGCAATGCGAGGTGCGCCGGCTTTCAGCGTCGTGAGCGAGTCCGGGTGGCTGAGCTGGAAGGTGGAGTCGCGCCAGGCTTTCCACAGAGTTCGGTAGTGCGTGCCGGAGCGGAACTCACCTTGCAGGCTTCCGTCGGGCTGAATGCTGCCCGAGAAGAGGAAGGCGTGCGCGCCGTCGAAGGCCGAGAGCCAGAACTTGCGCCCCTGCACAGTGCCTTCCAGAAAGCGGTAGTCGCCTGTTTCGGTGCGGAAGGTACCTTCTAAGTGGTTGCCCGTTTGGCGAAATTCGCCGATGGCCTTCTGCGGTTTATCCTCCTCGATGCCGAAGAGGGCTGCCCATTGGCCCGACAGGTCGGCCGCGGGCTTCTGGTTGAGCGTGGTGAAGCGGTAGTTGCGCCCGGCGTGAGCGTAGAAGGGGATGCGGTAGTTGTCTTTGGTCGTTACAACCCATTCGCCCTGCATGGCGCCACCGCGCACCTCAACGTGCAGATAGGTGGCGTATTCGGGAAAAAACACGTTGAACGTGTCGCGCGCTTGCGAACGGTCGCGCCCGTACTGAATGCTGTCGCAGCGAATGCGCTCGGGGCCATTGTGGATTTCTATGTAAAACTGCTCGTCATCTATGTACTTGACCTCAAACAGAAAGGGAATTTCGCCCTCGCGAAACTGTTCGGTCAGGGTGAAAATGGTGTCCTTGTCTCGAACGGGCACGCTGAACCTCTCCAATTCCAGTACGCCGCGCCAGATACCTGGCGCTACGCGGGTGTAAGCCGTGTTGGTGGTAATGCAGCTCCACGGCGTCAGGGCAGCCAGTGCCAGGACGCCGGCAATGAGTAAGGTGTTGCGCATAGGTGTAAGTCTGTTGGAAGGATTGGCTGACAGGCAATGCATAGCACAACCCGTATAACCGCGCGGAAGGGTCTTGGTTGGCAAACTTCTGCTTTTTATGCTTTAGACGGGCAAATTTGCGACGCCAGTGTCATTCAAGCCAGGCGTTGTCTTTGAGCGATGAAATCGCAGTGTTCCCTCTGCTTGTCGACAGCTATTGTCAGCAGGTTACTCTCCTCGAAATACGGGCTTTCGTTTTTCCAGAAACGCGGCTACGCCTTCCTGATAGTCGTGTGTTTGGCCGGCCTGAGTTTGCAGGTCGTCCTCTAAGGCGAGTTGCGCATTGAAGTCGTTGCTGAAGGCGCGGTTGAGTGCGCGTTTGGTCATGCCTAAAGCACGGGTGGGCATTTGAGCCAGCGTTTCGGCGATGCGCAGGCTTTCGGTGGCGAAGATGTCGTCGGGGAATACTTTCCAGATGAGGCCCATCGCGGCGGCCTCTTCAGCGCTGATTTTATCGGAGAGCATCATGAGGGCCGTTGCGCGTTGCAGGCCGACGAGGCGGGGCAGTGTCCAGGTTCCGCCGCTATCGGGAATGAGACCGATCTTGGAAAAGGCCTGGGTAAATGAAGCAGAGGCTACCGCTACGGTGATATCGCAGGCAAAGGCGATGTTGGCCCCAGCCCCTGCAGCCACCCCGTTGACGGCACAGACGACGGGCTTTTCTAAGTGGCGAATGGCGCGTACCATGGGGTTGTAGCCCGAGGCCAGAATGTCGTGCAGTGCCGGCCCATTAGGGTCAACGACCTCCTGCAAATCTTGCCCGGCGCAGAAAGCCCGACCCGCTCCCGTCAGATAGACGGCACGGATGCCATCTTCGTTGCGGCACAGGTCAAGCGCCGTGAGCACTTCCTGCCGCATGGCATGATGCATGGAATTGAAAACCGAAGGCCGGTTGAGGGTGATACGGGCAACGCCGTTTTCGACCGACCAGAGAATGTGTTCAAACATGAGGATGGGTGATCTACGAAGTCAAAACATATGCACCGCCTTATGGGACGGCTGCGTAAATGTCGAAGTGGCTTCCGTGTTCTAAGCGTGCTGTTCGGAAGCTTCCAGCATGGCCCGGCGCGCGCCCTTGGATTTGCGGATGCGCACAGCCACCACCTTGTATTCGGGGCAGAGCGCGTCCGTGTCGCGTTCGTCGGAGGTTACCAGATTGAGCATCAGGTCAGGGAAGTGGAACGTCGTGCTCAGCACGCCCGGGCGCACCTCGTCGGTCAGGCGGGCTTTGATGTCCACCTTGCCACGAGGCGACTCGACGCATACCCAATCGCCGTCGGCAATCTGATGGCGCGCGGCATCGTCGGGGTGGATGAGCAGCACGTCTTCGCGCAGGATTTCGGCATTGCGCGTGCGGCGCGTCATGGTGCCGCAGTTGTAGTGCTCCAGTTCGCGGTTGGTGGTCAGGATGTAGGGATATTCTTTGGCATACCGCTCCAGTTCGCGCGTTTCCTGGAAGTCGGAGAAATAGAAGGCTCCTCGCCCGCGCTTGAAGGTGTTCGCATGCAGCACTTTGGTGTCAGTGCCGTCGGGTTGTACGGGCCATTGCTTGCCGTTGGTGCCGAGTTCGTCCCAACGGACTCCGGCGAAGAAGGGCACGATTTGCGAGATTTCTTCGAGCAGCGTTTTCGGGTCGTAGTCGGGCTGCGGATAGCCCATGCGGTTCATGATGTCCACCACTATCTGGCCATCGCTTTTGGTGCCGGGCAGGGGTGGCACCACCTGGTTGACGCGCTGGATGCGGCGCTCGCCATTGGTGAACGTGCCGCTCTTTTCCAGGAACGACGCACCCGGCAACACTACGGTGGCGTACTTACACGTCTCGCTCAGAAAGATTTCCTGCACTACCAGCAGGTCGAGTTTTTGCAAAGCAGCAATGACCTTATGCGTATTTGGGTCGGTCTGTACCAGGTCTTCGCCCATGACCCACAGGGCTTTGAGCTTGCCTTCGAGGGCGGCCTCATACATCTGCGGGATTTTGTAGCCGATGTGCATCGGCAATTTGGCGCCGTAAAACTGCTCGTAGCGAGCGTGCACTTCGGGGTTGGTAACGTCTAAGTAGCCCGCCCCTTGGTGAGGCTGGCAGCCCATGTCGGCAGCGCCCTGCACGTTGTTCTGGCCGCGCAAGGGGTTGACGCCAACGCCGCGCCGGCCAATGTTGCCCGTTACCATAGCCAAATCAGCAATGAGCATCACGGTCAGTGTGCCCTGCGAGTGCTCGGTAACGCCCAGCCCGTGGAACGACATGGCGGCTTCGGCTTTTGCATACGTGAGCGCAGCGGCGCGCACCTGCTCGCGCGGGACACCGCAGGCGGCTTCCAGCCGGTCGAGGTCCAGACCCAGAATTTGCTGACGGAAGCCCTCGTAGCCCTCCGTGCGCTGGGCGATAAACTCGCGGTCTTCCAGCCCTTCGGAGATGATATAATAAAGCATCATTTGCAACAGCGGCACGTTAGAGCCTGGGCGTAGCTGCAGGTGATGCGTGGCGTAACGGGCAATTTCGGTGCGGCGCGGGTCCACCACGATGGTCGGAATACCTCGCATGGCCGCCTGTTTAATTTTGGCGCCCGTTACCGGATGTGCGTCCGTAGGGTTGGCACCAATGATGAGGATGCACTTCGTGTATTTCAAATCTTCGATGGAGTTCGTGGCAGCCCCAGTGCCGAAAGTGCGCTGCATGCCCAATGCAGTGGGCGAATGGCACACGCGCGCGCAGCTGTCAATGTTGTTGGTGCCAATGACGGCGCGGATAAACTTCTGCATTAGATAGTTCTCTTCATTGGTGCAGCGGGCCGAGGAGATACCCGCAATGGCGTCGGGGCCGTATTGGGCGCGGATGGCGCGCAGTTTTTCGGCGATGAAGTCGTAGGCCTCGTCCCACGTAGCGGGCACGAGTTCGCCGTTGCGTCGGATGAGCGGCGTGCGCAGGCGGTCAGGATGGTTGTAGAACGAAAAAGCAAAGCGGCCCTTCAGACATGTATGGCCCTGGTTCACTTCGGCATCGTAGGGCGCCTGGATGGATTTGACCTGTCCATTCACCACTGCCACATCTAAGTTGCAGCCCACACCGCAGTAGGTACACACGGTGCGCACCTTTTTATCGGCAATAACCGATTTAGACTCGAATACATCGGAAATGGCCGACGTGGGGCAGGCCTGAGCACAGGCGCCGCAGCTGACGCAATCGGACTCGAAAAAGCTGACATTCAGCCCTTTGACAATGTGGCTATCAAAGCCGCGCCCAGCCATCGTGAGCACGAACTGGCCCTGCACTTCGTCGCAGGCGCGCACACAACGCGAGCAGTTGATGCACTTCGACAGGTCGGATGTCATGTACGGGTGGCTGAGGTCTTTGGGGCGGTCTAAGTGCGTTTTGCCCTCCGGATAACGCACTTTCCGGATGCCCACATGGGCGGCCACGTCCTGCAGTTCGCAGTTGCCGTTGACCTCGCAGGTCAGACAGTCTAACGGATGGTCAGTCAGCACCAGCTCGATGATGTTGCGCCGCAACTTCTGGATGCGCGGGCTGTCGGTGAAGACGTGGAAGTTCTCCTGCATGGGCGTGTGGCACGAGGCCATCACACGACGCGGCCCATCGGCGGTGAGGGCCACCTCGACAGAACAGACACGACAGGCGCCGTAAGGCTCCAGATTGGGCGCGTCGCACAGGGTGGGCACGCTGTCTTTTCCCAAATGGCGGCGCAGGAACGACAACACGGTTTCGCCGTCGCGCATTTCACAGGGCTTATGGTTGATGTAGGCAAATTTTCCAGCACCCATAGTTTGAGCAGTACGTTTGTAGCAGTGTGAAGGTGAGGGCAAGGTTCGCGTTTTCTCCAGATTTTTCTCAGGCAAAATACGGTCGGAGTTCGTCTTCAAAGTACATCAGGGCGTTCTTGACTGGCAAGGGTAGCCCACCGCCCAGTGCGCACAGGGAGCCGAGTTCGAGCGTCTCCACCAAATCGTCGAAGAGGGCGCGGTCAATGCGGTACTGCTGCGTGCGTGCCTTGTGGAGCAGCTCCTTGCCGCGCGTGGAACCCAATCGGCAGGGGAAGCACTTGCCACAGCTTTCGTGGGCGGTGAATTCAAAGAGATGTTCCAGGTATTCAATCATGGGGAAATCCTCCGGGATGCACACCACCGAGGCATGGCCCAGCAGGAAGCCGTTTTCGGCAAAAGACTCAAAGTCCACCGTCAAGCCGGGCACTTTGTGCACGGGCACTAAGCCGCCCAATGGGCCACCGATGTGCATGGCTTTCACGGGCCGCCGAAAACCGCCACCCATTTCATAGACCACGGTGGACAGCGGTGTGCCCATGTCCACCTCGCACAGGCCAGGCTGTTGGAAGTGGCCGTCTAAGCACACCAGTTTCGTGCCCGTTGATCGCCCGCGCCCGATGGCTGCGTAGGCTGCACCGCCGTGTTGGATGATGAATGGCACGGCGGCCAAGGTTTCCACATTGTTGACCACCGTAGGCCGGTTGAACAGCCCTTGCTGGGTAGGGTAGGGCGGTCGCACGCGCACTTCGGGCCGCTGGCCTTCAATGGAGGAAAGCAGCGCCGTCTCCTCGCCGCAGATGTAAGCCCCCTGGGCTTCGATGATTTTAAACTCAAAGGAAAAGTCAGTGCCGCAAATGTTCTGGCCCAGATAGCCAGCCTGGCGAATGTCCTCAATAGCCGCCCGCATGGCCCGGATGGACTCCGGGTACTCGCCCCGAATGTAGAGCACACCGCGCTGAGCGCCAATGATGTAGCCGGCAATCAGCATACCCAATAGCAGACTATGCGGGCGCTCTTCCATGATGTAGCGGTCAGAGTAGGCACCCGGGTCGCCTTCGTCAGCGTTGCAGACGATGAATTTCTGGTCGCCGGGTGTGTTCTTGCAGGACTCCCATTTGAAAGCTGTCGGGAAACCTGCCCCACCGCGACCGCGCAGGCCAGAGGCCTTGATTTCCGCCAGCAACTCGTCGGGCGAGCGGCGTAGGCTTTCCTCCAGAACTCGATAATACGCCCTTATACCCGGAAACTCCGCCGTCAGCACGGGCGTACCTTTCGCACGCACGGCGTAGCGGTCAGGGCGCGGCTGCCGGTCCTCGCGGATGGCGGCTATGTCGTCCACTGCATTACCCGAATAGTTGTTGCCGGCGTAATGGAAGGCATTGTTCTCGTAGCAGCGGCCTAAGCAGCACATGGTGCCGATTTCCTCTGCGGCAAAATGCTGCCCCAGGCGTTCGGTCAGGGCCGGCTGCGTGCCCGCCGTCAGGCAGGCACTGCCGTTGCAGATATAGACTTTCTTGCCCCGGTTTTCGGGCCGCATGAAGTCATAGAACGTTACGCTGCCATACACGTTGGCGTCGCCAATAAGGTACTCTTCGGCCAGCTGCTTCATGGCCTCCGGCGGCACGGTGCCGTCGTGCGCGTCCGCCAACTGGCCCAGCCGCTCGAACAGGTTCTCTTCCAGGCCTTTGCGCCCAGAGAGGTATCCGATGTTTTTTGACATACTGTTTGCTTCCCGGTTGAAATGTCGCCCTGAAATGAGCGAACAAATTTAGGGCTATTTTCGGATTGTCATTAGCCAATACTGGCTAACAGCGCTATTTTCCCAACGGGTTAAGCCCGGCCTTTCAGGTAAAGGCAGCGGTTTTGCATGGGGGCACTCCAAAGAGGCACTCTCTCAGAGATAACAGAGGCGACATCTCCGTCAGGAGGTGTTGTCTCTAAAAAAAGCCCTTTGTGTCCTTGTGCTATGTTTTAGAGGTGTCGCCTTTTCGTGTCCCGAAAACGACACCTCACGTGAGGCGACATCTCCGCCAGTAGGTGTCGCCTCTAAGCAAGTTCTTCGCGCCTTAATGTTAAACCTCATTTGCATCCTCTTGGCAAAGCGCGATATCCTGGCGGATGGTTTCTGCCAGATGGCGCGCTTGCTCGGGGCTGCCAGCTTCGGCATAGAGGCGCACGATGGGTTCCGTATTGGACGGGCGCAGGTGCACCCAGCCTTCGGGGAAGTCTATTTTCAGGCCGTCTTCAGTATTGAGCGGCAGGCCTTTATATTTTTTTTGTAAGAAAGAAAAAATGTGATCCAGCGGCAAGTCGGAGTTGCGCTCAATGCGGGCTTTCACCATGAAATAATTGGGGTAATTGCGGCGCAGTTCGGAGACGCTTTTGCTGCTTTCGGCTAAATGCGTCAGGAACAGCGCAATGCCCACGAGTGCGTCGCGGCCATAATGGAGGGCTGGGTAGATGACGCCGCCGTTGCCCTCGCCGCCGATGACGGCGCCCACGGCTTTCATCTTTTCTACCACATTCACCTCTCCGACGGCGGCGGCGAAGTATTGCGCTCCGTGGCGGGCGGCCACATCGCGCAGGGCGCGCGAAGAGGATAGGTTGGACACCGTAGTGCCGCCCGGGCCGTGGAGGCCCAGAATGTAGTCGGCCACGGCCACGAGCGTGTACTCTTCGCCGAAGGGCTGGCCGTCTTCGCCGATGAGCACCAAGCGGTCGGCGTCGGGGTCCACGGCGATGCCCAGGTGTGCTTGCTCGCGCACGACGGCCTCCCGGAGTTGGGTCAGGTGTTCGGGCAGCGGCTCGGGGTTGTGGGCAAACTGGCCGGTGATGTTGCCATTGATCATTTGGCAGCTGCAGCCCAGGGCCTTCAGCAAGGGCGGCACGGCTAAGGCACCAGTGGAGTTGACTGGGTCCACGACGATGCGATATTGCCGCGCGCGCACGGCTTCAGCATCCACGGCGGGCAGCGCCAGGATGCTCTCAACGTGTCGCTCAATGAAGTCCGTTCGGTCTTCGCAGCGGCCGATGCGGTGCACGGGCGCATACTCAAAGCCGCCTTGTTGCAACAGGCGCAGCACCTCCTGGCCGTCGGCGGCACTGATGAATTCGCCGCGGGCGTTGAGCAGTTTAAGGGCGTTCCACTCAGCCGGATTGTGGCTGGCCGTGAGGATGATGCCACCGCCGGCGTTTTCCCACACCACAGCCATCTCAATAGTGGGCGTGGTGCTCAGGCCGGCATTGACGACGTGAATGCCCAGCGCCCGTAAGGTGTTGATAACCAGACCGCTCACAATTTCGCGGGAAAGACGGCCGTCGGTGCCGACAACGATTTTAGGGTTGCCTGTGGTGTTCAGGACCCACTGGCCGAAAGCGGCTGTACAGGCCACAATATCTTCGGGCGTCAGGTTGTCGCCCGCGCGACCACCAAGGGTGCCTCGAAAACCAGAGATGCTTTTGATGAGCGGCATAAACGCAAAGGATTGTTCACAGGGTTATTGGGCCAAAATATGTGCCATGCGGAGCAGCTCTTTGCCCGGCTTTTTAGGCTTTGAAATGGCTTCTTCCAAAGGCGTATGGTGGACCTGATTATTCCGGATGCCGACCATGACGTTCGTTTGCCCGGCCAGCAGGGCCTCAATGGCATGAAAGCCCAGCACGCTGGCCAGTACGCGGTCGAAGGCCGTGGGCGAACCACCGCGCTGCAAATGGCCAATGACCGTTACGCGCACGTCGTCGTATTCCTCTACCCGCTTCGATACCTGCTCGGCCAGAGAGAAGACGTTGCCCATTCGACTCTCTTCGGCCACGATGACAATGCTGAACAGTTTTCTGCGTGCCGTGCCGCGCTTGAGCAACTTGACCAGTTCCTCCAAGTCCATATCTTCCTCTGGAATGATGACTCCGCCCGCACCGCCAGCAATGCCCGTGTGCAAGGCGATGTAGCCCGAATTGCGGCCCATGACCTCGACAAAAAACAGGCGGTTGTGCGAGTCTGCCGTGTCGCGGATACGGTCCACGGCCTGCATAGCCGTGTTGACGGCCGTGTCGAAGCCAATGGAGAAGTCGGTGCCGTACAGGTCATTGTCAATAGTTCCGGGCAGGCCAATGATGGCTATGTCCGGATACTCCTGGGCGAATTGGAGCGCACCGCCGAGGGTGCCATTGCCGCCGATGGCCACTAAGGCGTCAATGTCGTTGTACAGTAAGTTTTCATAGGCCTTTTTTCGGCCTTCAGGCGTCAGAAACTCCGGGCAGCGGGCCGTCTTGAGCACTGTGCCGCCGCGATGGATGATGTTGCTGACGTCAGAGGTCTCTAAGCGCCGAATCTGGCCGTCAATCATGCCCTGATAGCCGCGCTGGATGCCGAAGATGTGCAGGTCGTTATGCAGGGCATTGCGCACGACGGCCCGGATGGCGGCATTCATGCCTGGAGCATCGCCGCCAGAAGTAAACACCGCAACTCGCTTGATGTCTTTCATGGGAAAAAAGGTCGGCTTTGTTTTGGCGGCTTATTCGGTAAAGGGCAGGTGGTATTCGCCTAAAGCGTGAATGGGTTTGCGCATGATGACGCCCGGCTGCATTTTGCGCTCGCGCAAGCATTCCAAAAGGATGTCGCTAAAATGATGTGCCACGGCGCCCACAAAATGGACCGGTACGTGCTGGTGGCCACTGTATTTGCGCGCATGCCGGTCGAGAAACTCCCCCAGACTTTCGGCCACCAAATGGCGCACAAAGGGGTGTTGCAGGTGTGCCCCCAGGAATTTGGTGAAAGTGGCGATGTAGGCATTTCCCCCCTTCTCATAGACGCGGTTCTTGATGGCCGTGGGGCCTTCCGGGTGATCCGCCTCAAAGGCATTTTGTAGGTCGGTCGGCAGCTCGCGGTAAAACCAGGCGCGTAGCAGTGCTTTGCCCAAGTGCGTGCCGCTGCCCTCGTCGCCCAGCAGCCAGCCCAAAGACGGCACATTGTCCACTATCTGGCGCCCGTCGTAGTAGCAGCTGTTAGAACCGGTGCCTAAAATGCAGGCGATGCCGGCGCTCCGCTGACACACTGCCCGGGCAGCGCCCAACAAATCGTGCTCGACCTCAATGGCAGCCTTCGGGAAAACTGCTTGAAGCGCCGCGTACACGATGGCGGCTCGCTCGGCGTCGTGTATGCCTGTACCATAAAACCAAAGGTGGTGAACTACCGCATCTTCGGGCATCCTGGGTAGCAATTGTGTGCGCAGAATCTCCTCAATCTCTGCCGTCGTGTGGAAAAAAGGGCTAAACCCTTGCGTATTCACAATATCTCGGTCGCGGCCTCCCTTCACGATAAGCCAGTCGCATTTCGTAGAGCCGCAGTCAGCAACGATATCCATGGTAGCCAGGCGTGCAAAAAGTGCGTGAGAAGATGGGTTTCTACTGAAAATGAGCCAGCTACCGCCCTCGCTTACACAAGGCGTTCGCCTGTTCAGGGGGGCAGCGCTTGCGGCAAAAATAGAACTGCGTAGCCAAACGAAGGGGCCGATAAAAAAAAGTGAGCAAGAGGGCTTGGTTGATTTTAAAACATTTTGTTTCTTTGTGGCTCTTTCTAAAACAAAAAAAGATTGAGCGATGAAACACACGTCCTCCACGAACGCCAGCGCCGGGCGAATGGCGTACTCTTCCAACACGAATACTGACCAAAATGGCGCCCTGTTCTGGAAATGCCTGGTTCTGCTCGCTTTGCTCTACTTAGTCTGGACTGACCGCATTTCCATCAACCTCAACTATGGTTCCGTGGAACCCACCACCCTGCCAGCCCCCGCAGCAGCTATGGCCGCCGCCGCAGTGCTCTCGGAGACAGGGCCTGCTGCAACGCCTGTGCTCACAGCAGCACCTCGCTCTGAAGCGCGACGCACTTCGGTAACGCTGCCTGACCATGCCAAAGGACACATGCGCTTTGTCGTTGACCCGGACTTCGCACGCCGCAACGGCTGCTCACCCGACGAGGTGAAACGCTCGCTCGAAATGTGCCGCGCCTACATCGAGCGCTTCGCTCCCGTGGCCGAAGCCGAAATGCAGCGCTTTGGCATCCCGGCCAGCATTACGCTGGCGCAAGGCCTGTTGGAAAGCAACGCCGGCGACAGCCCATTGGCCCGCAAGACCAACAACCATTTTGGCATCAAATGCTTTTCTAAAACCTGCAAACGCGGCCACTGCGCCAACTTCACCGATGACTCGCACAAGGACTTCTTCATCCGCTATGATAATGTCTGGAGCAGCTACCGCGCACACAGTCAGTTCCTCAAAGACAGCAAGCGCTACGCCGCCCTGTTTAAACTTGATCCTACCGACTATCGCGCCTGGGCACACGGGCTGCAAAAAGCAGGCTATGCCACCGACCCGATGTATGCGCAAAAACTCATTGCGCTCATCGAAGGGTTAGGACTGGATCGCTACGACGATGCCTCCATGCCTTAAAAGCGCATGCCTTTGGCTTCGCTCTTTCATCACCCGTACTGCCTTTCTCGACATCACCGCTGCCCATGCTTCCTGCTAAAAAAGCGCGGGGCGACCAGGATAACCTCCTGACCGCCCCGCATTTTTTAAGAGATTGCCCCTTAGGGACGTATGGTAACGTTTGTGGGCGTCATGGTGCGCCGAATGGACACCAGATCGTCGGTGGTAACGGCTTCTACCTGAAGGCTAAAGGCCTTGTTGGGCTCGTTCGGCACGTCGTACGGATACTTCACCACATGCACGCGCTCGGCAGGCACGAAATTAGGCGTAAACGGCTCCGTCTTGAGGAAAGAATAGGCCCCTGAGGTGCCAATGCGTTGATAGAATTTCAACTCTTTTACGGTGGTGTTGACGTAGCTGAGTTTGACCGTCAGCTCGATGGTCGAGCCTGCAGTAGGCGTGGTGGTAGAGGGCGTCAGTTCCGACACCTGCGGCACGCTGCCGATAATTTCAAAGTTGTCTTCGTTTGGGTTTTTCTCCTTGTAGCAGGCGCTCAGGGAGAGGGATACGAGGGCAATGAGCATTAGAAAACTATAGTGTTTCATGCTATGCAATTTTTTTAGTGGGTGAACGGGTTATTGGAAAATCCACATTTTGGCGGCGAGGTCTTTGGTATTGCGGGCGACATTGTCGGCATTTCGGGCGGCCTCCGAGTCGGGATAATGGCCGCGCTGAATCCACTGCCCGTTGAGGTCGGGGTTGTGGTTGGCAGGCAGGGCCAGCCCTGGCAAGATGTCGCTGCTGTAGTCATAACGGCGCAGGTCGTTCCAGGCCTCCGGGTTCAGGAAGAGGGCTTTGTACTTTTCAGTGATGACGTGGCTCATGGTGAGATTGGCTGCGCCTACATCAATATTGGGATGGCTCAGGAAAGCATTAACGTTGGCTGTCGTAACGCCGATTTTGGTCATGTTGGCCCGGATGCCTTCCTGGTAAGCGGCGTAGGCCTCTGGGGTGGGGGTTCCGCCGTTTTGCAGGATGCGCGCTTCGGCTTCAATGAACTTACATTCTGAATAAGTGATCATTTGCAACGGCGCTGTCTGAGAGAACTGCCAGCCGAAGAAGACGGTACTGTTGTTGTAGCGCACGTTGGCACCCGTAGCAGCACCGGGGTTCATGCCGAAATAGACGGTGTCAGCGGCCACTGTTTTGAAGGCATGGAGCGGTAGGCGCGGGTCCACCACACCCTGGCGCGTCCCGTTCATCAGGTTGATGAACGTTGCGCTGAAGTTGGTAGTGAAGTTGCCCGTGTTGTTGGCCAGCGCAACCTGATACCAGCGGCTCAGGTTGCGGTCGTTGTACACTAATTGAAAGTCTTCGCTGTTGGCGCTGATGCCCTGACTGAGCGCGGAGAGAATGTCCGCATACACGCCCGAGCCGCGTTTTTTGGCCAGATGAAGCAGGTAGCGGGCTTTCAGGCTGTATGCTGCCTTGCGCCATTTGGTGATGTCGCCCTTGTAAATGAGGTCGTCGGCTCCGGGCTTGAAGACGGTAGTCGGACTGTTGAGGTCGGCTATGGCTTCGTCCAGCAGGCGCAGAATGTCGTTGTAGATGCTCTCCTGAGCGTCATAGGCGGGTTGCAGGTTTGTCAGCTGATTGTCGGCTTCGCGGAAAGGGATGTTCTCCCACAGCGACGTGCCCAGCCCGAGGTTGTAAGCCAGCACGACTTTGGCAATGCCGGCGTAGTGTGGAGAGCCTGTGGCATTGGCTTTCTTGATGATTTCGTTAGCGTTGGGCACAATGCTCAGGTAGATGTCGTCCCAGGTAGCACCGAAAGTGTTTCGGTTTTGCGCGTCGAAGCCGCCGGCAGTAACACTGCCGATATGCTGGACGTAGGAATTAACTACTACCGAAGCTTTTTGAGTGGCCTCGGCGGAGTAAAACATGATGGTTGGCGTCAGCGTATTCAGCGGCGCATCGCTGGTGCGGTTGGGGTCAATATTGGTGTCGTCACCCAGGAAGCTTTTGCAACTGCTCAGCGCCAGTAAGGCAAACAACAGGCTATATGCAGATATTTTTTTCATGACAAAGAAGAGTTTTGTGGATAAAAGGCGAGCGGTTTAGAAGCCTACCGACAAGTTGAAAGTAAAGCTGCGTGTGATGGGCGTGTTGCGTCCGGTGAAGCCGATAAGGTTGCTGCCCGAGCCGAAGGCCAGGGCTTCGGGGTCGTAGCCTCGGAAGGGCGTGGAGAGGAAGAGGTTGCGGCCGGTAACGCCGATTTGCACGGAGCTGAGGCGGTTGCCCAGAAGCGATTTGGGTAGCCGATAGGAGAGGGTAGCGTTGCGCACGCGGAACCAGGAAGCGTCCTGGATGACGTAGGAGTAGTGGGCATTAATGCCGAAGGCTCGATAGGTATCCTGGTTGAGGATAGCCGTTCGCTCGTTGGGTGTTCCGTCGGCATTGACGCCTTTCCAGCGCACGACCATGTCGCGCTCTTCGGTAAACCAGATAGTACCGTTGCGGATGGCGTTGTTTTCGCCCAGATCCACCACATCGCCGCCGTGGCGCATTTCCAACAAGAAGTTAAGCGTGAAGCCTTTGAACGAGAAGGTGTTGTTCATGCCACCAAACCAGTCGGGTAGGGCATTGCCCACCTTGACGTATTTCGCCTGCTCCAGCGTAGGCAGGCCGTTTGTGCCAATGATAGGTTGGCCCTCTTCGTTGCGCCGCCAGTCGAAGCCGTAGAGGTCGCCCACGCTTCCCCCTTCTTCCACGCGCAGCACGGCGCGGCCGGCTAAGGCAGACACGTAGGTGATGGTCTTCAGGTCTTCGGGCATTTCCGTCACTTTGCCACGGATGCGCGTCCAGTTGAAATCAATGCTCCAACGGAAAGGCCCACGAATAGGATTAAGGCCCAGCAACAGCTCAATACCGCGGTTGGTGATAATACCCGCATTGGTGGTATAGCTGGAATAGCCCGTAGCCGTACTGATGGGCACGCTCAAAATCTGGTTGCGACTTTGGCGAACAAAATAGTTGGCCTCGATGGACATGAAGTTGTTGAACAAATTGGCCTCGATGCCGCCTTCCGTTTCGGTGGTGAATTCAGGTTGTAGGTTGAAGTTGCCTACGTTTGGGTCGCGTGTGAAGCCACCCACCGTTCCGAAGGGGAAGCCCGGCACAGGTGAGAAGTAGTTGCCAATGCGATAGGGTGGAGCATCCTTACCCACGGTGGCCCACGAGCCGCGCAACTTCAGGTAACTGAGCACATCGTTATCGCGCAACAGATGATTGGTCAGGATGTACGACAGGCTGACCGACGGATAGAAGAAAGAGCGATTCTGTTCCGGCAGCGTCGAAGACCAGTCGTTGCGGCCCGTCAGCGTCAGGTACAGGTAGTCGTTGTATTCTAAACGGGCCTCTGCGAATACACCTACTAAGCGGCGTAGGGAGCCACCGCGTAGGGGGAAGTAGTTCGTCGCATTACGAATGTTGTAGAAGCCGGCGGCAATGAATCGCTCACCGCGCACTCCCAGGAAGTCGTTCTTGATCTCTGTAATGGCATTGCCCAGTGTGAAGTGCAAATGCAGATTGCGGGCCAACGGCCGGTCGCCCATGAGGAAGAAGTTCGAGTTTAATTCGCGGAAGTTGATGGATTGTTCCACAATGAAGCCACCCACCTGAGTGCCCAGGTCGAGATCTGGGCCAACGACGCGGTTACGGTTGTCGTTGTAATAGTCCGCCGTTATCTGGTAGCGTGCCTTGAGCCAGGGTAAAATGTCATAGTTCAGGTTGATGTCGCCAAAAACGCGGTTGACTTTGGACACTTGTGGGCTTTCTTCTGCCATATAGCGCGGGTTGTCAATGATGCCGGCAAAAGGGTTCTTCTGAGTGCCGTCCGGGTTGCGATGGTCGTTGATGTCGAACGAAGGCGACCAGAACCACAGCGAGCTAAACACCGACTTGTCGCCCGAAGGCGGCGCTACTTGGTTGTTGTTGTTGTAATTGATCTGGGCGCCCACGGACAGACGCTGGCTCATGCGGTGCGTAGCCGCTAAGCGCGCAGTGGCGCGTTTGAAATTGGAATTGACGACGATACCGTCACTGTTCAGGTACGAGAACGAGGATTGAAACGTCGAGTTGGCATTGCCGCCCGAAAACGATAGCGAGTGATTCATGTTTCGCCCCGTTACGTAAAACTCTCGGAAGTGGTCGTAGAAGCGGTCCTCAGGCAACGCTGGTGGGCCATATTGCCAGAAGACGGTCGCTGGTGGCTTGCGTTCCAGCCCATTGAAGCCCTGGTAGTAGGTGCGCTGAATGCGCGGCGCCTTGTCAATGTTCTCGATGCCATACGAGAAGTTATAGTTAATGCTGGTGCGGCCTTCCCTACCTTTCTTGGTCGTGATGATGAGTGCGCCGTTAGCCGCTCGCTGGCCGTACAGAGCGGTAGCAGCGGCGCCTTTCAGAATGTTCACACTCTCGATGTCATCTAAGTTTAGGTCGGCTAAGCGGTTCGAGTTCATGAACTGCTCATTGCTATTGATGGCGTTACTGCCAGCCGAGGGCAACACGCTCACTACGTCGGTATTGTTGCTGATGATGATACCATCTACCACGATAATAGGTTGGTTGTCGTTGTCGCTGCTGAGCGAGCTGATGCCCCGAATGTTGATGTTGGCTCCCGCGCCAGGCGCACCGGCCGAGTTGTTGATGACTACGCCAGCTACCTTGCCCTGCAGAGCGTTGACTAAGTTCGTCTGGTTAGACTGCAAGAGGTTTTCCCCTGAAAGAGCCTGCGAGCCATAGCCCAATACTTTTTTATCGCGTGCGATGCCGAACGAAGTAACCACGACCTCATTGAGCACATTCGTCTGCGATAGCACCACATCAATTACTGACTGCCCATCAATGGGAATTTCTCTGCGGTCGTAGCCGGTGTAGCTGACCACGACTACGCCATTGGCCGGGGCATTCACCAGACGGAAGTTGCCTTCCACGTCTGTGATGGCGGCAATGTTGGCGTCCTTCACCATGACGGTAGCGCCGATGAGTGGCTCCCCATCTTCCTTGGAGGTTACCTTACCGGTAACGGTTAAGGTCTGCGCTGCGGCCGTCCAACCCAGAAGGAGCAGCACGAAAAGGGTAAATGTGTGTTTCATACAAATAACGGATTTGATTAGAAATGCGAGGCAAAAGTAATGCGCAATCGTTTCGCGTTAAGCCTGTGTTAATTTTTTGCCTGGTATTTCGCGGTGTGCCCCGAAAACGCGCAAGCCCTTCCCGCTGCATGTGCAACAGGAAGGGCTTGCGCGTTTTAAGCCCTGCCAACGGCCTTAGCCGCCGCTTTGCAACGGAATGGTCTCTACCCCCGAGCCGCCCGAGCCTACGACGAGCACAGCCACGATGCACAGCACCGCCAGCGCGCCGGCGAGCACCCACGTGGCTTTTTCGATAAATTCCGTCGAGCGAGCGGCGCCAAACAGTTGCTGCGCCTGACCACCTAAGGTGGGGTCAATGCCGCCGCCCTTAGGGTTTTGGATGAGAATGGCCGCCATCAGCAGCACGCTCACCAGAGCAATCAATACCGTCAGTGTTGCTAACATTTTTTTACGTGTGTTTAGTCAAAACTTCAATTTGGGCCGCAAAGAACGCGCTTTTTTCGGGATGCAATACCATCAGGCGCCGATACATTTCGATGGCTTTTTCGCGATAGCCCTGCTGGGCATACAGGCGAGCCAGCGTTTCGGAGGCAATGTCCGGGTTTTCGCTGACGCTTTTCTGGGCCAATTGCTGGGCAATGCCGGGCGTTTTCTCAGGTGTTTCTCTCCCTGGGGCTGAGGCCGCAGCTACAGGCGCGGGTGTCGGTAGCGCAGCAGGCGCTGTGCGGGTCAGCAGTACGGGGTTGAAGTGATTGGCCCATTCAGCAAAGGTGGCAAAGCGTTGAGGCTCATCGCTGAGCGAGGGCACAGCGGTTTCGTCGCCAACCGCCGGATGTATGGGCGATACCTCAACCTCAGGTGCTACTTCTACCGCGATATTCACTTGTGGCAATGGCTCCTCTTTGGCGATCGCTTCGCTGAGGTCTGTCCGTTGTGGCTCGGTAGCGGGCGGCATCTCCCTGTCGGCCGTGGGCACTTCGGTGCGCGCTTCGCGGGCGGGCAAGGCGCTGAGGGGCTTTAGTTCCAACACTTCCATTTCCAAAGCTGGCAATGGCACAATAGCCCGTTCGGTCAGCAGGCAAAAGAGCCGTTTGCGATCGAGGCTATAGGCGGCTGCTGTTGCCCGATTGCGTTCTTCGTCGGGGTGCTGCTCTTGGGCCGACTTGAGCAGCAACAGCACCTGCAGGTTGGCTGCATACGGATACGTCAGTGCCAATGTCTTCAGCTCTTCGTAAGGAATGGCCGACAGCAATTCCGGGCTTTGTAAGAATTGTTGAAAACGTTCGTGCGTCATGACAATGCGGCGGTTTGGCCTCACCAGTTGTTGAAGGCGGCGTTGAATACGTCTTCCAGCAGCTGGTCAAAAATCTGTCGGATGAGAGCGTCCTGGATGCTCAGCAAGTCCTGGTCGGCGCCAAATTCGGCAAAATGGCTGAAAGTGCGCTCGGCAGGCCAGGCGCCTTCAGCGCCTTCGACATTGACGATGTACAGCAATTGCAGGCGGATTTCCAGTCGGTTGAGCGAAACGGTCTCGCCAGGTTTGGGCGCCACAGGCACCACGCGAAAGTCCGTAATACGACCGCTAAACTCGGCGTCCGGCGCATCGTTGACCAGGCGCAGTGGCGTCTCCGTGCGGATTTTGTCCTTCAGCCGCTCCGTGAAGTCCACGGCCAGTGTCGGCGGAGCATTCGCCGCCGCGTTCTCGATGTTCTGCACGAAGAAGGTTTTTACCTTTGGGTCAATCGAAATGCCCTTGAGCGAATAGCAGCCCGTGTGGGCCAGCCAGAAGAGCGTCAATAGCAGAAAAAACAATCGCATGGATGAGGAATTAAAAATCAGGAGCGAAAAATGCGCGGCCTCACCTCAAAACGCTGGAAAACAGAAGGTTCGTTTTCCGTTTTCGCTTTTCATTCCCACTCAATCGTGGCCGGCGGTTTGGTACTGATGTCATAAACGACGCGGTTAATGCCCTTGACGCGGTTGACAATGGTACTTGACACGTCGGCCAGAAAATCGTAGGGCAGTCGGCTCCATTCGGCGGTCATACCGTCGGTGCTGTTGACGGCCCTCAGGACAATGGTGCGCTCGTAGGTGCGCTCGTCGCCCATGACGCCCACCGATTGGATGGGCAACAGGATGGCACCGGCCTGCCACACCTGATCGTAGAGGCCGTATTCCTTGAGTTTTTCGATGTAGATGGCGTCGGCCTCCTGCAGCAGCTGCACCTTTTCGGGCGTGATGTCGCCCAGGATGCGGATGCCCAATCCAGGTCCCGGGAAGGGATGGCGGTTTAAAATTTCTGGCGGGATGCCCAACTCGCGCCCGACGCGTCGCACTTCATCTTTGAACAGCATGCGTAACGGCTCCACAATTTTCAGGTTGAATTTCTCCGGCAGCCCCCCCACATTGTGGTGGCTTTTAATGGTAACCGAAGGCCCATGCACACTGACCGACTCAATGACATCCGGATAAATGGTGCCTTGCCCCAGCCAATGGCAATCTGCATGGGCGCGGGCTTCCTCCTCGAAAATTTCAATGAACAGGCGGCCGATGATTTTGCGCTTGGCTTCCGGGTCGCTCACGCCGCGCAGGGCCGCGTAAAAGCGCGCTTTGGCGTCCACGCCTTCCACGTTGAGGCCCATTTGCTGGTAAGTGTGCAGGACGGTCTCAAACTCGCCTTTGCGCAGCAAGCCGTTGTCCACAAAAAAGCAAAACAGCCGGTCGCCGATAGCGCGGTACAGCAGTGTGGCGGCTACGGTAGAGTCCACACCACCCGAAAGCGCCATGAGGACTTTGTCCTGCCCGATTTGCTGGCGCAGGCTCGATACCGTTTCCTCAATGTAATGCGCCGGCGTCCAATCGGCCTGGCAGCCACAAATGTCGAGGACGAAGTTTTTGAGAAAAACCGTGCCTTCTACGGTGTGATACACTTCAGGGTGGAACTGAATACCGTACACCGGTGTGGGGCTAAAGCTTTCTTCGGCGCGATAGGCGGCCACGACAATGCTCTCCGTGCCGGCCAAGGCTCGGAAGCCGGGCGGCAGGCGAAAGATGGTGTCGGCATGGCTCATCCACACCTGCGAATGAGGTGAAATGCCGGCTAAGAGCGGGTCAGAAGGGTCGTGGAGCACCAGCGTCGCCTTGCCGTATTCGCGCGTTTCGGAGCGCGCTACCGTGCCACCGTAATGGTCGGCGATGAGCTGGGCCCCATAGCAAATGCCCAAGATGGGGCGCTGGCCCACGAGACGTTCCAGCGGAATGCGCGGTGCATCGGGCTGTTTGACCGAGAAAGGACTGCCCGACAGCACAATGCCGCGCACATCAGGCGTCAGTTCGGGTATCTGGTGGTAGGGCACAATCTCGCAGTACACCGACAGCTCGCGGATGCGGCGTGCGATGAGCTGTGTGTATTGCGAGCCAAAGTCAAGGATGACAATCTTTTCCATAATTGCCAGCAAAGGTAGGGAAAGCCCCATCCCTGCATCGAGGGGCCTTTACCTTTGGCCCCAAAAAACGCTTGTGCTTACCGTTTCCATCATCACCGTGGCTTACAATAGCGCCGAAACTATTCGCGATACGCTGGAAAGCGTCCGACAGCAGACCTACCCACACGTGGAGCATATCGTAGTGGACGGCGCCTCTACCGACAGCACCGCCGACATCGCCCGCTCCTTCCGACATGTGGCGCAGGTCGTGAGCGAGCCCGACCAGGGCGCCTACGACGCCATGAACAAAGGCATTGCACTGGCCCAGGGCGACATCATCGGCCTACTCAATGCTGACGACGCCTACGCCTCGCCGGACGCCGTACGGTGGATGGTAGATACCCTGCTGCAAACCGACGCCGACGCCTGCTACGCCGACCTCCAGTACGTGCGCCGCGACCGCCCCGAGCGCATCGTGCGCCACTGGCATGCCGGCCCGTTTCGACCCGAGCGCTTCCGCTCCGGCTGGATGCCACCCCATCCCACGTTTTTCACCTATAAAAAGCATTACGAAGCATTGGGCGGCTACGACACTCGGTTGCGCCTATCAGCAGACTATGAGCTAATGCTTCGTTTTTTATACAAACACCGCCTTTCGGCGAGCTACCTGCCTCGCGTACTCGTCCGTATGCGCACGGGTGGTATGAGCAACGCCTCGCTCCGCCAGCGCTGGCGCGCCAACTGCGAAGACCGCCTGGCCTGGCAAATGAATCACCTTACCCCCAGCCCCCTCACCCTGTGGCTCAAACCGCTGCGCAAAATCCCACAGTTCTGGCCCGTGCTGCTAAGGGGAAAAGGGGCAAAACGAGGGCTTAACGCCAGCGTTTTTGCCGATGACGGAAAAGAAGGGCGAATGGCGTAAACACCCCCCAATAAAGCGCCATGCCGGCATCCAGCATGGGAAACCACGGCCATAAATCGCCCTCCTTTAAACGCCGGGCTACACGAGCAAACACTGCTGCAGCCAGGGCCATGCGAACGGCCCAGCAGGTGAGCGCGGGCCAGAAAGCACCTGGCAGAACCGCAATGCCGAGCATCGCATAATGCAGCACATGCGAGCCGGCAGCAGCAGACAAGAGCACCCGATGTAGTGTGCGGTACCGGACGCCCGCGCTCAGGTGCCGGCGCTTCTGGCGCATCCAGGCAGCCCAGGTAGGCGGGGTAGATGAGTAGGCGAAGGCTTCCGTCTCGAAACACAGCACCGCGTTGTGGCGATTGGCAACGGCGTTGACCAGCAGGTCATCGTCGCCCGAAGCCAGGTCGGCATGTGCCGAAAAACCGGCTGCTCGGGCGAAAAGAGGCTTCTGCCAGGCCAGGTTGCGCCCTACGCCCATGTACGGTTGCCCCGCTAGCGCGAAGCCCCCGTACTGAAGGGCGGTGTAGACCGTCTCGAAGCGTGCCCAGCGGTTGAGCATGCCTAACGCAGGTGTGAGAGGGCCATAGCCCAACACGATCTCCGGCGCATGGCCATTGCTGGGCAGTATGTGCCGGGCCATGTGGCGCAACCACTTCGGTGAGGCGGGCCGGCAATCGGCGTCGGTGAAGACCAGCCATTCGTGTCGAGCCTCAGCAATGGCAGCGCTCAGGGCGGCCTTTTTGCCCGCTGAAGTCTTGGGCGACAGGCGTACCGTGCGCAAATGCGGGTATCGGGCTTCCAGCCCCTTCAGCACTTGTGGCGTGGCGTCGGACGAGTCATCGTCGGCCACCACCACCTCGAAGTGCGGGTAGTCCTGCTCTAGGACGGCAGGCAGATGGCGCCGCAGGTTTTCGGCCTCGTTGCGCGCGCAGACCAGTACCGACAGGGCCGGCAGGACGCTGTCGTCGAGCGGGGCCGCAGACGTTGGACGATGAAAGGCCAGGCGGGCATAGACTCCCGCCCACAGAGCCAGCTGAATGGCCGTAGCCAATAACAGCAGTGCAACTGGCAGATGCTCGGGCGGCATGGCGGGTGTTTGTTTCGTTTTTTCTTCCTGCAAAGGTGGATATTTGCAAACCTGCAACTTCGGTGGTGCGTTTTGCCAATCTGAACGCGACGCCTCGTTTTTTTGTCGGCCGGGAGCAAAAGCGCAGTGGACGCGCGTCCGGCGTTGGTCGTTAGAAGACAGCGAGGGAATTTTGCCGATAAAGGCAACGCCTTACGGGCCAGATTGCGCCAACGAGGGCGTAGTTGCGCGGGAGCGCTCTTTCGGTTTTTTACAAAAAATGACTGTTTATGAAGATGAAGTTTCGGCTGGCTATCTTGCTGTGGTTTTGTTCGCTGGCCCTGTGGAGCCAAAGTGTTGTACGCTTAGAGCGCACACTGAACTGGGAGCCGGAACCGCGTCGCATCGAGCGCCCGGACGGCAGTATCTGGGAACAATGGTCGTTTGAGGGAGCATACCACACCGACGCTGCTCCGACGCTGCCCTTTTTCGTTGAGCGCATTCCGCTCGGTGGTCGTTCGCGCCTGACGGTGGAGGTCAGCGCGGTGCGCTACGAACCCATTTCGCTGAAAGCACATCCCGACCTGGAACGCCTGACCGACGAGCTTCAGGTTGTGGCCGAAACCGTACAGGAACGCGAGCAGCACTACGGCTGGGTGCAATTTGTGCCCATTCGTCGCGCAGGCAGTGGCTTCGAGCGCGTGGTTTCCTTTGCGCTGACGGTACGCATTTCAGCGCCGGAGCCGACGCCAGCCCTCCCGCGCAGCGGGCCGAACACGTTCAACTCGGTGCTCAGCAACGGAACCGTTTACAAATTCGGCGTCAGCCGCAGCGGCGTTTATCGCTTAGATTTCAATTTCCTGCGCAACTCACTGGGCATTTCCAATTTAGAGAGCATAGACCCGCGTCGCATCCGCCTGTACGGCAATGGCGGCGCCATGCTGCCCGAACTGGCCGGCGCCGAACGCCCCGACGACCTCATCGAAAATGCCATTTTCGTAGCCGGCGAAGCCGACGGCAAGTTTGATAACAGCGATTACATCCTCTTTTACGCCGTAGGGCCGCAGCCGTGGTCGCACCGACCCGCCAGTAACCTGCCCCATCTGACCATCACGCACCACCTGTACGACAACTTCGCCTACTACTTTATCGTCATCGGCGATGCTTCCGGCTTGCGCATTTCGGAGCAGGCCAGCACAGCAGCTACGTTTGTAACAGAAGAATTTGACGACGTGCAGCGCATAGAAGACGACCGCGTTAACCTGTTGCACCAGGCCGCCTGGGCGCAAGGCTCGGGCAAACGCTGGTTTGGCGACTACTTCTTCCAGACGCGCGAACGCTCGTACACTTTTACCTTCTCAAATGCCGTCGTCGGTTCGCTAGCGCGCTTAGCCTGCGTCTTTGCCGGCCGTAGCCAGAGCAACACAACTGTGCAGGTCTCGGCAGGCAATTCTACCTTCTCGGGCAGTATCAGCGGCGTACTCGTGAGCGACAACGAGGCGAATTACGCCAGCGATGCGCTGATAGCAGGCTCTTTCCAAGTGCCGGGCGACAACCTTACCGTGCGGGTGAACTACCTGCCTGCCCCTGTACCCAGTGAAGGCTGGCTGGATTATATCGAAATCCAGGCGCGTCGCCGCTTAGTTATGACTGGTCAGGTGATGGAATTTCGCGACCTGCAAACGCTCAACCAGCCGGCGGCCCGCTTTCGCCTGAGTGGCGCAAACACCGGCCTTCAAATTTGGGAGATTACCGACCGTCAGGTGCCGCGCCGCCAACAATACACCCTGGCAGGCGGCATCGCCGAATTCGGCTCAGAAACCCAGGGCATCCTGCGCAACTTCATCGCCTTCTACGACAACACCTCCCTGCCCCGCCCCGAACGCCCTATCGGACGCATCGAAAACCAGAACATCCACGGCCTGACCAACTTAGATATGGCCATCGTCTATCACCCTGACTTCGAAGCGGCTGCCAACCAGCTGGCCCAACACCGCCGCTCCTTCAGTGGGCTGGACGTGGCCACCGTGCGCATTGACCAGCTGTACAACGAATTCTCCTCCGGCGCCAAAGACCCCACCGCCATCCGCGACTTCGCGCGCATGCTTTACCAGCGCTCGCCCAACAAGTTCCGCTACTTGCTCCTGGTCGGAGACGCCTCCTTTGACCCGCGCAACATCACCAACAGCACCGACAACCTGGATTTCGTGCCGGTGTTTGAAACCTTCCAGTCCTTCAGCCCCATCTTCTCTTACCCCTCCGACGACTACTTCGGCCTGCTGAGCGACAACGAAGGCGGCGACCTCAAAGGAGCCCTCGACATCGCTGTAGGGCGCATCACTCCGCGCACACCTGCCGAAGCACAGGCCATCGTTACGAAAATCATCGAGTACGACAACGACCCCAAAACCCTGGGCGACTGGCGCTTGCGCCTGCTCTACATGGCCGACGACGAAGACTCTAACGCCCACATCCGACAAGCAGACCTGCTGGCTACCCGTGCGGCACAGACAGAAACCTGGTTTAACTTAGAAAAGGTGTATTTCGATGCCTACCAGCAAATCGCCACCAGTTCCGAAAAGCGCATCCCGGGAGCCAAAGCCGCCATCAATGCCAACATCTTCCGCGGGTGTCTCATTGCCCAGTACATCGGCCATGGCGGCCCGCGCGGCTGGGCGCAGGAACGCGTCATTGACAACAACGACATCGCCGGCTGGGACAACACCCACCGCTACCCGCTCATCATCACCGCAACTTGCTCCTTTGGCGGCTTCGACGACTACACCATCCTTACCGGTGGCGAACAGGCCCTGCTCAAACCCAACTCCGGCGCCGTAGCCCTCTTCACCACCGTGCGCTCCGTGTTCATCAACGGCAACAATGCCCTTACCGATGCCGTGCAGAACGTCATCTTCCAGCGCGACGCTCAGGGGCGCTATTACGCCATCGGCGAAGTCTTGCGAAGAGCTAAAAACGCACTGTCCTTCCCTGTACAGGAAAATGGACGCCGCTTCACCCTCTTGGGCGACCCGGCCATGTACCTGGCCCTGCCAGACTACCGCGTGCGCACCACCCGCATCAACGGTAAACCGTTCGACCCCGACCAGCCCGACACCCTGCGTGCCCTCATGCCCGTAACCATCGAGGGCGAAATCACTGACCTCAACGCAAACCTTATCGCCAACTTCAACGGCCGCGTCTTCGTAACGCTCTTTGATAAAAAACGCACCCTCCGAACCCTCGCGCAAGACCCCGGCAGCTTCGTCTTCCCCTTCGAAGTGCAAAACAGCATCCTCTTCCGCGGCAGCGCCACCGTCCGCGACGGACGCTTCAGCATCAACTTCGTCATCCCTAAAGACATCAACTACGCCTTCGGCAATGGCAAAATCAGCTACTACGCCGAAAACGGCACCCCCTTCGACGCCGCCGGAGCCGACACCGCCGTCATCGTCGGCGGCACCTTCGAGGGCCTCAAAGACGACACGCCGCCCATCATTCAGGTGTTTCTCAATAACGAAGACTTCGTGCAGGGCGGCATCACAAACCGAAACCCCATCCTGTTGGTCAAATGCACCGACGACTACGGCATGAACGTAACCGGCGCCGGACTGGGCCACGACCTGACGGCCGTGCTCGACGACAACGTGCTGGAAACCCTCGTGCTCAACGACTTCTACGAAAGCGCCCAGGACGACGCCCGCCGAGGCCAGGCCCTGTACCCTCTGCGCGGCCTGACCCCAGGACGCCACACCCTCCGAGCCAAAGGCTGGGACATCGCTAACAACCCCGGCGAAGGCTACACCGAATTCGTCGTGGCCGAAGACGGCAAAGCCGCCTTAGCACACGTGCTCAACTACCCCAATCCCTTCAGCACCAACACCTTCTTCCAATTCGAACACAACCTGGCCGGCCAACTGCTTGACGTGCAAATCAGCATCTTCACCGTATCGGGCAAATTGGTCAAAACCCTGCAACACTCCGCCGTAGCTAACGGCTTCCGCGTAACCGATATCGCCTGGAACGGCCGCGACGACTACGACGACCCCCTGGCCCGCGGCGTGTACCTCTACCGCATCAAAGTGCGCGGTACCGACCTCAACGGCCAGACCGCCACGGCAGAGAGTAACTTCGAAAAACTGGTCATCATCAAGTGAAAAATGGAAAGGGAAAGGTGGAGAAGAAAAAAAGTAGGCACAGGTAAAACCAGCGCAAAAAGGCTTTTCGCCGCCCTGTTGGCTGTGGCCTCTCCGGCCGCATTACTGGCCCAGACGGATGAGGCGGCTTTTTCTCTCACGGGCTTTTTGCTCAGCAAAGAAACAACCCTTGTGGCGCCAAATCTGGTGCTGGGGTGGAATAAGCCACCGGGTCAAACAACACCCGGCCCGGTGGTCGTCCGGCCGCAGGCGCCAATGCCGTTTTTTTGCCGAATAGAACACCGCATGGGCCAGCAAATGGCGCTGCCGCTCAAATTCCGCATCGGCGACGTGCCCTATGTGGACAGACTCGAAGGCAAGCGCCGATGGTACGAATGAGTATGGAAAACCTCGACCTCGGCCGCAAAGGCGAAGACATAGCCGCCCACTATTTAGAAGAAAAGGGCTACCGCATCGCCCGGCGCAACTTCCGCGCAGGCATGGGCGAATTAGACATCATCGCCTGGTCGCCGGAGGGCTGCTTAGTCTTCGTCGAGGTCAAAACCCGCTCGCTCGATGGCTTCGGCGGCCCCGAAGAAGCCGTCAACCGTAAAAAACAAGAGCAAATAGCCCGAACCGCCGGCGCCTTCATGGAAACCATTGGATACGAAGGCCAAATCCGCTTCGACATCATCTCCGTCTTGCTCGTCCGCGGCCAGCTGAAGGCCATCCGACACGCCGAAGATGCGTTTTTTTGAGGCGACATCCCCCACAGGGAGGTATTGTCTCTGCCGTTTAGGTGCGAGGCGACATCTCCCACAGGGAGGTGTTGTCTCTGCCGTTTATCATTCGAGATGTCGCCTTCTCGTACCTCGAAGACGACACCTCGGGCGGGGCCGTCTGAAAAGCCGTACCTTTGGCCGCAAAGGAAAGGCCATGCGAGAGTTCAACACATCGGGCCCGAACATCCCAGAGCGACACTACACCATCGAGCGGCGGCCACAAATAGCAGAGGGCTTGCGCATGGTGGAGCAGGAGCGCTATTTCACCATCTGGGCGCCGCGCCAGACGGGCAAGAGCACGTATTTTCTTCAACTTGCTGAGCATCTGAAGCCCAGAGGATACCAGGTGATGCACATTAACCTGGAGAACTACCGTGATGCCTCCTTGCGTTCGTTGATGTCTTATTTCCAGATAGAAGCGGCTCAACAATGGGGGATGAAACTAAAGGTGTTCACGTCCTTCCAGGGCTGGCAGCAGTTCTTCTTGCAACTTCAGCAGGGCAAGTTGGTGCTCATCATAGATGAGGTAGAAGGGCTGAACCCGAAGTTGTTCAACCAATTTTTACACAGCATTCGCAACCTGTACCACTCGCGCCAGCGGCACGCCCTGAAGAGTGTTATACTGGTGGGCGTAACGAACATTTTGAACGTGGTGAGCGACAACGCTTCGCCGTTCAACATTGCGGACAATTTGGAGTTGCCCTATTTCACCGAAGCGGAGGTGTTCGAGTTGCTGGGCCAGCACGAGTCGGAGACGGGCCAGAGGTTCGACGAGGCGGTGAAGCGGGCCATTTACCGCATTACGGCGGGCCAGCCGGGTTTGGTCAACGGCTTTGCCCGCCAGTTGGTAACGCGCTATGCCGCCGTATCGCCACTGACGATGGAGCAGTATTTGGTGGTTGAGGATTGGTACACCCGCCTTTCGATAGACAAGAACTTCGAGAACATTCTGAACAAGGCTCGCGAGGAACGAGCGTTTGTGGAGCGCCTGCTGTTCACCGAAGACAAAATTCCGTTTGCCATAGACCGTCCGGCCATCAAGTTGCTGCATACGAACGGGCTGATTAAGGACGACGGTGAAGGCTATGTAACGTTTTGGGTGCCGTTTTACAAAAAGCGGCTGTACGATGCCTTTTACCCGTACACCAACGGCGAGAAGGAGGGCATTTTGCGCAGTCTGGCCTTGAGTGAGTTGCTGGATGCGGAGGGTAAACTGAAGTTGGACAGTCTGATAGCGGGCTACAAGGCTTATGTGAAGCGCCGCGGCTTCAGTGCCTTTCGGGAGAAGGACGCCCAGGGTCGTTACGTATCCATCAAGGAGAGCGCCTTGGTGTACAGTTTTGAGACGTACATTCAGGCGTTTTTACAGGCGGTGGGAGGCAAGAGTTACCGAGAGGCGCATACGGGTTTGGGGCGCAGCGATTTGATTATCAACGTGAGGGGCGAGGAGTATTTGATTGAGACGAAGATCTATTACTACGAGCGTCAGTTTTTGGAGGGTCGAGAGCAGTTGGCGTACTACTGTCGGAGTTTGGGTCAGCGCGTGGGGGTGTATTTGGTTTTTTGTCCGAACAACGTGCGCTATCCGGCGAGTGTGCGGGAGGGTGTGGAGGTCATTGAGGGTGTGGAGGTACGGACGTATTTGGTGGAGTACGACGAGGAGAAGTGGTGAGGCCGAGGCGACATCTCCCGAAGGGAGGTGTTGTCTCTGTTGTTTATGTCGCCTCTGTTGTTTATCATTCGAGATGTCGCCTTCTCGTACCTCGAAGACGACACCTCGGGCGGGGCCGTCTGAAAAGCCGTACCTTTCCCGAGGGGAGGTGTCACCTCGAGGCATTGCTGATGCTACATCTTTTCCTCCAGGTCGCGTAGTAGGAGCCGCAGTGCGCCGGCGGAGAGGAAGAGTTCCATCAGGCTGAGCACCAGAGAGACTATCATGAGTACCAGACTGATGGCGAACAGGATTTTGGCCCAGACCTGGAAGCCCTCATAGATGAGGAACATGGTAACGACGCACAGCAGGATGCTGGCCACGGCGAAGACCTGCATCCATCGGATGAGCTGGAGTCGGCGCCTCAGGTTGGAGATTTGGGCGATCAGGCTGATGTGCTGATTACGCTCGTAGTCGGAGTACAGTTTCCGGATGAGGTTGGCGATGGCCAGAAACTTGTTCGTGTAGGCCAGCATCAGCAGCGATACGGCTGGGAAGAGCAGGGCCGGGGTTTGAATGGTCAGTTCCATAACAAAAAATGCAACCAACCTTTTGCGGGCAGTTGCATCGGAGCGTAAGGCAGTCGGGATGACTGGATTCGAACCAGCGACCTCTTCGTCCCGAACGAAGCGCGCTACCGGGCTGCGCTACATCCCGCCTTTTTGTTTGTTGAGCCGGACAAGGGATTTGAACCCTCGACCTGCTGATTACGAATCAGCTGCTCTACCGCTGAGCTAATCCGGCTTATGTTCAGCACCGCTGGTGTGGGCTGGTCGCTCTATCCAACGGAAACGGCGGCAAAGGTATGGGTGCGTTTTTCAATCAGCCAAATGTGTGCCGAAAATTTTTTTGTCTTAAAAAAAAGCCCTTGCCGGCTTTGCGGTGCCGGGCAAGGGCTGCGTGTTTTTTCAGGCTAAGAGGCGGTTCCACCACTGCTTAATCTGCCAGCCCTTGAGGTACATGACGGGCAAGATGATGAGCGTGATGAAGGTGGCGAAGGTGAGGCCGAAGATGATCGTCCAGGACAGTGGCCCCCAGAAGGCCACCGAGTCGCCGCCGAAGAAGATTTTCGGGTCGCCAGTGGCGAGCAGGCTCTCGAAGTCAATGTTGAAACCCACCGCTAAGGGGATCAGCCCCAGCACAGTGGAGATTGCCGTCAGCAGCACCGGTGCCATACGCGCGCGTCCGGCTTCGATGACGGCCTCACGGACGGCCAGCCCCCGGGAGCGCATCAAGTCGGTGAACTCGACCAGCAGGATGCCGTTTTTGACCACAATGCCGGCCAGGGCCACAATGCCTACGCCCATCATGATGACCGAGAAGTCCATGTTGAAGATGGCGATGCCCAGCAGCACGCCAATGACGGAGAACACCACTTCGGTCAGGATGATAAGCGTTTTGCCGAAGGAATTGAACTGCGTAACGAGGATGAGCAGAATGGTGAGCACCGAGATGAGCAGCGAGCGCCCCAGGAAGCTGGCTGCGTCGCGCACCTCGGCGTCTTCGCCCTGGAAGCCGACGGTAACGCCCTCAAAAGAGGGCAAGTTGCGCAGGGCAGCTTTGACGGCATTCACTACCTGAGTTTGCTTGGGCCGGTATTCGGCCTCGATGTTGGACGACAGCGTTACGGTGCGCTGGAGGTCCAGGCGGCGCACGCCGGCGAACGTGTTCTGGTACTTGACATCGGCCAGGGCGGCCATGGGTATGGAGCGCAGCACGCCGCCCATGTTCATGTCGCGGAAAGTGATGCTGAGGTTTTCTACGGCGTTGATGTTGGCACGCTGATCTTCGCGCAGGCGGATGTTGATGGGTATTTCCTCTTCTCCATCGCGGAATTTGCTGGCCTCTTTGCCAAGGATGGCCGTTCGGAACTCGCCGCCTATTTGGGTGGTGCTGATGCCCTCGCGGTTGGCGCGTTCGCGGTCAATCTGGATGCTGATTTCGGGTTTGGAAACGACTAAATCGCTGCGTAGCTCTTCGACACCGGGGATGTCTAACGAGTCTAAATAACGCTTGACGTAGGTGGACACCTGTACCAATTGTGAGAGGTCATCGCCGCGAATTTCAATCGAGATAGGCTTGGGCGTGGGTGGGCCGGCCTGTTCTTGGTCCACGACGATGTTGGCACCCGGGATGAGGTTGCGCGTAGCCTGTCGAATTTTATCTAAATACTGTCGGGTGCTGACGCCGTTTCGTTTAGCGTACTCCACGAAAGCAATGCCCACCTTGCCTTTGTTGGAGGTGGCCGTGCGGTCGAAGCGGTCTTCGGAGGCGTTGAGGGCGACGTTGGCAATGACAGACTCCACGATGGGATTATCGGCGCCCACCACCTCTACAACTTTGCGTTCCAGGACGCGCGTCAGCGAGTCGGTTACTTCCACGTCGGTGCCTTCGGGCAACGTCAGATAGACGTAGATGAAGTTCGGGTCGGACTTTGGAAAGAGCACAATGTTGGCCTGCCGCGATGCGGTAATGCCGCACGACACAACGAACAGCAGCATGACGGCGCCGAGCATCGTCCAAGGGCGTCCCAGCGCGAAGTTGAGAAAACGGGTGTAGGCGCGTTGAGCGGCGGGCCAGGCGTTGTTCTGGAAGCGCTCCACCAGCCCGTGCAGGACGTAGCGATACAGCACCACCAGTAGCGCCATTACCACGAGCAGGTTGCCCATGAACCAGTTCTGATTGGCGTAGAAGTACACGAGAGCCAGGCCATACAGCACATAGCCCGCTAGGGCGCGCCGGCGCGCTTTTTTAGGGTCAACGCTAACGGTTTCGTCGTCCTTGCGGCGCATAAACCACACGGCAAACACCGGGTTGATGAGGTAAGCCACCAACAGTGAAGCCGTCAGGGTGATGATGAGCGTAACGGGCAGGTAGTGCATGAACTTGCCAAAAATGCCGCCCCAAAACACCAGCGGAAAGAACGGCGCCAGTGTGGTGGCCGTACCCGAAAGCACGGGCAAGAACACCTCCGCCGCCGCCTTTTTAGCGGCCGCTACGATGCCTAGTTTTTCTTCGTGGTAAATGCGGTGGGTATTTTCAATGACCACAATAGCGTCGTCCACCACAATGCCCAACCCCAAAAGGAAGGCGAAAAGAACAATCATGTTCATGGTAAAGCCTACTGCTGGCAACACCATGAAAGCGATGAACATCGAAAGCGGTACCGAAAGTGCGACAAAAATGGCATTCGTGCCGCCCATGAAAAACATCAGGATGACGGTAACCAGAATGAAGCCAATGATGATGGAGTTAATCAGGTCGTGCAGGGTTACGCGGGTCGAGCGGCTCTGGTCGCCCGTAATGATGACATTAAGCGCTTGCGGAAACTCATTGGCTTTCATCTCCTGCACAATGGCCTGGATTTGGTCGGAGGCATTGATGAGGTTTTGACCCACCCGCTTGATGACGTTGAGCGTGATGACGTTTTTGCCGTTGAGACGGCTGTAGCTTTCCTGCTTTGCATAACCCATGCGTACGTCGGCCACGTCTTTGAGGTAGAGGCGCGCTCCGGATTGCGAGCTGACGATGATGTTCCGGATTTGCTCCACGTCCTGGAAGTCGCCGCGAATGGACACGGAGCGCGTCATACCACCGACATCCACGTTGCCGGCCGAGATGGTCATGTTTTCAAAGGCAATAGCGTTTTCGATGTCTCGGAAGGTCAGCTGGGCGGCAGCCATTTTGTATTTATCTACCTCGATTTGTACCTCTTTTTCTAAGGCACCCACCATGTCCACACGCGTGATTTCGGGCAGGGCCTCGATGCGGTCCTGCAATTTCTCGGCGTAGGTCTTGATTTTATCTAAGCTCAAGTCGCCGTACAGGTTGACGCTCATGATGGGGATTTCGGAGATGTCCAGTTCAGCCACGGAAGGGTCGCGCGGAAGGTCATTGGGCAAGTCGCGCTTGGCCTTGTCCACGGCATCTTTCACCTTGTTTTTACATTCGACGACCTCGAGTTTGGTGTCGAACTCGACGATGACAATAGAATAATCCTGTACCGATGAGGAGGAGATTTTCTTGACGCCCGCGATGCCCTTCAATTGCTTTTCGATAGGGCGCGTAACGAGTTGCTCCATGTCGGTAGGCGAAGCGCCGGGGTAAAACGTCGAGACGAAGATGGTGGGGATCACCACATCCGGAAACTGCTCTTTGGGCAGCGACCGGTAGGAAAGGATGCCCGCCAGCGTGATGATGACGGTTACGATGAAAATGCTCGTGCGGTTGTCAATAGCCCACGAGGTGGGTTTGAAGTCTTTCATGGAAAGGATGCTTTGAAATGCCCGACAATGAAGGGTTTAGAGAAGGCACTCTATCGTTTTCGGCGCTGTGGCCGGTGTGAGGTGGCCGTGTTTAATAGGCGACCAGCTCACCGCCGGTGAGGTTTTGAATACCAGAGGTGATGACCCAGTCGCCCGCCTTCAGGCCGCTAAGGATTTCGACCACACCATTATAGGTGCGGCCCACTTTCACTGGGATGCGGCGCGCGGTGGCTTGCTTTTCCTCGCCGTTCTTTTCAGCAGCAAAGACGTAGTGCTGGCCATCGCTTTCCTGATAAATCAGGTTGACGGGCACCACGACGGCTTTCGCGTTTTCGTAGTCCATGATTTTCATGACAGCAATCATGTTGGCGCGGTAGGAGCCGCTGCCGGCAGGTAGCGCAGCCTCGACGGCAAACGTGCGGTTCATTGTACTGATGCTGGGGCTAACATAGGTGATGCGTGAGGCGATCTCCTTGTCCAAGTCCGGGAAGTACAGCTGCACGGGTGTGCCACGTTGCACTTTGGCGACGTAGCTTTCAGGCACGTCGCCGCGGACTTTGAGGTTGCCCAGATTGACGATCTGGCAGAGCGGCACTCCGGGCGAGATGGCCTGCCCGACCTTGAGCATGACCATGTCCACCGTTCCGCTAATGGGAGCGTAGATGCGCGTTTGCTGCCACTGCTCTTTGGTCGTGGCGATGCGTTGCTCTAAGGCCTCCTTGTTGGTTTTGGCCTGGATGTACTGCACCTCTGTGCCGATTTTTTGCTCCCAAAGGCCTTTCTGGCGCTCATAGAGGTCTTGAGCTACCTTAAGCTGGAGTTCCAATTCGGCAAGGCTCTTGAGCATGACTTCATCATCTATTTGGGCCAGCAGCTGGCCCTTTCGGACGTAGTCTCCATTCTTCACGAGCACGCGCGTCAGCGCGCCGGGCATGCGAGCGGTAACAGGTACGCTTTCTTCGGCCTCGACGCGCCCCTGCAGGTCAATGTAGTGGCGGAAGGGCTGCAGTTTGACCTCCTCGATGCTTACCGTCTGAACGGGGCGGGCTTTTTCGGGCTGGGTCTTGAGTTTTTTCTCCAATTCGGCGATGCGCGCCTCAATCTGCGTGCGCTGTTCTTTGAGGGCGGCTAATTCGGCAGCTTCGTTCTTGGGTGAGTTACAGGCGTTAAGTGCCCAAAGGAAGGCAATGAAGAGCAGGATGCGTGGGTGTTTCATATCTTTTTTAGCATGTGTTTCAGTGAAGTAATTTTTTTAGGCCAAACATGTTTGGCGATTACTGGCCGAGAGCACTTTTGAGAGCGACTTTTGCTTTAAGCAGATCGAATTGGGCTTGTATCAGGGCTTTTTGTGCGGAATAGAGTCGCTGTTCAGCGCTGATGAGTTCGAAGCTGGAGCCGACGCCGGCCTTGTACTTCGTTTGAGTAGCTTCGTATACGCGGCGGGCCAATTCGAGGTTTTTCTGCTGGTTTTGAATGCGTTCGACAGCGTCGAGCAGTTGTCGGCGGGCGGTTTCGACTTCGAGAATGATGGCCTGTTCGAGCATTTCGCGCTGAGCTTCCACAGTCCGGTGCGAGATCATAGCCCGTTCATAGCGGGCACGCGAGGAGCCACCGTCCCACAGGTTGATGGACAGCGAGACGCCTACGATGGCCGAAGGGATGAAGAACCAGCGCGTATCATTACCGAAGGCGCCTTGCCAGCCCGGCTGATATTGGAAGAAGCCGGCCAGGGTGGGCATCCAGTATTTTTTAAAAAGGTCGGCCTGCAGAGCGCTCAATTCTCGGCCCTTGAGGAGAGTGGTGTAATCGGGGCGATTGTTAAAGTTGAGCGTACCTGTGGCATCTACCGAAGCATACTGCTGCAAAAGAGCGTCCAGGTTGTCAGCTAAGGTGATCGGCTGGGCAATGGGCATTCCCATAGCCATTTTAAGCGCGTCGAGTACGATATCATGCTGGCGACTCAGGTTGTCGCGTTCTGTGCGCAAGGTAGAGAGCGCCAGCTGGAGGCGGTCGGCGTCGAGCTGTTCGGCGAAGCCTGCCTTCACAGTGGCCTGCGTTTCGCGGAGCTGCTGCTCCAAATTACCGATATCGTAGTCCAAAATACGGAGGCTTTCCTCCAGCAATAGCGCAGGCAGGTAGGCTTCAGTAACCTGGTCGCGCAGCTTTTTTTGGGTGTCTTCCAATTGGAGCTGTACGTATTGGCGGTAGGTACGTGCTGCCTTCAGACTAGTCAAATAGGAATGGCTGAAGAGGAGCTGACTGACCGAAATGCTGGGCGCCAGGCTATGAAAGGCATTGAAGAAAATCTTTTCATCACCCGGGGCTGGTATGCCAATGGCGCTGGCCGGTATGCCCGGGCGTTGCAGGAAGTATTGGTAGCCTACCCCAAGGCCAATTTGTGGCAGCCCCATGCCGATATTTTCCTTGACCTGCCACTCGGCGTCGGCGATCTGCAGGCGGGCAACTTTGATCTGGGGATGGTTGTCTAAAGCGTATTGGATACAGTCATTCAATCGCAGAGGGGCTTGTCCTTGTGCCAGAAGCAGGGTGGGTAGGGCCGTCAGGCTGAACCCTATTCCGAAAAGGAATCTGAAGCGTTTGCGGAACATGAGTTGAAGGTTTTTGTTGGTGAAAACCAGAGAAAAAGTGTGCTACGAGTGTTGAGTGTTTAAGCTGTCGAGTAATCTTAAGCCTTTTTCGGAGGTAATGCCGTGCAGGTAGTGCGTCAGGTAATGCTTAAACAGTTCCTGCCGCGAGTAAAGCGCACGCGGGAAGAGGTCTTCGTCGAAGAGTTGAAACACCGTGGCTATGTGCAGACGGGCCGTAATGTCCACGTTCAAATCGCTGCGATACAAACCCTCTCGGATGCCGCGCTCCAGGTTGGTGCGTACCACCCCGTAGAGGAATCCTTGCTGATATTCGCGCAATTTTTCCCAGGCTTCTCGGTGATACTTCTGTAAGTCATACACCACATTGGCTTTCATCAACTGCATCCGACGTGCGGTGGCTTCGATAACTAAGAAAATCTCTTCCACAGCATTACATGCTGCTTGCTTACGCGCCTCACATTGCTCTTGTTCCTGCTGCATGAAGTAGGCCAGGACGCGCTGTACCAGTTCTGATTTGTTTGGCACCCACTGGTAAAGCGTTTTCTTCGAGATACCCAACTCGCGGGCCACGTCATCCATCGTTACACTTTTCACGCCGTAACGCAGGAAGGTTTCTTCTACCCGTTTCAACCATTTTTCTTGTTGCTCCATGCGCATTGTAAATGACCACGGGGAAACAATCGGCGCAAAAAAAGTTTCCCGCGTTTATGGCCTTTCTCGACGAAGTGGAATAAAATTCCAACGAAGCGGCGCTAATCGTCGCCGGAAAATCTTTTTTTTGACAAAAAAAGCCTTTGTCGGAATAGGCTGGCCAAATGGCTTCATCGTCGAATGGGTGGCCCGTTTTAGCCAAATATCTATTGGTGTGCCAAGCGTCCTCCGACTGGAGATGAATGAGGCAGGTGACAGCCGGTTCGAAGGCATGGCACATCTTTTCGACGAGTCGGCTGTTTGGATGCGCACACAAAAACAGGCAGCCTCTTTCGGCTGTGGTGGCGCGAGCTACCTTTGCGCCCGCAAGTATCGCCGACCGCCTCTGACGAGAGGCGAGGGCATCTTCAGAAAAATTCGTTCCATGTCATCTTACCCACTTTCTCCTGAACTGATGCGCCACCTGCCGGCCATCGTCAGTGCTTATCAGCTACCGGATACGCGCCAGGCCATTTCCCAAATCCTCACCTCCTTTTTGCCCTTTGTGGCCCTTTGGACGGCCATGTACCTGCTGGTGGACTTCTCTTTGGGCCTCACGCTCCTCCTGGCGGCGGTAAATGGCTTCTTCCTGGTGCGCATCTTCATCATCCAGCACGATTGCGGACACCAATCCTTCACGGCCAACCGCTTAGCCAACGATGCTATCGGCATGGTGTGCAGTGTGTTCAGCCTTATTCCTTACCGTTACTGGGCCAAGAGCCACCACTTTCACCACGGCCACAATGGCATGCTGTGGGAGCACCGCGGCATCGGCGATATTGACCTGCTCACCGTAGAGGAGTATCGTCAGCGGAATTTTTGGGGGCGTCTGCGCTATCGGCTTTACCGCAGTGCACCGGTACTTTTCGTGCTTGGGCCGCTGTGGTACGTGTTCATCCAGAACCGCCTGCCGCTCATTCGTCTGAAAGGGTGGGAGAGTGCCCGTCGCGCGCTCATGCGGCACAACCTGTTGCTCGTAGCCGTCTATGTGGCTGTAGGGCTGCTGCTGGGCTACAAAGCGCTTTTGTGGGTGCAGTTGCCTACGCTCGTGGCCTTCGGCATCATTGCCGTGTGGTTCTTCTACGTCCAGCACCAGCACGAAACTACCTACAAAGCCTGGAAAGACCGCTGGGATTACATCCGCGCAGCCATTGAAGGCAGCACCTATTACGACCTACCGCGCCTTTTCCACTGGCTCACCGGTAACATCGGCTATCACCACATCCACCACCTCAACTCGCTAGTGCCCAACTACCAATTGGCTCGGTGCCACCGCGAAAATCCGGTTTTCGACCGCATTGCCAATCGCATCACCTTCTGGCAAAGCCTCAAAACCGTCTTCAACCACCTCTGGGACGAACAACAGCAGCGCATGATCTCCTTCCGGGAGTACTATCGGCGCTACCAGAGCAAAAAGGGATAAATACGAAGGCACAGGAAGGGGAGTCCTGTGCCTTCATATTTTACCGATGCCGGCAACTTACGCCCGGCGCAGCTGCTCGTAGGTCGGATAGCCTGGCTCGGCGGGCGAGGCGATAACGAAGACCTCGACGTTACCGATGGCCTCCACCTCCAGCGCATTTTCATCTGCTATGAGTGCGAAGCCGGAGGTGTGCACTTCCTGGCCGTTCAGCCGCGCTTCGCCTTTGACGACGTAAGCCGAAAAGACCTGGCCTGGTGTCGCCGCCATCCGGTAGTGCGCGCCATCCGACAGGCGCAGGTGTTGCACCTGTATCCCCGGCGTATCCATACGGAACGGGCTGCCTTCGCCTACGATGGTACGCACCTGTACACCTTCATGCGGTGTGTGGGTGGGGAAGTCCTCCAGCCGATAGTCGTCGTAACTGGCCGGCTGGGCAAGCGTCTTGTTCAGATTGGGGTCAAACCAGATCTGGAACATTTCGGCTCCCTGGCCCATCCATTCTGAATGGCTGATGCCGTTGCCTGCGCGAATGATTTGGGCATCGCCGGCGCGCAGCGGACGCCACTCACGCAGCTTCGTGTCGTAGTGCCGGATTTCGCCAGCCAGCACGAAGGAGCAGATTTCAAAGCCCTTGTGCGGGTGCAGGCCAATGGTGCTGTCCTGCATGGCGCGCGCATGCGCCCAATAGAAAAGGTTGGAATACGGCTGCAGAGGCGAGGCGTCTTGCGGAAAGCCAATGGGCTTATTCTCTACGATTTCGCCGCCGTTGAAGGCGCCGCGGCCTTGTTTTTCTTTGGGAAAAATGCGTACTGACATGGCGTTGGAAGGCTGAAATTCCTCGTCGTCTGCAGCCAAAAGTATTGCATCTCAGCGTACAGAGCATCGCTGCTGCAGCGGCAAGGATTTGTGATGAGGTGTCCGTCTGAACACCTTAGGGCAGGCAAAGTTTACGCAAGTCGGCGCTGTCGCCTCGGAACACGTTGAAGTCCACCGGCCCGTTGATGCCGCTGACGCGCCCCTGGTCGTTGTGTTGCCAGAAGTGCCAGGTAGAGCCGTCGGGCAGCGAGAGTTCGCCTACGTAATAGTGGGCTATCCAGAAGGCGTAAGGCTTGAAATCGGGCTGGTGGGCAAAGTGGTTTTTGTAGAAATCGCGGTTGGTGTAGATGATAGGCCGCACGCCGTAGTGCTGGCGCAGCAGGTCGAGGAAGGTTTTGAGGTGTTTTCGCACTTGGGCGGGTGTCATACCGCGCTGCTCTTCCACGTCCACCACGGGAGGCAGGTCGCCCGATTGCAGGCGCACCGTGCGGATGAAGAGACGCGCCTGGTCGCGTGGACTGATGTCGGGTAAAAAATAGTGGTAAGCTCCGCGGATGAGGCCATGCCGTCGGCTTTGTTTCCAGTTGTGGTCAAAGTAAGGGTCTTGCATCCAGCTGCCCTCGGTTGCTTTAATAAAGGTGAAGTGAATGCGTTTTGGCCCGACGCGCATGTTGGCTACGCGCTCCCAGTCAATGCGTTGCTGGTAGCGGCTGACGTCAATACCGTGGATATGGAACGGCTCGGGCAGGCGGATGCCGAAGTGCTTGTAGTCTTCGTAGTGGAATGGATAGTCCAGCAGCCGATACACCCGATAGCGCAGATGCGGGTTGATGAGCATGGTCAGCGCGAAGGCCAGGGCCAGCAAGAACAAGAACGGCGCTCGGTTGCCCTTTTTGAGCCGTTGGGCAGAGGGGAAGAGGGAGAACATGGCGGAGTACCTGCGCGGTGTTCGATGTGCTGCGGCGTTTTTCGCCACGCCAGCGCAAAGTTTGCGCAAAAGCAGCCGTTTGGGACGAAAAAGTCACCCGAGGAGTCGCCTTCGAGGTGCGAGAAGGCGGCACCTCGGGATAGTCCAGATGATTTTTAGGTTTGTTTAGAGGCGACACCTCCCTTTGGGAGATGTCGCCTCATAGCGGCTAGCCCTAATGCGGATTGCCTTGCTGTTTTGCTACGGCTGGCCGTTCGTTCCGGAGCAATCGCCTACCTTTGCGCTGTCTCAGTCATTCACCCACCAATAACGGATATCCTCATGACAAAAAAACGAGTAGCCATTAACGGTTTTGGTCGCATAGGCCGCCTCACCTTTCGCTATCTGCTGGGCAAGGAGAACGTAGAGGTCGTAGCCATCAACGACCTGACGGACAACCAGACGCTGGCCCATTTGCTCAAGTACGACACCATGCACGGGCGCTTCGAGGGCACGGTGAGCGCCGACGACGAGTACCTGTATATCAACGGGCAGAAAATTCTCGGCTCGGCTATCAAGAACCCGGCGGAATGCCCCTGGAAAGATTTAGGTGTGGATGTAGTGCTCGAATGCACCGGCGTCTTCCTGAGCCGCGAGAAAGCAGAGCTGCATTTACAGGCGGGGGCCAGGCGTGTGGTGTTGTCGGCGCCGCCTAAATCCGACGATATCCCCACATTCGTGCTCGGGGCCAACCACCAGGACATCAAGCCGAGCGATACTATTATTTCTAACGCCTCTTGTACAACGAATTGTTTGGCTCCTGTTACTGATATAATTAGAAATAATTTTGGGATTAAAAAAGCTATAATGACAACAGTTCATTCTTATACCTCCGGACAAAGAA
>CALJPQ010000024.1 GCA_937980645.1 uncultured Saprospiraceae bacterium | reverse complement strand
TCTACAGTATCTCCGGTATCCTGGCCCGGTACGCTCTCCTTGTACTGAAGCGCTCCACCAGCACCAAAATTCACCGAAGGTATGTAAACCACATACTGACCAGGCGCCAAATTGTCAAAATAGTAGTAGCCCGAAGCATCCGTCACATCCACCGCCAACGGCGCGTCAATGCCGTAGTTCGCTCCAGCAGCGTACAACCACACCACAACGTTCGACACCGGCATGTCACCAGCATCGTACACGCTGTTCTCGTTGTTGTCCATGTACACAAAGTTGCCAACAGCCACCAATCCCTGACGGAAACCAAAGTCTATCGTCGCATTCACGTTGTCGTCCGGCAAAACACCCGGATAATCCGTCTGATCCTCTCCAACAGGCTGCACACCAGGCTGCAAATTCACCACATTCGACACAATACCGCCATTCACAGGCACATCCGCGCCATTGTCGTTGTTGTCCACCGTCGTCGTCAAATCCTGTCCAGGCGTGCTCTCCTTGCCCTCTAACGGCTGCCCAGGCCCAAAATTCGAACCCGGAATGTACACCACATACTGCCCAGGTACCAAATCGTCAAAGTAGTAGTAACCCGCAGCGTTCGTCGTCGTCGCCGCCAAAGGCGCATCCACGCCGTAATTCGCTCCAACCGGATACAACCACACCAACACTCCGCCTATCGGCATGTCCGGCGCATTGAACACTCCGTCGCTGTTGTTGTCCATGAACACATAGTTACCAACAGCCACTCGCTCCAGTCGGAAACCAAAATCTATCGTCCCGTTCACGTTGCCGTCCGGCAATCCACCCGGATAGTCCGTCTGGTCTTCGCCTGTCGGCTGTGTGCCCGGCTGTAGGTCAATCACGTTCGACGCAATACCACCGTTCACCGGTGTATCCTGGCCGTTGTCGTTGTTATCAACCACCTGACCACCGTCCGAACCCGGTATCGTCTCCTTGTTGTCCAACGGCTGTCCTGCACCAAAATTAACAGCCGGAATGAAAACAACATACTGACCCGGCACTAAACTGTCAAAGTAGTAGTAGCCGCTCGCATTCGTTACCGCCGTCGCCAATGGCGCATCCACGCCGTAGTTCGCTCCAGCCGGATACAACCACACCAACACATTCGCGATACCCATATCGCCAGCGTCGTTGATGCCGTTCTCGTTGTTATCCATGTACACATAGTTGCCTATCGCCACGCGCTGCAGACGGAAACCAAAATCTATCGTCTCGTTCACACTCGCATCCGGCAACGTACCCGTGTACGCCGGAGTACCCGTACCACTGCCACCAGCACCACCCTCACTCACCGGCTCGCCGTACGGTGTCAGCGTGAACACATTCGACACCACGCCACCGTTCACCGGAGTATCCGAACCATTGTCGTTGTTGTCTACAGTATCTCCGGTATCCTGGCCCGGTACGCTCTCCTTGTACTGAAGCGCTCCACCAGCACCAAAATTCACCGAAGGTATGTAAACCACATACTGACCAGGCGCCAAATTGTCAAAATAGTAATAGCCACTCGCATCCGTAACGTCTACCGCCAACGGAGCATCCACTCCGTAATTCGCACCAGACGGATACAACCAAACCACTACGTTCGCCAACGCCATGTCGCCAGCGTCGTAAACGCTGTTCTCGTTGTTGTCCATGTACACAAAGTTACCAACAGCCACCAACCCCTGACGGAAACCAAAGTCTATCGTCCCGTTCACGTTGTCGTCCGGCAACACACCCGGATAATCCGTCTGATCCTCTCCAACAGGCTGCACACCAGGCTGCAAATTCACAACGTTCGACACAATACCGCCGTTCACCGGCGTATCCGAACCGTTGTCGTTGTTGTCCACCGTCGTCGTGCTGTCCTGTCCCGGCGTACTTTGCTTGCCCTCTAACGGCTGCCCAGGCCCAAAATTCGAACCCGGAATGTACACCACATACTGCCCAGGTACCAAATCGTCAAAGTAGTAGTAACCCGCAGCGTTCGTCGTCGTCGCCGCCAAAGGCGCATCCACGCCATAATTCGCTCCAACCGGATACAACCACACCAACACTCCGCCTATCGGCATGTCCGGCGCATTGAACACTCCGTCGCTGTTGTTGTCCATAAACACATAGTTACCAACAGCCACACGCTCCAGTCGGAAGCCAAAGTCTATCGTCCCGTTCACGTTGCCATCCGGCAAACCACCCGGATAATCCGTCTGATCCTCACCAACAGGCTGCACACCAGGCTGCAAATCAATCACGTTCGACACAATGCCGCCATTCACAGGCGTGTCCTGTCCATTGTCGTTGTTATCCACTACCTGACCACCGTCCGAACCCGGTATCGTCTCCTTGTTGTCCAACGGCTGTCCTGCACCAAAATTAATGGCCGGAATGAAAACAACATACTGACCCGGCACTAAACTGTCAAAATAGTAGTAACCGTTCACGTCCGTTATCGTCGTCGCCAGCGGTGCATCCACGCCGTAATTCGCTCCAGCCGGATACAACCACACCAACACATTCGCGATACCCATGTCGCCAGCGTCGTTGATGCCGTTCTCGTTGTTATCCATGTACACATAGTTGCCTATCGCCACGCGCTGCAGACGGAAACCAAAATCTATCGTCTCGTTCACGTTGCCATCGGGTAGTGTGCCCGGATAGGCTGGCGTGGCACTGCCGTCGCCGCCAGCGCCGCCTTCGTTTTGCGGTTGGGTACCCGGCTGCAGGTTCACGACATTGGAAACGATACCGCCATTGACAGGCGTGTCGTTGCCGTTGTCGTTATCATCCACCGTCTGTGTCGGGTCTTGCCCTGGGACGCTTTCTTTAAATTGCAGTGCACCGCCCGGGCCGAAGTTGCTGGCCGGAATATACACCACGTACTGACCAGGCTGCAGGTTATTGAAGTAATAGTAACCGCTCGGGTCAGTCAAGTCAGTCGCCAGTGGTGGGTCAATGCCATAGTTGGCGCCGGCCGGATAAAGCCACACCGAGACATTGGCAATGGGCATATCGCCAGCGTCATAAACATTGTTTTCGTTATTGTCCATATAGACAAAGTTACCCACGGCTACTAGAGTAGTTACGAAGCCGAAGTCCTTCGTCATGTCGCCGTTTGCATCGAAGTGTGGATAGGCATCGTCTTGTGTGCCGCCTGGGCCGAATTCGGCTACGCCAACTGGTTCCGTCCCAGCCACCAGTGTGAAGACTGGCGACATTACGAAATAGGAAGGCGTATTAACGGTGCCCATGGCGATGCCGTTATCGTCGTTGTCGGTCGTATTGTCCGTACCCGTAGTAGCGATGTCGGTGCTCGACATCAGCTGGTAGAGCGGATTGCCAATAGAGAATTGAGTATTGTCTATAAGGATGTAGTACTGGTTTTCGTATAGACCGCTGAAGAAGTACAGCCCTACGGCATCGGTTACCGTAGTGGCTACAAGTACGTCGTCGCCACCGCCGTCTTCTTTAATGCCGTTGAGACCAAGATTGTACAATTGCAGCGTAACACCCGAGAGACCATTTTCGCCGGCCAACGGCTCATAGATGCCGTTGTCGTTATTGTCGCCAAAGACGACTGAGCCAACGCTGACTGCAGGTACGAAGCCAAAGTCGAGCGTCATGTTGCCATTCGCATCTGCATACGGATGGCTGTCGTCCTGCGTGCCACCTTGACCGGGTTCAGCAACGCCTACAGGCTCTGTGCCGGCGATGAGCGTGATGGGGTTCGACATCACCATGCCGCCCTGTCCGCCCATCTGAATGCCGTTGTTGTCGCCGTCGTTATCGTCGTCGGGCGTGGCGCTGACTACAGCACTGGCCAATGGCGTGGCTGCTAACGGGCCCCCGGCTGCAAATTGGGTCGTCTGTATCTTGACGTAATAGATGCCTTCCGGAATGCCGCTGAAGAAGTAGTTGCCGCTGGCATTCGTTACGTGGTCGCCAAGACCATCGTCAGCCGTGCCCAGGATGCCGTCCGGGCCTACAGGTATCTGAGCATCATCGCCTGTGCCTTTAATGCCATCCGGGCCTACACTCCACAACTCTACCGCTACACCGGCTATACCCACCTCACCGACATCCTGGAAGCCGTTGTTGTCCGTGGCGTTCAAACCTGGCTGATCGTCCACAAAAACAGTAGAACCGAGGCTAACCATAGGCACCAAAGCGAAGTCTATCGTCATATCGCCGTTGGCGTCATAGGGCAAATCCTGGTTTCCACCAGCACCCGGCTCGCCAATAGGCTCGGCGCCCACAGCTAGGGCGATGATGGGACTCATCACCATGCCACCAGGGCCGCTCATTTGAATACCGTTATTGTCGTCGTCCATCTGGTCATCGTTCGGGTTGACCACCGTGCTGGCAATCTGATACGGCGCCGCAGGGCCACCCGGAGCAAAATTGCTCGCCGGCAGCACCACGTAATAACTGCCCGGATTGAGGTAACCGAAGAAATAAATGCCGCTGGCATTCGTAACAACACCCCCCGGAGCATCATCGGCAGTACCTAGCAAGCCATCCGGGCCAACGTTGATTTCAAAGTCGTCGGCCGTACCTTTGATGCCATCAGGCCCGACACTAAAGAGTTGTACCACCACATTGGGCAAGCCTACTTCGCCCGCATCGCGCATGCCGTTGTTGTCGGTAGCGTTTAAGCCAGGCTGGTCGTCCACCCAAACCAATGAACCTATGCTCATAGGCTGACTACAGGGCGAAGGCGCCGTAACCGTTACTGGACCAAGAGAACACCCTGTATTAGTCGTGTCGTTAACTGTTACCGTGGCGTTGCCCTGGCTGATGAGGAACGTACCCAATGCCGGCGAGGGCGAACCGTAATTAAACGGCCCAAAATTATAAGTGGTAGAATTGTGCACGATTACCACGGTGTAAGCCGCCCCTACTCCATTCCCTACAGGATTGACTGTAATGGAGTAAAAGTCATCGTTCGGATTACCCGTGCCGTTGTCGTTGCAGATGGTCGTCGGGTTGAGCGCTGTAATGGCACAGCAGTTGGTGCCAGGCGCAAGTACAATAGGACAACAATTCCCTGTCGGACAACCGGCATTATCCGCCGTCCAGGTATAAGAGCCTACTAAGTTAGCCACATAAGCCTGACTAGTGGCGCCCGGAATTGGGTTGCCGTTAAAATACCACTGATAATTCGTAAAGCCTGGCTCCGCAGTAAGCGTATAGCTTTCACCCGGGCAAAGTGGATAGGGCGGCGGGCAGCAGGAGGCCGGAGCGTCGTATGAGGCCGTAGCGCTACAAGCCGGATCGGCAGCAAAGGCAGCCGAAATACCGATACCCGTGGCACCGGTATTGTTCAGGCCACTAAAAGTAACCGAGACCGAACCACTGGAGCCTGCCGTGGTAGAGGAAGAACTAAGCATTTGCCCCGTGCTCAGACTTACGTTGATGACACCACCAGGGCTGTTTTGATAGGTCAGTGTAACGGTGAGATCGTATTGACCATTATTGCCGGGTTGACAAACAGCAGAGGATGAAATAGCAACCCCGCAACACAGGACCGGACTGATGGTAATCGTATCATCCACATAGCAATTGTCTGCCCCGTTGAAAAGTCGAACAATATATGTTCCGCCCGCATTGGGAACCATGTTGATAATGGTTTGAGGCAACACTCCAATCGGCGTCGCCGCGGCAATAGTGGTAGGGCCATCATACGTGGCAGCATTCAGCGAGCTAACACCGACGTGAGTGCCGTTGGTGATACCCGTGAGGCTGACAGTGCCATTATTATTGGGAGTAGAACCACTGCACGTGGCTGATGTGCTGCTAAAAGAAATGTTGGATGGCTGCGTACAGGCCCCTGGAGGACACGGCGGTGGAGATGTAAAATTGGCACTATCCATACATGTTGCTCCATGTGAAGCCATAATACTTCCCATATATGCAGCGGCGTCAAGCGTAACCGATACATTATATGGTGAGGAGTTGGTGCACGGATTGATTGAAATAGTGTGCAGCACCGCATTAGTATTATCTTTAATCTGCACTATTATATTAGTACCACATTGAGGATTGGCCCATGTAACGTTAAATGACAGATTGAAAGTAGAACTTGCAGGTGGGCCAGGATTGTATATACAAGGACTAGAAAAAACGGACTGGATATCTACATCGCAATGTGGATTACGCTGACAACAATTTGAAAAACAGTTGGGCACACTACCAGACTGATTTGTTCCATTTTCCCACAAATTATTTATTGCGTATGATGTTGTGAGGAAATTAGTGCCGGCTGACTCCTGAAGAATATGCCCAAATACTGTAGCCGTCCAGTTGGAGTTGGAGGCACTCTGGATATTGCCATTTATTATCCAAAGACAAAGGCCACAGCCGGATAAAACATGCCCTGACTGGACCTGAAAATTACCATTTAGATTAGCAAAGGCTACATCGCATACAGCCGTAGTGCCTACACCGAACTGAATATTTTGGGCGACAATGATATCAGAGAAATATATGTGACTTGTCCCGTTGTCATTCTGAAAATTACCCGTTTCGTCAAGACTTTTTATACCAAGATTAGCATAATGATGCCCATTGCTGGAGCCATTGTCCTGATCACCAATTTCGGCACATACACGCACCAATCTATCTATACCTCCACCTTGTAACTGGTAGTTCTCGGTTACATTAAGACACACGTCCCTCAAATAACGTTGACCGCCAATATTAGTCCAGTTTGCAGAACTTGTATTGCTCGTAGTATTATTGAATTTTCCATTCGCACCTTCATCACCAATTTCCACTTCCGAATCTGTTATACATACGGTTGTAATTTTATTAGGATCAGAAACATCACCATCTTGGCTAAAATTTCCATAAGTTCTTAAAGTACCGCTTTTAAATATAAAGCGATTGTCGTTACCGCTTTTTACTTCTATATTACCATTTTTCACCAAAACCTGAGAGTTATCGGCATAAAACACGTTACCGTCTTTGTTTAGCTGGATATTCCCAGATCCAACGGCACCATCCAGAATCAAACTCCCATTTTCAATGACGAATTTCGCGTTATTTTCGTCAAACTGTAAGTTGCCGCTCTCAATGATGAGACAGACTCCAACTAAGTGAATAGTCCTTGCTGCTTTGAAGATAAGGTTATTGGATGCTGGAATACGTATGGTACCCGATCCCACAATTTTTACATCCTCCTGAATATCTTGGGGGTCAGTATTCCAAGTCACAACTTGACTCCAAGTTTTATCATCACAGTATCCTGTGATAGTTCTACTCGCAGATATCGTCGGGATAGTAAACGAGCATTGAGGAAATGGTAAAGGCTCGCTACAGGCACCACAAGTTGTATTTGGAGCTTGTGCCCACATACTTGCGGTGACACTTAAAGCAAGTGATAAAATAAGCAGAGGTAAATGCGTACTTTTCATGAGAAATCTATTTTTTCTTATCATGTAGAGTAAATAAAAACTTAGCCATACAGTTAGGTCTTTTCTAATTGACAGTCAGTGCTTTGAAAAATGCCAGTTGTCTGTTTTATCCAAAGAATGCCCTGTTTGGATCTTCAAAGTGCCAAATTTGAAAAAATTCGAAATTTACAAATCCTTATTGTAAAATAAGCCGATATGATCAAGTTTTTAGCATTTATAAACAAAATAAGACAGCAGATTATTCAGTTTATCCTTAATTCAATTCTTCACCACCGTCACGATGCAGCAAACCGGGAGCGGACAAGCCATACCCCACGTCAAACGAGTGGTCATTTCGCCCTGAGCCATCTGTCGAAAATGGAATGACTCCTGCTGTGTTAGCATCGGAATCGCGCTCGTTGGCATTTAGATCTAAGCCACTGCTGTTAGGTCTCGTCAAACTGAATCCGCCCGACATGAGTGGAAAGCGCAGTTCATAACTCATGTTAGGCTGCAGTTGCGTCACGTCATAAATGACGCTCGCCGTAGAAGCACCCGAAGCACTACTGAAATAGTAGTTACCATTGGCATCCGTTGTAGCAGAGGCAATCAGCGTAAACACACCCGGCGAAGTCTCTTTGTATAGCTCTACTGGTACATCGGCAAGCCACGGCTGGTTGGCATCTTGTATGCCGTTACCGTTGAAGTCGCGAAAGACGATACCACTTACTTGGCCTTGAATCCTTTCAAGAGCAAGGATGTAACATAAAGGAAGAAAAAGTAAGCGAAACCTCTTCATGAGAGAAAATTTAAACAAATGATAGAAAAGAGTCTAATTTTTAACTATAACAGTTGTTGGGCAATCCGCAGGACATGCTGCAACGGAAAGGCATACGCTAACCGGGACCACCGATTCAAAAGTTGGTGCACCAGGGTTTCCCACACACCAGTGCTCTAAGACAATTTCATCTGCACCGGTAGGCAAGTACACGCTCCCCAAGGATCCGACCCAGCTGGCTTGTTCTGTCCCGTCAGTAAGGTCATTAGTGTACCCCGTTGTTTCCACTACAACACTACTCTTTCTGAAAACAATCCTCCACCTTTCGAAAGATTGGACTCCTGCCCCTGATCTCCCTACGTAACCATCATAAGAAACCACTTCTGAAATATTTACAATTACCGGAACACCCGATGTCAAAAGAGATGGATAGAAACTCATCGGGATGGTATAGGTTAAAGAACCGGGAGTGCAAAGCAGCTTCCATGTAGAGGGATCCCCTGTTGAGGGGTGGATACTTTGGCTCCATAACATGGTACCGGTGCCGGGAGCACAATTAGGAGTCGGCGCCGAAAAGGGAGGCTGTGCATACAAACGATCCAACAACAGGAAAAAGCACAGAATTGATAATAGATAGAAGGATTTTCTCATAAAATTTTTTTATTTTAGTTTTTGACTACTGTTGTGTTACGGCACACCGGTGCTCCACATCCGTACCCTACGTCGAAGGAGTGAATGTTTGCGCCTGGGCCAGCGGTATTGAATTGAATGATGCCAGCGCTGTTAGCGTCTGAGTCGCGCGCATCCGCATTGGGATCAGAGCCGCCATTGTTGGGTGTCGTCAAGTTCAGTCCGCCTACAGAGACAGGGAAGCGGAGTTGATAGGTCATGTTGGGCAGCAACTGCGTAACGCCACGCGTGATACCCGCGGTAGAAGTTCCTGGAGCACTGGTGAATATGTATCGACCCAGCGAGTCGGTCAGTACACCAGCGATGGCGGTAAAGACCCCCGGCGAGGTTTCCCGCCAGAGGGTAACATTCACGTTGGCAATGCCTGACTCATCGGCATCTTGTACGCCATTACCATTGGTGTCGTTCCAGACGCGGTTGCCGATTTCGATGGGAACGTCAGGGTAAAAAGCATTCAATTCGGCATCTCCTAGGCCATTGGCCTTACCGCTTAATCCTGCATATAGTTGATAGCCCGAAGTACCTGCACCTGTGAACGTGGATAGTCTTCGCGTGCCGCCGCTCCAGACGGCAATGGGATCCATGAAGGTTGTAATAAATTCATTAGCGCCAGGAAAAACAGCAAAGCCACCCATAGAGGACTCCAAGTGCACAGCGCCATCGCCATAGAAAAACTCGCCATTGCCCGGCCCTTGTAGATTACCGGCGCCCAGAGTAGAAATTACCAGGCCTCCAATAGAAGTGATCTGGGCGTTATTTTCCAGTGTATAAGTCCCATTACAGTTCACGCCGGCTATGAGAATCTCTCCTCCGACGACAGCGTCTGCTAAAGTCAGATTCACATTACTTAGATACATGCGATTGAAGTAGCCAAATTGATTCCCATGGCGATCCATGAAGTTCAGCATCAGGTCGCCTCTGTCCGAGAATTCTATATTGGAAAGTATTGGTGAAGGACGCGCGCGACAAAAGGTTACCGCCGGATAATAGCCCGCTTCGTTTGTCCAGGGATACCAGCGATCGGAAAGCCCGCCATCGGCAGAACCTTTTAAGTAATTGAGGGGGAAAGTAATAACCGGCGCCGGATCGAAGGAAGGAGCAACTCCTGTTGGATTATCCAATTTAAACACATAGGCATATAAATCTGTGGCTCCGTTCACAATGTTTTGCCCTCCATTTTCACCACTGCAGACAGCGCCGATATACACTTTGTCGCGATGGTATTTTACAGCGAATGGCCGGAGCACGCCATTGTTGCACGACACGGAGGGAATAGGGTACGACTGGACATCCACCACTGCCGTAGGATTGCTTGGATTGTCCAGCTCTAATCGGAATAGACGCCTGCTGTACAAATTCATGACAAACAGGAAGCGTCCGTCGTCGCTAATCTCTATATCGCCTAAGCCCACTTTTCCCGTCTGGTCAAAGGCAGCAGGATCAAAAGAAGGCGTCGAAAGGGCTGTGGGCAAACCACGCGCGCTGTTCGACCCCACTACCCCAAGCCCTTCAGGTTGCCCTGTAAGTGGATCTACCGGCCCCAGAAAAGTAGCGATAGTACCCGCCACATTGATATTGAAGCTACTACCGCTACCGTAGGGCACTGCTGTAGCTGCTGCTCGTGTACGGTGCCCATTGGCATCCATATCATAAAAAGGTGTTACAATGAAAGTGGAGCCTGTGGGCGTAAGCATGTAGATACCTCCTGTGCCCAGCGTGCCCAACCCAACGTGCCGCTTTAGAAAGGCCGAGGTGAAAATCCTGCCGGCCTGTTTGCTGTAAGCTGTCCCCCACACGGCTCCCAAGACGGCGCCATTTACCTTTTTGGCAGGGGGGGTAACCCCTGAGTTGGTGTATGGGAAACCCACAAACCAGTCAATAGCCCCGGAAGGGCTACCGGGTGGCAAAGGATCGCCATTGGCATAACACGGGATATAAACTTCTACGCCGCTACTGGTCGGATAATACTGCGTGGGGTCTATAATGCCGAAATTCACATTCGTACTGTTGCCATTCACAAAGCGTACATCGCTCAGGGCCGTGCCGTTGCCATGCGCCAAGAAATCCAGGTTTTTGTTTACACAAACCGTTGGCGTATTGGGAACTATGAACTCCACTCGCACTGGACCGGTACCACAACCAGGCACACTATAGTTGGGTGCTGTGGCGCCGCCTGATGTGGCCGTACCGCAAAGCGTGTTGGTCGCATCGTAAACGTTGATGATAACGCCAGGCACTAAAGGCTCGTTGGACTCTTTAGTACCGTTACCATTGAAATCTCGAAACACCGAACCGGTTACCTGGGCCCGCACAGCACCACCGCTGCCAATGATAGCCAGCAGCACCGTTAATAATTCCAGATAATGGTGCCTCTCTTGCTGTTGCTGCAAAGAGAAGCCCTTTACAGAGAAAAGACCCGCCTGATGCAGGCAGGACACGATATTGATGCGCTTTGACAGACATCTCTGCAAGCAGTAGGCAAAAGCCTGAATACAGGCCAGAATGACTGTTTTAACAGTTACTTTTAACGGAGGGGTAGAAATATGTGCCATATCAGCAGAAAAGTTTTAGAAGTGAATAATGTAATCACTCAGTTTTCTCATTCTTTGTTCTGTGATCGCCTGAGATAGTAGCCGCAGCACTCTTTCGCACTGCGGCGTATCATCTCATGAGAAATCAGTCTCGCGGCCATGGAAAATAAAGGCGCCATTCCGTGGAATAGACCTCTATCGGATACCGACCCGCGGAGATGTACCTTCCGGATAATCCCCACCGTCGTATCAATACTTGCGGAATACGAAAAGGCTCTTCTACTACAAATACGTCATTGTCCTTCAAGCGCTTGAGCGTTATCTCACTCAAATACCGTTTTGGAAATCGGAAAACCAACTCCCTACGCTCTGTATCGCAGTAAATGATTGCACGCGCATGCGGGCAGGGAACGGTGTAACCTGCCGGAAAACGGCTTGTTACCATGCAAATGCCACTGCCTTCGCAATTTCGGCTCGGCGTACCGAAAACAACCTCTACCTCTGCTTCTTTATAGAAGACAGATATAGCTGCCAGCTTTGGCGCACTCAAAACTTCTCTTGCTCTTACCATGGCTCCTCTGAGGTTCAGACGACTGTAGTATCCACAATAATGAATGCACTGGATAAAGCAACCAAAAGGAAGGGCACAAGGCGGAAAGTAGAAACACCTTTCATGACGATTATACTGTTTTTGATTAACGGATAGAAGTGCAAGCGATAGTCCTCGCTTTTCATTGACAAAAGTCTACCCGCCTCCACAGTGGCTCACAAACAGAACGCAGCATAGTGTTACGTCAGAAAACTGCTAAACCGAAAGACCACAAACCACGTAAAAACCAGATTTACAACAACTTACAAACTTTTTTTCTCATGCAGATTGTTACCTGAGACAAGCACTGCACGATGCTCATTTCAAGCCCTGAGGTGTCGCCTTCTCGCACCTTGAAGACAACATCTCAGAGGTAACATTTCCCGCAGGGTGTAGAGGCGACATTTCCCGCAGGGAAGTGTTGTCTCTGAAAAGTGAAAAGTGGCCAGCAGCCCGTTTTCGAGGTGTCGTCTGGGGCATCCTGCAAGAGGAGGCGCAGCTCACATGGCAAGCGCCCGAACGAGCAGAGCAGCGAGCAATACCCCCACCAGGGCGAATAGGGCCACCAGCACCCAACCACCCGCTTTCGTCTCCTGAGGTTCCTCGATTTCAATACCCGCCTCCATCAACACGCGCCGCGCCCGCTCGAGGTCCTGCGGGCGCACGTGCAGGCGCACTAACAGCTGCAAATGCGGCATCATCGACTGGGCCGTGCGACTGGCCAAAAAGCACGGAATACCCTCCGACCGCAACCGCGCCGCCGCCACCTCCGCCTCCAACGGCGAATAAAACATGGCTACCACCTCGCCACGGTCTTTTTCCGGGCCATGCACCCAACCTAAGTCGTCTATAATGTCGTCGTGTAGCATGAGGCCAAAGTTAGTGCGCGCACAACATTTGGGCCGGGTTACGGTTTTTATCACTACCAAGGCACTAAAAAGTTTACCGCGAATACACTAAGGTCATCTTCATCTTTCATTTTCGTATGAACATCTACTACATTAGCGTCCTGCTTTCTGCATTGCTGCTGGCGCTCATCGGCTGCGGCAAAGACGACAAAAATCCCGACTACATCAAGGAGGCCAACTGCGCCACCGTGAACGCGGACAGCAACACCTATACTTTGTTTGTGCGCGGCGTCATGAACTCCACTTGTGCCACGGGTGGCTGCCATGACGCGAGCACAGCCTCCAATGGTGTCAACCTTTCAAACTACGCTGGGGTAAAGAAGGCTTTTGAGTCACAGAATCTCTTGTGTGCGGTCAACCACGGTAAAGGTTGTAGCCCTATGCCTAAGGGTGGTACCAAGTTATCGGCTGGTGTACTGAACCGACTGGCCTGCTGGGCGCGCAATGGATACGTGGAGTAACCTTTGCGCATCGAGTTACGCGGTGCCGCCAGGAGCAGGTAACGGCAGAAAGCGTTAACACACCATCAGCAGGAAGTGTTAGGGTTGTGCTAAAGTGGCTCGAGTGCTGTGGAATATAGCCTGCGTTTACCGTAGTTTTGAGTGTTCAAAAGCGACCTGCCTATGTTGCCATGGATACTATTCCTGCTGATGCTGCTGCTGGGGTGTGCGTGTAATTCGTACTACTACGCGCCCAATACTGTTCATACGCCGCACTTGATGGAACGCCACAATGCCGTGGCGAGCGCGGGTGGTTTGCGTGGGCCAGAGTTTTCGGGCTTCGAGGTGCACGGCAGCTATGCCCTGTCGCGCCGGCTGGCCCTTATGGTCAATCACATGGAACTCCGGGGCGGCAACCCTGCACAGGAGCGCTGGGGTAAAGGCCGCCTGATGGAGGGCGCGCTGGGCATGTATTTCCCGACAGGTGATGCCACCTCGAACACCCTGTTTTTCGGTTGGGGTGCAGGTTCTGCTTTCAACCAGTTTCCGAAGGAGTCCAAGGCTACGCTGCAATTCCACCGCTATTTTGGGCAATACGGTATTTCTGTGGAGCACAACGCCTTGCGCTTTGGCACAGGCGCGAGGCTTAATTACCTCCAGTACCGCAAAGGCTGGATTGACTACCGACTGGGCGAACCGGACATCTCCAAAATCGAGCTTATCGAAGAGCGCTCGCCGCTCATCTTCCCCGAGCTATCCGTCAGCCTGAGCATGGGCAGCCGCCCCGTGTGGGTGAGTCTCTTCGCCACCCTGATGGAGTACAATGCAGCTGAAGAGCTGGGCTTAGCCACGCACACCTTCGGCCTTTCACTTACCTTCCAGATGGACCACTTTTGGCGCGCCGAACGCGCTTCAAAAATAAAATAGGCCCGTACCCAACCCTCCGCCAACGGGCTGCGTCTGTACCGACAAATCATTTTTTCTCAACGCTAACCATCCATTTCGCTCACCAAACACCACCCATCCATGAAAAAAATACTTCGTCTCGGGCTGCCTTTCTTCGCCGTGCTGCTCTTGCTGGCCGCTTGCAAGCAGGCAGATTTTGAGTATTACTACTACGAACCGGAAGACTACGCGCTTCTGTCGCAGTACCTCAACCTGCCGGCTAAGCCGGATAACTACCTGACCAAATTACCCAAACACCTGGAGGCCCGAGGGCTGTTTGCCCGTGCCGTTGACCAGGATAAAGCCATCCTGGGCCGCGTGCTCTTCTATGATAAAAACCTCTCGAAAGACGGCAAGATCAACTGCGCCAGCTGCCACCGACAGGAGATCGCCTTCTCCGACGATAAGCCCGTTAGCCGCGGCGTGTTCGACCGCGTCGGCACGCGCAACTCCATCGCCTTAGGCTCGGTGCTCAACTTCGCCGCTTACTACGGCACCGACTTGTTTGGCCCTAGCGGTATTCCCTTTTTCTGGGACAACCGCGCCGGCACCGCTTCGGAGCAAAACTTAGCCACCATGGCCAATCCGGTTGAAATGGACATGAAACACGACGATATCGTCAATGCTGTGCGCTCCCAGCCCTACTACGCTCCCCTGTTCCGCATGGCCTATGGCGACGAGACGGTAACTGCCCAGCGCGTGTCCGAAGCCATTGCCAATTTCGTCAATGCCCTTGGGTCCTTCCGCAGTAAGTTCGACCGCGAAGCCGAGCGCGTTATCGGCACCGACACCTGGAATAGTCGCGAATACATGGACTTCTCCGGCTTCACCGCCGCCGAAAACCGCGGCAAGCGCATCTATTTAGACAACTGTGCCTCCTGCCACAGCCCGGTGCAGGGCCGCCCGATGAAAATGTACGCCAACAACGGCTTGGACGCTACCACCACCGACCAGGGCGTAGGCGGCATCACCAAGAAAAACTCTGAAATGGGCATGTTCAAAGTACCGCTCCTGCGCAATATTGCCCTGACGGCACCCTACATGCACGACGGGCGCTTCGCTACACTGGAAGAAGTCATTGACCATTACAGCACGGGCATCCAGGCACACCCCAACCTCAGCACCGAACTGCGCGTTGGCAACCAGCCACGCCGCTTCAACTTTAGCCCACAGCAAAAGAGCGACCTCATCGCCTTCCTGCACACACTCACGGACGAAGAACTGCTGGCAGACAAGCGCTTCTCCGATCCGTTCAAATAGTCGCTCTTTTTTGCGTAACACACGCGCAGGGAGTCCCGGAGAGGTATCTTTGGGACTCCCTGTTTTATAGTATCGCTAAATCATTTCCTCGTATGTCGCACGCACCTAAGATAGCCCTAATGATCGTATCCATGATGGCGCTGCTGGCCTCCTGCACCAGTAGCCGCTTCTACACCCCCAACACGATAAACCTGCCCGCCATGAGCCAGAAGGGCGAAGGCGCAGTAAGCGGCGCTACCTTCTTTGGCTCGAACACGGGCTGGGAAGCCCAAGCCTCATACAGCCCCGCTCCGGGTGTGGGCCTGATGGCCAACTATTTCAGCCTGAGCTACACCGGCAATCTCGATATATTTTCAGGCGGTTTCCCATTCCCTCCGGCGCCAGCAGTCAGCTTCGACGGACGGATGCGCTTCGGCGAAGCCGGCGCAGGATTTTACCGGCATGCCGGCAAAAATCAGGAATACCTGCTCAGCCTGTTCGGCACTGCCGGATGGGGGCACGCCCGCAACCGATACGTAGAGCCCGACGTCCCGCTTAAAGAAGTGGAATGGTCGTTCTGGCGCTATGGCCTCCAGCCCGGCGTGCGGCTGCAGCACAAGCAAATGCGCTTCGGAGTAGCCTTCCGCCTCTCTTGTGTGCAGTACACCAACGGCCGCATAGATGCCCGCATCCCACGGGTCGAACTGGACCGCATCGAACTGCTAGAAACGCAATCACCCATGCTCTTTGGGGAAGTGCTTTGGACCATCGGCTACCACTTCCGCCCCGTTACCCTCAGCCTCAACACTACCGGCGTGGCTTTAGGCAGCAAATCGCTCAACGAGCTGAACTTAGCCAGCAACCACATCAGCCTCATGGCCACCCTCAACCTTCATGAGCTCAAGGAGGAAAAAGCGGCTACCCGGAAAAAGAAAAAATAAGCCACCCCAAAGAAAGCCCACTTGCACGAGTTTGAGGCGACATCTCCCGCAAAGAGGTGTCGTCTCCAGACTTTCTCGAACGGGCGAAGCATTTGTTTTTCATTCGTGCATTCGTGGCGGCCTTACAGCCTGAGGACGACGGCGTTTTGTCCTGCCTGCGTAAGTTCAGAAAATAAGCCCTATCGAAGAACGAGGCAACCCTACTGCGATGCAGCCTGCTTATTCAGGCTCGCCCTTGCTGCCGTAGGCCAGGTCGCCGGCGTCGCCCAGGCCCGGCACGATGAACGCTTTGGCAGTGAGCTCCTGGTCAATAGCGCCCACCCACAGGCGCACATCGGGAAACTGGCGCTGCACGGCCTCCACTCCTTGCACGCTGGCAATGACGGCCACGACGTGCGTTGTGCGGGGCTTGCCGTAGCGCTCTAAGTGCTGCAGGGCCAGGCAAACAGAGGCGCCCGTAGCCAACATTGGATCGGCCAGAATAAGCACCGCATCGTCGAGTGGGGGGCAGCTCACGTAGTCCAGTTGAATGTCGAAACGCCCGTCGGGGCGCGGGTTGCGGTAGGCACTGATGAAGGCATTTTCGGCCCGGTCAAAGACGTTGAGCAACCCCTGATGCAACGGCAACCCCGCGCGCAGGATCGTGCCCAGCACTACCCTGTCGGAAGACAGGTACACCGTAGCCACGCCCAGCGGCGTTTCTACCTCCCGCGGTTCGTAGTGTAGCGTTTTGGAAATTTCGTAGGCCATCACTTCGCCCATACGCTCCAGATTGCGGCGAAAACGCAGGCGATCTTGCTGTACCTGAGCGTCGCGCAGCTCGGCAATGAAATGCTGCGCTATGGTAGGGTGTTTAGACAGGTTCGTTACCATGATTTCGGAAAAACCGATTTAGTATGTTGTTAATACCGATGAAGCGCCTCTTCAATCAGGCGGCTAAAAAACCCCTCCAGCGTCCAGCCGTAGGCGCGCACCTGTTGTGGCACAATGCTCGCCGGCGAGAGCCCCGGAATGGTGTTTACCTCTAACAAATAAAAGGTGTCGCCCACCAGAATGTAATCACACCGCACAATGCCGCGGCAGTCGAGCGCTTCGTAGAGCCGGCGTGACCACTCCTGGCATTGCTGCGCCAGATGCAGCGGTAGTTGTGCAGGCGTAATTTCCTGCGATTTGCCTTCGTATTTGGCTGCAAAATCAAAAAATTCCGTCTCAGGGATGATCTCTGTAACCGGCAGCGCTACCACCTGCCCTTCGGTGCGAAATACGCCGTTAGAAAACTCGCGCCCGGGCAAGAAGGCCTCTACCAACGCCTCGCGGTCGTAGGGCCACACCGCCTCCAACGCCGGCGCCAATTCGGCTAACGACTTCACTTTGGTTACCCCAAAACTGGAGCCGTGCGTGTTGGGCTTCACAAAGAGCGGCAGGCCCAACTGGCTCACCAGCGCTTTAGCGTCCACCACTTCGCCCCGACGCACCAGCACCGACGGCGCCAGCGATATTCCCGTCGTAGCTGCCACTTGTTTCGTCAGGTGCTTATTCATCGTCAGCGCACTCACAAAACCGTTGCAGCAGGTGTAAGGAATGCCCAGCATGTCGAAGTAGCCCTGCATCTTGCCGTCCTCCAGCGGGCTGCCGTGAATAGCCCCGAAAACAGCATCAAAGCTCACCTTCTCGCCGCCCAACGAAAGGGAAAAGTCGTTCTTATCCACCAAAGCGCCGGAAGACACTTCCTGCCAGTTGCTCCCCTGCACATCAATCAGAAACCGCCGATAGCGATCTGCCGGCAGACTGTCATACACTACCTGCCCACTGCGCAGCGAGATAACGCGCTCGGCAGAGTCCCCGCCCATAAGAATGGCGATATTTTTCATGAAAAAAAACTGCGCTAAGGCGATGAAAATGAAAGAGTTAAAAATGAATAATCTCCGTGTTTAAGAGATAGCCTTCACGGCCTTGTAACTAAAAACCCATTTGTGCATTTGTGGCGGCCCAGGAAAAATTGGTGCCTTGGTGGCTAAAAACCATTGGGCCTCAGATTAAAAACTGCCCGTTTCGGTAGATGCATTCGCCATCGGCCCAGATTTCGCCCCCGTTGGTCATGTTGGTGATGAGGTCCCAGTGCACGGGCGACTCGTTTTTGCCACCGCATTGCAAGTAGCTCTGGCCGATGGCCATGTGGATGGCGCCGCCGATTTTTTCGTCGAAGAGGATATTTTTCGTGATTTGCTGAATGGCGTAGTTGGTGCCGATGGCAGCTTCGCCGAAGCGGCGTGTTCCGGGCAGGCCGAAGATGTAATCTAAGAAGTCCTGGCCCTGACGGGATTCCCATTTTTCGATGTAACCGTCTTTGACCCACAGAGTAACGCCCTCAACTTCGTGGCCCTGGTAGATGGCCGGGTAAGAGAAGTGGACGACGCCCTGGACGCTGTCTTCGACGGGGCTGGTAAAGACTTCGCCGGAGGGCATGTTGGCCTGGCCGTCGGAGTTGATCCAGGTACGTCCGGCGGTGCTGAACGAGATGTCGGTGCCGGGCCCAACGTAGCGTACCGTGGAGCACCGGTTGAGGTGTTCGACGATGCGCTGCTGCTCGGCGCGCACCTGCAGCCAGGCAGCGGCGGGGTCATCTTCAAAGAGTTTGCAGGCGTTATAGACGAAGCGTTCGTACTCGCTGAGGCTCATGCCGGCCTCTTGTGCGGCGGCGTCGGTGGGGTATTGACAAAGGTTGCGGCGCAGGCTGCGGTTAGCGATGCGCTCGAAATAGGCCTTGTTGATGGGCCGCAGGCCCTCCTGGCGCAGGGCATGGCGGTCAGAGGGTGCGTTTTGCATTTCGCGCAGGTTGAACGGCGCCCGAATGTTGAGATAGGCATCAAAAGTTTCCATCGCCTGTTTCATCAGCCAGGGCGGCGTTTTCAGGGCTTCGTTGCTGCCGTGTTCCAGCAACAAGCGCTCGCGCTCGCGGAAGGCCAGGTCGCACTCAATCAGAGCAGCGCCGGCCTGGAGTGCCTCGCGATATACTTCGCGCACCAACGGCTCGGCCAACGTGGTGGCGCTGATGAAAACCCGGTCGCCCGGCTGCACGCGCAGGCAATAGTGCGTGAGCAGGTAAGCGTATTTCTGTAAAATGTCATTCATGGGCAGGACGTGTGCGGAATGCGGCGCTAAAGTAGTTCGTTCGCTTCAAAGCCAACGACAACGCTGAGCCTCGGAGGTGTCGTCTTCGAGAAACGAGAAGGCGACATCTCGAAAACAGTACGCCCCGCTATCTTATAGTTTTCAGAGACGACACCTCCCTGCGGGAGATGTCGCCTCAAAGTCGTGGCGATTGCCTCAGAGGTGCAGCGCTCTGCAGCCACATCCCTTTGGACATTCCAGCCCCCGAAGAGCGCTTGTCAACAAATCCTAAAAGCCCTCGCCCAACCCGTGGGTCGGCGCTATTTTTGCCGCCGAAAAGTGCCATTAGCTGCTCTCTTTTCATCCAAAACACAACAGTATGATGCGAACGGTAGTCCTTGCGATCCTCCTGAGTGTACTTCCTGCGTTTGTTTCGCCCTCCGTGGCCCAATCGGCCGAAACCTCTAAAGACAGCACTTACATTGAGGCTTTCATCGAAGGCCTCCAGGCCGGCACAGCGCGCTTAGTGGGTACCTACGGCGACCAAAACTACATCGCCGACACTGCTGTAGTAGACGCCCAAGGGCACTTCGTCTTGCGCCGTGAAAGAGCACTGCCTGCCGGCTTCTACTACTTCCTGTTGCCGGGCCAGAAAAATTTCTCTATCCTCATTGACCGCGATGACCAGCGCATGACGTTGCGCGCCAAAGCCGACGACATCCCCGGCACCCTGCAAGTCTCTGGCTCAATCAACACAGCCCTCTTTTATCGAAACGCCCGATACCAGAGCACTCAAGAACCCGAGTTCAAACAACTGAGCCAGACCCTGCGCGACTTTCCGCCCAACTCACCCGAACATGAGAGCGCCAAAGCCCGCCAAAGCCAACTCCTCCAACAGCGCAAAGCACACTTAGACTCCATCTATCGAGCATACCCAAACGCCTTCTTTACTAAGTTCAAAATCGCCGGCCAAAACCCGGACTGGCCCGAATTCCGCAAACCTAACGGCGAATTGGATACCCTGCGCAACCTCGTCTATTACCGCGAACATTTCTGGGACAACGTGGACTTCAACGATACACGCTTGCTGCATACTCCCGTCATCGCCAACAAACTCAAGCGCTACATCGTCGAACTCACGCCCCAACACCCCGACTCCATCATCAAAGTCGCTGACCCGCTCATCCAGCGCGTGCTGCCTTACAAGGAGTACTTTCAGTTCTTCGTCAACTGGATAGCCCTCCAATACGAAAACGGCAAAACCAAAGTCATGGACGGCGAGGCTGTCATGGTCTTCCTCATTGACAAATACTTTACCCCCGAACTGGCCACGTGGGACACTCCTGAAAACATCGCCAAAATCCGCAAAAAGGCCGATGAAATGAAAGCCAGCCTCATGGGCCGCAAAGGCCCCGACGTCCGTGCCTTAGACGTCAACGGCCAGTACAAGTCCATTTATGAAATGACGGCGCCCATCATCGTCATCTTCATGTACAGCCCCGACTGCGAACACTGCCGCGAGCAGGCCCCCGAAATTCAGCGCATCTACCAGCGCTGGAAAGACCGCGGCGTGGACTTCTACGGCATTGCCCTCAACACCACCGACGAAAAGTGGAAGGAGTTTGTGCGCAAAAACGGCTTCACCTTCACCAACGTCTTCGACCCTACCAACAGGGCCATCTACGCTAAATACTTTGTGGACATCACCCCGGAGCTCTACGTCCTGAACAAAGACCGCATCATAGTGGCCAAAAACCTGCAGGCCAACCAGTTAGAGACCATCTTTGAGCGCGAATTCGCCAAGATGGGCAATTAAACAAAACGACCCTCTGCGGGTGCCACCTCCCAAAAGAGGCCGCCTGCGGCTAAACTGCCAACACGCCTCACCTCGCCATGCGCATAGCCATCATCGGTGCTGGATGCTCCGGCCTGACGGCCATTAAGGGCCTGACCGAGGCAGGCCTGACCGATGTCGTTTGTTTTGAAAAAAACAACCGCTTAGGCGGCAATTGGGCTTTCTCGCCCGAAGAAGGGCACAGCAGCGTCATGGAAACGACGCATCTCATTTCCAGCAAAACCATGTCGCAGTTTAGCGACTTTCCGATGCCGGAGGATTACCCGGACTATCCGAGCCACCGACAGGTGCTGGCCTACTTTGAGGCATACGCGCGGGCGTTTGCGTTGGAAAAATACATTCGCTACAACACGGCGGTGGTGTCGGCAGAGCCTGTTGCTGCCGGGCGTTGGCGCCTGCAGTTATCCGACGGCAGCGCGGAGGTCTTCGATGCGCTGCTGGTGGCCAATGGCCACCACTCGGTGCCGCGCCACCCGGAGTGGAAGGACGCCTACACCGGACGCTATCTGCACGCCCATGCCATGAAGAGCGCTCGCGGGCTGGAAGGGCTGCGCGTGCTGGTGGTAGGGGCCGGCAATTCGGGCTGCGACTGTGCTGTGGAAGCCAGCCGCGTCGCCGCACAGGTGGACATTAGCCTGCGTACCCCTCAGTACATTGTGCCGAAATTCTTCCTGGGCCAACCCACCGACGCCTTCGCCGCCAAAATGCGCTGGCTGCCGCGCCCGGTGCAGGACACCCTCCAGCGCCTGAGCCTGCGCATCCAAATAGGCCGGTACCGAGACTATGGCCTGCCCGAACCCGACTTCCCGCCCACGCGCGCGCATCCGACCGTCAACTCCGAATTGCTCGACCGCATCCGGCACGGCAAGGTGCGCCCACGGCCTGCCATTGCACGTGTCGAGGGCCAAACGGTGTACTTTTCCGACGGCACCACCTCAGAATACGACGTCGTTGTGGCCGCTACAGGCTATCGGGTACATTTCCCCTTCTTTCGACCCGACCTCATTTGCTGGGAAGAAAGCACGCGCGTGCCGTTGTATTTGCGCGTCTTTCATCCTGAGTACCCGACTTTGTTTTTCATCGGGCTGGTGCAGCCGCAAGGGTGCATCTGGCCCCTGTCGGAAGCCCAGGCGCGCTTAGTGGCCCGTGTGCTCACCGGCCAAATTCGCCTGCCCGCCGACTGGCCAGCGCGCGCGCACGAAGAAGCCAGACACATCGAAAAGGCGTTCCTCAAACGCCCCCGCCACGCCTTAGAAGTACACTACCTGCCCTACCTGAGGGCCCTTCGGCGAGCGGCTGAGGGACGATTCTGAAATACCGAACGCCCCTTAGCGCCCTCATCAACAGCCCACCTTCGGCGCAACAACAAAGTAAAAGTTTGGCCCGGCGTGACACGAATCACTCGGGAAGGCCTCCTGCCCGCCCTACCTTTGCTGCCACATTTATCCAACAGGTTAACAGATACTTAAAACAATGACTGGCGGCTCTAAGTCCTTTGCACACAAGCATACATCAAATGCTTGGCAGCGCTTTTTGCCTTTTTCGGAGTGGCTGCCGAATTATCCCAAACAATACTTGCGCGGCGACCTCACCGCGGGGCTTACGGTGGGCGTGATGCTGGTGCCGCAAGGGATGGCCTACGCCATGCTGGCCGGCATGCCGCCTATTTACGGCCTGTATGCCGCCACGGTGCCGCTCATCCTTTACGCCCTGCTGGGCACCTCGCGCCAGTTGGCCGTAGGGCCGGTGGCCATGGTGTCGCTGCTGACGGCCACGGGCGTCAGTGCTCTGGCCGAGGTAGGCTCGCCGGAATATATTGGCCTAGTGTTGGCCTTAGCGTTCCTGGTCGGAGTCCTTCAACTGGCGTTGGGTGTCTTTCGGCTGGGCTTTATGGTTAATTTCCTTTCGCATCCGGTCATCAGCGGCTTCACGTCTGCAGCGGCCATTGTGATTGCCCTGAGCCAGTTGAAACACCTGCTGGGCATTCCGATGCCGCGCAGCGAGCACGTGCACGAAATCTTGGTGGCCGCGGCCCAAAACATTGGCAAAACCCACGGGCTGACGCTGGCTATTGGCCTGGGCGCCATTGCGCTCATTCAGCTGTTCAAAAAGTGGAAACCGGCCTTCCCGGGTGCTCTTGTCGTAGTAGCGCTCAGCATCCTGGCCGTGTGGGCACTCGGCCTGGCCGAACACGGCGTGAAGATTGTCGGCGAAGTACCCAGTGGCCTGCCAGCACTCACCATGCCTTTGCTGGATTGGTCTGCCATGCAAAAACTCCTGCCCATGGCTATGGCCATTGGCTTAGTGGGCTTCATGGAAAGCATCGCCGTAGCCAAAGCTATGCAGGCCCGACACCGCGACTATGCGCTGGATGCTAACCAGGAACTCATTGCCCTCGGCATGGCCAACATCGGCGGGTCGTTCTTCTCCTCTTTCCCTGTGACGGGTGGGTTTTCGCGCACAGCCGTCAACGACCAAGCCGGAGCGCGCACCGGGCTAGCTTCCATCGTCAGCGCCGTGCTGATTATCGTTACGCTCCTGTTCCTGACACCACTCTTTTACTATTTGCCCAATGCCGTGCTGGCCGCCGTCATCATGGTGGCCGTGTACGGATTGATTGACCACAAAGAAGCCCGGCACCTGTGGCACAGCAACCGCGGCGATTTCATCCTGTGGGCTGTTACGTTTGCTGCTACGCTGTTTGTCGGCATTGAGCAGGGCATCGCTTTGGGCGTCATCCTGTCCTTAGCGCTGGTGATTTACCGCACCACCAAGCCGCACATCGCTGTGCTAGGGCGCGTGCCGGGCACGTTCTTTTACCGCAACGTGGAGCGCTTCAGCAACCTGGAACAGCGCCCTGACGTGCTCATCGTCCGCTTCGACGCCGACCTGTATTTTGCCAACGTCAGCTATTTCCTCGACACCATCAACGCGCTGGCCGCCCAAAAAGGAGACGCCCTGCGGGTGCTGGTCATCAACGCTGAAAGCATCAATAACTTGGATAGCTCGGGCGTACATGCCATTGAAGAGCTCCTGCGCCAGTTCCGCCAGCGGGGCATATCGGTGTTCTTTGTCAGCGTCAAAGGCCCTGTGCGCGACGCCATGATGCGGGCCGGCCTCATCGAAGAAATCGGCCCTCAAAACTTCTTCCTCAGCAACCAGCAAGCCGTGGACGCCTGCGACCAGGTGTGTGCCGACAACCAAGAGGAACTGGCGCGATACGCCTTGCAAACTAACGCCACGCGATAGCGCCCTCAGGTGCCTTCGCCGCTTTAAAGGCTATTGGCGGCCTGAAAAGTTCAGCGGCGACATCTCCCTTCGGGAGGTGTCGCCTTCGTGGCAGGAGATGTCGCCTCTAATTCTGTGCATTTGCGACCAAACAGCCAACTTTGCGCCAGCCCGGGAAAGGCCCTGAGGGTAAAATGCACATTTCATGGACAGACGACTACGCTGGCGCATTGTCGAGAGACGCGAAGAAGCGCCCGAAGCCGTTACACTGACGTTGGAACCTGCCGGTAAGAAGGCTGTTGCCTACGAGGTGGGCCAGTATCTGCCGCTCATCCAGACGTTTGGCTCGCGCGAGGAGCGCCGAGCGTATTCGTTTAGCAGCTGCCCGGGTGTGGATACGCTGCCTGCCATCACGGTGAAGCGCATCCCGAACAGCTTGTTTTCGACGTGGTTGGTGCAGCAAACCCGCCAGGGCGATGTTCTGGAGTCGGCTGAGCCAACCGGGCGCTTCCTGTTGCCCGCCCAAAAGCCGGAGCGCTTGCTGTATGTGGCTGCTGGCAGCGGCATTACGCCCATTTTGAGCCATTTAAAAGCCATTTTTTATCAAAAAAACTGGGCTGACGTGCCGATACGGCTGCTGTATGCTAACCGAGACAGTGCCCACACGATTTTTAAACGCCAGATAGATGACTGGATAAACGCCTGGCCCGAGCGCTTCGAGGTTACCTATTTCTTCAGCCGCGAACGGGGGGCTGCCCATGCCGAGCAGGCGCATCTGAATAATGCCCTGTTCGAGCGGCACTTGTTGGCTTTCGTCGGCGGCAAAGCCAGCGTGAGTGCTCGCAATGGCTTGCTGACCTACCTGTGCGCTCCGACACCGTTGATGCGCATGGCCCGTATGGCCATGCGCGCGCTCGGCTTCCCGGATGAGCGCATCCTTCAGGAGACGTTCACCCCCGATCCACGCCTACAGCACCGCCAGCCCGACCCTTCGCGTCAGCATCGCATCACGGTTACCCTGCCCGATGGTCAGCGCATCGCTTTCGACACTTTTGAGGGTGAAACCATTCTGCAGGCCGCCCTGCGCCAGGGCATTGCCCTGCCCTACACGTGCAAAAGCGGCGTGTGCCTGTCGTGCCTGGCTCGCTGTGTGAGCGGCGAGGTGGACGTGCAATTCGTTGAGCAAACCAACCGCGAAGGCCCCGGTGCCTTGGTCAATACCTGCATCGGCTACGCCGTCAGCGATGAGGTAGAACTGGCCCTTTGACCTACACTAAAAGCCCATTTTTTTTGCCCTTTTCACCTTCCACACTTCATTCCCTCTGTGGCCTGCAAAAATGCCCCTATTACTCCGCTTTTGCGCCTGATTTACGCTGTGCTTCGCGCAGTCGTGTGGGTGAGTGTGCGCGTGTTTTACCGCCGGCGACTGGTGCTGGGGCGTGAGCATTTGCGCTTCGACGGCCCAGCGATTGTGATTGCGAACCACCCCAGCACGCTGATGGACGTGCTCAATACAGCGTTGGAGATTTGCCAGGAGATGTTTTTTCTGGCCAATTATGGGCTGTTTCGGCATCCGGTGAGCCGTTGGCTACTGACACGTCTGTTCTGCATCCCCGTGATGCGCTCTGAGGATGTGCGCCCGGGCGAGGAGCGCGACAACAGCCGGGCGTTTGAGGCGTCGTTTCAGCACTTAGAGCGCGGGGGCGTGCTGTTCATCGCTCCGGAGGGCACGAGCTGGATGAACCGCTTCGTACGCCCGCTCAAGGCCGGTACCGCGCGCATTGCCTTAGGGGCCGAGGCGCGCAACGGCTGGCAATTAGGCGTAAAAATTGTGCCCGTAGGGCTGTCGTATTCGGCTCCGCACCGCTTCCGCAGCGAGGTGGTGGTGAATGCCGGCCCGCCGGTGTACGCCGCCGAATGGCGCGAGGTGTGGGAAACCAACCCTAGCGCTGCCATTGAAGGGCTGACGCAACATTTAGAAAGGCAGCTGAAGCAGTTGAGCATCCACGCCGTAGATGAAGCGGGTGAGCAGGCGCTGACGATGTGGGAAGAGATTTTGCAGAACGACCACCCGCTGCCGCAGCGAGCGGCCTTCGAGCGCTCGCAGCAGCTGGCCCACACGCTGCTCCACGACGCCGAAGCCGTGCGCCAGGCCATTGCCTATCGCCAGGCTTTGGAGCGCGCCGGCCTGTGTGATGCCGCCTTTAGCCCACGCCGCCGCAAGAGGCGACTCTGGCGCTGGATAGGGCTGGTGTTAGGCTTTCCGCTGTTTGCGGTGGGAGCTGTTTTCTGGTTTTTACCCTGTTTCATTCCATATTGGCTCAACCGCCGGCTCAACCTGTATATTGGCTACTCAGCCACAGTCATGGTGTTGGCGGGCATTGTAGTGTTTCCGCTTTACGGATGGGCAGCCTTTCGCGTAGCCCGGCTGGCCGGGCTGTCGGCGGGCGAAGCGGTGGTGGTGCTGGCAGCGCTGGCAGCCTCTGGTCTCTTCGTGGAGCGCTATTGGGAAGCGCTTGGGCTGGAGTGGATGATTTTCCGGGCAGATGCCCAAGGCCTGCCGCCGGGGGTTACCCGTTGGCAGCCCTGATTTTCAGGCTCATATCCAACGGCTGGGCCGAGTGGGTGAGCGCACCGGAGGAGACGTAGTCCACGCCTGTGAGGGCGTAGCGGCGCACGTTGAAGAGCGTGATGCCGCCCGAAGCTTCCGTCTCGACGCGGCGAGCCACCACTGCTACGGCTTCTATCAAGATGGGAAGATCGAAGTTGTCGAACATGATGCGGTGGATACCGCCAACCTCGAGGGCCTCGTAGAGCTCGACCAGGTTGCGCACCTCGACGGTAATCTCCAGGTCGAGGCAGTTTTCCTGCAGATAGCGATGTACGCGCTCGATGGCGGGCCGGATGCCGCCACAGGCGTCCACGTGGTTGTCTTTGATCATGATGCGGTCGTAGAGGCCCCAGCGGTAGTTTTCGCAGCCGCCGATGTGGACGGCCCATTTTTCCAAAAAGCGGATGAGGGGTGTGGTCTTGCGCGTGTCGAGCACCTTAACGGGTAGGTCGCCCACCTCGAAGGCAAAGCGACTGGCCAATGTAGCGATACCGCTCATGCGCTGCAACGTGTTGAGCGCCAGCCGTTCGCCTTGCAGCAGAGCGCGCGTGCGGCCTTCCACCTCGAAGGCCTCATCGCCGTAGAAGACATCGGCCCCGTCGGCTTTGTGCACGGTAAAGCGTACCTCCGGGTCTAAGTAGCGGAAGATGTGCTCGGCCAATTCGACGCCGGCCAGCACGCCGTAGTCTTTGACCTTGAGCACCGCTCGGCTGCGGTGGTCGGGCGGTATGGTGGCCAACGAAGTGTGATCGCCCGGGCCAATGTCTTCGCGCAGACCGGCGGCAATAAATTCGCGTATCTGTTCGTCCGTGATGTTAGCGGGTCGCATAAGAGTGGGTTTTTGCGGCATGCGCCGCCGGAACGGCTGTTTTTTTATAATAAAATGGGCACAAAGGAAAGAGGGAGGATTTTGGGGCACAAAGGTGCTGCGTATGCGCTATTGCTGCTGGCGTTCTTCTTTCAAGACGAGGTTATCAATGAGCCGCACATCACCTGCCCAGGCGGCCACGCAGGCCACGACAAACGGGCTGGCCTCAGGGTGCGCTACGGGCAGCAGGGTGTAGCCGTCCACAATCTCGAAGTACTCCGGTCTGAGGCCAGCGCTGTGCAGGGTTTGCAGGGCTGCTTGCTGGATGTCGGCTGTGGATGTGCCCGCCAGAAAGGCCTTGCCCGCCGCCATCAGGGTGCGAAAAAGGGCAGGTGCTGCGGCGCGCATCTCCGGCGTTAGGCGCAGGTTGCGGCTCGACATGGCCAGGCCGTCCGGTTCCCGAACGGTCGGGCACATGACCAACTCGATGGGCAAGGCCAGACGCCGCAGCATTTCGCGCACGATGGTCAGCTGCTGAAAGTCCTTCTGGCCCATGTACAGCCGCTGCGGCTCGACGATGTCCAACAGGCGCTTGACCACCGTGGCCATACCTTGAAAATGACCGGGGCGAAACTGGCCCTCCATCACCTCGGTCAGCCGCCCAAAGTCCAGCCGAACGGTCAGGTCTTGCCCGGGCGGGTAAACCTCTTCCACGTCGGGCATGAAGAGTGCCTGACAACCCGCTGTTTGCAACAGGGCGATGTCGTGCTCCGGCATGCGCGGGTATCGGCGCAGGTCTTCGGGGTCGTTGAACTGGGTAGGGTTGACGAAGATGCTCACCACCGGCACATCGCCCGCTGCCTCGGCCATGCGCACTAGACTGAGGTGCCCCTCGTGCAGGGCGCCCATCGTAGGAGCGAAGCCGATGCTATAGCCCGCCTCGCGCCGTTGGGCGAGCCACCCTTGCAGGTCAGCTATTTTCTCAAAAATGCGCATCAGAGGGCTCAAAATTCTGCATTACCCGGATAGCGCGGGAAGGCAATCACGTCGCGGATGTTGCTCATGCCCGTAACGAACTGCACTAAGCGCTCGAAGCCCAGACCAAAGCCAGCATGCGGGCAGGTGCCAAAGCGGCGTGTGTCCAAGAACCAGTACAGCTCGTCTTCCGGAATGTTCATGTCGCGCATCTTTTGCAGCAGCACGTCTAAGCGCTCTTCGCGCTGGGAGCCACCCACAATCTCGCCGATGCCGGGGAAAAGGATGTCCATGGCAGCTACCGTGGGGCCAGGCACGCCCTCCTTAGGGTCGTCTAAGCGCATGTAGAAGGCCTTGATGGCCGCCGGGTAGTTGGTCAGGATGACGGGTTTTTGAAAATGCTTTTCCACTAAGTAACGCTCGTGTTCGCTCTGTAGGTCAGCGCCCCAGCGCTCGATGGGAAACTGGAACTTGCCCTTCTTATTAGGCGGCGAATTTTTAAGGATTTCGATGGCTTCCGTGTAGGTCAGGCGCTCGAAGCGGTTGTCCACCACGAAGCGTATTTTTTCGCGCAGCGGCATGGGCGAGCGTTGGTCTTGCGGTTTGACCTTTTCCTCTTCGAGGAGGCGCTCTTCTAAGAGCTGGAGGTCTTCAGGGCAATGCTCCAGGGCATAGCGGCAGACGTACTGCAGCATAGCCTCGGCTAAGTTGGCGTTGTCTTCCAGGTCGGCGAAGGCTACTTCGGGTTCGATCATCCAGAATTCGGCCAGATGCCGCGTGGTATTGGAGTTTTCGGCGCGGAACGTTGGGCCGAAGGTATAGACTTCACCTAAGGCTAAGGCCCCCAATTCGGCCTCCAATTGGCCCGATACGGTCAGGTTGGTGGGGCGTCCGAAGAAGTCCTGTTTGTAGTCCACCTGGCCGTCGGGCGTGCGGGGCACATTGTCTAACGGCAGAGTCGTTACGCGGAACATTTCGCCCGCGCCCTCGGCGTCGCTGGCTGTAATGATGGGCGTGTGGAGGTAGAAAAAGCCGCGCTCGTGGAAGAACTGATGCACGGCATAGGCCAGCGCGTGCCGCACGCGGAAGACGGCGCCGAACGTGTTGGTGCGGAAGCGCAAATGCGCATGCTCGCGCAAGTACTCCAGCGACAGCTTTTTAGGCTGAAGCGGATACTTCTCCAAATCACAATCGCCGTAAATGGTAACCTCGCGGGCCTCCACCTCGATGCGTTGCCCCTTGCCCTGGCTTTCGACCACGCGCCCCACAGCGCCAATAGCCGCGCCAAACTTGATGCGACTCAGCGTTTGCTCACCCAGCTGCTCCGGATTTACCACCACTTGCAGGTGCCGCGCACAGGAGCCGTCGTTGAGCGCAATGAACTGATTGTTGCGAAAGGCACGCACCCAGCCCATCACCGTAACTTCCTGACCTATCGGTTCTTTCGTTAAAACTTCAGCAATTTTTGTCCGTTTCATGTCGTCGTTGAACACATGGCCGGCGCATGCGCCAAAAAGAAAAAACCCTTCCGTCTGCCGGCCCGGCGAAAGGGCGGGCAAAGGTAGAAAGGCCTCTCGGATTGTCGGGAAAAAGGCTTCGCGTTTCGGGAGCAATCGCAACCTGCGAAGACATAGCCTTTCTAAGGCTGCCATCAAGAGGCAACATCTCCGGCCAGGAGGTGTCGTCTCCACTCAAGGAAGAAAACCCTGGCAATACTTCCCAGCAAGGCGGGAACCTCACCGAGGCCGAAGGCAAAATTTTAACAAAAACCACCCGCCAAAGAAACCGGCCCAAAAACACCCAACACCGGCCGGAAACCCCCAAATACCGGCAAAATGCCCCCAGACGCCGAAGGTTAAATTTTTGTGCAACTCTTGGAGAAAGACCAAAAAGATTCTACTTTTGTACGTCCATATCTTTTCTTGCGCGCGCATGCTTCCAGAAGCGAAAACCAACCTTGCTTTTTAATCCCTCTCCATGAAACATGCCTCTACCTACCGCCGACACTGCAGAAGGCGATGTGGATGAAATGGGCTGACGCAGTCTTTATCATTCATTTTTCAAACCGTTTACTAATGACACACTCTGTCAAAATTCCGTCTCGCGCAACGTCATCGTTGCCTCCCGCCGGCAATGCTTTTGCTGGCATTCCCACTCACCGTTCACTCATCGCTGGTTGCCCTGATGCTCCGCTATCTGGCGGGGGGGGGGGGGCACTAATATCCTCTCTCCGCAAGAAATTTGTAGCTTTGGGTTTATGCCTGGCTGTGATTATGGCCGCTTGGAACGTTCGAGTCCTCGCACAGACGCCGCCATGCCCGACCGATTTCACAGACTTTATCTTTCTGACGCAACCGGCTACCGTGCAAGACCTTCCCGACCCTAATCAAGGCCCACAAAAACTCGTAGTGTTTTATTCGATTACGTTTGACCAAAGCTATACTTTCCTTCCAGGAAGCGAGATCATCATGCTAACGCCCAGCTCAAGCCTGATTGTGGAGAATGGCTACGTTGTTTTCGACGGCACCACTATCCGAGGATGCGAGGACTCCTGGGATAAAATCGAAGTAAAGGCTGGAACATCCATTAGTATCAAAAACAGCGCTATTTACAATTCGTGCGGAGGAGTCAAATGCTACCCTCGGAGTGCCGTTGAAATAGTAGAGAGCATTTTTTTGGATAATTGGCGCTGCCTCGAAGCCATAGGCGGAGTTATTGTTTTTGGAAATGGTATTGCCCATAATACTTTCAAGCGTGCCAGACAGTACACGGTCTTTTGCGGCAGCGAAAACGATACAAGGGCAATCTTGTTAACGGGTGTCCCTTATTTCCCTATCGGCGACATGGCCCAAAGCGGACAGCCGAATGTAATTCTGGATTACCAATACGGCATTGACGCGCAGAACTCCAATATAGAGGTCGTCAACACCAGGATCAAAACACCCGATGGTGAAGAGGGCATCCGGCTTCGAGGAACGACGGGGGTTTTTAATGCTAACATCAAAGGACTGGGTGGCTCAGTTAGCAGCCCAACCTTTATAGAAGGATTCAAAAGAGGCATAGACCTCAAAAGATATCACCTTTCGGTTGAAGAGGGACTCTTTAAAAAGAATGATGAGCGCGCTATCTATATGTTTAATAGTGGCGCACCATCGTTTCTGCGGCTACATAAGAGCCGTTTTGAGTCTTACGGGCAAGAAGCCATAGGAGTGTTCAACTCTCCGCTTACGGGTGCTATAGTCAGCGAAAATGAAGCCAGAGATAATAGTGATACGGAAGATTATGAAAAAACTTTTGTCATGTGGTATAATAGCAACCTTGCACTGCCCTCCGGGGAGGTTAGAATACGAAAAAACAAGCATTATGACGACGAAAAACCGCCTGCCTTCCTGAAACGTATAAGTCTTGGCGTCTTTTTGACTAATATTAACGGAAGAATTATTATTGAAGATAATGAGTTCTATCAGAACCATATCCCTCTCGGAGATCACGAATTTAGAGGTGTTTTTCTCTACAACTCGCCTGATAACAAATTAATTCAGAATAAGGCCATAGGGAATTTTGGCTTTCTGAGTACTACCCAGCACTTGTATCAAGGGATACAAACGCGTGAAACGACCTACTCTTTGGTATCCTGCAACACAACCTCCGGGCTGAATCGAGGCTTCGATTTCACGGGCATTTGCGATCACACTGACTTTCGATATAATGTGATGTCAGACAATGCTGTAGGATTGTACCTATATCCTGGATCTGTCATCGGTCAACAATACGAAAAAGAAAATCGTTGGCCAGGTGATTTACCACCCGGAGGCCAATACGAAGCACTGTATGATGGAATGCCGTCTCTTTTTATGATAAATGCCTCTAAGTTCTTCATTAATGACCCTGATATTTTATCTAACTTCTGGGCCAATCCGCGTCAACCTTTAGATTTGTTTGAGTTTTCAGGAGGTACCCCCAGTGGCATTCTTTCTTGCATTGAAGAACATGAAGAAGGAGAGTGGCTTTCAGCTGGGGATGAAATGGCGATATCTGGTACCTTCCCGGCCTACAAAGGCTATCCAGCCTCTGGATGGGAAGCTGAGTTTCGGGCATTCGCCACTCTGACTGAACACCCAAACTTGCGTCCGACGGGCAGTATGGCGGAAGCCTTTTACACCGTGCGCGAGAACAGTACACTGGATAGCCTTTATCGCGCCAAGCGCGATTGGGAACGTCTTTTCCGCTTTACTCCAGCGTTGGAAAACGCCTGGACAGACAACCAGGCAGCCGTAGAAGACAAACTCGAGGAACTGCAGTTGCTCACTGAGCAAATGCAAGCCGCTCAGACCCACTCCGAACGCCAGACCCTGGCCCAGAGCATCGCCCAGCGACAGGACGAACTCGTCGCCCTCCAGCAAACAACTCAGTCTCTGAGCGGACAATACGCTGACCTGATCGCTACTCGCGCTCAACTGCTGGCAACCGACCTGGCTGCCATAGAAGCCGGAGAAGCGTGGGAACAGAACCTCAAGACCGTGCTGGCACTCCAGGTGGAGCGCGTTCTGTCGGGCGCAGAAAGCTGGACCACAGAACAATACAACGCCCTGCAAACCATTGCCGACCAATGCCGCCACGAAGGCGGCATTGGCGTGGTAATGGCGCGCGCCGCCATCGGGCAGATCAACTACAACGACGAGGCCATGTGCCCGGGCTACGTGGCGCCGCGCAGCCGCGCCGAAACGGCAATACCGACGGCACGACTGATGCCCAACCCAGCATCCGACCGATGCCGATTAGTATTCGAACAATCTATAACGGGAACGCTGCAAATTTTCAACCCTCAGGGGCAAATGGTACAACAGACGCTCCTGAAGGAAACAACCGCATTCGACGTAGAAACCCGCTCCCTACCCGCCGGCGTTTATCAAATAAACGTCCGGACCGATCAAGGCGTACAAGTACTCAGCCGAATGAGCGTTGTTCACTAAAAACATCACCCGCGGAGGCTGCTCAATACAGCAGCCTCCGCATATTATTCTATGTTACAATGAATCGGCTTATATCTCTGTCATTCTGCCTGATGGTCCTGAACCTGCCGTACACATGGACACAAAAACATGATTACATTCAATTGTTTGGCTACAAGACCGCAAGCCCAAGCCCTCAAATTGGCTTTTTTGAAATAGACTTTAACTATGTACCTCCAAAAATTAAAGGCAGATATCAAAATGTGAGTCTATATTCCTATACTTGTTCATTATCCGACTCAAGTGGGAGTTTGGTGTTTTACACAAATGGTATTTCTATACGAAATAAATTGAATTTAATAATGAGCAATGGAGACAGTATAAATCCCGGCAGCCTCTGGAACTCTTTTAATAAAGAGGCTTATCCAGTTTTACCTATGTGCTTTGCCTTACCATCTCCAACCGGCTCTAACCAATACTTTCTTTTCCATATGGCAATAGAGAGTTCTATTCATGAATACGTTTCTTGTCCTTTTTATTACAGTAAGATAGATATGAATGCAAATAATGGCTTAGGCGCTGTTATAGAAAAGAATTGCATTTTATTACCTTGCTATGGTTACTACAGTTTTCCAGTAGCTGTAAAGCATGGTAATGGCAGAGACTGGTGGATTATAACTGGCTCCTTGGAACAACCTATTATTTACACTTTTCTTCTTGACCCAAAAGGCTTACATGGGCCTTTTGAACACCAGATGCCCTATAGTTTTCCAGGTCGAGACAATTTCGGATTTTGTTCTATATCTCCCGATGGTAGTACATACAGCAGATGTGATGGCGGGAGAGGGCTTTACATTTATGACTTTGACCGATGCTCAGGCACTTTTTCAAATCTAAAGGTCTTAACTATGAATGATGGGATCTTGCCCGGCCTACCAAAATATATGACGGCCTTTTCTAAGAACTCCAGTCATATATACCTTTCTTCATGGACTGCAATCACAGTTATTGATACCCGCCCGCCCGATGTTGATATCACTATGGATACATTAGTCCAATTTGATGACTTTGCTTCACCACATCCACCATTTAATACCTTGTTTTGGACTCCCAGTTTATTGCCAGACGGAAAAATCTACTACGCCACTAGAAACAGCACACTTTCTCTTCACGTTATTCACCATCCTGACTTGCCTGGTCAGATAGCTGATGTTCAGCAGCACGGGATAGATTTACCAAAGTTCAACAACGGCACCATGTCCGTTTACCCCAATTACCGTTTAGGCGAGTGGGAGGGTTCTCCGTGCGATACGCTCAATGGTCAGCGTCCGGGCGACGGCTTCACGCACCTGCCCTACGAGCCGCCGGCGGAGGTGCAGCGCAAGGAGGGTTACACCTTGCTACCG
>CALJPQ010000023.1 GCA_937980645.1 uncultured Saprospiraceae bacterium | reverse complement strand
TAGGGTTAGGGACTTTCCAAAGCGGCGCGGGCGTGAGAGGAAAAAAGCACCGGGCGTCTGGCAAAGCTGGTAGATATACCGCGTTTTGTCCACGTACTTGAAGCCGTTTTCCCGGATTTTCCGGAAGTCCTGCAGCCCGATGGGAAGTTTTTGAAGAGCCATGTTACCCTTGTTTCCTTGCAAAGGTATGTAAGGGCGCTTTGTTGCATTGTTGAAAAGCGCCTCTCTTTCGTTACTGCTGAAGACGATGGGCGGGTTTTCGCATTTCACTTTATCGGTGTTTTGAAGAGAGGTCTGGATATGCAACAGGCAACCTGCCTACATGCAGCCGCGCCAACGCGGATGGAAAAAATCCGATTAGGACACTCGATTTTTGCACTATGCAAATGCAGCCTTTTCCCCTTGTCTTTAGTGTTTTAGCGGCACTCTGTCTGTCTGAGCAGGCGATGAGCCAGACGACCACGCGCTTTCCCGACATTGCCCTGGGCCAATGGCGCCAGCACCTGCCGTGGCAACGCGCTGCCTTTGTGGCGCAAAGCGAAAGCAAAGCATACCTGGCTACCGAATGGGCCGTCGTAGAAGTGGACAAAACGGAGCGCACGCCGCGCTTCATTACGCGCGTAGAGGGCCTGAGCGATGCCGGCATCGAACGCATCGGCTTCAACCGGGCCACCCGTTCGCTCCTGATCGTTTATCAGAACAGTAATATAGACCTCTGGCGGGCCGATAACGGCTCGGTGCGCAACGTGCCCATTATCGTTCTTAACCGTCAGCTCGTGGGCGACCGAAGGGTTTACGATGTGGCTTTTGACGGCGCCTTTGCCTACTTGGCTTGCGGCTTTGGTATCCTGAAACTCAATCTGGAGCGTGCTGAGGTGGTGTTCACCACGTTTACAGATGCGGTCGTGCGCACGGTGGAGGTACATCAAGGCTATTTGTATGCCAGTACACAGGAGGGCTTTTTTCGGCTGCCGCTTAACGACGCCAATCCAGCCGATTTTGGACGCTGGGAGGCACTCGGGCCTCTGCAAGGGCTGCCGCAAGGTTTTGCCGCCGGCGATATGGTCTCGTATAAAGGTCTGATTTTTATGGGCTTGGGCCGGGCCTTGTGTCGCTACGACGGTAATAAGTTAGACACTATTGGCTGGCACCCTGAGTTTGACGTCTCTTTTCTGACCGCTGAAGGCGCAGGCTTAGTCATCGGGCGTCGCAGAGGCTTTAATGGCAATATCCAATATATGGGCGGACCGTTTGATGGCCCCTACGAGATCCATTGGGTTTGTGATGCTACCAATCCGCTCTATTGCATTGAAGACGGTACGCGCCGGTTCTGGATGGCTGATGCCAAAGACGATTTCCGCTACTACGATGCCGTTTCAGAGAAATGCGACCGCTTCCGCTATAATTCACCCTATCGGGAAGGTGTTTCCGAAATCGAAGTTTCGCAAGGGCGCGTGTTTGTCGCCACGCCCGGCAATGAGCAAACGTTGGCGCCGCTGTACAACCGCGCCGGTCTGTATATCCGGGAGCCTGATGGCCAATGGACGCGCTTCTACGAGGGCACCAACCCCGAACTCGTACCGTCGGATAGCCATGTGGACTTGTGGCGCGTGGTCGTGCATCCGTTCGTGCCCAACAAGTTTTACATCGGCAGCTTCTGGGGCGGCTTAGTGGAGGCCATGGGCGTCGGCCAGCCGGCCAAGGCATACACTCAGAACAACTCCATACTGCAAAGTGCTGGCATTGCGGGCGCCAACCGAACGGCCATCGGGGGCTTAGCCTTCGACGGCAACGCCAATCTATGGATCAGCAACTACAGCGCTCCACAACGGCCCATCGCTGTGCTGAAGGCCGATGGAACGCTGCGCAACTTCACCGCTCCAGTCAACAACCTGCTGCAAGTCGCTGTGGACCGCAATGGCTACAAATGGTTCGTCGTCGGCTTTAATGGCGGACTGCTAGTGTACGACAGCGGAACCAATATAGACGACCCTGCCGACGACAATTACCGGCAGATAACGACCGCCAACAGCGTGTTACCTACCAATACGGTCAACTGCATTACCGTGGACCTGGACGGCGATGTGTGGGTGGGCACTATCCAGGGCATCGTCAGCTTCCAGTGCGGCGCCAACGCCTTCCGAGACATCTGCCGCGGTACGCGCCGCATCGTAACGGTGGATGGCTTCAATGGCTACCTGCTCGAAAACGAGTCCGTTCAGACCATCGCCGTGGACGGCGCCAACCGTAAATGGGTGGGCACCACCAACGGCATCTTCGTGCTCTCGCCCTCCGGTGATGCGCAGATTGCTCGCTTCAACGCTACTAACAGCCCACTGTTGGACAACAACATCCGCGATATCGCCATTGACCACACCACCGGAGAAGTCTGGATAGCCACTAACAAAGGCCTCATCTCGTACCGCGCTGAGGCCACCCAGGGGGGCCCTGTGCATAGCGACAAACCCTACGCCTACCCTAACCCGGTGCGCCCTGACTACGACGGCCCTATTGCCATCTACGGCCTGGCGCGCGATGCTAACGTAAAGATTACCGACGTGGCGGGCAACCTCGTCTATGAGGGCCGAGCCGTAGGTGGGCAGGCCATCTGGAACGGGCGCGATTACTTAGGGCGCCGCGTGGCCAGTGGCGTTTACACCGTCTTTGCCACCAGCACCCGCTCGTTGGAAAACCCGGAGGGCGTGGTGGTGAAAATTGTCCTCCTCCATTAAAAAAACTCGTCCGAAACCACCAAAGGCTCTGGTACATGCCAAGCCCATTGCAGGGTAAGGACTTGTCGCTCCCAACGCTCATTGGCCGCGGATGCAACCCTTCGCGTTTTCAGGCTGTTAAAAAGGCGCTACTTTTGCATGCCCTCTTGTGCCAGCGCTATGAACGAAGAAAAGAACACGAAAGAAACCTTTGTCAACCCTATTGACAAAGACAAAGTGGCGGAAAATCCCGGTCTGCTGCCCTACGCCCACACGACAGGTAGTGCTGTCATTCGCCCCGAGGACAAGGGCCGCATTCGGGGCAATGCCATGTTGGCCATGTACGACCAAACGGAGCGCCAGATGGACCAACTGCGCCGGCAAATGGAAACACTCATGCAACAGGCTAAAGACCTGAAAAAGCGCGTGGATATTTCAGAAGCCATCTATCAGGCTGATATACCTTTTCAGCCCGTCATTCACCACGTTTATTATCTATATGCCCGCAAGAGCGACGGGAAACATCTGCTGTCGTTGGTTTCACCCGAAGAATGGGGCAGCCGCGCGCCCTACGAGCATTTAGCCACTGTGCGCCTGCTAGGCGACCACACGTGGGAAGTGCTGGAGTAGGCGCCTTATGGCTCAAACCACTCCTCGCGCCAGCGTCGCACCGGCATGCGGTCTATCGGGTACCAGTTGCCCCACCAGTCGAAGTACTCCAGATTGTGGAAGTTGAGCTTGTAGTCAAACTCGCTGGGCAGATCATAGACGAAGCCGGGGTAGTAGTATTTCTTGCCCAAAAAGCGCGCATACTCAATTTCAAGCAGCATGGTGTAGATGCCCAGGCTGCGCCAGGCTTCGTTGGGGTCGTGAATGCAATAGTTGCCCGCCATGCTCTCGTGGCCTATGTGGAAGAAGCTGGTAGCCACCAACTGGTTGTGCTTAAAAACGTCAAACTCGACCCCAAGGCTGGGCATCAGGTGGCTCCAGGCGCTGAAAAAGCCATAAATCGAAGCCGGGCGGTTGTGCTGAAAACGCATGGCGTGCAGGTCAAATAGCCGCTCGTGATGCTTCAATATCTGAAGAGGGCGACGCAATACGCGCAAATCGGCATTGCGGCGCAGGCATTTGCGCTGACTTTTGCTCAGCTGAAAACCATCTAAGCGAATGCGCAGTACAACGACCCGGCAGACCCGCCCGCGCCATTCCCACCAGTTGCGCCGGAAGAACAAGTCCGACCAGTAACACCAGCCATCTTCGCAAAAACGGTCAAACACCATCGGGTCGAGCATCTGCATTGGCAGATACTCCTCAATGTGTCGGGGATTGAACGAGATATCCCGCAGAATGGGCAAAGACCTGGCGTGCACGTGCGGGGCTTTTTTGAATGCTGCTGCGAAGTTAGACGGGGAAGCGGAAATGAAAAATGAAAAGTGAAAAATGGGCGGCCAAACGCCTGCGGAAGACACGGAGCGTGCAATGGCCCGCTATTTCAGGCTGTTCGCTTTCAGGTTTAAATCTCCAAATTTCCCTTTGCCCAGGCTTCGAGTTGTGGGATGGTCCAGGCGTCGTCGGCGCTAAAGGCGCCGCTGCGTGTTCGGCGCAGGCTGCCCAGGTAGGCGCCACTGCCTACGGCGGCGCCCAAATCGGCGGCTAAAGAGCGGATGTAAGTACCCTTGCCACACGCCACGCGAAAGTCGCATTGAAGGCCTTGCGCATATTCGGGAAACAGGCGGATCGGAGCGCCCTTCTGGTTGAGCAATACTGGCTCGCTCTCCGCCTCTTCGGGTACTACGGGACGCAGCGCCCCTACCTCAAACACATCCACACGTACGCGGCGCGCTTTGGGCGGCGGCTCATCGCCCCGGCGCGCGTTTTTGTACAGGCGGCGGCCGTCCACTTTGATGGCCGAAAATATCGGCGGTGTTTGCTCAATGTCGCCCACGAAGCGTTGGGCTGCCGCCTGTACCAGCGCGTCGGTCAAATGCTCGGTCGGATACGTGGCGTCTATGGGCCGCTCGCGGTCATATGAAGGGGTCGTAGCCCCAAAAGTCAGCGTGCCTGTGTACTCCTTTTCGTCGGCCTGCAACTGCTCAATGAGCGACGTGGCTTTGCCTATACACAGCACCAATAGCCCTGTGGCCAGAGGATCCAGCGTGCCGGCGTGGCCAATCTTGAGCCGCCGCAGACCTAATCGCCGCGTAATCAGGTAGCGCAACTTATTCACCACATCGAACGACGACCAGCCCAGCGGCTTGTCCACCGTCAGGATAGCGCCCTCCGGGAACGGTTCCGGAAAGGCGCTCCCAGGCGCCAGCAGTGGAAAAGGCAGTACAACAGGCATTTCCATGCGGCAAAAATAGGGCTGCTCGAGCGCCTTACTCGTTTTCCATCAGCGAGCGCAAATACCGCAAGGTGTTGCGTCCCCAGTCGGGGTGCAGGTCGGAGGCCGGATGAAAGATGCTGAACTTGCGCTCGGCTATTCCCACCATTTCGCGCGCCCTCTCCTTATTGCCCCCCCACATGCGCGGGGTGAAGTACAAATTGGATGCGCGTTGTACATAAACCCGGGGATTATCGGGATTGAGCTGCTGGGCCTTATCGAGCATATCGTCAGCTATGCGTCCGTACCGTGCACCATTAAGCATGGGATTGAGCCGCACGCGCATAGAGGCGGCCATGCTTTTGAGCAGCGTAATCTCAGGATCATTGGGCTGCATGGCATCGGCGCGGGCGATGAAGCGTTCGGCTTGCTCGCTATAGCGTTTCTGCTGCGCTTTGTCTTCTTCAAAATTAAAGGCCTGGATGTAGCAGAGCGCGGTGTAATACAGCGGCAGCCATTGCTTCGGCTCTGCTTGGGCGATGCGCTCAAAAGCATTGGCGCGCGCTACCCACTCCGAGGCGATGTAGAGCGTGTCTAAACCCGCCAGATGCTTTTGCATGGCTTGATGATAAGTGTCAGCATTTGATTGGCTCCAGACAGCGGGCGCAAGCGCGAAAGCCAGGAGGACGAACAAGGCTTTTTTCATGATGATATAACGTTTTTAAAGTGTTGAAGTTGAATGGCTTGTTGGTTTGTTTCAGGGCAAAGCCCTGGGAATAAGTAAGTAGGTGGGTGCGAGGCGATGGCCTCGCACGGGGCGTTCAAAAGTTTTCCAGAACTTCCCGGCGTCGGTCGGCACCCCAGTTCAGGAACAGACCGGCGAAGAAGAATCGCCGCGCAGGCGGCGTGATGGCCTGGCGCGTCTGGCCGTCGGGGCTGAAGCGGTAGCTGAACACCTGCTCCACACCCGGTACATTTTGCACACTAACGACGGCGATGGCAAAGGCCCTGCCGATGCGCGTCAGGTAGCTGACGCTGATGCTCAGATTGTGGAAGGCGGGTGTACGTTCCGTAAAAAGCGCCTCTGCTGGCTGGCCCGGGCGCCAGTACGTGCGGCCCGTGGCGCCGCTATACGACAGGCTCAGGTTCGTCTGCAGTTTTGGGAAAAAACGCCGCGCTACCGCATTAACCGTGTGGCGTGCCGCAAAAGGCGGCTCTACAGCTGTCGGATACCACCAGAAGCGGCGGCGTGTGTCCAAAAAACTGTACGACACCCACCCGTCGAGTGCGCCAAAAAGCGCTCGGTTGCGGGCGAACAGTTCAAGGCCACCCGCGTGGCCGTAGCCTTCATTGCCAATGCCATCGTTCGTACTGACTAAATGCGCGTACCGCTTGTAGAATGCTTCGGCGCGCAGCAGGCGCCCGTCTTTCAGCCATTGGTATTGGACGATGAAATGCTCGGCCCGCTGGAAGCCTGGCAGCGCACCCCATTGTTCGCGCCAGCGCAGCAGGCTGTCGCCTTTTTGGTAAAAATGGCCCCAGGCCAGTGATACCTGCCCGTGTCGGCCCGCCCGATGCGACAGCGAAAGCCGGGGCGCTGCGTTGCTTTGCTGCAACAGGGCCGAATACTCGAAGCGTACTCCAGCGCGCAAAGCGGTGTATTGGCCCAACGTCAGGTCGGCCTCGGCAAAGGCGGCGGTGAAGTGTTCGGGCAGCATTGAGCGCCCGTAGCGCTCGTTTTCAAAAACCTCGATACCTGCCTGATGTTCGGCCCCCCAGCGGAGCAGGGTAGTGGTGCTGAGGGCACAGGTGGCCATCAGGCGTCCCTGGGCGAGGGTTTGGCGGAGGCTGAACGTGTCCTGGCCCACAGTGGTATAGGCGCTGCTGATGCGGCTGAAGTCACGGCTGACCGACGCTCCCGCATACAGGTGCCAGCGCTTGTGCAGGCTGCCACTCCAGGTCAGGTTGGTCAGAGCGTTGCGGTTGCGCAGGCCAAAAGTCTGTGCCTGACCGTCTGGCGCGGTGGATTGGAAGCCCACGCGGCCAAAATTGTAGTAGGTGTATGCCTTTAGCAGGCCATTAGCGCCAGTTTTTTGGCGAAAAAACGCCTCGCCACCGACGTTTTCGGGTGCCTGTGCGAAGTCTGGCTCTTGGCGCACCAATGCGAAGTATGGCCCCAGGTGGGTGTAGTTGACTTCGATGCCGGCGGCGCGTCCCTGGCGTTCCCACACTTGCTGCCGCCCGGCGCTGGCTCCCAGACACGTCAGGGAAAGGCGGCTCTCGGTGCGCTCCGGTAGGTCGAGCGTTTCCAGCAAAACCACGGCCGACATGGCCTGGCCATATTGGGCCGAATAGCCGCCTGTGCTGAAGACCGTCCCTTGAAACAAAAAGGGGTTGAACCGCCCACGTACGGCGAAGTCGGGCACACTGGCGAAGAACGGGTGCCGCATCAGCAGCCCATCCACAAACGTTTGCGTCTCGCTGCCCGTGCCGCCGCGCACAAACAGCCCCTCCACGTCTCCCGTCGAAACCTGCGCGCCCGGCAGCGTGCGCAGCGCCCCGTACATGTCGGCGCCAGCAGAGGCCACGGTAACCACATCTAACGGTGTCAGCACTGCCCCTCGGCTGCGGTCGCTGACCTCAAGCGCACCGGCCGTGATGACGACCTCGCCCACCCGTGCAGTAGCCTCGCGCAGAGCAAACGTCAGGCGTACGGTGTCGCTCTGAAGCGCTATCAGAACGCTGTCGGACGCATAACCCGCCAGGGAAATACGCACTAAGCCCACACCATGCCTTTCGGTGGTAAAGGCGAAATGCCCACTGAGGTCGGTGGTCGCACCATCGTAGGTGCCAACCAACCATACCGATGCGCCCGGCAAGGCCTCGCCGGTAGCGCCATCGGTCACCCGACCGCGGACATGCGTCATCTGGGCGTTGACTACCGGCCCAAAGGCGCAAAAAAACATCTCAAAAACGATGGCAGCAGGCAAACCAAACCCACCCCACCGCACGGAAACAGGCAGGGAAAACATAGCGAACAGTAGTGGCTAAACGGGTTTAGCCTTCGGTTTTTAAACCTTCATTCACCCTTAAAGTACCCCTGAAGTGCCTCGTAAAACCGCTCGAAGGCTTCCACGCCAGCCGGTGTGATACAGCAGGTCGTCAGCGGGAAATTGTTCCGAAACGACTTATGCACTTCGATGTAGCCGGCTTCCTGTAGCTTACTTATCTGGGAGCTCAGGTTGCCGGCCGTGGCTTCGGTCTTTTCTTTCAGCTCATTGAACTCGGCCTCTCGAACCACCATGAGGTACGACATAATGGCCAAACGCAGTTGCGATAGCAGCAGCGGGTCTAACTTATCGTACATGACTTCTACGGTATTCGCGGTGGAGCATGATGCCGGGAAGCAGGTAGGCTAACACGGTGGCAAGCGCCAGCACCAGATTGCCGTCTTGAGGCGCTATGAAAAAGCACACCGCGGCACCTATCCACTGCACCAAAGCGCCCCAACGCAAAGGTGCAAACTGCAGCAGCAGGCCGGAGAGGAACGTAGCAAATGCCGATAAAATCAGCACCAACGGTGCCGGCGAAAGGCGGTTTTGGGTCGCAAAAAACAGCGCCAGCACTAAGCTGAGCACAAAGGCGCCCCAAACCCAGCTGTACCACGTGCGCACCATATTCTCTGGACGCCCCGACCGGCCACGACGCCATTCGTAAAGCATGGCTATCAGACCGCCGATGGCGGGCAATATCCCCCATACTGCCCAGGGCGCGCCAAAATCCGTCGAGCGCCATAAGTACCATTCTGTTGCGGCGCTCACGGGGACAATGACCCCCCAAAGCATGAAATGGAAACCGTCTTCTTGCGCGCTCTTCTTGGCCACATCAATGACCTGGCGAATAACTCGCATGCTCTCCTTCGGGTCGAGGAGGTCTTTTTCCGTTCCTTCTTTTGACATGACTTGCTGATTTTGAATGCGTTAAAAAGAAAGTGTCGCCGTCCTGGGTTTCAAACCTGATGCAAATATAGAGTGATTTATTTTTTAAACTACTTATTCTTGTAAAAAAATTTATCGTCTGTTTTTTTCGTGGGCGCGGGAGTGTTGCAGGTTGGGCTACATTTGTGGGGTGAATTTGCCCTTTTTCATCGCGTGGCGTCTGATGCGTTCGGGCAGTAAGGCCCAGTCGCGCGTTATTGTGCGCATTGCTTCGGCGGCGGTGGCGCTGAGCGTGGCGGTTATGGTTACGGCGTCGGCGTTGGTGTCGGGTTTCAAGACCGAGATTAGCCGCAAGATTTTTGAGTTTTGGGGACACCTGCACCTGACCGATCGCAGCTACTTGCTCACCTATGAGCCGCATCCGGTGCGACGGGACTTGCCTTTTTACGCCCTCTTAGATACGCTGAGTGGCATTGCGTACGCGCCTGCTGATGCGGTATCCTCAGCGCCGGTGCGTTCGCGCGGCGGCATCCGGCACGTGCAGGTTTTCGCCCTCAAACCGGGCATTATCCGTACCGACAATGCCTTAGAGGGCATCCTGCTCAAGGGCATCGGCCCCGATTTTGATTGGGCCAACCTTTGGCCCTACTTGCAGGAAGGGCACCCCATAGCGCTCAACGACTCGACGCCCTCACGCGAAATCATCCTCAGCCGCCAGACGGCCGACCGCCTTGAGGTGGGCGTAGGCGATAAGTTCGTCGTGCATTTCGTCAAAAACAACGCCCAGACCCGTCGGCTTTTCCAGGTGTGCGGCATCTACAAGACAGGGCTGGAGGAATACGACCGAAAGTTTGCTCTTTGCGATATCCGCGTTGTGCAGGAGTTGCTCGGCTGGTCGGAGGACGAGGTAGCCGGCTTCGAGGTGTGGTTAGACGACGTTCGCGACATGAACCTGTACGCCGAATACTTGTACGACGAGGTTGTACCTTCGGAAATGCTCGTGCTGACCGTGCGCGAGAAGTTCCCGGCCATCTTTGAGTGGCTTCAACTGCAAGACTACAATGAGGTGGTCATCTTCCTGCTCATGCTGGCGGTAGCTATTGTAAATATGGTGACGGCGTTGCTGGTGCTGGTGTTGGAGCGGGCCAATATGATCGGCATCCTGAAAGCGCTGGGTGCTACCTCGGGGCGCATTCGGCAGATATTCCTCTATCAGGCGGCATTCATTACGGCCAACGGCTTGTTTTGGGGCAACCTCATCGGGCTGGGCTTCTGCTATTTGCAAAACCGCTATCGCTTTATCACGCTCAACGAGGCGGATTACTATCTCTCCTACGCACCTGTGCACGTGCAGTGGCCTGTTTGGGCGGCGCTCAATGTGGGTTTTTTGCTCCTGGTATTAGTCTTCCTCGTGCTGCCTTCTTACGCCGTAGGTCGGGTATCGCCCATCAGAGTGATCCATTTCAGGTGAAGAAGGGTCTTAAGTACGGTCATTGTCTACAAAGGTGGGTGCTCTTTGCCTGAAAGAGAAAATCTCCAGCTGCAGGAGAAAAAATCGGCTTTGCTTATTTTTGCTCAAAGCCATTTCTTCCTTTCCTTAACTGCCTGACCATGAAAAGAAAGAAGCCCCCCGCGCCTCGCTCCCCACACGACCAGTACATGCGCTTAGTGTTCAGCATCCTGCTCGTCGTCCGCGAATTCCTGCAGGAATTCTTGCCCGCCGAACAGGTCAAACTTCTGGACTTGAGCACGCTCCAACTTGCCTCCGAAAGCTATGTCAGCGACGATCTCAAAGACTCCGCCTCCGACGTCGTTTATACCTGCTAGACCAAAGACGGCAAGCCCGTGCGCATTTGCCTGCTCTTCGAGCACAAAAGCACCAGCACCGGGCGATACATCTACGTGCAACCGGGCCGCTACCTGCTTGGCATTCAGGAAAAGGTCATCCGCCAGGGTTTTGAGCACTTCACCCTGACCATTCCGGTGCTCATCTACCACGGCGAGCAGCCCTGGGAGGTGCCTCCGCTGCGCGAGCAGTACGGCGAGGTATCGAAGGAGTTGGAGGGCTACATTCCGCATTTCGACATCGTGTACGTAAATGTGCAGGCGCTGAGCGATGAGACCATCGAGCAGATGCACCGTTTTCAGTTACTGCGCGACGTACTTATGGCGCTCAAGCATGCGCGCGATGAGGGGTATTTGGGCGTTTATTTGCGGCGATGGTCTATGTTTGTGCCTGAGGGTGCGGATTGGGAGGTTTTGCTGCATTTGTTTGAGGTAACGTTTGTGTATTTGCAACAATCATCTACATTATCGAAGGAGGAAGTTATGAATTTGATTCAGACATTGCCGCCGCCGTTGGAGCGGCGGGCCAAAACCACTTACGAGCAAATTCTGGAGGAAGGTATCGAGAAAGGTATTGAAAAGGCCCTGCTGGCTTTTATTCGCAAAAATCCCGACTGGAGTGATGAGCAGTTGGCGGCCGTTTTTGAGGTTTCGCTGGATATTGTGCAAAAAGTGCGGCGCTTGCTGTTGTCCTCTAAATGAGGTGTGCTGCGTTAAGGGGAAAAAACGATGTGTTTTTGGCTGCTCTTCCCGTATTCAAGCAATTGAATTACCATTTTGCCGCCGGGTAGCCGGCGGGTGAGTACCTCATACGTTCGAGACGCTCTCCTTTTTTGTAGAGAATGAGACCACATTGGGTTTGTAAGTTTGCGACGTCTTTCATGTTTTTATTGCTCTTATGAAAAACGCTCTCGCTCTTCCTAAGATCGCCGGCATTTCGGTGTATATTCACTGGACATTTGCCATTCTCATTGGCTGGATTGTACTGACTAATCTCTGGCGTGGCTTGGACTGGGTGCACGTGAGCTGGATGGTGCTTTTTGTACTGGGTCTTTTTGTATGCGTTACGCTACACGAATTGGGCCATGCGTTGGCTGCTCGTCGCTACGGCATTCGCACACAGGACATTACGTTGTATCCAATTGGTGGTGTGGCCCGGCTGGAACGCATGCCGAGCAAGCCCTCACACGAGCTGGTGGTAGCCTTGGCTGGCCCGGCCGTCAACGTCGTGATTATGCTTCTTCTATGGCCGCTGATTGCCAATTTTGAGATGCCGCAAGAGGATAGCGCCGAAGTCTTTCTCATTGACCAGAACAGTTTCCTGCCCATGTTGGGCATTGTGAACGTCTGGCTGGCGGCGTTCAACCTCATTCCGGCGTTTCCGATGGATGGTGGGCGGGTGTTGCGTGCCCTGCTTTCGATGCGCATGGATCGGGTGCGGGCTACGGAGATTGCGTCGTTCGTGGGGCAGGCCATTGCCATCCTGTTTGTTTTTGCGGGTTTTTATGTCAACCCGTTCCTCATCTTCATCGGCCTATTTGTCATTTTGGGGGCCCGCGCCGAGGCGGAGGCCGTGCGTTCGCAGTCTTTCTTAGAGGGCTTTACGGCAGGCGATGCGCTGATGACCAATTTCCAGACCCTAGATAAGCACCACACCATACGCGACGCGGTAACCTTGCTACTGGACGGGCAGGCGCGCACCTTTCTAGTGGTGGATGGCGACTTGCCCTACGGGGTGCTCACGCGCGACCATATCATTCGCGGTATCCAGTCGGCCGGCGAGGGAGCACCCGTGTACACGGTGGCGGATACGCACCTGCACTATTTCGACATGCGTACTCCGTTAGAGGAGGTACTGGAATACTTTCAGCAGCGACCGGGTTCCATCGTATTGGTGCGTGATGGCCATCGCTTAGCCGGCATCATTGACTCGGAGAACATTTCGGAGCTCATCATGGTCAACGCCGCGCGGCTCCGCATGGCGTGAGCTTAGTACTCGATACCGGTGTCTTCGTAGAGTTCCCGGTTTTTTGCCCGCGTGTCTTGCGGCTTCTTTTCGATACGTCCGTCGGCGCCTTCCTCAATCTTATATATGCGCGGTTGCCCGTCAGCGGGGGCTGAAGGGGTATCCATGTTCCGGGTTTTCTCATCGCCGTATTCTCGGGCAGCGTTCATCCATTCTGAGCCAGTATCCCAGACTTCTTGCAGGAAGGGTTTGAGCCGACTGATGTACGTACCGGCGTATTTGGGTAGTTCGGCTAAGGGCTCAAGCGTCCGGGACTCGCTGGCAGTCTGTTCGCCTATAATACGTGTCTCCCGCAGAAACCACAGCACAGACCCATACAAGAATAGGGCAATGAAGGCGCCTACCAAACCGCCCAACGTCCAGTTAATAAACCCGACTCGAAACATCTGAAACATGCCCGCAGCACCTTTGCCCGCTGCCCGCAAGAGCCCCCAGATAAACAGGACATTGATGACGAATGCAATAGGTAGAATAAACGGCGAGTCGGAGTCAAGGGCAGCTTTGAGGATGCGTGTCATCACCGGCGCCATTTTATAGGCCAGCACTAAGCCAAAGGTAATGGACAGGAACCAGAAGATGATACCAAAGATGCCTTTGTCCTTCCCATACCAGAAGCCTAAAAGAGCGATGAGAACGGTGAGGATGTCAATCGTCATAGCGGCAGCGATTAGCGCAATACCTGAGCCGTTCAAAACGGCAGGTCATCCGTTATTGCTGGCGGTGGCCCTGCGGTGTAGTCAGGGAATGGGTCGGCGGAGGTTTGCTCTGGCGCCGAAGTAGTAGCAGCGTTGCCGTCCGCTTTTTCGATGCGCCAGGCATTCAGGTTGGTGAAGAACTTGCCCTGCCATTCGCGCCCACGCAGGTCGAAGGATACTTTGACGACGTCGCCTTCCTGAAAAGCATCGAGCAACTGGCAGCGGTCCTGTATCGCCTGAAATTTGACGTATTCCGGATACTGCCCCGACACAATTTCCAGCACGAATTCGCGCGTCTGGAATGTGGCCGTCTTTTGCTCGATAGGGAAAACGCGGTACAATTTGCCAATTACTTCAAAAGCCATACCTCAAGTAGCGGCCAAACTTGTTTGGCCTGTTTGGTGAAAGAAGGTGGAAAGAACAATTTTCTATCGCTGCAGGTGTCTTTACCCGCAGGTTTAGTTTTTCAATTTAAAATAGGCCTCGTAGTACCCCGGTCGGTTGGCCGAAAGCACATAATCGAAGCGCCGGCTGACGGCAAAGCGCTGTTGCGGTGCGTAGAGGAAAATCTCGGGCAGTTCGTCGTGGAGCAGTTGTTGAATGCGCAGGTACAGGTCGTTGCGCTTTTTCTCGTCGGGTTCGGCACGCAGGGCTTCGATGAGGCCGTCCAGTTCGGCGTTGGCGAAGGCGCTGCGGTTGCCCGAGCCGATGCTTTTGGAATGGAAGCTCTGATAGGGATCCCACAGGCCCGGGAAGAGCACCACGCTGGTGAGGGCCAGGTCGTAGTCGCCCTGTCGGGTTTTTTGGGCGATGACGCGGATGTCGTCTTCGACCACATTGAGGGCGAAGCCGGCGGCGCGGGCAGTGTTCTGGATGCTTTTGGCCGTTGCGCTGGAGGTGGGCGAGGCGCCGGCCGTGAGTAGGGAGAGTTCTAAGTTGACGCGCTTGCCATCTATTTCTTTGTCGGCGATGCCGTCGCCGTTGGTGTCTGTCCAGCCGGCGTCGGCCAGCAGTTTGCGCGCCTTGTTGATGTCGTAGGCGTAGGGTTTAAGTGAGCGAGCGTAGAAGGGCTTGGCTGGGTGAACGGGGCTGACGCAGCGTTCGGCCATGCCTTCCCAGATGGTGTTGAGCATGTAGTCGTAGTCCATGGCATGAGCCAAGGCCTGGCGCACGCGCTTGTCGGCCAGTGCCGGGCGGGCGGTATTGCACAGGACGCGCGCATAGGCATTGGCGCTCACTAAAGCCATGTCGTAGCGCAGGGGCAGGCAGGTATCTTGTTTTAATTCCACAAATTTGGTGGGCGAGAGGGCCGGCACAATATCCACATCGCCGTTTCGGATGAGGTTTTCGGCGGCAGCCTCTTCTTTAACAAAACGGTAGATAATTTTTTCCGGATAAGCCGCCAGATAGCGGTTGCGCGATGCCACGCGGTCGCCCCACCAGTTGTTTTTTTTCACCAAAACGATACCCTGATCCACATCGAAGTTTTCTAAGCGGTACGGTCCGCTGCCCGAAATGGCCGTTTTGTCGTTGGCAAAGCGCGGCGACTGGAAGGCTTCGGCCCAGGCGGCGAATTTGTTTTTGCCCCCGCCACTGGCATCCGCCGCGGCAGCCATCTGCTGGGCGCGCGTGCGATCCTGCAAATCGGCCAGTGACACGGAGGCCAGCACGCCCTCAGGGTCGTATTGGTAGGCCGGATAGATGGGAAACTGGCACAGACTTTCTAGGCCCAGGATGTAGAACTGGTCAAAGTAGGCGGTGAATTTCTTCGGATTTTGCGCATCCACTTCCAGCGCTTTCAAACGCTCAAAGTAGCCCAGCCACTCGCCCAACGGCAGCAGGGGGTGGTGCAGGATTTTCAAAGAAAACAGCACGTCGTGGCCCGTAATGGGCGAGCCATTATCCCAAGTAGCCTCGTCATATATCTTGAAGTCGTAGGCCAGCATACCGGCACGCGGGCCGTCTTTGACGGTATAAACGGTCGGAATTTTTTCGATGAGCAAGGGCACGAGTTCGAGCGTCTTGGGTTCGATGGTAGCCAGCGATTGGAAGAGGTTGGCGGCCACATATCGGTTGTAGCCCGGCCCGGGCAGTATGGGGTTGAGCGAGGTGACGGCGGCTTCCATGCGCACCGTTACGGTGTTGTCGGTTTTGAAGGTGATTTTGCCGCAGCGCGCTGTGCGGTCGTCGCCGCAGGCGATGAGCAAGACGGCTGCCACTAGGGTCAGTAAGAGTAGCTGTTGTGGGATGCGGTGTTTCTTAACGCAAGCGGTCATATAGGTGAAAAATTTGGGTAAAAGTACGGTGAGGCGTCGGGATGGTGGGTGAAGTTTTTGTACCTGCCTGTCAGCGCCTTTGGCTGCTGCTGGTTGGAAGGGTAGTGGGCATCAGGTATCCAGCGGAATGCGCAAGGTAACGCGCAGTCCTGCGGGTGAGCCGTCAGGGTGGGTCAGGTTTTCCCATTGAGCGCCGCCGTGTGGCTTTTCTGAAAGAAGGTCTAAGCGCCGCTGCGTAATCATCATGCCTACGGATTTATGGGTGCTTTTAGTGTCGTACGCGGCGCTTAGCCCAGGGCCATTGTCGGTAATAGTGGCAATCAGGTGGCGGTCTTTTGCAGCAAATACTATAGATACCAGACCGCCCTCCTCTCTATTTTGCAGGCCGTGCAACAGCGCATTTTCCACAAATGGCTGCACGAGTAAGGGAGGCAGGGTGATGTCGTCCAAGTCCATTTCGGAGGAGGTAGTGATACGATAGTCGAAGCGCTGCCGGAAGCGCAGCTGTTCTAGGGCCAGATAGTGGCTGGTCATCTCTATTTCTTCACGCAGCGAGTGGCGTCCGTCCACCGCGCCATGGAGGGCCAGCCGCACCAGTCGAGCGAAGGCGGCTAAGTATCGCGTAGCGGCATCAGTGTTGTTTTCGGTGATGAAGTGTTGGATGCTGTTAAGACAGTTGAAAATAAAGTGCGGGTTCATCTGGGCGCGCAGGGCGGCGGCTTCCAGTTGACGGATTTTTTCTAAAGTGGCGGCTTGCTGGTGTTTTTGGTACAGGCGCCACCGGTAGACCAGCGATAGCGCAATAGCTATAGCCAGGCTGAGGAGCATCCAGAAGCCTGGCGTTTGCCACCAGGCTGGGCGGATGCGGAAGTGCCATTGTGTGGGAGCGCTCCACTCGCCGTTTGGGCTTTGGGCCTGCACCTCGAAGGTGTAGTGGCCGTGGGTTAATCGGGCAAATAGCACCTCCCGCGTGGTGCTGTGTGTGAAGGTTGAGTCGGTGCCTAGCAGGCGGTATCGGTATCGGATGTTGCCTTCGGAAGGGTAGTGCAGGGCGTAAAAGCGCAGCATCAGGGTGTTGGAGTCGTGTGGGAAGCGGTTATGGGGTGCGAAGGCTGTGGGACGATTGTTGACCCACAAGCGCTCCAGTGTGGGCGGCGGTACGAGTGGTGTGGCGGGCAGGTGTCGGAAACGCACCAGGCCGGACTGTGTAGCAACCCACAGGTAGCCACCGGCGGCCACGACGTCATTGACCTGGTCGGAAGGCAGCCCTTCGCGGCGGGTGATGGCCTGAGCTTCCCAGCTGCCGTCGGGGCGCGGTGCCAGACAGGTAAAACCCTCGTTGGAAGATACGTAGAACACCTCCTCCGGCCCGGTGCTCAGCCATGTGGTAAAGTCGCTGGCCAGGCCGTCGGTCTGGCTAAGGTGTGTCATTCGCCCTTGTTCGTCGCGGATGAGCACGCCAGCACTGCGAAGACCAATGGCCATTTTGCCGCCCGGGCTGATGCGCAGGTAGCGCGGCTGAAAACGCAGGGCCGGATGCAAAAAAGGCGGCAATTCATAGCGCCCCTGCTGCCACAGATGCAGGCCAGCGTGGGTGAGCACCCAAACGAGACCCGCGGCGTCCTCCGCCACATCAAACGTGCGGGCGTAAGGAGGCGCCTCTTCGCTGTCGCTCCGATGCCAGCCCAGACCTGATTTGGTTTCCACCTCAAAAAAGCCCGAGCTGCTTGCACACCATAGACGGCCTGAGCGTAGCCCCAAAGAAAGTGTCTTGGCGCCGATATAGGTGCCTCGCTCCCTGCTAAGTGCTGTGCGCCAACGCCCGTTCTGCCAATCGTGAAGCCGTGTCGAGCACCACAGCTGCGCATTTACCGTGTCGTACAGCAGCGCTTCTACATCGCGCGAGTCCAGCTGCGGCAGTGGAAAGGGAGTGACACGGTTACTTTGCAGGTCCATCACCGCTAAGGCCGCTGGGCGAAAACCCATGAAGAGACGGCTTTTGCCATCAAACGCCAGGCGAGTAACCTCGTCAGAGGGCAAGCCCTGGCGCCGGTCGAAGACTTTGATGTCCGGATTTTTACAATAAAACACGCCGGTGTGGTGTGTTGTGGCCCACCAGCCGCCCCATTGGTCTATGAGCACATCCGTCACGAAGCAGCCGGGTAGCAGGTTTTGCCCCTCGCCGCGCCGCAAATGCTCTACTGAAGGAAAGTAGTAAAGTCCCGGCCGTTCGCCCATGTGGACGGCCAGCAGTAGAGCACCGTCGTTGGTCTCAGCCAAACGCCGGGCGGTGTAATGTAACTGTGTTTGCCATACGATGCTGTCGCTGCGAACAAGATAATAGATGTCTCGGTAGGCATGCAGTATGTCGCCGTTGCGCAGCCGCCAGAAACCGCGTTGATGCACATCAACAAACGGGCGCTCAGAGAGCGATGCCAGGTATTGAATACGGCCCTTCCGATAAACGGCGACACCCAATGGCGTCCGCTGGTAGGATGCACCCTGGCTTGAGGAGACGACAGATGCCAGAGCACGCCCCTGGATTTCGGTGTACAGGAACACTCGCCTGTCCTGGCTACGAACCACCTCAAAGCGCCCATCCGGGTAAAGATGCAGCAAGCCCATGTGGTTGTAGGCCAACCAAATACTGCCGTCTGTATCTGCCTGCATATCTATCGTGAGCTGGTACTGACGTCGAAATACCTCTAAACGCGCCTGATGCTCGAAAGGACGCACAGTATCGCGCTCTACATACCACAGCGAGCCATCAATGCGGGCAAACCAAATGCGCCCACGCGGGTCCTCGGTAGGCTTAAAGGCCTCGGCGCTGTTCCACCTCGAGGTATCTACTGGTCGCACAAACTCGTAGCCGTTGAATCGGCAAATACCCGCCTCGGTGCTGAACCAGATGTGGCCATCGCGGCTCTGAAGCACCTCGTAAGCCACATTGGCCGGCAAACCCTGGCCTGTCGTGTAGTGCGTCCACACCACCTGCTGCGCTCCGACAAACACCGATCTTCCCAGCGTCAGGGCCCAAAACATTTTTCTGACAAAAACGACAGCCCGCATATTTGTGGCAAATATCGCTGGCTTTCTCACAACTGACCCATGCCGCTCAAAATAGCCCTCGTGGACGACGAACCTGCTGCGCGCGCGGCGCTGAGGCAACTGCTGCAAACGCATTGTCCGCAGACGATCGTCGTCGGTGAAGCGGGCAGTGTGGCTGAGGGGCTGGCCCTACTCCGCCACACCCCACCCGACTTGCTGCTGCTCGACGTCGAAATGGAGGACGGAACGGGCTTCGACCTGCTCGAACAGGCCCGCCTATTGCCCTGTCTGGTGGTGTTCGTTACGGCGCACGACGAGTTCGCTGTGCGCGCTTTCCGGTGCAATGCCATAGATTACCTGCTCAAACCCATTAATCCCGACGATCTGGTGGCTGCCGTGCAAAAGGCGCAGCAAGGCATCGAGCACACCCAGCTGTACCAGCGCATTGAGGCGCTGCTGCAAACCACTGCTATCGGGCGCATTGAGCGCATTACTCTGCACACCTCTAAAGGACTGGTTTTCGTCCATATCAGCGATATTGCCTGTGTAGAAAGCTGCGGAAATTACGCCTTTGTACACCTGACCTCCGGCGAACGCCACTTAGATGCGCGCAACCTCAAGGAGTATGAAGAGATGCTGCCTTATCCGGCCTTTGCGCGTGCGCATCAGTCTTTTATCGTGCAGGTAGCACTGGTGCAGCAATGGCTCAAAGGCGAGACGGACGACCTGGTGCTGAGCACCGGCATGCGGGTGCCCGTCTCGCGGCGGCGGCGCGAAATGCTGCAGCGATTGCTCAAGTGAAGGGATTGTCCCGTTGACCAGATATCACCCAATAGCGACCGAATCGCATAAGAATGGGCCGACTACGGCGCTGTAGATGCTTTTTTGTCCAAAAACAAGCCTATGCGCGTACTGACGGAGGCTAAACGCCAGCATATACGCAGCCTGCTCGCTCAGGCCGATACAGCAGCTTTGCTGAACGCCGTGCGACAGGCCAACATGCGTGATGCCGAAGCATGGAGCGAACGCCTCCAGGTCACACAGGGCGCCTACGAAAGCCAGCGGATCGGCTTTGATATCTGGCTGCGCGAACACCTCCGCGTATTCAGCGCCATTTTAGAGCAGCTACCGCCCCCAAAAGGCACCTCGCTGCTGCCGCTAACGGAGATAGAGGCGCTTGTTTTGCAAAAGCACATCGAAGAGGCCCTGCAGCGCTGCTCAGATGCTGCCGACGAAGCGCTTCTGTTGCAGGCTCAATATGCTCTCGGTTTTCGGGAGTTCGAGGGCGGACGCCTCTCTCTGGCATCCTGGGAAATCCTGCAGCAACGCCTCGGATACGCCTTGGTGGTCTTCCTGGAAGCGCATGCTCGTCGCGAAAACCCTGGCTGCCTGAATGCACTCTTCCGACGCCGCTGACCGAATATCACCCAAAAGCGACCGAATCGCACATCGGCCCGCCACCGCTCGCACGCTGCCCACACTTTTGTTGAGCAAAGGATGAATTATCCGGTTTGACCGGCCTGACCATGAAAACATCATTTCACCCATCACCTGAAACCCTTTTTTATGTCATTCCTGACCACCTTCACGCGCGCCGCAGCCTGTGCGGCATTGGGCTGTGTGCTGTGCACTGCCGTTGAGGCGCAGTATTTCCAGCACCACTATGGCAATGCGTTGGACAACGCCTTTACTAAAGTCATCCCGCACGGCCCCGACTACTATGTCATCGGGCGCGACCAACCTACTGCCGGTGCCCTTGCCCGCGCCACAGTGGCGCGCATCAACGGCTCGGGCCAGCTGCAGTGGGTACTGCGATTGGACCTCGCCTCGCAATGGAACGACGCCGTGCTCACGCCCTCGGGTAACCTGATGATGGTGGGCAACACCTTGCCTTTCGATGCCAACAGCCAGAGCCTAATGGCCATCGTTACGCCCTTGGGTGCTCTGCTCTCAGCACAAACGTTCGATGTACCCGGGCGCGACTGGTTCAACCGTATCGTGTCTAACCCAATACCCGACGATCCTGCCTTTCCTTACTACGTGCTGGGCGGCCAATGGGAAGGTGGCACCACCCCAGCCACCTGGGACGACATCGTGCTACTCACCTTCAACGATGCCGGTGTCATAGGCTGGAAGAAGATCTACAAAGGTCTGTTCGGCTCCACCGACGACGAGTTTGCCCGAGACTTAAGGGCGCTCCCTGATGGCAGCCTCATCTTGGGTGGAAACTCAGGTATGGGCGGCGTGCTCTTTCGCGGCAGAAATACAGGCGATATTGAAAACAGCGTTGGCCCAGATGGCGTGTCCTTCTCTTTTGCCGATGTGGCTCCTGTAAGCAATGGCTTTGTGGCCATAGGCCACACCTTTCCAGCCTTTACGGCCTATCTGATGAAATTTGACGCCGATCTATTGGACCAGTGGCAGGTGCAGCTACCTCTCCTCACAGCGGTACGCAACGTGTGGCAGGCCGATAGTAGTATCTATGTTAGTGGCAGCGCGCCGGTGAGTGGCCTGACGCGCGGCGTCGTGTTGCGCTTCTTAGATGCCCCGGGCGGCCCCGTGCTGCGCTGGATAAAATACCTGCACCAAAACGAAACAGCCTACTCGGGCGGCACTGTGTGGCCGGTGTCAAGTGCTCAGGTCGCCTACGCCGATGGGCGTACTAAGCCTGACGGCTTCGGCGGCGAATGCGCCTTCCTGTCCGTAAGTGATCCGGAGCTGAATACCTGTATGACGCTGACAGCGATGCCTGTGGTATCTATCTCTAACCTCCTGTTCAATAGCCCTGTGGGGCCCAATCTGCAGTCTGCATCCATACCCATCCCTACGAATATCACCTCACAGCATACCTTGATCGGCTGGCAGCAAGCCGTCGCCTGTCACAGCGTAAGTATATCAGGAACAGTTTACCGCGAATGCGGCGGCCAACCCTATGCCAACCAACCCGTGTTGTCGGGTTGGACGGTGCAACTCTTAGATACCGCTGGCCAGCTCATTGCCGTACAGCAAACGGATACTGCTGGTGGGTATCGGTTTGGTGATTTGCCGGCTATGCCTTATTTGGTCAGAATAGCTCTCCTGCCCGGTTGGACGCCCAAGGTACCGATAACCGGAGAGTACCTGGTGGATGGCAGGAATACCAGCGAGTTGCGAAGCTTTGGGGTGTGTCCGGGGTGCTCGTGCGATGATGTACACTTTGAGGTGGTGCAGGCTCCGGGCAATTCGGACACATGTGAGTTTGTGCTCGCAGCCTACAACGACAGAGCTTACTGTTTCAGCGCGATAGATATTGCGCTCAGCGCGGGGGTGTTCGAGGAGATCATTCCCGCAGACGGCTGGGATATTTTGGTGATTGATTCGCAGCATGTTAGGCTTAGCCCGCCAAAAGACGATTGGACCCATTTTGTATTCCACAAATGGAGGTTAAGAAACGTACCCATGTCCGAGATGACGGTTTCCACCTCGTACAATGTAGGTCAGGGAGATGTGGTATGCTCGAAGGCATTTTCGGTGGTGTGTCCGCGGCCGGTCTCGCCCATGCCATGCTGCCCGCCAGGGAGCTATTCTGGGGCTGAACTGGTGCAAAACGGTGATTTTGAGCAGGGCAATCTGGGCTTTACCAGCAGTTACATCTATCTGCCGCCGGGCAACTCCATGCCGGTGGGCCGATATTCAGTCTTGAACGCCAGCGAGATTTATAGTGCCAACAACCAATGGGCCTGCTTAGATCACACAGCATCCTCTCCCACGGGCAGAATGCTCGTCGTGGACGGCTATGGCGGCCCTATCGCCTGGCAGCAGACGGTGAATGTAACGGCCGGAACGACTTACGCCTTTTCGGCTTGGTTCAACAATCTGGTGCGCCCGCCCAAAGACTATAATGACCCTCAAGTAGCGCTTTTCGTGGACAACACGCTGATTGCTGGGCCACTCATTTTGCCCGAAACTCCCGATAGGTGGCAATGGCTGTGCGATACCTTCCGCGCTACTGCTACTGGTTCAGTTACGCTTTCCATCCGGATGCTCTCAACGGCAAATCTTGGCAACGATCTGGCTATTGATGATATAAGCTTCCGGGCGTGCAGCAGGTTTCCCTGCCTCGATGATTTTGAAAACGGAAGCACGGCCTCGTGGACAGCCTTGAATGGCTCCCTTTCCGTAATTACAGACCCGATTACTGGCTCAAAAGTCCTTAAAGGGAACGACAACTCAGGCCCCAGTTGGATGTACAATAACTCCTCTAATTACAGCGGAGTCTGGACGCAAAAATTCAACCATCATTGTCTGTGTTTTGACGTGCGCTACGACAAAGGAAACTCCCAAAACCCAAGTACAATGACTAATGCCATTACCCTGTATCAGGGCAGTAACCCATTCACTGCTGCCAGACGAGCTACTTTTGTGGTGAATACCCCCATAGGCAACACCTGGACGCGGGTATGTGTACCCATTCAGCTGTCGAATGGTATCTCGTACCCTGCCAACTCGTATGGCCAGTGGACATCTACCAGTCCGGCGGATTTCGATATCGTAATGCAGGGCGCGAGCGGAATTGGCATTGCTCTGGACGTTGGACCTAACCCATCAGAGATGGTTTTTTTGGATGATTTTTGCATAGAAAAATGTTCGCTCTGCCCTTCTGAATGTGAGGCCAATCGCATAGACCTGAGCACTGGAGCCACACCTGTGCAAACAGGTAACTACTTGCCACCAGGTGGTCATGATCCTATGTGGATGCTTATCAGCGCCCCCCCCAATGCGGGCATTCCAGCCTCTGTATCATCGCCTCAACCGGCCAACTTAGTAGGCGCCTACCTGGGCTGGGCCACACCGCCCTCTACATGGATTTCGGCTGTACCGCTCAACAATTACGGTAATGACAACTGCACCTCTGGCCCGCAAACTTGCGCGTGCCCGCCCTTCGTCTATCAGCGCATCTTTTGTGTATGTGAGCGCACAGAAGCGCATTTCCAGTTCAACTTTTATTCGGATAACAACGGCAAAGTCGAACTGTGGGAAGAGACCTCGTCGGGCAATTTTATACACAAAAAAACACTGGCCGACAACTGCCCCAACCTGAATGCCGTAACGAATTTCACGCAACCTTTGGTGGTTAATACTATCGAACCACTCCAGCCAGGTAGATATGCCTTGCGCATTTCCCACTGGAATGTCAGCGGCGGGCCGATGGGTGTTAATCTGTACGGTACGGTAAGCGGTCCTCATTTAGAACACGATACCTGCTGCAGCCCACCGCGAGGTAATCTGTGTGTAACCAAATACCATGACCGCAATTGCGACAGTACCTGGAACATCACCGCCAATGCGTGGACTTCGAGCGAGCCAGGGTTGCCCAACTGGCTTTTCCAGCTCGTTGGAGGCGGCGCGAGCCAATCCGGTACCACGCACCAGCAGGGCCAGGTCTGCTTCACAGGCCTGACACCAGGCATATACACCATCTCCGAAACACTCCAAACAGGATGGGTACCCTCCAATCCTGCCGGAGGCAGCACGCCTGTAACCGTCAACCCGTATAGCACAACTACCGTTACTTTCGGTAATTGCACCAATAATTGTGATTGCGGGCCTTATTCCTTCCTGTATAGCATCGGTAAGGGGCCGCTGCTTGAGAAAAACTGTGGCGATGTGCTTTTCGTGCCCAACGATTTGCCGTTTCAGTTCATACCTTCCTTCTCCTGTCATGGCAACTGCGCCAAACCGCCAACGGTGGATTATGTGCTGACCGGCCCACCGGGCTTTACTACCCTCTCGGCTAATGGCGTGCCCATTGCTAATCTGCCTATTGTGGCCAGCACTTTCACCATCCCCGGCACTTACCAACTGACCCTTGCAGGGCATTGCGATAGCAAATTGTGCCCCTGCACACTGACGTTCCACTATCCGGCCGACTGCTGCAAAGACTATCAAAACTTCTTAGCTCACCTCCAAAGCCATGTCTCTATTAGCGTGGACAATGCCAACTGCAAAGCAACACTTACTATCGGAGCATTGCCTGTATGCGATTCGCTGCTATGGGTCAATTGGGGCGATGGCAGTCCAGTCGTGAATGGTCCATTCGGAGCCAATACGATGCTGATGCACACTTACGCCTCGAGCGGTGCCTATGTAGTGAGCTATGCCGCTATCGAGCGTGATCCCATCACAGGCCAGATATGTTTTGATGTAGCAGTTCGTAAGACCATTTTCCTGTCTTGCGCTGACTCCTGGTGTCCATTCAATTTTGTCAAAAACGGCGACTTTGAGGTAGGAACGCCCACCTCACTCGACCAGGATATCTGCAATGCTCTTTGCTGGTGTGGTATCTGGACGGGAGGCAGCACGGGCGACTATTACAGCACAACCCCTGGCATGGGGCCACCGGGCACTATGCCTGTACCGGCATCTCAGGGTAAGTTTGGTGCTATGTGGTGCCGTAAGCAGGGCACTCAGCGCGTCTGGCGCGAAGGCATCATGAACGAATTGCAGCAGACCATCCCGCAGAGTTCGGGTTGCTACGAGCTGGAATTCAAAATCGCTTGCACAGGCTTCTATTTCGGCACCCCTATCTTGAGTGCTTATGGAGTCTATGCACCTAATGGCTTGGCCAGTGCGCCGCAGCCCATTGACGGAGCTAACCCGAGCAACCTAAATCTTTATCCACCTGGAGCTACTGTACTGTTGGGAAGCCATACCATCCCGCCCACCTGCAACAACAACTTCCTCAATCCAGCGCAGAAGATTACCTTTCTATTTAATGCCAACATCTTACCGGCTACAGGCATTACCCATATCTTCTTCACGCGCGACGACCAGACCGACGGCGGTGTTTACTTGGCCATTGACGACGTCTGCTTCCGCAAAGATGTCTGCCCCGACTCGTGCTGCAAAGACTTCACAGCGTTCTCCAATCGCATCAACAATGCCGTCAGCATTACTGCGAGCGCCGGGACGTATCAGTTTACCATCAGTAATACGCTGCTATCGTGCGACTATATTGACTGGATCAACTGGGGCGATGGTAGCCCGATACAGCAAGGGCCCTTCCAGGGAGGCAGTAGCATAACACACACCTACAACACAAGCGGCCCTTACACCATTACATACTTAGCCATTGAAAAGGACCTGACAACAGGGCTGTTCTGCTTCGAGAAGGTTGGCTCTGTGGCCCTCGTAAACGTCAAAGACATCTGGGCAACTCGGCCTATGCGCCTCTACCCCAACCCCACCCCCGGCCACTTCACCCTCGAACTGCCCGCACCGGCGCCAGCGGGCATGACGTTGCGCATCGCCGATCCGACTGGGCGGCTTTTGCTGGAGATAGATGCCCTTGCGGGCAACGAACGCCAGCAGGTGCAAGCCTATGGGTTGCCCGCCGGCTTCTACGTCGTGCAGGCCGTGCACGAAGGTAGGGTAGTGGGTGTGTCGCGCTTTGTGAAACAATAACATCGGCCGACCATGAGAATACTGCCGCCCTGGCGCCGTGTGTGTTGGGGCGGTTTTTTCTTTTTGTTGGCTAATGTCCCGTCTTTTCTGCCAACGTCGAAGGGCACAGCACTCAAAGCCACCAAAAGGCGGACTCCCCCTCGAGAAAGGCAAAGGCGATGACATCCCGTTCTTTTGCGCAACTTTGCGCCGCCCAGCCTGTTTGGGTGAGCATTTTTTCAAAAAACGCCCTTCCATGTCCGACATCGTTTTCAGCCTCATTCAGAAAGAGTTAGAGCGGCAGCGCCGCGGTTTGGAGCTCATTGCTTCCGAGAATTTCACCAGTCTGGCCGTCATGCAGGCCATGGGCTCTTGCCTGACGAATAAGTACGCCGAAGGCTACCCGGGTAAGCGCTACTACGGTGGCTGCGAGGTGGTGGATGAAGTGGAGCAGCTGGCCATTGACCGCCTGAAGGAAATCTTCGGCGCTGCCTGGGCCAACGTGCAGCCGCATTCGGGGGCGCAGGCCAATGCAGCGGTTTTCCTGGCCTGCCTGCAGCCGCACGATAAAATCCTGGGCTTCAATCTGGCCCATGGTGGCCACTTGAGCCACGGCTCTTCGGTCAATTACTCGGGCAAGGTCTATACACCGTCGTTTTACGGCGTGGAAGAGGATAGTGGCCGCATTGACATGGACAAGGTGGCCGAAATCGCACACCGCGAGCGCCCTAAGCTCATCATCTGCGGGGCTTCAGCCTATTCGCGCGACTGGGACTACGCTCGCTTCCGCCAGATAGCTGACTCGGTGGGCGCCCTGCTGCTGGCCGACATCGCTCACCCGGCTGGCCTCATCGCTGCCGGCCTGCTCAACAACCCCGTGCCACACTGCCACATCATCACCAGCACGACGCACAAAACCCTGCGCGGCCCCCGCGGCGGCATCATCCTCATGGGACGCGACTTTGAGAACCCCTGGGGCCGCACCACCAAAAAGGGTGCGCCTATCTATATGTCGAGCATCTTAGACAGCGGCGTCTTCCCGGGTATGCAGGGCGGTCCACTAGAGCACGTCATCGCGGCCAAAGCAGTGGCCTTTGGCGAAATCCTGCAGCCGTCGTTCAAAGAGTACGCCCGGCAAGTGGTGCGCAATGCTCAGGCGATGGCCGACGAATTTAATCGGCGCGGCTACCGTATCGTCTCCGGCGGCACCGACAACCACCTGATGCTCATAGACTTGCGTCCGAAAGGCATCACCGGCAAGGTCGCCGAAAACGCCCTGGGCGCTGCCGACATCACGGTGAACAAGAACATGATCCCCTACGACCCTCAGCCGCCGGCCACCACCTCCGGCATCCGCGTGGGCACTGCAGCCATCACCACGCGCGGCCTGCGTGAAGACGACTGCCGCCAGGTGGTCGAATGGATAGACTCCGTGCTCTCGCGCCCCGACGACAGCGCCCACCACGCCGCTGTGCGCCAGGCCGTCAATGCCTTTATGCAGCGCTTCCCGCTCTACGCCTGACACCCATTGCCCGCATGTACGCGCTGCTCCGCCCACTGCTGTTTGCCCTGCCGCCCGAACGGGCCCACCACACGGCTATGGCCCTGCTCAAAGGCTTGGCGGCCGTCCCACCCTTGCGCTGGATGTTGCAAAGGACATTCAGCGCGCAGTCGCCCGATTTGGAACGGCGCTATATGGGTCTGACGTTTCCCAACCCGGTTGGGCTGGCGGCTGGCTTCGACAAAGACGGCCGCCACCTGGAAGCCCTGGCCTGTCTCGGTTTTGGCTTCCTCGAAGTGGGCACCGTAACGCCGCGTCCGCAGCCGGGCAACCCGCACCCGCGCCTGTTTCGCCTGTCGGCCGACCGCGCGCTTATCAACCGCATGGGCTTCAACAACGACGGCGCCCAGGCTTTGGCCCAACGCCTCCGACGCTGGCGCGAACAAGCGCACGCCGGACCACGCCCCGTCATTGGTGCGAACATCGGCAAAAACAAGGACACCCCCAACGAACAGGCCGCCGACGATTACTTAGAGTGTTTCCACACGCTGGCGCCCTGGGCCGACTACTTCGCCGTCAACGTCAGCTCGCCCAACACGCCCGGCCTGCGCGACCTGCAAAGCCGGGAGCCGCTCCTGCACTTGCTCGAAAGCCTTCAAAATGCTAATCAGCGCCTGCCCGCCCCCCGCCCACTGCTGCTCAAAATTGCACCCGACATGGATGCCAGGCAGTTGGACGAAATCGCCGACATCGCCCGCTATACGCAGCTGGCCGGCCTCATCGCCACCAACACCACCTTAGTGCGCTCCGGCCTGCGCACCAACGCCCAACGCCTCGAAGCCATCGGCCCAGGCGGCCTCAGCGGCGCCCCCTTGCGCCAACGCGCCACAGAGGTCATCCGGCACCTGCGCCATCGCCTCGGCCCCGAAGCGCTGCTCATCGGCGTGGGCGGCATTGACTCGCCGCAGGCTGCGCAGGAAAAATTTCAAGCGGGCGCCGACTTGGTGCAAGTGTATACGGGTCTGATCTACGAAGGGCCTGGGCTGGTACGCGATATCCTGACAAGGGGGATATGACGCCCTCCCGGAAGATTTGAAAGCAGCATTTTCAGGCACGATTAAGAGTAAGAATGAACTGCTGTCGGGTAAGGGGTAGCTCGGCGTTTTCTACCGCGCGGTTGCTCGCCACGCCTCCCTTCATAACACATTCACCTCTGGTTCTAACGCGATGCCGAAGCGTTCGGCCACAGAGTGGGCAATGGCCTGAGCCAGCGCATAGGCCTCCTGCCCGGTGGCGCCGCCGTGATTGACCAGCACGAGGGACTGTTTTTCGTAGCAGCCCACATTGCCCACGCGGCGGCCTTTCCAGCCGCATTGCTCGATGAGCCAGCCGGCAGGCACCTTAATGTGCCCATTGGGCAGCGGATAGTGCGGTGCGTTAGGGTATTGCTGGCGGATGTTTTCCCAAACCTCTGGGCCAACTTCAGGATTTTTGAAAAAACTGCCGCAGTTGCCGATGATTGCCGGGTCGGGGAGTTTGGTCTGCCGGATGCGCACGACGGCTTCGCTGATGTCGGCGGGCGTAGGGTGAGCAACGCCCATGCTGGCTAAGGTGCGCGCCACATCGCCATAGGAGGTATTGAGCCGATGGCGGTCGGTGGTCAGCGAAAGCGTAACGGCAGTGATGCACCAGCGGCCCTTCTCGTGTTGTTTGAAAATGCTGTCGCGATAGCCGAACCGGCATTCGCGGCGCGTGAAACGGCGCAGGTGGCCAGTAGCAAGTTCGACGGCTTCGAGGCTAACAAAGACGTCTTTGAGCTCGACGCCGTAGGCGCCGATGTTTTGCACGGGAGCAGCGCCCACCGAGCCGGGGATGAGGCTCAGGTTTTCGATACCGCCCAGCCCTTGCCGGACGGCCCACAGTACTAAATCATGCCACACTTCACCGCCACCGGCGCGCACCCAGAGGCGATGCGGAAAGCGCCGTACCACTTCGATGCCGCGAATGCGATTGCGCACCACGGTGCCAGGCCAGTCCTGGGTGAAGAGGATGTTGCTACCACCGCCCAGCACGAGCACGGGTCGTGTGGCCTGGCGCAAGGCGGCGCGAAGTTCGTCCACCGAGGCGACCTCAACGAAGGCAGCGGCAGTGGCCTCGACGCCAAAGGTGTTGTAAGGCCGGAGCGAGACGTTGTGGGTCATCCTTTGAGCAAGCAGCCCAATTGGCGGGCGATGAGGTCCACCTGATGGATTTCATAGTCTTCGTAGCCGGTGGCCCAGGCGATGCGGATTTTATCCAAAAGGCTTTTTTGCATTTTTTTCAATGCGGCGGCGTCCAGCACATATTGACCTGTAAAGGTGTGGGTGATTTTGTCGTCGCTGGTGCGGCCTTCGTCAGCGCGAAGGTTGGTCAGGGCGAGGGTTTCGCCGTCCAAAAATTTAAGGATAGCGACGCCGTTTTTGGGCAGGCTACCGAAGGCTCGTTTGGCGTTGGCATCGCTGATGGTGAAGGTGAGGTTGAGCAGGTAGAGTTTGCCGTTTTGGCTGACGGAGGCCTGGCAGATGATGTGTTCGCGCCCCTGCAGGTAGGGCCGCAGCGAGGGGTTGGTGTATCGGAAGAGTTCTTCGCGCTGCAACTCGCGGCGGCGTTCGCCAGAGAATTCGTCGCGGGCGTTGGTGATCAGCACGCACCCGCGGGCAGGTGGGTTGAGCATGACGTCGGCGGCGGGGTCGTATTTTTTGAACACGGGCCGTCGCGGCGCAGGTGGCGGTGTAGCAGTTGGCGTTGCCTCGGAGGTGTTGGCAGGCATTTCTGCCGGCGCTGCAGGCGTGGTATCGGTGCGCGTGCCGACGCTTTCGAGGATTTCGGCAATGGGCCGTTCGGGCGGAGGCGGTATCAAGGTTTCGACCTGTTTGTAAAGTTTGGGCAGGCTCTTGCGCAGGGTGCGTGGCGGCTGCTCGGCGGCTTTTTGTACTGACATGAGTACGCGGTCGGCTTTTTGGAGGTCCTGCAGGGCAATTTTTTCGGTCTTCTGGGCATCTTGGACGGCCCGGGCGAGCAGGCGGATGTCTTCGCCGGAGGCGCTGGAGTCGGCCAGTGTGGCTGCCAGTTGTTCGGACAACACCTCGCGTTCGAGCGTAGCGCGCTGGGCTTTGCGGTAAAAGACCTCCCGAATGTCGGCCGTCTGGCTGGCTAAACGACGTGCCAGGTCGGTTACCTCTTCATCGGGTAGGGTGTCTAAGCGTGGCAGCACGTCGAGCACCGGAAAGTCGGGGTGCTGGCCATGAGCGGCCTGGCCTGTTAGCAAGGCAGCCGCCAGGAGTACTATTGGCAGGAGTCGAGGAGCGGCAGTTAGGTTGCTAAGCATGTTTTGGGCAAAAGAAGGCCGGGTGGGTTTTTGCGTCTTTACGGCCAAAAGAGTGTTCTGAAAAGTCAGTGATTCCCCGTCAGGCGGGCGTAGTAGATGTAGTCTGTCTGTGGCGGGTCGGAGAAGCCCAAGGTGCGTCCCATCGTTACCAGCTGGCCGCGGTGATAGGTGGAATGCTGCACGCAATGCAGAAGCATTTGATAGCGAGGGCGGGTATCTTCCTTGCCGCTAAAGAGGCGAAAGGTGCAGCTCTGCTGGAAAAAGTCGTCGGGCTGCTCCTGCACATACTCCGCCAAGGCGGTAGAAGCCGCGAGCAGACCGTGGAAGACCTCTGACGTTGTTCCCTGAAAGACCGTGGGCAGAAATGGCTCGGCAGGTTGTTGGCGCAGGCGTTCCAGCCAGATTTTTTCGGCGCCCCACATATGCAGGAGCGTGTCGCGCAGGGTCGGAAAGCTGGAGGCCACGGGCACTGTCATGGCTGCCTGCGGTTTACTCCGCAGCCATTGTACCATGGCTGCGTTGGCCCACTGATTGTAGACCGTATAGTCTTTGAGAAGCGCTTCGAGCGTCATGCGGTGGGCAATTTTGCGCACAAATTCGGGCATTTACCCGTTCTTTGGCCCCACAAAGGTACCTGTTACAGCTTGTTCGATTATGCCAACGACTTTCTTAAAAAACGCCCTTCTCCTGCTGACTATGTGTGTTGCAGCGGCTTGTGGTTCTGATCCAAAACCTCAAAGCAAGTACGATTTTAAGCCTATACCCTTCGCCTACCCCGAAACGCGACGCGACACGACCGTACGCGACGACTACTTCGGCACCATCATCGAAGACCCCTACCGATGGTTGGAAGACGACCAGAGCGAGGAGACAAAAGCCTGGGTTAAGGCGCAAAACGCTGTAACCTTTGGCTATTTGGAACAAATACCCTTCCGCACCAAAATCAAAGAGCGGCTGGAGGAAATCTGGAACTTTGAGAAATACAGCACGCCGTTCAAAAAGGCCGAATATTTCTACTATTTCAAAAACGACGGCTTGCAAAACCAGAGCGTACTGTATCGCCAGGCGTCGCTCGACGGTGAGCCGGAGCTGGTGCTCGACCCCAACACGTTCAGCGCCGACGGCACTACGTCGCTGCAAGAGCTGGGCTTTTCGCGCGATGGGCGCTATCTGGCCTACGCCATTTCGGAAGGTGGCTCGGATTGGCGCACCATTCTGGTCAAAGACCTCCAAACGGGCCAGATGCTGCCCGACCAGATTAAATGGGCCAAATTCACCGGCATTGGCTGGGCGGGCAATGGCTTTTACTACACCCGCTACCCCGAACCCAAAGAAGGCGACAAACTTAAGGGCGCTAACCAGAACAGCGCCATTTACTACCACACGCTGGGCGAGCCGCAAAGCGCCGACCGACTGGTACACCGCGACCCCAGGCATCCTAACCACTATTTCAGTGCCGGCACGACCGAAGACGAGCGCTTCCTCTTCATCAGCGGGGCCGAAAGCACCAGCGGTAACACCCTGTCCTTTCAGGACCTGAGCAAGCCCAATACGCGCCTGACACCTATTTACACGAAGTTTGATTACGACTTCAATGTGGTGGAAAACCTCGGCGACCAGCTCCTCATCCTGACCAACCACTCCGCGCCCAAACAGCGGCTTATTTTGGTGAACACGACCCGCCCCGAAGAAGCCAACTGGAAGACGCTCATTGCCGAAGACTCTTCTGATGTGCTGCAAAGCGCCGCCGTCTGTGGCGACAAAATCGTGTGTACCTACCTGCACAATGCCGCCAGTGCATTGCGCGTGTTCGACCTCGAAGGTCGCTTCATCCGCGAAGTAGCACTGCCCGAAATTGGTACCGTAGGCGCCGTCCAGGGCAAACCTGACGACTCGTTGGCGTTCTTCTCGTTCTCGTCCTTCCTGCGCCCAGCCACCATCTATATGCTGGATATGAATACGTTAGAAACGCGCGTGTTCAAGGCACCCAAGATGGCTTTCAACCCCGATGCTTACACCACCGAGCAGGTGTGGTACACAAGTAAGGACAGCACGCGCGTGCCCATGTTCATCACGCGCAAAAAAAACATCGCCTTAGATGGCCAGAACCCTACCCTGTTGTACGGCTACGGCGGTTTCAATATCTCGCTGACGCCGGGCTTTTCGGCCTCACGAGCGGCCCTGTTGGAAAACAACGGCATCTATGTCGTGGCCAACATCCGGGGCGGCGGTGAATTTGGAGAGCAATGGCACAAAGCCGGCACCAAGTGTCAGAAGCAGAACGTGTTCGACGACTTCATCGCCGCTGCCGAATACCTCATCGAAAAGCAGTACACCAGCCCGCCGCGCTTAGCCATTGAAGGCGGCTCCAACGGCGGCCTGCTCGTGGGCGCCTGCATGACCCAGCGGCCCGACCTATTCGGCGTGTGCTTCCCGCGCGTGGGTGTACTCGATATGCTGCGCTACCATAAGTTCACCATCGGCTACGCCTGGGCGGTGGACTACGGACGCAGCGACAACCCAGAGGAGTTCGCCTGCCTCATCAAGTACTCGCCGCTGCACAATGTGCGCCCTACTGCCTATCCGGCCACAATGATTACCACCGCCGATCACGACGACCGCGTAGTGCCTGCGCATTCGTTCAAATTTGCCGCTGCTTTGCAGGCCAACCAGCAGGGCGACAAGCCTGTCCTCATCCGTATCGAGACCAGCGCTGGCCACGGCGCCGGCAAGCCCACCAGCAAACTTTTGGAAGAGGCTGCTGACCTGTTGGCCTTTATGTTCTATCAAATGAAGGCACCGGTAGTGTATTGAGGCGGCCTATTCGTTCAGAAGGCTGCGCACGTCTGCCTCGCTGAGGCCCGTTTCCCACATTTGCAGATCGAAAAAACCCGACACGACACCTCCATGCTGGAGATGTCGCCCCAAATCCGCGCATTTGTGGCCAACGTCAGGCGGTTTCGTACACGTAGTCGCTCAGGTAGGCGTACGGTTCGGTCAGGTGGCCGCCTTCGGCGATGGTAGCGCGCCGGATGATGGGTGCCTGGGGGCCGCGAAGCAGTTCGGGTAGCACGTTTTCCAGCAGTTGGCGGCCGAAGAACTCCGAGGCATCGCGGGGCAGTTCGGAGGGCAGGTTGTCTATGGCCATGACATCTACGGCGTCTGGCGAGAAGGGTGGGCATTCCTGGCCGGTATAGCGATGGATGCCATAGACTGGCTCGGCAATGGTGCTGGGCCGGATGGTGGTGGGCACCGACGCATTTGGGGCGATGTCGCACGAGATGTCGGCGATGACCTGGAGACGGAAGCCCGCTTCGGCCATATCGGCCAGGGTGAAGAACTTAGGCGCCTTTGGGTCGTAGTAGATGCCGTTGATGAAGATATCGGCGCGGTGGGCGTAGGGCTTGAAGACACTCACGTACTCGTCGCCGTGGGCGTAGAAGTGGGCTTTATCAAAGATGCGCGGCCCGTCGCGGTGCTGCACGTAGTCGTGGGCAAAGAGTTGGGTAAAGACCGGCTGGTCAAAGTCTTTTTTCAGGAAGTCGCGCGGCGATACCTGGTGGATACCCATATCGCGCAGGTTACGGATAGCGCCGGAGGCAACGCGCCCGCTACCCGTCAGGACGATGCGCACTGGTGGCAGATTCAGATGTGTGTATTGCGCTTTGGCTTCTGCGTAGTCGTGGCACTGGTACATGCGGGATAGCGAAAATAGCCCAGTGCGCCGTCCATAGGTCCACAGGCCATTGTGGGCGCCGACTAATCCGGCGTAAAATCCGAAGGCGATAAGGCGGTCGCCGCGGTCGTCGGTAATCTTTTCAAAGTCTATCAGACGGATTTTTTTCTCCAAAATCGCCTGAAGCAGCCGGCGGTTGTGCGCCTGCTTTTTGATGGTGTGGGAAAAGAAGAGGTAGGTTTTATTGGGGATGAGCTGCTCTATGGGTACCTCCTTGACCCCCAGCAGAACGTCGCAATCGCTCACATCGTCTCGAAGCGGAATGCCCGCGGCCTCGTATTCGCTATTGCGGAAGCAGCGCTCCGATGAGGGCTGTACGACAACCTCTATGCCGAGTTGCTCCATGGCCTGGCGGCACTGCGCCGGAGACAGCGGTGCACGCGCATCAGGAGGGACTTTCCCCTCTCGAATTATTCCAATTGTTAGCATGACAAAAAAGTGCAGAAAAACCTGTTACCTCTTGCTGGCTTTGCGTCTTTAGCCCTCGAAAAGCGGCGCAAAGATAGACCAACCCAGCGGCGATAAACCCGGAGGAACAACCCTTTCAAACAAAATCACCGCGAGCCGAACCAATCCCATACCGAAAGCGTTTATCTTTGCCCTTTGCAACGGGCCTGTACCTGGTATTGACGGGAAAGGGAAGTTGCATCGTAAGCATGCCGGAGCATGAGCGTTTGTCTCCGTATCAAACAGCGCTCGACACATAAGTGGCAACTACAGCTACGCAATGGCTGCCTAATCTGAGAGATTAGAAAGCCTTTATGCCGCACGGTTGAGGTCCCATACACATCGTGCCGCGTATCAGCTCCCTGGGACTATCTGACGGAACGCCGTTACCGCTCGGAGACATCCTAACGGCTAAGGTGCGGACTGGTTGGCTTCGGAACCTACCCCGCACTCGAAAACCTCAATCCGGAGCTAAGCATGTAGAAAGCGATGTAGCGCTTTGTCCGGACGCGGGTTCGACTCCCGCCAGGTCCACCACCCACAAACGAGCCGCCTCTTCAGGGAGGCGGCTCGTTTTGCTTTTGGGAAACTTGAGAGCAACCTCTTGTTCATTGGCCTTTAGCGCTTTATTCTGGTTTTCAAAGGCTTTTTTCGCACTTACAAGCGATCGCCCTTGTGAAAATGCTGAACGAGCGTATATTTGCCATTTGGAGGCAGTGCTTTCACCGACTGCATCCCATAGAGCCATCTCATCGTGCAAAAACTTCGGCTTAAAGATTTTGAACACCACATTCCAGCAGCTACCTGGCAGGCAGCGGAGGGGTTTTTGCGTGCGCAGGCCGTGCGGCAACTTCAGGAAATCGAGCGCCATTTTTGGGTAGCCACCATTGCCGACGGAGCGCGACAGGTAGAGGCCGAGGTCATCATTACCCCCAGTAAAATCAAAGCCTTTGCCTGCGAATGCTGGCCGGAGGGCCGGCGCCTGATGTGTCCGCACATTGCTGCGGCACTGGTAAAAATTCGACAGTATTTGCATCAGAAAGCCCAGGAACGCGAGGCACAAACCCAGGCTGCCGAGGAGGCGCGTGCACGTCGCCTGAGTGTGGACAATATCCTGGCCCGCGCCGAGACCGCTGATTTGGCTGCTTTCGTGCGCCACTACGCTGAGCGCGATGCTACCTTCTCCCTGGCCTTGAAAGCCTATTTTGCCGGTAAAGTGGCCGACTCCGATGAGCATTACATTGCCGTACTGAAGTCTGCCCTCCCCAAAGACGACAAAGCGCGCCAGCTGAGGCCCACCGAAATGCGTCGCGCCCGATTAGCACTGGATACGCTGATGGCGCAGGCCAACGATGAGCATCCGATGGCTGCTTTCCGCATCAGCACCGCTGTGCTTCAGCAACTGGCTGAACGCACCGCTTTAGCGGAGTCCCCTCAGCGCGATGAATGGTTGGGCTATTGCCGCCAGGCGCTTCAACGCCTTACCGATAGCGAACATCTGGCGCCCGAACAGCGCGAACAGGCGCAGCACCTGCTCATGAAGGTATTCACTCAAGGGTCATACCCGCAGGAGCTCGTCCTCGATACACTGCGCTTCCTGGGGCGCGCGGCCCGCGACGAAAGCGGCTACCAGCACATCCGGCGCCAGTTCGACCAGGCCGCCTATCCGATACCGACGCCTGTGCTGCTCCTCTTTGGCGCTGCTTTAGCCGAACGCCGCCAGCCCGAAACGCTGCAGCGCGTGCTGGAAGCGCACCTTGACGAACCAGAGCGCATGGCCTACATCCTGGAAACCCTGGCCCAAACGGGCTACCACGAAGCCACCGTTTCTGCAGGTATCATGCTCCTGGAAAAGGCACGCCTTCCTTTGCGCCAGCAGCTGGCCTTAGAAAGCCGGCTCATTGCTTCCGCCGAGACGGTCGGCGACACCACCCGACTTGCCAGCTTGCTCCGCCGACGCTTCTGCCGCCAGGGCGACGCCCCGACGCTGACACGCCTGCGACAGGTCAGCGGTACCTACTGGCCCGCCGAGCGCGAACGCCTGCTGGCCGAACTGCGCGAACGCAATGCCTATGACAAAGCCGCCATAGTCCTGGCCGAAGAAAAAGACCTGAAGGCCCTCGCTACCCTTCTGCGCGAACGCGCCGATGTGAACGCCCTGCAATCCTACGAAGACCTGTTCCTGCCCCAGCATACGGACTTCGTGCGTGAAATCTACGCAGAGGCCCTAAGCCGTTACCTAAATGAACATTTCGGAAAACAATCTGCCGACCACGCCCGCGAATATCTGGCGGCCTTAGTGCAAAAAGGCCAGCAGGCTTTAGCCATTCAAATTGCCCAGACGTTGGTAGACCGCTTTCCCGATAGAACCTACTTGCCCGAAACTCTGGCCGAGGCCTTTCCGAAAGCGCAGCGCCCCACATTCATCCTTCCCAACCCCGCCTGACACATGAAAGTAGAAGTGTGGGCCATCGGAAAAACCACCGAAGCCTATCTGCAAACCGGCATCAGCCTGTATGAAAAACGCCTGAGCCATTACCTGCCCTTCACCTGGCAAGTGCTGCCCGCACCCAAGACGAAAAACAACGATCCGCAACACCTCAAACAATTAGAAGGCCAGGCTACCCTGGAAAAACTCCGCCCCGACGACTACTTAGTCCTCCTGGACGAACGCGGCCAGCAGCTCAGCTCGGTCGAACTGGCCCAATGGCTCCAGCAGCGCCTGCAGGCACCCGCCCGACGGCTCATTTTCCTTATCGGCGGCGCATACGGCTTTTCACCCGACCTTTATGCCCGCGCCCAGGCGCAACTTTCGCTCAGCCGCCTGACGTTCTCTCACCAGATGGTACGCCTCTTCTTGCTTGAGCAACTCTACCGCGCTATGACCATACTGCGCAACGAACCTTATCACAACGAATAGCCATGCCCATTACCTACCTTATCATCGGCGTTACCGGCGCCATATCGCTGTGGGCGTTCAACAACCCCGCCCTCTTCGAACGCCTCAAACATTGGCCATACGCCGAAGCCCAACGCGGTGAATACCACCGCCTGCTCACGGGCGGCTTCCTGCATGCCGACTATGTGCACCTGCTGTTCAACATGATCACGCTGTACTTCTTCGGTGGCTTAGTTGAAAACTGGTTTGATGCGCTTTTCCCTGGCGTAGGACCGCTGCTGTATCTGGCATTCTACCTGATGGCCATTGTGGCGGCGTCCCTGGCCACCTACTACCGCTATCAGCGCACGCCTTATTTTGCCAGCATCGGCGCCTCTGGGGCTACTTCGGCGGTGCTGTTTGCAGCCATACTGCTGGCGCCCACCCTGAGCCTGTACCTGATGTTTATCCCTATCCCCATACCGGGGGTGGTGTTTGGCATTTTCTACCTGTGGTATTCCTCGCATGCTGCGCGGCGTGGTGGCGACGGTATTGACCATCTGGCGCACTTCTACGGCGCCGTGTTCGGGTTTATTTTTCCGATTGTCTTTAAACCTGAACTGCTGCCGCGTTTTTTCCAGCAAATAGAGGCCTGGCTATCGGGCCTGTTGGGCTAATGGCGCACTATGGCCTCGATGTCCCACACCAATTTTTGGCCGCTTTCAGAAAGGCGCCTCAGGGCCAGCGGGTCTTTCTTCGAAGCCATCAGAAGAGCAAAGTTGTCGGCCAGCACCTCATCGGGGTGAATGATGTACGTCGTGTTGTCGCCAATCTGACGGTAGAAGTCCGGCAGTTTTTGCAGGTCTAAGGTGCTGCTGAGGCCGTCCTCTTGGGTGCGCACATACCAGCGCCCGTCGGCCTGGGGGATGATTTCAAACAGGCTAAATTCCAGATAAGTGAAGAACAGGCGCTTTTGGGAGACATAGCCCGGCTCATTGGCATAGATGACGGGGATAGCCTCGGTGATTTTATTACCCTCTTTCAGCGTGATTTTTTGGCCAAAATCGGCACCATCGGGATTGTGCAGGATGCGTTCGGCCAAAGGCTGCGGAAGTTCAAGGCGATGCATTCCAATGGACTCGAAGCCAATGCGGCGGTACAGGCGCGCGCGTTTGTCGGGGCGCAGGCGCGAATAGACGTGGAACAGCTCGTGGTACATAGTGTTGAGGAAATCCTGCCGGCGTCGCAGCCGCAGCACGTCTTGCGGAATGACGATAGTGTTTTGGCGGGTGTAATAGACCGATGGGCCGTAGGGTTTACCCTTGATTTTGAGGAGCAAGAGGGTGTCGGGGAACACATCGAGCGCCGCCTTTTGGGCCGTTTGCCACATTTCCTGCACCACATCGGCCACGAAGGCTGTTTCGTCGGCTGTAAAGGAGGCGGCATCGCGGCGCAGGTAGTCCTCAAAGTCGGGCAGGAGATCGGCGCGCGTCTGGCCAGGCTGGAGCGGCTTTTTCATCTGGATAGACATTTCTACGGCAGTAACGCGCTCGAAAAAGCGGTCTAGGGTATCTGTCAGAAGTGCCGAGGCCGTTTGGGCGCTGTCGAGCAGGCGGACGGCGTGTTTTTCGTCAAGGGTAATCAGCGATGCCGTTGCGACAGGCTGAGCCTGACAGCGCCAGAGGCCTAAGAGCGGAAGGAGGAGGAGCAAGATGTTTTTCTTCACGGATGCAGAGAGCGACTATGCTGGAATGTTGAAGCGTTTTTTCAATTCTTCGACGACCATGGGGACACCTTCAGTGGCTGGTTTGGCCACGATTTTCAGGTTTTTCAGGCGCCGCATTTCCCAATTGACTTGTGGGTTGGGGTCTATGTAATAGCAGGATATTTCCTCGAAGGCATAATAGGCTAACGAAGCCGCCGGGTAAACAGCCAGCGAGGTGCCGACGACGATGAAGATATCGGCCTGGCGCGTCAGGTCGGCAGCGTCGGGCAACAGTGGCACTTCTTCGTCAAACCACACAATGTGTGGGCGCAGCTGGTATCCGCGCTCGCACAGGTCACCGAGGTGGAGGTCATCGTCCCACGGATAGACGAGTTCTGGATAGCGGGTAGAGCGCACTTTGCGCAGTTCGCCGTGCAGATGCAGCACGCGCGTACTGCCGGCGCGTTCGTGCAGGTCGTCCACGTTTTGGGTGATGATACGCACGTCCTCGAAGTGCTCTTCCAGCCCGGCCAGTGCGTAGTGGGCCATATTGGGCGCTACCTGGAGCAATTGGCGGCGGCGCGCATTATAGAAGTCCAGCACCTTTTGCGGGTCGCGTTTCCAGGCCACCGGAGTAGCTACCTCTTCGATACGGTATTTGGCCCATATACCCTCAGGGTCGCGGAAGGTGGACAGGCCGCTTTCAGCGGACACGCCGGCGCCTGTAAAGATGACGATGCGTTGGGCAATTTTTATGCTCATGGCGCTGGAGAAGGCTGTTTGTATTCAGGTGTGCCAAAGTTCGGCGGCAGTGGGTTGCCGGCGCTGACTTTTACCTCCGGGTCGTCGTTGCTTTTAGGCTTTTCATGCCCTTCAGTACTGCTCAGACTCATTAGGAAAGCGCTGCGCCTTCACGTCCTCGATATACTGGCGTGTGGCGGTCTGGATGAGGTCGAAGAGTTCTAAGTAGCGGCGCAGAAATCGAGGGCGGAAGCCTTTGGTGATACCCAGCATGTCGTGCGTAACGAGCACCTGACCGTCGGTGTGTTGGCCGGCACCGATACCGATGGTCGGGATATCAATGCTCTGGGAGACTTCCTGGGCCAACTGGGCGGGTATCTTTTCGAGCACCAGGGCAAAGCATCCAAGCGAGTCAAGCAGGCGGGCATCTTCGCGCAGTTTTTGGGCTTCGGCCTCTTCGCGGGCGCGAACGGTGTAGGTGCCAAATTTGTAGATGCTTTGCGGCGTAAGGCCCAAATGACCCATGACGGGGATGCCGGCCATAAGGATGCGACGAATGGACTCCTCCACTTCGGCGCCGCCTTCGAGTTTGACGGCATGGGCGCCCGACTCTTTCATGATGCGAATGGCACTCTTCAAGGCAATTTCAGAATTGGCCTGATAGGAGCCGAAAGGCATGTCCACCACCACCATGGCGCGATGCACCGCGCGCACAACAGACTGGGCGTGGTAAATCATCTGGTCTAAAGTGATGGGCAGGGTGGTTTCGTGGCCAGCCATCACGTTGGAGGCCGAGTCGCCTACGAGCAGGACGTCAATGCCAGCTTCGTCCAGGATGCGGGCCATCGAGAAGTCGTAGGCCGTGAGCATGGCAATTTTTTCGCCGCGCTCTTTCATGGCCTGAAGGGTGTGGGTCGTTACGCGCTTGGTATCGCTTCCGGTTACAGACATGGGCAGTGCAGCTTAGGTCGCTTTAGGGGCGAAAGTAGGGATTAAAAACAAAAAGCCACGCCTCTTGTGGCGTGGCCGTAAAACAACAAATTATAATCCCATGAACATTGTTCGAGTCCGAGAGCGTGCGGCGGCATTGACCGAAGCAGCGCAAAGAGACGGCAAATAAACGGCAGATGCTGGCGTATTGTTGCGCGCAAGCGCTTGTTAACAAACAGTTTGAGAAACTACTGGAAATTGAGGTCTCGTTCGGGCGAGCGCTCGTTCATGCTATTGACGGTTTCGGGAGTTACGGAGACGTTGGGCAGGGTAACTAAGTTTTTGCCGGTGAAGATACCGAAGCCTTCGGAGAGGTTGGTGTACAGGGTAACGAGTTCGGCGCCCGTGATGCCAGCGTTGGCGGCAGCGGTTTCTAAGTAGCGCTCAATTTCGCGTCCGCCGCCTTCGAGGGTAATATCAATGCCTTCAAAGCGGCGGAACGTGTTGTTAGCGGGCGGCAGGTTTTCAACCAAGAAGCGATAAAACGACTCCGATAGGATGCGTTCGGTACTGAGGAAGCCGTTCCCAGTGAGCACATTGGAGCGGCGTGTGTTAGGCACGGGCGTCCAGTAGAGCGTGTCGCGCTTGATGAGGGTGCCGTTAAGATTGTTTTCGCGGATGCGAATGCGGAAGCGAATGGTGAAATAAACGCCGTTAGAGTCGCAGAACCAGGTGATGTTGGAGGATCGGTCGCGCAAGAAAGTGATGCGGACGGGTATCAGGCTGGGGTCGGGCGACTGAATAGTGAAATTACCCGGAATGGTGGTCTCCGCAGTAACATCCGGGCGGCCATCGTTGCGCACGATGCGCAGGCGATAGCGCCGACCAGGCACGAGTGTCTCTTTAGTCTTATACAGCCAGTTGGGCGAGGTAGCAAAAATGCCATCCTTGCGCGGATAACCTTCCAAACTCCCGTCCACGCGCGTTAACGGGAACTTCCTGTTAGTAGCCACTTCTTCAATAAAAACCTGAATAGCGTTCTCCGGATAATAAATGGAGTCCGGAATCTGAGCAATTTGCAGGGCGCTGGTTTCCGGGTCTAAAAAGGCCTTTTCGATACGGACGTAGTGCGCCGTGTCGTTGGGCGAGAGTATAGCATAAACAATGGGCACCTCTTTCCAGGGCGCTGTGAGTTCAAAATCGTTAGAGCACGATTGCGCAAAAACCAGCGCCGCACCAAAAGCAAGGAAGACTCGAATCATGGAGTAGTATGGTGTGCTTATGAATTTGGGCGGCAAATATAGTGCTCATAGTCAAGTGCTGGGTAGCGATTGCTCCAGACCACGCGGAAGCCACGTGCAGGAGGGAACCCTGCCAACAGGTTTTGGCGAAGCGGGAGCATCACCGAAGTTGCGGTGCTGCACTCGAAGCCCTTTCTTCGCGGTTAGCTTTTTGAAAAATAAGGTGCGCAAATCCCGGAATTTCCTCCGCGCCGCCAATTTCCCGTTCTGCTGGCCCGTCTATGCAAAGGCACTTGTAGCCCCAGCTGGCAAAGTGCGAAAAAACGCAGCCTTTAGTCTCTTCACGCACCTCTATCAGGAAGACACCGTCGGGCAAATCGGCTGTTAGCCCCCGAATAATTTCCTCCTCGAAACCCTCGACGTCTACCTTGACAAAATGCGGCTGCCCAAAGGTGGCTATCAGGCTATCCAGGCTCCTGATAACAGCCGTTTCGCTGCTGCCATGGTAATTGGCACCGACAAATTTCTGTTTAAACGAACTCCGCCGCCCCCCTGTGTCCGTATCCCTGAACAGCAGCTGCTCACCATCCTGGGCACCTACGCCCCAAGGCCGGCACACCACATTTTGGCATCGGTTGATGCGGACGTTAAACTCCAGAAAGGCATAATTTCGCCAGTCTGGCTCAAAGCAATAGACCCGGCCACTGCCGCCCACCCTTTCGCTGAAGAACAGGGCGTACTGCCCGATATTAGCGCCGATGTCAAACACCACGTCTCCAGGTCGCAGATAGCGCTCTACTCTGCGCTGAAGGTGGGCCTCGTACCGGATTTCCCGCTTAAACAAAAAGGTCAGGTGCTGAGCCATTTCGTAGTAGAGCGTCTTGTTGAGGCCGCTGACTTTTTTGCCCACAATACGGTTCTTAAAAAAGGCCTTTGCCAGCCAGGAGATGGCTCTGTACAATAATGCTTTCACGCTTTTGCGATGCGTTTTGGAAAGACGGCAATGGTAGCTGAGCAGGGTAAAACCCTGGCAATGGAGTTTATTGGGCAAGGCGAGAGCCTCCCCAGAGCCAGGTTTGGCCACTAAGGTGCCTTGACTCTGTCCCACTGCAGCGCTTTTTCCAATTGTCCGGCCAATCGGAACAGGGTATGCTCTTCACCGAGGCGAGCGGTAAACATGACGCCGATGGGCAGGTTTTCCTCTTCAGTCCGCAGGACGGGTATGGACATGGAGGGCTGTCCGGTGATGTTAGCAAAGGCCGTCCAGGGCATGTAGTCGTAGATTTTATCGGCTAATTTCTGGATGGAGGCTTTGACAGCGGCGCCCAATTGTAGGGTGTTGACCACCCGCATGAGGCGCTCTTCGGCGGCAGTGGGCTGCAGGCTTCCGATGCGGATGGGCCGCCGAGCCAGCGTGGGCGTTAGCAAAAGGTCGTACTGTTCGTGGAAAGCGGCAACGCGCTGGCTGATAAAGCTCCACTGGCGCTTGGCGTGGGCATATTCTGCCGCCGAGAAGGACTGGCCCAGTAAGTATAGAGCGTAGGTGCTGGGTTCTACGTCGGAGGGGCGCACAGAGCGGCCCAGAAACTGTTGGAGCATGAGCATATCGCCACCCAGTTCGCCGGCGACGACAACTAAGAAAGACTCAGCCAGATCTTCGCGCCGATAGGGCAAGGGAACTTCAGCTACTTCGTGCCCTTCGGCGCGCAGGATATCTATGGTGCGTAGCAGGGCTTCTTCGCAGGCTTCGTCCACGGGGAAGCCTAAGGTGTGTTGCAGCGAATAGCCGATGCGTAGCCGTCTGGGCGGTGTTTCTACCTCTTGTAGATAGGGCCGCTGGGGTGGTTCGATGATGTAGGGGTCACCGGGAGCAGCGCCATGGATGGCGTCTAAGTAAGCTGCCGAGTCGCGTACGGTGCGGCTGACGCAGTGCTCGATAGCGGCGCCCGACCACATTTCGCCCATGAGCGGGGCCCACGAGACGCGCCCGCGCGTGGGCTTGAGGCCAAAAAGGCCGCAACACGAAGCAGGAATGCGGATGCTGCCGCCGCCGTCGTTGGCAGTGGCCATGGGCACAATGCCTGCTGCCACGGCTGCTGCTGAGCCACCGCTAGAGCCACCGGGTGAGTATTCCTCGTTCCAGGGGTTGCGCGTAGGGCCAAAGGCCTGCGGTTCGGTAAAAGGCGTCAGGCCAAATTCCGGCGTATTGGTCTTGCCCAACAGCAGCAAGCCAGCTCGCCTGGCTCGTTTGACCACCTCGCTGTCGTGAGCAGAGCGGTATTTCGCATAAGCCCGACTGCCCACACACATAGGCATACCCTCGATTTCCATACCCAGGTCTTTGACCAGAAACGGCACACCAGCAAAAGGCGCCTCGCGATTGACGCGCTGCGCTTCCTGGCGCGCCTGCTCCAAGCGGAAGTGGATGACGGCATTAAGCCGGGGATTGACCGCCTCTAAGCGAGCATTGGCAATGTCCACCAATTCAGTGGCAGCGACTTCGCCGCGCTGCACTAAGGCAGCCAGCCCGAGGGCATCGTACTGTCGGTATTCTTCGAATGTCATGACGGGTGGTGGGAGGTTTCGTTTTGTTTTCTCCAAAAAAGCCTGTGCAAATATAGCGCGCCCTTATGCGTGGATGTGCAGGAATGATTTGGAGACCCAGCGCTCGTCCACACTGATTTTAGCCCAATTGCCCTGCTCTTCAAAAATAAAGACCTCTTCGTTGCGCAGGAGGGTGCCGATGACGTCGAACTGCGTGCTGGGGCCGCTGCGCACGTTGAGCGTGGCGGTGTTAGCAACGGTGGCGCGCGTTACGTCGCGCACGAAATTGGCCGAAACCCATTCCTGTTTGGAGGCCGATATGCGGTACCAGTTGTTCTGCACCTCATAGATGCGCAGCACAGAGCCAAAGGGCGTCGCGTTCAACTTGCGCCCGCGCACGCTGGGCTGGTTGCGGATGTTGAGCCATTCGGCCGTTACGTAGCCATACTTCAAGATAGGCGGCGGCACCTGGCCCGTTTGTATCAGTTCGCGCACCAAAGGCAGGAAGTTGGCTTCGGCGTCAGGCACCTTATTTCCGCCAAAGAAGGCTGTGCCGGGGCAGCTTTTGGTAGAGCCTGTCCCGTTGGTGCGATTGCCCGTGCGCAAGTCGAACCAGTGGTGATACACAATGCGGTCGGTAGTGATGGGTATGTTGAAGCGCCGGCAGAGGGCTGCCGTAACGCGCACAATGGCTTCGCGCTGTTCGGGGCGCATGGAGTCGCCGTCGCGGTCGAAGTTGCCCACGTTTTCGATGCAGATGGAATGAGCATTGAAGCCGAAAATGCAGGCCGGCGACAGTTCTAAGTTGCGCCCTGACACGATCATGCCGTCAGGAAAGATGCTGAAGTGCTGGCCAATATCCATCCATCCATTTGAGTTGCGATGGAAGTTTTGCATTGAGCGTTGCAGTTCAAAGTGGTTGTTGCCCCGAAAGTGCACATAGCTGGGGGCCCAGGTGTGGTGCTGCTGGAGGTAGAGCACTGTACGAGCTACGTTTTGCTGGGTTATCCAGCCCTCAAATTCTTCGGGAGTAAACAGCGTGAAGCCAAATCGTCTTTGCATGGGAGTGCGATTGTTTTATGATGGAATAAGGAAGAAAGCACTCAAGGAAGCCAGCCTCTGGCGGCCCAAAATAACGGCAAAAAGTCAGGCGTAGGGTATGGGCTGTCGCAAAATAATACAACCACTCAATGCTCGAAGGCAGGTGTCGGAGTACCCCGGCAGCGGCTAAATGCCGGCTCTAAAGCCAGGGAGCGTATTTTCTTTGCGGCAAAACAGGGCTGTAGTGTCGGGCAAAGGCAAACTTTCGAGCAAGAGGACTTCCGATCCGCTGCCGGCATGGCGTTTTGTGGCCGGGCAAGTAGCCCTGACGGGCATCAACGCCGTGGTGGGCTTCGCGCTGGTGCGCGGCTTAGAAAAAGCGGACTATGCAGCGTATTCGCTAGCGTTTGCGCTACTGGCCATCGCCGTCAATGCCAGCAATATGGGCCTGACATCAGCGGTGTTGGGCCTGGGCGGGCGGGTTTGGCCCGACACCTCAGCCATTCGGTCGGTTCTGAACTCGGCACAGAGGCTGCGCAACCGCATTGGTGCAGCGCTGGCGCTGCCGTTTGCGGCGTACTGCGGCTGGCAGTTTCCGCACCTTGGCGTGGGCGCACTCGAGACGGCTCTGCTTACGACATTGGTGCTGATAGCTACCTGGGTGCAGATGCAGGCCAATTTTTACGCCATTGCACTACAGCTGGGCCGAGCTGTTGCCGCCCTGCTGCGCAATGACCTGATGAGCGCCATACTTAAGCTAATCGGCGTGCTGCTCATAGTGTATTCAGGCTGGCCCGTTTGGGCGGTGGTCGGCTGGATTGTTTGCTGCCTGTGGCTCAACTACCGGGCGCATGTGCATTCGGCAAGCCCGCTGCTGGCTAACCACAGCGATACGAACGAGGCCTATTTGCGCGAAATGCGCACCCTCGTACGCGCCAACGCTCTGCGCACGCTCTACTGGTCGTTCGAGGGCCAAATTACCATCCTGTTGTGTGCGTGGTTTGCCTCCGCCGAGCGCTTAGCCGACGTTGGAGCACTGGGGCGCCTGGGCGTCTTGTTTGGTATTTTCCAATCCTTCATCGCCAGCTATACCCTGCCCGATCTGGCCAAAGCCCGCACGCCGGAGCGGGTGCTGCATCAGGCGCTGCGAACGCTGGCCGCTGCCGGTCTGCTCCTGACACCTATTTTATTATGGGCTGCCCTGCATCCGTCTTCGCTGCTGTGGATACTGGGTCCGGGATACGCCAACCTGACGGCATACCTGCTGCCTTTCTTGCTGGCCAGTGCCATTGGCCAACTGGCCGCCGTAGCCTACCAGGTCTGCACGGCGCGCGCGTGGCTGTCGCTCAACCGCTACTATGTGCCGCTGGCGCTGCCTTTGCAGGTGCTGCTCATCTATGCCTTAGACATGCGGCGCATCGAAAGCGTCATCCTGTTTGCCGGGCTGAACAACCTCTTCTTCCTCATCTTCAACGCCAGCATGTTCGCCGTTTCGTGGCGGCGCTTCTCGCGCGAGGTGGCCAGGCAAGCAGCCACATGAGCGCACAGCAGCGTTTAGCCTCCGCCCGATGCTGTTTTTTTTTCTTCTATAAAAGGTAAAGGTCCGTAGGTGCTCACAGGCTTGCCTCGTATGCCATTCCCAGTCGCTCAAAGTCAGCCCAGGAAAGGGCCTCGGGGCGTTGCTCAAAAAAGGCGTCGCTGTGGAGCTGCTCGGCGGGGAAGAATTCCTTCAGGGTATTGCGCAGCATTTTGCGGCGCTGGTTAAAGCTTGTTTTTACCAGATTGCGGAAGGTTTCCTCGCGGCATTGCAGTTCGAAGCCGTCTTTGCGTGTCAGGCGGATGACGGCTGAGCGCACTTTGGGCGGCGGCTGAAAAGCGCCCGGCTCGAGGGTGAGGAGCGTTTCGGCCCGATAGTAGGCCTGCAGCAAGACGCTGGTGATGCCGTAGGTGCGGCTGCCGGGCAGAGCGGCCACGCGGTCAGCCACCTCTTTTTGAAACATGCCCACTACCTCCGGGATATTGCGGCGGAAGTCCAGCACGCGGAAGAGAATCTGAGTACTGATATTGTAAGGAAAATTGCCAATCAGGCAAAACGGCTGCTCGCCCCAGACGGTCGTAGGGTCGAAGGCCAGAAAATCGCCCTCAATGAGACGCTCACCCAGCTGGGGCAAATGCCTGCGCAAATACGCTACCATGTCGGGATCGGCCTCAACGGCGTACGTAGTGTAATGCTCCCCGTGGGCCAGCAGCTGGCGTGTCAGTATGCCCATGCCCGGGCCAACCTCGAGCACGCGCCCCGTCTCAGCAGCGCGTTGCAACGCAGCGGCAATGCGGGCAGCCGTCTGCTCGCTCCTCAGAAAATGCTGGCCATAAGATTTCTTCGGATGCAAAACGTGTCTTTTTTTGACCTTCATACTCCGCGGCATCCTTCACCGGGAGCGTGCAAAGATGATAACAATGGCGAAAGGGCACCGTGGTAAAACGGAAGGGAATGAAAACGGAGCAGCGCTGAAAGGCGAAAATCTTCGAGGTCTGGCGCCCTAACCAGCCCTTCGATGGGCCAAAAATGAACTACCAAGCGCCTTCTGACTTTCCATGCTGCACTGCCCTGGCGGTGAACATTACTGGCAGCCGTCGCTCGTGATATCGGTCACAAAACAACTGCTCCTCACCAGGCGACCTTTGCCAGCAAAATCCACTGTTCCTATGTTACAAAAATTGTTTCAGACCGGCCTGCTGGCCGCCTTCATCCTGGCAGGTGCTCTGCTGCAGGGCCAGAGTAACCTCAACGCCAGCCAATTAGAAAACCTCCTGGCCTCCGACAAGACCGTACAACTCGTGGACGTGCGCACGCCGGGAGAAATCCAGCAAACCGGCAAAATCGCCGGCGCCTGGGAAATCAATTACGCCGCTCCTGACTTCCGGGAAAAAATCGGACGCTTGGATCGCAAACGCCCTGTCGTGCTTTACTGCGCCTCTGGTGGCCGTAGCGCCAGCGCCGCCGCACAACTCAGCCAGATGGGTTTCACCAAAATTTACAACTACACCGGCGGCATGTATGAGTGGAAATCGCTGCGCAAGCCCACTGTACCCGCCGGCGAAAAGCCAAGACCTTAAATCCAAAAATCCGCCTCAACTATGAGCAACTACTGGGAGATTTTTGTCAATAGTTTTCAGGGCTATGCCCGCTACTTCGCCCATGAAGTGCTCACGCCGCACTGGGGCAACTACTTCTATTGGCTCATTGCCATTTCATTGGTTACCTATGCCTTAGAGCTCCTCTTTCCCTGGCGAAAAAACCAGCGCGCTATTCGGGAAGATTTCTGGCTGGACACCTTTTACATGTTTTTCAACTTCTTCCTGTTCAGCTTAGTGGGCTATGCGGCTATTTCCAATGTGGTGGTGCAGGCGTTCAACGACTTTCTAGCTTGGGCTTTTGGCATTCGCAATCTGGTGGCCATCGAGATCGGCAGTTGGCCGTATTGGGCACAGCTGCTGACGCTTTTTGTAGTACGGGACTTTGTGCAGTGGAATGTACACCGGCTGCTGCACCGCGTGCCCTGGCTGTGGGAGTTCCATAAGGTACACCACTCCGTGCGCGAAATGGGCTTCGCCGCGCACCTGCGCTACCATTTCATGGAGACCATCGTGTATCGGAGCATTGAATACCTGCCGCTGGCCATGATCGGTTTTGGCATTCAGGATTTCCTGCTGGTGCACCTGTTCACGCTGACTATTGGCCACCTCAACCACGCCAACATTTACCTGCCGTTGGGGCCGCTCAAGTACATCTTCAACAGCCCGCAAATGCACATTTGGCACCACGCCAAACACCTGCCCAAAGGCAGCTATGGCGTCAACTTCGGCCTGACGCTCTCCGTGTGGGACTACCTCTTTGGTACCGATTACATCCCTTACGAAGGGCGCGACATTCCGCTGGGCTTTGAAGGAGTGGACGAATACCCACACGATTTCATCCAGCAAACAGTGGAGCCATTTCGGGCCATCAAGCGCTAAACCTGTCCGCGTGAAACGCCCAGTTTCGAGTATTACTGACGCGGCGAAACCGCCTCTACCGTTTTCCCATCCGTAGCCGCCAAATCAAAAGGGCGGCCCCCAACAAGCAGGCGCCTACGAGGGCTAAAGTGCGCAACCAGGGTGCGGTGGGAAAGCGCACCGGCTCGGGGCTGCCAGTGAGCGCGAAGCCAGCCCAGAAATACGGGAACGGGTCGGGAGCTGTCTGGAGGTAGTGTTTTTTCGCCTGAAAGAGTGCTTCGTCTTTTTCCAGGCCGTTTTGCAGCTGCTCCAAAAGCCTTTGCATGAGTTGGGCGGTAGCGTCGTCGCGCACTTCCCATAGGCTCATGACTGTGGCCGGGCACCCGGCGGCCTGAAAGGCACGGGCTAAGCTGAGGGCGCCTTCACCCAGCGCCACCCGGCCCGTACCGGTGCGGCAGGCGCTCAGCAAAGCCACCTCGGACTCGAGCCAGGCGTGGTAAATCTGATGCGCAAACAGGAAATTTTGAGCCTCCGCAAAAGCAGGGCGACCGCTCAACGACGTCGCCGCAGCCGAAGTATCCAGCTCGGCTGAGGCGACGTTCAGCGGCGAAAACGCCATCCAGGAATAATCGGGAAAGGAGTCAAATGCTTCGGCGTGGCCGTAAAAATGCAGGATAGCGCTTCGCGGAGCGTAGCGGAAGAACGTATCCACTGCAGCCTCTGCTCCGCAGAAAGCTCGTCCGCCGAGGTGGCGTGCGGCGCTGTTCACCAACACTTCACCGCTACGTACCGGAGCCAGCGTGCCGCCGGCGTATTCGGGTGCAAAACCGACGTAAGCACATTCGGGGCGTCGCCTCGACTGTTCGGCGTAGAAGCGCTCCAGCGAGGCCGAGAGCGACAGGCGAATGGGCATGCGCAGCCCCACATAGTCGAGGGCGGCATAGTCCACAGGGCTGTCGGGCGAGGCTGGCTGCATAAGCAGGACATCAAACGGCAGCAGCGTCAGCGCCCCATCGGGCGAGAGCGCGAGCCGTCGGGGCAGGGCTGAGTGGAGCACCGAGGCCAGCAACGTCTGGTACAGCGCATGGGCCTGAGTGGTAAAATCGCGCCACAGCACAGGGTCTGTAGAGCGGTTCTCAGCCGTTGAAGCATTGTTGAAAAGGCGGACAAACGAAGTAATGGCATCTTCGGAATATGGCTGCCGCGAAAACGACGCGCTGGCCGGGCCGATGCCGATGAGGTAAACCCACTGGCTATCAGGGTCGGTGAAGTAGCTGATCCAGTGTTCGCCCGGGCGCAGCAGGCGTCGCCGCACGTCGGCCAGCGAGGCTATGGGGGCAGTGGTCTGGTGCAGGGTAAGGCGGTATTTTTTGGCAATGGTCTGGCGCAGCTGGCGCTGCTCTTGCTCGATGCGAAAGATTTGCTGCTGGAGGGCAAGAGTCAGGGAGTCATCGGGTTGGCCCGTCTGGCTCAGGTGCTGAAAGAGGGTGTTTTTCAGGAATGCGCGGCGTTCGCGCAGGTCGCGTTCGCGCAAGGCGAGTGAGTCGTTCACGCGGGCGTTTTGCAGCAGAGCGTCGGCGGAGACTTTTTGGCGCAGTAGGGCGGCTTTGCTCTGCTCCGAGCAGGCAAAGGCGCGCTCAATGGCCAAGGGGCGCCCGCTCTGCTGATAGGCGTGCAGGATGCGGAACATGCGCCCGAAGAGACGGCGGCTTTGCTGAGAAGAGAGTAATTTGGAGGACTCATAAACAGCCACGTCGCGCAAGTTTTCCATCATTTCAATGGCCAGCCGGGTAGCGCTGTCGGCCAGGACGAGGGCGCGCTCGTCGTCGCGTTGCGCGTATTGGCGCCACAAGGCTTCGCCCTTAAGGTCGAGCGCCTCTGCCACCGCGTTTTCCGGGTCAGGGTCAAAGACGGCTGGATCGGGGTTAGCGGCCAAGTCGGCATCGGGCAAGCGGGGGTAGAGGCGGCGGAGGGCTTTTTGGGCTAAACGACCGGCATGGTCGTGGTCGTTGTGGCGCAGGGCAGCCCAGCCCATGGCAATGAGCAATTTGCTGACCTCGCGCGCTTCGATGCCGGATTTGGGCAGGTCGGCCAACAGTAACGCCTGCTGGCGCACCTCGCGGGCCAGCGAGTCGCGGCCCATTTTTTCCCAAACATCGGCCTGGGTGCTCAAGGCATTGAAGCGATAGTTGTACTTGTCGGCTTGCAGCGCACCTAGCGCAGCCTGCACGGCCTGGTGCGCTTGGGGCAGCTGGTTCAGCGCGGCCAGTGCAGCGGCCTTATTGGTCAGCAGCATGCCGAGGGTATTGTTAGCACGCGCCTGTTCTTCGGGTTTGAGCGAACGCAGGCGTTGAAGCCTGGCTACACCTTTGTCGTAGGCTGTTAGTGCCTTGGACCATTCGCTGGCGTTTTGGTAGGCGATGCCCAGATCACTGTAGATTTCTGCAGCAGTGAGCGCATTAGACACCGTGTTGGCTACGGCGGTATCGCGTCGCAGCAAGTCTAAGGCCTCCAGAAAAAGCTTCTCGGCCTCCTCATTTTCGCCTAAGCGAGTTTTGATGTTGGCCAGCGTCTTATAGATCGCTCCAGCGGGATTCCGCGACGCTACGCCGCTAAAGCGCATGGACAGCTGGCGCGCCTTTTCGTAGTAACTGCCGGCAGCGTGGTTGCGGCCCATTTGCCGCAGGCAGAAGCCGTACATGAGGTACAATCGGCCCGCGTGCTGGTCTTCAGCCCACCAGATTTGTTGAACAGCCTTTTCCAATTCGGCGCAGATGGGCGTCAAATCTTCGCGTTTGCGGTAATGGCGGAAGCGCTCTGTCCAAAGATCAGTCCATTTGACGTGGCTGCGAGCGACAAAAAGAAGACGCAAAGCCTCGTGCTGGAACGAATCTGTGCGCAAGGAGTCGGCTTTGGCCAGGTTCAGCAGCGAGTCGGCCGTCTGGCATAGGCGGACGGAGTCGGCAGGGGTGCGTTCCTCCGGTACGGCGGTGGGCACCGGGGTGGGCTGGCAGGCGCACCACCCGACCACAAACAGCAGGAACAATAGCCCGAAGCGAGGCATGGAAGACCGTTTTGTTTTTTCGGGCGAAACTACACCGAAGGGTATTTTATTTCGGAGGAAAGGCGATTTTTGCCTTTGCTAACAAATCGTTTACGCTGGAAAGCGCCGAGAAGGCCTGGCTACCTGCTCAGCAGGTTGAGGCGCGCTAAAAATTCCGACAGGAATTTCGCAAGGTGTTGGCTCTGTGGCCAGTAATCATTCAAAACATTTTAAAACCATTACAATCAAAAGCCGTATGTATCGCCTGCTTTTCTGCGCGGCTCTGCTGACTGCGCTGTCGGTCTTCTTTGCGCCTTCGCTAAGCGCTCAACCCTATACCCTCAACCGCTGTGATGACTCGATGCGTGTGTGGCCGCCCGTGCGCTCCGAGCAGCAAACGGGCGGAGGGGGCGCCTTGGTCAATCGCTACCGCCTCCGCTTAGACTGGGAGCGCATTGCAGGTGAGTCCTGCTACCGAAACCCGCCCAGCCCTATCGTGGAAGGTCAGGACTCGCTGGCCCGATGGGTCTATTTCTGGGACTTCGGCGACGGCACCTTCAGCCGCGATAGCGCGCCAGAGCATGTCTTGCGAGCGGGTAATCGCACCGCCAAGGTTGCACTAAAGCCCACGTACAGCGATGACCACGACCCGGTAGGCTTTGCTGCGCAAAGCATATCCGTCAGCAGTTCGAGCGAGACCCCCAGCTATCCGCCCATTATACCCGCTGGTTCCAACGTGGCGCTGAATGTCAACTGGGCGGCCTCGCGTCCGGGCGGCTATTTAGTTTTTGCCATTACATACCCCAAAATCACCGCCTCAGGGCAGCCCGGGCGAACGGTCTATCTGGCTTTCCCCGAAAATGAGTTCCGCTTAGATACTATGCAAACCGGCCCTATGCCCACATTAGAGAGCGAAGGGCTGGAATGGGATGAAAAACAGTACAAGGTCTGTTCGTGGCGCTTCGAGCAGCCCGACACTACGCCCACGCCCAACGCGGAAAATTCGCTGTTTGTGCACCTGAAAGTGCGCGATGAAGTGGCCGATTTCTTTCCTACCGATACCAGCAGCATCCTCACCCATGTATTGGCCATGATTAAAATAGACGGCCAGACATCGGGCGGCGGCAACATCCTGGGCAGTGAAAAATTCGGCGGCAAAGCTGGCGGAAATGCTTCGGGACAGAACACCGGTGTGCCCAACAGCTCTCCCTGGAGCGGTGTGGAGATGACATCGCGCACCATTGCCCTCAACTGGGCCTCCGACCCGAATTACATCGAAGTCACCCCCCGCTATCTGGCGCCCGGCACCAAAGACGCTACGCTGACCTACACCATCGGCTTCTACAACGGCGGCTCGGCCACCGCCGACACCTTGCGCGTCAACGCCCATATCGAGCGAGCGCTCATCAACCCGACGATGCCCGCCGTGCTGTCGAGCCAGCGGCCCAACTCCTGGCCCATGCTCACTACCGACGCCGTCGGGGCCGACCACGTCATTCGCTGGGCGCACAACGATGCCAACCTGCCGTCGCTGGGCCAGGCGCAGACGGTGGGCTTCAATACAGCCAACTGTTTTGGTGAAATCCAATTCCGCATGGTTACCCGCCCTGGCTACGCTTTCCGAACGGGCGACAGCATCAGCGCCATTGCCCACCTGCGCATGGAGCGCAGCTCCGTGAGCACCAACACCGATGTGGTGCGCGTGCGCTCGCGCTGCCTGCCTTCGCCGTGGTTCTGGGGCCTCAAGGTGCAGTACAACCTTCCGCACACGTCCAGCCCCTGGGAACACAACAACGGTTATCAGGTAGCGCTCACCCTACGCAAACCGCTGGGCAAAGTATGCGGCTTAGACGACAACGCGCCCTTTGCCCGCTACCTGCCTAAAGAGCGCTTCCCACTCTTCTGGTGGCAGGGCGAGGTCGGTTACGGCCAGACATCGCTCACTTACGGCGAACAGCGCAGTTTCCATATCGGCCATGCTGACATCACGCCTGTCATGCTGCGCTTCATCGCCCGCCGGCCCCAGTGGCGCGTCGGCTCCACCTACTTCCCGCGCAGTATCGGCCTTTCCGCCGGCTATACGGCCTCCTTTCTGGTGCATGGCGAAGAAAACGGCAATGCCATCTCCTGGAGCGGCGCGCCGTTGGCCGACCGCATAGACCATTCCCTCTCCGTCTCGCTCGACCTGCTCAACCTCATCGGACGTCCCGGCCTGTCGTTCGGCGTGGGCTGGCGCTGGCGCAATACAGCGCTGGCTACCAGTGCAGGTGAGTGGTATCAGCATCCGTTTACGTATGCGCACTATACGTTTTGAGCAATAGACTTTCGTTGTTGAAAAAGCATAAGGTGTCAGGAGTCTCGGGTAGGGTGCTCATCGCTCTTGCGGCTGGCTTTGGCCATCGAAGCGGGCAGAGGCGTTAAAGTGTTTTCATAGCCCTATCTCCGATGGAGACGGCGCTGTTGCCGACCTATTCACTGTGCCAGTAGGTTGGGCTTTGATTGAAAAATAGAGTGTTACTGGAAACTATGGACGGACTGTCGGGCGGGGCGGTCTTCGTGGGTGAACATGCGCAATGACGCATTGATGGCGTGAGCATATTGCCCTATCCTGAAGTGGTGCGCTGATAATCCAGTCGTCATTGCTTCGCACAGGGGGTCAGCCGCCAAAGAGTTTGTTCCAAAAGCCACCCGATTTGTCGGCCTGTTGGGCTTTTTGGAGATACTCCTGGGCAATGGGCACCTCTTTGATGGCCAGGGCTTGCTGACACAGGCGGATGGCGTCGTCGTTGCGGCCGTTTTCGTAGGCGATGACGCCCAGAATGGCATAGGCTTCAGCCAGTTCGGGGTCTAAGCGGATGGCCTCGCCCAGGTATCGGATCGCTTCCACGGGGTCGCTCTGTATTTTTCGGCACAGGCCGAGGAAGTACCAGCCATAGGCGTAGCCGGGGTTTTGTCGGACAACTTGCTCGAAGTCGGCCTGGGCGGCGGCATAGTTTTCCAGAAAGAAATGGGCCATGCCGCGCACATTTTGCATTTCGGGCTGGTGGGGGTTGAGGGTCAGGGCATGATTGAGGGTGTCAATGGCCTGTTGGTAGAGGCCGTGTTGGTATTCACACAAGCCGTAGGTAGCCCAATAGGTGGCGTTTTCAGGGTCGGCCTGGAGGGCGATTTTCAGGTCTTCGGCGGCTTCGCTGTGGCGCCCGGCGGCGGCCAGGCAGACGCCTCGGAGGCCTCGGGCGGCGTCGGTCATGAAGCCTTGCTCAACGCATACGTTAAGGTCGGCAATGGCTGCTTCGTATTGGCTGAGGTACATGGCAGCCAGGGCGCGGTTGTAGCGCGCGGTCAGGAGAGTGGGGTCAGCCATTATGGCCGTGGAGAAGTCCTTATAGGCTTTTTCGTGTTCGCTGAGTTGCTCCATGCGGATGTTGCCGCGGTTGTTGATGGCGATGGCGTCGGCAGGGTTCACCTTGAGCACTTCGGAGTACCAGTGGATGGCTTCGTCCCACAGGCCGAGGGTTTCGTGCAGGCTGCCTAAGTAGTGCATGGCATGCCAGGAACGCGGGTTGATTTGCAGATAAGCCGCGAAGTGCTGCAAGGCGCCGCCGTAGTCGGCTTGTTCCATTTTCTCCAGACCTTCCCGAAGCATAGGGGGTAGTTCAGCGGAGATGGCTGGGGCTGTCTGGGCATCGGCATCGGTAACGGAGATGCCAGCCGAAGGTACCGGGCTGGGTTGTTGCTGTTGCAATTGTTTGCAGGCGTCTGTTATCAGCCGCAGGAGGGCAAAGCTGATGTTGTTCAGCGTGCGCGAGTACTCGCTGTTTTCGATGAGGTTGAGGCGGGCTTGCTTTTGGGTATGGCTGAACTGCTGCCGGAGGGCGAGCACCTCGTCGTCTAAGTCTAAGCCCGTTTGTGGCATCAGAGCGGCCAGATCTTGCAGGGCTTCTTCAATTTCGCTCTCTGCAATACGTGCGCGAATGTTTTGGAAAGCCTGTAGGAGCGCCTGGATATCGGTCATGAGAGCGGTAGTTAGAGCGGGTGAAAAGAGCATTTTAGAGCAACATGCCGGCGATGGTGGCGGTCAAAAAGCAGGCCAGCGTGCCGCCGATAAGCGACCAATAACCCAGCTCGGTCAGGGTGCGGCGCTGGTTGGGCGCCAGTGTGCCGATGCCGCCTATCTGAATGCCAATGGAAGCAAAGTTAGAAAACCCACATAAGGCATAGATGGCAATGATTACAGACTTTGGCTGCAGTTGAATGGTCTTCTGCATTTCGCCTAGGGCGCCGTAGGCGACAAATTCATTGATCATAGTTTTCAAGCCCAGCAGTTGGCCGATGAGCACGCTATCGGTCCACGGGGTACCCAGCAGCCAGGCTACAGGTGCAAAAAACAGGCCCAGCAGATAAGTAAAGTTCAGCCCCTCAATGCGTCCGTTAGTGGCCTGGTGTATGCTCTCGTTGAGTCCCGTCCAGGCACCTACGGTATTCATAAGCAACCAGTTGAGCATGTACACCAAAGAGATGAACACAACGAGCATGGCGCCCACATTGACAGCCAGCTTCAGGCCATCGGTGGTACCTTTAGCAACGGCATCCAGCAGGTTGTCGCCCACATGCGTGTCCACGTGCGCGAGTTTTTCCAGGACTTGTTTTTCCGTTTCGGGCTGCAACATCTTGGCACACACCACTGCCGCTGGGGCCGACATGATGGAGGCGGCCAACAGGTGCCGGGCAAACAGCAACTGCTTTTCAGGGTCGTCGCCGCCCAAAAAGCCCACATACGCGGCAAAAACGCCGCCAGCAATGGTGGCCATGCCGCCTGTCATCAGGCACATGATCTCGGAGCGCGACATGTTGGCCAGATAGGGCCGAATGATGAGCGGTGCTTCCGTTTGACCGATGAACACGTTGGCGGCAGCGGCTAAGCTTTCCGGACCACTCAGGCCCATGCTGCGCGTGAGCACCCAGGCAATGCCGTAAACAATTTTTTGCAAAATACCAAAATAGAACAAAATGGCTGACAGTGCCGAATAAAACATCACGGTGGGCAGTACCCGAAAGGCGAAGATGTAGCCGAAGCCCTTATTGCCGGTGGCCAGATCGCCGAACAAAAACGTAGCGCCTGCCTCCGACCATCGAATGATGTACGTGAACATTTTGGCGAACGAGTCGAATGCCCAGCTAACGCCCGGCACCTTCAGAATGAGAACGGCAAAAATGACCTGAAGGCCAATGCCGGCGCCTACTAATCGCCAGTCAATGGCCCGGCGGTTGCGGCTCAGCAGATAAGCAGTGGCCAACAGGAAGCACATGCCCAACAGGCCGCGCCCGATGTTTGTCAGGATATCCATGCACAGGGTAGCGTTGGTCGGTGTTACAGAGCAGTGGTGAAAAAACAGGGATGGGCCTCAACCGCCCGCCTTTTTGATGTTTTTATATCCGCGTTCCTGCAGCAGGGTTATCACTCGGTCGCGGTGGTTGCCCTGCAGAATGATTTCGCCGTCTTTGGCACTGCCGCCGACGGCGCACTTGCCCTTAAGCCAGCGGGCCAACTCTTCTAATGCTTCCTGAGGCCCGACAAAGCCCTTGATAACCGTGGCCTCTTTGCCGCCCTTGCCGCGCTCCAGCCAGATGCGCAACACCTGCCGCTCAGGCGCCAGCGCGGGCGAGGCGGTGTCCTCTTCCGCCTTTAAGCGTTTGAGGAAGTCCGGGTCGGTCGAAAAGACGATGGGCGAGGAGGAGCGTTTGTTCTTTGCCATAGTTCCAAAAAAATCAGGAGCGCGTCGGCACAAGGATTTTCAGGGCTTGGGGCACTATTTCAAACTGAAAGTGCTCGCCTCGACCCAGACTTTCGCCGTCTGCATGCGCAAAGGTGGGAGGGGTGCAGGTAACTTTCACCTCTTTAGCCTTAAAATGTAGTACAAAACGCTCTTCGTACAGCCGCCCGTTCAGGCTGGAAGGTATGGCCATAAAATAGCGCCAGCGCGGCACGTTTCGGAACATGACCACCGAAAAAAGGCCGTCGTCTAAGCGAGCATCCGGCGCTATTTGGAAATGGTACCCGTACATGGGTCCGTTAGCAACGGAGACTACGAAAAAGTCTCCTTCCCAGCGGCGCCCATCGACCTCTACCATGTAATGTACTGGGCGATAGGCCAGCCCTCCGAAGACGGAGTGGAACAGGTAGGGCCAAAAGCCCCGCCGAGGGCTGTTCTTCATGCGCTCGGCCACAACGCCGTCGTAACCAATGCCGGAGATATTGACGAACGGACGCCCGTTGACCAGACCGCAGTCTATCGTTTTCACCTCGGCGGTATTGAGCAGCCGAATGGCCCGCTCCAGATGACGCCCATAGCCTAAGTGCATGGCCAACCCGTTGCCCGAGCCGGCCGGCAAAACGCCCATGATGGTATTGGTGTGCAACAGCGCCGCGGCCACTTCCTGGGCAGAGCCGTCGCCTCCTACCGAAACGATGATGTCGTAGCCCTCTTCCCGCGCCTTGTGAGCCAGTTCAGTAGCATGTCCGGGGCGCTCCGTTTGCCACACCGTGTAAACAAACTGCCGATGGTCTAAGTGAGCCTCTAAGGCTTCAGCGATGCGCCGTTGGGCGCGTGCTCCCGCTTTGGGGTTGACCAAAAAAAGTAAGCGCTTGGGCGGTAGCAGCTCTTCCAGATAAGCGTGTTTGACGTAAGGATGCGCTTGCTCCATAGTGCGGGCTAAAGCAGTTTATGGCGCGATTGGACGTATTCGCGCCAATGTTCGATGACGGCAGCCATATCAGCAGGTAATTCGGACTCAAAGCGCACATGCTCGCCCGTGCGGGGGTGCGTAAAGCCCAGCACCTTGGCGTGCAAGGCCTGACGCGGCAATATCTTGAGCAGATTCTCTACAAATTGGCGATATTTGGTATGCACAGTTCCTCGCAGGATGTGGTTGCCGCCGTAGCGCGGGTCGCCAAAGAGCGTGTGGCCAATGGATTTCATGTGCACGCGAATCTGGTGGGTGCGCCCCGTCTCCAGCCGGCACTCGATGAGCGTAACATAGTAGAAGCGCTCCAGCACGCGCCAGTGCGTTACAGCGTGCTTGCCGCTTTCGCCCTCCGGGAACACCATGAACATCTTGCGATCGTTGGGATTACGCCCAATGTGGCCAACAACGGTACCGGAGTCTTGCTCCGGGTTACCCCATACCAAGGCCCAATAGCGCCGCTCGATGGTGTGGTGGAAGAACTGATTGGCCAGGTGGGTCATGGCGTATTCGTTTTTGGCCACCACCATCAAACCCGTGGTGTCCTTGTCAATGCGATGCACGATGCCAGCGCGGTTGGGCTCGTTGCCCTCTTTGACGGGCAGTTTGTCCAACTGCTCTTGCAAGTGCCAGGCTATGGCATTGACCAGCGTTTTGTCCGGAATGCCTACGCCCGGGTGCACGGCGATGTTGTAGGGTTTGTTCACCACAATCACGTCGTCATCTTCATAGACGATGTCCAATGGGATATTTTGCGGGATGATGTCGTACTCCTCATCCAAGTTCTTCGGCAGGATGATGGACACCCGGTTGCCTGGCTTCACCTTGTAATTGGGCTTCACCTCCTGGTCGTCCACTTTAACGGCGCCGGCCCGAATAGCCTCCTGCACCTTGCTGCGCGAACGGTTGCTCAGGCGCGTGAGCAGGAATTTGTCCAACCGGATGAGCGACTGCTTAGGGTCCGCTACGAACTCCTGTCGTTCGTACAGACCGTCTCCGCTGGCTTCGCTTTTCTCTTCCAACGTGGCTTCATCGTCGTCGGCGGCAGGCTCGTCGGCGAGGTCATTGAGCGCTTCGTTATCGGGTTCCGGCGCTGGCGGCTCGTGCTTTGTCGTCTCGGGTGATTCTATCATCATAATCGCTGGCCATCGTGGGTGGGAACGGCAAAAATAAACCACCGAGCGCATTAGCGCCCGAAAAACTATCCCATTTCACTCAAACAACCGGCAAAGGCGATGGTTTACCTCGACAAGCGATTATGCCGGCACAGCAGTCTGCCGCTTGCAGCGATGCAATTTTCGGAGCAACTTATACAGCTTGAGGTTCAGCGACGGATTAGCTGTAAAAAAGTGCCCGTTGATGAGTAGCCATTCGCGCTCAAAGTGCAGCTCGCATATGTCTCCATAAACGACGCGGTGCGCTCGCCCCAGAGGCGCACGCCAATAAAGGGCGCGGTCGGTCATGGCAAAACCCTCGCGGCAGTTGCCGCGCAGCGACAGGTCGCAAATGAAAAACAGGCGCTCGCTCTTTTCAGCAAATAGAAAACGTTTGCAGGCATTGGCCATCAACTCCTCCGGCATGGTAACGAAGTTGGTGTAACACACCTCCGGCTCGCGCTCAAAGTCCAGAAAGTCAAACACCATGCGCCCAACATCCAGACCCGCTGCCGATATGCGCTCATAACGTAGCATGGCACTGGGCAGCCAAATCTCGTTGAGGTCTGGGCAAAATTCGATGATGAAATAGTCCAACAGCCCCTCAAAAGCGTCTTCCAAAAACTGGTCTATGCCTGGCAAACCGGCCTGGCCGTAGCGCTCCCACCGCGTCATCACTTCCTGAGCCAGCTGAGCCGTGCGCGCCTCGAAAATCGTCGCAAAGCGCGAGTCGTAAAAGCGCTGCACGTACTGACTGTGCTTCTGCACGTTATGCTCCTCCTGTACCCGCTGCCACAATAGCCGAAAAAACAGGGCCTTCAATTGCGCTCCTATCCGCTCGGGCACAAAATCGAGCGCATAACGCGGCATGTAGGGCGCCTGCCCCTGCCCGGGAGCCGAAAAATGAAAACCGCATTCATGACAAAAAACCGCCGCCAACGGGTTTTCAGATTGACACAGCGGACACGTCTTGGCCTGCTCCACCACTCGCTCACCACAGCGATAGCAGAACTTGCTGCCCGGGATCAATTCGGTCGAACATTTTGTACAGCGCATCATGGCTTGCCGCGTTTTTGGCGGCAAATATAAAACATTTTGTTTTCAAAAAGTTTTTGTGATAGGCACTTGGAAGGGAATGGCCAAACAAGTTTGGCAGGTACAGCGCCAAACGAGTTTGACAGATACGGGGGCCAAACAAGTTTGGCCGTTACAGGGCGGGGAATAGGAGGAGTTGTTCTACGGCATTTTCGATGAATCTAGGAATGATGGTATCGAAAGTGCGCTGGAGTTTAAGCGGGTTGGCTAAGTCGCGTATCATGCGTTGGTAGCGGGCTTCGCCGTGTTCGTCAATGATGGACTTTTTGCGGTCGGGTTCCATGAAGTAGTGGAGCAGGCCGGCGGGGTCGGCTTCGGGGTGGAATTGTGTGCCGAACATGACGTCACTGAAGCGTACGGCCATGAGGGCGCGTTCGTAGTGAACAAAAGGGCGCAGTTTTTCTAAGCATAGGATTTTGGCGCCCATGGCCTCGAAACGTTCGTGGTCGGGCTGTATGACCTGGTAGCGCCGGAAGTCAGCGATGTAGAAAGGGTCAGGCAGGCCCTCGAAGAACGGCTCTTCTTTACCCCAGTGGGTTTTGTGCACCGGATAGGTGCCGAACGACATTTTGTAGCGCTTCGTTACCTGACCCAAGCGGAAGTGGTGGCAGGCCATTTGGAAGGAGTGGCAGATGAAGAAGCAGTGTTTTTGACTTTCCGGGTCGGTGTGGTGTTGGTTCCACTGCCAGAGTTGTTCGATAAGGTCGAAATAGCGCTCGAACCAGGGGCCATCGTTGAGCATAGGGTCGCCCGGGCCACCGGAGAAGATGTAGATGTGGTACGAAAGGTCGGGCAATTCGTTTTTGGCCCGCACATCGAAGCGCTCGAAACGCAGCACGTGGGCATAACTGGCCAGAATGCTTTCCAACATAGGGATGCCCCGGTTCGTTTCTCCGTTGTACATGTCTAAAAGAGCAGCACGCAGCATAGGCAATAATGAGCCGATAAGAAAAAACAGAGGCCAACCAAACCATACTTGCCGCAGGTATAGTCTCTTCTGCAAAAGAAACAAAATCGAGTGGGATTAGGCAAACGGAAAAATAAACCGGGCTGGGTTGGGCAAAGGTCGCACAAGGGCCGGCTACTTTTGTCGGCATCGTTCACGAAAAAAAACAACATTATGAAATTCGTATCGGAAAAGGCCATTGATGCCGTGTTAGACGAGCTGGAGGAGTACAGCGATGAGCAGTACGAACAGGCCATGGAAGCCTTCTCCCGGGCTCAGCCCTATGTGTTTGCTTACTTATTTAGCGAAGATAATTTTCACCTGCTGACCGAGGAGGAGAAGGGCTACGTGCAGTATCTGGGCTTGGTGGCTTGGCTCGCTGTGCGGCGGGTCAATGGCGACATACCACCCGTGGACAATGAGGCGATTGGGCAGGCCGAGGAGCGCAATTACGAGCGGTTGGAGACGGCATCGGCGCGCCGCTTTGAGGAGCGCCTGGAGACTTTTTTTGAGGACACGGACCAGGAGGCCCTGCTCTCATTTGCAACGGAGGCAGTAATGGAGGACGGCGAGGAGGAGGGGCTGGTCGTAACACCGGAGGGCCGCGAAACGGTCTTTGTAGCGGTAAAGACCGTCATAGATGTGCTCACTAAAAACGACTCATAGTCTCGTATGCGTACTACCCTCTTTTTTCTTCTGCTTCTGTGGTCACCAGACGCGACCCAGGCGCAAGACCAGGATAATAGGCGTAAGGATGCGCAGTATTTCTCGGTACTTCTGACTGGTGGCCAGCGCTACACAGGACAGATGGTACGCTCCGACAGCGCGACCATTGTACTCAGCACCGCTCAAGGAAGGGAGGTGAACATTGATCGCTCTTCCATTAAACAAATGCGTTTGGTGAGCAAGTCCTACTTTCGACGGCAACAGCGAAATCCGGCCGATGCGACCACTAAGGAGGCTTACTTCGTCAATCCCAGTGCTTACGGCCCAACAGCCAGAGAAGGGTACGTCGCGAGCAATTATATCTTTTTTTATCAAGGAAACTACGGGATAACAGATAACATTTCCGTGCGAGCGGGCGGCGTTTTAATACCGCTATTCGTAGCGCCCAAGCTAACGGTGCCTGTAGTACCCGATCAGCTGGCATTAAGCGTGGAAGGTGTCTTGGGCCCATGGTTACCGTTCTTTTTTGATTTCAATGAGTCGGAACCCGATCGCTCCTTAGACTTTTCCGTGCTACGTGGTATGGCGACGGTAGGCAACCGGGCCACACACCTGACCGCAAGCGTCGGCTGGGCTTCCGGAGGCAAACGCTGGGCGCCGTCGCCTATTTACGGCCTGGCTGCTTCCTGGCGTGTCACTCCCAAGTTTGGCCTGATGACAGAAAACTACTTCTTCCAGGGCGATGGGCCGGTGCGCATACACCTGCTGGGCGGACGCCTTTACACGCGCGCCGTTTCACTTGACATTGGAGTGATTGCCGTCGAAGGAGGCGCTGCGCTCTGGTATGGCGTGGCTTTCCACATCTACTAAACCGACCGCCCGGTAGCAGGTGGCGAGAAAACCTACAGCGACGATAAAAAGCGATTCTCTACAACCTAAAAACACCTCACTGCTGCCATGAGATTCACGCAGGCGCTTTTCTGTCTCTTAGCCTTAGTGCTCTGGAGTGCATCGCTTACCGGCCAGAGCACACCCTCCATTTCGGAGGAATACCTCCTCATCCGCGCGATAGACGGTAACCTGTTCACAGGCCGCCTATTGCGCATGGACAGCGCCGAAGTAGTGCTTCAGACAGAGGCTTTCCCGCAGCTCGTCATTCCGCGCAGCAGCATCAAACGCATGCGCGAGGTAAAAAAACAGTTCCTCACCCCGACCTTCTTCGCAGAAGAAACCGCTATTGCTGGTGCATACTTCGTTAATAGCAGCGCCTACGGGTTGCGTGCAGGTGAGGCCTACTACAGTACGGCCATGCTCTTTTTCCACCAGGGAGCCTATGGGTTTTCCGACCATTTTTCCGTTCGTGTCAATACCTTTTTTGACTTCGAGGATTTCTACTTGCCCGTCTGGGTGGCGCCGAAGATATCCATTCCCATTCGGGAAAACTTCCTGCAGGTGGCCTTAGAGGGAATGCTGGGACGCGGTTTCGATAATTTTGAAGACTTCGAACAAGAGGCTTATCTGTCGGCTTTACAAGCGTTATTCACCATAGGTAACCGCACAACTAACCTCACCCTTGGCGGTGGCATCAGCTGGCGAGACAAGCAGTGGTCGCAGCGGCCGTTCTTTTCGGTATCCGGCACGGCGCAGGTCAGCCCGCGTTTTGCCTTTATGGCGGAAAACTACTCTTTCGTGGCTTATGGAACCAGCGGGCATATTGGAGCCTTTGGCGGGCGCTTTTACGGCCGCAAAGTAAACCTTGACCTCGCCCTCGCAGTAAGTCGGGAAGAGTTAGGGGACGTGCTCCTTTTTCCCTGGGTAGGTTTTAGCGTCAATTTTTACTAAAACACCCGCCATAGCCTCATGTTATCGTACCGTAGAGGTTTTTAGCCCCCCCGCGGGAAGTTTGCCTTATCCTCATCCACCTCGTCGGGTGGACCGGAGCGCAGCACGCGCCAGAAGAAATAGCCGGCCATCGCAATGACGATGCCATTGGCTAAAAGCATGGTAATCAGTGCAGAAGTTTTCATAGCAAAGCCATTAGTCGTTGCGAATAACAGGGATATAGCCCTCGCGTTTGCGCTTGCGGTCGGCCAACCAGACCATGTAGGCGATTAGCGCAAAGACCGCCACCAGCAGCCAGCGCGAGGCATTTACGAAGAGGCGTTTTTTCTCCAGCTCGGCAATTTTTGTCGGGTCGGTGGCTTTGGCTATCTCCGCGTAGATGTCTTTATTGGCGATTTTGGCCAGAATACCGGTATCGCCGGAGAGGCTGCCCAGAAAAACCACAATCAGGATGACCGGTGTGATGTATTTGATGATGTACTTGTAGATGATCGGCACGCGGATGTCGGCGTTGCGGGTGATCTCAGCCCAGGCATTGTCCATGCCGAAGACCCAGGCAAACAAAATAACCTCCAGCATGGCAAAGACCACCAACGACACCGAGCCGGCCCAGTAGTCGTATTCGTCGAACACGCCGTACTGGAAGAAGAACACCGTTGGAGCGCCCAGCAACAGCGTCAGGCCGCCAAAGACCCAGGCGGCGTGCTCGCGCTTCCAGCCAAATTCGTCGCGCAAAAAGCCCATAACCGGCGTCCCCATGGCCAACGAGGAGGTGATGCCTGCAAAGAACAACAACCCAAACCAGGCCATGCCCGCCAGCGCCGCCAGTATCGGGCCCCACTGCTGAAACAGATACGGCAAGGTACGGAAACCCAACCCCAGGCCACCCGTCTGCGTCATCTCGATAACGCGCTCCACGCCCAGGTAGCCCACCGAAATCGGAATGAGAATGGCCGCACCCAGCACCACCTCCACAAACTCGTTCATCCAGCCGGCCGACATGGCATTGAGGGCCACATCGTCGCGCTGACGCAGGTACGACGCATAGCACTGAATACTACCCATGCCCACTGACAGGGTGAAGAACACCTGACCAGCGGCGGCCAGCCAGACTTTAAAATCCCAAATAGAGTCGAATCTTGGCGTCCACAAAAAGTTTAGGCCCTCGGTGCCCGGGTAAATGGCGCCATCCACACCTTCTTTGAGCGTGATGCCGCGAATGGCTAAGAAAATGCCGAAGAGAATGAGCAAAGGCATGCCCACTTTGGCCGCCACTTCCACACCGCCAGCCAGGCCACGCGAAAGGATCCAGGTATTGAGCAATAGGCAAATGATCCAGAAGACAATTGGCTCGCTCGTGCCTAAACTCACGTAATCGGTAAACATCTGGCTCACCGCTGCGCTATCGTAGCCTGCAAAGGCTCCCGACACCGAGCGCCACACGTAGGCCAGCGTCCAGCTCTCCAAGTAGCAGTAGTAGGCCGCCACGGCTAAGTTGGTAAAAATGCCGAACACTCCCACGTATTTCCATAGGGAGCGCCCACCGCTGACGTTGTGCAGGATGAAAGGCGTTGAGTGGTCGCCGTATTTGCCGCCGTAGCGGCCCATGCTCCATTCCACAAACAGCAATGGCAGACCCATCAGCAAGAAGCAGGTCAGGTAGGGAATGATGAAGGCTCCGCCGCCATTCTGAATGGCCTGGGCCGGAAAGCGCAAAAAGTTGCCCAAACCCACAGCATTGCCCGCCATGGCCAGCACCAGACCGACGCGGGAACCCCAGTTCTCTTTGCTCATACGCGAAAATCGTTTTGTTTTTACGAATGAATGCCAGAAAAAGGCGTTGTTTTCTGGCGGGAAAGATAGAGCGAGTATTTTTTAAACCACTGAAAAGCACTTACAGCAACCGCCGTGCGCTACTCGAGGCCTGCAAGCGTCCCTCTGGCGTCAGCCCTTGAAGGAGTAAGACGCCGGGCTTTTTGCCCACCTCGAAACTGCCCAGCATATCGTCGAAGCCCAGCGCCTGTGCGCCGTTGAGCGTGGCCCAGCGCAGTAGCGTCTCGAAGGGCACATAGCTTTGATAACGGGCAATGGTTTTCATTTCTTCCAGCACCGACAGCTGCCAGTTCGACGTCAGGCTGTCGGTGCCGATAGTCAGGCGGGCGTTGGTTTCCAGAAAGTGGCGGTAGTTGGGCATTCGGTTTTCGATGTACAGGTTGGCATTAGGGCAGGTAGCCCAGAACACGTTTTCGCTCCACACCTGCGCTGCGCGGATGTCGTCGGCGGTAGTGAGCGTATTGTGGACGAACAGCGTGCGCTGTGCCGGGTCTAAGTGTTTCAGCGCGAAGTAGATGGAGGGCTTTCCGGTTGGCTCGAAGGCGCTCAAGTCAATGCCGAAGCGGCTGTAGAAGTCGTAAAAGCCGCCTTTGCCGTGCCGGAAGAGATCGTTTTCGTCGGGTGTTTCCTGGTTATGGATACTCACCGTAACCCGTCGGCCTGCGTTGGCTTGGGCAATTTTGCGAAAGAGCGTCGGGCTGACGCTGTACGGCGCATGCGGCACGAGGGCCTTCTGGCAGCCATGCCCTTCGGGAGCCGCGTCATACACGGGCATCCAGTCGTTCATGGCCTTTTCGGCGCCGGCATCTTGCAGAAAGTCAAACAGTTCCACGAAGGTGTAGTAGCGCAGACGCCCTCTGGCTTTAGTGGCGAAGGTGTCGGTGGTGTTGGAAATGTCGCCCACGGCCACGATACCGCCGTCGAGCATTTCCTGTTCGGCCCGTTCGATGGCTTCAGCAATCACTTTGGGCGGAAAGTTGCGCTTCGTTACCACGTCTGTGATGAACGGGATGAGGCCTGTGCCGGTGTCCACCAGGCCTTTCATGTGTGAGAGCTCTAAGTGGCAGTGCGTATTGACCAGCCCTGGCACGAGGGCTCCCTTGAAGCGCTCCACTGAGGCCGGGTCGTGCTCTTCGAGCCGTTCGATGGCCAAGATTTGGCCCTCTGTATTGGTTATCAGCACCCCCCCCTCTACGGGTGGGGCGGAAACGGGGTAGATACGGTCGGCAGCAAACTTGCGGATCATGAGCCAGAGACAGACAGGGTAGTTTGAGCAGCAGGGAGCGTTATCCGTTGTCGTCGCTGGGCGGCTTGTTCGCGCTGCGGATGACGGGGGGCGCCGGCGGTGCTTTGCGGAAAATGCCCGTCTCGGGTTGCGTCAGGATGGGCGCCGAAGGGGTGCCGGGAGCGGCACCTCCGCCGGTGCGCGCGGAGATGTTACCGCGGAAGTTGACCAGTTGCTTCAACAGGTCGTACCAGAATTTGGCGCCCAGCGAAATGGCTAAGGCCGTGGTGAGCCAGCCCACTAATTTGAGTATCCACCAGTTGGTGCGCTCCTGTTCGGAGGGCCATTTCACGTTGTCCCACCCGATGCCCAAGGGCGAGCGCAGAGCGGCGATGTTATTGGTGATGAGCGAGTCTAGACGTGCCCGGGCTGCCTGCAAGTCGGGGTTGATGAGCGCACTGTCTAAGTCGCGCGGGGCCGGCTGCATCTGCACATATTGTGTGGCCGCATCGGCCAAGAAATCGCGAAAAGCAGCATTCGTGCTGAGGGTGGAATAGATGTTCACCACATCCACATTGAAGATGATGGCAATCACAAACCCGATGAAAATGAGCCAGCTGCGAATGTTATTGACATACCATTCCGAGGCGCGTTCCATAACTTCTGTGTACCACTCCTCCACCTTGAGGCGGAAGCGTTCCACATCGCCCTGGGCTTCCTGGTACAGGAAAATGAGCACTTGCTTCAGGCGGCCTTCCGGCAGGCGCTCTAAGGCTTGCTTAATGTTCTCGCCGTCATAGATATTAGTCTGATCGAGCAAGATGCCCGAAAAAGTGCCTGGGCGTATGTACGAAGGCGGCAGTGTCTTAGGGCGCAAAAAGCGCAAAAACGACGCCTTTTCACCCATCTGCTTGTAATAGGGGTGCTGGATGAACTCTTCGGCAAACGTATCGCCAAGCATGCTGCGCAAGACGTTGATGAGGTTTTTGCCCCGAAGCGTCAGCAGCCCCGACACCACTTCCATGACTGTGGTGGCCAACAGGCTGAAGAGCAGCAAGACGAAGACAATACCAATGACGATGGACAACAGGCTGAGCATAGCAGTTCTAAGCGTTGGTGGAATATGTTACGGGCAGCAAACTTACGCGGCAGCGCGGGCTTGCGTATTCGGAGGGCAAAAATTTCTGCCCAACCCACGCACCCACTCAAACCTTCACCATACCTCGAAAACCGCGGGCCGCATAGTAGGACTGTGCTCCGTTGTGGTACACAAACACCCGCCCATAGCGATAATCGCCAAAAAGCGCCCCGCCCAGCCGGCGTATTTCTTCGGGCGTTTTCAGCCAGCTGGAGGTTTTGGTGTCAAACAGGCCGAAGGTCTGCAGATACCGGTAGTCCTCCTCCGTCAGCAATTCGATTCCCATTTCGGCGGCCATATCTACGGCGTTGCCGGCGGCGGCCTGGTCTTTGCGCGCCTGCTGCCCTTCGCGGTCGTAGCAGAGGCTCCGGCGACCGCCTGGGCTTTCCGCAGCACAATCGAAAAACAGGTATTCGCCTGTTTGGGCATCCTGGCCCACCACATCGGGTTCTCCGCCCGTGCGTTCCATTTCCTGAAGCGAGTGCCATTTCTCCGGGCGCTCCTGCAGCCGCCGCTCCACATCGGCCCAGGTAATGCCCAGGTGGCGGTGTGGGTATTGCTGGAAGCGTTTTTTCAGGATTTGCAAAAGACTTTCAAACGCCCGAGCCGATAGGTGTTCTGTAACAGACATAACCACTAAGTTAATTTAAATGATTAATTGAGTCGTTGGAAAGGTACTCCGGCGGTGCCAACACTGGCAAAAATCAAAAATAAAGACTAGGCGTCATCGTCCTACACTGCGCAAACCTCCGCCGCCTATCTTTGTTCCAGCACCACGCAAATGTGTGCACACATCCGACGACCATGACCGCATCGCAACAAATCGCCGACTTGCTGCATCGGGCGCTCCGACTGGAATGGCTCACGCCCGAAGAAGGCGTCTTTCTCTTCGAACAGGCGCCCACCGCCGACCTGATGTACGTCGGCAACCAGCTGCGCCAACACCACGTGCCGGGCAACGTGGTTACCTGGATCATTGACCGAAACGCCAACACCACCAACGTCTGCATCGCCAACTGCAAGTTCTGCAACTTCTACCGCCGACCCGGACACGAAGAGGCCTACATCACCACCATCGAGGAGTACAAGCAAAAAATTGAAGAAACCTTCGCCTTCGGCGGCGAACAACTCCTGCTGCAAGGCGGCCATCATCCCGATCTAGGGCTCGACTACTACACCCGCCTCTTCCGGGAGCTGAAATTGCTTTACCCCAACCTCAAACTGCACGCCCTCGGGCCGCCTGAGGTAGCCCACATCTGCAAACTGGAGGGCATGAGCCATTACGACGTGCTCAAAGCCCTCAAAGAAGCCGGCTTAGACTCGCTGCCCGGTGCCGGCGCCGAAATCCTCAACGACCGTGTGCGGCGCCTCATCTCCAAGGGCAAATGCGGCGCTCAGGAATGGTTAGACATCATGCGCGCTGCCCACCAGCTGCGCCTGACCACCTCGGCCACCATGATGTTTGGCCACATCGAAACCAACTTAGAGCGCATGCAACACTTCGCCGCCATCCGGCAAGTGCAGTCCGAAAAGCCCGCCGATGCTAAAGGCTTCATCGCCTTCATTCCCTGGCCCTTCCAGGACGAAGACACCATCCTGAAAAAACTCAAACGCGCCCGCAACGCCGTAACGGGCGACGAATACGTTCGCATGATTGCCATGAGCCGCATCATGCTGCCCAACATCGTCAACATTCAGGCCTCGTGGCTTACGGTGGGCAAGCAGGTCGCTCAGGTATGCCTGCACGCCGGCGCTAACGACTTCGGCAGCATCATGATCGAAGAAAATGTGGTCTCCGCTGCCGGTGCCCGCTTCCGCTTCACCGCCGACGGTATCCAGCGCGCCATCCGAGAGGCGGGCTTTGAGCCGCGCCTGCGCAACCAGCAATACGAATTCCGCGAACTGCCCGCCAACATCCGCCAACAGGAACTGGACCGGGCGGCATTGGTGGTAGATTGAGCCTGACCGTTAACACCGATGCTCAGGTGTCAAAAAAAACAAAGGCTTTGGTTTAGGAACCCCTCAAGCGCACTACCATATCCCGTACCTCCTCAAGCGTTTTACCCCGAAAATCGGCGAACCGATATTCGGAGTGATGAGCGCGTAGGTACAAAATATAATCGCGCCGGGAAGGCTCAGGGGGCAGCGCTGACGGGATGTCTTCCATTTCTACGATGAGATAGCCCTGTTGCTCAAAGGCGGCGAGCATTTCCTCCGTAGGCTCTTCCACATGGCAAAACTGACACTGGGAGGATTCGAGCGTAGCCTCCGGAAAGCCGCGACCCGCCAGATATTGCCGGCCGTAAGCGCAGACGGTGGCAAAGTCAGAAGCCATTTCCGGCACCAGGATGTCGAAGTGTAGCGTAACGCCATTCGGCTGGCGGAAGTAGGTATCCCAAACGGCGACTTTCATAGCGCAGGCATTTTTCTATCCATACAAATATAAAACGGTGTAGGGCCAGGTACTGTGCTTTGCCAGCCTGCTTTGCTTATTGCCCGCAAACGCACTTCGCTTCCTGACAGGTGTGCTGAATACCGGCTCCGTTGAGGTCGCTGCCTGGCAGTTCAAACCAGAACGGTTCGCGTTTGCGCGGCGTGGGTGCGATTTCGTCCAGCGTACTGGCGTCGTAGAGGCGCCCGTTGACCATGACGTAGCGGATGTGCTCGGTATTGCGGATGTTTTCTAACGGGTTTTTATCGAGCACCATAAGGTCGGCCAGTTTGCCAGGCGCCAGAGAGCCGATTTCGCGGTCCATGCCGATGTACTGAGCGCCGTGCAGGGTAGCGCAGCGCAGGGCTTCCATAGGCGTCATGCCGCCCTGGGCGAGCATCCACAGTTCCCAGTGGGCGGCTAGGCCCTGCAGTTGGCCGTGGGAGCCGAGGTTGATGCGAATACCGGCGTCAAGCATCTTTTTGAGTTGGCGGCTGACGAGGAGGTGGCCATTCTCATATTCCTCTTCCGGGATCATGGTGCGGTGGCGGGCGCGCTCGTTCAGGATGTGGCGCGGTGTGAAGCGCAGCAGGCGTTCTTTTTTCCAGATATCTTCCTTTTGATAGAAGTAGTACTCGCCGTTGACGGCGCCGTAGCACACGACGAGCGTGGGCGTGTTGTGCGCCCGAGTGCGGCGCCAGAATTGTATGACGTCGTCGTAGATGGGCGCCACGGGCAGGTTGTGCTCCACACCCGTGTGTCCGTCGGCTACTTGGTTGAGGTTGTGGTAGAAGAAGGAGCCGCCTTCGGGTACGACGATCATGCCCAGCTCGCGCGCGGCGGCGATGACCTGCTGGCGCTGGTCGCGGCGGGGCTGGTTGTAGCTTTTCACCGAGAAGGCCCCCCACGCCTGCGTACGGCGCAGGGCACTGCGGGCGTCGTCGAGGCTGTTGATGGGTGCCTTGAAGTCGCCATCGGCCCCATAGAGGATAGTTCCGGTGCTGTACAGGCGTGGCCCTACCATGCGCCCGGCGCGGAGCATCTCGCCGTTGGAGAAGGCCATTTCGGAGTTGACCGAAGGGTCGTGCATGGTTGTTACGCCATAGGCCAGGTTGGCGTAGTACTCCCATTGTTTTTGCGGGTTGAGGCCGTAGCGGAAGTTGCCCGAATGGGCATGCACGTCCACGAAGCCTGGCAAGATGGTTTTACCGCGGCAGTCTATTCGGCGCCCTGTGCGGGCTTTGGCCTGCAGGGTGAGGTTTTTGCGCCATTCGGCGGTGGTGCCCACAAAGGCGATGCGGTTATTCTCGACGGCTACGACGCCGTTTTCAAGTACGCGGTCGCCTTCCATGGGGATGATGCGGGCATTTTCCAGCACGATAAAACCTTCGGGCTGGTCGGATTTCAGCCGAAGACCAATTTTCGCACCGGAGGCAGGCAATGGCGGCAGGCTATCGGGAGCATCCGCCAGAAAGGCAAAGCGTTGCGCCAAGTCGATGGCGAAATACTCGTCGCCTAAAGTGTAAAACACCTTTTTACTGTCGGCACTCCAGTGCAGGTTGTAGCCGGCATCGGTGGAGATGAGGCTGACGGGGAAGGCTTTTGTGTCAGCGCTCAAGTCAATCGTCTGGCCTGCAGGCGGCCAGGCGCACACGTAGGCCTTGTGTAATTCAGTGAAGGCCAGCCAGCGGCCGTCGGGCGAGGGCGCCCATTGGTTGACGTACTTACTTTTGAACAGCTCGCGTCTGTCCTGGCCGTTAAGATCGAAGGAAACGAGTTTTTTATCCAAAGCGCCGAAGAGGTAACCGCCCATTTGCACGTAAACGCGCGTGCCGTCGGGGCTGAAGCGCGGGTTTTCGCCTTCGTCGGTGATGAATTGAGCCTGGTCGGGTTTGCTCAAATCCACCATGTAGATGCCCGGCTTCTCCACTTTGGCGATGCCCAGTTCGTCGTCGCCGTTTTGAAAGCGAAACACAATGCGCCGCCCGTCGGGTGAGTAGCGGGGCGTGCGAAAGATGCCCCCGCGCACCGGGATTTGCTCCGGGCGGCCGTCCGCCAGGCGTACCTGCCAGAGGGCGCCGCCCAGGACGTCGTTCCACGTAACAAACACAAGGTGCTGGCCATCGGGCGAAAAGTCAGGCTCAAATTCGAGCATCTCCGGGTCAGTGGCTTCGGCATCTATGAAAACACAACGACCATAGGTTGTCCGGATAAGTGGTTCGGGTATGCCGTCGGGCAGCGCCTTCTTGTAGAGTTTGCCCGCAGCATTGAAGACAAGCGTTTTGCCATCAGGACTGGTGATGGCGTGCCGAATGGCGCGGGCGGTGAACTCCGGCTCGAAGACGCGGTTCTCGAAGCGCACTGTTTCGGCCACACGGGTATTGACCGTGCAACGAAACGGGATCTCATGCACAGAGATACTGCGGCGTTCGCCCAGACGCCTGAGGTCAAAGTCAATGCGGCGGATTTTACCGCCGGCCCAAATGACAATGCTACGCGCTGTGCTGGCCAGGGCAATGGGCATCCAGGCATGGCCTGGATAAACGCCGAAGATGGTCCAGGCCTCTTGCTGGTCTTTATCCAGCTGGTCGTAAAGCGGGTACTCCTTACCTGTTGCCAGTTCGCGCACGAAAAGGACGGACTTGAGATCTACGCGGCGAACAAAAGCAAGCCACTGGCCGTCGGGGCTGACCTGAGGCCGACAAGCGCCCCCGGAGCCACCTGTGAGGGTTTCAATCTTGCCCGTCTGGCGGTCGTAGCGGCGTATGGCAAAAATCTGCTTGTGTGGGTCTTTGTTGTACTGGAAAAAGCCGCCTCCGTAAAGATCTTCGCTAAAGTAGATGTAGCGTCCATCGGGGCTGACGGAAGGTTCGTTGACGTCCTGCTGATCATTCTTACGTTTGGTCAGCTGCACGCCCTCCCCACCCGAAAGGTGGTAAAGCCAAATCTCGCCTGCTCCCAGTGAGCGCGTGCTGGTGAAGTGTTTGCGTGCCACAAAGTACTCACCGTCGGGCATCCAGGCCGGATTGTTGAGCAGGCGGAAAGTCTCCTTCGTTACTTGGCGCGCTTCCGTGCCATCGGCGTTCATGACCCAGATGTTATCGCCACCGGCGGCGTCGGAGGTAAACAGAATCTTGCGCCCGTCGGGCGAAAAACGCGGCTGTACCTCCCAGGCCAACCCTGAACGCAGACAACGCGCCTCTCCGCCCGAAATGGGCATCGCATAAATATCGCCCAGCAGGTCAAAAACAACCGTCTGACCGTCGGGGCTGACATCCAGGTTCATCCATGTGCCTTCACTTACGGTGAACGATACTTCCTGAAGCGGAATGCCCTCTGGCGCCGAAACGTCCCATTTCTTTTTCTCGGTCTGCGCCTGCACTTGGGCGGCAAGGAAGGCTGTGGCAATTGCAAAAAACAGCAAGCGGTTCATAAGCGCTGAAACAAACAAGTAGGCGGCAAACATAAGCAATTAGGGGCGATTACCGCACGCACTAATCTGAACCGAACTATTGCCTACCAGTAGGAGCGAATAGGGAACCGTCTGACCAACGCTGCCGTGTCGGGCACTGGCTGCGCCTCGAAGTGCCCGTCGTGCCAGAGCAGCACCTCGGCGGACTCATCCGTTACTTGTTGCACCCTCTGGTTGTTGTCCAGCAGGATGGAATGCTGGATGACCCGTCGCACGATGTCTCGGTCGCCATCGCCGTCGTAGTCCAACAGCCAGCTGCCGGTCAGCACCTGTCCGCCTTCTCCTCCGTACCATTCAGCCAGCGTGTACCGCCCGGTGAATGCCTGTCGGCGCCGATCGTACAGCAACAGGGAAACGTGCTTGAACCAGAACTGACGAATATACACCACGCAGGCCTCCACGTCCGCACTCAGCGCAAAGCGCCGCAGACCCTGGATGCGGTCAACCCCGTCAGGCTCGGCTATGTATGTTATCTCCTGCAACAAAGCAGTATCCAACAGGCGGAAAAACAGGGCCGTCGGTATGGAGTCTCCGGCAGGGTCAGGCTCGTTGTCGTCTGGCACCTCTACGCGCAGCGTATCGGAGATGGCCAGAGGAGCGAAAAAGGCCAGCAAGTCGGCCTGGCCTGGTGCAGGCGGGGTAAGGAGTCGGCAGACGACTGTTAACGACAGAACACAAGCCAGGATAACCAGGCGGCTGTAGAATATGTGAGGCATGAAGCAAAGGTAAAGACAGAGCAATGGGAACCCTCTGGTGCATAGTACTTTAACATATTCTGAAGAGCGATACCAGCATCGAAACAAGCCGGTAGGGCATGCTTATCGCACCAGGGAGGCCTTTGACAGCATTTGCTTTGGACGGGCGTAGAGTTTTTTCTTTAAAGAATCTTTCCTCGCCTCCTGCAAGATACCTGCCATAACGTCATTGTTTATTTTGGTATTTAAGGTTCAAGCCAAATACTCTAAGGATTTATTATTTCTCTTCTTGTCTTCCTTTTTGTCTAAATTTCAGAAAAATGGTTAGAACTGTCATTTTGTGGGCCAAAAGCCACCGGTTACTGGCTATAGGTCTTTTCATTTTACTGAAAGCACTGGTAGGCTTTTTAGCGTTTCATGGTGGCGTAGCGGCAGCGATGATGGGCTACACCCTACCTGCCAATCCGATGGGATGGTTCCTAGGTGTATTGCTACTGTTAGTTGCGTGGGTGTATCCATCCAGGGCGCTAAAGAATCGCTTAGGCCGTGAAGCCTTCTACTATCGCCGTAAGGCGGCAGATTTTGCCCTGGTCGTGATATGTACGACCCTTTGGTTTCTGCTCGGCAACCGTACCTCGGCGCATCTGCTTTCAACAATTACTCAGAACGACACTCCCTCCGTAACATCAACAGGTCCTATTGTGCTTGGAATGTTGCCTAAAGGCGAAAACCCGGCTACGCTCAAGGACATAAGATCTGACGAGAGAACAGCAAAAACACCCACGATCAAGCAAAAATGGAATAACTTTAAGTGTAAGCTGGTCGCTAAAGCAGCCAATAGGGTAGAGCAGGTTCTGGCCAGCGTCGCTAACGGCCACAAAGATTCATCGGATGAGGTGGTGTTTAGAATTCTACTCGCCTTGCTCGCAATAGCCCTCTTTGGGGCCATTCTCTGTGGAATTGCTGTACTCTCCTGCATGCTAGCGTGCAATGGCGCAGAATTGCTGGCGATCCTCTTAGCAATAGGAGGTACAGTGGGCGATATTTTTCTTTTAGTATATCTATTAAAGATTATCTTAGAAAAGCGAGAACTTCCTACAGCTTCGGAAAAAAATAAGAGAATCCCCTAGGAGGAGACGAAGCATTGCCCTGCCTTAGCTGCTCCGACTCCACAAAATGCGTCCCACGCAGGCCGGCGTGGGCTAAGGCGATGAGTGCTGCCGCTACCTGGTCGGCATGAATGCCTCGGTATCGCGGTGGGATGAGGGGGCGGAAGAGTCGTTCCAGTGCGATGCCCATGCGTTCGCCTGGGCGAAATTCGGCGCGTTCGCCCAGGAGCAGGGATGGTCGGGCAGAGATGAAGGTCTCAAAGCCCAAAGCCGCCAATTGCTGTTCCAGTTCGCCTTTCATGCGCAGGTAGAATGAAGGTGAGCGGGTGTTGGCTCCCACCGACGAGACCAGAAGGTATTGCCGCACGCCGTTGGTGCGTGCAATGTGCCCAAGGGTTAGCGGATACTCCACGTCCACGCGGTATTGAGCAGCTTTCGAGCCGGCCTTGCGCAGCGTTGTGCCCAAGGCGCAGTAAAGGTCATCGGCGCGCACGATTTGCGGATCGGGGTGCTCGAAGTCGAACACGATGGAACGCAGCCGTGGGTGTTCTATGCTCAGCGGGCGACGCGTCAAGGTTACTACAGTGTCGTAGTGCGGGTCGTCGAGCAGTCGCTGGAGCAAGTGCTGGCCTACCAGACCCGTAGCGCCAAGGAGGAGAGCGGTTTTCATGGCCAAGTTCTGTTGAAAAAAATGTTGTTGTGTAGGCTATGCGCGAGGGCGCCGGACTATTCGACGAATTCGATGGTTTCTTTTTTATCTAAGCCCAGCTGGGTCAATAGGGTATCGAAGAAGGCGTACACTACGGGCACGAAGATGAGCGACAGGAACATCGAAGAACTTAGACCGCCGATAATGGCCCAAGCCAGGCCGACTTTCCAGGCCGAGCCAGCGCTGGTGGACAGGGCCAGCGGCAACAAGCCGATGATCATAGAGATGTTTGTCATGAGTACGGGCCGGAAGCGCAGTTTGGTGGCCTGCAAGAGGGCTTGCGTGAGGCCCATGCCGCGCTGTTTGAGGTGGTTGGCAAAGTCTACGACCAAAATGGCGTTTTTGCCGACCAAGCCAACCAGCATCAGCAGCCCTAACCCGGTGAATACGCTGAGATTTTGCTGGGCCAGCGCCATGGCTAAAAAAGCACCGATGACCGACAGCGGAATAGAAAGCAAGACTACGAAGGGATACATCCAGTTGTCGTAGAGGGCCACCATGACTAGGTACACCAGGACCAAAGAGGCCCACAAAGCGAAGCCTATAGAGCCAATGCTTTCCTCTTGCCGCCGCAGTTCGCCGCCGAACTGATAGTGCGCCCCGGCAGGTGGTCGCAGGGCCATCACTTTCGCCTTCACTTCGCGGGCTACTGTGCCAGTGGGCCGACCAATGACGGATGCTGAGAACTGCACCGAGGGTAGGCGGTCGCGGCGCTCTAGGCGCGTCGGCCCAAAGCCCTCGCGCACCTCAGCAAATTGGCGAATAGCCACGGGCACCCCCAGGGGATTGACAATCGTCAGGTTGCGGATGTCTTCGGCACTGCGCCGGTCAAAGGCATCTAAGGCTATGCGTATGGGGTATTCGTTGGTTCCGTCGCGAAAGCGGGCATCGGTGTTGCCGCTAAAAGCGGTCTGAAGGGTTAGGCCCAGTTGGGCCATTGTCAGCCCGTATTCAGCCATGCGCTGACGGTTGACCACGACCTGCACCTCTGGGTTGCCCGTCTCTACGCTGGGCGTTATTTCTACGCATCCAGGCACACTTGCCATGACGCGCATCACCTCCTCAGACATAGCCAACAAGCTGTCTAAGTCAGGGCCATTGAGGCGCACTTCTATAGGCGCAAACGATAGGCCCAAAATGTCAATGGGATTGGCGCGGATTTTTGCGCCGGCAACGGTTTCCTCTAGCTTCAGCTTCGTCCGTCGTGCAAATACATCCGTCGAGATGGCACGTGGATGTGGATAGGGCGCCAACTGAACCAAGATTTCCCCTATGTACGGCGCGTTGAGGCCAAAAGACTTGGTAGAGGTACCCACTGTAGAGAATAGTCGCTCTACGTGCTTCTGCTGGCGCAGCCACTCCTCTACCTGCCGCATTACAGCATCCGTCTGAGCCAGCGAGGCTGTTTTGGGCAGTTCTATCTCAATGAGGAATTCCCCGCGTTCTCCCGACTCGATAAAAGCATTGCCTATAAATCCCGACGTTACCAACCAGCCAGCGCCAGCGCCTAAAAGCCCCATGAGTAACAGCACACTTGCCTTCGTTTTCCAGCTGCGCAACGCCCAACGCAGCGCCAATACAAACGCATTGGCTAAGCGATCTAAAAAAGCCTCGAAGTGCAGCACCAAACGCCCAGCCCAATTTCGCCCCTCAAAGCGGTGCAACTTGCCCACGCGCGAGGCCAACCAAGGCACTAATGTGAACGAGACCAACAACGACATCAGTGTGGCGACCAACACTGTCATGCAAAATTGGCGCAGTAGGTTGGGTACAAGTCCCGTCGTAAAAATGATGGGCAAAAAAACTACCACGTCCACCAGGGTAATGCTGATGGCCGTAAAACCGATCTCTTGTCGTCCATCGTAAGCCGCCTGCACGCGGTTCTTGCCCATCTCCAAGTGGCGATAAATGTTCTCAATGACCACAATAGCATCGTCAACCAAAATGCCGATAGACAGCGACAAGCCCAGCAGTGACATCATGTTGAGCGAATAGCCCGCTAGCTTCATCATCACAAACGTGCTGATGATGGAAGTCGGAATGGACACCAATACAATGGCCGCATTGCGCAAGCTGTGCAAGAACAACAGCATGACTAACGCCACCAACACTACGGCCATAAGCAGATCGTGGATGACGGCGTCTGTCGCCTGGCGGATGAACACCGTTGCGTTAGAGACAACTTCAAACCGCAGTCCTTCTCGTTGGTAGCTTTGTTCCAATTGCGCCATCTTTTTCAATAGTAGACGGCTCATCTCTACGGCATTGGCATCGCCCTGTTTGCGCACCTCCAAAGCCAAGGTAGGTTCGCCGTTGACTCGGCTAAAAGCTTCTGGTTCGCGTGTGCCGTCTTGCACGTCGGCGATGTCGGACAAATAGATTAAACCGCCTTGGCGCGAACGCCCTACCACCAAGCGGCGCAGCTCCTCTAGCGTGCTGATCTTGCCCGCCAGTCGAATGCGCACCTGTGTATCGCCGCTGACCACTTTACCCGTAGGAAACTCTAAGTTCGAGGCCTGAATAACTTGCGCCACCTGAAGCAACGACAACCCATATTGCTCCAGCCGCGAGCGGCTGACGTTCACCCGCACTTCGCGCATCTCGCCGCCCAAGATGCTGATTTGGGCCACTCCACGCACTTGCGTCAACTCCGGTAGTAATCGGTTCTTCACCATATCGTAAAACTCCGCTCCGGCCAAATGAGAGCGCACCGCAATGCGCATGACGGGCAGCTCCGAAAGCGCAAACTTGTTGACAACTGGCGGACGCACCTCCCGCGGAAGATTGGGCAAAATCTGATTGAGCCTGCGCTGCAATTCCTGCACCGCCCAGTCTAAATCCGTCTCCTGACTCAGCTCCAGCGCAATGAAGCATACGCCTTCATTTGAGCCTATTTGAATGAGCTGTACGCCTTCTAACGAAGCAACTACGTCTTCTAAAGGGCGCGCTACAGCATTTTCCACCTCCGCTGGCGAGGCTCCAGGGTAAACAGCCATCAAAGTAATAACAGGTGGATCGAACTTGGGCACCATCTCTATGGGCAGGCTCAGATAACTAGCAATGCCCATAAACATTAGCACGGCAAATACGACGATCACCAACGAGGGACGACGTATGGAAAGGGCGGTCAGATTCATGGCTACTTGTGCCAAATACGGCTTTAGGCGGCAAAACTAAGGCGAGTGCAGCCCTATCAATAAAAAAGTACTGATTTCATCGGCACGCCGCCATATTCTCGCGTCTCAGCTGGCTTTACCAAGACCCAACATAGCTTACTTGTGGCTTACTGTTGGTTCAAAAACTTAGGCAAGGCAAGACCTCTCGCTCAAACCTTTTTCATTCACAATAACCTCGCTGGTGCCATTGTCAAATGTTTAGGATGCTCTATCCTTGTGGGGACTTGCGCACCAAGGCGCCACACGCCGCGCAACGTTGTGACCTATCCAGGCGTAATGATAGATAAATACAAAGACGACGAAAACAAGATAGGCGATCTGCTTCGCCAATGTAGGCAGCGCAAGCAGAGCGCTCAACATCAGCTGTTCCAAATTTTTTACAACTATGCCATGAGCATCGCTCGGCGCTATGTGAGCAATACTGAAACGGCAGAGGAAGTGGTCAACGATGCTTTTTTTAAGGTCTTTACTAAGATTGATTTATACGAAGAAAGCCTACCCTTTCGCTTTTGGCTGCGCCGCATCGTCATCAACACCGCTATTGACCGCTTGCGCGGCACCCTCAAAACACACGAAAGCAGTACACACTACGAGCAGCAAGCGCTTGTCATAGAAAGCAGTGTTGTAGAAGACCTTACGCGCGAGCAGATTTTAGCGGCACTCGATCGCCTACCACCGGCCTATCGGACGGTCTTTAATCTCTTTGTCGTCGATGGCTTTTCTCACGAGGAAATTGCCCAAATGTTGAACATCAGCTCAGGAACCTCCAAATCAAACTTAGCACGTGCCCGACAGCACTTGCGCGCTTTGTTTTCTGACGATTTTGAATTCAAAAAGTAGTTATGCGTGATTTAGACAAGTACCTAGCTGACCGCCTTAACGAGGAGAGCGCATTTTCAGGGCGGGAAGCCAACTGGCGAATGCTGACTTATCGCTTAGAAGCTGCCGCCGCACGGCACGCCCTCGCGCGCTGGCAAGTGGCCGCCAGCGTCCTCTTGCTGAGTTTCTTAATGGCCAGCGGGTCGGCCTATTGGTTTTACCGAGAAAGTGAGGCAAGAGCTGCCCAGTGGGCGGAAGCTGCAGCATTAATGGAAACTACTCTATCAAAGACAGCGGCGCCTTTAGCTGTGGTTGTGCCCCAAAAAATGCGCTCAGCACCCCCCGATAGATCCTTTGCTAGGCCTGAGCGCGACCTACTTCTCCCTCTTCCCGTCTTGCTGCCTTCTAAGGCCACTCCGCTCCCCGTTGTACTCATGGCAGAGCCCACTGTGGACGATGCGCCTACCGCCGAAGCAAGCGCGGCCAAGGTGCTGCCCTTCCTTCATCCGAGAGATTGGCAACCGCTGCAATACCTCCCTCCGCCCATCCCTCATCCAACTTTTGCTCCGCGCCGCCGCGGAAGCCGTTTGTGGATAGGCCTGCAAGGTACGGTAGGCACCCCTGAGCCACGCCCTGGCATCTCCCTGCTGCAAGGCGCTGGCGTGGGCGTAGAATACCGCGCTCTCGGTCAGTTATGGCTCACTGCCTCCGCCGACTGGCTGGCTTACGATGTACAACACACCGATTACTTACCTGCAGCATTCTACCGGGAAAATCCGCCCAAGGCGTTCAAGATTATCCTCGGAAAGCCGCCCGCTCCTTACCCGCTTTACAATGTGGTGGCCAACCAACGCCTGCGCTTGTGGAGCACTGGTTTGCGCTATCGCATTCCGGTGCATTTCTGGTTGCGCCCCTCCGTTCACGTAGCCCACACTTGGGCAGACGTCTCGCCAGCGGTTTATAACT
>CALJPQ010000022.1 GCA_937980645.1 uncultured Saprospiraceae bacterium | reverse complement strand
CTCTACCAAACCGGTTACCTCACCATCCTCGAACGAGACGAATACGGTATCTACAAACTCGGATACCCCAACTACGAAGTGGAAAACTCCATGCTCGCCTACCTGCTCGAAGCCTTCGGAGGCGTGCCCAAAGGCTCCGGCCAGGTGTTGGCCCTGCAATTAGAAAAAGCCTTCGAAAACGACGACCTGGAACGAGTCATGCGCATCCTGAAGGGCGTGTTCAGCGAAATCCCTTACCCGCTGCACGACAAAAAGGCACCCGAGCGCTTCTTCCACGCCGCCGTTCACCTGCTGTTCAGTTACATGGGCCTGCGCGTGCGCAGCGAAGTGTGCACCTCCGAAGGCCGCGCCGATGTGGCCGTCGAAACCAGCCAAAAGGTGTACATCCTAGAATTCAAACTCGACAAAAGCCCCGAAGCCGCACTGGAGCAAATTCGCAAAAACCGATACCACCAGGCCTTTTGGAACCGAGGCAAGCCCGTCGTGGCCGTGGGCGTGCAACTGTCCAGCAAAACCAAAAACATCGAAGCCTGGAAAGCCGAACAGGTCGCCGATGGAAGTTAAGTAGCCTTCGTTGACTGAAAAACGTTTTCCCGCTGGCGCCTTCGAGCCAGATCTTTTACTATACAAAAAAAAAACGCCAGCCCTGAGCCAGGGCCGGCGTGTGCGGATGAGGAAAAGCGTATTTAGATGTCTGATGCTTCCGAAAGGCTACATTTTAACCATGCGGCGCACGGCCGAATGTGTAGGCGTTTCTAAGCGGTAGAAGAGCGTGCCGTTGCCCAGCCCGATAGCTTCGTTTTCCAGGGTCAGCGTATGGTAGCCGCGCGCATAGATGCTAGAATAGCGGTAGCGGACCCGGCCGGTTTCGTCGTAGACCGTGAGGGTAGCGGGCTCATCGGCGGGCAGGTGGAAGCTTACTTGCGTGCGTTGCGTCCAGGGGTTGGGGCGGTTTTGGTACAGTTCGAAGCCCACGCCGCTGACCTGATCGCCGCCGGCGTGATTAAAGCGCAGGGCAACATCGAGCATTTGCTCGGAGCGATACGCTTCGGCTTTGGTGATGCGGCTGGAGAGCTGCAACGTCTGACGCAGCGAGCCATCTGTAGTGGCGCGGAACGTCAGGCTAAAGCCATCAGCACTGGTACGCGCGTCGTTGGAGACCGTAAGGGCTTTCTCCTGAGTATGGACACCGAAGTGTTCCAGCGTCATGCCGGCACCGGGGTGAATATCGGCCAATTCCAGGCCGGCGTGGTTGAGGGTGAACTGGTAACCTGTAGCCTCTTCGGTGGGCACAAAGCGCACCGTGAAGGTTTCACCGCGGCGGAAAGAACGGTCTTCTACGTCGAAGAGGAGCGTCCCCATAGTGCGATCTTCGATACGAGCCAGACTGCTGGCGATGGCGTTGCCGTTGACGTCACCCACTTTGACGGCGATGAAGTCTTCGGAAAGGTAATCGCCTGTTGGGTTGGCAATATCCCGTTTTTCAGGGAAGACCTCTTTGAAGGGGTTGGACGGGTCGGGGAACGTGTAGTTGCGGTCCACGAAGCGCCACGAGGTGTTGGCGGGCAGTTCAGTGTAGATGCCGAGGATGAGCTTGCGCAGTTCCAGGATGTCGAAAGTCGTGATAGAGCGGCTGTTGTTGACGTCAGCGGCAATCATCTTGTAGGGCGACCCCAGCGGTTCGATGCCCAGGATGTGCTTGTTGATGAGCACGAGGTCGAACGTCGAGACACCGTTGAGCGGGTCGTTGTTTTTAGCCGGCTGTACGGTTGTAGTGGCCTGTTTGGGCAGGGCATTGGGCGCAAAGTAGTAGCCGTCAGGCTCGGTATTGGCCTGCAATTCGGCCATACCCTGCGCGGTGCTGACAATGAGGTGGACGTTTACATCTTCGAGACCTTCGCCATTTTCTGTTTGAATGATACCGGCCACCGAAGCGTTGGTGTTGCTGCAGACGCCGGCATTGTCCTGCACGTGGACGAACGTTTCGCAGAAATCAGCGTTGCCGGCCAGGTCCATGACCCACAGCTGTACCAGGTTAAAGCCCAAATTCGTGCAGTCGAACATGACGGAGGTCTGCGGATTGCCATCGGGCTGAAAAGGAAAGCCCGTACCCGAGTTGGAGCGGCGCAAACCGTAGATGAGCAGGTTGCTGGGCGTGCAGTTGTCGGCGCCACTGATGAGCAGGTCCTGTACATCAATGGGTACCATTTTAGTAGGCATTAGGTTGACGCTGATACCATTGCGGCAAACGGCGGTAGGCGCCTTGCAGTCTTTGATGGTGAACATGTACTCACACGTCTGCTCGTTGCCGCAGCCGTCGTCCACGATCCACTTGATTTTGTGGGTGCCGTAGGGCAATTCGGGCACAACGTAGTTGTTCGGATTTTCCTGCGTGTTCCAGCGCAGGCAGGCGAAGAGGTCCTGACCGGCCACATTAGTTTCCAGAGCAAAGCGGTACTTGCGCGTATCGGGCACGTTTCGCTGGTCAAAAGCGCGTGGGCTGCCACCGGAGTAGTTTGGGTTGTTGGCATTGCCGAAGAACACGATGCCGGGTGGCGGTGGGTTGGTGCTGCTAATGACCGTTTCCATCGTGCCGTTGTTGTCCAAGTCCAGCAGGAGCAAATAGCGCACCTTGAGGTCGGGGCCTGAGCAGGCATCGGTAGCGCTGATGCACAGATCGGCAGGGCCTTCGCACAGGTCGTGGCTGCCCGTGAGGGGGTCAAACCACACCTGGGCGTTCCACAGTTGTGGGTCATTGTTGGTAACGTCGCATTCTTCGCCGGGGCCGGTTGGGCACTGGAGAATGGGCACTTTTGTGTCGCGCACCTTGATGATCTGCGTGTATTTGTAGCAGTTCGGGTTGGGCGACCAGAACGTGCTAAAGTTGGTCGGCAGGGGGTCACTGGGCGAGATGCGCACGTTGGTAGGTGTCCAGGGCGCTGGTGTACCCATAGGCGATACCGTTGGCCCGACGAGGTTGCTCGGGTGATCGCTCTGCGGGTTCGGGTTCGGGTTGGGCACTACGGTGCACCCTAAATTCGGATTGTAGCCGCACCAGTTGATGATCGTCCAGGTGCGCTCGATTTTGAAACAGGCGTCGGGCACGACGGTGAAGCGCCGGTCTTCGTATGAGACACCCAGAGCTTCGCAGTCCTTGCCAAAGAATTCGGGCTGTCCGAAGTTATCGAACGGGCTGTTGCACTCGTTGAGGTTCAGGTCGTTGGGGAAACGCACAAAGAAGTTGGACTGGTAGTTGACCACGATGCGCTGCGAGCAGGTCTGTGCGTTGCCGGCACAATCCGCAACACGGAAGATACGCGTGATGGTACCGCGATTGCACAGGGTGTCAAACTGGTTGTAATTCACGATGGTGAGAATGGTATCCACGCAGCAGTTGTCCGCGCCCGTGGCCATGCCGTAAGCCCACAGCGTGGGGTCAAAGTTTTCGCAGCTGACCGTCGTGTTGGCCGGCGGCGTGCAGACGGGTCGGAGCTTGTCTTCGACATACACCTGCACTATACACTCGTTGTAATTGCCCACAGCCAGATCAGGTGAAATTGGGCCAGCAGGCGGCTGGGCATCATAGACGCGCAAGATGATTTCGATAGTGTCGCCGATGTCTTCGCAGCAGAATTTGACCTGGTCAAAGAAATGCGCCGTAGGTTGACATGAGTTATCTTCGATGCGGTGGGCCTTGAAATACACCGGGCCACAGGCGTCGTAGGAGCCTTTGTCGAACGTAGAAGCGTTTACCAGAGCCATACCGTTGATACCGAGCGCTATCTGGGTGATTTCTACACAAGCCACTTGCGGTGGCGTGAGGTCGCGCACGGTGAGTTGGAAGCTGCACGTTGAGGCGTTGTTGCAGTTGTCTTCTGCCTCGTAGATGACGGTGTGGGCGCCAATGGGCAGACAAGGTGTGGGTGCGAAGACGGCGATGCGGTCTGTGCTCGGTGGGTTAGCCCCCGGAGGCGTCGTCAGCGTTGCTGCCACCTGAAGGGTGTTGATGACGTCGCCCGTGATGGGATGCCGCACCTGGATGATGGCCCTGGCTTCACGTGGGTTGGCGCACACGTCGCGCAGGCGCACCGACGGCAGCGTAACGGTAGCGCAGCAGGCCAGCGCGTCAGTGCTCACCGTCAGGTCGTCAGGGCAATTGATGAACGTCGGCCCCGTCTGGTCGAATACCGAAATCATCTGCGAGAAAGTACGCGGATTGGCATTCGGCCCGCTTTGCACTACGGGACTGCACCAATCGAGCACCGTCCACTCACGGATGATGTTGTACGAACCCGGGCAGATGGGGAAAATCCTGTCCTGGTATGTGATGCTCAGGCGGCAAATGCCTGCCTTCGAGGGCGGGAAGATGGGAAACTGTGTTCCGTAAGCCTCGATGAACGGCACGCCGGTATTCATAATAGAGGTGTCGGGCGCATTACCGTTGCACTCTAAGGTTACGTTGGCCGGAATACGCACGGCATCAATGCCGCGATTTTCAAAATAAACGTATTGCGAGCAGGAAGAGACGTTGCCCTGTGCGTCGCGGGCCGTCCAGGTGCGGAGCACATAGCCAATATAAGGATCGTTGCAGGTCTGGTCCTTCCAGATATCGCTATACGTCAGGTCATATTGGCCGCAGTTTTCGTTCACCTGTGGATAGGCGTTGGCAATGCCCAGAGCGGCCAATGCATCGGGTGTGTAATTCATCACGGCACATACCAGCACAATGTCCGTACAGGTCAGTTGGGGGCGCAGATTGTCCGCGACGCGAATGCGCGTGGTGCAGCGCACGCCAGTACACAGGTCGGTTACACGGCCCAATACATTCTGACCAATATGCGAGCAATTGACCTGGTTACCGATGTTGACGCCATTGACAAATACCTCTACGAGATACTTTCCATTAGGGTTGGGTGCTTCCAACAGCATGTCTGGCTCGATGACAGCGACACCCGAAGGACCTAACGCTACAATCACTTCATCGTTGCAGGTGAGAGCGGAGGATGGAATGAACGATACCCGCACCTGGTCCGATACCGGTCCACACGGCCCGGGCGGGTCGGCGCTGGTCAGCGTCAGGATGACGAAGCCAGCAACGCGGTCGGCTGCGCTGGGCACGTACGTCGTTGCCCCCGGGAATTGGTTGTTGGGCTGGAACGAACCGGAGCCGCTCGTGCTCCATATGCCGGTGGTTATGCCACTGCCATTAGGCTGGATGGACGCCCCCAAAAGGCTCAGATTGAGGTTTTCATTCTGGCACAGGGCGATGTCATCGCCGGCGTTTACAATGGGTGCCGGCGCTATCGTTACGGTGGCTTTGTTGTTGGTAATGATGGGCTGAATGCAGCCGGTCGCATCTTCTACACTCACTGCGCAATAGGTGGTGGTCTTCGTGGGCGAAACGGCCACCAGCAACGTGTCGCGCGTCAGGTCAGTGTCGCCATCGCTCGGTATGGTAACGGTGAAGTGCGTCGTGTCCGTTGCCGTAGCGGCCCGTATGGTTACCTGATAGGGTGGCAGGCCCTTCAGCCCTTCCACTTTGAGCACGGTAGTCTGTCCAGCGCAAATGGTGGCAGGCGCCCCACTGTTGAGCGCCAGCGCCCCACTGATGTTGCAGCAGCCAAAAACGATGTCGTCCATCACACAGCCAAAACCCGGCTTGCACAGCGTCAGCATAGCCGCCTGCCCAGGACTGACGATTTGAATACTGCTAAATATCGGTACACCCACTGGATCAAAAACCAACAGGTGCGCCGTTACATTGCCGTTAGACAGGCCATTGAAAAGCAGCGCAATATCAAAATTGTTGCCGATGCTCACCGGTGCACTGCAGCTCACGTTGTTACCCGCTGGATTGGGTGTCCCTACGCCGAAAAACAGCGCATCAAAGTTGCCTTGCGCTGTCATCAGATTGAGCTGGCCGCGGCAGCTGGTATCGAACGGCTCCCCGTTCGGCCCGTTCTCGATGTGGAAGACCAGGTCCAGACACCGATACGCCGGATTGGCGCTACAACATCCGTTGCTCTGCTGCTGTGAGGTGCAGAACTGCTGCCCTACCACTTTAATTTGCTCCGTAGGCTTGAGCGTGTACTCCCACCGCGTAGGGTTTCCCGCAGGGTTGCACTGCGCCAGCACAGCTTCGGCTTGCCCAAAGCAGACCCACAACAACAGGCCCACCCAGATGGCCCATGTACTCAGGCGACTTTTCTCGTTTCTGTAAATCAGGCTTTTCATGATGCTTTTCCTCATAGCATTTTAAAAGTGAAGTGTCCAATTCATGAAGCGAAAGTCCGACCGACCTCAGCCGGCTAAAGGGACAATTCAGCAGAGTCACCGCATGAGAAAAAGCCGCCTTTTCATCATTTTTTTTGGTTTAAAAAATTGAATTTCAAGAACTTTCTAAAATTTGAAATCCAGCCCGAAACGGATGCTCAGAGACCCTTTTGCCAGAAAAGAGTGCGACCATTAAAACCGTAAAAACTCGATACACGACCGCCCCACCGGCACTGACTTGCGTTGATTTTAAAAAAGAGCAGTACCAATGCCAGGGCGAGGCCTGCTCAGCGAGAGAGCCCTTTCGGTCATTTTTCAAAATGTGCGTAATCTTGCCCGGTCATGACGCAGATAGTCCACCTGGAAGTCAGTCCGTTCGCAGAGAACACCTATGTTGTTTATGATGCCACGGGTGAAGCCGTTTTCATAGACCCTGGCTGCTACACACCCGTCGAGTGCGATTTACTGGTGAGGTTGGTAGAACGACTACATGTTCGGCCCGTGCGATTACTGCTAACACACGCACACATTGACCACATCTTCGGCGCTGCTTTTGTGCATCAGCACTGGGGGCTGCTGCCCGAATGCCACCGCAACGAGCTGCCCCTGCTGGAGCGCTACCCCGACATTTGCACGCTATACGGCCTGCCGCGACCCGAGCCGGCCCCGCGCCCGGAGCGCTTCATCGAGGCAGGCGAAGTCATTACTTTTGGCGATACCCGCTTAGAGGCGCGCTTCACACCAGGCCACAGCCCGGGCGGATTGTCGTTCTACTGCGCTGAAGCCGGCTTTGTGGTGGCAGGCGATGCACTATTCTACGAAAGCATCGGGCGTACCGACTTGCCCGGTAGCCATCATGAGACCCTTATCCAGAGCATCCGCACGCAGCTGTTCACCCTGCCGGATGAGACAGTCGTCTATTCAGGCCACGGGCCAGCCACTACCATCCGCCACGAGCGCGAGTATAATCCCTTCCTGTGAACGCCGCCGCTATGACCTTTGAACTGCTGGCCACCGACCCGCACAGCCGCGCCCGCGCCGGACGCCTGCACACCGACCACGGTACTATAGAAACCCCCATCTTCATGCCCGTCGGAACAGCAGGTACGGTAAAAGCCGTACACCAGCGCGAACTGGAGCGCGACATCGGTGCACAAATCATCCTGGGTAACACCTACCACCTCTACCTGCGCCCGGGCTTAGACATACTGCAACAAGCCGGCGGCCTGCACCGCTTCAACGCCTGGAAGCGCCCCATCCTGACCGATAGCGGCGGCTACCAGGTCTATTCGCTGGCCCACCGACGCAAGATTCGCGAAGAAGGCGTTACGTTCCAAAGCCACATCGACGGCTCGCGGCACACCTTCACCCCGGAGGGCGTCATGGACATCCAGCGTATCATTGGGGCCGACATCATCATGGCCTTTGACGAGTGCCCCCCCTACCCTTGCGACTTCCGATATGCCAAAAATTCTATGGAACTCACACACCGCTGGCTGGCCCGCTGTGTGGAACGCTTCCAGCACACCGAGCCGCTCTATGGCTATGGCCAGGCCCTGTTTCCTATCGTGCAAGGCAGCGTGTATCCGGATCTACGCCGCCAGTCGGCCAAAGCCATCGCCGCATTCGATTGCCCGGGCAACGCTATTGGCGGCCTATCGGTAGGCGAACCCACCGAGGAAATGTACGCCATGACGGAGCTGGTTACCGAAATCCTGCCCGCCGACCGCCCGCGCTACCTCATGGGCGTAGGCACCCCCGAAAACTTGCTCGAGTGCATCGAACGCGGCATAGACATGTTCGACTGCGTGCTGCCTACGCGCAACGCCCGCCACGGCATCCTTTACACATGGGAGGGCATCGTCAGCATCCGAAACCAACGCTGGAAGGACTGCTTCGACCCCATTGACGCTCAATGCCCGGCCCCCACCAGCCAGCAACACACCCGCGCTTACCTCCGACACCTATTTATTAGCGGTGAAATTCTGGCCATGCAATTAGCCACCCTGCAAAACCTCGGCTTCTACTTAGACCTCGTCCGGCAAGCCCGCCAGCGCATCCTCGCCGGCGATTACGTCGCCTGGAAAAACCGCGTGCTGCCGCAAATCACCCGACGCCTCTGAGGCTTTAACATTCACGCAGGCAGCAAGGCGCCGCTGCGCTGCCTCTGACATAAAACACGCGCCAAACCTTAACTTTTGACCCGAAATACAGCCCGTTAAGGGCGCGTTTATCGGCCTGCAAGGCGATTCGGAGCGTTAAAATTTCAAATTTTATGGCCAAAATTGGCAAAGGCCTATTGGCCAAAATACGAAAGTTCTACCTTTGCCTTACTTCACGCTGATGTTTAATCCGCTGCGTGTTCTTTTCAGAGGGTTCCCCGTCTCGTGAACGGTGATTTGCGTCAATGTTTTTAACCAAACAAACATAGTTCTGCCTGTTTATGAAAAAGACTGCTTTACGTGTTAGCGTGTTGGGCCTTGTGCTGTGCCTGTCTGGGGTCGCTGTTCAGGCTCAAGACATCCATTTTTCGCAGTTCTACATGAGTCCCTTAAACCTCAACCCGGCCATGACGGGTGTGATGAACTGCTCGCAGCGCTTCGTTGCCAACTACCGCAACCAGTGGGCGTCTGTGTTGCGCCAGAATGCGTATAACACTTTCTCGGCCTCTTACGACCAAAAGGTGGCTGTGGGCCGCTACGACTACTTCGGCATCGGCGGCACCCTTTGGGGCGATAAGGCTGGTGAGTCCGAATTTGCCACGCTTCAGGCCCGTCTTTCGGGTTCGTATGCTAAGAAGATGGGCGGTTATCGCCGCAAAGCCCACTACTTAGTGTTTGGTGGCGACTTTGGCGTCAGCCAGCGCAGCATCAACAGCGCCGCCCTCCGCTGGCCCAGCCAGAACAACGGCGCCGGTCAGTTTGACCCCACGCAGCCGGGCGAGGTCATCGAAAACCCGAACTTTCTCTTCTTAGACATGTCGGCGGGCCTGCTGTGGTTCAGCGTGTTTGATGAATACAGCAACTTCTACTTTGGTGCAGCATTTAGCCACCTCAACCGCGCCAACCAGTCGTTTGGCCGCCAGAACATTCCGCTGTACAGCAAATTCACCTTCCACGCAGGCGGTGAATTCATGGCGGGCAAGCGCTTCGGCCTGTTGCCGGGCGTGGTAACGTTCTTCCAGGGCCCCTCGTTCCAGGTCAACGCCGGCAACTCGTTCAAATTCCTGCTGGGCAACAGCCGCCGCTACAGCCAGGCCTTCCAATTGGGCGCCTGGGCGCGCGTAGCCAACCGCCTCAACCAGGGCAAATTGGTGGATGCCTTCATCCTCAGCACCCGCTTTGACTACGAGCAGTTCACCGTCGGCTTTAGCTACGACATCAACACTTCTAGCCTCGCCGTGGCCTCCAACGGCAATGGCGCTTTTGAATTCTCGCTGCTCTATAAAATCTGCGGCCCTGAGCGCCGCGGCGTCTATTGCCCGAACTTCTAACGACAATTCCGATTTTTTCCGGCCTGCTCCGGAAAAACAAAGCAGAGGACTTCCGTAGGTTTGCGGAAATTCTCTGCTTTTTTCGCTTAAAGGGTTCAAAGAAATGAACCACGAATGCACAAAGAGCCTCAACACCCGAGCACGGCTTATCCATCTTTAAGGCATAAAGCCGGCTGCTATTAGCGCTACCAGCGCACCTGCTCTGAGATAACTTGATTTTTTTAAAAAACTCAATCACCGACTTTTCAACATGTTTGGCGGAAGCAAAAACACGGAAGAAACCAGCACGGCGGCCAGTACCGCTGGTAGTGCGTTTAATGCACTGGTAAAAGGCACCGTACTCGAAGGCAACCTCAACTGCGACAGCGACCTGCGAGTAGATGGCGCGGTGAAGGGCAAAATCGCTTGCAAGTCCAAAATCATCATCGGCCCTACCGGTCAGGTAGAGGGCGACATTGTATGTGCCAACGCGGTCATCGAAGGGCGCTTCAAGGGCAACCTGAAGGTGAGCGAGTTGCTCAATGTGCGCGAAACGGCTGAGGTGGAAGGCGAAATCAGCACCAACAAGCTCGTGGTGCAAAGCGGTGCGCGCTTCAACGTTACGTGCAAGATGGAAACGGGCGCCGGCAATGGCGCCGCCAAAGCTGCTTCGGGTGATGTCGTCGGAAAAGCCACCGGCGCCAAGGCGTAGGTCGTCCTTGCGCGAGTGGATGCGCTACGGTGGCCTGGCCTTCGAGTTGCTGGGCGCGTGTCTGGCCGGCGTGTTCATTGGGCGCTGGTTAGACGCGCGTTTAGGTCTGGAACGCCCGACGTGGACGGTCTTTCTCACCTTATTTTTTCTGGTGGCGGCCTTCGTGTCGCTGTATCGGAAGTTGAAGTAGCTCTCGTCCTCCCTTTATGCGCTTCTCTACCTTTCTGGCCTATCTGGCTCTCGTAACGGCCATTGCTGCAGCAGGCGTGAGCGCCCTGATGTGGCTGCTGCCGTCCACCCGCACGCACCTGTATTTCACTGTGGGTGTCGTGGTAGCCTTCATAGCCCTGTGCATCGGCCTGTTCCTGGCGGGCAAGCGCGCCGCCGTCAGCACCAGCAAGCACCTGTTCACGCAGTTGGTCATTGGCTCTGTCTTTGGCAAAATGCTCGGCTCCCTTGCTTTTTTGCTCATCTATCGCGAAGAGGCCAAACCCGAAAATGCCTGGTACGTCGGCATTTTCCTGCTCATCTACGCCCTTTACACGGCGTTTGAAGTGTGGTTTATGACCCGTCTGGCTAAGTCATGAAACGCCCTAAAAAAGGCGAGTATGCTCCTCTGCACGAGCAGTATTTGAAGCGGCTGCCTCCGCGCACAGGGGCGCAGACGCTGCTGAAGCGCACCTTCGCCGACACACAACGACTCCTGCGTAACTTGCCCGAAAGCGCCGGCGACTACCGATACGCGCCCGACAAATGGACGCTTAAGCAGGTGCTCATTCACCTCATAGACTTTGAGCGCGTGATGGCCTTCCGCATCCTGTCGTTCATGCGCGGCGACCGCATCGCCCTGCCGGGCTTCAACCCGGTATTCTGGATGGAAGGGGTGGACGTCTCCGCCCGCACCCTCAAAGACCTGTTGCAAGAGTGGAAAGCCGTGCGCGACAACACCCTCTTCCTGCTGCGGCAATGCACCGAAACGCAGGCGCGCTTTCCGGGCATCGCCAGCGGCTTGCGCTCGACACCGCGCGCACTTTTTTACATTATCGCCGGCCATCACCTGCACCACCTCGACACCCTGCGAACGCATTATTTGCCTCACCTGACGCCGGCAGAAGGCTCTGAAACGCCACCTGCTACGGACGCCGCCCAGCCCTGATTTGCAGTGACCTTCTGACACCCCCGCCGCCCATTATTCTGCGCAAATGGCCATTGCATGCGCCGTCCGAAAAGAAATTTGCCTACTTTTGCGTCTCTTTTCGATTTTTTAGGAAAAACTCACCGATATCGTAGAAAGCAAAACAAAACACGATGGACGCTTTAGTTTACCTACTGCCCCTTTTTGGCATAGCTGGCCTGCTGTACATGTTGGTGCTGCAGGCTTGGGTTAAGAAACAAGACGCTGGCGAGTCACGTATGCAAGCCATCGCGCACCACATTGCCGACGGCGCCATGGCCTTTTTGAAGGCTGAATACCGTGTGCTGGCCATCTACGTGCTGGTAGCAGGCGCCTTGCTGGGCTGGCAAAGCACCGTAGTAACTACCAGCCACCCACTCATTGTCGTGGCCTTTGTCATCGGTGCGGCTTTTTCGGTGCTGGCGGGCTTTGCCGGCATGCGCATCGCCACGAAAGCCAACGTGCGCACTACTCAAGCGGCGCGCACTAGTCTGGCGCAGGCGCTCAAGGTGTCGTTTAATGGTGGCTCGGTAATGGGCTTGGGGGTGGCGGGTCTGGCAGTGCTGGGTCTAAGCGCGCTATTTGCTATTTTCTTCCGCTATTTCATGGACGGCAACTACGCCGCCGGTGGCCCGGTCGTCATGTCGCGCATTCTGGAAGTGCTGGCGGGCTTTTCACTGGGCGCTGAGTCCATCGCACTGTTTGCACGTGTGGGCGGCGGCATCTACACCAAAGCAGCCGACGTAGGCGCTGACCTGGTGGGCAAAGTAGAAGCCGGCATCCCTGAGGACGACCCGCGCAACCCGGCCGTCATCGCCGACAATGTGGGCGATAACGTGGGCGACGTGGCCGGCATGGGCGCCGACCTGTTCGGCTCTTACGTGGCCACCATGCTGGCCGCCATGGTGCTGGGCAACTCCGTCATCCGCGACTCCGGCGGCATCAACGACCCCTTCGGCGGCATCGGCCCCATCCTGCTGCCCATCTTCATCGCCGGCTTGGGCATCCTCTTCTCGATGGTCGGCATGAACTTAGTGCGCGTCAAAGACGACGCCAACGCTACCGCTGGCACGGTGCAGAACGCCCTCAACCTCGGCAACTGGACGAGCATCATCCTCACCGGCATTGCCTGCTATCCGGTCATCCACTGGATGCTGCCTGACACGATGACGATGAACTTCTTCGGCGTCGGCCCGCGCGAGGTCAGCAACACCTATGTATTTTATGCCGTGGTCATCGGCCTCATCGTGGGCGCGCTCATCTCGGCCATCACTGAGTACTATACAGGTATGGGCAAAAAGCCCGTCGAAAGCATCGTGAAACAATCGGGCACAGGCCACGCTACCAACATCATTGCTGGCCTGGCCACCGGCATGCTCTCGACATGGATGCCCATCGTCATGTTTGCATTGGCCATCTGGGGCGCTTACTCGCTGGCGGGCTTCTACGGCGTAGCCATCGCCGCCTCGGCTATGATGGCCACCACCGCCATGCAATTGGCCATTGACGCCTTTGGCCCCATCGCCGACAACGCCGGCGGCATCGCCGAAATGAGCGAGCTGCCCAAAGAAGTGCGCCAACGCACCGACATCCTTGACGCCGTAGGCAACACCACCGCGGCCATCGGCAAGGGCTTTGCCATCGCCTCTGCCGCCCTCACGGCGCTGGGCCTGTTCGCTGCCTATGTGGACTTCACAGGCATCGCCGGTATCAACATCTTCAAAGCCGACGTGCTGGCCGCCCTGTTCCTGGGTGGCATGGTGCCGGTCGTGTTCTCGGCCTTAGCCATGCAAAGCGTAGGCCGCGCCGCCATGGATATGGTCAATGAAGTACGCCGCCAGTTCCGCGAAATACCGGGCCTGCTCGAAGGCGAAGGCAAAGCCGAATACGGACGCTGCGTAGAAATCTCTACCCGCGCTGCCCTGCGCGAGATGCTGCCCCCAGGCATCATCGCCATCGCTACCCCCATCGCCATCGGCTTCCTTATGGGTGCCGAAGCCTTAGGCGGCTACATGGCCGGCGTAACCGTCAGCGGCGTACTGTGGGCGCTCTTTCAATCAAACGCCGGCGGCGCCTGGGACAACGCCAAAAAGAGCTTTGAGAAAGGCGTCGAAATCAATGGCCAGGTCTACTACAAAGGCTCCGACCCACACAAAGCCGCCGTTACCGGCGACACCGTAGGCGACCCGTTCAAAGATACCTCCGGTCCCTCGATGAACATCCTCATCAAACTGACCTGCCTGATGGGTCTGGCCATCGCACCCATCCTGGGCGGCCACACGAGCAGCGAAATGGGCAACACGCAACCCCCAGCACGCCACGAACAGCCGCGCATCTCTTCGGCAGAGCAAACCCAGCCGACCATAGCACCGGCCTCGACGTTGAGGGCGGAAAAGCAGTAAGATTTGAAAAGATGATGAAAAGAAACAAGCGCTGCCTGCCAAAGACGTGGTGGGCGGCGCTTGTTTTTTAGGTGGCCAAACAAGTTTGGCGGGTACGGGGGCTAAGCAAGTTTAGCCGCTACCTGGCCGCTACTCGGTGGGCATGGGTTCGCCGCTTCGGATGGCGCAGCCGCGCAGTTTACGACCGGCAATGGTCAGTTCGGCGCTGTAGCTGTACTTCAGTTCCGACATGCCATCGCTGCATTCGGCCTTTTTGATGACGACTTTCAGGTCGTCGCTTTCGTAAGTCCACGTGCTTTTGCCGTCGGTTTTGGGGGCTTTCCAGGCAAAAGCCCGCCCTTCCTCCTGGCCAATGTCTTTGAAAAACAGGCCGCCTTCGGCCTCTGAAATCTGGAGGCTCCAGAAAGGCTCCGTGCCTGAGACCCAGAACTCCCAACCCAAACAGGCGTTTCTGGGGCCTTTGGAGGTCAGGGTATCGGCGCGCTGCACCGAGAGCGTCTGACCATCATCGGATAGCACACCCGTCAGGACGGCATAGACGGCCTCACCCGGTATGGGGGCCGGCATACAGACCTGCTCATACAACGAGTCTAATTGACCGGAGGCATCGCTGATGCGATAACTTTTACCATCGGGGCAGGCGCGGAGCACAGCCCCCTGGTCGGTCATGCTAAAATGACCGCGCAGTGTGGTTATGGCAGGCGGGGCCGACTCGGCCGCTGCTGGTGCCTTAGGCGTCTGTTTGCATTGCCACCCTACAAAAGCCATCAGGAAAAGAATAAGTACACGCATGTTGAAAAAGAGATTTGGTGAAACAAAAGCGTTTTCACGTTCAAAAATCAGGAAAAGCGGCATTTCTGTAATGCTTCCGGAGAAGCAAGCAAAAATTTAACATACTGCAACGAAAAGGAGCGCCAAGGCATACGACCGAAAAGCCTGAGACTATGCCACTCTTTGAAGCATTCAGTCGAGTGCCATTTTACCCATAAAAAATAGCCTTTCGGCTTTCAAAAAGGCGAGGGTTTTCGCCTGAATGCCAGACACAGAAACAGGATGCGCCTTACCCCTACCCTCTCCTCTAAAAAAATCCAGCTGCTTTAGTGAACTTCTTCGTGCCTTAGTGGTAGAATTCACGCGTGCATTAGCGGCTAAAAGCCTTCGTGCCTTTGTGGTAAAAAAAGCCCATTAGCAGCTAAAAAACAAAAATGAAGAAGCCCGACAAAGCAAATTTGCCGCAAAAGGTCTGTCAGGTCTGTGGGCGCCCCTTCGCCTGGCGCAAGAAGTGGGAGCGCTGCTGGGACGAGGTGCGCTATTGCAGCGACCGCTGTCGACGCCACAAGAATACCGGCAAGAGCCAGACGCCACCGCATAAGCCCTCGCCTTAAAGCCGCTGGTGGCGCTACTTTTGCAGGTGTTTTCTTAAAAAAATACACAATACCCACCGCTATGCTGTTGGTGCCAGGCACGAGAGTCAGGCTTCGCTACACGGGCGATAAAGCTGTGGTCGTGAGCCGCATAGATGACAATACGCTGATGGTGCGCTTAGAAGACGCGCCGGATGTGGAAATCCCGGCGTTCGAGGAAGACCTGTTACCGCCTGCAGCGCCCTCGAAACCACAGGCCCCCAGCGTAAAAGCCTCATCTCGGCCGCCGGAGGCACCGCCGCGGCGCCAAATCACCAGCGCTCAGGCTATAGCAAACCCGCAGGGCATCTCGTTGGTCTTCGAGCCGATGCCCGGACGCGACGGCTCGGTATCCCGCTACACGGTGTGGCTGCTCAACGACACCGACCAGGAAGGAGTGTTCGAGATGGTCCTCGACACCGATGCGCGCGTCGTACTCGAGGCGGAAGGAAAAATAGGCGCTGCTACTGCCCTGGAACTGGGCACTATGCTCGCCGACGACCTGAGCGACCACCCTGAGGCTTGCCTAACCTGCCGCCGCGTCAGCACCGAAGGCCTCGAGGCGCCCGTGGAGCGACTGGTGCGCATTCGGCCTAAAACGTTCTTCAACGCCCGCCAAGCCGTGCCCATTCTGGGCGTAGAGGCACATCGCCTTGTCCTGTTGGAAAAACTGACCGCCCCTCCACCCAGGCGTAGCGAAACCGACCTGCGCGAACTCGCCCGCCAACACACGCGAAAACCCTCCACCCCGGCCCATCCGAACGTACGCCCAATTGACCCATACAACGTGGCCGAAGTGGCCCAATTCAGCAACGAAATAGACCTGCACGCCGAAAAACTCCTGCCCAACTACGAAAAACTCGACCCCAGACAAATCCTGCACCTCCAGTTGGCGCACTTTCGGAACTTCTTGGACAAAGCCATACGTTTGGGTATTCCCCGCGTGTTCATCATTCACGGCGTCGGCGAAGGAAAACTACGCGAGGCCATTGCTGAAGAACTCCAACGCCATCCAGCGGTATGGAAGTTCAAAAACGAATATCACCGCAAGTACGGCTACGGGGCCACTGAGATTATTTTCTATTAAAACTTGCGTAGGTAAGGCGGAGGGCACTTATAGGCAAATTTTCTTAAAAAGATATGTATTTTGCTTACCTTTACATGCCCAAAGCAAACCCGCAACCTTTTTGCCACTACTTTATTTTATGGAAAATCGCCGCATTACTCTACCTAGCTCAGCACCTCAGAAACGCTCACGTCGGGACATTGGGCTGCTCTTATTGCTTCTATTAACCGCCCTATTGCCCGGAGGCATATGGTTTTACAACAGTTTGGAGGAGGAGCAAGAGCTTAAGTTCGCCTTTGCCACAGACCATGAGTTTGTTGCCCCTGTCCTCTTTTTCACCGGCGAGATGACCTATGAGGTCATGCCTGCTGACCGGCGCATAATCAAGGTTAAGGTGAATACGCGCGACATAGAACTGCCCAAGACGCTCATCGTCGAAGACGGCGAACTGGACTTCATTGGCACCGTTCGACAGGGCGAAATGTTCGTACCGCTGGAACTGTATCAGATTCACAACGACCGCACCGGCGAGCCACGCACAGCACCGGTAACCAACTGCCGCACGTACTTAGACGTACCGCTGGACGTGGACACCATCTTAGTCGTCGTGGATGAAAAGTACGTGCTCAAAGGCACTCGCACAGGATATCACCGCTACGTCATTCCCTTCTGCGAGACGACGCGCGAACACACCTTCCGCATTGTTGATCCCAATGCAGGCGGCCTTTCCCCTACCACATACGCTTACAATGGCCGCGTGGGCAGAGGTGCTACCCTGACCACACAGCCCTACGGTGGTGCTGCGGCACAACATAGAGGCCTGGCACCAGCCAGCTATTTCGGTGGTGCCTCTCCCGCGCCAACGCCTCAGCCTCGCGCGAGCAGTGTGCCGCCCGGCGAAGGACAGTCGAGAATGTCTGCTTCGGCAGCAGCCGGATCGGCTAAGTCCACCAAAGTAATCGTTACGCTGCCGCGGCGCTTAGACAATCCGTGGGTGTACGTCAACGAAAAGCGCCAAAAAGACTACAACTTAGAGGGCAATGGCACCCAGATTGTCTTCTGGGCAAAGCAAAACAACCAGCCCATCAGCGTGCGCGTAGGCGACGCTAACTGCGAATGTCAGGCCAGCGGCCGCACCGATAGGCCAGTGCTCGAACTCACCGCTGCCTGCGAATGCCGCGACGTGCTGGTATATGTCAACCTCGACAAAGGCCTCGACCGCTATCGAAGCCGCATCCAAGTGTACATAGATGGCCAGCTGACCAACATGCCCATCCCGCCGGCAGGCCAGCCATTGGTGTTCTCCGTGCGCAAAATTGACCGGCCGCAAAACGTAGAGCTCAAGCTCGCCCTGCCTGACGACACGGGCCGTCTGGGGCTGTTCGACCTGTGTGAATTCACGGTGCCATCTGAGATGACTACAGTAACAATCACGCCGCCGTGCTACTGCCCGACCTGCCCACCGAACGTCAAGATTTCGGGGTAGCCCTTTGCATCTTACCGCAGAAAGCCTCGCTGGATTGCCCCCGGTGAGGCTTTTTTCATATTGCGCGGGCGGCCTTCCGAGTGCCCGGTCGTTGCTGGCCCACACCTTTTTCGTTCTTTTGACCCTGCAAATCCGAACACCCACCCTTCGTATGCGAGCGCTCGTGTGTTGTTGCCTGCTTCTTCTGGCCCGTAACATGGCTGGCCAGACGGATACGGTTTTTATCCTCGTGCCCGAAGCGCTTTCGGACACCAACATTCTGACCCGACGAACCGACTTGGTAGAGCGGGTAGCCCAATCTGCCACACGCTCGCTGGAGCGAGTAGAGGAAGTGCCGCAAACGGTGTGGGTGTTTACGGCACAAGAAATTGCGCGCTACGGTTTTGTTACGCTGGGCGATGTACTGCGAGCCGTGCCGGGCGTGCGCGTGTCGCAGCCGGGCAACGCGCTAGAAGGCGAGCTCTTTCAAGTGCGTGGGCTTCGAGGCAATGCGTACACACGAGTATTCATCAATGACGTGCCCATACGTCCTTCCGCAGCGCCGGGCATGCCCATTGGGGCGCAATTGCCGCTGAGCCAGTGCGAGCGTGTTGAGGTGCTCATCGGGCCAGCATCGGCCATTTACGGCGATGGGGCCTGTGTGGCAGTGATCAACCTGATTTTGAAAGAAAGCGAGCGCCCGGTCTACACGCAGGCCGACTTATCGTTGGGCAATTATGGTTTTAATCGGCTCGACCTGACGCTGGGCGGCAAGCTGTTCCAGGGCAAAAACAGCTTCCGCTTCAGCCTTTACGGCAGCAGCACGGTGCGTGAGTCCACCGATTACTACTACGATGAGGCGCTGTTTACACCAGCTCGCTATTTGCCTTTCGGTTTGGACACCTCCATTCTGCGCCTGCTGCCCAACTACCGCCCTCGCATGCCGGACGACTCTGTGGCGCGTACTGCCGTCATCCCGCACGAAAGCCGCCTGCTGGGGCTACACTTCACCTGGCGCGGCATCCGCTTTCAGTATCACCGCATGAGCCGCTTCGAGCACAGCAGCTTGGGCTTAAGTCCATTGGCTGCTTCGTATGCCAACCCCTCGAACCGCGTAGCCGAACAGATAGAGTCGTTCGCCGCAAGCCTCCAACGCACGCGCCGGCGGACGACCACTACGCACCTGCTGTCGCTGACGCGCTACTCGGTACAAGGCTCTTCAGCCTTCACACCTGTGTTCGACGGCCTGAGCACGGCGCTATACGCCACCCAAATGCCCGACACCGATGACGAGCGCCGCCAACTGGTGCAAGCCCTGACCCAACGCTACGCCGACGAGGAACGCTACATGGCCGCCAACGGCGTGGACCTGCGCCTAGAGTCGCGCCTGCACACCGCCCTTACCGCACGCCTCCACATAGACGCTGGCCTGCAGGCCAATCTGGCCAGTGGGGTGCCTCCCATGGGCTATTTCCGAACGCCCGTAACCGTTTCTGTCGGTGGTGAAACTGACCCGCCCGTCAATTTCCCTATTCCCGCTGGAAACCAGACGACTCTGGATGCTAACCTCTTCGCTCAGGCAGTATGGCGCACACGGCGGACGTTCTTGCTCGGCAGCCTGGCATTCCAAATAGCCCTCGACGGGCCGCCCTTGCTGGCACCACGCCTGGCCTTACGCCACGCCTTCGACAGCAGCCTGTCGGTACGCCTGACCTACGCTGAGGGCTTCCAACGCCCTCTGGCTTTCCGAGCGGCACGCACCTACCGGCCTGGCATCAGCAGCCCCATGGACGCCCGCCCCCTCATCGCCGACGGTATGCTCGTGGGCCTGCCCGAACGCACGCGCGCCACAGAAGCAGGCGTGGGCTTCCAGCCCGCTGGCTTTTCGGCCGAAATCATAGCCTTCTACCAGGAAGCCCACCGGCTAATGCGCGACGGGAATCTGGAACCCACCGACGCCGGCTGGCGCTACGGCTTCCGGCAAACGCCCCACCTCGCCCTGCGCCTGTGGGGTATCCAGGCCGTCCTGGGCCGACAATTGTTCCACGCCCGCCGACAACGCGAAGAACTGGGCAAAAACGAGATAAACCTCCACGCCGAGTATGCCTTCCAATACAGCCGCGGCCAGGAATGGCTCACCGACGACCGCCCTACCCTACCCGACGTGCGCAACTACCCGCGCCGCCTGACGCAACTGCGTCTGATGGCCTACGGCCGAAAATGGGAGGTGAACCTCTTCTACCTCCGCGGCGCCACCTTAAGCAGTAGCTCCGTCGCTTACCCAACGCTTTACCAGCGCACCCACGCACCCGCAACGCTGCCCAACTTTGCCACCTTAGACGCCGTCTTCCGCCTCTTCCTGAGCGACTACTTCTCCGCCTACGTCGAAGCGCGCAATCTCTTCAACCGGCGCTACGCCGGCATGGACGCCACCCAGACACCCGACGACTTGCTGTACAACCCCCAACCGCGACGCCTGATGCGCGTAGGCGTCAGCTACACACTCGACTAAACCCGTACCGCGCGCAAGCCTTCCAAAAACGCCCGCACACCACTGTAACTGACCGTCTGACCTTGAAAATAACTGCGCGCAGCCTCGCTCTCCGCTTCTGTAGCGCCCAAGTGCAACAGGATGTTGTTCAGGTGCATGCGCATATGGCCGTCCTGAATGCCCGTAGTGACCAAAGAGCGTACGGCAGCAAAATTTTGGGCCAATCCGACGGCGGCAATAACGGTCATCAGTTCCGTCGCCGAGGGCTTGCCCAGCATCTCCAGCGCCTGTTTAGCCAGGGGGTGAAGGGCCGTCAGCCCGCCTACCGTGCCTACGGCCAACGGCACTTCCAACTCAAAGCGGAACAGCCCGTCCTTGACCTCCGCACGGCTCAAGCTCCGGTATTGCCCGCTGCGACAGGCATAAGCATGCCCACAGGCCTCCACCGCCCGGAAGTCGTTGCCCGTGGCGATAACGACGGCATCTATGCCGTTGAAAATGCCTTTGTTGTGCGTAACAGCCCGATAGGGATCTATCTCGGCAATGCGCACGGCCGTGCAAAAGCGATCCACAGCGGCATGGCCGGGCAGACCAGCGCTTTGGGCCAGGTCTTCCAATTCACTTACCGGGCATTCCACCCAGGCGCGCACTAAACAATTAGGAGTGAAATTGGAGAGGATACACATGACCACCTCCACGTCGCGCTCAGCATCGGTCAGGCCGGGTTCGCTCTCCAGAAAATACTCCAGTTGGTCGCCCATGCGCTCCAGCACGGAGTTGATAAAATTGGCGCCCATGCTGTTGCACGTCTCAAACGAGACGCGCAGCTGATAGTAATGAGGCTCGAAGGGCGTAAAATCGAGCAATTCAATGCCCAAAATGCCGCCTCCACGCTGGCGCATGTTGGCCGTCAGGTCGTCGCAGCTGCTTTTCAAGTGCACCTCCAGACGCGGAAACAACGCCCGTAAGCGTTCGGTACAACCGCCCCAACGAAAGTGCACCTGGCCCAACTTGACCGTACCAAGCACTTCGGCATGAAAACCGCCCCGCTCCAGCCAGAAACGCGCCGCACTGGAAGCCGCCGCCACCACACTGCTCTCCTCAATGACCATGGGCACGGCATATACCTTGCCGTTGATGAGAAAATTGGGCGCTACGCTAAACGGCAGCGTGTAGTTGCTGACGGCGTTTTCCGTAAATCCATCAATGATTTTTTGCTCCTCTTCGGGCCGGTGCCAGGCCGTCAGCGCAGCCTGGGCTGCCGCAGGGTCGGGGAAGAAGTTTTGGGCAAGCCATTCAATCTTCTGCGCCTTGCTCCATTTTGAAAAGCCCGTAACTGTCTTTGCCATACTGAAATAGCCTACTGGGTGGTTTTGCCGTTGCTGGTGCACTCGCCAGTTGTAGAAAGGGCGAGGGTTTTGTTCGGATGGAAATGGTTGCCGTTTTTTGGGGGTAAAAAACTATTGACGGGTGGGGATGTTCACGGGGAGGGCCAAACAAGTTTGGCCGCTACAGGGGGAATCTTGCCGGGTCGGTTTCGCGCATGAGGGCATAGAGGGCGTCAAAGACATCTTCGGCCTGCGGTTTGCTGAAGTAGTCTCCGTCCTGGCCATAGGCGGGCCGGTGGTCGGGGGCGGTGATGGTGATGGGTGCGGAGTCTAAGTATCGGTAGGCGCCCTGCTTTTCGAGCACTTGCTGGAGCATGTAGGCGCTGGCGCCGCCCTGGAAGTCTTCGTCCAAAAAGGCGACGCGATTGGTCTTTTGCACCGATTTAGCGCACAGGTGGGGCAGGTCGAAGGGCAGCAAGGTCTGGACGTCCACGATTTCTACGGAGATGCCGTGCTGGGCCAGCAGGTCGCAGGCTTCTTCGGCCACGCGCACGCTGGAGCCGTAGGTGATGAGCGTAATGTCGGTGCCTGTACGCACAATTTCAGGCACGCCCAGCGGGACGGTGAACGTGCCGATGTTGTCGGGCAGGCGCTCCTTAATGCGGTAGCCGTTGAGGCACTCGATGACGATGGCCGGGTCGTCGCTTTGCAGCAGGGTGTTGTACATACCGGCGGCCTGGGTCATGTTGCGGGGTACGCACAGGTGCATGCCACGCAGCGAGCCAAGCATCATGCCAATGGGCGAGCCGGAGTGCCAGATACCGACCAGTCGGTGCCCGCGCGTGCGGATGATGGCCGGGGCAGCCTGCCGGCCCACAGAGCGCCAGCGGACGGTCGCCAGGTCGTCGGACAGGGCCGGCAGACCGTACAGCAGATAATCCAGATACTGAATTTCGGCAATGGGCCGCAAGCCACGCATGGCCATGCCGATGGCCTGGCCCATGATGGTCCACTCGCGGATGCCGGTATCGAACACGCGCTCTACGCCGTATTTCTGCTGCATGCCGCGCATGCCCTGGTTGACGTCGCCAATGTGGCCTACATCTTCGCCGAAGGCGAACAGTTCAGGGTAGCGGGCGAAGTTGGCATCGAAGCAAGCGTTGAGGATTTCGTAGCCGTCTTTGAGTGGTGAGTTTTCGGAGAAGCGCGCCGGCTCTACGGGCACCTGGAGGGCCGAGCGGGGCGTCTGGCTGTACAGATGGGTGCTATACCAGCGGCGGCCGTTTTGGGTTTCGGCCTGGGCAAAGGCGGCCAGTTGGTCGCGCGCCGGGCTTTGCTGGCCCGCCAGAGCGAAGAGGGCGCGGCGAGCAATGCGCAGTAGTTCAAAGCGCAAAGGTTCGCGCAGGCGATCAAGCTCAGCGACCAATTGCGGCAAGGCACGCGCGCCCGGGTGTGTTTCGGCAGCCGCTTGCAGGGCCGAACGCAGGGTTTTTCGCTGGGTCTCTACGGCGTCATGGTAATGGCGGAAGGCGCGGTGAGCGGCGGCCATGACCTCCGTTTTGGCCTCCGATTGGATGGTGGCGATTTCTTCCTCTGTGGCGATGCCGCTTTCAATCATCCAGCGGGCCATGCGGCGGTTGCAGTCGTATTCTTCTTCGTAGGCCAGCCGCTCGGGCGATTTGTAGCGCCGGTGGTCGCCGGAGGTGGAGTGGCCCAGTTGCTGAGTAACTTGCTCGATGTGAAACAAGGCGGGCCGATGCGTCTGGCGCATGGTCTCGATGGCTTCGGCGTACAGGCGGCACAGCCCGAGGTAGTCCCAGCCCTTGGCGGTGTAGATGTCCATAGCACCGGCAAAGCCCGACATCGCCTCAGAGATGCTCTCCTTGGTGGTCTGGTACTTTTTGGGCACCGAGATGCCGTAGCCGTCGTCCCACACAGACACGGCTAAGGGTACTTGCAAGACACCAGCGGCGTTGAGGGTTTCCCAGAAAACGCCCTCGGAGGTGGAGGCGTCGCCGATGGTGCAAAAGACGACCTCGTTGCCATTGTCGGAAAACTGCCCGCACAGGGCCGGGTTTTCGCGAAATTTTTTAGAGGCAAATGCCAGCCCCAGCGCTCGCGCCATCTGGCCGCCCGTGGGCGATACGTCGGCAGAGATGTTGAAGCGGTTTTTCAGGTCGAGCCATTCGCCGTTTTCAGCCACAAAAGGTGTGGCAAAATGACAGTTCATCTGCCGCCCGCCAGAGAAGGGGTCATTTTCGGGGTCTCCGTACAGCTGGCCGAAGAACTCCTCCAGCGTCATCAGGTCGAGGGCGAGCATGAGCGTCTGGTCGCGGTAATAGCCGGCGCGCAGGTCGCCTTTTCGCCAGGCTTTGGCCATGGCCACCTGGGCCACCTCCTTGCCATCGCCAATGATGCCGAAGTTGGCTTTTCCGGTGAGCACCTCTTTGCGGGCTAGAATACTGGCTTCGCGGCTGATGCAGCAAATGCGGTAATCGCGCAGAACTTCCTGCCGGTAGGCCTCTGTGATGGGAGCAGTAGCAGGAGCGGAAGCGTTGGATTTTGACTTGACCATGTTGTAAGAAAGACAAGGGCGGCGGAGAGAAGACAGCGTACAGGCACGTGTCGCCAGCGTGGCGCAAAACTACGACATTCGGACGGGTTGGAGACGGTAAGGTTGGCAATGGGTGGAGCACAGACACCTCGCCCTTACGCCCGACCGCGAGGCAAAAGACTTCTGGTGCTATGAAGCGCACTACCAGGCGCTTTTCCAACTGCGCACCCGATAGCGGGTTCTGTCCTGGTTTTCCAAACCACCGTAAATAAGGGTTTTATGGCGCACTTTTCCGCCGGAAGCAGCATCGAAGACGTCCATACCGTGAAAATGCTTGGGGTAAATCGTCAAACCAGCCTTCATTTCAAAGACATCAAAAGCACCACCCACCGGAATGACTACATCGCATTCATTGCCGTTGGCATCGCGCCAGAAGAAAAATTCCCGCAGCAAAAGGAGATGGCTGTTTTGCTTTTGCATTTCAGCAATCACCATATTTTCAAATAACAGCCCTCGCAACTCCAAATCTATATCCACGCCGCGAATGCCCAGCAAAAAGGCCAGCAACCCGGTGTCGTAGAAATAGATCTTGGGCGTCTTGACGACACGCTTGTTGAAATTCTGAAAATACGGCGGCAGCTGGAAAACAATGTAACTGCTCTCCAAAATGGAAAGCCACTCCCGTGCAATATGCAACGAGATGCCTGCTTCGTTGGCCAAATTGGAATAATTGAGCAACTGCCCCGCTCTGCTAGCACACAAGGAAAGAAAATTTCGGAATAGCCGAAGGTCTTTCACCCGTTCCAGCTGGCTGACGTCGCGCTCAATGTAGGTCTGCACGTAGTTGTGGTAATAAAACGACGGATCGCCACCTCTATCGAAAATGGCCGGATAGAAACCCTTTACAGCTACCTCGAACCAGTCGTCGGCCAGCGCTTGCGCCACCTGCATCTCTGAAAAATCGAAGGGCAGCAACCGAAACAAGGCCACCCTACCGGCAAGGCTCTGTGTGATGTGTTGCAACAGATGAAAATTTTGCGAGCCGGAGAGGATGTACTGCCCCATTTGGCGACGTTCATCTACGTGGCTTTGAAGGTACGAGAACAACTCCGGTGCCTGTTGCACTTCGTCAAAAATAGCGCGCTCCGGATAGTGGGCTAAGAAACCCAGAGGGTCTTCTAAGGCAAAAAGACGCGCATTTGGGTTTTCCAAACTGACATAGGCATAGTCGGAGAACATTTCACGCAGCAGCGTGGTCTTGCCCGATTGGCGAGGTCCCGTAACCGCCAGAACAGGATAGTGCTCTGCATGCGCTTTGAGCACTTCTGCCAATGTGCGAGGAATAAAGGCCATTTCTTAAGGCGAAGTTAGCCCGCTTTTCAAATCCGCACAGGTGAAATTTTAAATTTGCATAGCCCAAATTTGAAATCTGCATGAACCAAATTTCAAATTTGCATAGCCGGTATTTCCGTGTTTGCGCGTCGGGCAAGGGTTTGCCTCGCCCGACGCGCCAGCGGTGCGGTAGTCGCCTTATTCTACCACAATTTCATCCAGGAACAGCCATGTTTTGTTGCCGGTTTTGGGGGCGGGGCCGTAGCGTCGGGCCACGAGTTTGACGTAGCGCGCGCCGACGCCTCCGAGGTTGAGCGAGACGGTTTCGATGCGGTTGCCTACCAGTTCGTCTGCGTGGATATCGCGTTTGCCGGCGGGGGCGAAGTTTTCGCCGTCGTTGGAGGTGAACACCTCGATGCTGCGCGGCGGGTAGATGAGGTGGCCGGTGCCCACGAGGAAGTTGACGCTGACTTTCTGGATGGGCGTAGTGGTCTCTAAGTCAATGACCGGGTCGAAGTCGGCGTCTTGCAGCCCGACCCAGTTGGCCCAGGAGCGCAGGGCACCTACGGAACCGTTGGTCAGGGCGTACTTTTCGCCGCCGGAGTACTGCATGGGCTGCACGGAGAGCGTGTAGGGCTTGCCCAAGGCTTTGTGCACGGCGTAGTACACCGTGAGCACACGGCCCGGGAATTTGCCGTCCACCAGCGCAGCGGCCTTGACGGTAGTGCTCTTCGATAGCGGTATGGGCGAGTACATGCCCGGGCTGGTGGGCTTGGGGTCGGTGCCGTCGAGCGTGTATTTGACCTGGGCCATGGCGTCGCTGGTGGAGAGCGATACGTAGCCGCCGTTGAAGCTGGCCTTCACGTCGTAGTAGCTGCGCGCGTAGTTGACGCCCATATTGTCTAAGAAGCGGAAGTGGATGCGCAGGCGGCGCAGGAAATCGCCGCGGGCGCGTTTGTTAGCGGGCGTCCAGAGCACTTCGGACAGGGCGCAGGCGCGCGGGAAGGCCATATACTCCACCTGTTGCGGGGTGGGCATGTACTCCGTCCAGACGTTGCCCTGAGCGCCGAGGATGAAGCGGGCCTCTTCTTCAATGAGTGTAGGTGGCACGGGTTCGTAGTCGTACACCCGCTGCAGGGTCAGGAAGCCGCCAATAGCCAGCGGCTCCTGGGCTGGGTCGCTCTGATAATAATCGAAGTAGCAGTGCGATGTAGGTGTCATGATGGCATTCTGCCCGGCGCGCACGGCCGCCACGCCGCCCTCTGTGCCGCGCCAGCTCATGACCGTAGCGCCAGCAGGCAGACCGCCCTCGAGGATTTCATCCCAGCCAATGAGCTTTTTACCATAGCTTGTCAGCACCTTGCCTATCCGACGGATAAAGTAGCTCTGCAATTCGTGCTCGTCCTTGAGTTTTTCAGTAGCCATGCGCTTCTGGCATTTTGGGCAGGCCTTCCAGCGCGTTTTCGGGCACTCGTCGCCGCCGATGTGCACGTATTCGCCCGGAAACAGGGCACACACTTCTTTGAGCACGTCGGCCAGGAACTCGAAGGTTTTTTCGTTGCCGGCGCAAAAAACGTCTTCGAAGATGCCCCAGGTTCTAGCCACCTCGTAAGGGCCGCCTGTGCAGCCGAGTTCCGGGTAAGCGGCCAGAGCAGCGGAGGCATGGCCGGGCATTTCGATTTCAGGGATGATGGTAACAAAACGCCTGCGCGCGTACTCGACGATTTCGCGCACCTCGTCCTGGGTGTAGTAGCCGCAGTGTTTTTTGCCGTCGAAGCGCGGCGGTGCGTCGGTGGCATGGCCCACAAGCGTTTCGTCGCGGCAACCGCCTATTTGGTGCAGGCGCGGGTATTTTTTGATTTCGATACGCCAGCCCTGGTCGTCGGTGAGGTGCCAGTGAAAGTAGTTGAACTTGTGGATGGCCAGCAAGTCAATGTAGCGCTTAATGAAATCTACTGGGAAAAAGTGGCGGCTCACGTCTAAGTGCATACCGCGGTAAGGGAAGCGCGGGTAGTCCGTGATGACACATGCTGCTGCCGTCCAGGTCGAGTCTTTCACAGGCGTAGGACTGCCCATATTAGGGCCAAACATCTGGCGTAGGGTCTGAGCGCCATAGAATGCCCCTGCTGCCGTACGTGCACGAATGGCCACAAAGGTGGGCATAATCTCGAGCTGATATCCCTCTGCCTGCGCGATGCTTTCGTCAGGTAGGAAGTAAATGCCGTTTTCGCGCAGGCTGGGCGGTACGTTCTGAAACGGCAGACCCGCCAGCTGAAAGCCTGTGGCCGCCTGCGCCACACCCATAAAGTATTGCGCTGCTGTGGCCCAATCGGCCCGCCCCTGCGGGAAGTGCACACGCGTGTCGGGCTTCAGCTCAAACTTGCCTTCGCGCACATACGCCTGTACAGGCTGGGGAATGACGGTAACAACGGAACTCACCTGTGAAAGCGCGGCGGCGGTGCCAGATAGCAGAAAGAGAAATGCAAGTAATCTTCGCATAATAGTGTGTTTTTGCGTGTGGGAGCCAGGCATGATGCCCTATCTAAAGCTTTTGTGTGTTTGCGCTAAGCCATTGCTGTGCCTTTGCGCCGACCCTGCGCCTTGCGGCTAACGCCTGCTCAGCGCAAATAGGCTGCAAAGAGACGGCGCTTTTTGGCTTCGAGCGCCAGGTAGATTTCCCAAACGGTGATTTGCCCATCCCGCGCCGAACGCTTGTTGAAAATTTGCTGGCGGCCATCGGTAGTGCGCACGACGTACCAGCCATCCAAACCAGCGTTTTTGTAATAGCTAGGGTTTTCTAAGCCTGCATATACGACCTGCTGATGAGAGGCGCCGATGAATGCTGGTGCAAAGAGCGCCAGATAGAGGTCAATAGTATTGTGCAACGGACGATATCCGGCTTGTTCGTATTTGCGCAGGAGATACTGCTCGGTGAGGTCCATCATGAACACAATATCGCGCTGCTGGCAGGCGCGCAACACGTCGTCGAAGGTAACGGGCCGGCCCCGATGCGTCAGGCCGCTCAGGCCTTTTCGGGTGAACTGAATCCAGCCGGCGGCTACGCCATCAGAGCGCATTTCAAAGGGCTTGAGGCCACACTCCAAATAAGCGGCCTCGTAAATGGCCAGCGGAATGGAGGCGATTTTTTCGGCCATTTCGCGCGTGCGCTGCACTACAACGGTGTGCTCGTAGGGGTCTGTGTGGCGGCGCAGTTCTTCTTCAAAAAGCGCCGTCTGGTGCGCCTCGCTCAGCTGAGTGTAGTCTTCTAAATAAACCGGCGTCAGGTAGCGCTGTTCGACCTCCTGGATGAGGTCAATGAGCGGACTGCTGAAGGCCCACAGCAACGTACCCAACACGAACACTACCGCCAACCGGCGCCAACTCCAGACAAAGGCGAAACGCCACGCGCTGCGCAAACTACGCCATACGTATCGGAAAACCAGCCGCAACAAATGCCACAACAACCACAACACCACCGCTAACAGCACACAAACCACCCAACGCGCCCACGTGTCTTGCGACAGCAGGTACTGCAGGAAATCCAATAGCGCTTTGGCGTCGTTCATTCAGTGGGCAAAGGTACAACGGTAGGCCGGGGTTGCTGCCAGTGGGTGGACCACGAAGGCACAGAGAGGTGTCATCTTCGAGGTACAAGAAGGTAACATCTCAAAGCACAAAGAGGTGTCATCTTCGAGGTACGAGAAGGTGACATCTCCAGAGCAGCCGGTCGGTGGATTGCAGACCTGTACGTTGCAATCGCCCTGGGCAGATGAGACTGGCGTCTTGCCTTAGCGGGCGGGCGCTTCAGCCAATGCTTTAGCTGGGTGCTGGCCAAACGAGTTTGGCCAGCACAAAAAAAGCCGGACGGTACTTTTCCGTCCGGCTGCCAAACCAAAACCCTACATCGCGTCAGGCTACTGCTTACGTGTTTGCGAGCGTCATCTGGCCCTGTGGGCCGAGTAGTTGTGTTTATTTGTTTGGGTAGTGGTCGTTTTATCTCAGGGCTGGAAGCCGTAGAAGTAGCGACTCATGGCGGCCACAAAGATTTCGCGGTAGTTGGGAGAGACGTTGAGCGTAACGCCATTGGAGAGCACGACGGCGCCGTGTTTGTTTCGGATATAGCGCGCCACATGTTTGAGGTGCACAATGAACGAGCGGTGGATGCGCACGAAGCGATCTGCGGGCAACAGGCGGTCCATATCGCCTAATTGGCGACACAGCAGCAGCTGTCTTCCGTCGGTCAGGTGCAAAGCGGTGTAGTTGCCTTTGGCCTCTAAGTAGAGGATGCGGTTGATTTTTTCAAAAACGAAGCCCTCCAGGGTAGGCAGAGCCAGTTTTTTGCACTTTGGCGCATCCGGTGCGCTGTGGCGGTGTTTGCGCAGGCGCGGTTGCAACAAGGCGCCGTCGTTCAGTTTGAGCGCGTCTTCGGGAGCCAGGGCAATGATGGACGGAAACATGGCGGCAGTCGTTTTAATTGTGGTGCGTTTCTGGATACAAAAGTGCCTCGTCGCCCTCTATCTCTACAAGCTCAGTTAAGGGCGAAAATCAGGTTTCTGAAATGTCGTAACTTAGCCGTCGGGCGCGGCAAAAAGCGGTGCTCTGTCGCACATTAGCGCGCCCGAACGCATCATGGCTAAATCGCCGTCCGACAAACTGTATCGGCTCATTCGCAGCCTGACGCCCGCCGAAAAGCGGTATTTCCATGTTTTTATCGGCAGTACGCAGGCGCGCAGCAAATACGCTCAGCTGTTCGACGCCATGGCGAGCAGCGCGCAATTCGACGACAAGGCCTGGTGCCAGCATATCTATCCAGATGAGCCGGAGAGCAGCCAGAAATACGCCGAGCTGAAGAACTACTTATTTGACCTCGTGCTCAAGAGCCTGCAGGCCTACGACGAAGAGCGCTCTGCCGAATTTCGGCTCAACCACCTGCTGCAAAGCGCTGCCGTGCTGTATCGGCGCGGCCATTACGAAGCCTGCCACGACTGCCTGCACAAAGCCGAAAATCTGGCCCGACGCTACGAGTCCTTTTCGCACCAGCTCGACGTGGTGCGCTGGCAAAAGCATCTGGCCTACACCCAAATGGATGTAGACTTGCTGCACAAACAGCTCGACCTCCTGCTCAAACGCGAACGCGAGGCCGCCACCCAATTGGCCGAAGTCATCGAGTACCGCAGCCTGTTCTTTCAGGCCTACCTGCTGATAAAACGCGAAGCCCTCTTGCACACCGAAAAAGGCCAGGAGCAATTGCGCGCCCTGCGCAACCACCCCCTGCTACAACACCCTGATCAGACACACTCCCACACTACACGGGTGCTCTGCTATCGCACGCTCAACCTGTGCCATTACGCCGCCGGCGAACGCGATGCCTTCTATCAAAGCGGAAAAAAATTAGTGGAACTGCTCGAAAGTCAGCCGCACTTCCTGCGCGAAAACCAGGCCGACTACATCGCCGCCCTTAGTAACTACATCCTCTCCTGCGGCCTCACCGGGCGATACGATGAAGTGGAAAAAACACTGGGCAAGCTCAAGAAAATCAAACCACTCACGCGCGATGACGCGCTCAAAATCCACCGCCAGTACTACACCAACCGCTTCGCCCTGTGCATCTACACCGGCGCCTTCGAGGAGGGCCGCCGCGAAATGGAGCACTGCCAACAGGAAGCCACTTTCTTCGCACCGCACGAATACGAAACCGCTAGCTTTTATTTCCAATACTGCTGCATCTGCTTTGGTTGTGCCGACTACAACCAGGCCCTCACCTACTTGAACGCCTGGAACAACCAGCCCCGCACCTTAGAGCGTGAAGACCTCCAGAGCCTGGGCCGCATTCTGGCCATGATTCTTCATTTTGAAATGGGCAACACTCTGCTGCTCGACTCGCTCTTACGCTCTACCGCCCAGCTGCTGCGCCGCAAAAAACGCCTCTACGACCTCGAACGGCGCTTCTTCCACGGCATGAGCGAGCTGCTCAACGCCCCCGATGCGGCCGCGCGGCGCACTGTTTTTCAAAAAATGCAGCAGGACATACGCCAGCTGTCCAACCAGCCCGAAGCGTACGCCCTGCTGCAAACCTTTGACCTGGCGGCCTGGGTAGAAGCTCAGCTTCAGAGGCGCTCGTTTGCCGCTGTGGTTCGCGACAAGTGGAAGCGTCAAACCGGCGGGCACTAAGGTTAGAACATCGTGCGCGGCATGTCGGCGTGGTCGCCACCCAGAGCGGTGTTGGGGTTAGTGTCCTCCAGCTCGTCGGAACGGGTATCCACCGACGTCCAGCGCGTGCGATAGGTGAAACGGCGCCCGCGAATTTCGTAGCGACCGCCCTTAACTTGGGTCATTTGCTCCGGCTCGAGCGCAGTAACGAAACTTTGCAGTTGCAGCTCTTTCAGCGTTAGTTTTGTCTTTGCCATAACGATGCAGTAGTTTGAGCGATGATGGTTATATTTTACGCAGCAAGTTAAGGCTTTTGTGGCACGTCGCTCAAGGCGGCTGAATTACATTTTTACCCAAAAATCAGGTTTCTGAGTCGTCTATTTGCTCGAAAAGTTCCGGCTCGAAGCCGGCGCGGAAGAGGGCCGCGCGCACTTTGAGAGAAGCATTGGGCTGGCCAGCGTAATGTCGGCGTTTTTGAGCAAGGGCCTGTCGGAAGGCGGTGGCATACTCTTCGGGGTCGAGGTCGTTTAGGGTTTGCTCAATGATGGCTGCGGAGATGCCTTTCTGGCGCAGCGCCTGGCGGATGTGCTGGCGACCCCGGCGCTCAAGACGCACCTTGTCGTTGGCAAAGGCTCGAGCGTAGCGGTGTTCGTCCACGTAGCGCTCGCGTTCCAAGTATTCCCACAGGGTCTGGACTTCCACTTCTGTCAGGCCCAGTTCGGCCATGCGGCGCCGCACCTCTGAGGGGGCGCGCTCGCGGCGGGCGCAGAAGTACTCTAAGGAGCGGCGGATGGAGGTCCAATCGTTGGGCATACGTACGTAATTAGGCAGTAAGGAACAAAGTTCGCATGAACATACGAGGTTTTGTACACCTTATATTTTTATTCTGACTGTAGATTTTTCAGCGGTATTCAATCCGAAAAAGGTTCAGGAGGGCTGTCAGGTGTGCATACCACAACACCCTGTGCGGGCGTTTGTGGCGGCGAAAATGCGCGCTTTGGGCTTCCGTCGGGAAATGCCGCCTATTTTTGCGCGCTATTTTTTAGCGGGCAGGCAACCCAAACAGATTACAGCCGGGTCGTTGCAGGTAATGGCTTCACCGGCATCTATTGACCGATAACATGAGACTTTTCCGATTTTTCCTGGCGCTATGCACGGCTTTCGGCCTTTCCAATCCTGCTTCTTTTGCCCAGATGAAAGGCTGGGAATTAGGTGGCTGGATAGGTGCCTCTAACTATTTTGGCGACCTGAACACCAACTACCGCCTCAACCGCGCCCACCCAGCAGCGGGCATCCTGACGCGCTACAACTTCAACGAGCGCTTAGCGGTGCGCTTCGGGGCCAGCTACGGCCGCATCAGCGCTACCGACGCTGACTCGAAAAACGTGTACGAGCGTACGCGCAACCTCTCGTTCCGAAGCGACATCGTGGACGGCGCCCTGTTACTGGAGTTCAACTTCATGCCCTACATGCACGGGCACCGCGATTACTACTTTACCCCCTACGTGTTCGCCGGGCCGGCCTTTTTCTATTTCAATCCTGTAGCCGAATACGAAGGCCGTTGGTACCGACTGGCTCCTTTAGGTACCGAAGGGCAATTCCGTGGAGAGGAGTACACCACCGTACAGCCCGCGCTGGCGTACGGCTTCGGTCTTAAATTTGACTTCTCATACCGCTGGAGCCTGACGGTAGAACTGAATAGCCGCTACCTGTTCACCGATTATTTAGACGACGTCAGCGGCGTTTATGCCGACGTCCGCGACATCCGGGCCTTGCGCGGCGATCTGGCCGCTGCTCTGGCCGACCGCTCAGGCGAGGCAAACATCGGCCAACCCGGACGCCAACGCGGCAACGGCAAAAACAACGACGTGTACCTCTTCCTCGGCGTCGGCCTGCAGTACTATTTCGGCGAAATCCGCTGCCCGAACTATCGCTAAAGCCGGAGAAAAAAAATCAGCCCCCCCCAGATTTGGAAATGTTTTTACTTTCGCCTCGCAGAGTTGAGGCTCTGACGAGGCGTTCGACTTCCACTACACGGGCTACCATCCGCCAAAAGAAGCCCGCGCTTTCAATCCCACCTGACTTTGTCTCCCGTTCAATTTCTTGAGAAGGACTCCAGCCATTGTGGCTATTCTTCTTAAGCTGCTGTAATCTACTCTTTCTCCCGTCCCCGCGCCTGGTTTTGCACGAGCAAACCCACACCCATCCTTTTTTTAAATCGCGCACCATTATGTTACAACGGGAAACACTACTCTCGGTGCTGTGCACCCTCCTTTTCGCGACCGCCTCGCACGGACAAAACCAACCGCAAGACATTACGCTACCTGCCCTGCCGCATCGGGCGCCTATGAATGTCTTTCCGGGAAAGACGACATTCCGCATCTGCGGCCTGGAAGCCGGCAAAACGTACCAGTTCGTTGCCAATGCTGCCTTTTACGGTCAGGAAGCCGATTTTGAACTGCGTTCGGCGGCGCCCGACCTCCTCGTCCAGCCCTTGCCAGGGCGTCCAGAGGCACTGCGCGTCCGCGCTGTGGGCGAATGCTTGGCGCTTGAGGTGAATGCCAACGCCTCCACCGGCCCAAACACGGAAATACCGATGTACCTGTCGGTAGGCTGTCTGGACTGCCCCGAACGGGCCGAAGCCCAGCAGAAATTAGTGGAAAAACTGGCCGAGTCAGCAGCTGCCAATCTGGTTACTACCCAGGGCAACAGCGCCACCCAATTGGTTACGAATGTGCTCATTGGCGGTGATTGCTTCGATGTAAAAAACATCAGCAGCCGGGGCGATAGCCGCTCGCGAGGCACCTTCTCGCAGGGCCAGAGCACCATCAATATCAGCAACGGCCTGGTGTTGTGCACCGGCCCAACCAGTATCCTGCCAGGCCCCAATAACCTGCCCAACGCCAACGGCGGCTTTGGCGATGACTCGCCTAATGACCCCGCTATCGCCACGCTGACCAACGGCAACCAGTACGACGTGAGCATCATCGAATTCGACTTCAAGCCCACTACCGATATGGTACAGTTCGACTTCGTGTTTGGCTCCGAGGAGTATTGCGAATACGTCAACAGCCAGTACAACGACGCTTTTGGGTTCTTCATCAGCGGCCCAGGCATTAACGGCTTGCTCAACTTAGCCGTCATACCGGGTACAAACACGCCTATTACGGTCAACAACGTCAACCACCTGAAAAACCAGGCCTACTATCGCAACAACAACAACCAGGGCATTTGCACTTTCCAGCCGGTGGTCAACCTCAACGACATTCAGCTCGATGGCTTCACTACCGTGCTGACGGCGCGCGCCAACCTCATCCCGTGCGCCACGTATCGCATCAAGCTGGCCATTGCCGACATCGGCGACGCTAACTTTGCCTCAGCAGTCTTCCTACGGGCCAATTCGTTTAGCGCCGGCGGGCGCGTGCTGGCCGAGGTGGTCTATCCTTCGACCAATCAGGCCTTTACGCGCGAAGGCTGCGCTAACAGCTTTATCCGCTTCTACCGCGGCACGGGCGACATCAGCCAACCGCTCACGGTCAACTACACCCTCGACCCCAACAGCACGGCCCAAATGGGCGTGGACTTTGAACCGCTGCCCACTTCCATTGTCATTCCCGCCGGGCAGACGCAAGTGCTTGTGCCGGTAAACGTCATTCTGGACCAGCTGACCGAAGGCTCGGAGTGGTTCAAAATCCGCATCGAAAACTCATGCAGCTGCGAGCAACAGGAGGTTACCTTCGTCATTGAAGATTACCTGCCTGTATCCGCCACCTTGAACGACCATCTGGCATGCAGCGCTAATGCCGTGCTGACACCTGTTGTTTCGGGTGGCCTGCCACCCTACACCTACCAGTGGAGTAACAACACGACAGCGCCTACACTCGTGCAAACGGCGCAGGGCAGCAACGCCTACTCGCTCACGGTCTCGGATGCTTGCGGTCTGACGGCTGTGGCAGCCGCTACGGCAACCGTTGACCTGACACCCACGGCCAGCATCAGCGGCGCAGCCCAGTTCTGTGCGGGTGCACAGGGTGAGATTACGCTCAACTTCACCGGCAACGGCCCGTGGTTGGTAGGCATCAACGCCGCGGGCACACCCGTATCGCAGACGTTCACCTCATCGCCCGCCACCTTCACGGTATCGCAAAGCGGAACGTACACCCTCACGTCGGTGGTCTCTCAGGCCGGCTGCACGGGCACGGTGAGCGGAACCGCTACGGCTCAAACGTTCTCGGTATCCGTTAGCCTGACGCCAAACAACCCACCGTGTTTTGGCGGGCGCGGATCCATTCAGCCCAACGTAACCACCAATGCCAGTACCGTAACATATCAATGGAGCACGGGCGGCAATCTGCCGGTGTTGGTCAACCAACCTGCAGGCGTCTATGCTCTGACGGTAACCACCCCGCAAGGTTGTACGGCCACGGCTGTAGCTGCGCTCACGGAGCCGCCACAGCTGACTGCCATGGTGCTGGATGTGGTCAACATCAACTGCTACACCCCTACCGGCAGTGCACGGGTGAGCGCGCAAGGCGGTGTGCTGCCTTACCAATATGCCTGGAACACGGGTAGTAATACCCCAACAACGACCTTCACCAACAGCGGCACATACGCGGCCACCGTTACCGACGCCAACGGCTGTACGGCCGTGGCCAGCGCCGCTGCCTCTAAAGATGTAACGCCACCCAATGCCGCTGCACGCACGCTCGGCGAACTCACCTGCTCGGTGCGCGAAGTGGGCCTCAACAGCAACGGCTCCTCCGCAGGCGCCAACTTCACCTATGCCTGGAGCACCGCCGATGGGCGCATCGTCGGCCCCAGCAACAGCCCCACCATCAGCGCCAGTGCGCCGGGAACGTACGTACTGCTGGTAACGAACACGGTCAACGGATGCACAGCCACTGCCCAGACCGTAGTAACAGAAAACACCAACTACCCCACTGCGCTCAATCTCAACATCAAGCAGCCCGCTTGCAACAATCAGCCCGGGTCGGTGCAGGTGCTGGGGGTAGTAGGAGGCATAGGCCCGTATGTTTTCTCCATCAACGAAGGGCGCGATTTCTTCTCACAGGAGACCTTTGGCAATCTGAAGCCTGGCAATTATGAAATTGTAGTGCAAGACGCCAACGGCTGCGAATACGAAACGGTGTTTACCCTCTTCCCGCCCATCGAGCCGGAGGTGAGCGTTACGCCTGAAATCTCGCTCGAATACGGCGAAAGCGAGCGCATCTTCCTGCAAATTAACATCCCACCTGGTGAGGTGCAAAGCATCACCTGGTCGCCTCCGACGGGCATCACCCCGACCGACAAGGTGAACGAGTTCACGGCCCAGCCTTTCCAATCGGGGCGCTACAAGGTTACATTGGTGAACAAAGACGGCTGCCAGGCCCATGCCAACCTCGTCATTCGCGTGGGCGACCCCGACATCTATGTGCCCAACGTCATCAAGCCCGGCGCTGCCGATGGGCTGAACAGCACCTTCCTCATCTTCGCCCGCGAAGGCGCCGTGAAGGCCATTCGCCGCCTCCAGGTCTTCGACCGCTGGGGCAACCTCATTTTCCTGCGCGACGACATGCTGCCCAACGACTACCGCAACGGCTGGGACGGCACCTACAACGGACGCCGCCTCAACCCGGAAGTCTTCACCTGGTGGGCCGACATCGAACTGGGTGGCGGCGAACGCATCCAAATGCGCGGAGATGTAACGATAGTGGACTGACCAGGGAAGAACAACCCAGCAGCTGCCGCTAAGCACTTGTTGGATAACCATGCGAAACCGCTGCCGTTGTCGGTATGTTGCCCGACAACGGCAGCCTGATTCATGGCCAATGCGGCGCACGGTTTTTGGCAAGGCTTCCCAAACGGCCGGAGGCTACCATGCCTTTCGGGATTGTTACACCGACTTCTGGGCGCTGCCGTGATGCGCCTGTTCACTTTTGCGCTTGTAGTAGAAATAGGTTTCCAATTGCGCGCGCACCGGGATGTCGCTTTCGGTGCGGCGATAGCGGTTGAGCGCGTCGGCGTCAATGCAGCGGGCTTTGACGTTGTCTTCCAGTTGCAGGTTGATGATGTCTCGGATTTCAGCCTTGAGCGCGGGGTCGTAAATAGGAAAGGCCGTTTCGATGCGATACGACAGGTTGCGCTGCATCAGGTCGGCGCTTGAGAGGAAGATGCGTTCTTCGCCGCCGTGGTGGAAGATGAACACGCGCGCATGTTCGAGGAAGCGGTCCACGATGCTGATGGCCTCAATGTTATCGCTCACCTCCGGGATGCCGGGCGCTAAGCAGCAAATGCTGCGAACGATGAGCTGAATGCGGACGCCGGCTTGCGAGGCCTCGTAGAGTTTTCGGACGACCTCTTTGTCCTCCAGGTTGTTGGTTTTGATGATGATATGAGCGGGCTTTCCGGCCCGCGCGGCTGCAATTTCAGCGTCAATGAGGGCATATAGGGCAGGGCGCAGGTTGAATTTGCCCACCATCAGGTGCTTGAACTCCTGCCGGGGTGGTTTGACGTTTTCCAGAAAAGAAAACAGGTTACTCACCTCACTGGTCAGGCGCGGGTCGGCGGTAAAGAGGCCGAGATCGGAGTAAATCTGGGCCGTTTCCTCGTGGAAATTGCCGGTGGACAGATAGGCGTACAGGCGGGGTTTGCCGCCTTCCATGCGGCGTACCAAGGCGAGTTTGGAATGCACCTTGACACCCGGGAACGAGTAATAGACGCGCACGCCAGCGCGCTCTAAGCGTTCGCCCCACTCTAAGTTGGCCGCCTCATCGAAGCGCGCCTTGATTTCGACAAACACCGACACCTGTTTGCCGCGGCGCACGGCTTCCATGAGCGCTTCCATAATGCGGCTGCGGCGCGCCACGCGGTATTGAATGATTTTGATGTGCGTAACGTTGGGGTCTTCGGCAGCATGCTGGAAGAAGTTCACCACTGCGTCGTAGGAATGGTAGGGATAATGCAGCAGCTGGTCGCCGGTGCGAATAGCATCGAAGGGAGCCTCGGCGTGATGTAGCACCGGATGTGGCAACGGCGGCAGCGGTTTGTTCTTCAGGTGGTGCATCCCGAAATCCGGGAAGCGGAAAAAATCGAAGTTGTTGTGGTAGCGCCCTTCGGGCAGCATGTCGTTTTTGCCTAAGTCGAAGGTTTCCTTGAGGTATTCCAGCAAGTGCTGCGGCATTTCGCGGTCATAGACGAAGCGGCTCGTTGGGCCGACCTGACGTTTGGCTAAGCTGGCCTTGATTTTTTCCACCAAATCACCCGAAAACTCGTCATCAATGTAAAGTTCGGCGTCGCGGGTGAGTTTGATAGAATAGGTGTCCTGGATGTCGTAGCCCGGGAAGAGCCACGATACCGAGTGGCGCACGATGTCGTCGAGCAAGATGACGTCGTGGCGTCCGGGTTCGGAGGGCAGCGGGACGAAGCGCGGCAGCTGGTCGGAAGGAATTTTGACTAAGGCATACTCGCTGGGGGCCAGTGGCTTCTTTTTGGGGCGCAGGTGCACTGCTAAATAGAGGTGTGCATTGGCCAAAAAAGGGCGGATGCGGTGTTTGACCAACAGCACCGGCATGACGAACGGCAGCAGGTGGTCGTGGAAGTAGTTTTCCACGAAATGGCGCTGCTCGGCGTTCAGGTCGAGGCGGCGCAGGATATGGATGTTGTGCCGGGCCAATTCGGGCACTATTTGATTTTCAAAAATCCAGGAAACCTCCTCCTGGTGGCGATTGACAATTTGGTGGATTTGCTTGAGCACCTCGCCGGGCACGAAGTCCAGCTCGGCTTTGGTTTTTTTACCGACCTTTTTCAGGTTTCGGATGTTGGCCACGCGGATGCGGAAAAACTCGTCGAGGTTGGACGAGTAAATGGCCAGAAACTTCAGGCGTTCCAGCAAGGGCACGGAGGCGTCTTTGGCCTCCTGCAAAACGCGGTAATTGAAGGAGAGCCAGGAAATATCGCGGTGGACGAAGGGGTATTCTTCCATGACAAGGGGAAAGGGTGCCGTATCTGGCGGCAAAAGTCTGCATTTACCCTGGCACGGTGCGCAATGGGTTTGGCCAAAAAGAGCCAACCTATTGAAATAAGGTCATTTGTCGGGCTGGGGGTATTTCGGGGGTTGGGCCGCGCAGTTGGGCGTTTGGCAAGTGTTGGCGGAAGGTTTGTACAGCAAAGGCCGCCAGTTCGGGTGCGAGCAGGTTGTCGGGTTCGTGGCCAAAGAAATAGGTCTCTTCCAGGCCCTTTTCGGCCCAATAAGCCAGGCGTTCGGCCCATGCGCGGGTGCGGGAGAAGTCGGTGGGGTGCAAAGCATTGCCCACGAAGCGGATGAGTGTGCGGCGGGTGGTCAGGCGCCCGTGGCACACGTCGCGCCGCCCGGCCACATCGGTGATTACGGCAGTCGTCTGGTGGGCATGCAGGAGCGAAAACAGCGCCTGCCCGGCTTCGGTGTCGGAAAAGAAGGCTGGATGACGCACCTCGACGGCTAACGGGATTTTCGGGGCAAATACCTCCAGAAAGTACGCCAAATCGGTCAGGCGCTCTGGGCCAAAGTGCGGTGGGAGTTGCATAAAGCAGCAGCCCAACACATCGCCTAAGCCCAGGATGGCGTCGCAAAACTGTTCCATATCGGCGCGAGCGCCTATCAATCGGCGGGCATGGCTAACCGTTTGTGGAATTTTGGGGCAAAAGCGGAAATCGTCGGGCACGGCTGTGCGCCAGCGCGCTACGGTGGCGGCGTCCGGAATGCGGTAATGCGTCGTGTTGAACTCGATGGTGTTGAACTGTCGGCCGTAGCCGGCAAGAAATTGGCGTTCTGGTGTGCCGGCAGGATACCAGCGACCTACCCATGCTTTCATGTTGTAGCCGGTGGCACCCACGTACACGCGCAGGGAGCGGCGGATGCCGTCCAGTACTTCGGCATTTTCCGGTGGTTCTGGCGGCAGCGAGAAGTCCACGGCATCCACGGAGGGCAGTTTTCCAAAGTCCATAGTGCGTTGAAAGCAGGCGAGAGGCGGCAAAGGTTAGCGCGGCAGGGCGTCTATCAATTGGTGCACATAGGGCGTTGGAGGGTTGGCGAGCAGGCGTTCGGGGGTATCCAGGGCATCGGCTTGGCCCTGTTGGAGCACCAGTATGCGGTCGCACATCTGGTACAGTACGCTTAGGTCGTGCGAGATGAGGATGCATGTCAGGCCCGAATGACGCTGCAGGTCGAGCAGCAGGTTGAGGATGTCGGCCTGTACAGACACGTCTAAGGCGGAAGTGATTTCGTCGCATACGAGCAGGCGGGGTTGCACGGAGAGCGCACGCGCCAGGCAGACGCGCTGCCGCTGTCCGCCGGAGAGTTCGTGTGGGTAGCGGCGGCTGAAATCGGGTGGTAGCCCGACGCGCTCCAGCAGTTCGGCCACGGCGCTCTGGCGCTGGCGTTCGGTAGCGTGCAGCCGGTGTGCGGCCATGGGTTCGCGCAGAGCCTCGCCCACTGTCAGGCGTGGGTTAAGCGAGCGGTAGGGGTCCTGAAATACGAGCTGCACTTCGCGGCGCATCTGGCGCTGCACCTCAGGCGGCATGGTGTCGAGCGGCAGGCTGCGGTAATGCACCCGCCCGTCCGAAGGCATTTGCAAGCCGGCCAGGATGCGGCCCAGCGTGCTCTTGCCTGAACCCGACTCGCCGGCGATGCCGAACATTTCACCGGGAAAAACCTCCAGGCTGATTTCCCTCAGCGCTTCTATCCAGTGCTGCGCTTTCGACCAGAAATAGCGGTGCACCGGGTAGCGGACGCTCACTTTTTCGGTGCGTATCACGGGTGTTTGAGCGTACAAATGCGCACGCCGACGCGCCACGTCTTCGGCGGCTCTTGGCGGCGGTGGCACATAGGCCTCGCCGGTGCGCAGTGCTTCGCTCAGGGAGGGCAGCCGCTCTAAGCGCTGTTGAGTAGTCGGTCGGCAGGCCAGCAGACCGCGCGTGTAGGCATGCTTTGGGCGGCGGAGCAACTTTTTGGCAGTATCCGTTTCTACGGCCTCGCCTTCGCGCAAAACGAGTACTCTGTCGGCCACGCGCCCGATGACGCCCAGGTCGTGGCTGATGAACAGCAGCGACAGGCCTTCTTCGCGCCGCAAGTGCTGTAGCAGTTGCAAAATGCCCTGCTGGGTAACGGTGTCCAGCGCTGTCGTTGGCTCGTCGGCAATGAGCAGGCGCGGACGACCGGCCAAAGCCATAGCCAGCATGACCCGCTGCCGTTGCCCGCCCGACAGCTCGTGCGGGTAGGCCCGGAATACGCGCTCTGGCTCGGCCAACTGCACGCGCTCTAGCAAAGCCAACACTCGACGGCGCGCCTCTCGCGCGGGCAAACCCTGATGCTGCCGAACGGCCTCCTCTATCTGAAACCCACAGCGAAACAGCGGATGTAACGCCGTGGCCGGCTCTTGAAAGACCATGCCCATGGCACGCCCGCGCATTTGCGCCGAAAACGGAGCATCGCCGAGCAGCACCTGCCCCTCCACGCGCGCTTCAGGGGGCAATAACCCCATCACAGCCAGTGCCAGCGTGCTCTTGCCCGAACCTGACTCGCCCACTACACCCAGCGACTCACTTGTTAAAAGGTCAAACGTCAGCCCTTTGAGTGCCGCCACCGCCCGGCCCGGAGGCCCAAAGGATACGCGCAAATCGCGAACGGAAAGCAAAGGCGATACAGACATGATGCAGACAAAAGAGCGGGCAAAGCCAGAAGATCCAGTGCCGTAACGGCGGGCACCTTTTTCGCGTCTCTTCAAGGCACCCGCCGAAGGGTGTATTCTTGAAATTCGCAGGTATTTCTGCGCTTTCGTTGCACTCGACTTGGGGGTGGCGAAGCTTAGCGATTATTGCCTCCTCCGGAAGAGGTGCGCTGTTTGCGGGCTTCTTCCTGGAGGCGCTGCAACTCGGCCTGGGCGCGTTGGATGTCGGCCTGGAGGGCCTGCAGTTGTTGTTGGGCGCGCTCCACTTCTTGTTGCTTCTGGATGAGCTCTTGCTGTTTTTGCCCGATTTTTTGCTGTTCTTCCCGGATTTTTTCGCCGACTTCAGCACGCACACGGGCGATTTCGGCGGCGCTTTCCTGGCGGGCAGTCTGCACGGCTTGGGCGGCTTCTTTTTGGGCCTGAGCGGCTTCTTCGGCGGCGCGTTTGCGGGCCTCTTCTACTTCGTTGGCGTACTGCCGGCGTTTGTTTTCGGCCTCTTTGCGGGCGTTAGCCACCTCCTGGGCGGCCTGGTTTCGGGCCTCTTCCATTTCGCGGCGGGCGCGCTCCTGGGCTTCGCTGACCTCGCGGGCCAGGGCGGCTTTGCGCTCTTCGGCTTCGCGGCGGGCCTGGGCGACGGCTTCCACGGCCTGCTGCTTGGCGGCGGCTACCTCACGAGCGGCGCCTTCTTTAGCTCTGGCCACTTCGGCGGCGGCTTCTTCGCGCGCTTTAGCGACGGCTTCGGCGCTCTCCTGACGAGCGCGAGCAGCGTTTTCGCGGGCGGTCTTTGTTTCTTCGGCGGCCTGCTGGTTGGCGGCGGCAATTTCCTGAGCGGCGCGCTCGCGGGCGCTGGCCAGTTCGGCGGCTAAGCGCTGGCGCTCTTCGGCGGCACGCTCGCGGGCGATGCGGATGCTGTCGGCTTCGGCGCTGCGGATGGCTGCGATGGCCTGGGCGCTCTGACGTTTGGCTTCGGCCACGACATTGGCCGACTCTTGCTGGGCGCGCACGGCAGCCTCACGGGCGGCGGCAACTTCTTGGGCCGCGCGCTCGCGGGCAGCGGCAATCTCGGCGGCGGCACGTTCGCGAGCCGACTGCACTTCTTGCGCTGAGGCCTGACTGGTCTCCTGCTGCTTGCGACGCGCCTCTGCCACGGCGGCAGCGGCTTCTTGCTGAATTTGCTGCAGCTTTTGGTCGGCCGTCTGTTTGGCCGCGCCGATTTCTTCGGCGTATTTACGCTGGGCTTCGTCGGCATTGGCATTGGCCGCTTGCACGCGGGCGCGTGCTTCCTCCTGGGCCTTGGCCACCTCTTGGGCGGCGCGCTCGCGGGCGCGTTGCACCTCTTCGGCGCTCTCTTGCTTGATGCGCGCTTCCTTCTCCTTGATGGCAGCCAGGGTCTTGTTGGTCTCCTCTTGAATTTTGGCGATTTCCTCTGCGGCGCGCTGGCGGGCCATCTGTACGGTGGCAGTGATGGAGTCGCGCTGTTGCTGGGCGCGTTTTTGCGCTTCGACGATGGCCTTGTTGGCTTCTTCCTGGATCTGCTGGACGTTCTGAGCGGCGCGCTGGCGGTTTTCGGCCACTTCTTTGGCGATATTAGACTTCTCTATTTCGGCCTGTTCGCGGTAGAGTTGCACTTCGCGGCGGATGCGCTCTATTTCGTCGGCGGCGCGTTTTTTGGCTTCGCCCACTTCCAGTGCGCTGGCTTCTTTTTGTTTGGCCACGCTCTCGCGCAAGTCGGCCAGTTCGGAGGCGCTGTTCTGCTCCAGCAGGGCCTTCTCCTGGGCTGCCTTGCGGCGCGCTTCGGAGACCTCGTTGGCAATACGCTGCTTTTCGAGCACAGCATTTTCGCGGGTGCGGGCCACCTCATTGGCCGCTTCTTCGCGGATTTTGAGGATTTCGTCGGCAGCAGTGCGTTTGGCTTCTTCTACATCGCCGGCAGTTTTTTCTTTTTCCTGCACGGCCCGCTGGCGGGCTTCGGCGATAGCGCGGGCATTTTCTTCGCGGATGCGGCGTATCTCGTCTTCTGCGTTGGCCCGTGCTGTGGCAATTTCGTCGCTGTATTGCAGTTTCGACTGCTCGAGGCGTTCTTTGATGCGGGCGATTTCGGCGGCAGCGCTTTCGCGGGCTTTCTTCACCTCTTCGGCAGCGGTCAGTCGGGCTTTCTGGATTTCTTCGGCTGCCTTTCGGCGCTCTTCCTCGACGTTCATTTGGAGGCGCGCGGTGATGGAGTCGGCGCGCAGGCGGCTTTCAGCGATAGCGGCCTGGGCTTCGGCGCGGGCTTTTTCGATTTCGGCCAAGCTGGCTTTGCGGGCTTCCAACACCTCGTTGGCGTATTCCAGTTTTTTCTGGTTGGCGGCTTCGCGGGCAGCGGCTACTTCTTGCTGGATCTGCATCTTGATGGCGTCGGCGCGTTCGCGTTCGGCCTTTATTTCGGCCCGAACGGCCTCTTTGGTTTTTTCCAGATCGCGCCGCAGACTAACCAGTTCCTCGTCGCTGGCTGGCGCGTTGGAGGAGGCAGGGCGTGTGCCGGTAGTGGGCGTACTGCCGGTAGCGGGTTTGCCCGATGCTGCGCCACTACCGCTGCCGGACGGTGTGCTGGCGCTGGGGGAGGTACTGCTCGATTTGCGCTCAATTTCTGCGCCCGGGGTGTCTTTTACTGCGCCTTCTTCGAGGGCGTTGTGGAAACACACGCACAGGTTGCGAAATTCGCTCTGGCGGTTGGGGTTTACGGTAAACTTGTACTTCTGGCGCTCGACAAAGTTGATGAAATGGATGTCGGTAATGGTGGTACTGGCCAACCAACGTACGGCATCCAGGTCTAAGCGAAGGTTATTTCGATGCGTCGGAACGCTGCCGGTAACGACCTCGCCCAACGACGTGAATTTGTAAACGCGCTCTTTGCCGGAGAAGTCCACAAAAACCACCTGGTCGTCCTGATTCAACTCGGTACCGCCCGTGGAGGTTACGCGGGCATAAATGCCCTTGTCATCTGCGATAAAAGATATGCTGTAATTGTAGCTGCCGCGCACCACAACGGTAACGTTGTCGGTACGAACAATTTGGACACCTGCCACTTTCTTGTTCTCCTTGATGAGAGCGGAACAATCCTGGGCGGGTAAGCAATAGGAAACGGTGCAGAGGATGGCAGTCAGGGCAAGGCTGCGGAAGGGAGTAAAAAGCGTCATAGAGCAATATGTGTGCTGGTGATGATTTGTAGAACGGTCGGCTACTGGCGCTATTTCGGTGCTGGCTATTTTAACGGGCTTACCGCATTAGTATAGGCCGCCTTGCCGAGGTATCGCAAAAGCTCCGCAAGGTAGGGGTGAGATTACGCAGTAAAAAACTGAGCAAAACTAACGGACGCCGATGTATTCAGGTGCATGGATATACGAAAAACGTTGCTTGCGACGAAGATTTTAGCACTAAAGCGCTTTTTTGTAGCGAAGGTGCAACGGGATTGGCACTAAAATCAAAAAGGTCTTATTCAAGGCAGATGTCAACAGCCTTTTGCGTTCAAGAGGCGGCGGTCTTTTTTCCCGTGGTTTGGAGTGGGGGTTCGCGGATTTTTGTGGATGTTTGCCGCCGCTGGCGCATTTCGCCAGGAAGGAACGCACATGAAATTCGTTGCCGAGATAGACATCATGCCGCACCGCGAGCTGCTCGACCCTCAGGGCAAAGCAGTGCTCAACAATCTGGGGCACTTGCACTTGAGTGGCGTTACGGATGTTCGCATTGGTCGCCACGTTACGCTGACGCTGGAAGCGCCCTCAGAGGCCGAAGCCCGCCAGACGGTGGAGACGGCATGCTCGCAGTTGCTGGCCAACCCGATTGTAGAGTTCTATACCTATCAGTTGCACAGCGCCTGAACGGGCGCGTCTTTGGGCCGTGCTGTACGTAGTGCCTACGCCGATTGGCAATCTGGAAGACATCACGCTGCGCGCTCTGCGCATCCTGCGCGAGGGGGTATCGGTCATTCTAGCCGAAGATACGCGCACGACGCGGCACCTGCTGGAGCGCTACGAAATTCGCACGCCGCTGCGCGCCTTTCACGCGCACAACGAACATGCTACTGTGAGCAAGATTGTGGCCGAACTGGCCGCTGGTGCTTCGATGGCGCTGGTCTCCGACGCCGGCACGCCGGGCATTAGCGATCCGGGCTTCCTGCTCGTGCGGGCGTGCCGACAGGCGGGCGTGCGCGTTGAATGCCTGCCCGGCCCAACGGCTTTTGTGCCGGCGCTGGTAGCCAGTGGTTTGCCGTGCGACCGCTTCCACTTCGAGGGCTTCCTGCCGCACAAAAAGGGACGCCAGACGCGCCTGAAGTACTTAGCCGCCTTGCCGCACACGTTTGTGCTGTACGAGTCGCCACACCGGCTGCTGCGCTGCCTGAGCGAGCTGGTGGAGGTCTGTGGCCCCGAACGCATGGCCTGTGTGGCACGCGAGCTGACGAAGGTACACGAAGAGGTCGCCACCGCTCCGTTGGCAGATCTGCTCACTGCCTTTGGCAGCCGCGAGGTCAGGGGCGAAATCGTGCTCGTCGTTTCGGGCAAAGACGACTAAACAGGGACTGCCACAGAGGTGTCGTCTTCGGGGCACGAAAAGGCGGCATCTCTGAAGCAAGAACCAACACACGAATGAGGTTTACCGCAAAGGGGTCCTTCCGAGACGACACCTCCGGGCGGAGGTATCGCCTCGGAAAGGCACAAAGGGACGGGTAATTCGCATATCAACTCGTTTATTTATGGCAACGAACCAATCAAATGTAATTGCCATACGCCTTTTTGCTGTTGATGGCAAGTAGCGGTGAAATGCGCTACCTTTGCCGCTGCCTATCATGCTCAAAAACAGCCAGAAAAGACCTTACGCACACACATGGCCAAAGGCAAGCGCTTACTTATCTTAGATTTTAACAGCGAACGGACGCCCAAAATCATGGGGTTGCTGTTGCTGTTTGCAGCCTGCTATTTAGCCATCGCCTTTGTCTCGTACCTCTTTACCTGGGACAACGACCACGATATTGTACACCGCTTTTCGTGGGAAATCTTTTTAGGTGATGTAGCCGTAGAGAATTGGCTGGGGCGCTTAGGTGCTTATGTGGCGGATAGTCTGATCTACTGGGGTTTTGGTGTGGGTTCGTTCTCCTTGGTGTACCTGTGCTACAAGTACGGCATGGCGCTCATCCGGCGTGTGCCGCTGGGGCACCTGAGCGGCCTACTGGTGCGCACGATCATTCTGACGGTTGTCGTCTCTATTTTGGGTTCGTTCTTCTTGCAATGGGTGGAGTTTCCCGTGGGGGGTGTCTTTGGCCAATCGGTCAGTTCCTGGGTGCAGAAGTTTCTCGGCGTGGCTGGCACCTTGCTGCTGATGCTCTTCACGCTGGTCATCGTTTTTGTTTGGAGCAACAACCCTGACCTGTCGGACTTCACCTGGCGGCAGCTCATTTATGAAACCCGGCGCGCCTGGCTCGACCTGCTCAGCGGCCAATACGGTAAGAAACGCCGATCTGCGACGCCACCCGTCGCTGCGGCTGCAACCGAAGCCTCGAGCCAAACGCCCGCTCCCGAACCTACTGCACCTGAGCCTGCGCCCAAGCCCAAGCCCGCCACCTCCGGCGCTCAGCTGACCTTCGATCTGTCGCAAAAAAGCGCCCTTTTCGCCGACGACACGCCTGCCAGCGCTCCCGATAGCGCCGAAGATACCGAACTGGAAATCGTGGAAGCCCCTCCCACCCCACCACCCACCACGCCCGACGAAGCACCCGCCTACAAACCGCCTGTACAGGTCATCCAGGAAGATACGCCCAACTTCAGCGAACCTTACGACCCTACGCTCGAACTGCCCCACTACGAGTACCCACACCTGCAACTGCTCCACGAGTACGACAACTCGCAACTGGAAATTGACCGCGACGAATTGGAGCAAAACAAAAACCAGATTGTGAGCACCTTGATGAATTTCAAAATTGACATTGAAAAAATCAAGGCGACCATCGGCCCTACCGTTACCCTCTACGAAATCGTGCCGGCGCGCGGTATCCGCATTTCCAAAATCAAAAATCTGGAAGACGACATCGCCCTAAGCCTTTCGGCACTGGGCATCCGCATCATTGCCCCTATACCGGGCAAGGGCACCATTGGCATCGAAGTGCCCAACAAGAAGCGCCAGACCGTCGGCATGCGCGAGGTGCTCATGGACGAGCGCTTCAAACGCGCCAAAATGGAATTGCCCATCGCACTGGGAAAAAACATCCAGAACGAGGTCTTCGTAGCCGACCTGACCAAGATGCCCCACCTGCTCATCGCCGGCGCTACGGGCCAGGGCAAATCGGTGGGCATCAACGTCATCCTCAACTGCCTGCTTTACAAAAAACACCCTTCGCAGGTCAAACTCATCCTCATTGACCCCAAGAAAGTGGAACTGTTCCCCTATGCACGCTTAGAGAACCACTTCCTGGGCTTTTTGCCCGAGCAACCCGAACCCATCGTTACGGACACGAGCAAGGTGGTGAGTACCCTCAACTCACTCCTCATCGAAATGGAGAGCCGTTACGACCTGCTCAAGCTGGCCGAAGTACGCAACATTGCCGAGTACAACGACAAATTCGTGGCCCGACGCCTCAACCCCAACAAGGGCCATCGCTTCCTGCCCTACATCGTGCTGGTCATTGATGAGTTTGCCGACCTCATCATGACCGCCGGCAAGGAGGTGGAAATGCCCATTGGGCGGCTGGCCCAGCTGTCGCGTGCGGTGGGCATTCACCTCATCATTGCTACCCAACGCCCATCGGTCAATATCATCACTGGCGTCATTAAGGCCAACTTCCCGGCCCGACTGGCCTTCAAGGTCGTTTCGAAGGTGGACAGCCGCACTATCTTAGACGCCGGCGGTGCCGAGCAACTCACCGGTAAAGGCGATATGCTCCTGTCTGTGGGCGGCGACATCATTCGCCTGCAATCAGCTTTCATTGACACTCCTGAAGTGGAGCGCGTCATTGACTTCATCGCGCGCCAACAGGGCTTTCCGGAGCCGTTCTTCCTGCCCGAATTCCACCCCGACGGCGCCGAAGAGAATGCCAAATCGTTTAGCCTTTCTGAAATGGACGACATGCTCGAGGACGCTGCCCGTCTGGTGGTCGAAACTCAACACGGCTCTACCAGTATGATCCAGCGCCGCCTCAAATTGGGCTACAACCGCGCCGGACGCATCATGGACCAGCTCGAAGCCCTTGGCATCGTCGGCCCCGCCGAAGGCTCCAAGCCCCGCGAAGTGCTCTACTACGACATGGCCGAACTGGAACGCTACCTGACCGAATTGCGCGCCCGCCGAAATGCCTGACCTGCCATGACCGCCACCCTGCGAGATATCCGCACCCTGTCGCTGCCCGACATAGAGGCGCTCCTGCTATCGTGGGGCGAACCGCGCTTCCGCGCTCGCCAGCTCTATGAATGGCTGTGGGCCAAAGGTGCTACCGACTGGGACGCTATGACCAACCTGCCCAAAGGGCTGCGCCAACGCCTGCGCGACACCTTCACCTTCCACACGCTGCGGGCCGAAGTGGTGCAACACAGCGCCGACGGAACGCTCAAGACACGCTGGATCACCCACGACGGCCACCGCATCGAGAGCGTCCTCATCCCCGTGCCCGAAGACGGGCGCTACACCGTCTGCGTCAGCACCCAGGTGGGTTGTAGCCTCACCTGTTCCTTCTGCGCCACCGGCCGCATGGGCCGCAAACGCAACCTGACAGCCTATGAAATCTACGACCAGGTCGTGCTGGTCAACCGCCAGTGCCAGCAAACCTACGGGCACGCCATCACCAACGTCGTCTATATGGGCATGGGCGAACCCTTACTCAACTACGCCAACACCTTAGAAAGCGTGCGCCGCCTCACCGCGCCGGCCCCCGAAGGCTTGGGCATGGGCGCTCACCGCATCACTATCAGCACGGCCGGCATCGCCAAAATGATCCGCCAACTGGCCGACGACGGCTATCGCTCCAACCTCGCCCTCAGCCTGCACGCCGCCGACGACGCCAAACGAAACACCGTCATGCCCATTAACGAAACCAACCACCTTGAAGCGCTTATGCAGGCGCTCGAATACTTCTACGCCCACACGCATAACCGCATCTCTTATGAATACATTGCCTTCGAGCGCTTCAACGACTCTTTAGACGACGCCGCTCGCTTGGTGCGCCTGTGCCGCCGCCGTTTCCCGGTGCGCGTCAACATCATCGAATATAACCCCATCGAGGGCGTCACTTTTGAAAAATCGGATGAAGACCGCCTCAACGCCTTCGCCGCCTATCTGGCCAACCACGGTGTAACGGTTACCGTGCGGCGTAGCCGCGGAAAAGACATTGACGCCGCCTGCGGGCAGCTGGCCAACAAATAGCCCTCTACTCCCTTGTGCGCGTCAGCGCCATCAGCCGCCTGTGCAGAGCCTCCACAGCACTATCCACGGCATGCTCACGGCTACCCCAAGTAATGCGCTGCCTGCGCTCACCCTCGATCCATTCCACGAAGGAGTACCGATTGCCCGGATGTGAAAACGGCGGCCTGTCGGCCAGCCGCAGGGCCTCCGCCTCCCGAAACGCCTTTCGGCCTTCGCGACGCACATGCCCTTTCCACTCCATCATCGGGCCATCGAGGCCGACAGACTTGAAAATCTGGCCATTGGGCAACAGCGTCCAGGTCGTTACCTCCCCACTAAAGCCGCCGCCAGCGCCAAAGCACAGGTATTGGGCCGGCAAACGCTCAGGGGTGTAAGGAGTGGCGCATTGTTGCGCAAGGAAAACCACCACAGCAAACAGGATAACAGGAGGAAGCGAAGTGTTTTTCATGGGAAAAATTATTTGGAAAACAAAGTTCACGGATTCTACCCGATGAAATAAAATCTTTTTGAGACAATTGTCAATGCACTTATTCTGTTCCTGTAAGGGTAGAACAACGCCGTTTTCGGGAAGCAGCTCTTTGCCTTGCCGGTGTCGGGTCAGTCAGTAAAACGAATCCAAGAGCGGGAAAAACCAGCGCCCCCACGTGAAGACCACCACACTCAGACAGGCAAAAAGCACAAATAAGAGCACCAGCCAACGCTCTTGCGGGGTCCAGGGTCGTTCAGATGACTTCATACAAATACACTTTCCACCAGCTATGCTCGCCGGGTTTGGGTTCAAAAACGGCTGAAAGACGCAGCCCAATGCGTTCGCTGTGTTCAAGCCGCACAGATGAAAAAATGTAGCGCCCGCCCAGCTGCCGAAAGGCGTCAGCGTTGAAATGAAAATCTTTGAGGGTTACCGACCTGTCTTTCCCAATCAGATAGTTCTGGTCCGAAAGCCCCAGCTCTGCAGAGAAGAGGTAGCAGCGGTTGCCCCATTCGTCGAAATAAGCCAGCAGGCGCGGGTCTTTGCTGATTTCGTCGGCGATAATTGCCCGAAAGCGCTGTTTTTGTTGCAGGCTGTACAGTGGCAAAAGGCCATCTAAGGTATAAAAACCATTGTACTGCGCCACCACTGGGTGAATGCCCAGGCTCACGACCCGATAGGTGTACTGCGGCGCTCCGATATGCGCAGCAATGCGCCGGAACAAGCCTTCTGCCCAAAACTCGGCATATCCGGGTTTGACCGAAGCCCCCATTAAGGGCCGCATATTGTGCAGCCATTCGTCGTTGGCCCAAAAGCCCATAACCAGCTGAGATGCCACCAGCACGCCCAATGCTGAGCGAGCGAAGCCCATATACCTCAGAAGCCCCAGCGTCAGGGCAAACACCACAAAAAACAGCAAGGGCAGTAGGATGATCATGCGATTGAGGCGCAGCTCCGAGAGCAACGGCAAGAAATCGTCCAGCGGCGCGGCCAAATAAGGATAGAGCGCATAAACCAACGAGAGGATGCCAACTAACCCTAAGCACAACCCCAATTGCAAGAGGCGATAGCGAAACATTCCTCCAATGCCCTGAGACCGCCCTTTGAGTAAGGCCACTCCAGCACCTACTAATAGCGGTAACGCCACCACTGTGCCCACATGGTAGTGCCCCACAGTACAGAGGAAAATGGCCTCTAACAGGCTGCCGTAAAAATTGATATCCAGCATGGCCAGCGCATCGTATGCCTTGCGATGCGAGGTAAAATCTTCAGCCCAATATAATTGTAATAGCGGAAAGTTCACCACTGCGTAAGATGCTGCTAATACGCCTACCCCTATGGCGGGCCGCAAGTGCACCCGACGCTTCCAGACGCTCCAGCCCAGCCACAGCAGGCCTGCCACCATGACCGTTGAGGTACCCATCCACACAATGCTGGAGTAAAGCGGAACTACCAGCAAACACATCCAGTCCGTCCAGGTGTCTTTGCGCCGGAGCAGCTGAAGCAAGCTATACAGCAAAAAGGGCTGCAAAGCCCCCCCAAATTGTACATAGAAAGGCACAAGACTGAACGCCAGTGCAACCCCGACACGCAAAAAAGCATCGCTCTCATCGGGCAAAAAATACGTGCGCAACAACCGATACATGCCCCCAAACGCCAGCAGGCGCGTCAGCATGTAGCTGACTTTGTAACCACCCAGCCCACCCAAAAGCCAGATAAGCAACGTATTGACCGAAAGCCCTGTGGGCAACACCATCCTGGGCTGACCGCCCAACAGCTGCGGGATCACCGCCTCCGGCGAAAAATTCAGCGCCTGACCCCACTTCACCAACAGCATCAGCCAGGCCCATTCGCCCTCTAAGTTATCGTGAATGCGCACATACGCATGAGAGCCATTGAGCAGCAAAGGCAAAAAATGAAGGGCAAAAACACCCGCGACAAACGCCCAAAGCCTGTGCTTCTTTAAACCTTCGCCTGCCATTGCGCTCCTCCAAAAGGGGCCGGCGCCTGATGTGTTTATCCTGTTCAACGTGTTCGCGCGTAGCTGGAAACGCTTGCAAAGGTGGCACTTAAAAACAGAAGTGCTACCTGCCAAAAGAGCATGGACAAAACGCCTCTTTTCCGCTTCTGGCGGCACAGTAAAATCTGCCGTCCACGGGGTGCTTTGCAAAGAGGCAGCGAGACTATCCGCCGAAGCCGATAGTCTCACTGCCTTTTTGCGCCTGATTTTTGTAAGGTTGTCATATCAAGGCAACAGCACTCTATCAATCACATGCACCACTCCGTTGGTTGTTTGCACATCCGGGATGACCATGTTTGCTGCTGCATCGTTGCCCTTGCCGCGCACGGTTACAACGCCATTGGCAAAGGCGCCTATCGTCAGCGGTGTGCCGCCCAGTGGCATTATCGAGCCGGCATTCATTTCCGGGTTGAATTTGCCGCCATCAGCTACTACGTGATTGAGCAGCACGTTGGTTACCACGTCTTTGGGCAACTTGCGGATGTCGGCAGGCACCTTGAGCGGCACGCCCAGGTCTTGGCCCAGTTGTCTGAATGCCGCGTCAGTGGGTGCAAAGACCGTGAACGACGGGCTACCGGGCTTTGCCGTCAGCGCATCAGCCAGTTCGGCATAGAGTACAGCCTCCACTAAGAACGATAACTCCGGCCCAACGAACACTTTGGCATCGCGCAAGGCTAAGGCTGATTGCACGATGTCGGCTCCGGTAGCCAGCAGCACCTTATCAATGACGTGCACGGTGCCATTAGATGCTGCCACATCGGTGGCCAGTATTTTAGAGCCGTTTAGATAGCGGTCGCTGCCGCGCACGACGACACGGCGTGTCGGTCCGAGCGCTGAAGCGGAAGAGGCCCCATTCGTCAGGCGGTCGCCGCGCAGGTTGCCGCCCGACACGTGGTAGAGCAGGGTGCTGGTCAGAAACGCCGGCTGCAACACGCGCAGGTCGGCCCCGCTATTAAGGCCCAGGCGAGCAAAAGCGGCATTATTGGGTGCAAACACTGTGTAGGCACCTTGTGGGTCGTTTGGGTTAGGGTTAGACAGCACAGCCGCCACCCCACCCAACACGGCGGCATCCTCCAGGGTACTAAAGTCAGGATTGGTTACGGCAATAGCAGCAATGCTTGGCAGCGGCGCCTCCTCTTTTTGGCAGGCCGGCAGGCTCCATAAAGCCGCAATAAGGCCCGACAGCAACAGGTATTTTTTTACAGATAACATGATAAGAGTGTTTTTTTGATAAAAAAAATGGGTTAGAAGTTGTAAACGACTCCGCCGTAGAAGCCTGTGGCCTCTCCAACATTGCGGCCCGTCAGGTACTTACTGACACCGCCCGAAAGGCCTAAGCCGCCCACAACGGGCACAAAAGCGCTCAGGCCAGCGCGCGTAAACGTTACGTCCGTGGCCGGAAAGAAGCCTGTAAAGCCCTCGCCCAGGATGTTGACGCCTCCAGTAGAGCGCTGGCCAGCATACCACACGTCCACGTAGAACGCCCGATGCGCATAACCGGCCTTCAGCTCGCCTACCCAGGCGTCAGGCACTTCACCGCTGCGCACGCTATAACCGCCCTGGGCCGTAACGAAGAGCCCCATGGCCGATTGCCAGTGTAACAATGCCAAACTCGTAACCGCCGTAGCGCGGTTGCCAATGGCCAGAATGCTCTGAAGCCCTTCGTCCACGCGATAATTGCCCACCGGCGTGCGCAGACCCGCTGACACCGCTACATCGAGCCTGCCAGCGCCCACATTCAGGCGATAAGCGAGATACTTGAGCGCCAGCGAAAGGTCTTGCAGGCCCTTGCGCTCATTCTCGAAACCCAAACCTTCCAACACTGCAGGGTCAGCATTGCCCCTGGCCGTGATGTAGGGTAAGGTCAAAGAAGCCTCCAGGCGATCCGTAACGCCATAGGTCGCAAACACAGATACGCTGTTGACACTCACCTCACGAAAGATGGGAACACCCTTCACTTCGTTAGGTACCAGAAAAACATTGTCGTAGTGCTCGGCGGAATACGACAGCGCCACAGCCCCGTGGCCCTTGCCGCTAAAAAAGCCGTTGACGATACTTTGTGCCGATGCCGTGAACGCCACAGCGCCCAGCAGCATTGCAGTAAGGATAAGATGGGTTCGCATAACAGATGCTGTTTTAAAAAACGGTGATGGTTTGCGGTGTAAGGCCTTACAGCATCCATCTACGAGCACCAGCGCAATATCGGTTTTATCTTGTCAAAAAAAATTCAGAAAATCAGCCAAACATCTAAACGTGTTACTATTCATGATGAATAATTTCTCCAAAAAACCTGGTTAGTGTTATACCCGTAAATACGTGATATTTTCTGTGAAAGCCGCCCGACAGGCATCCCTACGGAACGCGGCCTTCCGAATCACGTGCACTATGGTCATCTTTCGTTTTCCGTTTTTCACACTGCTTTTATCCACTTCGCTACTGCATGCCCAACCCGTGCTGACGGTACAGCTACCCGATGTGTCCATTACAGCCGACCGTGTATTGCGTGGCGACGCCGACATTTATGGCATGGGGGATTGGTATTGCACATTCCGGGTAATGCTGGACGGTGATAGCATTACACTCAATGGCTATATTGCTTTTCACGAAAAAGCGAACGACTCCAGCATCATTGTCGGGCACGTTCGGCGCCGTGTGGCGTTGCCCTTTGCGAGCGATTACCACTGGTGTGCTCAGGAAGCCGACCCGAGCAGTGGTATCGTCAGCGGCCCGAACATTGGTGCACGTGGGCCGCGCTGGTATGCCGGGCGTGGGCTTATTCGCCGCGCCTACATCGTTACCGATACGTTTGGCGACGACGTAGGCCGCATTGGCGGGCGCGTGCAGTTTCGGTCTGTGCACATACGCCTGCGTTGCGAATATGCAGGGCTATATTTTACCCACTAACACCACCTGCGTGGGGGCAGGGTTTCCGTTGGGATTGTCTTCGGCCGAAATGGCAAAGGCCTGTGCTTCAGGGTGAAAAGGAAGCGTCTGAAAGGCGTCGTCGCCGCGCAAGTTGACCATGCCCATACTGACGGGTTTGCCCTCGACGATGGCCCAGAATTGGAAGTATCGGCCCGGCGGCGGCGCGGGCAAGGTATTGATATCGAGCACGGTTTCGCCGCGCACCGGGTTATGCCACACAGTGGCGGTTATTTTGGCTGAGCCATTGCCGGCCGCATCGCTCAGGACAATGGCGCGCGTATCGCGGTGGCGTAGCAGGGCTACCACTTCTTGCAGACGCGCCTGCTGCTGGATGCGCTTTTCACAATCGGCTGCTTGTTGCTCTAAGGCGATCACCCGTTCGGAAAGGCGCGTTTTCTGCCATAGTTGCCAGCCCAGTGCAACAGCTAACGCGACCACTGCGAGCCAAGTGAGCACCAGGCGCCAGAAATGCCCAGCCCTACCTCGTTCGGATGGGCCAGCCGTCGGTGCTTCGGCCTGCGCCTGCTCCAGGATACGCACCTTCAGCCCGGGCGGCGGCGATACCGCATATGCCTGAGCCACCTGCTCCAGCGCTCGCTCTACTGCCTCCAGCTCGGTTCGAAGCGCAGGGTGCTGCTCGAGCATGCGTTCCACTAAAGCACGCTCCTCAGGCGTACATTGACCCAGGGCATAAACCTCTAAAAGGCCGGATTCTATGAAGGATTTGACATCCATGATGTGCTAACTAATCCACTTTTTGCGTCTTCCTTGAGCGCTTAGGGTACCCACAAAGTCAGCAGCAGTAGCGCCGATACGTGCTCGCCAAACGCACGCCGCAACTCGCGAAGGGCCTGGCGCACGCGTGTCTTCACCGTACCCAACGGAATACCGACCGCCTCAGCAGCCTCCTCCTGGGTGTAGCCCTGGAAGTAAAGCAGCTCAATGAGTACACGATGCTTTTCTTCCAACTGGGCCACCAATTCCCGAACACCGATGTGTTCCGGATTGATACCTTGAATACCGGGATTATGTACGAGTGCATCCAGAGCGTCGGTTTTCTGCTGCTGCCGATACTGAGCCGAACGCACGGTGTCAATGGCCGCATTCCGCGCGATATTGACCAACCACGTGAACAACCGCCCTTTGGCCGGGTCGTAGTGCTCAATATTACGCCATGCTTTCAAGAAAACGTCTTGCAGCACCTGCTCAGCCAGCTCCGGCGTACGCACAATGCGCAACACCACCCCGTACAAGGCGCCGCTGTACGCATCGTACAATGCATTCAAGGCGTTGGCGTCTCGTTGCTTGAGCCGCTCGATGAGAATATCTTGCGAAGACATGACGAACAGGGCGTTTTCCGCAGGGGCAAAGATACGCGCAATAGCCCAGCCGTTGATGAAAGTTACCTGAGTACAATCGCATGTATCCACGCATGGGGTACACAACAGGGCGCCCCGGGGGCAAGGCCCAGGGAAGCGGTTTCAACGCTCTTTTTTCCTCTATTCAAACGATTCCTTCGCGCAGCAGGTCATGCAGGTGTACAATACCGAGGTATTGTTCGTTCTCGAGGACAATGAGCTGCGTGATGGCATGCTGTCGCATCATTTCCAGGGCGCGGGCAGCTAAGGTGTCGGGTGGTACACATTTGGGGTATTTGGTCATGATCTGTTGTGCGGTGATGGTCGTGATGTCGGCATTTTTTTGGAGCATTCGACGCAGGTCGCCGTCGGTGATGATGCCGACGACACGGCTGTTGTGGTCGAGCACGGCCGTTACGCCCAAGCGTTTGGTAGTCATTTCGATGATGACTTCACTCAAAGGGGCATCTAAGGTTACAGCGGGTCGTTCGTTTCGGGCGCTGAGTTCGCCCACGCGCAAGTAGAGTTGTTTACCCAGGGCACCGCCAGGATGAAAGCGGGCGAAATCTTCAGGGGAGAAGCCGCGCAGACTGATGAGGGCAGTCGCTAAAGCATCGCCTAGCGCCATCTGACTGGTGGTACTGACTGTGGGCGCTAAGTTGTTAGGGTCGGCTTCTTGTTCGACGGGTGTCCAGAGGGTGTAATCGGCCTGCCGGGCCAATGTACTTTGGCGGTTAGCCGTAATGGCGATGAGGCGATTGCCCAAGCCTTTAACCAATGAAGCGAGCACTTTTACTTCGGGCGTTTCGCCGCTTTTCGACAGGCATACGACTAAATCGCCGGGCTGCACCATGCCCAGGTCACCATGAATGGCGTCGGCGGCGTGTAGGAAGAGGGCCGGCTGCCCGGTAGAATTAAGGGTGGCAGCGATCTTTTGGGCCACAATGGCGCTTTTGCCAACGCCTGTGAGCACGACGCGCCCACGACTTTGGAAGATGGCCTCGACACAGGCCTGAAAGTCGAGCGATTGATCCAGGCTATCGGCCAGCGCCAGAAGCGCCTGAGCCTCTAAGCGTATGGTTTGCTGCGCAACGTCGAGCGGAAAGGAAGCAGTGGGCGAAGCGGTATCCATGTTGGAAAATGTGCGCAAAAGTATCACCTTTGAGCTCAAAAGCACCGGCATGGCGAAAAGCGACCCTCCCGAATATCGCCCCATTAACGCCTGGGCAGAAGAAGACCGCCCGCGCGAAAAGATGCTGCTCAAAGGCCGCGAGGCGCTCTCCGACGCCGAGCTGCTGGCCATCCTGCTCGGCTCCGGCACTCGAGGCATCAGCGCCGTTGACCTGGCCCGCGAAATTCTCAAGTCTGTACACAACAACTTGCACGAGCTGGGCCGTCGCAGCATCCACGACCTCAAGCAATTCAAAGGCATGGGCGAAGCCAAAGCCATTACCATCGTCGCCGCCCTTGAACTGGGCCGACGCCGCCAGGTGGCCGACTTGCGCGAGCGACCGCACATTACCTGCAGCCGCGATGCCTACCATTACATAGCCCCCCTGATTGCCGACCTGCACCACGAGGAATTCTGGCTCCTCATGCTCAACCGACGCAACGAGGTCATCCGCCACGAGCGCATCAGCAGCGGCGGCATGCACGCCACCACCGTAGATGCTAAAATCGTGTTTCAAAAGGCGCTTATCGCCCAGGCCACCGCCATTATCGCCGTACACAACCATCCTAGCGGCAGCCTAAGCCCTAGCCAGCCCGACATCGAACTCACGCAGTGCTTAAAAACTGTCGGAAAAGCCCTGCAATTGCCCCTACTCGACCACATCATCGTCGGCGAAGGCGCCTATTACAGCTTCGCCGACGAAGGGAAACTCTAAAACGATTGGCCCGCCTGTCAACCATTCCCTGCGACTCCTGCCTATTTTGGGCAAAAGCGCGCTTTTGAGCCGTTAGCTGAAACCCATGCGATAAGTTTGCACGTTCAATAAAGTTTATGCACATCTGCTACTCGTTTCATGATGAAATATCGGTTTCTTGCTCTCTGCAATTGGGCCGCGGCACTGCTCCTGTCGGGCAACCTCCTCAGCCAACAGCAGTTCCCCGCGCTCAACTTTCCCGCTGTGCAGGGCGGGCGCCTTTTGCCATACGCTTTTGCGGGTGGGCTCAATGCTCCACAGTTCAACGCTGCCGACCTTAACAAGGACGGCATACTCGACCTGGTCATCTTCGACCGGGCTGGCGACGTCTTCCTGACCTTCCTCAACGAAGGCAAACCCAACACCATCAGCTACCGGTACGCTCCGGAATACGCCTGCCACCTCCCGCGCCTGCGCGAGTACGCCGTGCTGCGCGACTTCAACGGCGACGGCGCCGCCGACATCTTTTGCTACGCGCTAGCTCCGGGATCGCAGGAAATGCAGGTCTTTCAGGGCTATTTTGAAAACAACACGCTCAAATTCAGACCCTTTATCTTCCATTATCCGGGTTGTTCCAACTGCAACAATGCGCTGATCTACTACCCCTCTGTCATCCCGGGCGCGTGGCTCAATTTAGTCATTGCCCAAACGGACGTGCCCGGCATCGCCGACGTGGACGGCGACGGCGATTTAGACATCCTGACCTTCGAGGGCGTTGTCGGCGGCCACGTGTGGTGGGTCAAAAACACCTCCGTAGAAAAAGGCTTTGGCCGCGATAGCCTCCATTTTGTGGTAGAAGACCGCTGCTGGGGCCGCTTCTTCGAAACTGGCCTGAACGGCTGTCAGAACAACCTCAGCCCGCGCCCCGATACGTGCGTGGACTTTTTCGCCAGCGACCCCGCCGATGCGCGCAAAAAACAGCGACACCCCGGCTCTACCCTCATGCTCTACGACGACGACGGCGACGGCGACCTGGAAATGGTCAGCGGCGACGTCTCCTTCCGCTGCCTCAACCAAATGATCAATTACGGCACCCCTCAACAGGCCTGGATGGCCGAACAGGACGCCACATTTCCCTCGTATAGCACGCCGGTGGACCTGCCGCAATTCCCGGGCGCTTACTACGTAGATGTCAATAACGACGGTAAAGGCGATATGATCGTCGCCCCCAACACCCGCTATGGCGGTGAAGATCGCAACAATGTGTGGCTTTACGAAAACACGGCCACCGTAGGCCACTACTTTGAACTGGAAAACCGCCGCTTCTTAGTCGGCGACATGATTGACGTGGGCAGCGCCACCCATCCGGCTATCGCCGATGTGAACGGCGACGGCCTGCTCGACATCGTCGTGGGCAACGCCGGCTTTTACACCACCAGCCCCATCGGAACGGCCACACTCTACCTGTGGCTCAATACCGGCACGCCCACAGCGCCCCGCTTCGAACTGACGAACAGCGACTGGCTGGGCCTCTCGGCCTACGCCAACATCAGCAGCGACTATGCCCCCGCCTTTGGCGACTTAGACAACGACGGCGACCTCGACCTGCTCATCGGTAGCAATGCCTCAGGTCTCTACTGCTTCCTCAATACCGCTGGGCCAAGCCAGCCCATGCAACTGCAACAGGACTTCCGCCCCATGTGGGCCAGCCTGAACACCGGCACCTTCAGCGCACCCTTCATCGTGGATGTGGACCAGGATGGTGCTATGGACATCGTTGTGGGCCGTCGCAACGGCTCCATTGCCTATTTCCGAAACATCGGCGCGCCCGACAACCCCATTTTTGGCACCCAGCCCACCATCAGCCGTCTGGGTGCCATTGACACGCGCACCCCCATCGGCGTGGGCTTCAGCCGCCCGGCCGTCATTACCCAGCCCAACGGCGAACGATGGGTGGTCTGCGGCAACTTAGACGGCACACTCGAAGCCTATATCGGCCTCAGCCCCACCGACGCCGCCTTTCCCATCGTCTCCAAAACCTGGGGCAATGTGGACGAAGGTGAACGCTCCTCTCCCGCCTTCGGCGACTTAGACGGCGACGGAAGGCTGGAAGTCGTCGTTGGCAACCTGCGCGGTGGCCTGTCCATCTTTCGCACCGAGCTGAAGGACTGTACCGTCAGCACACAGACACCCACACCCGCTGCCACACCCGCCGTTGCCCTGTGGCCCAACCCCGCGCGCCACAGCCTGCGCCTCGAGTGGCCCATCGGCCAGCCCTTCCAGTGGTCCATCCGCGATGCCCTGGGCCGCTTAGCAGCTCAAGGAAGCACCGCCGCCAATGCACCACAGTTCATCCCAGTCTCCGATTGGGCACCTGGCCTGTATCACCTCCACCTGCACACACCCGACGGCGAACGCCGCGAACAGGCTTCCTTTGTGAAATGGTGAACTTTGCACCGCCTTCGCGCCTTTATCCGGCCTATGATACTCGATTTTGAAACCCTCATCAGCGCCAATACGCTGACATTAGTGGACTTCCACGCCACGTGGTGCGCCCCGTGCAGGGCCATGATGCCCATGCTCGACGAGGTGCAGGCCGAACTCTCCGACCGCCTGCACCTCGAAAAAATAGACGTGGACGAATGCACCTCCTTAGCCGTACAGCAGCGCGTCATGGGTGTGCCTACTCTCATCCTCTTCCGACGCGGCAAAGAGCTGTGGCGGCATGCCGGCACGCTCACCAAAGAAGGTCTGCTGCAGGTCATCCGCGCTGCCGAGCAACAGACGCTCACACCACCCACCCAGGCCTGAACCCACCACAGTACCATCTGGTCTGCCCGCCAGTGGGATAAAACCGCGAAAAGGCACAAACCCTATCGCTTCCTTCCTATCGGAAAAATAGCGAAACGCCCACATCAAACGTCAGCCCACGGCTGGAGACTTCCGTTTCCTTCTCCTCATAATCACCGCGAAAGCGGTGACCGCCCTGCGCAACACCGGCATTGAAAGCTAAGTAGTCTCTGAGGAAAAACACCGTCCCCAGCGCCAGGCTCTGCCGGCGGAGACGCATATCGGCCCGGTCGCTGTACAACATACGGCCCCAGGCCATCTGCACACTGGCCTGCAGATACGTGCGCCAGCCCACCGGCAGATACCCCCGCAACTCCGGCCCAACCGTGTATATGCTGCCGGAAAAACTCGAAAAGATGCCCCGTACACTCAGAGTACTGCCGCTAAGGTTGAGGCCAGCAGAAAGGTTTTTCGCAAAAAAATAATGCGCGCTCAACGAAGCGCCTAATTGGCTGGTTTTCAGCTCATCCGAAGAACGCCCGCGGCTGATCTTTTCGGTTCGCACGGTAAACCCAAACGCATTGCCCGACAGGGGGAGGTTGAAATCGTAAGGAATATGCGGTGCGTAATTGTGCAGGTTGAGCATGAGGCGCCCTTTGAAGGACTGAGCCAGCACCAGGGTGTACGCCAGAGCGATGAATAACAGGGAAGCGACGATTTTTTTCATGACAAAGGCTATTCTGTTTGCGCAGACAATATAGCGCTAAAATGCGCTGGCTCCGCATCCAAGAGGATTTTTTCCAACGGTTGGCGCTTTGAAAAGGCAGACGCCAAGAGGACATGGAAAGCAGGAGCGCTCCCAGAGTACCGCAGAGGCGGGTGTTTTCTCAAAAAAACCTTCTTATGTGCGCCCTGTTAGGATGTTGAATGGGGGCTGGGTGGAAGTCAGGGTGGAACCCTGGGAATAGATTTCGACGAGGCGGGCGCCTCGCCAAATCTGGTGTGTATGCGTGTGTGCAGAGCCTTCAGCGCGCCTCTACGGTGCCCAATTGCAAAAGTGCTTTCATTTTGGCGTGCAGGTCAGTGTTGTCATAGACGCCACTAAAGGCCTCGGCGCCCGGGCCATAAGCAAAGACGGGCACCAGCGTAGCCGTGTGGTTGAGGGTAGAAAACTTGATTTTCAGTTCTTTTTTATCGCTGCCGCGCAACAGGGCCATGCCACCGGTTTCGTGGTCGGCGGTTACGATGACTAAGGTGTTTCCGTCCTGTTGGGCGAACTGGAGCACTTCGCCGATGGCGTTGTCGAAGTCGAGCATTTCCTGTACGGCCTGTTCGCCGTTGTTTTTGTGGCAGGCCCAGTCAATTTGGGAGCCTTCTATCATGAGGAAGAAGCCTTTTTCGCTGCGTTGGGCCAGGAAGGGCGGTGCGATGCGGGCGGCTAAGGGCAGATAGTCGCGGCCTTTGTGGACGCCTTCAGGTTCCTTGTCGGCCGAGAACCAGGCGAAGGGTCGGGCCGGGTCGGGGCGGCACTGTTGGAGGGTGCGCTGCTGGTAGGTGTGGATATCGAAGCCTTTGGCCTGCAGTTCGCGGCACAGGTCGCGCCCGTCAGTGCGCTGGTTGAAGTAGCTGAGGCCGCCGCCGATGAAGAAGTCTATGCGGGTTTTGAGGAAGAAGGGAGCGATTTCTTCCATTTCGGAGCGTTTGCTGACGTGGGCGATGAAGGCGGCCGGTGTGGCGTGTGTGATGCTGGAGGTGGCGACCAGACCCGTGGCCATACCGGCAGCGGCGGCGTCTTCCAGGATAGTTCGGCAGGGCCTTTTTTGGGCGTCCACGCCGATGGCGCCGTTGAAGGTTTTGCATCCGCAGGCAAAAGCAGTGGCACCAGCAGCGGAGTCGGTGATGAGGTTTTTGGCCGAATGGGTTTTCATCAGGCCGGTAATAGGGAGGTGCTCAATGTGGAGTTTGTCGGCGCGCGCGTAAATGCCGGCGGTAATTTGGGCGATGCCCATGCCGTCGCCGATGAGAAGAATGATGTTGCGTGGCAGGCGGGTGGCGGCGGCGGGTTCCGGAGCGATGTCCAGGTTTGCGGGGTTCGAGCGCCAGCGGCTGCTCTGGAACGCCAGCACAATAGCGGAGAGAAGGATGAGGTATTTCATGTGCCAAAAGTACGGCGTCCTCGTCAACGCTGGGCCAATAAGCGGCGCAGTTGTTGCAGGCCGTGTTGTACATCGGGGTCGCGTATGGCGTCGAGGATGTCGCGTTTTTCGCGTTTGCTGAGGTGGAAGCTCATAGAGGCCTCGTTTTCTTTGTTTTGCGGGCGATAAACCAGTCGGATGACTTGCAGGTGGTTGGGTCCGAGCAGGTCGCGCAGGAGGGCCAGGGTGTTGTCCTGTTCGAAGTCCTGCATGGCCGTCAGGCTGGCGGCGGCGCTGAAGGGGGAGAGCATGTTTTCGACGATGCCTTTGTAGGTACTGGCTTCGATGGGCCGCCGTTTTTCCCAGCATCGGACCTGCAGGATGACGACGCCGCTGGTGTTGTTTTGTATCCAGTCGCTCAGCGCATGGGCAAAGCGGGCGGCGGTAGCGATGCCATAGTTGTCGCGAAAGCCGGCGTCCATAGCCTCTATGGGTGGGTCGGTGGGCAGCCATGCGGGTGGAAGGATGAGCGGGTAGGAGCAGTTCATGCGCAGGGCTGAGGTGAAGGCGAGGCTGTCGGCCTGCTGGTGGGCGAAGAGGCGTCCGAAGTCCACAGCGTCAATTTCGGGCTGGATGCTGGCCGGGGTTCCGGGTGGCCGCATCAGGTAGGAGACGCCTTGCGGGCTAATGAGCAGGCGGCGAGCGTCGTTGATGATGAAGGGCGAGACGATCATCATCGGGATGTGGGCCTGTTTTTCGTAGGGTCTGTAATCGGCCAATCGGCGGTTGAGGCGTCCGCGGCAGTTTTCGTTAAGCTGGTATTCAAACAGGTAGCCCCGGTCTTTGCGGTAGGTGAAGTTGCCGGACTGGAATTTTCGGAACGGGAAGAACAGGTCGTTGGTCAGGATGGCAAAGCTAACGGCATTGAGCAGGTCGGCACCGATTTCGGCCACGTGTTGGGGGTGATTGTGGTCCACGTCTTCGCCTAATTGTTGGCGCAGGTAAAGTTCGCGCCAATAGGCGGCGCCGAGGATGCCGCCCGAGGCACCGCTGATGAGGACGGAGTGGCGCATCAGGCGGCCCTGGGTGGCCCGGTCGGCCTGTTGCAGGGCGTGCATCGTCCATACGGCGGAGCGCATGCCACCGCCACTGACGCACACGAGCACCATTTTGGGTTTTTCGCCGTTGGGACCTCGGTTGCGCGCGGCCCATCGGTTCAGGATACGTCGAGTATTGGCCAGGTCGCGCGCGATGGTGTCGGGCGCGCACAGGCGCTCGAGTTGCTCGTGTGTATAGGCGGTCCGGTGCTCGTCGGTGTAGTCAATACCGTAGGCGCGGTTGCGATAGTAAAACAGCCCCCAGCCGGTGATGATGTTAATGGTTGCTATTAAGGCAAGAAAAACCAGTACCGCCCAGCGCCGAAACCAATAGACAATGGCACCAAAGAGGGCCATAAACATGCTGGCCAGCAAAAAAATAGTAGCGCCGGTGGGAATACGCGCCCAGGGCTGCTCCATGAACAAGCTCAGGAACATGATAACCAGCAGAGCGATGAGCTGCACCAATACCGCATTGAGGTGGTTTTGCTGAAAAACTTTGGACAACAGCCGCCGGTCGTAATGGGCGATACTGCGCACTAAGCGCACATGCAAGCGCTCCGTCAGATACGTATCCACGCGCCAGGCGGTGGCGCCGCTCCGAATTTCGCGCAACGTGGGCACGTGAGCCCCTGGCGCCAACAGCCGGCTGCCGGGTCTGGGCGTCAGATCGCCAGCCTTCAGAATAGAAGCCAGGTCTTTGTTGGTCAAATGCAGGTAGGCCGCCAGAAAGCCCAGCATTAACCCCATGCCGATGAGCAGCCCAGCGATATTCTTTATCACATCCCAGAAACTGGCCAGTTCGTCGCGCACCTGAAAAATCACCGACGTACTGACGTAAACGATGACGAAAATTAAAGGGAAAACGCTGTTATTCAGCGAAAAAAGGGTAAACGGAGCCTTCAGTGTAGCCAGAAACGGAAACCGGTGCGAGCACAGCAGGTACGTCGTCAAATTCCAGATGAGAAAAAAGGCACCGCAAGCCGCTCCGGTGAGCAGGAAGCTCCAAAAGTTCACCTCACCCAAATACTCCGGCGTCAGCAACAGGTGGTACACCCCAAAAAAGTGGCCAATGTGCCCCGTAATCAGTAGCCCCATGAACAACCATAGCGCCACCAGCATCAGGTGGTTGCGAAAATGCAGCACCACCAGCTGAAACGGAAAAGAGTAATACAGCAACGTGCGGTAACGGCGCATGGAGAATGCAAGGGCCTTGCTCAGGCCAAACGGCAAATGGCCCTATCAACGACAAAGATAGCGGCGTCGGATACGCCCTAATGCAAAAAGCGACGCTGACTGCCGCCAGCGTCGCCCCGCACTTTGAAATCGAATGCCTGCTGCTTCTTTCGCGCTTGATGCTTCCCTACTACCGCGCGCAGCAAGCCTGGGTTATTCCTCTGTAATTGTGGTGAGGAGACCAGCCCTACCCCCCAGCGGACTGGCCCCTCGCCCACGGGCTTAAGGCCACATTTGGCCCTAATCCTTTAAGCTGCTTAATGCCTTATCCGGGATATCTATAGCCGCTTTCTCGTAGTTTAATACCGTTTACCGGCAACTCCAACACGCAAGGATTGTGCCAAGCCTGTGCTCGCACAGGCTGGTTTTCATACCAGAACCCCGTAATTTACCTGTTTGAGGTATGGCTTGCGCCATTTTGTCACCCCACAGACGGATGGCACGCCCTTTGGGTGAGGTTCGCCAAAAATAAAACGCGAGTATGCAGAAAGGTACCATTTCGGTTCAGACGGAGAATATTTTTCCCATTATCAAGAAATTCCTCTATTCCGACCATGAGATATTCCTGCGCGAGCTGGTGTCTAACGCCGTAGATGCCACGACAAAATTGCAGGCGCTTGCCCAACGCGGCGAACCCGTAGGCGAAATCGGCGACACCACTATCGAAGTCATCGTAGAACCTGACCAAAAGCGCCTGATCGTGCGCGACCGCGGCATCGGCATGACGGAAGAGGAAGTCAACCGATACCTCAATCAGATAGCCTTCAGCAGCGCTGCCGAATTTCTGGAAAAATACAAGGACAGCAGCATCATCGGCAAATTCGGCTTAGGCTTCTACTCTGCCTTCATGGTGGCTAATAAGGTGGAAGTACTCACCAAATCTTATCAGCCCGACGCACCTGCCGTGCGCTGGACGTGTGAAGGCTCGCCGGATTTTACACTCGAACCGGCTGAAAAAGCCGAACGCGGCACCGATGTCATCCTCTACATCAACGACGAAAATTCGGAGTTTCTCGACCGCTTGCGCATCGAGCAGCTGCTGCTCAAATACTGCCGCTTCCTGCCCGTGCCCATCCAATTCGGCACACGCACCGAGTACGAAACCGTTGGTGAAGGCAAAGAGGCCCGAAAAGAAAAACGCGAGGTGCCCAACATCATCAACGAAACGCGCCCACTGTGGAAGCAAACGCCTACTGACCTCAACGATGAAGACTACCTGCGCTTCTACCGCCTGCTCTATCCTATGGCGGAAGACCCTATGTTCTGGATCCACCTGAACATTGACTACCCCTTCCACCTCACCGGCGTGCTCTACTTCCCTAAACTGGGCAACGTCATAGAAACCTCGCGCAATAAAATTCACCTGTACTGCAACCAGGTGTTCGTTACCGACGACGTGCGCGACATTGTGCCCGAATGGCTCCAACTGCTGCATGGCGTCATTGACTCGCCCGACATCCCGCTCAACGTGTCGCGTTCCTACCTCCAAAGCGATGCTAATGTCAAGAAAATCAGCGAGTACATCGCCCGGAAGGTGGCCGAAAAACTCCAGGACATTTTCAAGCGCGACCGCGAGGCCTTCCAGGCCAAATGGCGCGACGTAGGCGTATTCGTCAAGTACGGCATGATTGCCGATGCCAAATTTCAGGAGCGCGCCATGAACTTCGCCTTAGTCAGTAACGTCAAGGGCGAATACTACACCCTGCCCGATTACAAAGAAAAGGTCAAGGCCAACCAGACCGATAAGCACGGCAAAACCGTCTTCATCTACACTCACGACCCCGAAGCACACGATGCCCTCATCAAGGCCGCCCAAAACCGCGGATACGATGTGCTGCGCATGGACACTGTGCTGGACAACCACTGGATGCAGCACTTGGAGTACCACGCCAATTTAGACATCGCCTTCGCCCGCATAGACTCTAACACCTTAGACCAACTGGTGCAAAAGGACGAAGAAACCCCCTCAGTGCTCAGTGAGCAGGAGATCGAGCGGGTCAAAAACACCTTTGAGAAAGTTATCAGTGCCGAACTGCATGCCGTGGTAGAATGCAGCGCTCTGTCGCCCGACGACGCACCCGTGTCCATTACGCGGCCCGAATATCTGCGCCGCATGAAGGAGATGCAGACCCTGCACGGCATGGGCAGCGATGGCTTTATGGACGCCTACAACGTGGTCGTCAATACCAACCACCCGCTCATCGCCTCCAAACTGGCCCACACCGACGACGACACCGCCCGCACCGAACTGGCCCAATACCTCTACGAACTGGCTCAACTGCAGCAGGGCATGCTGCGCGGCGAAGCACTGACGAAGTTCGTGGAAAAAACGCTGCAGAAACTCTAAGGCTCAACTTTCACCGCACGCAGGGCGAAAAATGTACCCTGCGTGCAACCCTTTTACGTTAGGCCGACCTGATAAAGTGCAACCGGTTGCAAACACATGTTCACCCACTTTTTTCAAAAAACAACCTGCACCGAATTATGGTAAAAGCACTGAAGTTTCTGATCCCTTCGGCTCTGCTGGCTGCGGCGATCTTCTTCGCCTGCACGAAAGCCGACGACACCCTCACTACCGATGAGGCCATTGACCAGGCCCTTTACACCGTGCAAGAGCGCGGCGGACTGGGCAGCTACGGTTGCTATGAGCTCATCTTCCCGGTAACTATCCAATTGCCCAATAACACCACTGTTGAGGTCAACTCCTACGAAGAAATCGCCCAACAGCTACGCAACTATTTCCAAACCGTAGGCCGGCCAAAGCGCGGTGCTCATCATGCCTTTTCATTCGTCTATCCTATCTCGGTAACGAATGCTAACGGTGAAATTATCGTAGTAGAAAGCGAAGCTCAGCTGCGCCAGTTACGTGCTGAGTGTAAAGGCACATTTGAACATCATGGGCACCAGGGACACGGGCAGCACGGAGCTGCCTGCTTCGAGTTTGTTTTCCCGATAACCATCGTATTTCCCGATGGCACCACCGCCCAGGCCGACAATCAACGCGCTATGCGCCAGATCATTCATACCTGGAAGCGCAACAATCCTGCCTCTACGGAGCGGCCTACAGTGGCATTCCCGGTGCAAGTGAAGATGCGCAGAACGGGAGAAATCATCACTGTCAACAACGCCGACGAGCTGGCTGCGCTCAAGAACGGCTGCCAATGAGTATATTCCTCTAAGGTCAGCCCATACCTAGAGTAGCCGATAGGGCAGAGGACGCTAATCGCCTCTGCCCTATACTTTTTACACCTGAGTCAGACGTGGGCTTTGCTTCACTTTTGCGCAGAAATATCCTGGCGGCAGCCTTGCGAAATCTCCGTTACTCAAACATGTTGTAATATAGTTGCAGCAGTTCGTCTTTTTCCTTTGCACGGATGTCGGCCAGCAGGCGCTCTAAGGTTTCGGCCTCGACGCGGCGCTCGTTTTCGCGCAGGTGGTTGAGCAGTACATAGATGCTGCGGGTAGAAGAGAAGCGACGCATCAGGCTGGCGCTCGGCGTAGTGGCGGTGGCATAGAAGAAGTCCACCGCTGGCTGGGTCAGCGCCGGGTTATCCAGCTGGATGAGGTAATTGGTGTAGTAATCGAAGAAGGAGTACGTGGAGGAGTTGTCCATCCAGCGGGCCGTTTTAAGGAACCATTCGGCATTGGCCGCGTCGGCACCTTCCGCCGAATAGAGGGCCGCTACGGTCATGGCAACGCCTTCGTCTTCTTCATCCCGGCAGGTTTGCGCCGCCTTGAGGGCCGCATTTCTGTCTATGCGCGCCAATGCTGACAGCGAAGCGCTTAGTATGCTGTACGACACATCGGCACTAATTCCTTTCTCAAAGACAGACTTGTATTCGGGCTTTTCCAGGCTGCCCAACGTCTCAATAGCCTGGGCGCGCACACGCGGATGCGGGTCGTTTTCAGCCATTTGGGCTACTATAGAGGCCACGTTTGGGTCTTCCATGTCGCTTTGAAACAGCGCGTAGATGCGCAGCACCCAGTGGCGGTCGCGCAGAGCCTCCTGCAGCAGAGCAGCGTACAGCGGTGTCTCGAGCGCCTGCAGGCCCTGTAGCGCCTCGAAGCGGTCTTGCCACAGCGGAGCGTTGCGGTACATGAAGGCCCATTCTTCGGGCGTGTGCTGGTCGTTCTTCTCGGCCAGCAGCGTCTTGTCGGCATCCACATTGATGAGGGCCGGCTGCCGGGGCAGGTCGAAGGTGAAGGTCTGGCTGCGTTTGGTTACGCGGATGTCGTGGCGCGTGGGGCGTTTGCCGGCAGCGTCGTAGATGTCCACCTTGAGCGGCAGGTCGAAGACATAAGGGACACCGTTTTCAGCCTCCTGCGTTTGCGTGATGGTAACAATGGCCTGGCGGGCTTCGTCGTCCCAGCCGTATTCGATGTCGAGTTTCGGATGGCCCGCACTGAGGAACCACTGGTTGAAAAACCAGTTGAGGTCTTGCCCTGTAACCTTTTCAAAAGCGAGCCGAAGGTCGTGCACCTCAACGGAAGCGTAAGCGTGCTGCGTCAGGTAGTTGTTGAGCGCCGCCCAGAAGGCCTCATCGCCCACATAATAGCGCAGCATATGGAGCACAGCGCCCCCCTTGTTGTAGGAGTGAGCGTCGAACATGTCCTCTTTATTTTCGTAGCCGAAGTGGATGAGCGGATGGCCGCCATCTTCCGCTGAAGCGAGGTAGCCCTGGCGCTCATTGAAATAATGGAAGTCTGCCTCTTCGCGCCCATACTTGTGTTCGAACCACAGATATTCAGAGTAGTTGGCAAAGCCTTCGTTGAGCGTCAGGTTGGCCCAGCTTTCGGTTGTTACTAAGTCGCCAAACCAATGGTGGAACATTTCATGCGCTACAATGCGCTCGTTTTCCTTTTGCTGGTCTATAAGTGCGCGGCGGTTTTTCTGCACAAAGTCGCCAAAAACGACAGCGGTGGTGTTTTCCATAGCACCGCTGACAAAGTCGCGCACCACCACCTGAGCATATTTAGGCCATGGATAAGGGTAGTTCAGTTTTTGGCTAAAAAACTCCAGCATTTCGGGCGTATAAGGAAAGATGTCGCGGGCATAAGCCTCGTATTTAGGCTCGACGTAGTACTCCACCGGGATGTTACGCCAACGATCGCGAACGACGGCGTACTCGCCTACAGCCAGCATGAACAGGTATGGAGCATGCGGCTTATCCATGACCCAGTAGTCGGTGCGCGTACCGTCGGGATTTTTCCTAGAAGATTTGAGCACACCGTTCGAGAGGGTTTTGTAGCGGTCTTCTACAGTCAGGTACATTTCCTGGGTGCAGCGCTGGTTGGGTTTGTCTAAGGTAGGAAACCAGCGCGAATTGTGCTCCGTTTCGCCTTGCGTCCAGATCTGGCGTGGTTTGGCCGGGTCGCTGCCGTCGGGGTTAATGAAAAAAAGACCCTTATCGGAAGTAATGGCCGCGCTGCCGCTAAAGTCGTCGCGCTCTTCGGGTTTGGCTGTGTAATGAACAACGACGCGGAAAGTGTCCTTGCGCGTGAAAGTGCGGCCCAAAGAGATGCTCAACTCCTTATTGTCGTACTCGTATCGGAGCGTGTCCTTTTTGCCCTCAAAACCAACGTAATGGATGTCGAAGTTTTTAGCATCCAGCACCAGCCGGTCGGTCGCGTAAAACCACGGACGTAAAGTGAGGGTAGCCTTGCCGTTGACGCGCCGTTTTCCCCAGTCAAACGACAGCTCTAAGCGCGTGTGAATGAGGTCGTGAACGAGCGTGTGCGAGGGGTTGTAACGAGGCAGTTCGTCGGAACGCTCCTCCGCGTCAGCCTTATCTTCATCGGCGCCCAGGAGACGCATCCATTCTTCATCATTGAATGCACTGGTATCCGGCTCATCGGCTTCCGCCCCGATGATGGGCTTTCCAAGAGTGTCCCACTGAGCAGGCGGGACAACGGGCTTCACAGGACCTGTGGAAGTTTTCTCGCCGGTTTTGGGCGTACAGGCAAAAGCAAACAGCAGGGCAAAGGTAGCAGCCCATGCTAAAGGTGTTTTTCTCATAAAAAATTGGGATGTGAATGGTCGAGTCTGTGCTTTTCAACATCAGCGATTATCGCACCTACCAAACGGAGAAAGGATCTGACGCCTCGCATGGGCAATTAACGCTGCTGCGACCTTTCTTCCTCTAATAATGCAGGATGATATTTGTTGGCGCAAAGGTGCTATTTTAAATTGAATTGAGGCAGCACCTCTCAAAGGGAGATGGTGCTTCAAGATGTTTAAAGTGTCGTCTGCAAGGTATGAGGAGGCGACATCTTTAAACGGATGCGGTGCATCTTTGAAGGGCTTCCTCTTAGGCTGGGAGGATTGCTTTACTTTTGTCGCCGCAATGAATGCTCCGCGATACGATGAGTTTGGTTTTTTGCTTCCGGAGGCGACGCCGGGTGCGGAGGAGCCACATGTGCCGATGCGGGAGCGTTTTCCACCGGCAGGGGCAGAGTATTTGGGCGGTCGGAGCGACGGTTGGGAGTACCGCAGTGTTTTTGCCGGCAAGACGCTGGCCGACACGTTTGACATGATTCGGCGTTTTTTGCAAGAGGAGGGCTACGGCGATGTGCCGCTGCCGGCCAATGCGGCGGAGTTGAAGTTGTTTCGCCGTCCGCGTTCGCCACAGCTGGAGTTGTTTGGCGAACACGGGTATATGCACAACCCCATCAAGATTTTGTTTCCGCGCGAGGCCCGCTTGCGCAATGCGCTCATTTTGTGCGTTTACAATGAGCAGGCGCCCCAGCATCTGCTGCGCTTTCACGGCGTTTTGCCCTAAAAATAATTGGCATTGCCACGCAAATTGCGACCTTTGGACGCGGCGGGGTGCTGCTCTGCCTTTTATTTAACCACCTAAACAACACCACTTCTTATCATGAAACAACGCCTCCTGTTGCTGGCGTGCGCAGCCCTCCTTCAGCACGCTGCCTTTGGTCAGAGCGCCAAAATGCACCCACCTGCCGACGGCCCTCAGCCGGCGCCCGAGCGGCTTCAAATCAATCCCTGGCCCGGTCGGGCGAGTGTGCCGCTGGCGGCGCCACCTTTGATGGCCGAGCCTTTTGCTTTCCGCCCTATTGGTGTACTGCAACTGCCGGAAGTGCCGGCAGAAGCGCCGTTGGTAGCGCGCACGCTGGACGCCGACAGCGGGCTTCCCATCTGGTTCAGCGGGCAAGTGAAGAGTGCCGAAGTGGCCGACGCCAATCGGCCCATTGAGTCGCGTGCGCTGGCTTACGTGAGGGCCCTGCGCCCCAACGGCATCGAGCGCCCGGAGGCAGAGTTTGTCGCCCGGCGCGCACACCAGGATGAGCAAGGCGCCTGGCATATTCGCTTAGAGCAGGTCTATCAAGGCGTTCCCGTCTATGGCGCGGAGGTAATTGCCCACACGCAGAATGGCACCTTTGCCCTGCTCAATGGACGCTACTACCCTACCCCACAACTCGCCTCCGTAACCCCCACGCTTAGCGCTGAAGAGGCCATTCAACACGCGCGCGCACACCTCGGCCCGCACAAGACACATTGGACCGATGAAGAACGCGCCTTAGTGGGTGGCCAGGAAGCCCGCGCAGAATTGGTCATCCATCACCTCGAACGTCGCCTCGACGCCGAACGCCTCGCGTGGGTGATCACGCTGTATGCCGACCTGCTGCACCGCAAAGTCTATTTCGTGGATGCCCACGACGGCAGCATCTTGCACCACTTCGACCACACATGCCGCATCGCGCCCTTCCACGACGCGTCCGCACCAACGCTCACTACCGCGCCAGCCCTGTGCGACCACACCCACGACGCCACCACCGCCGGCAACGGCAACCCGGTAACGGGCAGCGGCTTAGACCTGAAAAACATCAACCGCACCTTCGGCGCCTGGCAAATCGGCTCCAGCTATTATCTGGAAGACGCCAGCAAACCCATGTTCAACGCCGCCGCCTCGCAAATGCCCAGCAAGCCCGTGGGTGCCATCGTTACCCTCAACGCCAAAAACACCACGCCGACCAAACCCAACACGTTCGACTACACTATTTTTATTTCCAACTCCACGGTGTTCAACAACAAAAGCGCCGTAAGCGCCCACTGGAACGCCATCCAGAGCCACGACTACTTCCGGAGCACACATGGACGCAACTCTATTGACGGTAAAGGTGGCAACATCCTCTCGTTCTTCAACGTCGCCGACGACAACGGAGGCCCCATGGACAATGCGTTCTGGAACGGCTTCGCCATGTGGTACGGCGCCGGCAACACCTTGTTCTTCGACCTGGCGCGCGGCCTCGACGTAGGCGCCCATGAAATGGGCCATGGCGTCATCGAAAACACGGCCAATTTAGAATACCAAAACGAGAGCGGCGCCCTCAACGAGTCCTTTGCCGACATCTTCGGCGTCTGCGTGGATCGCGGCAACTGGCTCATCGGCGAAGACGTCGTGCGCCCAGGTGCTACGCCCAACAACTGCCTGCGCGACATGCAATTTCCCAACAACGGCTCGCCCGCACAGCCCAAGCACATGAGCGAAAAGTACAACGGCCCGCAAGACAACGGCGGCGTCCACATCAACTCGGGCATCGTCAACCGCGCCTTTGTCCTCTTCGCCACCCACACCGCCGTGGGCTTAGAGCGGGCCGAGCGCGTCTATTACAAAGCCCTACGCGACTACTTAGTCAAGTCCAGCCAGTTCGTGGACTGCCGCTTAGCCGTCATCCAGGCCGCTACCGACCTCTACGGCAGCGCAGTGGCCAACGCCGCCGCCAGCGCATTCACCACCGTCGGCATCGGCAGTGGCCAACCGTCCAACCCCTTCGGCCTGCTCAAGGAAAATCCGGGCTTCGGCCTCATCGTATCCAAAAACAATAACGGCGCCCTGCTCGACCTGCACCGCGACAACGGGCAGTACATCGGCACCCTGTACAACGGCGGCGTCGCCAGCCGACCCAGTGTGTCGGACGACGGGCTGCAAATTGTTTTTGTCAACACCCAGGGCCACATCATCGCCATAGACCTGCAGTACGTGGCACCCAATTTCATCTATCAGGTGGGCCAACTCAGCCAGTTCCCCGAATGGCGCAACGTGGCTATCTCGAAAAACGGCCGCTTCTTAGCCGCCATCACCCAAACGGCCGATAACCGCGTCTATGTGTTCGACCTGGGCGACCCGCTGGGCAACTCGCGCGTGTTCACCCTGTACAACCCCACCTACTCAACCGGACAGACCACCAGCGACGTACGCTATGCCGACGTGCTGGAGTTCGACTACTCGGGCGAATACATCATGTACGACGCCTTCAACCGCCTGACCAGCACCACCGGCCAGACGCTGGAATACTGGGACATCGGCTTCATGCGCTTCTGGCAAAACAATGCCTTCACGTCCGCAGCAACGCCGCCCATCTCCAAACTTTTCAACGGCCTGCCCCCAGGCGCCAGCGTGGGCAATCCAGTGTTTTCACAAATGGCACCGTTTGTCATCGCCTTCGACTACGTGGACGGCCTGGCCGACCAATACCACGTACTAGGCGCCAACGTGCAAACCGGCGATGTGGACTTCCTCGTGCCCGACAACGGCGTACTGGGCTGGCCCAGCTACACACGTACCGACAACACGCTGCTCTTCGAACGCCGCGTCAACAACCAGTACAACCTCTACCAGCGCACGGTAGCACCCAACCGCATCCAGGGCACAGGCACCTCGGCACCATTGGTCATCTCGGCCCACGACTGGGGCCGCTGGTTCGGCTTTGGCACGCGCAGCCTGCAAGTGAGCGCCCCCACACCCGACGCCGCCGCACTCCAACTGACAGCCAGCCCCAACCCGACCACCGACGCGCTGCGCCTGACGTTTGAACTGCCACAAAACAGCCCCGTACGCGCCGAAATAACCGACCTGCTCGGCCGTACCACACGCACAATGGCACAAGAACTGCCCGCCGGAAAGCAGCAACTCGAACTGGACCTGCAAGGGCTGCCCACCGGTACGTACGTGGTGCGCCTGTGGGCGGGCGAGGTCATGGCAGCGCTGAAGGTGGTGAAGCAGTGAGAAAAAAACTTGCCCTCTGCAGGGCGAGCGACCTGAGGGGTCGGCGTGGGGGGACTGCGCCGGCCCTTTTTGGCCAAATAAATTTGGCCGGCACTGGGCCAAACAAGTTTGGCGGTTACGGGGGGAGTTGGCGGATCCACTGGCGGATAAGTTCGATGCCTTCACGGTGGGGCATCTGGCGTCCGAGTTCGGGCATTCGGATACCGGGGTCGTTGTGTTCCATTCGGAAGAGGAGGATGCTTTCGTGGGGTTTTCCGGGGGCAATGCTGTATTTTCGGTTTCCGCTACCGCGTCCGGCGGCTACAGGTGGTTTATAGATGCCGAGGCGCATGGGGTCGGTTTGGGCGGCGTCTAAGAAGAGGCCGCTAGTACTGGCGGGGCCGCGCGGGTGGTGGCAATGGGCGCAGTTGGCGTGCAGGTAAGCGCGGGCGCGAGCATTGAGGGGAAGGCCAGGGTTTTCGTAGTCGGCCAGGGGCGTTATAGCGGCCAATGCTGCGGCGTTGATACCTTTCAAGCGGCCTTCGGCGCTCCAGCGTTCGAGGAGGCTGCCGTGGGGGGTATCCGGGCGGTGTAGCTGTTCGGCACAGACGCCGATGGGCACCAGCTGGCCGTCGGCGGCGTGGCAGCCTTTGCACTGGTTGAGGTTGGGCACGTGGTACTGGAGGGTGCGGTGTTTGCCGGTGGCGTCCGTCCAGCGGATGAGCACTTCGGTGCCGGCCACTTCGAGCAGGGCATCGGTCTGGTCGGCGTTCCACACGTAGGTCAGGGCTTTCCAGCCGCCGGCCTCGCGCACGAGTAGGCGGGTTTCCACGATGCGGCGGCCCTGCTCGGGCTTTCGGACGTCGTTGAGGTAGAAAAAGTTTTTGAGGATGACACTGCCAGCGGGGAAGTCGAACGGCCCTTCGGCCCGAAAGCCCATGCGCGCGCCTTTAGGCAGGGCGATGAAACGGGCCTTTTCGGCGTAATCGCTGAAGAGCGGTGCGTTGACGGTGTATGGGAATACGCCCTCTGCAGGCTGCAGATCGGCCAATGGGCCGATGAAGAAGCCGTATTCCGACAGGCGCTGCGCGGGTCTGGGTGGCCCATCGGGGCGGCTAAATGCCGCCAGCAGCAGGAGGGCAGCCATTGAGGCCAGGGCAGCCAGGAGCGGCCTATTTGGGCCGGGGCAAAGGCGGAAGCGAGCAATCATACGGAGCCAGATCGGTGGTGATGTTTTTGAAGCCCTGTGCCGCTTTCACGTTGGCAAACGAGCCGTTGGTGTTTTGCCGCAGGCAAATGCGCGCGTGGGATGTGTTAGGGTCGGTGATACCGTCGTACACGATGTTGGGCGGGCGGCGTCCGAATTTGAGCCAGAGCAGGAAGCCTAAGCGGTGGCGCCAGGTGGGGCGGCGCTTGCCGGCAGAGTACGTGTTGTCGTGCACATGCACGTCGGCAGCATAGGGCGAGTAGTCTTTGTCCTGAAGGGGCGTTTGGGCAAGATAGTAGCTGACGATGGCCGTGGGGGCAGTGCGGTTATCGAGCACGGTGTTTTCGGCGATTTCCACATGGCGCGTGGCCAGCACCATGATGCCGGTGCCGGGCGGCACTTTGGCTACGATGTTGCCCTTAGGGGCGAAGTTTTTGTGGTTGTTGTGCAACACCTGGTTTTTCCATACCAATACGCGGCCTCCCTGCTTTTTGGGCAGGTCGGGCAGGTCGAAGACCAGGATACCACCGGTGTTGTCGCGGGCGGTGTTGTTCCATACCCAGGCGTTGGTGGTGTTTTCGATTTCGATGCCGGCCACGTTGTGATAGGCGACGCATTCGGTTACCCACACGCTGTCAGACTGACCCACGTAGATGCCGGCATCGGAAGCGCCGATGGCCGTGCAGCGCTCGATGCGCACGCGCTGGCATTGCACTGGATAGAGGGCATAGGAGCCGTTGGTTTTGCGCGGTTTGCCCGTCCATTGGGCTTTGAGGTTGCGCAGCGTCAGGCCGTTCACCTGTTGGGCTTTCAGCAGGTCGCCGCGGCTGTTTTCGAGGGTAAAGCCTTCGAGCACAATGTCGGAGGCGTTGGTGATTTTGAGGCCCTCGGCCCCCTGCTTCTGGCCTCGGAACGACAACACGGTGCGGTCGGCACCGGCGCCGCGCAAGACGACGCCCCGCTTGCCATCAAGCCACAGAGTGTTAGTCAGCTCGATGCGTCCGGCAGGCAATTCGAGCGTGTCGCCGTCTTCAGCCAGGATGAAGCGGGTTTGCCATTGCTTTTCCACATCGGGCTGGGCTACGCCTGAGGCAGCCCAACAGAAGAAGCACCACAAAGCACTGTTGCGAACATAGGACATATTGCAGTACTGATGAGATAGGAACAGCCGACCACCGTACTGTAGCGCACCGATTTACTACCAATGCTGGTGCTAAATTACGCTCTAAAGCTAAAAAAATTTCAATTAAGATGCTAATCGCGCACTCTGTTAAGAAACTCGCCCTAATTTTCGGCCCTGTTTTGATGCCAACGGCGTTGCCGCTCCCGTGCATCGGTCTCCGTCCCGGCGAAACAGTTCTCCCTTCTTCATTCCTTCTTTTATTTTTTATTGCATGAACATGATGAGAAAAATTCTTTTCTGCGCCATCTTTATCCTTATGGGTATTGCTGCCTTTGCCCAATGGAGTGTGGGCGCTCGTTTTGGCGGCGCCTCCGGCTTGAGCTGGAAGCACTACAACCGTAAAAACACGGCAGCCCTTGAAGTGCTGACGGGTTTCAACTTCGACAAGGCCATTGACGGCGTAGCCATTTCGCCGTTCTTCGAAAAGCTGGCTCCGCTGACCGGCAGCGAAAAGTTTGCCGCCATTTTCGGCCCGGGTATCAATGTAATTTTCGGCACTGAAACTTACGCGGGCGTTTCCGGCATCTTAGGCTTTGACCTGCGGCTGGGGCGCGTGGGCCTGCAGGCCGACTGGATGCCGAGTTTTATCTTCGTCAACAAAACCTATTTCAATGCTAGCAACGTCGGCCTGACCGTTCGATGGATTTTTGAGCGGAAAAAATAAGTGCTGCTTACTTTCTCCATTTTCTTCTTTTCCTTTTACGATGCGTACTGTCTTTCTTCTTTTGTCCTTTTTCTGTAGCGCGCTCTTTTTAGCAGCGCAAACACCTATCGTCCAGATCACGCCGCACGTGGGCTACTCTACCTCTTCTAGCTTACAGATGTACTACGGCAAGGTGCGCACCTCAGACAACTGGAACTTCGGCGGCAGTCTCGCCGTAGGCAGCGGTCGCTGGGGTGCGGGCTTTACGCGAAATGCCTTTATCGAAATTCAATACAACTACCTCAACACCGACCTGCGCTACCGCTACTACGATATTGTTTTCCAGGAAGAGAATCTTGGGCCGATAGAGGTACACAATATCATGGTGGGTAGCATCAAAGAGAGCGGCAACACGCGCGTGGTGGGCTACTTAGGCTCTTATTTAGGGATGACGATATTCAACCCCTCCCGACCGCAGTACAACAACTACACGCGCTTCACGGTGTCGTTTGCTGGAGGGATGAAGTATGCCATCAACACCCGCGCGGGGCTGCGGCTACACAGTCAGCTGTACCTTCCGTTTTGGGACGAGAGCCTATACATCGGCTGGTCGCCCGGTGGCGGCACGAGTGCAGGTATCAGCTCAGCACGAATAAGTGTGTACGCCAACTTCAATCTCGGGGTGTATCTTAACCTCACTGCGGAAAGCGGAGGGATGTAAAACACGGGCCAAGTTTGAAAACCCTTAAGCCTGTGGATGCCTATTATTTTTGCCGAAAAGACCAGCAGCGAAAGTTCAAAGGCTGGTTATAGTTCTCTATCCAAAGTTTTCGGCTATCCAATATTTCGTTTTCATGACCAACCGCACCATCAGGAGGGTTATCATCCTGGGCGCACTCACCGTCATGGGGCTGCTGTCGGTACAGACCTACTGGGTGGTGCGCATGTGGGATTTGCAAGAGCAAGACTTTGACCGCCGTGTGCGCCAGGCGCTGTTGGAAACCGCCCGCGACCTGGCGCGCATCGGCCTGTTCGTACTCGAGGATGCCAAACTCATCCAGCAGGTGCAGTCCAACTATTATGTGGTCAACATCAACAACCAGTTCGATGAGGCCTCGCTGGAGTTTTATCTGCAAAAAGCTTTTGAAAAGCAGGGCCTGCGCGAAGATTTCCAATACGGCATCTTCGACTGCTCGAGCAACCAGATGGTCAGTGGCCGCCTGGTTAAATACAAAAAGAAGGCAGACAACGACGCCAATACACAACTGCAAGCGCCCTTGCCCGCTCACTACGACAGCGATTTCATCTACTATTTCGGTGTGCGCTTTCCGAACAAGGAAGTGAACATCATGGCTAACATGTGGGTAGTGATTGCCTTCACCATCCTGGTGTTCCTGGCCGTGCTGTTTTTCATTTACACGATGAGTGTCATCCTTCGGCAAAAGCAGCTCTCGGAGCTGCAGCGGGATTTCATCAACAACATGACGCACGAGTTCAAGACGCCCATTGCGACCATCAACATCTCGACCGACGTCTTTTTGCAAAGTCCGCTCATCCAAAGCGACGCTCGCCTGTCGCGCTACGCCGGCATCATCAAGGAGCAAATCATGCGCCTCAACACTCAGGTTGAAAAGGTGCTCCAATTGGCCAAAATCGAGCGCGACCACCTGCAGCTCAACCTCGAAGAGGTGGACGTAGCCGACCTTATCCGGGGCCTGCAACCCTCCTTAGAGATGAAAACGGAGGAGAAAAAAGGCAAGCTCGAACTCAAACTGCACACCGACCACGCTTTAGTGCGCGCTGACCGCCTACACCTGACCAACATCCTGCACAATCTGGTGGACAACGGCGTCAAGTACTCCAAAAACGCACCGCACATCGAGGTTGAGCTCATGCCCGTCAATAACCATGTCGTGCTCGCCGTCAGAGACCACGGCATCGGCATTGCCCCTGAACACCAGCGGCACATCTTTAAGAAATTCTACCGCGTGCCGACCGGCAACGTGCACAACGTCAAGGGCTTTGGTCTGGGTCTTTACTACGTGCACACCATCTGCCGCGAACACCGCTGGAAAGTAGATCTGGACAGCGAACCCGGACGCGGCACCACTGTCAGCATCCACATGCCTTTAGCCAACGGCCACGCATGAGCGCGCATGACTTCGTCATTGCCGGCAGCCCGGCATGGATAGGCTCTCTTGAGCAGACGCTCTTGCCGTGGTTAGAAGCGCATCGGGCGTCTTATTCCGGCTTGTTTCTTTTGGCCGACGCCAACGCTCTTCCCGCAGGCCAGGGTGCAGTGGATGCGCTGTCGGAAGCGTGGGGCGACTTTCACAGGTGTCCGATGATCCTCTCCGATGCGCAGACCTACACGCCGGGTGATGCCGAGGCGGGCAAAACCTTGCTCTCCTGCGAGCGCATCTGGCGAGCTATGCTGGAAGCCCGACTCGACCGCCGCGCCTTAGTGCTCATCCTGGGTGGCGGCGTCACGGGCGACTTGGGCGGCTTCTGCGCGGCCACTTACAAGCGGGGCATTGACTTCGTCCAGATACCCACCACCCTGCTGGCCATGACCGACGCCGCTCTGGGCGGGAAGGTGGGCATCAACTTCGACGACATCAAAAACACTATCGGCGCTTTCCGACAGCCCGCCGCTGTCTTCATTGACCCAACCTTTCTGCAAACACTGCACCCGCGCGAACTGCGCAGCGGCCTGGCCGAAGTAGTCAAACACGCCTACATCGGCGCGCCCGAGCTGCTGCAATACCTGCAACAACGACCGCACGTATTGAATGCTCCTGAAAACCTTAGCCCCCACGAATGGAACAGGCTCCTGCGCGCCTCCATCGCTGTCAAAGCGCGCATTGTCAGCGAAGACCCGCTCGAACACGGCCTGCGCGCCCTGCTCAACTTCGGCCACACGTTCGGCCACGGGCTAGAAAGCTACTTCCTCAGCATCGGGCAACCCATCACCCACGGCGAGGCTATTGCTGCGGGCATGCTGTGCGAAATGGAAGACCCGTCACCCGCCGACATCGCCCTGCTGCAGCCGCTGCTGCCGCCCGTGTCGCTTAGCCAGGTTTGCTGGAGCAGCCTGTGGGCCTTTATGCAACAGGACAAAAAGAACGACCGCGACCGCGTCGTCATAGCCACACCCGGCGACGCACCCTTCACTATGCGCAAAACCACTCTGACGCCCGCTGACGTGCAGGGCCGCTGGCAACGCTTTCTGGGGCAAACAGGCCAGGCTTAGTACGGTGTTTTGTCTGCCTTCTCGCGCCAGGCGGCAAAGACTGCCAGGGCCTCCTCGCGCAGCAGGGGCGTCATTTCGATGCGGCGCTCGTGCAACGGTGTTGCTATTTCTCGATAGATGAAATCGTCGTCGAAGTCAATGGCTGCCGCATCGTGGCGCGTGCAGCCAAAGAACACGCGGGCCGGCCTGGCCCAGTAAATGGCGCCCAGACACATGGGGCACGGCTCGCAGGAGGTGTACAGCACACAGCCTTCGAGCTGAAAGCTGCCCAGCCGGCAGCAGGCTTCTCGAATGGCCACTATCTCGGCGTGGGCTGTGGGGTCGTTGGTACTCGTTACGCGGTTGTTGCCGGTGGCAATGACATGGCCGTCTTTCACCACGACCGCCCCAAACGGGCCGCCTTCGCTATTGACCATGCCGCGATGGGCCTGCTCGATGGCCAAACGCATAAAAAACTCGTGCTGGCGGATATGCTCTTCCATAGGCTGTTCCTTGTGGCCGACGCCCTGCGCGCCTGCCGGTGAGAGAAATTGCAAAGAAAGGCAAAGCGCGCTTTCAGACACGCACAGGGTGTTTTTCTCCCGCAAAAACTACCCGGGCTTATTTGCCAACCTTTGCGGCGCTTTACCTTTGGCCCGCCCGACAAATGGGCGGCTGGCTCAACCTGATTTTTCATCAAAAACAAAACCTGTTTTCCTCCATGCACTTTCCTGACAACTGCAAATACACGGAAGACCACGAGTGGATCCGCTTAGAAAGCGGCAACATCGCCTACGTGGGCATCACGGACTTTGCCCAAAGCGAGTTGGGCGAATTGGTGTACATCGAGGTAGAGACCGTCGGGCAAACCATTGACGCCCACGGTGTTTTCGGCACGGTAGAAGCCGTGAAGACCACTTCCGACCTGTTCATGCCCGTGAAGGCTACGGTGCTGGAATTCAACCCGGCCATTGATGACGCGCGCGGCGGCAACCCGGCGCTCATCAACGAAGACCCCTACGGCCAGGGGTGGATTGTAAAAGTAGAATTGGCAAACCCGGACGACCTCAACACCCTAATGGACGCAGCTGCCTATCAGGCACACTTAGCCTGATTGCTCTGCTTTTGCACCTTCCACCATCACCATAAACACGCAACGAGGTACTTCCGCTCATGTGCCAGTAGGAGCCTTTTGGGTGTTGCCTGCTTCCGAATGACGTGGAGCCTCTACTGCTTTTGCACGGCGCCTTAGGCGCCGCCGCCCAATTTGACGGCCTGCGCACGCAACTGGCCGGTGAGTGGCATGTGCTGGCACCGAACTTTCCGGGCCATGGCGACGCGCCTGCCGAAGGGCCGTTTTCGATAGACGCCTTCGCACGGGCGGCACTGCGCTTTCTGGATGCACAAGGTGTTGGCCAGCCCATAGCTGTGTTCGGCTACAGCATGGGTGGCTACGTGGCTCTTCGTATGGCCCTGCTGGCGCCGGGGCGTGTGGGCGCCATTGCCACGCTGGGCACCAAGTTCGACTGGACGCCCGAAACGGCAACGCGCGAGGCCGGGCGCCTGAACCCCGAGCGCATGGCCGAGCGCGTGCCCGCCTTTGCCGAAGTATTGGCCCAACGCCACCGCGCACAGGACTGGCGCGATGTGGTGTACCAGACTGCTGACCTGCTGCGCCGGCTGGGCGCTGGCGAAGCGCTCGGCGAAGCCGACCTGCGCCGCGTAACCTGCCCGGTGCGCATTGGTTTGGGCGAATGCGACCAGATGGTGAGCCTCGAGGAGTCCGAGCAGGCGGCGCGCTGGCTGCCCAACGCCCGCCTGGAGCGACTGCCCAACCTGCCACATCCTATCGAGCAAGTGCCTGCTGAAGCCCTGGCGCAATGGCTGCGCACTGCTTTAGCGCCCTGAGGTCTGCACTGACGCGCCATTTTCGGCAAACGTGCGCCCAAAGCCCCGCATCTTTGCCCAAAACACTACCTGCCCATGCCGCGCCCGCAATGGTCTGTGGAACAGTACGCCGAAGGCATTCGCGCTGGCGACCGCGTCGCGCTGGGTCGCGCCATTACGCTCATCGAGAGCGCACGGCCCGACCATCAGGTGCTGGCGCAGCAACTCTTGGGGCTGCTGGCTGATACCTCGAGCGAGCACACACTGCGCTTAGCCATCACCGGCGCACCGGGTGTGGGCAAAAGCTCGTTCATCGAAGCCATCGGTATGCATGCCGTGGGGGAAGGCCGCCGTGTGGCTGTGCTGGCCATTGACCCTTCCAGCGCTGTCAGTGGCGGCAGCATCCTGGGCGACAAAACGCGCATGGAGCGTCTGTCGGCTTCGGAGCGCGTTTTCATTCGCCCTTCGCCTGCCGGCAGCTCGTTGGGCGGCGTGGCCCGCAAAACGCGCGAAACCATCCGACTGGTAGAAGCCGCCGGCTACGAGCTGGTGCTGATAGAAACCGTAGGCGTGGGCCAGTCGGAAATTGCCGCCCGCCACATTGCCGACATTTTTCTGCTCTTGTTGCTGCCCGGCGCGGGCGACGAGTTGCAAGGCATCAAGCGCGGCATTGTCGAGATGGCCGACCTGTTGGTGGTGAACAAAGCCGACGGCGAGCGCCTGCAACTGGCCCGCCAGGCGCAGGGCTACTATCGGAACGCCGTACGCCTGCTGCCTCCGCACCCCAGCGGCTGGATACCGCGCGTACTGACCTGCAGCAGCACGGAAGGCTCCGGCATTGCCGAAGTGTGGCAGGCCGTACAGGATTGCTTGCACCAATTTCAGGACAGCGGCTACTTCGCCCACCAGCGCCAGCAGCAGGCGCTTTACTGGCTGCGCGAAAGCATCGAGGACGGCCTGCGCCAGGGCTTTCACCAGCACCCTGCCGTGCGCACATTGCTGCCGACGCTGGAAGCTGAGGTAGCTGCCGGTCGGCTGTCGCCCTTTGCCGCCGCCGAACAAGTGCTGACAGCGTACTATTCGGCGCTGCGCTAACCGGAAACGGCATTCTGTTTTGTCCAAACAGGTAGGTGTACGCTGCAGACGCCTCGCCAGCAGCCTTGAGGCGGTTACAGGTTTGTGGATTGTAATTGCCCTGCGGGCGCTATGCTATTTTGCTGTGCTTCGCACATCGCCTCGTACCTTTGGCGCATAAAAAAAACCACACGCATGTCTCATCCTGTTGGCAACGACTTACTGGCAGAAGTAAAACGAGTTACGGAGGCGCTGGGCGCTGAAGATATTTCCACTGAGGAAGCTTTGGAGCAGTTTCGCGTGCGCTATCTCGGTTCCAAAGGGTTAGTGAAGACCTACATGGAACAGATGCGTCACATTCCGGCGGAGCAGAAGCGCGAATACGGGCAGGTAGTCAACGCCCTGAAGCAGGCTGCTGAGGAGCGCTACCAGAGCGCTAAAGCGGAGTTGGAGGTCAAGGCCGAGCAGGCCAGCACCGCCGCCCTCGACCTGACAGCGCCGGGCGAACCACTCCCACTGGGTGCGCGTCATCCGGTGGCCATTACGCTGGAGCGTATTATTGCCATCTTTGAGCGCATCGGCTTTGCAGTGGCTGACGGGCCGGAAATTGAGCATGACTGGTACAACTTTACGGCCATGAACACACCGGAAGACCACCCGGCACGCGATATGCAGGATACCTTTTATGTGGTGGATGCGCCGGGCATGCTCCTGCGCACGCATACCAGCAACGTGCAGGCGCGCGTAATGACAACGCGCAAGCCGCCCATTCGCATCATCGCTCCGGGGCGCGTCTATCGCAACGAGACCATCTCGGCGCGCTCGCACGCTCAGTTCCATCAGGTGGAAGGGCTGTATGTGGACGAAGGCGTTTCGTTTGCCGACATGAAGCAAACACTGCTCTATTTTGCCCAGGAAATGTTTGGCGCGCCCAAAATTCGCCTGCGGCCGTCGTTCTTTCCCTTCACCGAACCCAGCGCTGAAATGGACATCTGGCTGGGCACAGACACCGAGGAAAACCGCCGCCTCACCAAGGGCACCGGCTGGTTGGAAATACTGGGCTGCGGCATGGTGGACCCACAGGTGCTCGAAAACTGCGGCATTGACAGCAGCCGCTACTCCGGGTTTGCCTTTGGCATGGGCATCGAACGGCAAGCCTTGCGCTTGTTCAACATCCCGGACATCCGCCTGTTGTTTGAGAACGATGTGCGCCTGCTGCGCCAGTTCGCCAGTGCGTTTTGAGGCGCGCCCTTAGCATCTACTTTCACCCACATCCCAATCTCACGGCTATGGTTCTTGTTTTTCTCGGCCTGATTATTCTGGCCATTTCGCTGACGATTCGGCGTCCGGCGCCCGGCTCTCCTTTTGGCCAGTTTGGCCGCATTGGCCGCTTTGTCGGCTTTGGTCTGATTGTGCTGGGCTTGCTGAGTGCCTGTTTCGTCCAGATTTCGCCTGGTACGGTGGGCGTGCAGACGCTTTTTGGCAAGGTGCAACCTGGCATCCTGACGGAGGGCCTTAACCTCGTCAACCCGCTTGTAGAGGTCATTCATTTCGACATCCGCACCCAAAACTACACCATGTCGGGCGTGCACGACGAGAGCCAGCGCATGGGCGACGACGCCATTCGCGTGCTGTCGTCCGACGGTCTGGAAGTGGTCATTGACCTGACGGCGCTCTTCCGCGTGGTTCCTGAGAAGGCTCCCGACATTTTGCGCACGATTGGCCAGGGCTACCGCGATGTCATTGTGCGCCCGTTAGTACGCACCAAGATCCGCGACTACGCGGCCTACTACGATGCGGTGTCGCTGTACTCGACCAAGCGCGACGAATTCCAACAGCGCTTGTCTGATGCCATCGAAAAGGATTTTAAAGAGCGCGGGCTCATCCTGGAACAGGTGCTTATTCGGAACATCAACCTGCCGCCGTCGGTCAAGGCTGCCATTGAGGCCAAGATTAATGCCGAGCAGGAGGCGCAAAAGATGAAATTCATCCTGGACAAAGAGCGCCAGGAAGCCGAGCGCAAGCGCGTAGAAGCGCAGGGCATCGCCGACTATCAGCGCATTCTGACGGCCTCGCTGACCGACAAGCTGCTACAGTATGAACAGATTAAGGTGCAACGCGAGCTGGCTGCTTCACCCAACGCCAAAATTGTCATCATGGGCTCAGGCAAGACGGCGCCGATACTCATCAACCAGTAAAGGCCTCCAACAGGCGGGCCATTTGTTGCTGCAAGCGCTGGGCCTCGGCGCGCGCGGCGTCGGCGAAGTCTTTGCCCGAGGAGGCATACAGAATGCTGCGCGAGGCATTGACGAGCAGCCCGCACTCGCGCGTGAGACCGTAACGACAGACGGCCTCTAAGTCGCCTCCCTGGGCGCCCACACCCGGCACGAGCAGGAAATGCTCCGGAGCCAGCGCACGCACACGGGCGAACGCTCCGGGGTGCGTAGCACCTACGACGAACATCAGGTTCTCTGACGTCCCCCAATAGCGCGCCTGCTCGATGACGCGCTCCCAGAGCAGGGCTCCTTCCGGGGCCAGGCGCTGTTGCTGAAAATCAGCACTGCCTGCATTCGACGTCAGGGCCAACACGATGGCCCATTTGCCCTCGAAGGACAGAAACGGTTCGACGCTATCGGCGCCCATGTAGGGCGCTACGGTAACGGCGTCGCAGGGCAGATGCCGGAAAAACGCCTCTGCGTACAGGCGGGAGGTGTTGCCGATGTCGCCGCGCTTGGCATCGGCAATGATGAAATGCTCAGAGCCGATGTACTGCACCGTTTGCTCGAAGTTGCGCCAGCCTTCTGCGCCACGTGCTTCGTAGAAGGCCAAATTAGGCTTATAGGCGACGCAGAGGTCTCGTGTGGCGTCTATGATGCGGCGGTTGAACTCGACCACTCCATCGGGCTGCCCTTGCAGGGGCCGTGGCAGGCGCGCCGGTTCGGAATCTAACCCGACGCATAGGAAGGTTTTTCGGCGGAAAATTTCCGCGACCAGCGTTTGGCGATTCATGGGAGCAAAGGTAAGGGTCAAGGAAGAGCCACTGAACGTTGCAGCGTTTTCGCTTTCCACAGGCGGCGACTCGTGTGCGCGCACCGAGCGTGCTCAGTGCTTTATGCTGGCTCTTCTCTTCACAATCTGGTGTCCTAAACGAACTTGTCGGCGCAGGAGGAGGAGGCAAAGGCATCGGGCTTGGCCTTGAACTCGAAGCCCATGCTGAGGATGTAGCCCATAGCTTCTTTCAGCGCCGCGTTGCTCTCAAACATCGGGTCGGTGTTGATGTCGGCATGTACCTCCAGGCCCACATCGTAGCGATCCAGGAGTTCGCACAGCGAGTAGGCGACTTCGACGGAGCGGCCCACTTCCAGGATCATGCGTTCGCGCAGGCTCATTTGGCGCGTGCTTTTGTCGTTGGAAATGAACATAAATCCGCCGCGTTTCTCGCGCAGGAACACGATGACCGTAGCGAAGTGTACTTCATCGCCCAGCACCTGCGAGTCAGTGCCGATGCAGACCTTGAGCCGATGCCCTTCGGCAACCTCCCGCCGGATGGTTTCCTCTACCGCCTCCAGGAGCGGCTTTTCGATGCGTTGCCCGTTGAGTCTTCTCCAGTTCATATATTGCGTATGTTTGGAAAATGCCCGCTCACGACTACAAAAGTAGTGGGTTCTTGCTGTTGTGTGCTTGCTTTGTATAAACTTAATGGTTTTTTAAACCTGTTGTCCCTTTACCCTTGCGAACGACGCCGCTCTCTTCGGGCCGCAAGGCCGCCACGAAGGCACGCATTTGAGACGACATCTGCCGTCAGGAGGCGCCGTCTTGATTGTGGTGCCTAAGTGGGCTATGGCCAGACGAAGGAACTGTTCTTCGTAGCCCGACGGAGAGGGTGGTATATTTGCGTATGCAAAACAAGATGACTCGTTGGCTTAGTTCCTCGTGGCGTTTTCGCCTTTTTTTGTGGTGGAAGTTGCCCGCTGCTGCATTTATGGGCGTGCGCTTGGAGCGGCTTGATGCGGAGCGCTGTATGGTTGATCTGCCCTACCGTTGGCGGTCGCAGAATCCTTTTCGCTCCATTTATTTCGCTGCACAATGTGCTGCTGCGGAGCTTTCTACGGGTTTGCCTGCCTGGGTTGCCGTACAGGGGCAGGCTGAGCCTGTGTCTATGCTGGTTACGCATGTAGAAGCGGCCTTTTTGAAAAAGGCGAACCAGCAGCTCCGCTTTACCTGCGAGGCCGTTCAGGAGATTGGGCGGGCGGTGCGGGATGCCGCTTCTACCGGCGAAGCTCAGACCTTGCGCGTGCTCTCTACCGGCCGCTTACCGGACGGCACAGAAGCGGCGCAGGTGTGGGTAACGTGGTCCTTTCGGGCAAAAAAGCCGTCATAGGGCGCTGGGCCACGCGAAGGCGGAGTGCTTTTATTGGAGACAGGTAACACGGGCGCCGCCGTGCCTGCGCACACAAGCCCGAAACGCACAAACAGAACAAGCCTCCCGGCAAGCAATGCTTAACCTGGGAGGCTTGTTTTGTTACCAAAATGCGGCTATGATCACTGCGGTATCGTGCCGCCAAAGGTGGAATTCCAGGGGAAGGTCTGACCAAAGGGCTTAGAGGTCGTCTTGCCGCCCTCTACCTTGAGCATCTCATCCTTATCCAGGACCTGCATATTCTCTTGCACCTTGTCCAGTTGGCTTTTGGACTCCGGTTGCTGCTCTTTGGGCGTCTGGTTGTTCGACTTCTTATTAAAAAAGGAAAGCATGACCTTGCTTAGTTTTTGTGCGTCAAAGGTAAGTGTTTTTTTAAACTCATCAAGAATTCGGTCGCTTTTTTTAGGGAAAGGCGTTTTTTGTTGGTTTAGCGGCGGTTGCTGTAGAACTTTTGTGCAAAAAGCCTGCCGAAATTTTGGCTTGCAGCGAACACTTCTTAAGCATGTGCGTTGAACAGTTATTCCTGCTGAGTCGGGAAGAATTTAAACAAAGGAGAGGTTTGCATACATTTGCCGCCGAGAATTATGAGCGTTTATTCCATTCGAGACTTAGAGCGCCTTACAGGCATCAAAGCCCATACCATTCGGATGTGGGAGAAGCGGTATCGGCTTATTTTACCCGCCCGAACGGAGACAAACATTCGTTATTACAACGATGAGAACCTTCGCCTGCTCTTTAACATAGCACTTCTGAATCGCGCCGGCTATAAGATCAGTAAGCTGGCTAAGATGCCGCCGGAGGAGATCAGCGCGCGAGCCGCCGAATTCACGCGGCGCACCGAGACCACAGATAACCGCATTGAGGCCTTGACGCTGGCCATGCTCGACCTGGATGAGGCCGCTTTCGAGCGCATTTTCTTGAATTATCAGTGGGAACATGGCTTCGAGCCGGTCATGCTGGACGTGATTTATCCTTTTTTAAATCGCCTGAACGAATTATGGCTGACCCGTAGCATTTCGCTGGCGCACGAAAAGTTTATTACCCAGCTCATCCGCCGCAAGTTGATGGTAGCCATTGACAGCGAGATGCTCAAGCCTGAGCCCAATGCTCCGCGTTTTTTATTGTATTTGCCTGAGGATGAGCGCCAGGAGCTGACGCTGCTGTTTCTATTTTATTTGCTGCGTCGCAGAGGCATTCGGGTGCTTTATTTAGGTTCGGGCGTATCCTTGAGCGATCTGCAAGACGCCGTTCAGAGTTTTAAACCGGATTACGTTTACACTATCTTGAACGACCCGCTGCCGCGCCAGTCGGTGCAGCAGTATTTAGACAAGGCTTCGAAGGCGTTGGGAAGTGTTCAGATGCTGGTGTCAGGTATGCAAGTATTTGCCAATCCTGTGCAGTTCCCTCCGAATGTGCGTCGGCTCAATGGTTTGCCGGAGACGCTTCAGCTGGTAGAGCAGTGGAAGGGCCACAAGGTTTAGTCATTGCTTGTCGGTCCTGGCTGCCAGGAGATGTTCGAGGTAGTGTTCTGGCAGGCCGAAGCTGGCTTTGAGGGCGTTCACTTGCCGGAGGGCGGTTGCGCGATGTTCTTTGGACAGCGCCGCCGAGACTGCTGTGATGAGCAGGTTTTTGGCTGTGTGTTCGGTGGATACGAACTCGAAGACACTCGTTTTGTACCCGTTAGCCTCTAACAGAAGGGCACGGATGCCGTCGGTGAGGATTTCCGCCTGGCGCTCCTCCAGGATACCGTGGCGCATTACCGGAGTCATCTCGTTTTGGGGCCGCATGTGCTGGCGCACGTGTTTGTGGCAGCACGGGGCGGCCAGCAGGATGCGCGCCCGGCGCTGGATACCAGCGGCTAATGCCAGGTCGGTGGCGGTATCGCAGGCGTGCAAGGCGATGAGCATATCTAAGCGCTCGGGCTGGTAGTCGGCAATGTCTTGCGCGAGAAATTGCAAGCCTGAGAAGCCTGCTTTTTGAGCCGCTTGCTGGCAGAGTTCCACTAAGTTCTTGCGCCGTTCGATGCCCACGATGGTGGGTGTTAAGCCCAAGCGATGGGTCAGAAAGTCGTAAAGGGCAAAGGTGAGGTATCCCTTTCCGCTGCCCATGTCGGCAATGTGTGCGTCGGTCGGCAACGGGTGCGCCCGCAAGAGGCTTTCAACGATTTCCAAATACTTGTTAATCTGCTTCCATTTGTCCTGGGCGCTAGGCAACACCTGGCCCTGGCGGTTGGTGATGCCCAGTTCGCACAGCCAGGGTGCTGTGGGCTCGAGCAGGCGCTTTTTGGAGCGGTCGTGGCTCAGATCGGCCGATTGCTGGTGGCTGGGTGGCTTAGCTTGCCAGTTGGTTTTTCCGTTTGGCCCTTTCGACAGGCTATAATCCTGTTCGGTACTGAAAAGGTCGGCATTTTGAAATTGCCCATTCAACAGGGCTTTCAGCTGATGTTCAGCCTCTTCCAGAGTAAAGTTTTTTACCTCGTCGCGCGTAGCGAAGCGATAGGTAAAAGCAATGCGATGCCCTTTCTTGAGCAAAACAGGCCGGAGATAGATGTTTTTCAAATCGGTCGGCGCTTGCGCTGTGGGTCGGCTAAGGGTGCATTTGATAAAGGTGCCGCGCTCGCAGGTTTCCCGGAAAGCGGCAAGGAACGACTCGAGCATAAGTAAAACTCAGGAGAAATAAATGCGCGACGAAGGTGGATCAACAAGAGGTCGCTCCCCGCCCTTTCAGTGTCGCGCGGTTGCGCAGTTCCTCTTCCACCTGCAAAAGGGTGTACATCAGTTCGCCGCGACTTTCGTATTTCCATTTCAGCCACCAAGCCCCACCTAAAAATCCCAAGGTGAAAAGGCCCGAAAGCGCATAACAGATGGCTGCCATAATCTTCCAGCCCGCAAACACGCACCCGATACCCCCCATAAACCACCCGGCTGCCGCAGCGCCTGCGGCCATGAGCATTTTCGTGGTGCGGTCGAAGCGATCCAGACGCTGCCGGATTTCCTCCCGCAAGTCCAGCAGATGATTGCTATCAAAATGCTCTGGTCCTAAATCTCTCAGAAGCCCAAAGTCATCGTTTGCCTCTCGCTCGAGGCGGTCTAAAGACGACTCGGTGTAGCGGCGAAACAGCATAGGCCAAACCGGGTTAGTGCGCACGGGTGATCTGTGGCTGAACGGTGCGTGCGCTTTTTTATTGAAAGACCATGCAAATATAAAGCATTCGCAGCAATCCTTTTACATACTCGACCAGGACTATTTTTCTGAGGTAAAACGGTTAAGTTATGTGTTGGTAAGCGCAAGAAAGCATTCTTTGTAGCGCATTTTTGCAGGCCGATTTTACGGCATTTTTAACCTCTTGCGTATGCGCATCTTAATAGTGAACGGTCCAAACCTCAACTTGCTGGGGCAACGCGAACCACAGTGGTATGGTAATGTTTCTTTTGAGAACTTCGTAGAAGATTTGCGCTGCCGCTTTCCAGAAGCCCAATTAGAGCATTTCCAGAGCAACAGCGAGGGTGCGCTCATAGACTGTCTGCATCAATTGGGCCGACAGGCCAGCGGTATCGTCATCAATGCTGGTGCTTATTCGCATACCTCTATCGCGTTGGCAGACGCGCTGACAGCCGTGGGCAAACCCACTGTGGAAGTGCACATCAGCAACGTATTTGCGCGTGAAACCTATCGCCACCATTCTTACCTGGCAGCCCGCTGCGTCGGCTGCATCGTCGGCTTAGGGCTGGAAGGCTACGCTTTGGCCATCGAATACCTGCTGCGGCAGCATGTGCCCGGTTCATAACCTTCCGGCCAGAGGCCTATTATCTTTTCAACCGTTTTCGGGCCAACGCAGGTCATTTCGATGCATGTTCCTACCTTCGCGCGGCGAAGGTTCGCTACCCTCGTACACACGTTTGCTCACCACCTCCCGTCCAGAAATTCGTTCCGCTCGTATGTTCGTTAAGCACATCAAGAAAGTCGCCGTACTCGGCTCCGGCCTCATGGGCACGGGTATTGCCGCCCACTTAGCTGGCTGTGGTTTTGAGGTTCTAATGCTCGACATCCTGCCGCCCGACCTGTCGGAAGCCGACGCCCAAAAACCTGAAGCGCGCAACCGCATCGCACAACAAGCGCTGCAAAACGCGCTCAAAGCCAAACTGAACCCGTTCTACGACCCCAAATTTGCCAGCCGCATTACGGTGGGCAACTTCGAGGACGATTTTTCAAGAATCAAAGATTGCGACTGGATCATTGAGGTCGTCGTCGAGCGCTTAGACATTAAGCGCCAGATCTTTGAAAAGGTGGAAAAATACCGCGCGACCGGCTCCCTGGTCAGTTCCAACACTTCAGGCATTCCCATCCACCTGATGACTGAAGGGCGCAGCGAGGACTTCAGAAAACACTTCCTCGGCACCCACTTCTTCAACCCGGTGCGCTATATGCGGCTCCTGGAAATCATCCCTACGACCGATACCGACCCGGCCGTCACGGAGTTTTTCATGCACTTTGGCGATGTATTTCTGGGTAAGCAAACGGTGCTATGCAAAGACACTCCGGCCTTTATCGCCAATCGCATCGGTGTATTCTCGATGGCTAAGATATTCCAGCTCACCTACGAGCTCGGCTTAGACATCGGCACCGTGGACGCACTCACCGGCCCGGCTATTGGCCGACCTAAAACGGGCACTTTCCGCCTGGCCGACCTGGTGGGCATGGACACCGCAGCGCACGTCATCGGTGGCTTGCGCCAAAATTGTCCCAACGACGAACAGGTGCAGGCCTTCGAGATGCCAAAGTTTCTACAGTTTTTGATTGACAATAAGTTTTTCGGAGATAAATCGGGCAGAGGTTTTTATCAAAAAACTGACCAAAAAGACGACAAGGGCCGCTCTGTGGTGCTGGCGCTCAACCTGCAAACGCTCGAGTACGGGCCCTCGCAAAAGGCTAAACTGCCTCTGCTCGATACGCTAAAGCAAATAGACGAGCTGCCGCGCCGCATGAAGGCCATTTTCCAGGCCAACGATGCGGGCGCCGAGTTGCTTCAGCGCTATTTTCTGAGTCTCTTTGCTTACGCCTCTAATCGGGTGCCAGAAATCAGCGACACCCTGTATGCCATTGACGACGCTCTGCGCGCTGGCTTCGCCTGGGACAAAGGCCCGTTTGAGTACTGGGACATGGTCGGCGTAGCCGAAGGGGTAGCCGCCGCCGAAGCCCGCGGCGAAAAGATAGCGCCCTGGGTCAAGGACATGCTGGCAGCTGGCTACACGCAGTTCTACCGGATGGAAAGCGGCAAGCGCCTGTGTTACCATCCACAGACGAAGACCTACGAGCCGCTGCCCGGTGGCGAGGCGTTCATCGTACTCGATGCCTATCGCAACCAAAAGCCCGTGTTCCACAATGCCGAATGCACCCTGCATGACATCGGCGACGGGGTGCTGTGCTTAGAGTTTCATTCCAAAATGAACGCCATTGGCGAAGGCATCCTGCGCGGCCTCAACGAAAGCATCCGCATCGCTGAAGAAGAGGGCTGGCGTGGCTTGGTGATTGGCAACAACGCCCAAAACTTTACCGTGGGCGCCAACCTAATGATGATTGCCATGATGGCCTACCAGCAGGAGTGGGACGAACTGAACATGGCTGTCAACTTCTTCCAACAGACCTCCATGCGCCTGCGCTATTCCAGCGTGCCGGTGGTGATGGCTACGCAGGGCTACGTCTTCGGCGGCGGTTGCGAGTTCGCCATGCACTGCGATGCAGTGGCTGCCGCTGCCGAGAGCTACATAGGTCTGGTGGAAGTAGGTGTTGGTCTGCTGCCTGGCGGCGGTGGCACGAAGGAGTTTGCCGTGCGCGCCTCCGACGCTTACAGCCGCGAGGGCGATGTACAGATACCGACGCTGATAGAAAAGTTTAAAACCATTGCGACGGGCCAGGTCGCTACATCGGCGTTTCAGGCTTTTAACTACGGTTACCTGCTGCCGCAAAAAGACCACGTCGTCCTCAATACGGCCCGCAATATCGGTGAGGCAAAAGCCCGCGTGCTGGCCATGGCCGACGACTATGTGCGGCCCATCCCGCGTAAGGACGTGTACGTGCTGGGCCGTACGGGCCTGGGAGCGCTCTACATCGCCGCGCACTCGCTGTACTTGGGCAACTACGCTACCGAGCACGACATCAAAATCGCTCGCAAAATCGCCTGGGTGCTTTGCGGCGGCGACCTGACAGGGCCTCAACACGTTTCGGAACAATACCTGCTCGACCTCGAACGCGAGGCCTTCCTCAGCCTCTGCGGGGAGCCTAAAACACTGGCTCGCATCCAGCACATGCTCGAAAGCGGCAAGCCGCTGCGCAACTAAAGCCTGCTCATTGACACCCCTGGCGGGCAGCGGCTACCAGCTTGCGCGCTAACTCCAGCCCGGGGCGTATGGCCTGGTTTTCGGGCAAATGCTCGCTGCGCGCCAACGCTTGCTCTACCTCCTCAAAGCGCCGCTCGCTCAAGGCACGTTCCAGATTAAGCTGATGCGCCGCCCGAAAACGGGTCATTTCGGCAATATAATCGGGCGCAGGTTTTAAAAACCACACGTAGATGGCACACAACAGCAGCGCACTCATGAAGCCTGAAAAGCCGGACAGCAGCAGCATTTTGAGGCCAAAACCGCCCTTTTGCACACGCAGTCGCTCGTAGTCCTGCTGAATGCGATGGCGGTCTTCGCGCAACTGGCGCACCAACTGCCGCTCAGCAAACAGGTCGTCGGCGTAGCGCTGCCTGAGCGTTTCCAACTGTTCTCTGCATCTTTGCTCCGATTGTTCCAGAGCCGATAGGCTCTTTTTCATCTCCTCCAGCTGGGCTGCGAGGTCTGAATTCATCTCCATAGCAGTGTCTGTTTTCCAGAACAAAAGTACTCATGACCGTTGACATCCTGGCCATCGGCGCTCACCCCGACGATGTAGAACTGAGCGCCGCCGGAACACTACTGCACCAGGCCGACAAGGGCTATACCTTTGGCTTACTTGACCTCACGCGCGGCGAATTAGGCTCACGCGGCTCCGTCGGGTTGCGTACCCAGGAAGCCCAAAAGGCAGCTCAACTCTTGGGAGCGACTTTCCGAACTCAACTCGACCTGCCCGACGGCTTCTTCGAGTATTCGCGCGAAAGCCTGCTGGCCATCATCCGCGTCATCCGACAACACCGACCGCGCATCGTACTGTGCAACGCTCCCAGCGACCGACACCCCGACCACGGCAAAGCCGCCCGATTAGCCGCCGACGCCTGCTTTTACGCCGGCCTCCTCAAAATCGAAACCTGCGACGACTACGGCACCCCGCAACAACCCTGGCGCCCTCAATCTGTATTCCACTACATCCAGGACCGCCACCTAACGCCGCACTTCATCGTGGATATCACCCCCTACTTCGAGCGCAAGATGCAAGCCATCCTGGCCTTCCGCTCGCAGTTCTACAACTCCGATGCTCCTGACGAAGGGCCTCGAACGCCTATCTCAAGTAAGGACTTTCTCGACTTCATGGAGGCCAAAGCGCGCATCTTCGGGCGGTCAGCCCAAGTGCGCTACGCCGAAGGCTTCATCACCTCGCGCATTCCAGCCGTCAGCGACCTATTTGCGCTATTCTAAGCGCGATAAAACTATTACCTGCCCCATATCGTACACCATCAGAGCGAACGCCGTACTCTCTGCACAATCTCTACAGAGACCTCAAAGGCGTCTGCTATGGCCGCATCGCTCCAATCCAAATTTTTCTTCATAAAGGCGCGTAGTGCTCTTTCCAAACCTATTCCGATACCTTCTATGAGGCCTTCCTCGCGACCTTCCTTACGACCTTCCTCGCGACCTTCTTTACGGCCCTTTTCAAGGCCTTTCTCGAAACCTTCTTCCAAAATTTCCTCGTAAGCGCTTTTTGCGCGCTGCTCATAGGCCGGCGGCAATGTTTGTATCAGGTCCATAATCTCTTCTTTTTGAAGGGTGGATGCTTGTTGGATATAGATAAACGTCGCCTCGAACAAATCCAGCGATACCTCCAGGCTCTCGTTTTCAGACACAAAAATAAGCACCTGACGGAAATGTACGCGCAAGTATTCCGCATCGCGGATGTGCTTGAGCACCAGCAAAACGTATCGCAGCAAGAGCCCTTCGCACATATGCTCAATGGCCTCGTCCGATAGAGCCTGCACGTCTATGCAAACGATGTCGAAGTGCGGGATATAGCCCGCCAGCAACGGCGAAACAGGGCCATATTGCTCGCGCAAGGGGCCGAGGCCCAGGGGCGACTCTCCGTGATAAATCAGTATTGGAATGGTCAGGGTGAAGTACTCTCGTCCCTGTCGGATGTCTTCCTCCTGGATGCCGCGCAGGTAGTTGATCATCTGCACATAAATATGGCGCCCCGGCAAGCTGCTTTTATGTTCGAACAGCAGACAGATGCGCACGGCCTCGCCATTGACGGTTTCGCAAGTATAGACCAGATCGGAGAACACTTCTCGCTGATCGGCGCCCACGAAACTATCGGACGATAGCCGCAGAGTGTCTAAATTGAGCAAGGTGAATTGTTCGGCGGGCAGGAAGGCCTTCAGCGTCTCGCGGACGATGCGCAGGTACCTGAGCACGCGCTTAAGATAGCGGTCGTGCGGAGAGCGGAACGAAAAAGGGACTTTTTTCATGATGAGCGAGGGGGTGTGGCCAACGTTCATAAAGGCGCCTGCGGATCAGCCGAACCAGTGAGGAAGCGGCATTGAATAAAGATACTGGCTCGTGCGCACACTTTCCGCCCTTTTGTAGTGCCTTGGCGTGCAAAGCTGCACCGGATGTGTGAAAAATGCACTCACCCTGAATTGTTGCGGTCTAAAAGACCATCAGGTCAAGTATGGTCAGCAGACCAAAGAGGACGCTGGCCACACCATTTGTAGTGAAAAAAGCCATATTAACTCGACTGAGGTCGTCGGGCTTCACCAACCGATGCTGGTAAACGAGCATGACCAGGAAAATGGCGGTACCCAACCACGCCAGCCAGCTGGCCTCAGGCAAGCGGCTATGCAAGAGACCGCCCGCCATAACCATGAAAGCCGCCGTCCCTAAATGAAGCCACTCTGAAATGTGCAGCGCGCGCGCCTTGCCTACGCGAGCCGGTATGGAAAACAGGCGGTTTTCTCGGTCGAACTCTTCGTCTTGCAGCGCGTAGATGATGTCGAAGCCCGCCGTCCAGAGCAAAACGGCAAAGCCATAAAAAATGGATATCCACCCAAAGCAACCCGTAGCTGCGATGTAAGCGCCGACCGGCGCCAGCGCCAACCCTAAGCCCAGAATGAGGTGGCACAGCCAGGTAAAGCGCTTGGTGTAACTGTAACCCAGCACAACCGCCAACGCCACCGGCGACAGATAAAAACACAGCGGATTGATGAAATAGGTCGTCGCAATAAACAGCGCACACGCCAGCACCACAAAGCGCAACGCCGCCTGAGGCGAAATGACACCCGCCGGAATCTCACGCATTTGCGTGCGCGGATTGAGCGCGTCCACGTCCCGGTCCAGCCAGCGGTTGAACGCCATTGCCGCACTGCGCGCAAAGACCATGCACAGCACCACCAACAACAGCAGCCGCCAGCTGAGGCCCTGCCCATGCTCGGCGACGCCGACGAAAAAGCCCACCAGCGCAAACGGCAGGGCAAAAAGCGTGTGGCTAAATTTAATTAGCGATAAATAATGCTTCATTTGCCTGCAAAAATACACCCGCCTGAGCCCATAGGCTGCCAACTTTTGCCAATACCTTTGCTCCGATTTTAACACGGACTTAATATGCCAAACAAATTGCGAGCTGCCATCACGGGCGTCAACGGCTGGGTGCCCGAAGATCGGCTGACCAACGCCGACTTAGAAAAAATGGTGGACACCTCCGACGAGTGGATCACCACACGCACCGGCATCAAAGAGCGCCGCATTCTGCGCACCCCTGGCTGGGCCACCAGCGACATGGCCGCCGAAGCCGTGCGCGGCCTCATGCTCAAAACCGGCCTCTTACCCGGCGAAATTGACCTGCTCATCGTTGCCACCGTTACGGCAGACATGGTTTTTCCCGACACAGCCAACACGGTATGCGATAAAATCGGCGCTAAAAATGCCTTCGGCTTTGATATCAATGCGGCCTGTTCGGGCTTCCTCTATGCCCTTGCCACTGGCGCCCAGTTTATCGTCGCTGGAGCCTACGAGAAGGTGGTCGTCGTGGGTGCTGATATGATGTCTTCCATCACCGATTACACCGACCGCAACACCTGCGTCCTTTTTGGCGACGGCGCTGGCGCTGTACTTCTGGAGGGCCGTCGCGATGGCACCGGTATCCAGGATTTCGTCTTGCGCGGCGATGGCGCCGGGCGCGAATTCCTGCACATGAAATCAGGTGGTTCGCTGCGCCCACCCTCACATGAGACCGTTGATCGCCGCGAGCACTACGTCTATCAAGAGGGCAAGCGTGTGTTCAAATTTGCCGTCGAAGGCATGGTCAGCACCGCTCAGGAAGTGCTCCGCCGCAACCACAAAACGGTGGACGAAGTGGACTGGGTCGTCCCCCACCAGGCTAATATGCGCATCATCACCTCCGTAGCCGAACATTTAGGCGTACCGATGGAAAAAGTCATGGTCAACATCCACAAGTATGGCAACACCACCGCCGCCACCATCCCGCTGTGCTTGTGGGAATACGAAGATCGCCTCAAAAAAGGCGATAACCTTATCCTAACTGCCTTTGGCGGAGGTTTCACTTGGGGTTCTATCTATCTGAAGTGGGCGTACTAAAAAAAGATAAAAAGTAGCAGTGAATAGGAAACGTTTTTTCTCGCTGGATAAATGGGGTACAGCAGGCCTTTTTCTGACTGCATTGCTGTCTCCGTGCTGCTTTCCACTTTTTACTGTGATAGCCTCGGCGCTCGGTTTGGGCAGCTTCGAACTCTTTGGCAGCTGGACGATGTGGATCTTCCAGGGTATGGTCGCCCTAAGCATTGGTGGTCTGGCCATGGCCTATCGCCACCATCGCTTTGCTTATCCGTTGGCCCTAGCCATCGTTAGCGGCCTGCTCATCCTGTACGGCTATCACCTGGATGAAAGCGAGTACTGGACGTATTTCCTTTATGCGGGCATGTTTGGCCTGTTAGGTGCAACGCTGTGGAACCACTCCTACAGCCGCCGCACCGCCCTTTGCACCTGCGAGGCCTGCGAAGCCGAGACCGCAGTAAACACAAAAGCGGCTGCCGATGCTGTAGCCTCCTGCTGCGCGCCTACCGACGCGGCACGAGAATACACCTCTACCCTGACCTGCCCCAAATGCGGGCATCAAAAAACGGAGACGATGCCCACTGATGCCTGCCTGTTTTTCTACGAATGCCAGGGCTGCCATACCCTGCTGAAACCTCTTCCGGGCGATTGTTGCGTGTTCTGCAGCTACGGAACGGCCAAATGTCCGCCCGTCATGGCAGCTGCTACTGCTCGATAGATAGCACGCGGGCGGTACCCTTGCGCTGCTCCAAATACCCTCGAATGATACGCGCGGCATCCGGGTCCTGAAAAGGCACATGCACTGCACCCAGCACCTCGTGGAGCGAAAGGGTTTCGTGCATAGAACAATAGGTGTACCCTGCAAAAGCGCCCTCCCATACTATCACTACCGCTTGCTCGTTGGGCGAGCGCCCCGGTTCAATGATGGCAAAACTACCCGATAGCCCGCGCGAAAGCGCCACAATGGCTTGCTCTGCCCGCTCGTTGTAAGCATCCGGTGCCTCTGTCCCTACGCATGCGCCCAAACAGCGGTGCAGGCCGTAATGAAAGCAAGCACCGGTGGTATCTTCCAAATGGCAGAGCTTATAGCACAACTCAAAGCGTCGCGCCGTGCTTTCCAGCCAGCTGCGCGCATTCGACAGACGCGGCAGCTCAGCGACCCGCTCCAGCGGTGCACGCAGCGACTGCTGCAGGCGGCCCACCACTAAGCGGCGATACCCGCGCTCGTCGGTGTAGGCATAAATGGCAGCGCTAAACTCGCGTACGCGCAACGCCCGGTTGATGCGTGGCTGCAAGCGTTTAATCTCGGCACTTTCCAGCAGCAGAGCAACTAACTCGCTGCCCGTAACCTCGTAGCTGAAATCGGCCACACCAGCGCGCAGCTTTTCGCCTTTGGGCGAGGTGTCGGCAAAATGCTCGAACAGACGCTTACGGATGTCAATGCTTTTGCCCACGTACACCACCTCTCCGCGCGCGTCGTGGAGGTAATAGACGCCACAGGCTTCAGGGGCTTCATTCAGGCGCTCCAACGTCATGCCTTGGGGCAGCCGCGATGCCTGTACTCCGTGCTGGATAAGCGTCCGGATGCTCTGCTGGCCATTTTGGGCCGCCAGAATGTGCTCGAGCAGTTGGGCGGTGGCCAGTGCGTCGTCCAGGGCCCGGTGTGCGCGCTCCGAACTAATGCCAAAGTGTGCGCGCAAATTGTCCAAACTGTAGCTGGGCAAGCCCGGAAACACCTTGCGCGCCAGGCGCACCGTACACAGCCGCTGCCGACAGGAGAACGTGTAGCCTAAACGTGCAAACTCCTCTCGAAGAAAGCCGTAATCGAACGACACATTGTGCGCCACAAAGACGGCCTCGCGTGTCATTTCCACAATGCGGCGGGCCACCTCGAAGAAGCGCGGAGCATCGGCCACCATCTCGTCGTTAATGCCTGTGATGCGGGTGATATTCCACGGGATGCTGCGCTCCGGGTAGAGCAACGTCGAGAACGTGTCCACTACTTGCTGCCCATCGTGCAGCACAATGGCAACCTCAATGACACGCTCGTAGCGGGCCGAGCCGCCGGTGGTCTCTACGTCAACAATGGCGTACATCGCCGGCAAAACTATAACGCCGGCTTCAGTGTTTGCGGCAGAAAGCTTGCGTTGCTTACGGCGCCAGCACTATGCGTTGCACGCCCACGGCACCATTGTCTGCAAAGGCCCACAAGAAGTACACACCGCGCGGGAGATGAGCCACGGGTATTTCCAGCGGATCGCTTGCAGATGCCGTATTTTCCCACACCCATCGGCCCTGCGCGTCGAAAAGTCGGAGGGTACGATGCTCCCCGCGCACCCACAGGCGGTCGTACGCTGGGTTGGGCCATACCTGCACCGGTTCGGCAGTAGGGCTGGAGGCGCTCAAGGTCTGACAGATGCTGAAGGGCCAATATCGGTCGTCTGCACCGCGGCTGAAGCAGCGGAAAAAGAAATCGTAGCCGTCCACAAAGCCCATGCAATAAGGCATGCCAAGCAGCAGAAACGAGCAAACTTTCTCTGCCGTTGGGTCTTGGGCCAACCCCGTCATACCGATGCCCTCAATGGCAACATAAGTAGGGCCAGTGCCTTTCCACCGAAAATGCTGCAGCTGGCGCTGCTGATGGCCAATCACCCTGCGCATAGTATCGGTAATGACGTACCAGCGAGCGGTGTCTATATGCAGGGTGTCGCCCGGGCGCAGGGAGAAATCGTAAATTTTGAACACCTTAGGCGGGCTGGCAGAGAAAAAATCTAAGTGAAACACCTGCTGCCCTTCTGCACGCGCCAGAAAGGTTTTGGGAGGAATATTAATCTCGCGATAGACAAGTTTTTTCCAAAGTGTATCGCCCAGAAGCGTATCGCCTTCCACCGTCAGCCGATGATGCCCCCAGTTTGGAAAGTTCCAGCCAGTAGTTATGTAGTACGTCCATTCGTCGCCGTTCTGAAACCACGTTTGGGCGAGGAGTGTATGAGCCCCGAAGGCCAGAAACAGGGCAAAGCACAATTGCTTGAGCATAACGGAGTTGTTTTGGTAACGTAATGCTTTCCGGTTTTTCCTTTGCCATCGGCGAAGGCAAAACCGTCTTTTTGCAAGACTGCTTTTCGCTGGGAAACGCTGGCTATTTTTTTGAAAAAATAAAAAGCGCGCACAGAACAGCCTCTCTGAGGATTTAGGCAGCCTCCACGTGTCCATCCTGACGGAATTTGCCGCCCCAGCAAAGCCTCGGCCGCCTTACTTTTACGCCCTGACGCATTACCCAAACACATCTGCTTTGCTTCGTCATGAAACGCGCTTTACTCCTGCTGTTATTGGCTGGCTTCTCTCATGCCCCTGTCATGGCTCAAGTCGAGGGTGACAAAAACGCCCTGCACCCTTGCGGCACGCCGGCCGGTATGGATCCGTGGCTGCGCAAATACTTAGCTACTCCCATAGATGTGCACGATAGTAACGACACTCTATGGACGGCCCTGCAAATCCATCTGCTGGCACGCAACGACGGCACCGGGCGCTTTGGCCCCGACCGTATGCTCGACGCCTTTCACCGCCTGAACGAGGACTTTGCCCAAACGGGCATCCGGTTTTATTTCAAACACCCGTGGAACCTGCTGAACAGCAGTCTGTGGTTTGAACACGACTCGGTAGTGCAAGGGCGCGAAATGATGTTTGCCAACAACGTACCTGGCGCGCTCAACGTCTATTTCATGGCGCGGGCAGCGGGCAACTGCGGCTACAACCTGCCCTATGCCGGCATCGCTATGGCGCACGCCTGTTCTGGGCCTAATGACCACACCTGGGCACACGAAATGGGCCATGCGCTGGCGCTGCCGCACCCTTTCTTAGGCTGGGAGGGCAAGCAGTACAACCCTGACCTGCCCACACCCGACACGCTGCTGTACGACTACACGCACTTCCACGCCGATCCGGATACCATCGTGCCGGCACCTTTAGACACCGCTTTAGTCGAATACGTGGACGGGCGCAACTGCACCATTGCCGCCGACCGCATTTGCGACACAGGGCCAGACTACCTCAGCTACCGCTGGCCATGCAATGCTCAGGGGCAGAGCAACGTGCAACAACGCGACCCAGCGGGTGAGCCATTCTTCTCCGACGGCACCCTGTTCATGTCATATGCTGCCGACAACTGCCAGCGCCGCTTCACGCCACAGCAAATCCAGATCATGCGCACACGCCTGCTGACCGACCGCGCCCACTGGGTGGCCCCCGCAGCGCCGGTAACGGGCTTAGTGGTACAAGCAGCCCAATTAGTGGCACCCATCAACAGCGCGCCTAGCCCTGTAAACGCCACGGTGCTGCAATGGCGGGCGGCGCCCAACGCTACTCATTACCTGGTGCAAGCATCTAAGGTGGGCAGTTTCGGCATTCGCGACTTTGAAGCCGTCGTGAGCGACACCTTTGCTCTGGCCCAAAACCTAACGCCTAACTGGAACTACTTTTGGCGCGTACGCGCCTTCAACGCCGCTTCTGTGGGGCCGTACAGCGCATCTGGTCGCTTCTTATCCACAGCGGTTAGCGCCGTGCAGACGGCAGGCGAGGCGGGGTGGAGCATCTACCCGACCCTGCTTTCGCAGGGCACGCCGCTGGTCGTAGAAACTCCCGAACATTGGCGCGGCCAGCCGTTGACGCTCTCAGTGTTCGACGCAGCAGGTCGCTTGCTTTTTCGCCAAGAGCGCGCCTTTTTTAGCGAGCGCGAGTGGGTACCGCTGCCCACAGAAAAATGGGCTGCCGGCGCTTACTTCTTCTTGTGCGCCGGCAGCCCGGGTATTGTTCGCCAGCCGTTGCTGCTGGCTAAGCCTTAAGGTATGGTCAGTCTTGCGGCACGGGCGCCACAACGGCCTTGATGCCTTCCATGCGCCGCACGATAACGGGCGTCCCTTCGGCAATGGGCGAATTGTCTTCGCTGAGGGCTATCCACAGCGTGCCGCGGTAATTGATGCGCCCTTCGCCATTGTGCGGAATGGCTTCCACCACCGTAGCGCGATGCCCTACGAAGTCGCGGTATTCGTCCACCTTTTCATTTTTTCCAAAAAAACGAACCGTGTAGCGCCGAAAAAGCGCCATCGAAACCAACGACACGAACGAAAAACACAGAAACTGGCCTGTGGCCTCTGAGGTAACGCCCAACCACGTGAGCAAGGCCGTTACGGCCGCTCCGGCGGCTAAGAACATGAAAAAGAACGACACGGTGAACAGCTCAGCAATGAGCATAAGCACCGCGACAACCAGCCAGAATTGAGCGCTGAATTCCATAGTGCGAGTGGGTTGGGTTTATTTTTTCGGCAGAATATCGGGCGCCTGCTGCTGTTGTTGCTTGACGACGGTCATGGCTGAGGCGATGAGCGAGGCCATATCGCCAAAGTTGGCCGGCACAATGAGCGTATTGTTCGTGCGCGCCAGTTTGCCGTATTGCTCTACTAATTGCTCAGCTACCCGCAGCTGAACGGCCTCAAAGCCGCCCGGCTGTTGGATAGCACTGGCAATGCGACTGATGGCTTCGGCCGTAGCGCCTGCCACTGCGCGGATGGCTTCAGCCTGACCATTCGCTTCGTTGATCTGGCGCAGCTGCACGGCCTCCGACTCCAGCACGACCTTTTGCTTCTGGCCCTCCGCCACATTAATAACCGATTGCTTTTCACCTTCGGACTGCAACACGCGCGCCCGCTTTTCGCGCTCGGCCTGCATCTGCTTTTCCATGGCGTGCAACACCGATTGCGGCGGCGAAATGTTCTTGATTTCATAACGCAACACCTTGACGCCCCAGCCAATAGCGGCCTCATCAATGGCCGACACTACAGCGCGGTTGATGGTGGTGCGCTCCTCAAAACAGCGGTCGAGGTCAATCTTACCCACCTCCGAGCGCATGGTCGTCTGCGCCAGCTGTGTTACTGCAAACACGTAGTTGTTGACGCCATAGGAAGCCGTCTTCGGGTCAACGACCTGCAGGAAGATGACGCCATCTACCTGCACCTGTACGTTGTCTTTCGTGATGCAGACCTGCTCCGGAATGTCGTAGGCCTGCTCCTTGAGGCTATGCCGATAGGCAACGCGGTCGAAGAATGGGATGATGAAGTTGATACCCGGATCCAGCACCGCGTGAAACTTGCCCAAACGCTCGACGACGTAAGCAGTCTGCTGCGGCACCACTTTGACCGAAGCCATGATGACCAGAATGGCCAGAATGCTGATAAACAGAAGTGATGTGAACATGGTGAATTGGTTTGGATGAAAGAACGGTTTTCCGCAAAAATCTTCGGCCAAAATAGGCCGATTTTTTCAACTGCAAAGCAGTAATGACCAAACGACTCGAGCCTGTAAACGGCAGAGGGACATGTTTGGGCCTTAAGCGAAGGTGGGCAACACTCCTGGCCTCCGGGGGTGTGCTTTGCCGGATAGGGCTTCCCTTTGGGAAAGATGACAATCCTTTGACGGGCGGGAAGCCAGGCCTCTTGTCGGGGCCCTGGAACTTTGCAGCATCGGATGCCAAACCCTCCTATGGCTGAAAAAAGTTCCGTTTCACACCATATCAAACGAGTTTTAGCAATGAGACAGTTAACCCTTATCTTCCTGTGCGCAGCCATCGCCAGCGCGCTTTTTGGCCAGAACTTCCAGAAAATCAGCACCGGCGCTGGCTATCAGCGCCAGAGCTTTGTCAACTTAGCCGCCGACACGGAGAAGCAGGTGCTCAACACCGCCTGGGACATCGCTTTCACCGTCTATGGGCAGCAAGACGGCGGTATTTTCATCAATGAAAGTGCCGGCTCCAGCATGGGCCAACCGCAGGCTGCCGTGGAGTTGTACGACGCACAAACGACCGACTTTTCGGCTCAGCCCAACCCGGATGCCATCAAAGACTTCCGCCTCTTCAACCGCGAGCGCAACTGGTTCTACGGCGCCTTCAACGAACGCCGCGATACCACCAAACAGACGGATTACGGCTGGGGCACCTATAATTTCATGACCAACCAGGTCGTCGGTAGTGCGGTCTATGTCCTCAAACTGCGCAACGGCCAGTTCCGCAAAATTAAAATCGAGTCGCTTTCGGGTACGACGTACACCTTCCGTTACGCTAACTTAGACGGCTCCAACGAGCAGGTACGCACCATCAACAAGGCCGATCACCCGGGCCGCGTGCTGGCCTATTTCAGCTTTACCACCAACAACGTTGTGGCCGATGTGGAGCCGGCAGGTGGTTTCGACCTTCTGTACTGCCGTTATACCACGCCGCAATTTGACTCCATCAACAACGTCATGCTCCAGTACGTGGTAACGGGCATTCTGCACGGGCGCGGCGTTCAGTCGGCAAAAGTGGTGGGCGTCAACCCACAGACCGTCAAATTTGAAGACCACCAGAACAGCCTGCGCAATGAGCTGGACGTCATCGGCCACGACTGGAAGACCTTCACCGGCACGGGCTGGGTAGTCCCGGAGGATCGGGTCTATTTTGTCAGAACGGCGGCCAATCGGGTATGGAAGATTCAATTTATTGATTTCGAGGGCGCTGCCACCGGCAATGCTGTTTTTGAAAAGACCGACCTCGGCCTAGTCAGCGCCGTAGAAGCGCCGCAAGCGCTGGGGCTTCAGGCGCTGACGTATCCCAACCCGGTGCGCGAGCGCCTGACGGTGGCCTTAGACATACCGCCGGCGCTGGCACGCGAAGCGCAGCTGGACGTAACCGACCTGCAAGGGCGTGCCATCAGCAGCACGCGCGTGGCGCTGAACGAGGGTTTCCAGGTCTTTGAACTGCCTGCTGCTGAGTGGGCAAGCGGCCTGTACGTGCTTCGCCTGCGCTGGAGCGACCGCGAGGTATTGCTGGGCAAGGCACTTAAAAACTAATGCAACATGAGGCATTCGTCTTTAATACGCCTGCTGATTTTGACGGCAGCAGCATGCCCTATCGTAGGAAGCCTAAGCGCCCAGTCCTCTGTGGATACGCTGCCCGATAGTCAGGTAGCGCCGGTGGTGATTACGGCGCAATTTACGCCCACCGATGTGCGTCAGACGGTCAACTCGGTCCGTGTGCTCGACCGCCGCACCATCGAGCGCCGCGGTGCGGTCAACCTGGAAGAGCTGCTTCAGGCGGAACCTAACCTGCGTCTGGAGCAAGATCCGATGCTGGGCAGTGCTCTGAGCATCAACGGTATGCGCGGCGAGAATGTCAAAATTCTCATAGACGGCGTGCCGGTAGTAGGACGCCTCAACGGCAGCGTGGACCCTGGCCAGCTGCCGCTGGGCGCTGTGCAGCAGGTGGAAATCATCGAGGGTGCGCAGGCACTTCTCTACGGCTCGGAGGCGTCAGCAGGGGTCATTAATCTGGTTACACGCAAGAGCCAGCTGCATCGCGTCGAGGCTGAAGCCAGCCCGCAATGGGAGAGTAACGGTTTTCGAAACTGGCAGGGCCGAGCAGGCGTGCGTATGGGCAAATTTCTCCTCCAGATCACGGGCAATATGCTGGATTTCCAGCCGCTGCCCGACTCGGCCGGTGCGCGCTCGCAACTGTGGAACCCTAAGACACAGAAAAGCGGGCGCGCCACACTGCGCTTTTCGCCTTCCGAACGGCTCGACCTGCGCTTGTCGGGTAGCCTATTCTCCGAACAGGTAGACAACCTCGGCCCCATGCTGCGGCCACGCTTCCGCCCATACGCTTTCGACGACTACTACTTCACCGACCGTGCCGACCTGATGCTGCACGGCGAGGGCTGGCTGCAAGGGCGCTGGTTCTGGCAGGGCACTGCCGGCTGGAACCGCTTCGACCGTATCAAGAATTCGTATCGCTTCGATTTTGAGCAGCAGGAACGGACGCTCATCGAGGGCCAGCAGGATACCGCTGCTGCTACAGGTTGGCTCATGCGGCTGACCATTGCACGCGACCGCCCAGAGCGCCGCTGGAATTTCCTCTTTGGCGCCGAAAACTTCATCGAAACCGCCGAGGGTGCCCGCATCATAGCCCCTACCTCTGAGCGCACGGGCTGGGCCAGCAGCCGCGACCTGGGCCTGTTCGCCAGCGCCAAGGCCTCTTTTCTGGAGCGGCGCTTAGTGCTGCAAGGCGGCGCCCGCTGGACGCTCAACAGCCTCTACGGCTCGGCCCTAACGCCCTCCGTCTGGCTGTTGTGGAAGCCTTCAACGCCCTGGCAGGTAAGGCTCTCGTATGCCAATGGCTTCCGTTCGCCGGGGCTGAAGGAGCTGTTTTTCAATTTTATAGACATCAACCACTACATCATAGGCAACACCGACCTGCGACCGGAGTACTCCGACAACCTGCGCGCCGAGGTGCGCTGGCATTCCGACGAAAGCCGCCATACTTCCTGGAGCATCACCACGTGGGGGTTCTACAATCGCGTGCGCGACCGCATCATTCTGGCCGAGTTTGCGCCTGTGCAGTTTCAGTACGCCAACCTGCGCCATTGGGAAACCGTCGGCGTCGGCACAGGCCTATCGCTCCGCGTCGGCGAATGGATGCGCCTGCGCTCCGATGTGGTGCTCACAGGTTTCTTCAATACCTTTTCGGAAGAGGCCACCAGCGAAACACCCCTACCGCGCTTCAATTGGGCGCCCGACTGGGTCAACGACCTGACACTCTCGCTGCCCAACCAGCGCGCTTATTTCACTTTCTGGCATAAAATGACCGGTGCAACGCCTTATTTCTTTCAAAATGGCACTCAACTGGAACAGCGCAGCACCGAAGGCTGGCACCTGCTCAATGTAGCCGTAGGCGGTAACCTCTTCCAGCAGCGCCTTCGCCTGAATGCGGGCGTCAAGAACCTGCTCGGCACCCGCCAGATACGCGCCTCTAACCGCATTGAAGTCGGCCACGGCAGTAGCGATCTGCGCCCCGTACACTGGGGCCGCACCTTCTTCATCGCCACCGCCATCTACCTGCACTCCTCGTAACGGCCAAACTTGTTCGGCCAAAAGCCACCGGCCCCGACGCGCGCCTCTTGACGCCGCCGGGGCCGGTGGCTTTACACTTGTACAACTTAATAGCGGTAATACTCCGGCTTGTACGGCCCTTCTACTGGCACGCCGATGTATTCGGCCTGTTCGGGTGATAGTACGTCTAAGTCAACGCCCAATTGTGCCAGGTGCAGGCGGGCTACTTTTTCATCTAAGTGCTTGGGCAGCACATAGACTTTGTTTTCGTAGCGTTCGTGGTTTTGCCACAGTTCGATTTGGGCCAGCACCTGGTTGGTGAAGGAGGTGGACATGACGAACGAAGGGTGGCCCATAGCGCAGCCGAGGTTGACTAAGCGGCCTTCGGCCAGCACGATGATGTCTTTGCCGTCAATGGTGTACAGGTCCACCTGTGGTTTGATGGTTACGCGGGTGTGTCCGTAGTTTTTGTTGAGCCAGGCGATGTCAATCTCGTTGTCAAAGTGGCCGATGTTGCACACGATGGTTTTGTCGTTCATCAGGCGGAAGTGTTCTTCGCGCACGATGTCGCGGTTGCCTGTGGCGGTTACGATGATGTTGGCGCGCGGTATGGCGTCGGTCATGCGGCGTACTTCGTAGCCGTCCATGGCGGCTTGCAGGGCGCAGATGGGGTCAATTTCCGTAACGATGACGCGTGCACCGGCGCCGCGCAGCGAGGCAGCAGAGCCTTTGCCTACGTCGCCGTATCCGGCCACGACGGCCACTTTGCCGGCGATCATGATGTCGGTAGCGCGGCGGATAGCGTCCACGAGGCTTTCCTTGCAGCCGTATTTGTTGTCGAATTTGGATTTGGTTACGGAGTCGTTGACGTTGATGGCCGGTACTGGGAGTGTGCCTTTGGCCATGCGTTCGTAGAGGCGATGGACGCCGGTAGTGGTTTCTTCAGAGATGCCGCGGATGCCGGGCACGAGTTCGGGGTGGTGGTCGAGCACCATGTTGGTCAGGTCGCCGCCGTCGTCGAGGATCATGTTGAGGGGTTTACCGTCGGTGAAGGCGTGCAGCGTTTGTTCGATGCACCAGTCGTATTCTTCTAAGTTCATGCCCTTCCAGGCATAGACGGGTATCCCGGCGGCGGCGATGGCAGCGGCGGCGTGGTCTTGGGTGGAGAAGATGTTGCACGACGACCAGGAAACTTCGGCGCCCAGTTCGACGAGCGTTTCGATGAGGACAGCCGTCTGAATGGTCATGTGCAGGCAGCCGGCGATGCGGGCGCCTTTGAGCGGCTTTTTCGGGCCGTATTCGGCGCGCAGCGCCATGAGGCCGGGCATTTCGGCTTCGGCCAGTCGGATTTCTTTGCGGCCCCATTCGGCCAGTGCGATGTCTTTTACTTTGTACTGCGGACGGTTGGACATGGTATGGAAAGGTTGAAAGCCGCGTTTTTTTATGAAAAAATTAGAGGCGCGGCAGTGATGGGCGTAAAACAGTATATCCTTTGGCAGGGTTGGCTATTTTTAGTCGTGCAAAGGTAGATCTTTTGTAGCGCTTAAGGCCTCTGCGCACAAGAACAGCTAGAGATAAGGTAGGTTTATGGCGCATGAAAGACAAACCCCGGCCTCGTATAACCAGGCCGGGGCAAGCAGTTATCACGGCAGCAGGTCTGCCTGCTATCAGCAGCGCATCGCTCGAACCTTCCTCCATTAAGGCCGGAAGCCGAAGCTGAAATTTCCAGAAGCGTTACTGGGGCATACCCATGTTGATCCAACGTTTGATTTTATTGATGCTGCAGTCGGGTAAGGCAGCGCTACCTTTGGGCATGGGAGAGTAACCGGTTAGATGAGCGATACTGCCGTATAGGCGTCCGGTTTGAGCAACCGCTCTGGTTTCGGCATAGGTAGTTAGTGCGATGCCTCCTTGCGAAGCGGTGCCGCTATGGCAACCTTTGCAATAAGAGTCCATCAAAGGCTGCACAAAACCGCTGTAGGTAACTGTAGTGGTGTCGCAAGCGCCAGCATTGGCGTCGCACGTGTTGTTTTTTGCACCTTGTTCAATCCATTTTCGGATAAGGGTTATCTGGTCAGCACTTAGCGGCGAAGCCGGCGGCGGCGGCATACGTTCATCGGGGCGAGTGTCTACGATCACCTTGTACAGTTTGCTATCGGCTGGATTGCCCGCCTTTACTTTTGTAGTAGATATAATTTGCTGGTAATCGGTCATGACAACACCGTCGGCGCGCGTGATGGCGTCGTGGCAGCCGGATCGGGCGCAGCTGGCCACCAGAAGGGGTAATACTTGAGTTTGAAAATAGGCCGTGTCAGGACTGCAGGGTTGTTGGCCTGAGCCAGTGTCCGGATTGTTCGGGTCGGTAGGTATTTCACCCGTCAGGGGTGAATGCTTGCAGGCGGAATGCTGGAATACAGCGAAAGCACTGAGCAGGATGATTAATATTCTTTTCATAAGCGCATATTTTTGGCTGCAAAAAAGATGAAGCATTCACATCAGAGGGGAAAAAAACTTACCCAACCGGAAAACTAAGCTGCTGAATGAGCCGGTTCAGGAGAGGAAAATGCTCGCTGGGGTATTTTGCTTGTTTGAATGCCCTTTGGAACACGCTACTTTTGGTCTGAAGTTTCGGCTTAGACACATGGGCTACAAGTCTTGTTTGTTGCATATAGCGCTGTTGTATTTTTCCGGCTCTGTCGTTGCTGTAGGGCAAGCGCTCCGATGTGAGCGGGGAAAGGTATTCATGCGTTCGGAAGCGCCTCTGGAGATCATTCAAGCGCAGAGCCAGCAGCTTCGAGGGCTCATAGACACTACGACGCGGCAATTTGCGTGGAGTGTGCGTATCCGTTCTTTCGAGGGGTTCAATAGTCCGCTTCAGCGTGAGCATTTTAATGAGGACTATATGGAGTCTGAAAAGTACCCGGAAGCTACCTTTTCGGGGCGTATTATCGAAGCGATAGAGTGGCAAAAGAGCGGTGTTTATGAGGTGCGGGCCAAAGGCAGGCTGAACATTCACGGCATGGAGCAGGAGCGCATCATCCGCGGCACGTTGGAGATACAAGAGCGACGAGTGCGCATTCGGGCGCAGTTTTCCGTGCTGTTGGCGGATCATAACATTGCCATTCCTCGAGCGGTATTCCAGAAAATAGCCGAAGAAATACAGGTTATTGTGGAGGCAGAGCTCACCTATAAATAAATGGGCAAAATGGTATTGCGCACGAAGGTCTGGTGTATAGTTGTTAGTTTTGGGCTGGTGAGAGCGTTCCTGGACGCGCAGACACCTCTTTTTCAGGCTGTTGACCTGCAGGAAGTGGAAGTGGTACGCGTTACGGCCTTCTGCCAGGATGATCGTGGCTGGCTGTGGGTGGGGGCTCATGAAGGTTTATTTTTGTATGATGGGCATACTTTTCGACGCGCCGTGCTGCCCGATAGCGGTGCTGTTACGGCCCTTTATTGCTGGGGGGGGGCGAGTGTGGGTAGGCATGACTACTGGCTGCATTGCCTGGCGCAGTACGGATTTGCCGACTCGAGAGATTTCGGGCATGAAGTTGATGTTTGAGCGCTGGTCACTAGAGGAGGGTTTGCCTCGTAAAGCCATAAGTAGTTTTGCGGCCGATTCTTCCGGACGCTTCTGGATAGCAACCTATGGGGAGGGAGTATATTATTTCCAGAATGGTCGGCTTTACAATCTTAGTTCCGCAGAAGATGGGTTGGCTAGCGACGATGTCTATAGTATTGCTGTAGATGGGCAAGGGCGTATCTGGGCTGGAACGGATGCTGGGCTCAGCATTATTCGACTGGGGCGCACCCGAGAGATTGCGACTTTAGAAGGTTTGCCGGATCTTCTTGTCACTGCGTTGGCTACGGATGCGGTAGGTAATGTGTGGGTGGGCACGCATGAGAAAGGTATCGGCCGCTATAGTACAGCGCAACAGCGGCTGGACTTTTGGACTTTGAGCTGGCCCTTTGGGCCTGTAACGGCGATAGCCACGCTGGGTACAATAGAGGTATGGGCGGGCACAGAGGAGAGGGGGATGATACGAGTGGATGCCTCCAGTGGTGCGGTTCATGCCATGCCTGCAAGTCATCCGTTGGCTAAGAGACGAATACAGGCACTGTTTAAGGATCGAGAAGGCATCCTTTGGGTAGGGCCAGACAAGGGTGGTTTATGGAGGGCTTATGCACGGGTAGGAATGCTCGAAGCACCCTTAAGCCACCCTATGGCTGTGGCTTCGGATGCTGCGGGCCGATTGTGGGTGGGCGGCGCCGAGGGCTTATACGTCCGTCGAGGAGGGCGCTTTGAGCGAGTCGCAGACTTCAACCTTCATCATGTAGTAGCCCTTTGGATGGCTCCCGATAGTACGCACGTGTGGGCGGGTACTTACGACCGGGGAGCATTCCTGCTGGATACCACGGGGCGCGTCTTGAAGCGGTTTTGGCGCGCTAATGGATTGCCCGACGACAATGTGCTCGCCATATCCGGCGATCACCAACAAGTTTTCCTTGCCACTTTTGGCGGTGTAGCCCGAGTGGATAAAAATGGCCTCGAAGTACGCATCGTTGAGGGCATTAAACGCGGTTATATCTACGCAGCCATACGCGACAGGCAGGGAGGCTTTTGGTTCGGAACTCAGGGGGATGGTCTTTACTGTTTGCGGGCCGGGCGTCTTATCCACTACACCCAGCAAGATCACCCTGCCCTTAAAACGATTTACAGCCTGGCCGAAGATGCGCACGGGCGTCTGTGGATCAGTACAGAGCGTCAAGGGCTACTGTATTTCGACGGAAGCACTTTTCACAGGCTTTCGCCCGTTGCCTCACGGAGTACCCCCTCCCTGCCTATAGCCCTTCAAACCAATGGGGACGGCCTGCTCGTCGTAGGGAGCGACCAGGGTTTTTGGTGGCTGTACGTACGGCCTTCCGAAGGGCCTTTCTGTCCTGTGTCTATTGACTTGCCTCCTTTAAATGTTGGCCTTAATGCTATCTGTCGCGATGGACAAGGGCACGTTTGGTTGGGTACCGCCAACGGCCTGTGGCGGGTGGCAGCCTGGAATGTTCCCGTCGTGGCCATGCCTGAAGCCGTCATCACCTCCGTATTGCTACTCAATCAAAACGCGCCTCCTCGAACAACCCAACTGGCGCATAATGAAAACTACCTGGAGTTTACATTCGATGCCGTGTGGTACACCCAGCATCCGGGCCTGACCTTTCGATATCGGCTGGAAGGCTTCGACCTGTACTGGATGACCACAACAGACCATCAGGTACACTACTCCCAATTGCCCCCCGGGCACTATGTGTTTCGTGTGAAGGCCAGTAAATGTACCAGCTTTGAAGGTGCAGCAGAAGCGCGCTGGGCTTTCTCTATTAGCCCACCCTTCTGGCAGCGCGGCTGGTTCCAAGCGTTGGTCCTCTCGACATTGGCTGCTCTGATATACGGCTGGATCAAGCACCGCGAGCGGCGTCTGAGGCGTGAAGCTCAGCAGCGACGCCAGGCCACAGAGGCTCAATTGAATGCACTGAAGGCGCAAATCAGTCCGCACTTCTTGTTTAATAGCTTCAACACCCTTATAGCCGTTATCGAAGATAACCCGCCGATGGCCGTAGAATATGTCAGTCACCTGTCGGATTTTTACCGAAGCCTGCTGGCCACTCAGTCGCATGACTACATCAGCCTCCAGGAGGAGCGCACGCGAGTAGGCCACTACGCTTTTCTGCTGCGTATTCGATATGCCGAAGGCTTCATACTGGACGACCGCTTATCTAACGTTACAGGTTATGTGGCGCCGTTGTCGCTACAGATTTTGATAGAAAATGCTGTTAAGCACAACATCGTCTCGCCCAGCCGTCCTCTTCGGGTGGAGATGTTTGCTGACGGAGAAGACTACATCATAGTGCGGAATAACTTGCAACGGCGAGCCACCCCAGCGCCTGGAACCCGCCTGGGACTAAACAACCTGACACAACGCTACCAACTGCTCGGCGCACAGCCCGTAATAGTGGAAGAAACTGAGACCTATTTTTCTGTAAAAATACCGCTCAAAAACACGCTGAATTGAACTATGCGTATCCTCATTGCGGAAGACGAACCCGCTGCAGCGCGCCGCTTAGAAAACCTGCTGCGCAAACTCTCTCCCGATATAACAGTAGTGAAGCATTTGGATAGCGTTGAGGCGACCACCTTGTGGCTCAAAGAAAATGCGCATCCTGACCTCATGCTGTTGGATATCCACCTGGCCGACGGCTCGGCGTTTGAAATTTTTGAGCACGTAACGCCAACCTGTCCGGTAGTTTTTACTACTGCTTACGATGAATATGCCCTGCAGGCCTTCCGTGTTCAGGCGATAGACTACTTGCTCAAGCCTATTAAGCCTTCAGAATTGGCTGAAGCCATTCGGCGATGTCAGAAACACAAGCCAGACTACACTGCCTTCGCTGACCTGATGCGCCAGCAAGGCGAATCGCAGTATCTGCGTCGAATGCTGATTCGCATGGGTCAATCGTTCCGACTCGTAGATACCGCCGACGCAGCCTACTTTTTCACGCGAGATAAAATCACCTTTGCAGTCGTGCGAAGCACCGGCAAGCGCCTGGCGGTAGACTACTCTTTAGAGCGCCTGGAAAGTCTGCTTGACCCCCAGCATTTTTTTCGCGTCAACCGCCAGTTTATCATCCATCTTGCAGCTATTCGCGAGATGTATGCTTATTCAAAGAGCCGTGTGCGAGTTGTGCTGGAGCCCCCTTCCGAGCAGGAAGTTATCGTGAGCGTGGAGCGTTCACCGGCCTTTAAAAAATGGTTACTGGGCGCCGATGCCTAACGCCTTCCACCACCACGGTGGTTGCCACTGCCGCGGTGTCCACCTCCGCCGCCGCGATTGCCGCCGCTGCCGCCACTACGCGGGGGGGCGCTGCGTTCGGGCACACCTTCAGGGCGCGGCTGCAAAGCCTTGACCGATAGGCGCAGCTTGCCCGTCTTGGGGTCATTCTCCAGCAGCTTGACCGTTACCTTATCGCCTACTTTATACAGGTCTGCCACATTAGGCACACGCTGGTAGCTCATTTCCGAGACGTGCAGCAGGCCGCTCTTGCCGCGGAAGCGAACGAAAACGCCGTACTCTTCCACGCGCTCAACCACGCCTTCGTAGGTTTCGCCGATTTCGGGAACGAAGGCGATGTCCATGATTTTGTCATAGGCCATGTCCAGGGCCTCCTTATTGGGGCCAAAGATGGATACAATGCCGCCGATTTCATCTTCATCAATGCTGATGGTGGTACCGCTTTGGCGCTGGAGTTCCTGGATAATTTTACCGCCTGGGCCGATGACGGCGCCGATGTAGTCGCGGTCAATGCGGAACTCGATCATGCGCGGCGCGTGTGGTTTGAGGTCCGGGCGTGGCTCGGAAATGGCTTTGGCCATTTCGCGAAGGATGTGCAGGCGCCCTTCCCGTGCCTGGGCGAGGGCCTTTTCGAGCAGTTCGTAGGGCATGCCGTCAATCTTGATGTCCATTTGCGTGCCCGTGATGCCCTTTTCGGTACCTGTTACTTTGAAGTCCATGTCGCCGAGGGCATCCTCATCACCCAGGATGTCGGAAAGGATGCAGTAGCGTCCTTTGTCATCGGCGATACAACCCATGGCGATACCTGCCACAGCGGTACGGATAGGCACACCGCCGTCCATGAGGGCCATAGAGCTGGCACAGACGGTGGCCATCGAGGAAGAGCCGTTGGACTCCAGGATGTCGGACACCAGACGCACCGTGTAAGGATAGTCGGGCGGCATCACCTTACGAATGGAGCGCCCTGCCAGATTGGCATGGCCCACCTCGCGGCGGCCCGGCCCACGCAGCGGTTTTACTTCGCCGGTGGAGTAGGGCGGAAAGTTGTAGTGCAGGATGAAATTGTCGTCGTGGGGGTCTAAGGCGTTGTCTACCAAGGCCTGGTCTTCTTTGGTTCCCAGCGTTAGCGAGGTGAGCGATTGCGTCTCACCGCGGGTGAAGATGGCCGAGCCGTGTGCGCTGGGCAGATAGTCTACTTCGCACCAGATAGGGCGAATTTCATCGCTTCTGCGGCCATCGAGTCGAATGCCTTCCGAAAGGATGACGTCGCGGATAACCTCCTTTTTGAGTTTTTCGTAGTACTTTTCAATCAGGGCACTCCATTGAGCGACGAACTCCTCGCCAAATTCAGTCAACAGATTTTGCACCAGATTTTCCTTGATCTCCTCCAGGCGAGTACGACGCACCTGTTTGTCGCTGGCGCTTCGGGCCAGTTCGTAGATTGGCTCTTTGCAGTGCTTTTCGACCAGGGTTTTCAGGTCTTCGTTCTCGAGTACTTCGGGCAGCGGGCGCTTGTTGAGGGCTTTTTCGCCCACCAACTCGGCTAAGCGTTCCTGGGCTTCGATCTGGACACGGATAGCTTCGTGGGCAACCTTGAGGGCTTCGATGAGTTCGTGCTCCTGGCATTCGTCGGCTTCACCTTCCACCATGGTGATATCCCGTTTGGTGGCGGCCACAATGAAGTCCATGTCGGCACGTTCCAGCTCCGTGCGGTTAGGGTTAATGACGAACTTACCGTCAATGCGAGCCACACGCACTTCGGAGAAGAGGGCTTCCACCGGGATGTCGCTGACGGCGATGGCTGCCGAGCAGGCCAGCCCGGCCAGCGCGTCGGGCATGACGTCTTTGTCCGCTGAGATCAGGTTGATAATAACCTGGGTTTCGTTCATGTAGCCGTCGGGGAACAGGGGGCGCAAGGCCCGATCCACTAAGCGGCTGATGAGGATTTCATAGTCCGAAAGGCGCGCCTCTCGACGGAAAAAGTTGCCCGGAATACGGCCTGCTGCAGCAAACTTTTCCTGATAGTCCACAGAGAGCGGAAAAAAGGGCTGGTCGGGCTTTGCCTGGCGTGCGCTCACGACGGTGCACAGGAGCATGGTGTTGCCCATGCGTACTAAGACGCTACCGTCGGCCTGCATGGCCAGTTTGCCCGTCTCCAGGGCCACCTCTCGGCCATCGGGCAGCGAGAACGTGACGCGAAGCGGTGTTTGTTTACCCATAAATGAAAGAACATTGGGCACCTCAAAGGCCTGCCTGGTTCCGGGTAAAGGCACTCGCTTCTGGAGGTAGATGGCTCGGGAAAGCACACAAAGAGGCAGGGGCGTCTTTCGCCACGGTGTTTTCTGGAGCAATACCCACGCTGTGGGCAAAACCTGCGTCTTTGTGTGGGGGAAGGTTTCCCCGTTTTCATACGAGCCAACAATTACTTGTTGCGGCGTTCTTCAAGCCAACAACGAGCATAGTAGCGCTGGCTACCCGGTTGCAAGCATCCGGCCTCTTCGATGCAGGTTAAAGAATACGATGGAATATCACAACCGTCGGCAGAGTACTAAGCCCCGCCGACGATACACATATGGCCTGCAGAAAGACCTCGATTGCTTACTTACGCAATCCTAATTTCTCAATGAGCGCGCGATATTTGAAAATATCCTTCTTCGCGTAGTAGCTCAACAGCCGCTTGCGGCGCCCTACTTTGGCCAGCAGCGAGCGACGGGTCGAGTGATCTTTTTTGTGCGTGCGCAGATGTTCCGACAAACACTCAATCTGATAAGTCAAGAGCGCTACCTGCACTTCAACGTTACCCGTGTCTTTCTCATCTTTGCCGTACTTGCGGACAATCTCCGCTACTTTCTCTTGCGAATAGTAAACTGCCATTTTTGAACTGTTGAAAGGTGAAAAATGCGCCAAGGCGGAATTTCTAAAGAACAAACGGCAGGTTTTGCCTATCCATCCCACTTCAGCGCGGCAAAAGTACGGCGATATTTTTCCTGAGCAATGGGTTGAGTAGAAAAATTTGGTGAGACCGGCACTATCACCCGGGATGCCGTCTAAAATTTCGTTCCCTCTGCCTAATAATGCCACTCATCACCTGAACACCCGTCGAACAGGCCGCAAAGCAAAACATTGGCTCTGGCTATTTGACCAATCCTGCCTACGTGCGCTCCATCGGGTAGTCTATTGCTGCCAAACGATGACAGCCTGACAAGACACTGATGGCTTTTCCTGCAAAAATGGCAGAATTTTTTATCTGGCATGAAGTCTGATTAGGGCATGCCGTCCGAATAAAGTTTTGTGCAATGGCTCAAATTTTCATTTAAAAATAAAAACGCATTGTAATATGAGACCAATCGCAGATCGTGTAATCATCAAACCCGCGCCCGCTGAAGACAAGACGAAGGGCGGCATTATCATCCCCGATACAGCTAAAGAAAAGCCTCAGCGCGGCGAAGTGATCGCCGTTGGCCCGGGCAAAGACGGCAATCTGATGACCGTCCAAGTAGGCGACATTGTGTTGTATGGCAAGTACTCTGGCCAGGAAATTCACTACGACGGTGAGGACTATTTGGTCATGCGCGAAGAGGACATCTTGTGCATCCTCTGATTTGGTGCTTTGAATGACAAAACCACCCATCCCATCCATCTCTCTCTTTCCACATTTACCTAACAAAACAGCGATATGGCAGTCAAACAAATTAGCTTCAATACCGATGCCCGCGAAAGCCTGAAACAAGGCATTGATGCGTTGGCGAATGCAGTAAAAGTAACGTTGGGTCCCAAGGGCCGCAATGTAGTGATTCAGAAGTCGTTTGGCGCTCCGGTCGTTACGAAAGACGGCGTCACGGTAGCCAAAGAAATCGAGCTAGAAGACCCGGTAGCCAACATGGGCGCCCAGATGGTCAAAGAAGTGGCCAGCAAAACCGCCGACGACGCCGGCGACGGCACCACCACTGCTACCGTGCTGGCTCAGGCTTTGGTAACCGCAGGTCTGAAGAGTGTAGCTGCTGGCTCGAACCCCATGGACCTCAAGCGCGGTATTGACAAGGCAGTGAAAGCCGTAGTCGAGCACCTAAAGAGCCAATCCGAGCAAATCGGCGAAGACTTCAGCAAAATCGAGCAAGTGGCTTCTATCTCGGCCAACAACGATGAGGCCATCGGTAAGCTCATCGCCGACGCCATGAAGCGCGTAACCAAAGACGGCGTTATCACGGTCGAGGAAGCCAAAGGCACTGATACCTATGTGGAAGAAGTCATCGGTATGCAGTTCGACCGCGGCTACCTCAGCCCATACTTCATCACTGACGCCGAAAAGATGGTGGCCGAGTATGAAAACCCGTACTTGCTCATCACCGACCGCAAGATCAACAACATGCAGGATCTGGTGCCCATCCTGGAGCGCACCCTGCAGACGGGCCGCCCGCTGCTGATTATTGCTGAAGATGTAGAAACGCAAGCCCTGGGCGTCCTCGTAGTGAACCGCCTGCGCGCTGGCCTGAAAGTGGTGGCCGTGAAAGCCCCGGGCTTTGGCGACCGCCGCAAAGCCATGCTCGAAGACATCGCCATCCTCACCGGCGGTACGGTCATCAGCGAAGAGCAAGGCTACAAACTGGAAAACACCGATCTGTCCATGCTCGGTACGTGCGAGCGCATTACGGTGGATAAAGACAACACCACCATCGTGGGCGGTAAAGGCAAGCCCGAGGCTATCAAAGCGCGCATTAACCAGATTAAGCAGCAGATTGAAAGCACGACGAGCGACTACGACCGCGAGAAATTGCAGGAGCGCCTGGCCAAGCTGGCTGGTGGAGTAGCCGTGCTCTACGTAGGTGCAGCCACCGAAGTAGAGATGAAAGAAAAGAAAGACCGTGTTGACGACGCCTTACACGCTACTCGCGCTGCCATTGAAGAAGGTATCGTCGTCGGTGGCGGTGTCGCCTTGGTACGTGCCATCTCCAGCCTCGACGGTCTGAAAGGCGCCAACGAAGATGAAAACATCGGTATCAACATCGTGCGTAAAGCGCTCGAAGCGCCCATTCGCGTCATCGCCGAGAACGCTGGTATTGACGGCTCCATCGTCTTCCACAAAGTGCTCGAGGGCAAAGACGGCTTCGGCTACAACGCCCGCACCGACAAGTTCGAAGACCTGAAGAAAGCCGGCGTGATTGACCCGACGAAGGTTACCCGCATTGCGCTGGAAAACGCCGCCTCCATCGCTGGTCTGGTGCTCACCACTGAGTGCGTCATCAACGAAAAGCCCGAGAAAAAGGCCTCGATGAACGGCGCACACTCTGGCATGGGCGGCATGGACATGATGTAATTTGCCCACCCAGCAAAAGTATATGGCGACAACAACGGGCGAGTCGGTGGCATACCGAGCTCGCCCGTTTATTTTTTTATTGCATCAGGCCATTATTCCGGCATCGGAAACTGCTCGGCCCGAATGCTCTCAGCACAGGCAAAATGCCCTTTTGGGCAAGCCTTTTTACCGTGCAATCCACAAGGACGGCAGGGCAACTGCTCCAAGGTCTCGACAATATAATGCCTGCCCGATAGCGGGCCAAACCCAAAAGCCGGAACCGTGGAGCAGAAAATAGCCACCACTGGAGCATCCACCGCCGAGGCCAAATGCAAGGGCGCCGAGTCGTTGACATAGTTCATTGCAGCGCGCCGCATCAGCGCCGCCGACGCCAACAACGAAAGCCGCCCCGCCACCGAATGCACCTCCGGACGGGCAGCCTGCCGCGCCAGGGCTTCACAAGCCTTTACATCTCCAGGCCCACCTAATAATAAGATGGTGTAGCGTTCCGGTATGCGCGCTATCACCTCCAGCCACTTGTGCGGCGGAAATTGCTTGGTAAACCATACCGACGTGGGTGCTATACACACCCAGGGCTTGCCCGCCGGCACCACTGATAATGCCGCGCGCTCGTCTTCTTCAGACGGATACAGGCGCGGCATCTGGAAAGAGCTGTCGGTCAGATGCTCTACCAGCGCCAGGTTGCGATACACCTCATGCACGGAGCCCTTTGCCTCCCCGATGGCATGCGAAATACGCCGGCTAAACAGCAGTGAAAGCGGATTTTTGGTAAAACCCACCGTATGCCTGGCCCCCGAAAACACCGTTAACAGGCCCGAAGCCGCAAAACGTTGACAATTCACCACCCAATCGTAGTGCTCTTGCCGCAGCTGGCCGGCCAGGTGCCATAAATGGGAATACTTGCGGCGCCTCTTTTCCCAAACCCAAACCTTTCGGATGAATGGGTGCCGGGTAAAAAGCCCTTCGTTGCCGCGACGCACCAGAAAATCTATTTGCGCCTCAGGGTAATGCTGGCGCAATTTTTCGACAATCGGCGTAGCCAATACCACATCGCCAATGAACGCGGTCTGAATAATCAAAAACTTCACCGCGCAAAAGTCGGCAAGCGCCAGCGTAAAACAGCGTCCCTACCTTACCAAACTGGGCGCAGGTCGGGGCGGTCGGCGTAGCCCCACTCATCGCCGCTCTCCAGCTCGGGCATAGGATGCGATTTGTCTTTCAAAACGCTGACCACCATCCAGATAACTAAAAAAGGCGACAAGCTAAACACCGCCCAAGCCGCTGCATAGCTGAAAAACGGCCCAAAAAGCGCAAAAATGAACAGAACCAACGTCGTTACACTAATGGGAAAATTTGATGAGCGGAACATAACACCGGGCTTTAATGGGCATAGTAACGCCCATAAGTGCTGTAAGTTTTCGCTTATCGCACGCTTTTTAGACCTCGCCAGCATTTTTAAAAAACATGCGTTTTTTCCCAAAAAAATTTGCATGTGAAAAACGGCACGCTATACCTTTGCACCCACTTTCGGCCAAACGTGGTCGAGCATAGAAAAATGCGGGAATGGCGGAATTGGTAGACGCACACGTTTCAGGGGCGTGCGCCTTCACGGGCATGCGAGTTCGACTCTCGCTTCCCGCACGCGAAACAAAAAGGGCTTGTGCTTAAAAAGCGCAGGCCCTTTTGCTTTTGTAGCAAAGGCTGCTCAATAGCGTCAGCGTCGGAGTTCCTTCAGCAGCTCTTCCAGTTCCAGTTCGTCGCCCGGAGAGTAGCCCGTGTGTTCATACACGATATAGCCCTTCGGGTCTATAACCAGCGTATAAGGGATCTGTGCGACGTTGGCTGTTATCTGGAATTCTTTGTTAAAGTCGTGCAGGATGCGATAGGGCCACTTTTTCTGGGCCACCGTCGCCGGCACTTTGGCGGCTGTGCGCGAGTCGTCCACGCTGATGGCGACCAGTTCCATGTTGTATTTTTCCTTCCACTCGTCGTAGTAATCCAGAATGGCGTCCAACTCTTTTTTACACGGCGAGCACCAGGTGGCCCAGAAACTGATGACTGTGATTTTGCCCTCTTGCGGAATTTCCTGGGCGTCTAAGGTTTTCCCCTCCAGTGTTTTGAGTTTCGCCGGGGCCAGGCGTTTGTTTTCTTGAGCATGGAGCGCTACCGACAGGCAGCAGAGCAGCAGAAAAAGCAGATGTCTTTTCATCGAAAAAAGGTAGGTGTTTAAAAAAAGTATTCAAAGGTACAGCAGAATGCAGTGCCATTGGGAAGGCTTAATGCCTGCGTGCCCTTAGTTTAACATAGCATTTACTCATAGATGCCCCGCCAGTGGCTGAACGATTGGCCGTGGCGATGGTTTACACCCCGTGCTGCCGGATAATCTCGCTCCGTCCACTACTTTTGCGGCGTTCTTTTCACCTGTCATTCCGAACACTCCACCTTACAATGCCTGTCATCGAACTGCATATTCCCAACCTGGGCGAGTCCATCACCAACGTAACCTTTGCCAAATGGCTCAAGCCCAACGGCGCCTGGGTCGCCATGGACGAGCCGCTGTGCGAAATTGAGACTGAAAAAGCCAACCAGGAATTATCGGCCGACAAGGCTGGTAAGTTGATTCATGTTGCCCGTGAGGGAGAAGACCTGGAGGTGGGCGCTGTGTTTGCCCGTATAGACACGGATGCCGCCCAGGATACCCCGTCGGCTGCAGCGCCTTCGGCAATAGCGGCGCCAGTAGCCCAAACGCCAGCACCTGCCGCCGCCAGCGAGCAGACCTATGCCAGTGGGCACCCTTCGCCAGCCGCGGCCAAAATCCTGGCCGAAGGCGGACTGACACCGGCCGATGTGGCAGGCACCGGCCGTGGCGGACGCATCACGAAAGAAGACGCCCAAAAAGCATTGGAAAAAAAGGCGCAAACGCCCGAAGCCTCAACACCAGCACCGGCAACTGCACCCAAACCGGAAAAAAGTGAAGCACCAGCCGTTCCAACACCCGCTGCTCCATTCACCCGCGAAGAACGCCGCCAGCGCATGAGCCGCATGCGCCGCACCATTGCCCGCCGATTGGTGAGCGCCAAAAACAACACGGCCATGCTCACTACCTTCAACGAGGTGGACATGAGTGCCGTCATCGCCCTGCGCGAAAAATACCAGGAAGCCTTCGTCAAGAAGTACGGCATCAAACTGGGCTTTATGTCCATCTTCGCAAAGGCCTGCGCCAAAGTGTTGCTGGAAATGCCCGATGTGAACGCCTTCATTGATGGCGACGACATTGTGTACCACGATTACGCCGACATCAGCATCGCCATCAGCACGCCCAACGGTCTGGTAGTGCCGCCCATCCGCAATGTCGAGAGCCTTGGCTTCCATGAAATCGAACTCCAGCTCAAAGACCTGGCTACCAAGGCGCGCGAAGGCCGGTTGTCGCTCGAGGAAATGAGTGGCGGCACCTTCACCATCACCAACGGCGGTATCTTCGGCAGCCTGATGAGCACACCTATATTAAACGAGCCACAAAGCGCTATCTTGGGCATGCACGCCATCAAGGACCGCCCTGTAGCCGTCAACGGACAGGTGGAAATCCGACCCATGATGTATTTGGCCCTCAGCTATGATCACCGAATTGTGGACGGCTCCACCTCCGTAACCTTCTTAGTGAAAGTCAAGGAGCTCATCGAAGACCCGGTGCGTTTGCTGATGGACCTTTAACCGCCGCGCCTAAAGGCGCTCAGCGCCTCGCCTGTAGCTCAATCAATGACTGATACCTTGAGCATGTTGGTGCGCGCCCGCTTTTGCAGCGGCATGGAGGCTGTATTTATCAGAATATCGTTGGTGCGCACGATGCCGGCGTTTTTCAGGATTTCATTGCAGTCCTGAATGGTCTCGTCGGTACTGGAGTCGCGGTTGTAGTAGAAGCATTGCACACCCCACAACAGGTTGAGCGTCCGCAAGATGTGCTGCTGGTCGCTGAAGATGTAGATGCGCGCTTTGGGCCGATAGCTGCTCATTTTGAAGGCCGAATAGCCGGAGACGGTCAGACCTACAATGCCTTTGGCGCCAATTTCTTCGGCAACGCGACAGGCGTTGAAGCAAATGACATCGTTCTGGAAGGTGCTGGCATGCGTAACAGCTTTCGGGCGTTTGCTCTCGATTTGGGGCCAGTAGTGGCGCTCGGCCTCCTCAATAATGCGCGTCATGGCGCGTACCACTAAGGTGGGGTGTGCACCTACAGCCGTTTCGCCGCTTAGCATCACTGCATCGGCGCCATCCAGCACGGCGTTAGCCACGTCGGTAATTTCAGCGCGTGTCGGGGAGGGATTTTTGATCATACTGTCCATCATCTGCGTTGCCACGATGACTGGCCGCGAGAACTGCATGCACAGTTGGATGATCTCTTTTTGCATCATGGGCAGGCGCTCCATAGGCATCTCAATGGCCAGGTCTCCCCGAGCAATCATAATACCATTGGCCGCCTTCACGATAGAGCGAATGTTACGCACCGCTTCGGGCTTTTCAATTTTGGCCATCACTTTGGCGCTGTGCCGACGCACCTCAATGCGGCGGCGCAAATCGTCCACGTCCTCGCGCGAGCGCACAAACGACAGCGCAATCCAGTTGACCGCCGGCTGCGTGAGGATGAAATCCAGGTCGCAGAGATCCTTCTCCGTCAGCGCCGGCAGTTTAATGTTGGTATCGGGCAGGTTGACGCCTTTGTTGCTGCTCAGAATACCGCCGTGCAGACAACGCAGTTGAACGGTATCCTTCTTATTGGTCGCAACTACTTCAAACTCCAGTTTGCCGTCGTCCATCAAAATGCGCTCACCCACATCGCAGTCCTCGGCAAACTGCTCATAGGACATGTAAATCTTTTCGCGCGTACCCACAACATCCTCATTCACCAGCGTGATGATGTCGCCGGGCTTCAATTCTAAGGCGTCGTTCTCAATCCTGCCCACGCGCAATTTGGGGCCCTGCAAATCGGCTAGAATGCCGATATGCAGGTGGTATTCCTCATTGATGGACTCGATGTGCCGAATAACCTCCAAATGGTCTTCGTGAGTGCCATGGCTAAAATTCAACCGAAAAACGTCCACACCAGCTTCGACTAAGGCCAAAAGCTGCTCGCGCTTTCGACACGCTGGGCCGACGGTAGCAACAATCTTGGTATTCTGACCGCTGTTTTTCTCCATGAGAGGAACATTCTGAGAAAACAGCGCTTCTGCTTCTGCTCGTACCATAGGTAAGTTCTTTAGTGTTAAATAAACAATAAGTGGCCGCGACAAATGTACGACCTTTACGCTACCTGGTACAAATTCAACGCCAAAACGCTGCTTTTTAATAAAAAATAAACATGAAATGCCGAACGGCGGCCTTTACATACTAAGTGTACGATTTACAAGTAACTGATTGGTGGGCTGGAAGGTATGGCAAAAAATAGAAAACAAAAATTTTTTTAAAAAGTGCGGCAGCCGTTTCTTTGCCCCTCGAAAAATGGCATTTTTTCACCTAAAGTTCATCAAAGATTATGGCAAACGTCGCCGAACGTGTAAAGAAAATCATCGTGGACAAGCTGGGGGTAGATGAAAGCGAGATAACGCCTGAAGCCAGCTTCATCCAGGATCTCGGAGCGGACTCGCTCGACACCGTGGAACTCATCATGGAGTTTGAACGGGAGTTCGATGTCTCTATCCCTGACGAGCAAGCGGAAAAGATCCAGACTGTTGGCCAGGCTATCGAGTATTTGGAGAAGCAGCTGGCTTCCTGAATCATTGAAGCCGCAGCTCGGCTATAAGCGTAAAAGGTTCAGGGCTTTAGCGTCCTGAACCTTTTGGCTTTTGGCGGCGTCCTTTTTGTACCTTTGCGGCAGTTTGCCCTGTTTGTAAATGGTACTGCTATTGTTAACAGTCAGCATATAACGTATGATGAGACGTGTTGTCATCACGGGCATGGGCGCTCTCACGCCCATCGGCAATAGCCTGGAAGCATACTTAGATGGGCTGCGCCGTGGGGAGAGCGGTGCTGGGCCGATCACGCAATTCGACGCCAGCCTATTTAAGACCCATTTTGCCTGTGAGGTAAAAGGTTTTCAACCGGAAGAACACCTCGATCGCCGGGAGGTGCGGCGTCTGGATCGCTTTACGCAATTCGCTTTAGTGAGCACGGCAGAAGCACTGGAAGACTCCGGCCTCGATTTAGATAGCATTGATAAACAGCGCGTTGGCGTTATCTGGTCTTCAGGCATCGGCGGATTGGCTACCCTCGAAAAAGAAATCGAAGACCATGCCCTGGGCAACGGTACTCCTCGACATAGCCCCTTCCTAATCCCGAAAATGATTGCCGACATCGCCGCGGGGCATATCTCTATTCAATACGGTTTCATGGGGGTGAATTACGCTACCCTATCCGCCTGCGCGTCCTCGTCGCACGCGCTCATGAATGCCTTTGACTACATCCGCATGGGTCGGGCCGACATCATTGTGGCGGGCGGTTCCGAAGCCACCATCACGAAAACCGCTGTAGGGGGCTTCAACTCGATGAAAGCCCTTAGCGAGCGCAACGACGACTACAAAACGGCCTCCCGCCCCTTCGATAAAGACCGCGATGGCTTTGTGCTGGGCGAAGGTGCGGGGGCGCTTATCCTGGAAGAATACGAGCATGCTGTCCGGCGCGGCGCGCGCATCTACGCCGAAATCGTTGGGGCAGCCGCCACCGCTGATGCTTATCACATCACGGCGCCACATCCCGACGGCGTAGGAGTTATCTTAGTCATGAACCTGGCTCTTCAGGATGCCGGCTTGCAGCCCTCAGATATTGACTACATCAACGTCCACGGCACTTCGACGCCACTGGGCGATGTGGCAGAGCTAAAAGCCATCGGTCAGGTGTTCGGCGAACATGCCTATGCCCTCAACATTTCCTCTACGAAGAGCATGACCGGCCATCTGCTGGGCGCTGCCGGTGCCATTGAGGCCATCGCTTCCGTACTGGCTATCTATCACGACTTTGTGCCACCCACTATCAACCACTTCACCGATGACCCGGAGATTGACCCCAAACTTAACCTGACTTTTAACCACGCTCAGCAACGCACCGTGCGCGCTGCCATGAGCAACACCTTCGGCTTCGGCGGGCACAACGCCTCACTCGTATTTAAAAAAATGACGCCCTGATGCGGATTTTCTGAATTACCTGAATAAATCAAACGGAAGCACCCGAACTCGGGTAACTTCAATTCGATGTGCTTATATGTCTGGCATCATTCGCTTTTTCAGACGCTTATACAACTATTACTTCAGCCCAGACCGGGAAATGGCTAAGCGTTTGAAAAACATGCTCGGTTTCACTCCAGCGTACCTGAGCCACTTTAAGCTGGCTTTTTACCATAAAAGCAACGCTTCCTCACGCGATTACGCCATATCGAACAACGAACGATTGGAATTTCTGGGCGATGCCGTCCTGAGCACCATCGTAGCCGAATACCTCTTCACCAAGTACCCCAACGGCGATGAAGGCTTCCTGACCAAAATGCGCTCCAAGATCGTCAAGCGCCATTCTTTAGACGAGATTGCCGACCGCATGGGGCTGGATATGTTGCTCTCGCAGTATAACAACACCCGGCTCTCGCGCTCGATGCTGGGCAACGCGCTGGAAGCCTTAGTTGGCGCCATCTACATCGAAAAAGGCTACGAATACACCAAGGACTACGTCATCCGCCGCATCCTGCGCCGATATTTAGACATCCACGAACTGGAGCACTTCGACGATAACTACAAAAGCCAACTGCTCGAATGGTGCCAAAAACACGGGCATACCGTGGACTACAAGGTGCTCTCGCGCTACAAAAGCGACAAACGCGATAAGTTCAAAGTCGCCGTCTATGTGGACGGAAAGAAAGTGGGCACTGCCGACGATTTCAACAAGAAAAGCGCCGAGCAGCTGGCCAGCGAGCGCGCCATGTATGCCCTAAACATTCTGCCCAACCCCAATGGCCACACGCGCCAGCCAGCTGAAATAGAAGAGAGAGAAGGCGGCGAGGAGTCTGACAACCAGTGAGCTTCTGCCCCACCCAACCGACGGTACTTAGTTGCGCAGGCGTGATTGGCCCATGAAGAAAGAATTGTACTCTCGAAAAATGGGTCCAAACACATGCTGTTGCGTGATGTAGTAGTCCTGCCCTTCATTGACCTCCGTGAGGTAATGGACGACAAACGTCTGCCGGGTTTGCGCGTCCTCCTGCACGTTAATAGGCCAAAAACGAGCCTTGGTAGAGGTTTTGTCAGTGCGTTCCAAATTCACGATGGCAAAAGGCACTAAGGCTCGGATGGAATCCACATTCAACTCATCATGCGCGAAGCCTTCCGCGCCCAGAAACTCGTATTTGAGCAAATAAGCTTCAGCAGCACCTTTGCGCTGCGGCGCCTTGCTCACAGGAGTGGTGCTAAACAGTGGACGCACCACATATTCCGCTTCGTCCACCTTGTCTATTCGGAAGGAGGCGCTGCGATGTTGTGGGTATTCTACCGAGATGGACTGAATATTTTCCGGCTTTTCGGTGAAAATCATTCGGTCGCGCCAGTTTTCGTCGCCCAACAGGTAACGCACCCGCACCTGGCCGATGAGCCCTGGCAGATAAACCACATACGGTTGCTCGGCGCCGTCCATAATCATATAGGTGCCTCGCTCATCTGGGGTAACGCCGCCGACGTAGTAGCTTTTAAGCAGGCGGTTCTGGCGGTCGTACAACTCTACTTTTATACCGTCCGCCGCCAATGCTTGCACAACGTTTTTTTCGGCGGCTTTTGGCGGCACATACAGCACATTGAGGCAGCAAACAGTCTCCAAGAGCACCTCGATAGCCGAGGGCCTGACTTTGTACCGGTTGTTGTACACCCAGTGATCGCCCTGGCGCTTCAGGTCTGCCGTGCGCCCGCGTCGGTCAGCGATGAAGATGCGGTAGATGGCATTCGTGTCGCGCACGGCGAAATCCATATCCGGCTCGATACGGCTGCCCATTTCGTAGCGCCTGTTTTGCTGCCAGAAGTAGTACGTTGCTCCGCCCACCAGCAGGAAAAGTGCCAGCAGAAGTCCGGTTCGTTTTGAGAAATTTGTGCTCATGTTGTGGATACGTGTTTTTAGTTCATCCGATAGAAGAGCAACCTCCCCCAAAGTGCAAGCCTTCAGGGCGACGCGATGTAGGGCCGTGATCGGACGAATACTTCAGGATTACACGCGCAAAAAAACAGCGTTTCCCGAAACTATGCTCTGGAAATAACACCGCTCACTTCATGGCGCCGGGCTCATCGAGTTCATATACGCGGAACGCCGTAATGATGCGCGTGGCTTCGGCCTCAAAGTTGGCCACGTCCGAAACGCTTTGAGCAGCCAGGCCTTTCAGCCATTTTTTCCAGTCCCGGCCGGCGTTTTTCTTCAGCTCTGCATACCAGGCTTTGCGGCTGTAGTAGACGTTGAAGTCGCGCAGGCTTTCCCAGGCGGTGTTATACCGCCGATAGCAGCCCCCATCCAGAGTGATGACGGCCCCGGGCCAGTCGGCGGTGCAACGCAGAGCCACATAGTTGTTGGCCTCTGTGGCGCAATTGCGCTTGCCGGCAAAACTGTTGATGTAAGCGCTGGCCAGCAACACCGACGCTGGCATGCCGAAGCGCTCCTGCTCCGCCACGGCCGTGCGCGCAAAGCGCTGCAAAAAGGCTACCGTCGTGGCATCGTCTATGGCAGGCAATCGAATACCCGCAGCAGCTACCGGCTCAGCCGGCGCATCCACTAAAGAGGCCGACTGCGGTGCAGTATGAAGACGCTGGGTAAAGCGCTCTGGTGCCTCCTTCACCGGAGTCATAGGCACTAGCTCCGCCGGCTGCGACGGCGGACGGCGCCGCCACAACGCAAGCAGTACCAACAGCACCAAGGCCAATTTAAACCAGTGCCGGCGAACCAATCGCCACAGCAAGCCAAGTGCACTGCGACCGCCAGCAACAGCCGGCGCAGTGCCAGAAAACATCCGTGAAAACATGGTAAAAAGTCCAATTTGTGCTGCTGAACAAATCAGCCACTAAACCCAGACGCCTCTCGAAAGGTTACGCTCAAGACGCTCCGATAAGAATAGCGGCAAAGCCTGACACCAAACTCTTGACGCCCTGCCTGCTGCTTGCTAAAAGAATGCGCGTCACCCTCCCGAAAAGACGCTGAACTGCAGCCCTTTTGCACGCAGCGGTTAAAAACAGATTGTTTTTGATAAAAGCCGAAAAACCCTCAAACAGGACGGCAAAAATAAAACAAAATGTTTTTTTAAAAAATTTTTGCGTTCTCTCGGGAGCGCGCTTAATGCACTTTAAATGGAAGTGGCTCCCAATATAGCCAGGATGACTGTGCTCATTTTTCCCGCCCCATCTCTCGCAACATCCGCAAAAACGCCTCCACGCCTTGCGCCCCTGAGATGCCCCGTTGGCGATTGAAGACGAAGAAGGGCACGCCCGTTATCTCAAAGTGCTCGGCCTGGGCGATGTCTTCCTGTACTTCGCGGGCGTAAGCATCGCTTTGCAGCATGGCGCGCACGGCATCGGCCGGCAGCCCGGCCGCCTCGCCGAGGGCCTGGAGTACTGCCGGGTCAGCGATGTTTTTACCTTCGGTAAAATGAGCCGCCATTAGCCGCTCCTTTACCTCCGACTGGCGGCCGTAATGGCGGCCCAGTTGCAGCAGCCGGTGGGCGTCGAACGAGTTGGCCACTACCGATTTATCTAAGTGGTACTCCAGCCCTACGCCACGCGCCATGTCGGTTACATAGGCCATGATGTCGCGCGTTTGCGCCTCCGACCAGCCCTTGCGCTCGGCCAGGGAGCGCACCGGATTTTTCGACGGATCGGTCTGCAGCGTTGGGTCGAGCTGGAAACTGCGCCAGATAACCTCCACGCTCTCTCGCCCGGGATACTGCGCCAGGGCCGTTTCAAATTGGCGTTTGCCGATGTAGCAGAATGGGCACAGGACATCAGACCAGATTTCTACCGTGATGCGCGAATACGCTTGCGGAGTCGAGGACGATGAGGTGGCTTCTGGCATCATGTTTTGAGCAAAATGAGCGGTTAGACCTGCATTTAGCAGGCAAAAGGTGAACAGGCTGTAGCGTAAATGGTGTTTCAACATGAAAACGTAACACCACCTGTGCGGCAAAGGTTGTAATGCTGTCGCGGGCCCCTCAGGAGTAGGCCGGGCCTGAAGAAAAAGGTGGCCCGCCCCTGATTTTCGGGAGGACTACTTTTGTAGTCGTTTGTCAATTTTGCATGCTCATTTCATTCGTATTAAAATAGGGAAGCGGTCGCATGGACTACGACTACATCATCATCGGCAGTGGTTTTGGCGGTTCGGTCAGCGCTCTCCGTCTGTCGGAGAAGGGCTATCGGGTACTGGTGATTGAAAAAGGCAAATGGTACCGCGCGGAGGATTTTCCGCGCACCAACTGGCAGCTGTCACGCTGGCTGTGGGCGCCGGCATTGCGCTGGTTTGGCATTATGAAAATTACCATCTTCCGACATGTAGGTTTCATTTCGGGCACAGGAGTAGGTGGCGGCTCGCTGGTGTATGCCAACACGCTGCCGGTGCCCAAGCCTGCTTTCTTCCGCTCTGGCAACTGGAAAGACCTGGCGGACTGGGAAGCAGAACTGGCACCGCATTACAAGACCGCGCGCCGCATGCTGGGCGCAGCGCCCAATCCGCAGTTTTTCGATAACGACCACGCGCTGGAGCGATTGGCCTGCGAAATCGGGCAACGCGAACACTTTGGCCCAACCCACGTGTCGGTCTATTTCGGACGCCCGGGCGAGACCACACCCGACCCCTATTTCGGTGGTCAAGGGCCTGAGCGCACAGGCTGCATCTTTTGCGGCAGCTGCATGACCGGCTGCCGCCACAATGCCAAGAACACGTTGGACAAGAATTACCTTTACCTCGCCCAAAAGCAGGGCGCCGAAATTTTAGCCGAACACGAGGTGGTGGACGTTCGCCCTTTGGGGGCTGCCGACGGAAGCGATGGCTATGAAGTGCTGTTCCAACCTTCGACGCGCCTGTTTGGCCGAAAAAAGCGCCTGACGGCCCGCGGCATTGTGTTTGCCGGCGGCGTGCTGGGCACGGTAGGTTTGCTGCTGCGGCTCAAACGCCGCTCGTTGCCGCGCCTGTCGGAGCGCGTAGGCTGCGATGTGCGCACCAACAACGAAAGCCTCATCATGGTAACGCAGTTGGAAGGCGATGCTGACCTATCGCGCGGGGTGGCGATTGGCTCCATCCTCCATACCGATGAGCATAGCCACTTAGAAGTTTGCCGCTATGGCTCGGGGTCGGGCGCTTGGCGACTGTCGGTGCTGCCCTACGTAACCGGTTCCAATACACTCGTGCGGCTGTGGCGCATCCTGGCAGAGGTGGCTCGTCACCCGCGCACCTGGTGGAAGTACTTGCGCGTGCGTGACTGGGCAAAGAAGACGACTGTCCTGCTCTTCATGCAGACATTAGACAGCACCGTAACCTTCCGACGCAGCCGCTGGGGCGGTATGCGTACAGAGGTCGTGGGTCAGCAAAAGCCTACTGCTTTCATCCCGCGTGCTACGGAGCTGGCGCGCCGTATGGAGCGCATCCTGAACGGCAAGGCCACAGCCTTTTTCCTCACACCGCTGGCCGGCATTCCTGGTACGGCGCATATTTTGGGCGGTGCCGTCATGGGAGCCTCTGCAGAAACGGGCGTCATTGACCACGAAAACCGCGTCTTCGGCTACCAGAACATGTACGTCTGCGATGGCGCAGCCGTTTCGGCCAATCCGGGCGTAAATCCTTCGCTCACCATTACGGCCATTGCCGAGCGAGCCATGAGCCGAATCCCGCCCACAGGGCAGCCGAGGGCTCAGTCCGCAGCACCCAGCTCTACCACCACACGATCGCCCTTGAGCACCACCGACATAAAGCCGTAGCCCCCATCGCCGCTGATGGTCACACCGCCCAGGTCAGGGTCGTACTCTATCGGTCCGGCCACCTCGCGAAACCACAGCGGACGGAAAAGCACCAGCGCCTGCTGTGGCGTCAGGCTGGAGGCTGGGATCGAGAAAATGAGGGTGCTACCGCCGTTGTAGATTTTGGTATCGCAAAATGCACCGTCCTGGTAGTGCTGCCGATAGCCTTCCAGCAGATCGGGTTCTTCCAGTTTCTCGCGCTTCAACGGTTTGGAAAGATAGCTGTAAGCCATCTCGACCTCCATCATATCGCCACCGGACCACCCTTTTACCGGCGGGAAAGGCAGCAGATATCCTTCAAAAAGGTAGCCTTCTTGATCGGAGGCTGTGCGTACTTTTACCCAACCACCGCTCAATTCAAACGGGCCGGCTTTTTCAGCCACGTAGCGCTGGCTGGGGTCTGCTGGAGCCAGCACCATTACCGGCACGGTATCGCGCGGAACGACGGCTATCTTCTCACCGTCTTTTGCAGGCGTCTTGCGCAGAACTGCACCATTGGCGGCGTGCACATACAAGCGCTGGGCACCTGCTGAGATGCTGGCCTCGCCTTCCGGGCGGCTTTCCTTCTTAGAGCCACAGGAAGCCCAAAGACTAAGACTAAGCAAAAAGAAAAGAGAGCGTGCGAGCATGTCTTTTTTATTTTTAGTAAAAAAACTGACTAAAATAGGCGGACTTTCGCTGCCCCAGCCAATAGTGCTGTCAAACTTAACACAAAAGAAACATCCCATGTCTATTGGTTAGAAGATTTACAACAAAGCCAGCATTTGGCTGCCCCACAAAGCGCTTCTACCTTTGCCCTTCGGTGGCCGGTGATGCTTGCGAGCGTCGTCAAAAGCTGGCCCATGGAAGCACAGCAGATGAGACAGTTACTCGAATGTGTCCCGAACTTCTCAGAGGGGCGCGATATGGGCGTCATTCGCCAGATTACAGACGCCATTGAGAGCGTGGAGGGCATTCGCCTTTTGGATGTGGACCCGGGTCGGGCTACGCATCGCACGGTGGTAACCTTCGTAGGCGAACCGGCGGCAGTGGTGGAAGCTGCCTTTCGGGCCATTCAGAAAGCGTGCGAGCTTATAGACATGCGCCAGCACTCGGGCGAGCACCCACGCATGGGCGCTACCGATGTGTGTCCGTTGGTGCCGGTGAGCAACATCACGCTGGAAGAGGCTGCCGACTGGGCGCGCCGACTGGCCGAGCGCGTGGGGCGCGAGCTCGACCTACCGGTCTATCTGTACGAGGCCGCCGCCAGCCGACCGGAGCGAAAAAACCTGGCCCACATCCGCGCAGGCGAGTATGAAGGCCTGCCCGAAAAGCTGGCCCACCCCGACTGGAAACCTGACTTTGGGCCAGCGCGCTTCAACCCTAAAAGCGGCGCTACCGTCATCGGCGCACGTGACTTCCTCATCGCCTATAACGTCAACCTGAATACGACCTCGACGCGGCGCGCCAATGCAGTCGCCTTCGACGTGCGCGAAGCCGGGCGCGTGGTGAAAGACCCTGCCACCGGCAAACCCCTGCGCGACGAACACGGCGAACCGATACGCCAACCCGGCATGCTCAAGGGCGTCAAAGGCATCGGCTGGTACATCGAGGAGTATGGCATTGCGCAGGTCTCCATGAACATCACCGACCTACAGGCCACACCGCTGCATATAGCCTTTGAAGCCTGTTGCCAGAGTGCCGAACGCCGCGGCCTGCGCGTAACGGGGTCGGAGCTGGTAGGCATGGTCCCGCTGCGCGTACTCCTGGAGGCCGGTCGCTATTTTTTGAAAAAACAACAGCGCAGCGCCGGCGTCAGCGAGGAAGAACTGGTGAAAATCGCCGTCAAATCGCTGGGCCTGAGCGAGCTAGCGCCTTTTGACCCCAAGAAAAAAATCATTGAATACCGCCTAGGCGACGATGGGGTCAAACGGCTGATAGACCGGGACTTGCGTGCCTTTGCCAACGAGACTGCCTCCGAAAGCCCGGCTCCGGGTGGCGGTTCGGTCAGCGCCTATGTTGGTGCCTTAGGCGCTGCGCTGGCGACTATGGTGGCCAACCTGAGCGCCCACAAACGCGGCTGGGACGACCGCTGGGAAACCTTCTCCGACGCCGCCGAAACGGGCCAACGCCTCAAAGATGCTCTGCTGCGCGCCGTGGACGAAGACACCGATGCCTTCAACGCCATCATGGCGGCTTTCGGGCTGCCCAAAAGCACGGAGGCCGAAAAAGCCCAGCGCAAAGCGGCCATCGAGGCAGCCACACGCCGCGCTATCGAAGTGCCGCTACAGGTGGTACGCACGGCGTTGGCGAGCTTCGCCCTCATCCGCCAGATGATAGAGCAGGGCAATCCAAATTCCATCACCGACGCGGGCGTGGGTGCTCTGTGTGCGCGCGCTGCCGTGTGCGGGGCTGCACTCAATGTGCTGGTGAACACCGGCGGCTTAGAAGACCGCGCCTTTGCCCAGGCTGCTGCCGATGAGGCCAACCGCGCCATGGCAGAGGCCAATCGGCTGGAGCAGGAAATTACGGCGCTCGTACGCCAGAAGATGGGCGTCTGACGCTCCGCCAGCAGCAGTAAATTCCCTTGCCTGACGGGCTTTTGAAAAACCGCTTTTTTTCGTCCCTCAAACCCGGATATTGCTCACATGTACTTAGACACCTTTGAAGTCATCGGCGGCACGCCCTTGCGCGGCGAGCTGTACCCGCAGGGAGCCAAAAACGAAGCGCTCCAGGTCATCAGCGCCGTATTGCTGACCGATGACCCGGTAACCATCTCGAACATCCCAGACATCCTGGACGTGCGCAAGCTCATCGAGCTGCTGCAGGGCTTTGGCGTAAGTGTGGAGCAGCTGGCGCCCGACACATACCGATTTTGCGCCGGCACGCTCGACCTGGACTACCTGCGCTCAGATGCCTTCATGAAAGATGCCCAGCGGCTGCGCGGTTCGGTCATGCTCATCGGACCTCTGCTGGCGCGCTTTGGGCGGGCGGCTCTGCCCAAACCCGGTGGCGATAAAATCGGCCGTCGCCGCTTAGATGCGCATTTCCGCGGCTTCGAGCAGCTGGGGGCCGAATTCAAATACGACGACGAGCGCGACATTTACTACGTGCAGCAGCCGCCCGGCGGCCTGCGCGGGGCGTATATCCACATGGACGAAATCTCGGTAACGGGCACGGCCAACGTCGTCATGGCAGCCGTGCTGGCGCGGGGCCAGACGACCCTCTACAACGCCGCCTGCGAACCCTACGTGCAGCAGCTGTGCCGCCTGTTGGTCGCTATGGGTGCCCGCATCGAGGGCATCGGCTCCAACCTGCTGCGCATCGAAGGCGTAGAGCGACTGGGGGGCGCCCAACACCGCTGCCTGCCTGATATGATTGAGGTGGGCAGCTTCATCGGCCTGGCCGCCATGACGGCCTCCGACATCACCATCCGCAACGCCGGCGTGGAGCATCTGGGCATCATCCCGCGCACCTTCGAGCGCCTCGGCATCGCCATCGAACGCCGGGGCGACGACCTGCACATCCCGCCGCAAGAGCACTACGAAATCAGCACGTTCATTGACGGCTCCATCCTGACCATTTACGACGCGCCCTGGCCGGGCTTTACGCCCGACCTGATGTCCATCGTGCTGGTAGTGGCCACGCAGGCACGCGGTAGCGTACTCATTCACCAAAAAATGTTTGAGAGCCGCCTGTTCTTCGTGGACAAACTCATTGACATGGGCGCTCAGATTATCCTGTGCGACCCTCACCGCGCCACCGTCATCGGGCTGGACCGCCGCTCGCAATTGCGCGGCATCGAAATGACCTCCCCCGACATTCGCGCCGGGCAGGCCCTGCTTATCGCCGCCCTGTCGGCCAAAGGGCGTAGCCTCATCCACAACGTCCATCAGATTGACCGCGGCTACCAGCGCATTGACGAACGCCTCAAGGCCATCGGCGCAAAAATCAACCGCATCTGACTGTGTCTCAGTATATGGATATGCAGAACCTCTCCTGGCCCAAAGTACTCATCGGCATCGGCGTGGTATTCATCCTCCTGGGGCTGCTGGCCTGGGCCTTGCAAGGCCGGCTCAACTGGATAGGCCGCCTGCCAGGCGACATCGCCATTGAGCGCGAAAATTTTCGTCTTTATTTCCCTATCACCACTATGCTGCTGCTGAGCCTGCTCATCAGCCTGCTGCTGCGCTTGGTGCGCTGGCTATGGCCGCAGTGAGGCCGCATTGTTTTTTCAAGTCAAGTACGTTTATGCCTTTTCATCAGACATCCATTCCTGACCTGTGGATTTTTGAGCCGACGGTTTTTGCCGACGAGCGTGGCTATTTTTATGAAAGTTACAACCGCCGCACCTGGCTGGAGGTAGGCGTGGCGGCTGATTTTGTGCAAATAAACCAGGCGCGCAGCCGCCGAGGCGTGTTGCGCGGGCTACACTATCAGGTGGGCGAAATGGCCCAGGCCAAATTGGTGCGCGTCGTAGAGGGCGAAGTGCTTGATGTAGCAGTGGACCTGCGCGAAGGCTCGCCCACGTACGGCCAGTGGTTCAGCATTCGGCTGAGTGCGGAGAACCGGCGGCAGCTGTACGTGCCACGCGGTTTCGCACACGGATACGCTGTGCTGAGCGAAACGGCAGAGTTCCTCTATCTATGCGACAACTACTACTCACGCGAACACGAAGGCGGTATCCGATACGACGACCCGACGCTGGCCATTGACTGGGCATGCGACCTGAGCCAGGTCATCGTATCGGAAAAAGACCGGGCGCTGCCGTTGTTCGGTGCGCACCGCCGCTCCTGAAGAGGTAGCTTATTGTTCGCTCTGCACGCTGGCGCGACGCCGGACGGCCTCCTCGACGCTGCTGCGCTGGCGCTCGATGTCAATGAGTGTGGCTTCCTGGTCTTTTTCGTTTTGGGCCAGGTCTTCGCGGGCCTTCTTCAGCCGGGCCTCAAAGTTGGCAATGTCCTTATTGAGGTTGTCGTTGTCGCGACGCAGCTTTCGGAGTTTGTTTTCGAGTTCTTTCATTTTGGTTTCCTCGGCCTTTACCTCGTTGTCGGCTACGGCTTTGCGCACCTCCCAGTGGAAGCGGCGCAGCAGGCGGATGGCCTCGTCGGTGCGCTGGGGGTCGTCGCGGCGGTTGAGGAAGAAGGGCCCTACATCAAACCAGACGTTCAGCTGGGCGCCCGTGCCGATTTTTTCAAGTTCAGAGTAAACCGTAAACGTGCCGGTACTGATGCTGGTCGAGCGGCTTTGCGGCGCGGAGAACTCATTGCGCTTGCCCTTCTTCAGTTTGGAGCCAAAATTGTTTTTGACAAACTCATTCCACACATCGTTGACGAGTTTGACATCGGTGTCCACGAAGGTTACGGCGAAGCCCGGGCGCGTACCGAACGACATGGCGCGCTCAATTTCCGAAACGGAAGCGGTTTGCCCCCATACGGATGCCGTGGCGAAACAGGCAAGGAGCAAGAGGGTAAGTGATGTGCGCATACGTATTGTGTTTTGAGAATGATGACGCATCGGGGGTCAGGTCGTTGGCGGCGTCTCCTCTTCTGAGCGCTCGGTTTCCCATTCCACCAGCGCATAAATCTCGCGCAGCGGAATATCGAAGCCCAGCAGCGGCAGCATCGCCTCCAAACCGGCAGCGTAAGCAAACAGCCATTGGGCGCTGTTGTCCTGACGCACGTAGTATTCGACCAGCGGCTGGTCCTGGTAAATCAGGCAATACTGGCGCAGCGAAGGCATTTCGCGATAACAATGCCATTTGTGCCCTTTATCGCGCGCTTCGGTAGTTTCGGACAGCACCTCGACCAACGCCACAGGGTTGGTAGTGGCCTTCATGCGGCCCTGGTAGTCAAAGTATTCGGGCTTGCCCTCCACCACGACGATATCGGGGTAGTACACCTCGCCACAGGCAGGTGCATAAACCATGCGGTCGCCCGCATAAATGCGGAAGAGTTTGCCCTGTGTCTGCATCCTCAACTGTGCAGCTAAGTTGAGGGCGATTAGCCCGTGGTTTTCCGTTGCGTACGTCATAGGAATGCTCTGTCCGCCGATATATTCATGCCGCACGATTGCACCCCACTCGCGCTCGAAGTATTCTTCCAACGAAAGGCGTTCAACATCCGGAATGAATAAGGTCGTGGTCATGGGCAGCAGATGAGTTTGTGAGGACAAAGGTAACCTTTCGGAGTGGAATATGGGAGGTGGCAGTATAAAAGACGGCATGCTTTGAGGAAGCCCGGCTCGCATCAGAGGAAGTGTCGTTTGCCGCAAGCCACTCTGCCGCAGAGGCACGCAGCCTTTCGGCTTACCTGGCTGATCTTACGCAGGCAGGACAAAATGCTATCGTCCTCAGGCTGTAAGGTCGCCACAAATGCACGAATAAAAAACGAATAACTCGTGCATTCGTGGCAACAGAATAAGTTTACATTCGGGTGGGGATAGAAATTAACAGGCAGCGAGCTAAAGGGTCTATCTTTAAATCCATGAGCATCAGAAGAATAATCAGATGTTGTCCGTTGAAATTTGCCACCTCCTAAAATAAAAGATGCTCCTCAGTAAGGTGCGCCAGGCAACACCTGAAGAGTGTTTTTTAGCTGCACCTCCTTTTACACCATTGAAATAGGGCACTCCTTTAAGTACGTGGAGAGCAATATGCTTTTTTCAAAACCCCGCCCGCTTCGCCACCTCTTTGATGGTGTCGGCGTCGCCCATGGTGTAATAGTGCAGGCAGGGCACGCCGGCGGCCTTGAGTTCGAGGGACTGCTGAGCGCACCATTCGATGCCTATCTGGCGAACGGCTTCGTCATTTGGCGCTTTCAGGACGGCGTCCACTAAGTCCTGCGGAAAGTTGACGAAGAACTTGCGCGGTATGCTGGTCAGCTGGTAGCGTTTGGTGATGGGTTTGAGGCCCGGCACGATGGGCACGTCAATGCCGACACGGCGGCAGGCGTCCACGTACTCGAAGTATTTGCGGTTGTCGAAGAACATCTGCGTAACGATGTAGTGGGCGCCGGCCTCGACCTTCATTTTAGTGTAGTGCAAGTCAATTTCTAAGTTGGGCGCCTCGAAGTGTTTTTCGGGGTAGCCGGCCACCCCGATGCAGAAGTCGGTTTTTTCGCCATTGACGATGTCGGGGTCCAAATATCGGCCCTGGTTCATGCTGGCAATTTGGCGTACGAGGTCGAGCGCGTAGGCGTGTCCCTGTTCGTGTGGTATGAAGCGCTCTTCAAACCGTCGGGCGTCGCCGCGCAGGGCCAGCACGTTGTTGATACCCAGGAAATTGAGGTCAATGAGGGCGTTTTCCGTTTCGTCTTTTGAGAAGCCGCCGCAAATCAGGTGCGGCACAGCATCCACCTTGTAGCGGTGCATAATGGCGGCGCAAATGCCCACGGTGCCCGGGCGTTTGCGGATGGCCGCCTTTTCGTAGTAGCCCGATGGGCGCACCTTGTAGATGTACTCCTCGCGGTGATAGGTAACGTCAATGAACGGCGGCTTAAACTCCATGAGGCTATCTAAAGTATCGAAAATAGCCTGCATGCTGCCGCCTTTGAGCGGCGGGAGCACTTCAAAGGAAATCAGGGTTTTGCCTTCGGCCCTGGCGAAATGTTCGGTTACTTTCATGAATTGGCTTTGACTACGTCCGTAACGGCGTTTTTCCCATAAATGACGGCTTCGCGGCGGCGCTGCTCGCGGCGAGACACCAGAATGCTCACCTCGTACAGCCCATACAACGGCAGCGCCACAATCGCCTGCGACACCACATCGGGCGGCGTAATGATGGCCGCCACAATGAGGATAGCCACAAAGGCATAGCGCCGATACAGCTGCAGCGAACGGTAACCCACGACGCCGATTTTGGTCAGAAAATAAACGACCACTGGCATCTCAAAAAAGAGGCCAATCGGGATGGTGAACATCGTCATGTACGTAACGTAGGAGTCCAGCGTAGGCGCCACCTCCGTGCCGCTCAGGGTGTAACCGGCCAGGAAGTTGATGGAAAACGGCGCAATGATGAAATAACCAAACCCAACACCCAGCAAAAAGAGCAGCGAACAAATGCTCACCACCCCGCGTACTGCCTTTTGCTCGGTTTCCAAAAGGCCTGGCCTCAAGAATAGCCAGAACTGCCACAGCACATACGGAAAAGCCAGAATGAGGCCCAGCCAGAACGACACATACAGATGCTGCATGAGAATCTCGCCCAGCTGGCGCGTAATAAGCTTGAACTCTACCGGGGCAAAACACATCTTATCGGCCAGCCCAACCGTATGCGAAAGCCCACACAAGGCCCGATACGTCAGAAAATCCGGATTGCGAGGCCCGAAAATAAGAGTATCGAAAACGAAGTCCTTATTGACAAAACAAACTGTCCCCATCACGGCGATGGCTACCGCAGAGCGCAAAATGCGCTGACGCAGTTCCTCAATATGACCAAAGAAGCTCATCTCGCCAGGCTCCCGGCCTTCCTTTTCTGCCTCGTGTAACTGGTCTAACGGCATGGTGATGTTGCGAACGTAGCGGGTTAAGGGATAATCAGCACCTTTCAACAGGCGCCACCTTCGAGTAGCAACGCAAAGGTAGTAGCCGGCAACCGGCACACGGTGGCATAAATGAAGCAGTGCGCTCCTCTTTAACGCTGTATGATGAGAAAACCGGTGCGTGGTTTGCTCTCGCCGGGCAATTTAACCACGAAAAAGTACGTGCCGGCGGGCAACGGTTGGCCGTTGTATGTGCCCTCCCAGTCGTTGTTGTACGGGCTGGCATAAAACACCTGGTCGCCCCATTGGTTGAAGATGGAAACCTCGTTTTGCGGGACGCCCTCCCCAACTATAAGGCAATAAGGAGGGATGACGAAGGCATCGTTGACCCCATCGCCATTAGGCGTAATGACCGTAGGAATGCGGCAGCTGTCGGCCGCCTCCACATCGAAGAAGAGCGTGGCCATGCTGCATGGGCAAGCTGGATTGAGGTTGCACAGTTCGTAGATGAGCCTATCACGTCCGGCAAAGGTCAGGTTGGGCAGGTAGGTGAACACTCCCTTACTCGGCTCCGACCACATGCCGTACTTGGGCGGGTCGAGCACGCGCACGGTGAACTGCGGCGGTACAATGTCGTTTTGCAGAACATTGACCAACACCTGTTGGCCGTAAGGGACGGTCACGCTGTCTTCGTTGGCCGTAGGCTCCAGGTCGTACGACACCACAACCGTATCGCGCGAGCGATCGCCACACAAACCGCCGTTGGTTTCCCACACAAAGCGGTTTGCACCAATGCGCAGGCCACAGACATTGTTGGTCGCCGCATTCGGCGCATTCATGGTCAGACTCGGGTTAGCATTAGCGTCTAAGTACGTCCATTTTCCGGTCTCGAAGGGATCGAGCGATGTGGCTTCTAACTGCGCGCACGAGCCGGTAATGCACAGGTTTTGATCGTGACCGGCAAAAGGCTGTTTATTGATCGTATAGACCGTTACAAAGGCGGTGTCTGGCGGACAACCAGCCACATTCAATATCCAATGGAAGAAGAAGGTGTTGGCCGTTGGCGGCAGGTTGCGCACTATTGTGGTCGGACTGTTAGGGTTATCTATAGTGATAGGTGGCTGAAAGAGCGCCTGACCCAAAGGCTGCTTCCAGATGCCTAATACCCCTTGGCCCTGAATGGCCTGGATTTCGACCGTGTCGGCAAAACACGTGGTGTACAGGTCCTTGACGACGCGTGCCTTTTCGAAGGCATTGACCGTAACCCGAACGGTGTCGCGGCTGAAGTTCTGGCATGCGCCGTTGGAAATGACCCACTCAAACTCATACGCATTACCCGCCGAAGCGCCCAAAACGGCAGTGCCGGGTAGTGGCTGATTAACGATGGTTACCGGCGGCCCGCTCACCTGCTGCCAGCGGCCGGTAACTCCTGCGGGCGGTACGGCAGCATCGAGCTGAACAGGGCTTAAATCACAGGCGCTGAAGTCTTGCCCGGCGAAGGCATTGACGCCCACCGGGATAGTATCCAGATGCACCATGACGGGCGTTGAGGGGGCTGAGGTGCAGCCATCGAGCACCGAGCGCACGTAAAACATGTTGGCGCCAGGCTTCAGGGACGTCAGGTCGGTCAGGGTAAAATTCAGGGCAAACGTAGATGGCCCCAGCGGCTCTTGCGTGGTGGCATTGTACCATACGTACTGCGCCCCGGGGGTGGCCGTGGCGGGCGCAATGCGGAACGTCAGTGTCGTGCCTGGCTGGCTCAGACAGGCCGGCGTCATGGGTAAGGGCAATGGCGCACTGGGCCGCGTGCGAATGAGCGCGCAAGCACCCTGGCTTTGTGGCGAAGTGCAGCCGTTGACCGATACGGTAGCAAAATAGCAGCCCTCGTGCGTGGCCTTGTTTACCTGCTCGATGATCGGGTCACGCGTGCTGGCCGTAAAGCCACTTGGCCCTATCCAGTTGTATTGCCCGCCCAAGACCTCCTGGGCCACCAGCCGCAACGTATCGCCCTCGCATACGGGCGAGTTGCTGCTCACCGTCGGCGCCGGCGGTATAGGATTTACCTGCACGGTTACCTCCTCCGAAGGTGCAGAGGCGCAGTTGCCAATGCGTGCCGTCAGGCGATAAGTGCCGCTGTGTTGTGTACCCGCTGAGGGAATGACTAAATTCGCCTGCGACTGGGTAACCACTCCATAAGGTGTGCTCCAATCAAAGGTAACTCCACTGCCGTAAGCGTTGGCATTCTGCACGGATATCGTTAGCGGGCTGCCCACGCACAGCGACGCCGGAGCACTCAGCAGCGGCCGCTCAGGTTGTCGAATGACGCTCACCACCGTAGAGGAAGGCGCTGATGGGCAATTGGCCGAGTCGCGCACCACCAGTGTGTATGTCCCATTGTCTGACGAGCACACATTCGGAATCACGGGTAATGCCAGGGTAGAGAAAAAGCCGCCAGGCCCTGTCCATTGGTAGGTCAACGGCGGGTTTTGGGTAAACACTGTGGCCTGCAGCACCGCATCGGTATTGCACGCTACGCATGAGGGTGCCGTATGCGTTACCGATGTAATGAGCGGCGGCACGATGACATTTACCGACACCGTAGCCGAGTTGGTACAACTGTTGGGCGTGCTGACCACCACCGTGTAAAGCCCTGTGGCCGGACTATTCGTACTTACCTGAGCACCAATGGCCTGGAAGTTATTCGGCCCTGTCCAGCTAAACGTAACTCCTTGAGATGTCGAACTGGCGCTCAACGTGAGCAGATTGCCCTGGCAAATGGGCGAGTTTGAGGTGGCCGACAGGTCCGGGAAGTTCTGAATCTGCACTACGTACGCATCCGAGAGATCCGACACACACCCGTTCTGGACCACCTGCAGCCGCCACTCGCCACCGTGTTCCAGAGGCAAGGCCGACGGGATAACTAGCGTGTTAATACTCGTCGTCGTCATGACTGCCTGCGGCGAAAACCAGCGGTATTCCGTAGCGCTGGGCACGTTGTTGCACAGCAACGTCAGCACATTGCCCGCGCAAATGGCACCATTACCCGCAATTTGTGGTTTGGCAGGCTTAGAGCGCACTTCCACTGTCGCTGTGGCCGGAAGTGAAGCGCAACCATTGGCCGATACGACCAGGGTATAGGTGCCGGCATTGACACTCTGCGCACACGAGGTAACTAATGGAGACTGTAACGGGCTGGAAAAGCCAGCCGGCCCACTCCAGGCGTACGTGATGCCTATTCCCTGAACCGGCGTGTGGAGCGAAATGGCCTCGCACGTGCACACCGAAACACCGGCGGGGCTAATCTGCGCCACTGGGCGCGCCTGTACCGTTACTTCTTTCACTTCTGAAGGCAACGACAGGCACCCATCTGCCGATACCTTGACATGATACCGATATACTCCCGGCGGCGGGTTGGGTATCTGAAAAATAGGAGCAGTAGTTGTACCTACCAGTGTAGCACTGTCGGGCGTCCCTCGAAACCACGAATACACCACCGTCGTGCCCGCAAAAGGCTGCGTCTGCAGCGTCAGCGTCGTGCCCTCGCAAATGAGCGACGGCATTTGCAGCGCGGGCTGTGTAGGCAGGTTGGTCAGGTTCAAAAACACACTGCCGCTGACTTTGCAGCCCGTTGGGCCTGTGATTTCCACCACATAGGTGCCCTGGTTGGCACTGCTCGTGGCCGGAATGATTGGGTTGGCCTGCATAGACATAAACCCGTTCGGCCCAGTCCATTTGTATGTGTAGCCCGTTGTAGGCGCGGGCGGGTTGGCAAAAAACTGCACCGGCCCGCCCTCGCATACGCCAGCAGTTGCAGTAGGCTGGGGCGGGGTCATTTCCACCCGCACTGAGGCGGTGCAGCTGGCGCTGTTGCCAGAGCTATCCGTTACCGTTAGTGTAACCGGATACACACCACCCGCCATGTTGCAGGTGAAATTGATGGGCGAAACGGTTCGGTTCAGATTTGTTCCGGAGCAATTGTCCGCGCTTCCGTTGTCCACCTCTTGAGGCTGCAGCACGTACGTAACCGAACCGTGCGGGTTGGTGAAAATGGTAATGGGCTGGCAAAGCGCCGTGGGCGGCACCGTGTCGCGCACCGTAATGGCGTAAGAGGTCGAAGCCGTATTGCCGCTGGCGTCTGAGACGGTGTAGGTGGCAGTGTAGTTGCCCGGCGGCAGCGATACCACCGTACTGTTGCCCTGCAACTGGCCCTGCAAAACCGTTTGGGCGCCTTTGCTGATGCGGTAATCCACATCAGCGTAATGGTAGCGCAGGAGCACTTCTAAGGTACTGATGCCGTCCTGGTTGGCCGCATTGAGTGGGCCACAGGGGTTGATGTGGTCGCTGTAATTGACCACGTCGCGGTTGGCCCGCAGCGAAAAACTCGCCACACCATCGGCAGCCCAGGCATTGATTTGAGCAGCCGACACGGCAAAGGCTGTTTCGTGCACATCAGCGCATTCGCCACCCGAGGCGATGGTCGTAATGCCCAGCGGGTTGTTGTTTTCATCCAACACATAGAAAAACTCACCCGCCTGCCCGTTGTCGCCGCGGTGGCGCACCACAAGTGTACCGCCGGCCACGGCGTTGGCCAGCACACCCGGAATGCTCAAAGTCGTGTTTTTCGGCACCCAACCGGCATTGGCGTCGTTTTCAAAGACCACCGCCTGCGCCTCGGAGGTTTTATCTAAAAAGGCATCGAACGTGCAATTTTCCGACAGGTTCGGGAAGGGCAGCGTCAGCGATGCCGTGCAGTTGGCTGGTCCGACGTAGGCCGTTATCGGCGCTGGCGCCGTAATGGCGGGTGGTTCGGCGTCGTTGACCCGGATGACAGTGAAAGTCGAAGTGCTGTTGCCCGCGCAGTCGGTAACGCGGTAATGCACTGTGTGCGTGCCGGCATCCAGGTTCACGGTGCCGGAAGGCGGGAAGGGCTGGAAAGCGCCGCCGTTGACGGCAAAAGCGACGTCCACTGGGCGTTCCGGCGCGGCGTAGGCATACGTCAGGCGCGCGCGTACCCGGCCGCCGTTGCAGAAGGCGTTGATAGCTTCGGGGCCTGTGCCGTTGGGCGTGAGCTGGATGGTAATTTGCCCGTCCAGCAGCCAGCTGTTGAGCAGGGCTACCGGCAGGGTAAATGTCGTGTCGCTGAAGCCGCAGGAGACATCGGTGAGTTTCGTGCGGCCCAACAATAAGCCGCCTTCGCCATAGACGTACATGAACTCGCTGGGCTGTTCGGCATCGGCCCGGTCGAGCGAGATGGTCAAAGTGCCGTTGCTCAGGGCCGGCGACAGAGGCGGCACATTGGGCGCCGCCCAGGTGAACGTAACCGGGTTGACGGGTTTCTGGTCAATGGGCGTGCCGCTGGGGGTCAGCAGCGCCGTATCGCGCAGGTCGGCTTGCAGGGTCGAGGCCGTGCATTCGTCATAGACCGATAGCAGGGCCGGTATGGTTACGGGGGCTTCGCAAAGCCCGGGGGCAGTGTTGACGCGCAGCGTGTCCAAGGCCATGACGACAGGCGGCGTCTGGTCTTTTACGGAGATGATTTGCACGTAGGTGCGGCGGTTGTCGCAGTTGTCTTCTACCGTCCACTGGCGCCGGATCTGGTAGTCCGTTACGTAGGCGCACGAAGCTGGGTTAGGGTCGCGCAGTTCCGTTTCGCTAAACGAGATGTCGGGCGTTTCGTCGCAATTATCGCCGGCAATGACGACCCCAGGAGCGGGCACTGGCGGTATGTTTTTGCATTCCACCGTTATGTCCGCGGGTACACCTTCGAGGACGGGCGCTACTGTATCCACGATGTTGACCGTTTGCACCAGCTGACCTACGTTGCCACACACGTCCGTGCTTTCCCACGTCAGCAGTTTAGTATAAGTGTCGCCGCACCCCGGGTTTTCAATGACCTCACTGGCCAGTGTGGGTGCCAAAGCGATGCCACTACAAAGATCAGCAGCCGCGGGCGGGGGCGTGATGGGCAATACTTCGCACACCAGTGTGGTATCGGCAAAACCAAAAAGTGCGGGCGGTATATTGTCCACCACCTGGATAACCTGCTGGGCGGAAGTCGTGTTGCCGCAGTCATCGCTGACCACAAAGGTTCGCACAATGGCATAGGTATAATGCCCACAGTTAGCCGGGTTAGGGTCCTGGTTAGAGGCATCCGAGACGGTCAGGCTTACTACCGCACCACAAATATCGGTGGCCTGCACTCCCACTCCTAGCAACGGATGTGGCGGCAGGGCAAAGGTGTCGCAACGGATGACGCGGTCTGCCGGGTACAGCGTGATGACCGGGCGCGTGGTGTCACGCACCACCACCGTTTGCGTGGCGGTGGACGTGTTACCGCAATCGTCAGAAGCCGTCCAGGCTACCAACAGCGTGTAATTGCCCGGGCAGGGCAGTGCCGTTATGCTTTGGGTACGCACAAAAGTGAGCGACGTGTCGCAGTTGTCCGAGACGAAAGCCTTAGGCACTATGAGGGTTGTATCCGGGCAGTAGAGCGTATCGTTTGGTATGGGTGTGAATACGGGCGCTGTGGCGTCGGTGATTTGAAAGCGCAGCGTTCGGCTGCCCGTGTTTCCACATTCGTCGGTAGCGCGGAACGTAACATCAGCATACCACGAGCAGTTGTGCGCCTGCACCTGTGGATAAGGGCCGGTGCCGAAGAGACCGCTGCCGCTCTGACCTGTAGAAGTCGTCCAGCTAAAATCCGTCCAGTTATAGCTGGAGCAATCGTCGCTGACTGCAAGGTTGCCGTGGGCGTTTATCCAGGCATTGAGGGCCGTCTGGTCGTTGCCCCCGCCGCATTCTTCGCTGATGGAGTTGCCCGTGAGTTGGGGTGGCACGGTATCGCGCGCGGCGAAGGTCGCCTGGCCCAAGTAGGTGGCATTGTTGCAGGCATCGCGGGCGAAGAAGTCCACCGTTACCCAGCCGCGCACGCGGTCGTAGGTCTGGCTGCCTATCTGGCGCGAGCCGCAGCCGCCGCCGAGCGAGGCGATGAACGCAGCCGTTATCTGAGTCGAGTCCACGGGTGTGCCGCCAATTTGCGTGGTGTACTGAATTTCAGCATCCGGCGTGCAAGAGTCGCGTGCGATGAGGCCCGCGCGGCGGTGTATCCAGTGGGCCAGGGCGTCCAGGTGGTTGTTGGCCGGCGGCGAGCAGGCCACCACGCTGTCCTGCGGCGCACGCATAATATCTGGGCCTTTATTGTCTATGGAAGTGAATGTTGCCGTACGCGTTACGGAGTATCCGCAGCTGTCGGTAGCCGTAAAGATGACTGTCAGCACCGGTGGGCAGCTACCCGTCATTGCGGGCGGAGCGTTGTTGGTGTAGGAGGCCACACCGGAGGGGTCGGTCGCCTGAAAGTTGGCCATTTGGGCGGCCAGCCAGGCCGGATAGGCTGTGCTGACCTGCGTACACGGAGCCGAGCCGTTTTGCGGCGGCGAGGTTACCGTAGGGGGCAGCGTATCTATCAGGATGGTGATGGTTTGGGTAAAAACGCCCGTGTTGCCCGACATGTCGGTGGCCAGCCAGGTGCGCGTGAATGTGCCTGCCTGACACAAAGGCGGGCGCGCGCTTTCGGTAAACATTACCGTTGGATTTCCGCACGGATCGGAAGCGCCCAAATTGGGCGGCGGCGGCACTAAGCGTATCGAGGCATAGGTAACCGCAGGTGGCGTGCCCATGGTGATAATTTTAGGCTTCGTCGTGTCCACGAAGAAGACGAAGAACGAAAACTGGGCTGAATGCCCCTGGTCGTCAGCGACGTTCCAAAACAGCTGGGCTGTTTCGCCAAAGTTCCACGGAGCATTAAGCGTAAAACCCGAAGCGGCCGGGTCAAATTGCGAAAGAATAATGTTAGCCCCCACTGTTGAGGTTACGATGGGCGTACCGATGTTGCCAGCCAAAATGTTGGTACACGAGGTCGTGTCCACCGGGATGTGCGTTGGGCCCGGGTAATTAAAATTAAAAAACACCGGCTGGGCCGGCAGGGAGCCGGCCAGAAGGATGCCCCAAAAAAGGATGTAGAAACCGGGCTTCGCCCGACGGGTGTTGCGTAACCGGTTCACCATAACGCAAGGTTTCGAATGCGGCGAAGACCCGAAGGCCTTCAAATGTTTGTGGGATGAGTGAAGAAATGGGATTGCAGAAAAGATTACGTCGTGCGCGGCTTCTTCGGCGTCGTCGTTGCGCTGGCTTCAGAGCCAAACCCTCTGCATGGGATTAAGATAAAAAGGTCAAAAAGCGTGGCGAGGAAGGCGGGTATTACGTATCTGCCTCGGGCGGACATTTCTTGTTCAGTTCAGCGATCATTTCGTCTTGGTGCGGGTTTCGGATGCGGCCAAATTCGTCAATGTAGAGAGATAAACCGGCTTTAGATTCAGCGTCTTCCGCATTTGGAGGCTGCTTTGAGCCTTTTGGCTTTCTTGTCTTCTTCGTCGAGGTTTTGTTTTTCATGAAAAAATAATGCTGATGAGGAAGGGATAAGGAGTGCGAAAGTGCGCATAAAAAATGATGCGCGATTTTACCAGAAAGTATGTGTTGTGCCAGACTGCTCGCCGCTTACCGAGCCGCCATCTCGTGGCACTGCAAAAAATAAGCCATGCCTCGCCGCAGGCGTTCGGCCGTTTCCGCGGGGCCGAGCAATGCTGCCGTATCGAAGACAGCTGGGCCTTTCATGGTACCCACCAAGGCCAGGCGCAGCAAGGGCAACACCTCGCCGGGTTTTATCTGCCGCTCTTGTAGGAGAGCTTTCACTGCCGCTTCTAATGTGGGTGCATCAAAGGGTTGAATGCCGGGCATCAGGTCGGCAATGGCCTCCAGCACGGGCTGGAGCGCTGGGTTCCATTTTTTGCGGATGCTTTCGTCGTCGTAGGCGCGCACCGGCTCGAAGAGGTAGTACCCCTCTTCTACAAAATCGGGCAGCAACGAAACGCGCTCTTTCATTAAAGCAGCCACCTGCTCCAGGTACGGCTGGTCGGCCCGATAACCTTTTGCCTCGGCCAACGGGCGAATGTACTGCGCCAGCACGGCGTTGTCAGTGGCCATGATGTAACGCTGGTTGAACCACTTCGCCTTATCGTAGTCGAAACGTGCGCCGCCTTTAGAGATGTGCTCCAGCGAAAACAGGCGCGTCATTTCCTCTAAGCTGAATACCTCCTGCTCGCCGCCCGGATGCCAGCCCAGCAGAGCCAGAAAATTGAGCACCGCCTGCGGCAAAAATCCGGCCTCGCGAAAGCCCAGAAAGCTGTCCTCGGGCGTGGCGCCTTTCCACGACAGGGGGAAGACCGGAATGCCAAAGCGGGCCCCATCGCGTTTGCTCAGCTTGCCCTGGCCCTCAGGCCGCAAGATGAGCGGAAGATGCGCAAATTGCGGCATAGCGTTTTCCCACCCAAAAGCGCGATACAACAGAACATGGTGCGCTGTGCTGGAGAGCCACTCTTCGCCGCGAATGACGTGGGTAATGCGCATCAGGTAATCGTCCACAATGTTTGCCAGATGGTAGGTAGGCATGCCGTCCGCTTTGAGGAGTACTTTATCGTCCAATTCGCTGCCTTGAAACGCCACCTCACCGCGGATGAGGTCCTGGATGCGGACATCCTGTTCGGGTTCCACCAGCAAGCGAATGACATAAGGGGCGCCACGCTGAAGCAGATCTTCTACCTCTTCCGGCTGCATCGTCAGGCTATTGCGCAACTGCTTGCGCGTCTGGTGGTTGTAAGCGAAATGCGCTTCGCGCTGCCGGATAGACTCCAGTTCTTCCAGCGTATCGAAGGCGTAGTAGGCTTTGCCGCGCTCCACCAACTGCCGGGCATATTGCTGATAAATAGCCTTGCGCTCACTCTGCCGATAAGGGCCGTAATCGCCCCCGAAGCCTACGCCCTCATCGGGAATTAGCCCTACCCACTTTAACGCCTCAATGACGTACTCTTCTGCGCCGGGCACATGACGAGACTGGTCGGTATCCTCAATGCGCAAAATGAATGCTCCGCCGTAATGACGGGCAAACAGGTAATTGTACAAAGCCGTGCGGATACCTCCAATGTGTAAGGCTCCCGTTGGTGAAGGTGCAAAACGTACGCGTACAGCCATTTTCAATAAAGCCGATTAATCCGGAAAATGTGGGTGTTCAGCCAACCACTGCAGCGACCAGCCTCGTTTGGCCCAAAAGAGCCGCCAAATTCTGACGCCAAAAGCAGACTTTTGCCAAAAATTTTGATTTGTGCTGGCAAAAGTAGGGCATGCTCGCCAATAAAGCCCCCATTGCCCGCCGCAAAACCGCCTACTCCTACCGTGTACCTAGTCAAAACACCCAATATCGTGCAGTTGCTCTGGCCCCGCTTCTTGTGGCGAGTGCCCACACAGGAGCGCGTCCTTTACCTCACCTTCGACGATGGCCCCATACCCGAAGTAACGCCCTGGGTACTGGATGTTCTGAAGGAATTCAATGCCAAAGCCACCTTCTTTTGCGTAGGCGAAAACGTCCGGCGATATCCCGAAATCTACCAGCGCATCCTGGCCGAAGGCCACAGCACCGGCAACCACACCTACAACCACCTCAACGGCTGGAAGACCAAAACGTTGGACTATTTGAAAAATGTCCGCCAGTGCGCCCATCTCGTCCGAAGTAGCCTCTTCCGCCCACCTTACGGGCGCCTGTCGCCCTGCCAGCACGCTTCCTTAGAGCGCCACTACACCATCGTGCTTTGGGATGTCCTCAGCGGCGACTTCGACCAAAATGTGGACGCTCAACAGTGCCTGGAAAATGTCGTAGAAAATGCAGCCAGCGGCTCCATCATCGTCTTGCACGACAACGTCAAGACCGCGGGGAAGCTCTGCTTTGTGCTGCCCGAACTCCTGCGGCATTTCACCCAGCAGGGCTACCGATTTGAAGAACTGCCCTCTGCAAAATAATAGTCAGGGCATGACGGAACTGCCGTTTTCCTTTGATTTCCGAATGGAACCTTGTTTGTTTCACCCCACCTCCACCCGCTCCACCTGCGCCTCGGCGCCCAGCACGGTGATGAGCCAGCCCAGCACATCGCCCCGCCGCGCCATGTCCGGATGCAACAAACGCTCGCGCACCTGCTGACGACCCTCCTCCTTCACCGCCTCCAGCAGCCGCGCATCCTCCTTCTTCACG
>CALJPQ010000021.1 GCA_937980645.1 uncultured Saprospiraceae bacterium | reverse complement strand
CCGGCGTAGAGTTCGGCCAGTGTGGATAGGGTTAGGGACTTTCCAAAGCGGCGCGGGCGGGAGAGGAAGAAGAATTTGCCGCTCGTTACTAACCGATGGATGTAGCGGGTTTTGTCCACGTACTTGTAGCCTTCCGCAATGATGGTGCGGAAGTCCTGCAGCCCGATGGGAAGTTTTTGAAGCGCCATGTTGCCGTGATTTGTAGGCAAAGGTAGGCAAAGACTAAACGGCACCTCAGTAGCAGAGTGTAGGGTATGGCAGAGGAAATGCCCGGGCAATTCAGCCGCCGGACAGGATTTGCCTACTTTTTTCCTCGGCGGCACTTAGAGGGCAGCGCTTAGCCGGGCATTACCTCTTGTGGCGTGTTATTTTACCAGACCTCCCAAAGAGAAGGCGCTCAAACGAGTTTGGGCGCCACAGGGTTACTGGCGTTTGATGAGTGCCTGTAGCACTTCCTCGTTGACCTTAACCGGATACTGGGTGCGCAGTTGCTCGACCCATTGTTTTTCCAGATAGTCCTGGTAGTCGGCCACCGCATAGCCACGGGCGTCGCTGAGGGCTTTGGGTGAGGGTGGCAGCAAGCGCTCGACTTTGATGAAAGAGGCTGTTTTCGTGGCAGCATCCTTTTTAGGCTCCGACATGCCGCCGGCGCGCCAGATGTTGTCTAAGTCCTTGTTACGGCCTTTTTCGTAGGTTTTTTCTAAGCGAACGAGGATTTCCTCTTTCTTATTGAATTTTTTTAGGACGGCCTCTGGCTCGTTTTTGGCGGCGAATTCGCGCACTTTTTTGAGCAGGGTAGAGTCCTCGGACTTGAGGGTGTAGAAGCTGACGACGGCGCGTTCGTCCCAGAGGTATTTGTTTTTAAGGCGCTCGTCGAAGTAGCGTTGGAGGCCAGCGGTGTCGGTATTGGCGCGGTCCCACACTTCAATTTTGGCGGCATCAAAGAGGAGCATGCCTTCTTCGTACTCGCGCATGAGGTGTCGGAATTCGGGATACTTTTTATCCAGCTGACTTTCCTCGAAGGAGATGGCGGCTTCATCTACCCAGTTTTGATAGAGGGTAGCAATGGTTTGCTCGATGGGGTGCCCCAGCCCGCGCATGCGGTCGCGGCTGGAGCGAGCGAGGAATTCCTCGAAGTCAGCCACCGTATAGACCCGGTCGCCATACTGCATGAGCGGTGTTTGCGGTGCGGTGGAGTCGGGCTTCCAGCGGAAGGTGTGGAAGATAGAGTCCACCTGTTGGCTGGCCCAGGTCTGCAGGTTTTTGGGGTATTCGCGGAAGTTGGCTTCGCGTTGGATGCGCTCGATGAGGCTTCGGCGAGCCACTTCGCTTCGGCTGTCGCGTTTGATACGCTCCGAAAGGGCGCGGCGCATTTCCTCGAAGGGAGGCAGTGGGCGTCGGCTGATGCGTTTGATGATGTGCCAGCCCACGGTGGTCTCCACAGGTGGCGAGATGGCGCCGTCTTTTTCTAGGGCAAAGGCGGCTTCCTCGAAGCTGCGCTGGTAGCGGTTGATGCCGAACGCACCGACATAACCGCCTTTGGCGGCGCTGACCTGGTCTTCGGAGTAGCGCATGCAGGCTTCGTCCCACGACATGCGTTGAGCCGCCGCGTAGGCGCTATCCGCCTTCTGGCGCTTCATATAATTGGCCTCTTCGCTATCGCCTTTGCGGATGAGAATGTGCGCTACCTCCACTTCACCGCGCGCCGGGCGGAAGCTGTGAACCTTGATGACGTGGTACCCCTGATGTGAGCGCACCACATAAGGCACAATACCGGGTTTGGCGTTGTAAATGGCCTTCTCAAACCAGTAATAGCCATCGGGCAGCAAGGCTGTTACGAAGCCAATGTAGCCGCCGTTTTCCTTAGAGGACTTGTCTTCGGAGCTGTCGCGAGCCAGCTGGGCGAAATCTGCGCCTTTGAGCGCCTTTTGCAGCAGGGCATTGGCGCGCTGGAAGGCGGCCAGCGTGTCAGCAGGCAAGGCCTCACGGCTGCACGAAATGAGGATGTGGCTAATCTCCACATCCTGCTTCATGTGCTCGTAAGCTTCGCGGATGAGCTTTTCCGTTACCTCTCTATCCACCAGATAGGCCGCGGCCAGCTGACGCCGATAACCATCCAGTTCGCTGCGAAAGGCGGGCATGGTGTCTAAGCGCATCTCGCGGGCCTTTTGCACCTTGAGCTTGAACTTGACGTACAGGTCTAAATACTCGCGAAGTGAAGCCTCCGAAAAGTCAGCCTTTTGTTGGTTGCTTTTGGTGTAAATCTGGAGAAACTCCGACACCCGAACAGGCGTCTGGGCTACGGTAAACAGCACCGGATCATCCAGATATTCCTGAGCAGGCTGGGCATTGGCCAAACCTATACCCAACAGAATGAGGACTACAAGCAAATGCAGTTTGGACATAGTCGCTTTAGTGTTTTTTATTTTTGGGAAAAAATCCTGCTTCGAGCGCGCAAAAGTAGTCAGCCCCGCTAAATGCTACCAAAGCGCCGATGAGACAAAATAGCCTTTTGCCTAAAATGGGCAGTTTGCCGTAAAAAAAAATGCCGCCCCCTTTAGCCGCCCTCTTCGTGCCTTAATGGGTGCACTCGTGGCAAAAGCCACTCTATTTTGCATTCAAATCAAAGCCTGCGTAGAAGCCCAAGTCGGTGTTGCGCAGGCATTTTACCCAAAAGGCAATCTGGCCGGTATGGTAGGAATAATGCTCCACAACATGCAGGACGATGCCGATGCCGGAGAGTTGGAAGCCCTGCACGCGGCGCACGCGCAGGAGGTTGTCGTCATCGGCTTGCTGGATGATGTTGCAGGCTTCACGGACGGTTTGTTCCAACATCACCCAGACTTGGGCTTTCGTGTAGCCGCTATGGGCGGCAAACTCAGCGTCGCGCTCGCGCACGTCGGGCTGGCCGCCCAAGCCAGAGTGGATGTATTGGCGGATATTGCCACGCAGGTGCAGCAGGAGGTTGCCCACGCTGTTGGAAACCTCATTGGGCCGCTGCCAGAGGGCTTCTTCGGGTAATTCTTCCAGCGCACGGCGACACATGCGCGTGCTTTCTTCCATGCGGAAAACGGCCTGGGCGCGGAATTCGGCGGCAAAGGCGCTTTCCATATGTTAGCCGCCGTACTGTGAACCGATGAGCAGGCCTTTTTGCCCCAGCGTAACGACGATGATGAGCGCAGCAATCGCCGTGTAAATGGCCGTCTTGCGGTGCTTGGCCGTTTGGTCAGGCGTTTTCTTGGCAAAGGTGCGGCCCAGCTGAATGAGCACGATGGCGATGAGCATGGCCACTAAGTGTTCTACAGCCCAATAGCGCTGGTTGGGGTCCTTCATGGCAAGGCCCATGTTGGCGAAGGCTGTTTGCGTCCACGGACTGGTGAAGCCCCACATAACGAGGCCAAAGAGTAGTTGTAGGTGTGCCAGGCTAACCAGCACCAGCGAAGCCGTGTTGTCTATTTTTTCATACGGGCGGCGGGTTAGCCAGCCGCTAAAGGCGCGGAGGAGGACAAACAGAAGCGCCGCTAAGATGAGATAGCGGTTGTAAGAATGCAGGGTAGCGAGCAAGGTGTGCATAGCTGTGTGTGAGTTGATGAGCATTTGCCGTTGGCGACGATGTCTGCGGCGACCAGGATGAACGACTGCGGCAACAAAGGTACGCACGGCAGGGTTCACTTGCGATTGCGGCTATCCATCCAGATGGTTACTGGCCCGTCATTGAGCAGCAGCACCTTCATGTCGCCGCCGAAGACGCCGGTGCGTACGGGGCGCCCACTATCGCGTTCGAGCAAACGGATAAATGCCTCATACAAAGGTACGGCATGTTCAGGTCGCGCGGCCCGGATGAACGAAGGCCGGTTGCCCTTCTTCGTACTGGCGTGCAGCGTAAACTGGCTTACGACGAGCAGCTCGCCCTGGATGTCCTGCACCGACAGGTTCATCAGCCCGGCATCGTCGGAAAAGATGCGCATGGCGGCAATTTTTTTGCTCAGCCATTCGGCATCCTCCGGCCCATCGTCGTGCTCGATGCCCAGCAGGATGAGCAGCCCCCAACCGATGCGGGCTTTTTCCTGACCGTCCACCGTGACAGAAGCCTGGGAAACGCGCTGAATAACGGCTCGCATAAGCGGCGGCAAAGGTGCGACATCACGCAATAAGTTGCTACCTTTGACCCTGTGGAATGGCATATATCTTCCCTATTGGACTTGGAAAAAGCAATACCCGAAATAGCAGAGGCCCTGGGCCAGCGTCGAAAAGTGGCGCTCTACGGCGAATTGGGCGCTGGAAAAACAGCCTTCGTGCAGGCCTTTTGCCAATGGTTGGGCACGGAGGAACGCCCCGATAGTCCCACTTTTTCTTTGGTGAACGACTACACCTACCGCGATACCTCCGGGCTGCCCGCTACTGTACACCACCTTGACCTGTATCGCATCCTGAATGCTGAGGAAGCTCTCAATCTCGGCATCGAAGAGATGCTCCATGACCCGTGGTACTGCTTCATTGAGTGGCCTCAAATCATCGAACCGCTTCTGCCGCCGGATACGGCCAGACTACACCTCCGCGTCGTATCGGCTCAGGAACGACATCTTATTCTTTCGTAGAACAACCCAACGCGCATTGGCATGGAAACCGTAGCCAGGACATTTGCCAGGCTGACCACCCAAACGGAGACGCTCGAAGTAGGGCGCCGACACCAGCAGCTGTTCATCGGAATCCCGCGCGAAACGACCCTGCAGGAGAACCGCGTGGCGCTCATCCCGCAATCGGTTGCCACATTAGTGGCACACGGGCATCGCATCATCGTCGAAACGGGTGCAGGAGAAAAGGCCCGCTTCTCCGACCTGGACTACACTGAGGCCGGCGCTGAGATAACCCACTCGCGCGAGGCCGTCTTCCAGGCGGATGTCATCCTGAAAGTAGCGCCGCCCACCATCGAAGAGATAGACCTGATGCGGCCTAATCAGGTCATCATTTCGCCCATACATCTGCCGCTGATAACGGCTGAATACATCCAGCACCTGCAGCGGCGGCGCGTCATTGCGCTGGCCATGGAATACATCCGAGACACGGAAATGGGCGTCTTCCCCATCGTGCGTGCCATGAGCGAGATCGCTGGCACCAGCGCCATCCTCATCGGTGCCGACCTGCTCTCTACGGCACGCGGTGGTCTGGGCGTACTGCTGGGCGGCATTGCGGGCGTTCCACCGGCCAAAGTCATCATTCTGGGTGCAGGCGTTGTGGCGGAGTTTGCCACCCGCACGGCCATCGGGTTGGGTGCCGAGGTGCGCGTCTTCGACAACAATGTTTACAAACTCATGCGCCTGCAGCGCCACATCGGACGCCAGCTGCACACCTCTGTGGTCAACCCCATCCATCTGACGGAGCAACTCCTTACCGCCGATGTCGCCATCGGGGCCATGCACTCCAGCCACGGGCGCTCGCCGCTCATCGTACCCGAAAGCATCGTCGAGCGCATGAAAACCGGCTCGGTCATCGTGGACGTCAGCATTGACCAGGGCGGCGTCTTCGAAACCTCGCAGGCCACCACGCACGACAAGCCTACTTTCGTCAAACACGGCGTCATCCATTACTGCGTGCCCAACATACCCTCCCGTGTGGCGCGCACCGCCTCCGAAGCGGTGAGCAATATCCTGACTTCCTTGCTCCTCAAAGCCGAAGCAGGGGGCATCCATGCCCTCATCACCAGCGATGAAGGCCTCCGAAATGGCGTCTATACCTACAAGGGCTGTCTGACCAACCAGTATTTGGGCGAGCGATTCCAGATTAAAAGCACCGACATGGATTTGCTCATCTCGTCGGAGTATTGAAGGGGTGAATAGCGCAACGCACTTTGGGCCACTGGGTATGGGCATGGTCGGGGCTCAGGTGGCTTGAGGCTAATAGCGGGTGGGGCTTCAGAGGCTTTTTTGAGCCGTGCCGGTTCCCCCACGAAGCAAAAATGCGTCTTGTGAGGATTGTTTTATGCTCTCCTTCTTTTGAAGGCTACACTACGGAATATACCCGTTTGCGGCGCCCAATCGTCTGTTTTTTAGCCCAGGTTACCCAGTTGTGAATGAGGGTCAGACCGTGCTCTGTGAGGGCCGACTCCGGGTGGAATTGTACACCCACAATGGGCAACGAGCGGTGGGCCAGGGCCATCAGTACGCCGTCGTCGGCCCAGGCCAAGGGGCGCAGGGGCGTTTGTTCCCACCCAACTACGGCCAGTGAGTGGTAGCGCATAACGCTGAAGCGGCGCGGTATGCCGGCAAACAGCGGGTGGCCATTGTGTCGTACCGGCGAAGTTTTGCCGTGCATGGGCAACGGCGCGCGCGTCACCTGAGCGCCCCAGAAGAGCCCGATGGCCTGGTGCCCCAAACAAACGCCCAAGATAGGTAAAGCGCAATGCCAGGCTGCCAGCAGGTCGGGCATCAGGCCTGCCTCTTCAGGCCTTCCCGGGCCGGGAGAGAGCACCACGGCATCGAAGTCATCGGGTGAAAACGCCAACAAGTCAGGAGCGTCGTTGCGTACCACAACGCATTCAGTGCCTGCCTGCCGAAGGTAGTCGTACAGGTTGTAGGTGAAAGAGTCGTAATTATCCAGCAGCAGAACAGTCAACGTCGGAAATTTTTATGACTAAAGTGGCGTGCAAAAGTGCATAATTTCACCAAAGAGAAGTGGATTCTTTACAAGCGCAGTAGCCCAATAAAATTCGCTAATCTTGTCATAACCAACGAAATGTCCAAACAATCCGCCGTCTGGCCTGTTTGGTGCGAAGCCGTATCTACTTCCCTGTGAAGCGGTGCGGTGTGGCATTCCTTATTTTTGCGTCGCCTACTTTGTACTGATTCTATTTTCGAAATTCTTTTGTGTCGAACTCTTTGCCATCAGAACGAAACGCCTTTCATTTGCCGCCACCTGTAAAGGAGAGAGAAACATGGGCAAAACGATCAACATTCGACGCGGATACGACATCCGCTTAGTGGGTGAAGCCAAGAAGGTGCTTCGAGAGGCGCCAGTTTCGGACTTGTTCGCCGTGAAACCTGCTGATTTTCCGGCTATTATTCCTAAGCTGCTCGTGCAGCCGGGCGACGAGGTGCTGGCCGGGCAGGCGCTTTTTTACGACAAAGACCGGCCTAATGTGCGCTTTCCGTCGCCGGTAAGCGGTGAGGTTGCGGAGATTGTGCGCGGCGAAAAACGCCGGATTCTACAAGTGCGTATTCTACCCGACCGCGAGGTGCGGTACGCGGAGTTTCCGAAGGCCGACCTAGGGCGCTTAGACCGGGCGACGGTCATTCAGCAGCTGCTGGACAGCGGATGCTGGCAGTATCTGCGCCAGCGGCCGTTCTCCATCATCGCCGACCCGGTGGATGTGCCTAAGGCCATCTTTGTGTCAGGCTTCGACTCGGCGCCCTTAGCACCCGATTGGGGTTTCGCCCTGGCCTCGGAGCGCGAAAACCTGCAGGCTGGCCTGCGCATGCTGAACATTCTGGCCAACGGCAACCTGCACGTAGGCATCCGCGAACAAGGCGGAGGACTGAGTGAGGCCGACTTAGGCGATGCTGTACCGTCGGCCAACGTGCATCGCTTCTGCGGCCCGCATCCGGCGGGCAACGTGGGCATTCAGATTCACCATATTGACCCCATCCAGCCGGGCGAAAAGGTCTGGACAGTCAACGTGCAGGATGCGGTCATCATCGGCCGCCTTTTCCGCGAGGGTCGTTTCCGAGCCGACCGTGTGCTGGCGCTTACGGGCAGTTGCATTCGCCAGCCAGGCTACGTACACGTCCGGACCGGGCAGCGCATGAGCGATGTGCTGGGCGACCAGCTGAACTCCGATCATTGCCGCATCATTCAGGGCAATGTATTGACGGGTAAGACCTCGTCAGCCGATGACTTTGTTTCGTTTTACACCAACCAGATAACGGTCATCCCGGAAGGCGACAAGCCGGAATTTTTGGGCTGGCTGCTGCCGGGTTTCCACAAGCTGAGCCTGTCGCGTACGTACTTCTCCTGGTTGTGGCCCAAGCGAAAATACAATTTAGACACCAATACGCATGGCGAAGAGCGAGCCTTTGTCATGAGTGGCGAGTACGAAAAGGTGCTGCCCATGAATATCCTGCCTACCTATTTGCTCAAGGCCATTCTGGCGCGCGACGTGGAGCGCATGGAGCAGTTGGGCATTTACGAGGTGGCCGAAGAAGACTTCGCGCTGTGCGAGTTTGTGTGCACGTCCAAAATCCCGGTGCAGCGCATCCTGGCCGAAGGGCTGGAGTACATGCGCAAAGAGGGCTAAGGCATTTCGCTGAACGAATGTAAGTAACTGATAAACAAAAAATAAGCCGAAGGCGTCTATGAAGTTCCTGGAGGATTTTTTTAATAAAACCCGCCCGCACTTTCAAAAGGGCGGAAAGTTTGAGCGGTGGTATCCGGCCTTTGAGGCGCTGGAGACTTTCGCGTTTACGCCCCCGCTCACCACACACGACGGGGTGCACGTGCGCGACTCGATTGACCTGAAGCGCACCATGTTCACGGTGATTGTCGCCATGATCCCGACGCTGCTTTTTGGCATGTGGAACGTGGGCTACCAGCACTACCAAGCATACGGCATGGAGATGAGTCATTTGGATTACTTCATGTTTGGCTTTTGGAAGGTGTTGCCTATCATTGTGGTCTCGTATGCGGCGGGTTTGGGTGTGGAGTTTCTGTTCAGCGTATTGCGGGGCCACTCGGTCAGTGAAGGCTACTTAGTGAGTGGCCTGCTTATTCCGCTGACGATGCCCGTAACGGTGCCGCTGTGGATGGTGGCGCTGGGCGCTATTTTTTGCACGCTGATCGGCAAAGAGATTTTCGGCGGCACGGGGATGAATTTTATGAATCCGGCGTTGCTGGCCCGCGCGTTTTTGTTTTTTGCCTTTCCGGCTTACATGTCGGGCGACATTTGGACCGACCTGTCGCCGGAGGCCGGGCATGCGATTGTGGACGGCTATTCAGGTGCGACGAATCTGGTTACGTTTGACGAAAACTTTCGCAACCTGCCCTCACCGGCGGATATGTTCTGGGGCTTTGAGCAAGGCTCGATTGGCGAGACGAGCGTGGCGGCCTGCCTCATTGGTGCGCTGATACTGGTCGGTACGGGTGTGGGCAGCTGGCGCATCATGTTGTCGTGTGTGCTGGGTGCCCTCTTCATGGGCTATCTGTTCAACCTGCTGGCACCAGCCAGCATGCCCAACCACGCGATGCACACGCCGGGCTACTATCACCTGCTAATGGGCAGCTTTGCTTTTGGCACAGTGTACATGGCTACTGATCCGGTGAGCGCCGCACACACAGAAAAAGGCAAATGGTTTTATGGTTTCTTCATTGGTGCCCTGACGGTCATCTTGCGGGTGTTCAACCCGGCCTATCCGGAAGCGGTGATGCTGAGCATCCTGCTCATGAACGTCTTTGCGCCAGTGATTGACCACTTAGTCGTCGAACAACACATCAAAAGCAGACTTAAAAAAAGCAAACTGAGCCGTGCATAGCAACCGATATACCTTGATGTACGCCGCCGCCATTTCGGTGCTGACGGCTGTTATTTTAGCTTTCCTATCGGAAAGCCTCAAGCCTGCTCAGCAGGCCAATATTGCTTTGGATAAGCAGATCAACATCTTGCGCTCTGTGCGCATCACCGACGCCAAACCCGATCAGGTGCGAGCGCTGTTTCAGGAGCGCGTTCGGAAAGTGGTGGTCAACAGCCAGGGAGAAGAACTGGCGGGTCAGGACCCCGACGCTATTGTGCTTAAGGACGAGGTGAACAAGCCCGCTGCCGAGCGCAAACTGCCGCTGTACATCTATACCGGCGACGACGGACGCAAGTACTACATCATCCCAACTTACGGCGTTGGCCTGTGGGGCCCTATTTGGGGCTATGTGGCGCTGGAAGACGATTTTAATACCGTTTACGGCGCTACTTTCGACCACAAGGGCGAAACACCGGGGCTGGGGGCGGAGATCGCCGAAGCAGAGTTTCAGGCGCAGTTTCGCGGCAAGAAGATTATGTCGGAGTCCAATACGTTCGTCTCGGTACGTGTGGTCAAGCCTACAGACAAGACTGATTTTGGCGATGAACACCGTGTGGACGGCATCTCTGGCGGTACCATTACGTCGCGTGGTACTGATGCTATGTTGAAAAATTGCATTGAACCGTATCTGGCATATTTCGGGAAACAAAAACAATCGCTCACTCCGGCCGGGGAATAACGCCCGTGCTACAAATAGATAGAGACTATGGCAACAGAAACCGCTCCCGCTCCCGTAGTCGAGAAGAAAAAGGAGCCGCTCTTCTCGAAAAAGAATATCCGCACGCTGCGTGATCCGTTGGACGACAACAACCCTATCACCGTGCAGGTACTGGGCATTTGCTCGGCACTGGCTGTTACGGTGCAGGTGAAGCCTGCCCTCATCATGGCATTAGGGGTGATTTTCGTTGCGGCATTTTCTAACCTCATCATTTCCCTGCTGCGCCACTCTATACCAACGCGCGTGCGCATCATTGTGCAGCTCATCGTCATTGCCACACTGGTAACCATCGTGGACCAGGTACTCAAGGCCTACATGTTCGACGTCAGCAAGAAGTTGTCGGTGTTTGTAGGGCTGATCATCACAAATTGCATCGTCATGGGCCGTTTAGAGGCTTTTGCTTTGGGTAATAAGCCCTGGCCTTCGTTCTTAGATGGTATCGGCAATGGCGTGGGCTATGGCATCATCCTCGTGGTAGTAGCGGTGTTCCGCGAGTTATTTGGCTCAGGCACGCTCTTGGGCTATCAGGTGATACCGCAATGGGCTTACAATATGGGCTACGTCAACAACGGTCTGATGATGCTGCCGCCGGCGGCCTTGTTTATCATCGGCCTCTACATCTGGGCGCAACGCAGCTGGAACAAAAAACTCGTCAACGTCTCCTAAAACAGCACGGACTATGGAACATCTGCTCAATCTTTTGATAAAAGCCATCTTTGTGGAGAACGTAGTGTTTGCGTTCTTCCTTGGCATGTGCTCCTTTTTAGCCGTTTCCAAAAAAATTAAAACGGCGTTTGGTCTGGGCTTGGCCGTTATCTTCGTGATGGTGCTGACGACGCCGCTCAACTATTTCATCCTTACGTATCTGCTTAAAGAGGGCGCCTTAGCGGGCATACATCCTGCGTTAGCCAGCGTAGATTTGACCTTCCTGGCTTTCATCCTGTTCATTTCCACCATTGCTGGCGCTGTGCAAGTGGTGGAGATGGTCGTAGAGAAGTTTACGCCGGCCCTCTACAATTCACTGGGCATCTTCTTGCCGCTCATTACCGTGAACTGCTCCATCCTGGGCACTTCGCTGTTTATGCAAGAACGCGAATACAATCTGGTAGAGACGGCGGTCTTCTCCTTAGGCTCGGGCATTGGCTTTTTCTTAGCCATTGTGCTGCTGGCCGCTATTCGCGAGCGCTTGCGCTATTCCAATATTCCAGCGCCGCTGCAAGGGCTGGGTATTGCCATGATCATCACGGGGCTGATGGGTATGGCTTTCTTAAGTTTCTCTGGCATTCAACTTTGAAAATTAGAACAGCACATGCTTCCTGTAATCGTAGCCAGTCTGGCGGTCTTTATTGTGGTCATTCTCTTTTTGACCTATTTCATCCTGACGGCAAAAGACCGCCTGCTGCCGCAAGGCGAAGTCAATATCATCATCAACGGCGACCGTGAGCATCCGCTGCACGTCAAGCCGGGAGGGACCCTACTTTCTACATTAGCAGCCAATAACATCTTTTTAGCCTCTGCCTGTGGTGGTGGCGGTACCTGTGCCATGTGCACGTGTCGCGTCTTTTCGGGCGGCGGTGATGTGTTGCCTACCGAAACCAACCACCTCAACCGCGCTCAGGTGCGCGACCACATGCGCCTGGCCTGCCAGGTCAAGGTCAAAGAAGACATGGAAATTGGCGTGCCCGAAGAGGTCTTTGGAGTCAAGAAATGGGAATGCGAGGTCGTCTCCAATGAAAACGTATCTACCTACATCAAGGAGTTTGTAGTGAAACTGCCCGAAGGCGAAAACCTCAAATTCCGCTCGGGCGACTACATCCAGATCTACGTGCCCGAAACGACCATTAACTTCAAAACTGACCTGTACAACATCCCGGATAAATTCCGCGACGACTACGACAAGTTCAAAATCTGGGACTTGAAAGCGGTCATTGATGAGCCCATCTTCCGAGCCTACTCAATGGCCAACCACCCGGCAGAGGGCAACATCATCATGCTCAACGTCCGTATCGCCACACCACCGTGGGATAGGGCAAAGGGGGCTTTTGCCGACGTGCCGCCTGGCCTGTGCTCGTCGTATATCTTTTCGCGTAAGCCCGGCGATAAGGTAACCATCAGCGGCCCCTACGGTGAGTTCCACATCAAGAACACCGACCGCGAAATGATCTACATCGGCGGTGGCGCCGGTATGGCTCCGCTGCGCTCGCACATCTTCCACCTGTTCCATACCCTGAAGACGAACCGCAAAGTGTCCTACTGGTACGGCGCACGCAGCCTGCGCGAAATCTTCTACGAAGAAGACTTCCGCGCCATCGAACGCCAGTTCCCGAACTTCCGCTTCGAGATAGCACTCTCCGAGCCGCTGCCCGAAGATAACTGGACGGGCTACACGGGCTTCATCCATCAGGTCGTGCTCGACCAGTATCTGAAAAATCACCCCGAACCTGAAGAGGTCGAGTACTACCTCTGCGGCCCGCCGCTCATGCTTGCCGCCGTGCAGAAAATGCTTGACGACCTGGGCGTGCCTAAGGAAATGATCGCCTTCGACGACTTCGGCAGCTGATGCCATTTGCGTTCTTTTCCCCCTCAGAGGCGGCGCGAGACAAACGGGTTTCGGGTCGCCTCTGCTTTTTGGCGTCGGCTTTTTACCACGAAGGCACGAATTTGAGGCGACGTCTCCCGTCGGGAGGTGTCGTCTCAAATGCTCCCTTACCACAAAGGCACCAAAGGTTTTTGGGCTGCGCATGTACGAAGACTTAAAGGCCATTTTTTCAACTTTCCATCGTTCACTTTTCCACTGCTGTTGGCTTATGCAATCCCATTATTGGCTTTTGCCTGTATTCTCTGCTTTGGCCTTGCTCGCCTGTCAGGCGCCTCAGCGCCGTTACATGCACCTGGAAGGTCAGGCGCAAGGCACTACGTTTCACATCACCTACGCAGACCCGCAAGGGCGCGACTTTTCGGCTTCGGTGGATAGCCTCTTTCGGGTCATTGACCGCAGCATGTCGTTGTGGGACAGCACCTCCATCATTCGCCGCCTCAACCGCAACGAGGCCGATGTGCCTTTGGATGAGCACTTTGTGGCCGTCTTCGAGCGCTCGCAGCAGCTGGCCCAGGCAACGGAGGGCGTGTTCGACATCACCGTTGGCCCGCTGGTGCGCGCCTGGGGGTTTAGCTATAAAAAAGGCTTGCCACCGCCCGACTCCGCTCAAGTGGATAGCCTTCGCCGGATAGTCGGGTACTCAAAAGTGCGTATCGTTAACGGCCAGTTGCAAAAAGACGACCCTCGTATCGAATTGGACATGAATGCCATCGCCCAGGGCTATACCGTTGACCTCATCTCCGACTTTCTGAAAAAGCAGGGCATCGAACATTATCTCATCGAAGTCGGCGGCGAAGTGCGCACTGCCGGCGTCAACGAACGCGGCGAAGCCTGGCGCATCGGCATTGATAAACCCACCCCGGACCCCGCTGACACTCAAAAGCGCCCGCTGCAAACCGTCGTGCCCTTAAGCGGCAAGGCTATGGCTACCTCGGGCAGCTACCGGAAATTCATCGAACGCGACGGCAAAAAATTCAGCCATGCCATTGACCCGCGCACTGGCTATCCCGTCAGTCACCAACTCCTGAGCGTAACCGTCGTGGCCGACGACTGCACCACCGCCGACGCCTACGCCACAGCATTCCTCGTCATGGGCTTAGACAAAGCCTTGCCCATCGCCCAGCGCGCCGGTCTGCAACTGTACGCCATCTACGCCGATGAAAAAGGAGAACTGAAGACCTACGAGCATCTGGCGGCAAAGGCGCAGTAACCCCCTGGTGTTTCGGCATGTAGCCCTGACCTTTCACTTTTTCGCTCCCGCATCATTGCACCTTCAGCGTCCGCACGGCCGCTCCTGCTGGAGTAGTCAGCCGGACGAAATAGAGACCCGCTGGCAGCCCATCGAGCGGCAGGCGCTCGTCAAAGGTGTGGCCGGCACTGCGCTGCTGATAGAGGGCGCGTCCAGTAGCGTCGAGCAGTTCCCACGAAACCGCTGCGGGTTGTTTAAGCCGGACGTATAAGCGTGCACTCGCAGAGGCAGGATTGGGCGCAAGCGTGAAGGCTTCTACATCGGGAGGGCTTGTAGTCGAAACAATACCCGTAACGGTTCGTCCGGCTTCGTAATGGCACTGGTTGGGTGAGGTAACCAGGCAGGAATAGTAGCCGTCCTGTGCGGGCTTGTAAGTGGGCGATGTAGCGCCGGCTATGGGTACGCTGTCGAGCTTCCACTGATAGGAGGCCCATCCCCCCGGAGAGACGCTCAGCACGCCGTTGTCGAAGGTGATTTCGAGGTCGGCGGGCGGTGCCTCTACAGGGGTTAGTACCATCGTATCGCGCCGTACGCAGCCGAGGGAGTCGCGGGCTTCGACGGCATAGACACCCGGCAGCAGGTATGGGCGCAATGAGTCCGTGGCAGCGCTGTTGTCAAACCAGCTAAAAGAATAGGGGGCTCTACCCCCGCTGATACGAGCCACTGCGATGCCGCTGGGCGAGTCGAAGCAAGGCGGTTGCTCCAGCGTCTGGAGGTTCACGCGGAAGTTGGAGCAGCGTTCGAGGACGCGATAGACCGTCCCCTGGCTCAGGGCGGCCACATAGAGCTCGCCGTTGCGGTCTTCGCCAAAGGTGCTGATCTGGCTGGGGGTGAATACGCCGAGAACGGACGTAACAAAACTATCGGGCGCCACCTGACGGGTGGCCCACCAGCGTCCGCTAACGTAGTCGGCAAAGAGGTAGTAGCCATACAGGTCGGGGTGTTGGCTGCCGCGATACACGAAGCCGCCCGTTACGGAGCGGCCCAATGTAGGATTGGCATACTCGAACACTGGTGGCACATAAGCTGAGGCGGGCTGGCAGCCATTAGTGTTGTAGGGTGCTGTGCCTTCGTAGCAACGCCAGCCGTAATTGCGGCCGCCGACGCCGGGGCGCTCGAAGTTAATCTCTTCGCGCGCATTCTGGCCCACATCGCCCGCCCAGAAGTCGCCCGTCAGACGGTCGAAGGAAAAGCGCCAATGGTTGCGCCAGCCCCACGACCAGATTTCAGGCCGGAAAGCGGCATTGCCCACAAACGGGTTGTCGGGTGGAATGGCGTAAGGCTGACCAGGCGGGCTGTTGCGCACATCAATGCGCAGCGTTTTGCCCAGCAGCGAGGCCGGATTTTGAGCGTAATTCTGCGGGTCGCCACCCGAGCCGCCATCGCCTAAGCCAATGTAGAGGTAGCCGTCTGGGCCGAATTTGATGCAGCCGCCATTGTGGTTATTGTAGGGCTGCGTTTGCGTCAGCAAAATTTGCTCACTGTTCGCATCGGCGCGGTGAGAGTTAGTCGGCGATACAGAGAAGCGCGACACCACGGTGGCGCCGTCGGTCTGGCGAGTGTAATTGACGTAGAAATGACCGCTCTGCGCATAATCGGGCGCAAAGGCCAGCCCCAGTAGGCCCTGCTCGTTGGCCGTAGAGCGCACGCGGGCGATGATGTTGAGGAACGTATCTAAGCGGTTTCCGGCGCTATCCAACACCCAGATAATGCCGCGCTGCTCTACCACGAACAGGCGGCTGTCGCCGCAGTGCGTAATGTCTAAGGGGCGATTGAAGCCCGAAGCAAAAAGCCGCAATTCGAGTTTGGGCTGAGCGGATGCGAGGGTAACCGCCAAAGCGAAGGACAGGAGGACAGGAAGATGTTTTGCCATGGAAATGCGATGATGTCGTTAGAAGAAATATAAGCCAGATGCCTTCGGGGCGTTTTCCGCGTCCTGTAATGGCGTAAACGCGGCACATAGGCGTGTGATTGCGCTATTTAGGCGTCCCAAGTCCTTGAGCAAAAGCCGGCGCGTGCTTCCTAGCAGTGCCTTATTTTTTCGTGTGTCGTTCGGCCCATTCCAGCATTTCCGCCACGACATGCAGGACGCTTTCGCGGGCGCGATAGCTGTGGCTTTCGTAGGGCAGCATCACCAAGCGTACCGTTCCGCCGTTGCCTTTGATGGCCTGAAAGAGGCGTTCGGACTGCATCGGGAATGTGCCCGAGTTGTTGTCGGCTTCGCCGTGGATAAGCAGGATGGGTTCGTTAATGCGGTGCGCATATGAGAACGGCGACATGCGCATATAAACGTCGGGCGCTTCCCAGAACGAGCGGCGTTCGCTCTGAAAGCCAAAGGGCGTCAGCGTGCGATTGTAAGCGCCGGAGCGGGCAATGCCATAGGCATAATCGTCGGAATGGGCCAGCAAGGTGGCCGTCATGAAGGCGCCGTACGAGTGGCCGCCTACCCCCACGCGGCGGCGGTCAATAATGCCCAGCGAGTCTAAGTAATCAATGGCTGCGCGGCCCGAGGCGACGGTTTGTTCTACGAATGTGTTGTTCATCGTTTCCGGGTCGCCCACGATGGGCATGGTGGCGTTCATGAGCACGGCATGTCCTTTCGTCAGTAAGAACAGCGGCGAGGCATCGCGGAAGTAGGTGAACGTGTTTTCGGAGCCGCGCACCTGGCCGGCGGTGGCGGCGTCGGAGTACTCGATGGGATAGGCCCAGATGAACAACGGCAGGCGTTGGCCGGGTTGATAGTCGGGTGGCAGGTAGAGCATGCCCGAGAGCGGCGTGCCGTCGTTGCGCTGATATTTGACCAAGCGCTTTTCGGCGCGGGTAAGGTGAGGTGCCGGGTCGGTGAAGGCCGTGAGAGCCTTGCGCATGTTGTTTTTCAAATCCACCAGATAGAAGTTGGGTGGTTCGGTTTTGCTCTGGTAGCGCGTAACGATGCGCTGGGTATTCTTGTGTTCAAACATAACGAACTCCTCAAAGGCACCCTCGGGGCAGGCATAGACGGTCTGGCGTTTGCCCGTTTTGAGGTGGATTTTATCCAGACGCGGATAGTCGCCTTTGGGCGAGGCACCGCGGGTATTAAAGTAAGCCCAATCTCCCTCCTGACGCAGGACTCGGTGGCCGTTGGGCAGGCGCGTGTAGAGCGGTGTGCCGGGGTCGTTGTAATCGTCGCGAATACTGCGGTCGAAGAGGATGGTTTTTTCGTCAGGTTTATTCAGGTGAATGCGGTAGGTAGTGGTCCAGCGTCGGTCGCGGTCGTATTCGGTCAGTAGGGCGATGTCGGTTTCAGCCGTCCAGTCTAGGTTACTCAGTCGGTGGCGCGTTTTGAGGATGGAAACGGGTGATGCCGTAAAAGGTGCATCTATTCGGAAGAGTTCATCGCGGTATTCAGCCTTTCGGGTGGGGTCGCCGCCGTCTAAGGCTTCTACCCATAAGAGGCGAGCGGGGTGCAGACTTTGCCAGCGGAAGTCGCGTGGGCCGGTAACAACACCCTGGCGCGGGGTGTCGTCGCTGACGGGGCGGTTGTCCACCTCGCGGATGATCTGGCCGTTGGCATCTCGGATTTCGGTGCGGCGCGAAAAATCGTAGTACGGGACGCGGTAGGAGAAGGGCTTTTGCAGCGTAGTTACTAGCAGGTATTTCTCGTCGGGCGACCACTCGGCGTCCACGTACAGGTCGGGCAGGCATAGCTGGTGTACCTGGCTGGTACTGCTGCGGATGATGGCTATCTGGCTGGTGGCGTAATACTCAAAGAGGCGCTCATCGTCCTCGTTTTGGAGCAAGTCCTGGTGGGTACGCATTTGGGCGAGCTTGCCCGGTGTTGTTTCTTCGATGACCGGCCCCGCAGGCACGAGCGAGGGTCGGGGTGCGGGTTCGCGATAGGCGGGTACCACTTTGGCCAGCAGGCGGTCGCTGTCGTGCATCCACTCGAAGGCCGGGCCGAGCACATCATTGAGCATCATGTTGCCCGCTCGCAGGCAGGCGCCCGTCCAGGCTTCGGCCACCCATAGCTCTACGCCCATAGGGCCGCGAATGCCGAAGGCAATTTTGCGCCCGTCGGGCGACCAACGCGGCATGCCAGCCAGCGTGCCGTGCACAGGCAACTGGATGCGCACGGGTGCCTCTTGCCACAACCAGCGCACCCACAAACCTGTGTACTCGGTCGTCAGCTGGCGGCAGTTCAGCGCCGTATCAATGCGTATGCCCGCCAGACGCGCATACGGACGCGCCAACAGCGACAGGCCGGGATTTGGATTGTATTCTACCATCAAAATGGCCTCGTGGGTTGGGCTGGGCAGCGTTAGCGGTGGCGCCGGCGCCAGCATCACGGAGACCACGTCAGCAGGGGGCTGTTTGTAAGTGTTGTTTTGGGAAAAAAGCGGGCCAAGGCCCAAAAGGCAGAGCAGTAAGGTTGTCTTTGTGCGCATATGTGTTTGAGCGTGTTTTTGAAAGGTAACCCCTGCAAATATCTCTTGCTTTGCCCAGATAAAATGCCGGCGTATCACTCGTGCATTTGTGGCGCTCCCGATTTGCTATAAAGATAAAGATGACACCCTCTCGTGCCTCGAAAACGACACCTCAGACGAGGCGACATCTCCCGAAGGAAGGTGTCGCCTCTGAAGGGAAAAATAAGGCTGTAAAATATCACGCCTGCTTAAATTTGCCTATACACACGGCCCAGACTCCTTCTTCACTTTTTACCATCTCAACCATGACAACGGTACACCAAATAAACTGCCTGCTCATATCTCTCTGCCTGTCGGCAACTGCCGCCCAAGGCCAGCTGGAGTTGCTTGGCCATTTGCCCTACACCCCTGCCACACTGGCTGGCTGTTGGCACTATGTGGATAGTCTGGGCAATGAGTACGCCTTAGTGGGCACCAATCGCGGCTTAAGCATCGCCGACGTAACCGACCCAACAAAACCAGTAGAGCGCTTCTTCGTACCCGGCCCAACGAACAATTGGCGCGAGGTGAAGACCTGGAACGGCTTTGCCTATGTCGGCTCGGAGGGCAACAACAGCGGCATCACCATCGTAGATCTGCGCCGCCTGCCCGATACTATCGAGTGGCGCGTGTGGTTTGGCCCGGGCAAGGATACGCTCATCCGCCGCAGCCATACCGTAGCCTGTGAGGACGGCCACCTCTACATCTTCGGCGGCACCCAGCAGGGCACAGTCATCTGCGACCTGAGCGACCCGTGGAACCCCGCCGTCCGCAGCATCACCAACCACCCGTACGTGCACGACGGCTTCATCCGCAGCGATACGCTTTGGGCCAGCGAAATCTATCTGGGGCGCTTTAGCATCTTCGACGTGTCGGACAAAACCAACCCCAAACTGCTCGCCATACAGCCCACACCCGGAGCCTTCAACCACAACAGCTGGCTCTCCGACAACAGCCGTTACCTGTTCACCACCGACGAACGCTGGAATGCCCCTCTGGCCAGCTTCGACGTCAGCGACCTGGACCACATTCGCCTGCTCGACACCTACTACCCCAGCGTACGACCCACCCAAGAAGTGCACAACGTGCGCGTGCTCAACGACTTCCTCATCAACCCCTCCTACGGCGGCCAGCTGACCATCGTGGATGCCCACCGGCCCGACAACCTCATCGAAGTAGCCCACGCCCTGCTGGGCAACTCCCTTGTGTGGGATGCCTCGCCTTACCTGCCATCAGGCAATATCATCGCCACGGCCCGCAATGAAGGTCTGTTCGTCTTCCGGCCTACCTACGCGCGTGCCGCTTACCTCGAAGGGCGCGTAACCGATGCCGACACCGGACAACCCTTAGGCCGCGTGAAAGTCGTCGTAGAAGGCACTGCCAACACCGACGTAACCCGCCCCGACGGCACCTTCAAAACCGGCGCCGGACAACCCGGACTGTACTCCCTCATCTTCGGAAAAATCGGCTATCAAAGCCAAACCCTCACCGGCGTCGAACTCAAACGCGGCGAAACCACTTGGGTGGAGGTGGCGCTGAAACGGTTTTGAAATAGATGCCAGCCTTTTTACTCCTCCATTAGAAGTTTGCATGGGGTTGGATCAATTGCTGTAAGTATACCACGGTTCATGTGATTAAATTTTACGATAGCTTGTCCAGCGGATAGGTTCTTGGCCTTGTCCCAAATACTCTCATCTATTCCGCCTACTGTTCGTTTAAGGCGGCTTATCACGTTAGCATCACTTATCTTGTGTAATATAAAATTATTAAGCAAAGCCAGCACATCGTCAGGAAGGTGCTGAGGCAATTGAGTTACGAAAGTAAGCCCAAGCCAACGCTTACGACCTCTTTTCGCAATACTGGCAACTTGTTCGTAGAGATTACGCATTTTGTCAATCCGCTGAATAGATAAAAATTCATGGGCCTCTTCAATGACAACCATCACCCTCCGAATATCATCTGTATCGCCTGATTTCTTACCATTGTATTTATCTTGAACATCCATCAGACCTTTAAGTAATTCTGCAATAACCAGATTTCGGATTTTAGTGCTTTTAGTATCACTTAGATCTAAAATGGTTACACGACCTGGAATAGTAAGGTCTTCAAAGTTAAAAGGCTTTGCATCCTTGTTGTCAAAGATTTTCAATCGAATCCAAAGTGAGAGCTGTCCCTGTATTGCGCGCCAGCTAGCTACATTATCACTCTTAAAATCGCCATCTTTAAATAAGGAAAAGAATTTATCCCACTCTTCTTTTTTTCTGTATTTTATCCATTGAGATGGAAATGTGATCTCATCATTAGAAAAGAGGTCTTCCTTTGCTGCTTTTTTTTGGCATGCAGCAACTACGTCATACAGTAGTTTGAGGTCTAAATTATAGTATCCCCGCTCAAACTCGTCAAGGTCATATAATTTCTTATTGTCTTCATCATTAACAGGAAAAATACCTAACTTTTTCAGAACAGATCTCGCAATGTCATATGCTTTGAGAAAACGCTGCTGTTGAGCTTCGCTAAGTCCCAGTATTTCTATGATACTATAAGGTGATAAGTATTCGAACGTAAGGGTAAGATTTTCAACATGTGGGTGCTCAGGATTTGTCGTATCATCTCCAACTAATTTTAGAATTTTTGTATTTTTAACTCCTTCAGGAAAAAGTCCTCTTTGTTCTAGACTTTTTAACATAACTGGATTTTTAGTAGGATCATTAATGTGCGTGTATTCGCCTTCTGTATCAATTATGATAGTAGCAATACCATTCTTTTGAAACTGGCTAACAAGACCGGAAACTGTAGTGGATTTGCCGCCGCCGGTAGTGCCCAAAATGCCAATGTGCCTCGGCAATACAGATTTTTTCCGTGAAGGGATCCTAACCTCCATGTTTTCATGACCTATAGCGCGGCCAAGAACAATCTCACCAGTCAGGTTTAGCGTTTTACGAGACTCCTCCAAAGAGAGGGTATAGACGGGGCTATTAGGCAGAGGGCGGAAGCGTGGAGGGGTCATCACACCATCTTTTATTTCTCCCAGTAGTTCCACCATCACCCGGCCATGATATTTGGGCATAAACATCATTCCGTTGGCAGCGGTCGTTACGATTACGGCAGAGTCCCCTCGAATTCCGTCTGGCTCGAAGAATGGGCCCTTTACTACGATACCTTGATAGATGCGTCCATCTCCTTCATTTGAAGCACCGATTTGCACTAAAGCTTGTGCTGGTAGTTCTCTGAGACATTCTCTGGGTACCACAACAGAAATGAGATTGTCCGCACTTCCCGCAACGTCAAACATAGTAACTCCAACGCGGCCATCGTTTTCAGAAGGTGTTATAGGACCTCCTGCTTTTTCTATTTCTTGTTCAAGTACGTCATTGTATTGAATCATGCTATCATCTTGGATTTTTTCCATTTCTATTGTATTTTAGACTATTTTTTATCTGTTACGAGTCTCTCTTTCGCTTAAGAATTTAAAGGGCTGTCCTACTTCAACATAAGCCTGTCGGATACTTGCAAAGAACGTTTCCGGATGAAAAGTGGAATAGCAAATTTGGTCTGCCAAATCTATAAGCATGGGAAAGCCCCTATGTTCTTGTAGTAGCCCATCAGCGATAGCAATTAGAACAGCTGTATGCACATGCTCTCTATGTGCATAAAATAGATATGGCGGCGCCATGCTCGAGCATTTGAATAATCCTACAATGATTTGATCTCCATATTTTTCAACAAAATCTAATTGCATTCCACGCATGGGCTCACGGGCATTGCCATTTTCGATAATCCTTAGAAGACCAGCTTTGGCGGTGTCTATAATTACGAATTCTAAAGGCTCTAATGCATTCCCAATAGTTATTAAATGGCGGCTGCTTGTAGAACTTGGCACAAATACGAACCTCTGATGCTCGACAAGGTTGCTGAGTAAGGTCAAGGTGGTTTTCGTAATTTCTTCTTTACTCGCCCAAAAATTGACAAATAGCTCATAAGGAAAAGGATTGCCATGTCCCATTCGCCATTGAGATGTAGCCTCGTTCATTAAAATGCCCCTTTCTGCATATGCCATTAAGCCTCTTTGTGCAAGGCTGCTGAATCTTCCTGCATCATCCTCTTCTATCCCTTGAGCACCGCGTTTTTTTCTGGTCTCTAATAATTGCATTACTTCTTCAAGCATATTTTCTCCGCGCATTCTCAGATCGCGCCGGAATAAGCGATGTGCATAAGAGCCAAAGTGCCCGTTGTAACTTACTAAGCAGACTCCAATTTGCGTAATCGTTATCGGTAGTGTGTCATGTGTAACCCTTGTGGCATCTACGGCTGTTACGCCGCCATTAAAAAGTAAACCGCGATGCGCTTTCTCGATTTGATCTACGGTAAATTTCTGGATGCCCGAGAATGGTAATTCTGGACGCTCTATTTTCAATTGAGGCAGTATTTCGTTCCGGATGATTTTTATAGCGGACTCTTCCTGCCTAACAGCCTGCAATACTTCGTATTCAATACGATCATATACAGATGATAAGTCTATCTCCATGCGCCAGGTACTCAAATCCAGTGAAGAGACTATGGCCTCTTCAAATTCCCTTTGGCCTGTTTTTGATAGATCCTCCGGTAATTGTCCAATATATTTTGAAATCATATTTAATCTTGTTTGTCTTTACATCCGGATATTCCTAAAAAGTTTGACAAAGTTTGGTAATTTTTGAAGTGGATATTATATTCTGATACCCCATTCTTCAGCTAAGGTTATTCTTCTTGATAGCGATCCTGCAATATATTTTGCGTATGAAAAGCTCAGAGTTGACGGTATTCCAAAGTTACTTACCAGTAAATCGGACGCTTGATGGAAGATTAAATCAAAGCGTTTTCCCAGATTAAGATCTTTCAAATATGCCACCACGACATGGAACGGCGCTAAAATCTCAAAAGCCAGGGTGTCCGTCTGCCATTCGATATTCCATAATTTGGCTCGTTCATATGCAGTGATACCGCTATGATCGAGCAAGTGGATAAAGGACGGAAATGGATGATGCGAAACCAAAAATGTAAGCCTTTCTTGCAGGGTAGCTGGACGTTTTCCATCCAGAATTTCCAGAATAGAGTTACCATATAGATTGATATAATTGATGCGTGGCAAATAATAGTCCATCAAGAAATGAGCCAACTCATGCGCGATGGTAAAGCGGCGTTCATCTGAGTGATCAGTACCGTTAACAAAAACAACTCCATGTCCTTCACAAGCTAAAAGGAAACCGTGTAATGCGCAATTTTCTTTGTTTAACCTGGCTGGAAATTGTTTTTCTTTTATCCAATTACGAATATACTCAATATCTAGTCCTGGGATGATGTTAATATGAAGTGGTAGGTTGCTAAATGCAATAACACGCTCAATATCAACCGGAAAGATACGGTATGGCAGGATAGGCGCCCAAAAGTCCTCCGCTATCTCTCTTACCTTAGAATATATCCTTTTTTTTCTCATATAGACCTGTGCATTACTTTGGGATATATTAGATGGGTAATTGAAAGTAATTTAAAATCGAGATTAGTCATAAGATTGGGCTTTTTCAGTAAAAGATAGTTCCTAAAAAAGTGCACGTACCTATATTTTATCTTTAGATGATGCATTGTTCTTCTCCCTCGCGGCTGCCAAAAAGGTACCTCCTTTAGATGGAATGAGAGCAACTCGCTCCGCCAATAAAAACGCCGAAAATTCTGCTTTTTTTAGCATATTAGATAGATTAAAAGCATCAGTATCTGTGTAGGTTACTAATATTTGGACCATGTCCTTAAAATTTGAGGATTGAATATCTATTCTACGACATAAGGCAAGTTTCAACAGGTGCTTCTCGCCGCAGTTTAGTTCCTTTGCTAGATCGCTCCAGTTTACATCCTTGTGTTGCATGTAAATCATCAGGGAGTAGGCCAGATACTTTTCATCACGGCTTGCTCGGTTCAGCAAAAAAATCTGATCTGGTGATAGGTCTTTCATAAATAATACTCTCTGATCTTCTTTTTTATAGACTCCCAGCCGCTACGTTGCAGGTGCTTGCAAATTCTGTCTTTATTACGTTTAACTATCAGACGCTGTTCTCTGGCTGAAATATGTTCGATCTTAAGTATTCTTACGAATTCTTCCGTGCTTCGAATACCCATTTCCATTAGCTTGGCAACTTCGAAGTCGGTGTCGTTAGGCATCAACTTCCTTAGTTTAGATAAATATAGTTCGATGGCATCCATATCAAAATCGGAAGATTTTTCTGATACCTTATTCCCGTGAGTGCTCCAATCTTCGACAAGAGTCATCCATTTTTTTTTATATCCTCTCCGGTTAACTCTATTTCTCAAGTCTCCTGTGGCATCCATGACCAAATAGCCGATAAGTGTTTTCTTTTGTGGGTCAAATCTTTGAGGATACTCTGCAAATCGCTCGATTGACTGGAAAGCAACCTCCCGGATCTCATCTTCATCGGTCGTCAAATGCTGGTTTTTAAGTTTTAGAATTAATCGCTCGTAAAATAGGATAAACAGCTCTGAAATGGCGGTTGGGTCAGGCGGGTCTGAGGAGAGACGCCTGATTAGTTCCACAGTATCGGGTGTCGCTTGCATGTTGTGTATTGTTATTTTCGCGTAAAAGTCATAATGGACTCTGTTTTCATGCGATTTCCTAGTCTGTTTCCACCAGAACTATTGGGAGGTGGCAAGTATCGCCTTGTGGCGATAATTGGTCGTTCTTCCACTTCTTCCAGATGGAAGCCGGCTAATTTGGCAGCATTCTTAAATATCTTGGTATTGCTTATGAGTAGGCCTGAAGAATAAGAGTCTGCTATAACTACAGTCATTTTACCTTTGACTTTTAAGACTCTAAAAAATTCTTGAGAAATCTCAAGCAAATCCATGCTGTAACGTTGCAAAGCACTTTGCACCTTGGGTCTCAGATTAGCTATATGGCTTACTCCTTGAAAGAGCTCTTGAATGAGCGCATCATCCAACGGCTTCGTTGGAATACGATTTAGCCCAATACTTTTATCACGAAGTAATCGGAGGGATGAGAGTGTATAGCCCAACCAGATTAATGCTAAGCGATGCCCACGAAAATAATCAACCGCAGTAAAATACGGTGGCGAGGTCATGATGTAGTCAATAGATTGGTCGGAGATAGAGTCCATATGTTTGGCGCTCCCTTCGTGGATGGAGATTAGATGAGATCCGGGATTAAAACTTAAAATCTTACATATTCGACGCACAGATTTTGCAAACTCTGGTAATACCTGGAAATCGTTTACATTAGATACCCTATGAGGGCGGCTGTGGGAAATATCTCTGCCTAAAGAAGCACCTCTTTGCTTAGTGATGATTAAGCGGCTCAAGGCAACCTTCAGTACATCACTCTCTGGACAACTCATTAAAGAAATAAGGCTGCTTAACTTGCGCAGGTCGTCTGCCTGCTCCTTTGCGAACCAAAAATTAACGAATGCTAAAGTTTCTGGGTCGTAGTCTATCCACGGTAAATAAGGCGCATCTTGCATTTCATGAGCTTGTCTTAGTACTTGTTCTGCAATGCGCATAACTTTATTAATATTTACCGGTCTGTTCCACACGCTCGATATCAACAGCGCCATTGGGTCAACATCGAACCCAATCCCTCGTAAACCAGTCATACCTGCTACTTTGAGCGTTGTACCGGAGCCGAGCATAGGATCGAGTATAAGGGTATCTTTTTCCAAATGCTTTAGGCGCCGTATTGCTATCTCCGGTGCCATTCGAGCGGGAAAAGGGTGGATTGTCTTTAAAAAAGATGAGATGTTCATAGAAGGCAAAAAGGATTACTATTCAGAGTAGCAGACAGAGCATGGGCTTTCTGAAGGGCAAGGGCTAAAAATTTCGATAAACCCTTATTACACTGGGCTTGCTCCATATCAAAAGCATCGGCCAAAGCCTCTTGAATAGGGCTGTGCTTGATGCAGTACAAAATAAAACACAAGCGCTCCGCGTGATTAGGCAAAGGACTGTTCTTATATATCACAAAACGACGACCGCCCTTCTTTATCTTGCCACTCATCTCATAACGGCTCAGGTATTCGTCATGAGCACATGCGAAAAAAGGCAGCAATCGGTCAAAATCTGCCTGCGATAAACCCGTCATGGCTAAAAAACGCCCTTCAATGGAGGCCCATTTCTCGTACTTCCCCATGTTTCTTCGCGCGCATTTTAAAACAACAAAGGTACATAATGTCTAGTGTCTATATCTTTGTCTCTCACAAGACGCACCCGCACCTCTCTGCCGTTCCCTGTAAAAAATAGCACGTATTTTGCTCATGTTGCGTTCGTTTACTCAAAGAACGTAACTTTGTAACACTATGCGTTTATTCCGATTACTCCCCTTTTTGTGGTGGCTGACGGCTGCATTTGGGCTTCAGGCCCAGCAGATGCCTTATTTTAACCAATACCAATGGATGCCCGGGCTGTTCAATCCGGCGGCGCAGGGTGCTGGCGGGCAGGGGCAGATAGCGGCGGCGTATCGGCAGCAGTTTCAGCTACTGGCAGCAGATGTGCGCCCAAACACCTATTTACTGCATGCCGATGTGTCGAATCTGCTGCCCGAGCGCATTGGTGTGGCCTTTCAGGCGAGCACAGACGAGGTGCACCTGTTGCGCCAGACGCAGGCGAGCGGTTTTTTTTCGTATCGGCTGATGGATGCAGAGCGGTGGCGCATTGCGTTGGGCGTGGGTGTCAGCGTGCGGTCGTATCGGTTCAATCTTAACGCCAGCCGTTTGAGTGACCCGGTGGACTTGAGCCTCTTTCAAGGTATCGTCAACCGGCTTCGTTTTGACGGCGGCCCAGGGCTGTCGGTGGAGCATCAGTTGTCGGGTGGTTCGCGCCTGTCTTTCGACGCTGCAGCGCTGCAGCTGTTTACCAGCGAATTGGAGTTGGCCGACGAGGGCAGCAGTGTTTTAGGATACCGAACAGCGCCGCACGTGTTGGCCAACGTGCGCTATCGCCATCAGCTGCGCGCGTTTGCGCTAGAGCCGGCGCTGATGGCCCGGGTGATGCGCGGGGGCATGAAGGGCGCCTTCGACGCGAACTTGAACGCCTATTTTCTACCGGATGACCGCCTGATGGTGGGTGCTGGTTTGCGTTCGGATGGCGGTGGGGCACGCATGCAGTTGGGTGTGTCGCTATTTTCAGCCCTGCGTCTGACGGCTTGCGCGGAGCTGCATCGGGCCTTGGGCACCACCTTCGAGGTGGGAGCCAGCGTGGCATTGATGCGGCCTTCGGCGCGTCCGCGTGCGGAGGTGCTACCACTGCCGGTGGCGCCGGTTAATCTGGTGCGCGGCGAGCAGGAGGCGGTACAGGCGTTGGCGCAGGCGTTTGATCTGTCCGCCAATCTTTTGCGCCAGCGTCAGGAAGGGCTGGCAGCGTTATTGCGCCAGGCGGAAGCCGACCCGTCGCCGCAGCGGCAGGCAGCGGCTGCGGACTCTTGTGTGCTGCTGTTGGCTCAGAGCGAAGCCGAATTGCAGCAAATGCGTCAGGCCCTTCAGACGCTGGCGCTTAAGAAGCAGCAGGCTGAGTTGGCGGTGCGCAAAGCTGCCGACGGTGGTGCTGGGGTGTCGGCCGAAACGCGCGCGGCCTTGCGCGACATTGAGGAACAGGTGGCCGAGGTCAATAGCCGCGCTGAGGCCTTTAGTGCTGAGCACCAGCGTCTGTCGGAGCGTTGCGCGGCAGTGCGGCCACAGCGCAATGAGGCTATCTGCATCCGCATCGGCGATGGCGAGTGCGTGCAGGCGCTCTTTGCTCAGGCTTTGCGTCAAACACCCGGCCTGCCAGCCAACATGTTCCCCGTGCGCACCTTCGCCTTTCCGGGGGCAGCGGCCATTACCTATCATTTTCCGGATGACGACGAGGACTACGTACTCGGCTCGGGAAAGATGGTCTTAGCGCAGCACATTGCGCAGCAAATTCAGCGTATGCAGCAGCAGGGGGTGCTATTGGACAACATCACGCTGATTACGGAACTGCAAGAAGACCGCAGTACGCTGACCTACGAGCCGGGCATAACCTACGATGGCTTTTTGGGAGCCGAACCGTTAATTTATTCGCTGGCCGACAATGAGACGGCCGCTGTGCTCACCCAGACGCTGACGCTGCCGCCCGATGCTTCCTTAAACCTGGAAACCCTCGCAGCACTCAAATTAGGCACCTGGAGGGCCTTTCTGACGCGCCAGGGCATCCCGGCGGGGCGTATTCAGCTGCAGGTGCGCTACAACCACTCTGACAACACCTACCGCGAAGAGACCAAAATTGTGGTCAAGCTTCGCTCTTGACCGGCGGCGCGCACAATTGCTCGAAGTTTCCTTCTTTGATAAAAGCCTTCAGGTATTTGAACATGCGCCCTACGTGTACAGCATCCGCAACCCGATGGTCAAATACAGCATTGATGGTCAGAATGCGCCTCGCTACAATCTGGTCGTTCAACACGACGGGCTTGCTCTGGACGCTGCCCATGGTGATGACGCACGACACGTTAGACAATGGTAGTAAGGCGGCATAGCCGACATCTAAGCCGATACTGCCGATGTTGGACACGATAAAAGAGCCAAACGCATCGGGCGACAGGCCGAGAGCAGGGAGGGGGATACCCAAATCTACGGTAATCCATCTCGCGATGCGCACCAGCCAGGTGCGGAAGGGCCAGGGGATGTTCGTCAGCAGGCCCTTTGAGCCGGAAGCCTTCTCCTGATTGCCCTGGCGCGAGTCGCGTATGTTTTTCATGAGCGTGTCGGCCAGTTCGGGAAGGCTCAGGCGGTCGGCGTCGGGCACCGTAACGGAACTGATTTGCGTGCCGCCTTCGGTGAGTACGCTTACAGTAACGTTGATGTGGTCGCGATGCACTAAGCGGCCCCGCCGCACATAGCAGTTCATTTCGGGCACTTCGGTACGCACCCCGCGCGCCAGCAGGAGGATGATGGGGTGCATGATGGTGGCGCGCACGCCTTCCCGGCGCTTTTGCAGGATAAAGGCTTCCAGTTCCGTAACGTCGAGTTCGACCGTGCCGAAAATACGCGAGTCGGTGGGCTTGCGATAAATGGCCGCTGCAGCAATTCGCCAAGGGTTGTTCGGGTCAAAATGCTCCATATTCCTTGTTGTTTGTCCGCGTGTTCTGAAAAAAAGCTGGGCGAAGGTGCGGCTTTTCTGGCGTTTTGCGGTGCTTGTTTTGCAAGCACGTCCCCTCGCGTAAGCAAAATAGGCGCTCTTGGCGCGGCGGCAAAAAACTGTACTTTTACGCCCGATCCCGTTGTAATCCACCTTCAGCTATTCTTTCACTAAACCCATGCTCAAAAGGCTATGCATCAAGCATTTACCCTCTTTTTTAGCCTCCTGGCGGCCACGCTGTTTTCCCAAAACATCACTCTGCGCGGTACCGTAACCGACCGCGAACGCAACGAGCCGCTGCCCGGAGTAACAGTGCGGGTAGGAGCAGCAGGCACCATTACCGACGCCGATGGAAAGTTCGAGCTGGCTTTGCCGGCGGGCACTTACGAGGTGTCGCTCATCTACACCGGCTACGAGCCTTTGCGCCAGCTGGTGCGTATTTCGGAAGGACAGGTTACGGAGGTGAACCTCCAGCTCAGCTATGCCGACAACTTGCTGCAGCAGACTACCGTAACCGCTGGCAAATTCGAGAAGCCGCTGGGGGAGGTAACGGTTTCGCTGGATATTCTCAGGCCGCGCCTCATTGAGAACGTCAACTCCACCCAAATTGACGAGTCATTGGTCAAAATTCCGGGGGTAGCCATCGTGGACGGTCAGGCCAGCATTCGCGGCGGTGCGGGCTTTGCCTATGGTGCGGGCACGCGCGTGCTCATTCTGGTGGACGACATTCCGGCCCTGCAGGCCGATGCGGGCTACCCGAACTGGGCTGATTTTCCGATAGAAAACATCAGCCAGGTAGAGGTGCTCAAGGGCGCTGCATCGGCCCTCTACGGCAGCTCGGCCATGAACGGCATCATCAACATCCGCACGCGCTATGCTTCCGACGTGCCCGAAACCGACGCAGCTGTATTCAGCCAGGTGTGGGGCAATCCGCGCGACCGCCGCATGAAATGGTGGGGCACCGATACCTCGGGCATCCTGCTGCCTATTGAGACGGGCTACAGCTTCGCGCACCGGCGCAAGGCCGGACGCTGGGACTTAGTGCTCGGCTCGTTTGGCGCTTATCGCGACAGCTACAACAAGGACACCTATTCGCGTTACATCCGCTTCACGCCCAACGTACGCTTTCGGGTCAACGACCGACTGTCCATCAGCCTGAACACTAACTTCAATTTTGGGCGCAGCGGCTCTTTCTTTACCTGGGCCAACGATACCACCGGAGCGTATCTGCCGGGTGCCAACTCCACCACGGCCAACCGCGGCCGCCAGCGCTACTTCATTGACCCCACGGTGCTGTACTTTGATAATTACGGCAACCGCCACCGCTTTCTGGGCCGCTATTACCACGTGTTCAATGACAACACCGACGACCAGAGCAACAAAAGCGATATGCTCTATGGTGAATATCAGTTCCAGCGAAACATGGAAAGCGTCGGGTTGGTGCTCACCACTGGCGTGGTCGCCATCCATACCACCGTGGAAGCCATCTTGTACCGGGGCGATTACAACACGCAGAACTACGCCGGCTATCTGCAACTGGACTGGAAGGCCTTCGACCGCCTCAACCTCTCGGGCGGGGTGCGCTATGAGGAGAACATTCTTAAAAGCCCAGAAGTGATTCAGATAAGCCCTACGGAATTTGATACCATTCCCAACGGTATCACGAGCGAAGGGCGACCGGTCTTCCGCTTAGGGGCCAACTTGCAGGCTGCTAAAGCCACTTATTTACGCGCCTCGTGGGGCCAGGGCTATCGCTACCCGACTATCGCTGAGAAATTTATCAACACCTCTTTTGGCGTCGGCAACGTGGCACCCAACCCAAACCTGGTGTCCGAAACGGGCTGGACGGCCGAAGTGGGCCTCAAACAGGGCTTTGCCTTAGGGCGCTTCTACGGCTTCTTAGATGTTACGGGCTTCATTATGGAATACGACGACATGATGGAATTCGACCTCGACCGCATCTTCCCGGCCATCGTATTCAAGTCGAAAAACGTCGGCGATACGCGCGTCTCAGGTGCGGAAATCTCCGTGATGGGGCAGGGCAAAATCGGCCCGGGCATCTTTTATCTGCTCAGTGGCTGGACGCGCATCAACCCCATCTACCGCCTGGCGCCGGGCGAGGAGTTTGACCAGGCCAAATACAAAACCTCCGTCAACCGAAACGTGCTTAAGTACCGCTTCCGCGACATGGTAAAGGTGGACGCCGAATATGCCGTAGGCCCATACGCCATGGGGGCTTCGGTGCAATACAACAGCCATATGGAAGCCGTGGACTTAGTGTTCGAACTGGGGATTCCGGGCGTCAAGTCGTTCCGCGACCGCTACAACAAGGGTTTCACCATCTTCGACCTGCGCGCCTCGCGCAAGATTGGTGAGCACCTGAAGGTAAGCTTGCTGTGCAACAACGTGCTCAACCAAATATATTCTTACCGCCCAGCGCTACTCGAAGGGCCGCGTAGTTATACGGTGCGGTTGGATTGGAAAATATGAGGCAAGCATACGCTGCTTCATCCTAAAAATCAGATACATCCGACTTAGGCGACGGCAAGTTGCCCCAGATGAGAGACCTAAAGGGAAAGGGCCTGACAAAGCGGGCAGGCCTGCAACTGCATGGCATTGGATGTAGTCAGGTGCCTGATACCGGCCCTACAACAATCAGGAATTATCCCACCTCAATCTTGCTCTGCTGTTGAACGGCAGGCAGCAAGGTAACGTTGGAGCATCGAGACCAGGAACCTCTACCGTCCAATCCTACATTCTGTTGGGCCAGAGCAACACCGCCGTTTCAGTGCAAAATAGCGCTTGGGATGTTTGGCAAGATTTTCCATAACTTTCGATTAAATATCGGACAGAGTGGGTCATCGAGCTCCATCTTGGTGTCTTTTTCGTATAGACATGAACGTGCCTTTACGCGCTACCTTTCACCCCAGCGGCTACAAAAAGCAGAGGAGTATCGCTATAGAAGCCAACCGAAAAACCACATCTTTCGCCCTTGAGCGAGGGTTTATGCGAAAAAACAGCGTGCGATTGTGGGAACGACTTTTTATCAAAAGATAAGAAAGACCGTTTGGGCTATTCTGCTCTTCTGGCAGGCCCTAATGGCAATTTGCGCTGCGGCGCAGAGCACTGCGGCTTTTAGTGGGCGGCCCTGGGTACGCATTGACACCATCATTCTGGAGGGTAACCGACGCACGCGTTCGGAGCTCATCCTGCGTGAGCTGGAATTTCAGGCCGGCGATACGCTGGAGCTGGCCACACTTGCCGAAACGCTGGAGCGCAACCGCCTGCGCGTGATGAACACTAACCTGTTTGCGCATTCGACCATCCAGATAGAGGCACTCGAGCCCGGCGATCGCTTAGCCGTACGCCTGTGGCTCAAAGAGATGTGGTATCTCTATCCCATTCCCGTCTTTGAGCTGGCCGACCGCAATTTCAACGTCTGGTGGACGGACTTCAACCGCTCGCTCAAGCGCGTCAACTACGGCGTCAGTTCCTCTCATCTCAACCTGAGCGGCCGTGCCGACATTCTGAGAGTCAACCTGAATTTCGGCTATACCAACCGCTATGAGGCTTCGTATGAACGCCCTTGGTTCAACCGTCGCCAAACGCTGGGCTTCCGCGCCGCTGTGGGCTTCAGCCGAAACCACGAGGTACAGTATCTAACGGCCGATAACCGCCAGCAATTCGTCAGTGACCCTGACCTATGGCTGCGCCAAAGGCTGTACGCTCAACTGGCCCTTAACTGGCGCCCTAAGCTGCTAACGACGCATTTTTTCGTCGTGGAGTACCACCACAACCGCGTGGGCGATACGGTAGCTCACGAACTCAACCCCTCCTTCTTCGGCCAAGGACGCACCCAACAACGCCACTTCAGTGCCATCTATCGCGTGGTTACCGACGCGCGCGACGCCCGCCCTTACCCGCTCAAGGGTTGGTTGACTGCCCTCGAGCTGCGCCAAAACGGCTTACTGCCTTCCGACGATCTGCACCTGCTGCGCCTGTCGGCCGAAGTGCGTTACTATCATTCCTGGAACCGTCGTTGGAGCGTCGAACTGATGGCCAAAGTCCGCATCAGTGCGCCGCGCCGCCAGCCGCCGTTCTACAACAACCAGGCGTTGGGCTATGGAAATGACGTGCTACGCGGCTACGAATTCTTCGTCGTAGATGGCTTAGACTTTGGCATGCAACGCACCACCCTGCGCTTTCGGCTCTTAGACGAATACCTGTACGTCGGAAAGTGGGTACCACTCGCCAAACACCTACCCATACGCACCTTCTTCGCCCTACACCACGACGCAGGCTATGCCAACGACCCATTCTTTGCCGCAAACAATCCATTCAACAACCGCTTGCTGCGCGGCTATGGCTTCGGTATGCACCTGATCCTGTTCTACAACTCCGTCATCCGCTTCGAATGGAGCTGGCGCAACACGGGAGGCGGAGGTTTCTATATAAACTACAATTCTGGATTTTAATGGCTGAGCAGAAGCGCTATGAGCCTGCGGAAACTCAGGAACAATACCGCCACTTCGCTGCTAAGGCGCCTGATTTGCCTATTTTTGGGGAGCCTTATTATTTAGATGCCGTCTGCGGCCCGGAAAATTGGTCGGCAGTGCTGGCCTACCATGGTAATGAGATAGTAGGCGCTTTACCGTTTTTTATCAAAAGAAAATTCCACTGGCGCTACGTCGCCATGCCGCCGTTGTGCCGCTTCCTAGGGCCGTATTTGCTGCCCGAATACCGCGTGGTGCGGCGAGAAATACCGCTACTGCGCGAATTGGTTTCCGATTTGCCTCCTTTGGCGGCTTTTGAACAGGACTTCCACTACACCGTAGCCAACTGGTTGCCGTTTTACTGGGCGGGCTTTCGGCAGACGACGCGCTATTCGTACACTATAGCACTCACCGATCTGGCTTCGCTTCGGGCCAATCTGGCGCCTGACTACCGCAACAACAAGCTGCCTAAGGCCGCCGCACGGGTGGAGATATGCCGCGGCGGTGACTTGCGGCAGTTTTACGAGGTGCATAACTGCTCCTTTGAGCGCCAGGGGCTGAGAGTACCCTTTTCGTTCACCCTGTTGGAACACCTGGACCAGACGTTGGCCATGCAGAAACGTCGTGAAATCTTCTGGGCTATAGACCGTAACACGGGTGCTCCGCACGCCGCAGCTTACGTCATCTGGGACAAGCACTCGGCCTACTACCTGCTGGCTGGCGAAGACCCGACGCTGCGCTCTTCGGGGGCAGGCATCCTGCTGGCGTGGGAAGCCATGTGCTTTGCCTTAGAGGAACTACGCGTGCCGACTTTTGACTTTTTGGGCAGCATGATCCCAGCCATCGAGCGCGTACGTCGCCAGTTAGGCGGCCAGCCACAGCCGTATTTCCGCATACAGAAAGAATGGTCGCTCCTCTGGCGCATCGGCAAGCGGCTACTGCGTTAAAGTCTTGTGCAATTTTGCCCACAGCCACATCTGAAGGGCATTCCTTCTCACCGCAAACGCAAACTGGTTTTATGAAAAACGCTTCCTTAGTCCTGCTCTTCTTGCTGCTCCTCGGTGGAAGCTGGCATTTTGGCCCCAATGACGACGCCCAAATCTGCGCCCGCATTACCGACCTGACCGGTCAACCGCTTGCCGGGGTGTCCGTGCAAATCTGGCAAGACACGGTGCGCATGGCCGCCCTGCAGACCGATGCCGAGGGTAAGTTCTGCGCTTCGGTTTTGCCGGGTACGTACACGATAGAACTGGAACACGAAGGCTTTGCCCATCTTCGCCTGACGCATGTAACCGTCAGCAAAGACCGGAAAACCGACCTGCGCACGGTAGCGCTCGAACCCGTAGTGCCCGGCCTGGCGGAGTCCGTAACGGTGCGCTACCGGCCGGCGCTGTTCCGCGACGAGGTTGAGGCAGCGGGCGACGGCCCCGTGCTGCGTCCTGCCCACAAAGAACGAGCCCCTTCCGCCAAGCCCCGCCGGGGAGATGAGGCGCTCTCTATGAGAGCGAGAACCCGACCTGCTGATGCGCGCATGCTGATGAAATCTGTTGAGGAAACGGCCACTGCAACAGATACCGACGAGGCCAGCGAGCCAGCGCCGGCTGCGCTTTCGGTATCTCCCGCACCTGCAAGTGCGCCTATGCCCGCCGCTCCGGCAGGGGCAGACCGCCCGACGCGCTCGCGACGCCCAATGCCAGGGGCCGACCGTGCCGGCCAACTCACTGCCGGCGAATGGAACGACTTGCACAACTGGAACAACCACTGGACCGACCTCTTGCGCGACGGCGAAATGGACCAACACCAGAAAACCTACCAGTTCTATCCCAAACGCCGCTATTCGGTACTGTTGCAAAACGAGGCCGGCATGCCGCTCAGCGATGTGCCCGTGCGTTTGCTCGACCGAAACGGCGCTATGCTGTGGGAAGCTCGCACATCCAACACCGGACAGGCCGAACTATGGGAAGGCCTCTACACAGACAAACCCGCCGAAGGCCCACTCAAAGTGGTAGCCGACGTGGACGGCAAAACACACACCTTGGGCACGCCCAAACCCTTCGAAGACGGCATTAACCTGCACAAAATCAAACGCGAATGCCGCTACTCCCGCACGGTGGACATCGTCTGGACGGTGGATGCTACCGGCAGCATGGGCGACGAGATTGACTACTTGAAAACCGAACTGCTCGACGTCATCGGGCGTGTGCAAGCGCGCTTCCCCGACCTCGACCTGCGCATGGGCAGCGTCTTCTACCGCGACGAAGGCGATGAGTACTTGGTCAAAAGCAGTGCCCTCAATCGCGATATTTCCAAAACAGTGGACTACATCCGCCGCCAATACGCCGACGGCGGCGGCGATTACCCCGAAGCCGTGCACAGCGCCCTCGAAGAAACGCTGCGCCAGCCCTGGAGTCGCGACGCCGTGGCCCGCATCTGTTTCTTAGTGCTCGACGCCAGCCCACACCAGCGGCCTGAAGTCATTCAAAACCTCCAGCGCAGCATCCGCGAAGCGGCCCGCCGCGGCATCCGCATCGTGCCCATCGCCTGCAGCGGCATCCAGAAGGACACGGAGTTCCTGATGAAATTCTTCGGATTGGCCACCAACGGCTCTTACCTGTTCCTGACTGACCACTCCGGCATCGGTGGCAAGCATCTGGCACCTACTGCCGACGTCTATAAAGTAGAACTGCTCAACGACTTGCTCGTGCGCATCATCGGCGAGTACGTCAGCACACCCAACTGCGACGACGGCAAAACACCTGTAGCCTTCCAAACACAGCCCGACCCGCAAAGCCCCGTACAGGCCGCACAGCCTGCGCTTTACTACCCCAATCCCGCCAGAGAGCACCTCACTCTGGAACTGCCTTTCGACGCCACTAAGGTAACCCTCTATAATGCCGAAGGCCAGGCTGCCCGCGACTTAGGCGCGCTGCCCGCAGGGATACACCCGATCGCCGTCAAGGACCTGCCCCCTGGCGCTTATACGCTGCGCATCTGGCGCGGCAGCGAAATCCAAAGCGGCAAAGTGCTCGTCATCCTGTAACGGCCAAACTTGTTTGGCCGCCAGATGGAAATCCTGCGAATAGGTTCCGCCGAGGCTGGAGCATCGGTGTGGCTAAAGGCTGAGGAAGAGCCGCCGCATTTAGCCCTCATGGCGAGCAACCCACGCCCTTTTGCGTTGTCTTTGGGCAGTGGCTTCTTCACCGCATTTTTTCAAAAACAGACTTTTCTATGAAGACATGGATTACGCTGGCGGTTGCTACGCTTGCACTGGCTGCCGCCCCACTTTTGGCTCAACAGAACAAGGCGCCGGAAGGCGATAAGGAAAAGCAGATCATCATCACGAAGCGCGTGATCGAACCCGACGGTACGGAGACCATAGAGACCATTGTGAAGAAAGGCCCGGGCGCTGAAAAGTTCGATGTGGAAGCTTACCGCCGTTCGCAGGGCGCCGACAGCGTTCGCATAGAGGTGCGGGTGGTGGAGTCGCCCTTGCCCGAAGCGCGTGAAAAGCTGGAGGAGGCCATTCGCCGCTTAGAGGAGATAGATTGGAAAGCCATTGGAGAGGAAGTGGGGCGCGAGATGGAGGACGTCGGGCGGGAATTAGAGCGCCTCTTTGACCCCGAAACGGGCGAAGTGGGTCGAGTTTTGCGCGATCTGGAGGGCCGCCCGCGTCAGCGCACGCAGGGCTACTTAGGCGTCAGCCCGCGCCCCGGCGATGACCCCAAGACGCAGGGCGTGGCCATTGACGTGTTGCCCGGAACGGCTGCTGAACGCGCCGGCTTGCAAAACGGCGACATCCTGCTGGGCATAGACGACCAGCCGCTGCACAACTGGGAAGAGCTGGAGCGCTTCATGAAGAAAACACGACCCGGCCAGCGAATACCCGTCCGCTACCAGCGCGGCAAGAAGGATTACATCGTCGTCGTATCTGCAGGCAGCAAAATTGTGGATGCTCCAGCAGAACGCCGCAGCCCGCGTGTAGAGGTAGAGGTGAACCGCTTCCGCGAAAAGGAGGCCTGCCTGGGTGTTTATACTGGCAGTTATCTGGAGGTTGGCGCGCTTAATACGGTGCGCGGTACCAACATCACCGCTTTCACCGAGAGCTCGGCGGCGCGTGAGGCGGGCATGAAAGAAGGCGATGTCATTACGGCCATCAACACAAAAACGGTCAAGAACCACGATGAACTGTGGGATGTCATTGCCGGCTACAAGCCTAACGACCGCGTAACGGTCTATTACCTGCGCGATGGAAAGCCTCAGCAGGTGGAGGTCTCGCTTCGGGCCTGCCGCGACCGCTCCACAGTGGCGTCGCCTGCGCATCCGGGCGAAAAACGCCCGCCTATTACCCTGCGCAACCCAACGGACGGCGACATTCCGCAAATCAGCCCGTTGCCCGAGGCTGTAGCCGGTCATCTGCTCGTCGTGGAGGGCTTTCGGGCCTACCCCAACCCAACCACTGGCCTGTTGACGGTTGAGTTTCGGGCTGCGCCTCAGCCCACTACGGTGCTGTTACTCGATCTTTCAGGACGCCAGCTCTTCCGCGAAGAACTAAACGCTTTCAGCGGCCAGTACCATCAGCAATTTGACCTGAAGGAATTCGCCAAAGGTACGCTCCTGCTCGTTGTGCAGCAGGGTGATAAGCTCTTCACCGAGCGTATCGTGCTGCAATAGGCCATTCGGGTTGGCCCTCTTATTGCCCTGCCTGCACCCATAACGGAGCGGCAGGGCAATTTTTTACGGCTATTAATAGCGCCATTCGGAGACGGCTGCCGCATTTTTGTGCGCAAAGTTTTCAGCCACTGCTTTGTAATCCTTCCTGCCAATAGGGTTACACTACACCCAACACGACACATGCCAGCCCTGATCCGCATGCCGCTGTTTTTACTTTTGCTAATCACTGCTGCTGTAGCCCCTGCCTTGTCCCAAACGCTTGTCCCAGAGGGCATCAATGATACGTTCAACCTGGCCTGCTCCACCTGCCGCATGCGTGTGGACGGCGTCTCGCTTACCTACGGCCAGCACGCTCTGCCCATGAACACTCAAAAACCGGTGTCCGTCAATCTGTTGTGGTGGCGCTACTACGACAATATTCTGGGCAAACAGGCCTACATGGCCCAGGAGCCGTTCTGGACCTCGGGCGTGCAGCTGATTGATGAAACCCCGGACGATGACCCACTGTCGCTACACATTAACCTGACGTGGACAGACTCCACGGGCCGCGACCACCGCATCTACTTAGTCATGGCCGGCCTGACGAAACGCCACTTGGCCGCCCTACCCGTCATTACCATTACGGACGACTTAGATACTTACGCCCCGCTGCGCCTGAGCGCTGCCGTGCAGGTTTTTCGCAGCGCCAACGAGTGGGAGACTTTCGAGGCCTTCGACGGCATCGCCACCCTCGAAAAATTCAACGCCAAAACGGGGGCGATCGCCGGGTCGTTTGAATTTCTGGCCCAGCGGGTGGGCATGGAGAAGAAAGGGGTGTTTCAAGGGGGATGGTTTAGCAAGTGAGCGTTAGCTGCTCAAGGCTTTTGTTCCCAAATACCGTAGTTGCCTATATGGAAAGTAGCCTCCTGTGGCGTGGTGCTACCCGGCGTGTACAGCACGCCATTTGTCTCGATATGCTGGCCGGCGTATCGAGTGCTTCTTTCTGAATTTGAGCGCCATTCGCGCCCGACCAGGGGTTCTACGCTACCTATCAGGCGGTTGCTGGTGCGCGCATGAGCTACCAAGGGCTCTTCTTTCAGCACCTGAGCGAGTACTTGCTCACCGTTAAGGTCAAAAGTTATCGGTTTGCCCCCTGGGCCATTCCAGACGGCCGTAGCAGCAGGTGAGCAGAGCACTACTTCCACATCCCCCCAGCCATAGGTGCGCTCAGCGCCGAATTGCAAGGCCTCAAGTGCTTTTTTCCAATCCAGGGAACAGCCCGCCCCTTCGAAGATGAAGCCTTTCAAATAAACAGGCTTGCCTTTATCTACTGTATAGGGTGCGATAAACTCTGTTTCATGTAACATGCCTTCTTCTGCGGATTGGGCCGGATACACCAGTGTCGCACTGGCGTAGCTGCCCAGGAAGCGATGGCGAAAAGCGGCCTCGTCGGCCCAGGGCCATTGTACGGTGTAGATCTTGTTGTCTAGATCTAGAAGAGCCGGATAGAAGTAGGTATAGGCCAGTTGCTCGTGTATCCGTTGACCATATCGCTGGTACAGGCTGGAGTCTTCCGCTGGTCCTGTTGTTGCCATGCGCGTCAGACGCATGGTGAGCGCACCCCAAAAGGCGCGGCCAGGTACGTAGGGTCGCGTCATGAGCAAATTGCCCACCTTGCGCCAACCCACATGTAGCGGGGCGCGTAGGCGAAAGACGACTTCATATGCAGTCCAGGTGCTCATGACGCAGTGTCGGTGGTTTTTTCAGGCGTATCCTTGCTCATGGCTTTGGCGCCGTAGCGAACGTAGGTGAGCATCTGCTCCAGGACTTCTTTTGCCAGCAACAGACGCTCAATATCCTGGGAAATATGCTCATTGACAAACTCCAGTACCTTCGAAGAGTCCTCTGAATTAGCAGGAGCATCCCCCAGTCCCACATTTTTTAGCAGCTGACACATCTGCTGGCTCAACTGCTGGCCGTTGTCTTTTTCTTTGGCAAGCAGGTACAGAAAGCAGGCATATACGCCATTTTCCTGAAGGACGCCCAGGGCTTTCGTGGCTGTATTTTCGATATCCTTTGGTGATGTTTTTCCCGAAAACACGCTTCGAGCATGTTTAGCGGCCAGATAATCTATGTTATTTTTAGTGAGTAGCGTGTTCATGTTCTTGTGGTTGGGTAGGTTCAAAGTTTTTTTGCGATGGCTTGCCTACGATGGCGACACGTCCGAAGCCGCGTGTGCCCATGCCTCCTACGCCCAGCCACTCGATAAGCCGAAGGCCGGCGGTGAGCACGTCGGCAGGACTTGACCAATTATTGCGGTTTTGTCGGGGGAAACGCTCCCGATAATCGTCTATGACTGCTTCCATCGTCAGGAATGTCGCTCTGGGAATAGCCTCGTAGGTGAATAGCGCACCTTCTTCGGCAGCGCCGGTGGTGGCGTCTATGCTCACGGAGGTGCGCACTTCCAAATTGCTGTTGACAATCTGGCCAAAAAGCGCATCCGGTACTAAAGCGATGCGGTCTTTAACGGCATTCCAGCGCTCGCCTTGCCAGTCTTTGGGAGCATCTATGGTGATTGGGCCGGCGGAAGGGAGCATCAGCCAGCCCAAGTTGAGCGGTTTTTTGTGCTTCCAGGTTAGTAGAGCACCTTCCGATACTTCAGGCTGGCTCTCCTTTGAGAGTGTAAATCCTGCATCTTCCAACCGCTGTTTTGTACTGACCCACACGGGGCCGACCATGGAATAGACGGGAAAGAGCAGAAGGTGCGCGTCGAAGATATTGACCACGCCGGAGTAGGCGATTACCTTTTCTTCTTCATTATTGCCGGTCTTTTGTTTCTTAATATAGCCGAAGGTGTAGCAAACTGGATTTTTGTCTGGTTCATCTACTTCGTCGTGTTTTTGGCCGGCTGCTTGTGGTGTGTCGTTAAGGTAGGCGGCATAGGACCGGATGGCACCATGGAGGCTGGTGCCGGGTATTTTGGGCAGGTGAGTGCCAGGCTCCCGAACGATGGTATTGTCTACGCGCCCGAGGCGGTAGCCGCCGGCGCCGATATGTACGGGGTCGGTGGTCAGGAGTAGATAGCGAAGTCGAGTATAGGTGGCCATGTGTTGTGTGGTTTTTTATGCCTTTAAGATTTTTATGTAAAGTTCGCCTACATCGGCCAGTAGGCCATTGCAGCCGGCTCGGATAAGGCGCTCTTTTGCCGCAGTGCAAAGGCTTTTCCAGGGTCTCTGTTCAGGCCATTCGGCGTTGGCCAGTGTATCGGCGACAAATTGCTGGAATGCCGTATCTTCTACCGGTTGTTCGTGTCCGTACCACAGTTGACGGGTTGCTTCGATGCTGTGAATAACCTGATGGCGTTGGCGCTGAGAAAGATCTTTCAAATATTCCCAGATTTGTTTCACCTCGGTAAGTTCGTCTAAGTACAGTGGTCGTGTTAGACGGCTCAGGCGTCGGCCCTCTCCGTTGTAGTGGATCTCGAAGCGGCGAGCATTAGTGTCTAAAAACTCGAAGTCGAAGGTGGCGGGGGTAAAGTAGATCTCGTCGCCGGCCCTTAGCTCACTGGCGTGAACCAACCATTCTTCTTGGCCCGTCCGGGGGTTGTGTGCTTTCACGCATCGCTGCCGGCCAGCAGCGTCTGTCTTTAAGAAGGCATACGGATACCAATTGTCTTCTGTCATGCCGTCGCCCATAAACAGCGGCACTTGCCAGGAAAGGGTTCTGTCCTGCTGTTTTAAGCGTATTTCGGCTACCTTGGCGCATTGCCCCTGGCCACTGCTTTGACGGAGAACTTCTTCGACCTTCCACACCTGCGCATCGCCGGGTTGCCGCAGCATAGCGCGCCCGGCGTCGAGAATGGCGCGCAGCGGCGTGCGCCGATGGGCAAATACTGCGCCTACGTGCACGGGGAGCCGATTGCGCACTTTGCCCATCTCCTTCTCGTATTTGGCTTTTATTGCTTCCACGACATCGAGCACCACCTCAGCTGGCACTAACATCATAAAAGCGTTAGGCTCCCTCAGGATGGGAATAACCGGGCTATACCGGCCTTTCTCCTCTATCTGCATTTCCCGCAGGGTTCCTATCCGTCGGCTGCCCGCACCGTATTCGGAGGGCGTGTAAACGGTCAATTCCTTTGTTTGGGCTAAAAATTCCTGTACAGGCTGTCCCAGCTGTTCCTTCGAGCTCGAGTATTCTAAGTTATCGCACGACAGGAAGGCGCTGCCATTCCAGAGTACGCTCATCTTGAGCTGGTCTTTGACCAACACGTAGGAGTGGTAACGATAGAGGGGGGGCTTTTCGTCGTCAGGAATAAAGCTACCTGTTATTTGCAAGCGAATACGCTGGCTTTGATACTCACCCTGTATTTGTTCGTCCACTTCCTGCCAGAAGCGTTGGGTGGTTTCCCAAATGCGGCGTAGGCGGGCGAAGGAGGGGGTTTTGGTGGTGATGGGTTTTGATTGAGTATTTTCCGGATCAGCGGGAAATATGAGGAACAATGTTTTCAATAGCGCTCCATCTAGCCAGTGCTTTAGATAAAATCGCCCTGTAATCAGGGCTAACCGGCCGTTTTGGTCAGCCACCTCATCCAACCAAATGGTACGTTTCTGCTGGTATTGGAGCCATTCTTGAGAGCGATTGGCGCGGCGCTTTTCGCAAATTTTGCATACTCGTCTATCAGCAGATTTGCTGTCTGGCCCTTGTGGTCTGATGCCGCATACGGAGCAAATTTCAGCGGTTGGTTGAGACGCTGGCCAGTAAATATGTATCTTGTCTGCCTGAGCAATGGATATTGCCTTTGAAGACAAAATGCTGGCAATGTCTGGTAATTCGTCGTTGCTACTGCTGTTTGACTTTGTATTTTTTTCCCAATCAGGGTCCTGGCCCCACCAGGGTTTTTGTTCTAAGCCGACATGCGGTATCCATTCTGCGCCTATTTGGAGGCTCGGGTCGTTCTTTAATGTACCTTCGGCGAAGGCATCAAGAATGAGGACTTTGAGCGCCCTGCCGTCTGCTTTTACATTTTCTAACACGTCTTCTTGGAGGTCAGGTACCACATAGATGCTCCCGTTTTCATCTCGATAGACCTCGCTGGCTATCGGATAGGTAATCTCCAGGAGTTTCTGCACTTTGTTCAGAGCATCCGAAATTAACTCCTTTCTGGCCAGCAGGTCGGGTATCTTCTCCACCTGACGCAGAAAGTTCAGGCCATCTATTCGTACACTGAGTAGCCGCCAGCGAAGGTCTTTAACATTCTGGAACTGCCCGTTCCCGTTCAGTAGGGCACCTGCCAGAGCCGCTTTATACAGAGCGCCAACCAGCATTCCCCAACTCCAAAGGTTGACCTCATTGATAGGCCGTCGAGTGTCGGCTACGGTTTGCGAGAGGAGTGGCTCAATAGCTTGTTTTTGCTTTTCTCTGTCATTCAGATCTGTCCAGGGTAATGCCCAAAGAGCCGATGTAAGATCGGAAGGAACGGATTTCTCAAAACCAAAAGGTGTGCTCAAATGAATTTTACAATTTCCCTGCTTACCGCCAACTGGTTCTTGCTTGTCAAAATGAGAGGTGTTGTGTGCGCGAATAAGATAACTGACGAGTAGAAATGGCGGACTCGTTTTCCTCCGTTCGTTCAAGAGTTGCGGGATGGACGTATTTTCGTTAAGCAGGTTTATGGAAAGGTTTTGTAATCCTGGAAACCTTTTGATAATCTCGTCCCTCGGCAGGCTGACTCCATGATCGGCCTGATTTTTTAGAAACTCCTCTGAGCACTTCCGATAGTCATGCAGCCACCCTACCACTTCTGCCAGCAGGATGTCTTTGCGGTGTTGGGCCAGTTTGTTCAGGTCATACATAGTTTTGGTTCCAGGCTTGGATGAAGGTTCCTTTACAAGACGCGGGTTCTAGGGTGATTTTCTCGGTTTTCACGTAGGCCAGGCCGTAGCCGCTGCTGGTTTTAGCGCCGAAGCCGTGTTGGGTGAGCATGGCGCGCAGGGCGCAGGCGATGGTTTGAAGGTCGGCCGTTATTTCTTCAGGTGTGGGTGCGCTGGTGGGGACGTATATCAGCTGGAAGATGCCCTTTGCGCCAGCGGGCGCGCACTCAAAGAGGATAGGGCCGCGTTTGCCTACATTGGTTTTGCGGTCGTGAGGGTTGAGCACCTCCAGCCCCAGCCGATCGAGGAAGGTGGGGAAGAAGTGGAGGTAGCCACTCTGGAAATGCTGGTCTTCTCCTTTTGCATTGCCGAAGAGGCGCTCTTCGGTGGCTTTATCGCCTGGGGTACCCAGCTGTCTGAAGGCCGCGCGCAAGGCGCCTTTCCATTGCGAAGCGGCGATGTAGGGAACCCGGAAGATACGGTCTTTTTTTAGCGGGTTATCCAGCAGGTGGAAGGTCTGGTCGTCGCGGCTGATGTAGGGCTTGAGCAGGGTGAAGGGCAGGTGCAGCGTCCAGGCATGAGCAGGCAGTTGTTCGATAGGAGGCAGCGTGGGTAGTTGCCCGAGCTGGAGCATCAGCTGCTGGCGCTTTTGGAGGAAAGTGGCAGAGTCTTGCTCAACCCAACGGCGGTAGCCACCAGTATGTGGTTTGACGCCGATGCGTGCGCGTTCGCGGACGGGCGTAGCGATGGCCTGAGCCAGCAGGTCGAAGCGGGCGATGGGGTCTTCGATGTGTTCCAGCTCGCGCCAGGCGGAGGGCAATTTTGGGCTATCGCCTGCCAGCCATTGGTAAGCCTCAAACTGGTGGTGGGTCATAAGGGCGAAGGGGTAGTGGGCGTGGAAGTCGTAGGTCATATCAGATCGTTCCAAGCGATGATAAGTGTTTTAAAAGTACGACGTAATTCCGCTTCTTCGGCACATTCCACTACTTTTTTGGCAAAGGCTACATGGGATTCTCGCTGCTGGAAGGCGGTGATGTATCCGTAGAGCCAGGATTTTGCATGTGTCCAGGGATAACCGTTTTGCTGCATTAACGCTGTCAGTTCTCTTTCTGCCTTGTCGAGGAGCTGCTGAGCGCTCACAGGAGCGTTATTACCGATAATTTTTTGGGCAATTTACACTTTTTCTGCTCCTTGAAGCAATTGGAGGATGTATCCATCAAAATCGCCTCTACTACTACCAGGTATGACCGCGTTGGAAATATGCAACAATACGCGAAGGCCGGCATTCTCTGAGGTAAACAAATTGCTGAATTGTGGGTAGCGGTGCGGAACGAAAGTAAGGCTGATCCGCTTTCCAATCCATTCGGCACGCGCCTGAGGAGTCGGAGCATCCTCCTGGTCAAAGACCAAAAGCAGTCGTTCTTGCTGGCTGCTTTGTAGCAGCGAAGAGACAAGATCTGCCATTCTTCTGAGAATCTGTTCTGCGCCTTCGCGTTGTGGTCCTTTCCAATCCGGTGGTTTGGGCCTGGCCTGTTGAGAAAGGATAGCTCGCTCGTAGAGCACTTTGCCTACCTCTCTTTCTGTGGCGCCCTCCGTTATGACGAAGATTTCAATCATGCTAAACTTTCAGGTTGAGCTGACCATTTGACAAATGGCGATGTTAATTCTTCTTCCTTAAGCATTCGAGGATCGCCGAAGAACTCCATCCATCCACCCAGCGCTTTTCCAGCAAAAGGATATGTCTGCAGATGCCCTTGCTCCAAGTAGAAATGATAAGCCTTGAAGCGGTCGGCCTCTTCGGCAGCTAGCGGCTCCAGATGTTTAGCCATCCATGCCAATACCTCTATGCTCTGAGTGGTGATACCTATCTGGATAGGTTTGTTTCTCACGAGGTCAAAGACTACTTCCAATATTCGAGAGAGTGTAGCGGCATGCATGAATACCTCCGGTTCTTCCCAAAGCAACATCCCTGGCCGCTCTTCGCTGACCCTTTCGCACAGAGTAACCAAAGCGGTCAGGAGTTTGAAAGCATGGCGGGCGCCATCGCCGAGTTGGTCCACAGGCAAAGGAGTCTTACCGGGGAAGCGCACGTAGCCGGTATACCCGGGCTGGCCGTCTTTGGCTTCCTTAACATCCAGAGATGCGTTTTCCAGAGTGGGAAACACCTTAGCCATCTGGGCGGCAATTTTGGCTTCCCAGTCGGGTATGTGATGATAGGCATTTTGGGCAAATGAGGCTGAGAGGTGGGTGACAACGGTGTTGAAATTGAAAAAGATGACGTGCTCCGGGGCGGGCCGTTGGCCCTGTGTGGCCCAGATGGCGAGTTTGTCTATGTCTGATTGGTGTGCCCACCGATAGGCCCAATCGTCTTCCCACAGATAATGCCAGTCGGCGTCGGGTGGGTTGAGGCCTTGCTCGCGCAAGTAAGGAGGCATCATCGTATCGTCCAGTCGTTTGGGCTTAGGCAGGGTAAACATGGCTATCTCCGAAAGGTCTTCCGCTACAAAGACGGCGTTGTCTTCTTTGTCAGGAATGGGTGGTGGGGCGGCTAAGAGGAATTCGGGCCAGGAGTGGAGGCCGAGTTTGACGCGGATACCGCCTTGTGAAGTCAGGGAGGTTCCTTCTTTTTTCCACCGGGGGCTTTTATTGTGGCGTTGGCGCAAGCAGGGTAATGGTGCTTGGCCCAGCAGGTCGTGCGCTGAGGTAGTGGCATCGAAAGCGCTGGCCTGGGCACGCGCTTCGTCTTCGGCATTCATGAGGTCTTCGCGGAAAAACTGGGCTGGTCGGCCACTGGTGGCGCTCAGGTAGAGCAGTTCAAGTACCGCCGTTTTGCCGCTGTTGTTAGGGCCAATAAAGACATTAAATCGCCGCAGGTCGTCTATGCGTCCTTGCTTGATGCCGCGAAAGCGATGTATGAAAAGGCTTTTAATCATAGCATAAGGTAATAGAATGGGTCAAATGTCGAGGATTTTCTTCCACTGCTCACGCGGGGTGGTGATGAGATCTCCCTCTATGCCCACCGTGTTTGCCCAAATATCGGCATTTTGGAACATAGCCCACACTGCTTTTTCGTCCTTGAGCCCACAGAGCCAAGCGGAGCCGCGGATTTCCCAGGCCTCATCGGTGCGATAGGCCCAGCTGACGGTGACCTTTCCGCGTTGGCGTTCGGTTTCGACTAGTCCCCAGAAGTCGCGATCGCGTCCCCAGTGGCGTTGCCAGTGGCCAAAGCGCCAAGTGTTTTTGAGCAGCGGGGCAATGGGCACCGTCTGTCGGGCAAAGGGCTGTACATTGTGCACGACGCGCTCCAGACCCGAAAGGCGCACCCACCAGCTGGGATGCTCGGGCTCGAAGCGATAGCAGAAAAAGCCCATGTCTTTCAGGTTAGGCAGGTCTTCTTGCTTTTCAGGTGTTTGTGCTTGCCCTGTGTTTTCAGGTAAAAGATTTTTCCATGAAAAACTGGTGGTATGCTGCTTGACTTCCTCGTTGTTCAATATCTCCACCACCCCGTATCCCAATTGCGGTTTGGCGCCTAAGCTGCCGTATTGCGCTATGAAACGCAGGAGAGCAAGCACCTGCGTTAAATGATAGGGAGACGCCCGCAACCGCAGGGAAAAAGTCCCTAGGCGCCCCGGCGGCAGATACCATCCACGGTTACGACCCCCGGGGCGGATATTGAGGAGCGTATTGCCCTGCCAAATTGCTCGCGTTTCGTCTTCCACGACCTGTAACTGAAAGCGCCGCCGCCAGCCAGTAGCGCCGAAGAGCTGACAGACGTCGCACAAACCAGCCCTGCGTAGCGCTTGACGTTCGTCAGAAATGGTACTTTTCTTGTGCTTCGTCGCGTCGTACAAACATTTTTTATCACCGCTGGGGTCGCAGGCTTTGCCGCCTAACGCGCGTACGATGGCTTCATACCACCAGCGCATACTGCCCAAAAGACCGCTCTCGCAAATGCGGTTCATCTGCCCGTCCGCACCGCCTGTCCATAGAGGAGTAAGCGTCTTAAAGGAAATCTTTACCTCTACATTTCCCTCGTTGGGTGGAGCCATCACACATTTTTTTTACTCAGACAAATGTACATGAGCAGACCAAAAGAACCACAACAAGAAAGATCTTTATTGTAAATTTTGTACGGACTTCTCAGTGTACATTGAGTCATTGATGGAAGCCATAGGGCCTACCCCCCCACCTTTCGCCCATACCGCTCCCCCAGATGTTGCAGCATGTCGCGCGTCATGGCGTCTAAGTTGTACTGAGGCATCCAGCCCCAGTCGTGGCGGGCGCGGGAGTCGTCAATGGAGGCGGGCCAGCTGTCGGCGATTTTTTGACGGGCGTCGGGTTGGTAGCGGACCTGGAAGTCGGGCAGGTATTTCTGGATGCTGGCAGCCACTTCGGCTGGGGTAAAGGTCATGCCGGCCAGGTTGTAGCTGGTTCGGACGGACAGGTTTTGGGCGGGGGCTTCCATGAGTTCGAGTGTGGCGCGGATGGCATCGGGCATGTAGAGCATGGGCAGAGCAGTGTCGGCCCTCAGGAAGCATTCATAGGGTTCGCCTTTGACGGCGTAGTGGTAGATGTGTACGGCATAGTCGGTGGTGCCGCCGCCGGGGTCGCTTTGGTAGCCGATGATACCCGGATAGCGCAGTGAGCGCACATCTAAGCCGTATTTATGGTGGTAGTAGTTGGCCCAGTTTTCGCCCGCCACTTTGCTGATGCCATAGACGGTTGTAGGGATGAGTACGGCGTCCTGTGGCGTGTTTTGTTTGACGGCATCTGGCCCGAAGACGGCAATGGAGGAGGGGTAAAAGACTTTGGCGACGCCGTTGTCGAGGCTCGTTTTCAGCACATTGAGCCAGCTGGTCATGTTGAGGTTCCAGGCCCACAGCGGGTTTTCCTCACCTCGGGCGCTGAGGATGGCGGCTAAGTGGTAGATTTGGGTAATGCGCCAGCGACGTACGATTTCGTTCAGGGCGGCGCCGTTGCAGGCGTCGAGGATTTCAAAAGGGCCTGGGGTGGCGGTTTCGGCGGCCCGGATGTCGGTGGCTAAGACGTGGTCGGTTCCGTACGCTTCGCGGAGGGCTTCGGTGAGTACGGCGCCGATTTGCCCGTTGGCGCCGATGACGAGGATGTTGTCTTGTTTCATGCGTTTGCGGTCGGGCGGTTGTTTTGTGGGCGAAAAGTAGAACGACCGCACCGAAGCGGCGTAACATTGCCCAGCCAAAATGCCTGCCCAAGGCCTGACAGCGGGAGCTGCAAGCGTTTTCGGGCGGAAGTGGTTGACACTTAAATGCCTCTCATTCTATCGGTTATGATAAAAAAGCCTTCCCTTTTTGCCGCTGCTTTTTTTTGTTGGAACGCCCTGGCGGCCCAATCGCTGCTCACGCCGGAGGAAGCCGTCAACCTGGCTCTTAGTCAGAACTTTTCGGTGCGACTGGCGCAAGCAGATGCCGATATTGCCCACCAGAACAATACCGCAGCAAATGCGGGTCTGTTGCCGGTAGTCAATCTGGCCGTCAACGAGACGTTTACGCTGAGTGCCTTTCAGCAACGGCTTATTAACGGCAACGAATTCAACGCTTTAGGTGCGCCGTTCAACAACCTCAATGGCGCCGTGCAGGCCAGTTGGGTGATTTACGAGGGCGGTCGGGCGCGCTTTGCCAAAGACCGTTTGCAGGCGCTGGACGAGCAGGCGCGTCTGACACTGCAAGCTGCCGTGCAACAGACAACGGCACAAGTGCTCACGGCCTACTACGACATCGTGCGCAATCGCCTGCAGGAGCGCGCCACTCAGGAGCTCATTGCCCTCAATGAGGAACGCTTGCGCATCGCCGAGGCGCGCGTAGCGGCAGGGGTGGCTGCTCAGCCCGACGTTTTGCAGGCGCGTCTAGACCTCAACCAGCTGCGCGCTGCCCTCTTGCAGCAGCAGGCGGCTACGGCAGCCTCGAAAGGTGTGCTCAACCAGCTATTGGCCCGTGCGCCGCAGACGCCCTTCGAGGTCGCGTTACAAATGGATGTCGCCTACGCTCCCGACCGCGAACGCTTGCTGGCGCGCGCCCAAACGGAAAGCCCACTCATTCTGGCCCTGCAAAAAAACGCCGAGGCGGCCGCTCGCGCTGTGGACGAAGCCAACGCCCTGCGCGGCCCGCGCATCACGGCCAACGGGCAGTTTGTCGCCCTGCGCACCGACAACGGCGCCGGCTTCATCCGCAATAACAACCAGGCCGGCTTCGCTATTGGCGCCTCGCTTGCCCTACCGCTCTACAACGGCGGCAATCTGAAGCGCCAGGCCGACGTCGCCCGCATCAGCGCCGAACAGGCCGCCCTGCGCATCGAGGAGCAGCGCTTAGAATTAGAAACCGCCATAGAGAACCAGCTCGTCCTCTTCCGCACTCAGCAGCAGGCACTGGCCCTGGAAAACGAAAACGTCCAGACGGCTCGAGAAAGCCTCCTCATCAGCACCGAGCGCTTCCGGCTAGGCCAGACCAACGCCTTAGAGGTGCAAGCCGCCCAGAGCGCCCTCGAACAGGCCCTCCTACGGCAAAACCTCGCACTTTTTAACTTGAAAATGAGCGAAATACAACTGCGCCTGCTGGCGGCTGATTTCTAAAAGCCCCCCGCAGGCTGCACAAACTGCCTTAGCGGAATCGCTCAGCCACCACCAGCTCCTTGCTGCCGGGAGTGTAGGTGTAAAAACCCTCACCGCTTTTGACACCGAGCTTGCCGGCGGTTACCATGTTCACCAACAGCGGGCAGGGGGCGTATTTGGGCTGCCCAAAACCCTCGTGCAATACACGCAAAATGGCTAGGCAAACATCCAGGCCAATGAAGTCGGCCAATTGCAGCGGCCCCATGGGGTGCGCCATGCCCAATTTCATGACCGTGTCAATCTCTTGCACCCCACTCACGCCCTCGTACAGGGTGTAGATGGCCTCGTTGATCATGGGCATCAGGATACGGTTGGCCACAAAGCCCGGGTAGTCGTTGACCTCAACGGGTGTCTTGCCCAGCTTTTGGGAGAGAGCCATAATGGTCTGGCAGACGGCATCCGACGTGGCGTAGCCGCGGATGACCTCGACGAGCTTCATGACCGGCACGGGGTTCATGAAGTGCATGCCGATGACCTGTTGGGGGCGCTTCGTGGCGGCAGCGATTTTGGTGATGCTAATGCTGCTGGTGTTCGTAGCCAGAATGGCACCGGCGGGGGCGAGCTGGTCGAGGTCGGCAAAAAGCTTCAGTTTCAGCTCCACCTTTTCTGTAGCAGCTTCTACCACTAAGTCAGCGCCTGCTGCGCCTTCGCGCAGGTCGGTCATGGGATGAATGCGCTGGAGGGTCGCCGCCTTGTCGCTTTCGGTGAGGGTGCCTTTGGCCACCTGGCGGTCTAAATTTTTGCTGATGGTGCCGAGTGCTCGGTCCAGCACCTCCGACGAGATGTCCACCAAGCTGACCTCGTAGCCGTACTGGGCAAATACGTGGGCGATGCCGTTGCCCATCGTACCGCCGCCAATCACTGTAATGTTCTTCATAAAATGGTATGCGTGGTAAAGCGTAATGAGTGCGGGCAAAGTTCACGCTTTTGCCCGTCAGGTGAGTTGCGATTGTTCACAGGTAGGGGTGTTTGAGTTGGCTTTTGAGCCTTTGCAGAAAACGCGCTGTTGGTATCCACGATAAGGGGAGTACCTGTTGCATCGGCTCATGCATCGCTTTTTACGCGCACTAAGTACTTGTTCTTTTTTCCGTTTTCCACCAGAATGTAGCGCCCGTGCAAGAGGTGTTGCGGAGTTACCGCCGCATCTATGGAGGTGATTTTCACCTTGTTGATGCTGATGGCGTTGTTCTGAATGGCCCGTTTGGCTTCGCCGCGGCTGGCGACAATGCCGGTATGCTCGCTAAGGAAGTCAAGGATGTTGCAATGACCCTGTACCGTCTCTAGGCGGATTTCGGGCGCTGGAATTTCTTCGGCTACCTGGGCCAGCGTTCGCTTGGGCAGGCTGTGCAGCATTTCTGTCCCGGCTTTGGGGTCGAAGAGCAGTGCCGATACGGCCTGCACGGAGGCAAATTCTTCGGCGCCATGCAGGCGGATGGTCAGTTCTTCGGCCAGCGCGCGTTTGGCGGCGATGGGGTCGGCGTCTAAGGCTTCGGTTTCTTCCTGGCCTTTGAGCGAGAAGTAGCGCATCAGTTTGGGCACGTCGCGGTCGTCGGCGTTGATCCAGAACTGGTAGAAGCGGTACGGGCTGGTCATTTCGGGATCGAGCCAGATGTTGCCGCCGGCGCTTTTGCCGAATTTGGTGCCGTCGGCTTTGGTCAGTAGAGGGGTTACGATGGCGTACAGGCGTTGGCCGTCTATTTTACGGGCCAGTTCGATGCCGCTGGTGATGTTGCCGTACTGGTCGCTGCCGCCCATTTGCAGGGTGATGCCGTAGTGGCGATGTAGGAGCACAAAGTCGTAACCTTGGAGGAGTTGGTAGCTGAACTCGGTGAAGGAAATGCCGGACTCAATGCGCCGCTGAACGCTTTCTTTAGCCATCATGTAGTTGACGGTCAGGTGTTTGCCCACGTCGCGCAGGAAGTCCAGCACGTTCATGTGGGCATAGAAGTCGTAGTTGTTCAGCAAGAGGGCATGGTTGGGTACGGCCTCGTCGAAGTTGAGCAACCGCTGCATTTGCGCTTTTTGGTGGTCCAGGTTGTGCTCCAGTTCCTCCAGCGTCTTCAGCTCGCGTTCGGTGTCGCGTCCGCTGGGGTCGCCAATGCGGCCTGTGGCGCCGCCCATGAGTACGACGGGCTGATGGCCGGCCAGTTGGAGGCGCAGCAGGAGCATGATTTGCACGTAGTTACCAATCGTCAGCGAAGGCGCGGTAGGGTCGAAGCCGATGTAGCCGCGTACGCGGCTGGAGCGCAGGTGCTCCTCGGTGCCGGGGGTGATGTCGTGTATCAGGCCACGCCAGCGAAGTTCGTTGATGAAATCCATAGCGGCGGCAAAGGTAGAAAGGCGCTACAGGACAGGCCTCTTGCAATTACATAGGAAAAAACAAATCGGAGCGCTGATGTTCCTTCAGCGCTCCGATGTATGCTGTCAGGGGTTGGAGGGCTTTACTGACCCTCTTCTTTTACTTCTTCCTCAATGGTAATGCTCGTGGGGCCGGCGATGATTTTGAATTCCGTGCGCCGGTTGAAGCGATGTTCGTCGTCGGTGCACTTGACGTTGTTCTTGCAGTGGTTGAGGATGAACTTTTCTCCATAGCCGACGGCGACGATGCGCTCTGGGGCGATGCCTCGGGCGACCATCCAGTTTTTGGCGCTGTCGGCGCGGCGCTGCGAGAGGCGTTCGTTATAGTCGTCGCTGCCTTGGGCGTCGGTGTGCGAGGAGAGTTCGATTTTCATGTCCGGGTATTGGCTCATCAGGTTCACCAGGAATTGCAAATCTTTCTCAGCGTCGGGCAGGATGTCGGCCTTATCGAAGTCGTAGTAGATGTTGTTAAGCCGGATGGGTTCGTCGCGTTTGACAATGCGCGGCTTGGGCGGCTGTTTGGCGCGCAGAGTGAGTTTCTTTTCGACTTTGGTGGTTTTCTTGATGCCTACGGTGTTGAAGCGCACGGTGTCGGGTTGGTAGCCTTCGCGTGCGGCGATGACGACGTAGGAGCGGTCGGGCAGGAGGGTGAAGGGGAAGTCATTGCTGGTGGGGTTGGTCTTGGCGTCCACGTTGAGCGGGTTGTTTTCGGTTACGTCAATGACCTGGACGGTGCAGCCTTCGAGTGGCGGGTTGGCCTTTTCGTCTTTTTTACGGATGCGGAAGGTGGTGGCCAGCAGTTCGACCTTGATGCGCTCCATTTCCCAGAAATAGATGTCGTCGCAGCAGGTTTTGCTCTTGAGGTTGTTAATGCCGGGCCGGTTGCTGACTAAATAGCCCGAATAGCCGTCGGCCACACGGGTGTAGTAGAGGTCGTCTAAGCTGGTGTTGATGCCTGCGGGCAGCGGTTCGGGAGCGCTCCATTTGGAGCCGTCCCATTCGCTGACGAAGACGTCTAGGCCGCCGATGCTGGGGTGTCCGTTGCTGCTGAAGTAGAGTTTGCCGTCCTGGTAGAAGGGTGAGGCTTCTTCGCCGGGTGTGTTGATGACGGGGCCTAGGTTGACGGGCAGGCCGAAGACGCCGTCGCGTTTTTTGGGTGCGTAGTAGATGTCGAAGCCGCCCTGTCCGCCAGGGATGTCGGCCACGAAGAAGAGGACTTTTTCGCCGTAGAGTTCGCCTTCGCAGGGGTGTTTGGCGATGTAGTCGCCGTTGACGCCGGCCACCTCGTTGGCGGCGCCCCAGCCGTCGTCGCCTTTGAGGGCATAGTAGATTTTGCTGGTGCCGACGTAGTTGCCCTCAATTTCTTGGCGGGTGAAGTACATGGTTTTGCCGTCGGGGCTGATGCTGACGTTGCCCTGGTGCCAGCCCTCGCGGTTGATGTTGGTGCCCAGCGCATTCGGTGCCGGGTACTCGGTGCCAGCCTGGGTGGGGGGCTTGACGGTGTAGATTTTAGAGTACCAGTCGCCCTCTTTGCCGTCCACGACGATGACGTCTTTACCGGCCAGCGAGGAGAAGTACAGCTCGCCATTGCTGTACCAGGGCGAGGCTTCGGTTTGGGGGCTGTTGGCTTTTTTGCCGATGTTGGTTACTTTGAGTGTTTCGGGCTGTTTGGCCTTGCGGCCCAGTTTGCAGCCGGCGATTTCGAGTTTGCTGCGCGCCACTAAGGCCGAGTCTAAGCCGTCGGCGATGACTTGATTGAAGATTTCCTCGGCATCGGCGTACTTACCGTTGTGCTTGAGGGTCATGGCGTAGAGGAATTTCAGGTCAGGGTACATGTTGCGGCGGTCGCGCAGCACGATTTTGCTCAGCAGGCGCTCGGCGCGCTGGTAATCGCGCAGTTCAAAGTTGAGGCGTGCGATGGCGTGGTTGAGCAGCGGGTCTTTGGTCTCTTGGTAGGTCTTTTCATAAAACTCCAGGGCGGCGTAAGGATTTCCCTCCTGTTCGGCTTGTTTGGCTGCTTTCACCATGGCATCGGGCGTAGAGCGGTTGAGGGGCTGGGTGGCAACAGTGGCAGCCCAAAAGAGCAGGTAGAGCAGCGCGATATGGTGTTTGAACATGATAGACAACGGTTTAGGCAAATGGGAAAAGAACATCCTTTTCATCCGGTTCAGAAGCGCGGGCAAAGCACTTTGGGTTTCACTACGGTAGGCTTATAGATTTTGATGATATAGTTGGCAGCGATTTCGAAGCCGCCGCGGTAGTTGCTGACGATGGTCAGGTCAGAGATGTTGATGTCGTAGGCTGCGCCGATGGTCAGGTCTTTGATTTTGGCGCCCACCAGCACATTGACGGCGTCGCTGAGGCGATAGCCTACGCCAGCGCGCAGGGTGATGTCTTTTTCTTCGTTGAACAGGTAGCCGGCCATGCCCTGTACGATGATTTCGTCGTTGCCCTCCATGGTCTGGTACAGGAACGTTGGGCTGAGCGAGACGCGGTTGCTGAGCGCCATGTTGAACTGGCCGTGTGTTACGTAGCGTCGGGGCAGGCGCGCAAAGCCCTGCTGGGGGGCCGGACCGGGGCCAGGGCTGGCTCCGCCGCCGATGAGGCTGTAGTTGGGCCTGGTGAAGTGGTAGATAGAGAAGCCTATGTGAAAGTCCATCGTCTTGTTGAGTTTGGAAAAGAAGACGGCACCCAGGTCAATGTCGTTGTAGTTGGCGCTGCCCAGCACGCGCCCGTTGTCCATGCTGAGGGCGGGTACGTACTCGCCTTGGTTGTTGAAGCCGTCGGCGAATTGCAGGCGGTTGATGTCAATGCGGCGCTGTTCGCCACCGTAGTGGCCGCCGATGGAGAGCACGGTATTGCCTTTTTTGCCGAAGGCGAAATGGTAAGTCGCTCCAAACTTGAATGCGCCGTGGGTGAGGCCGGCCGAACCGGCGCGGTCCTGGTAAAGCATGAGGCCTACGCCCACCCAGTCTTTGGAGCGGAAGCCCCGAATGATGGGGGCATCCACCCACGCCGAGGGCGTGCTGTAAGGGTTGTTGATGACACTCGACCACTGACTGCGGTAGATGCCGCCAATGCGCGCTGTACCCTCGAAACGGCCCGCATTGGCCGGGTTGAGGGTCATGGGCGACATGTTGTACTGTGTGAAGTGAATGTCCTGGGCAACTGTCAGGTGCCCGAGCAGGAGCAGTACGAAAAGAACGAGGTGTTGGTGTGGTCGCATAGTCATTACTCAGGGTATTAAACCGGTATGGAATTGCTCAAGTACGCTGCAAATGTAGGCGATGCGAAGGAGCATTCATTTTTATGAGGCGAAAACTTTTGTCCAATTCTGTCGCAGGGGCATCTTTTTCAGCTGTTCAGCGTCCTGCATTGGTCGTTTACGGCAGCGGCGATGGCCAATGTGTCCAGATCGCACATGCAGCGGAAGTGCTTCTTCGGGCAGTGGTCATGGCCGATTTTCGAGCAAGGGCGGCAGGAGAGGCCCTGCACCTCGAACGAGGTGTTCCGTTCGAGGCCGTCCGGATAAAAGGGATACATGCCAAAACGCGGTACGGTGTTGCCCCAAAGCGAGATAATGGGCTTGCGAAAAGCAGCGGCGATGTGCATCAGGCCTGTGTCGTGCGTCAGTACAACCACCGCCTGCCGAACGACGGAAGCGCTCTGGTGCAACGTCAGCCGACCGCAGGCGTTGAAGGCGCGCACTCCGCCCTCGCGGGCCACCCACTCACCACGCGAGGTGTCTTCCGCACCGCCCAGCAACACTACAGGCAGGTTTAGATGCCGGCAGATGTCGGCCATTTTTTCCGGCGGCAGGCGCTTGGTAGCGTGGTTGGCTCCAATAGCAAAGGCCACGTAGGGCGGAGCAGGCCCTTCCCACTGGTGTGCGTCCACCTCCTCGTCGGGCGGGATGAAATAGTCTAACCCCTGCCCGTCGTACCGTACGCCCAGCCCATGTGCCGTCTCCATATATCGGTGTACGATGTGGCGGTCGGGCATGGCGTCCACCTTGAGGTTGACGAGCAGCCATTTCTCCAAATTGGCTTTGTAAAACGAGCGCGCAGGTCGGCACAAGGCCCATTTTACCCACCGACTGCGCAGGTTGTGGTGCAGGTCTAACACGCGGTCGTAGCGCTCCCGGCGCAGCAGGGCAATGACCTCGCTGGGCGAGTCCCGTATGGCGAACACCCTGTCCACATGCGGATTGTGCCGTACGATAGTGGCGAAGCGCTCTTTCGTCAGGAAATGCACTTCGGCTCCCAACTGCTGTTTGAGGCAGCGCAGCACAGGTGAGGTGAGCACGATGTCGCCAATAGAACTGAAGCGGATAACCAGGATTTTCATGACAGGGCAGGCCCTCAACCAATGCGCTGCAGATTGAGGCCTTTTACCGGGCGAAGGACTAAAGGCACTTTTTCGATGACGACCGAGTCACTGTCTAAGCCAAACCAATTTTGAGGCGATGCCGTTACACTTTTGACCCCCAGGTAGATACTCATAATGATTTGCTCCAGCACCGGCAGGTCGTTTTCGTGCGAGAGGAACTCCTGAATGATGACGAACTTGAAGTCGCCTGTGGGCAGGTCGGTTGGGCTGAAATGGTAGCGCGCCTGTACCGTCAGTTCGCCGCTTTCGATGAGGTCTTCCACCACCTTTCTCAGGAAAAGGTTCATGCGTTGCTCTACGCGGAAGCCCAGGCGGAACGTAACCTTGTAGGCATCGTCAGGGGCCAGCACCTTGACTTTGTACTCCATGGTGTAAGGTTCGTCGGTTACCTGAATGTGGACGAACCAGTACACATCGGCCCGTTTGGGCTGCGTCTGGAGGATGGAGTAGAGGATTTTTTCCTCGACCTTATTGGGCGACTTGGCACTGCTGAGGAAGACGAGGTTGGTGGCGTATTTGGGCACCTCTTCGTCGTTGCTCAGCATGATGATCTGGTCAATGTAGTCGCGGATGTCCACGTTTTGCAGGAAGCGCTTTTTGATTTTGCGCGCGCTGACCCACACGTACATCAGCAGGAAAAGCAGCGAGGCGATGACGATGGTGATGAAGCCGCCGTCCACGAACTTGAGCAGGTTGGCCGTGAAAAAGGCTCCCTCAAAGCTGAGGTACCACAGCAGAAAGGCCCAGATGAAGACGGGCTTGACGCGCCGCATGATGAGAAAATTAGACATCAGCAGCGTGGACATCAACATCGTGATGGTTACCGAAAGGCCATAGGCGGCCTCCATGCGGGTGCTTTCTTTAAAGAACAGCGTAATGAAGATGCACCCGATCCACAGAAAAGTATTCACTGCTGGCAGATACAGCTGGCCCTTCATGTTGGAAGGGAAAATCACCGTCAGTTTGGGCAGCAGCCCCAGGCGAACGGCTTCGCTGACCAGCGTAAAGGAGCCCGAAATCATGGCCTGGCTGGCAATGATGGCTGCCAGCGTGGCAATTGTTATGCCCAGCGGCAGAAACCACGTCGGCATAATGCCATAGAATGGGTTGGGCGTTGCTTCCGGTAGGGGCATTCCCTCGTACTCTAAGCACCAGGCGGCTTGCCCGAAGTAGTTGAGCAGCAGGCAGGTTTTCACAAAAATCCAGCTGACGCGGATGTTTTGCTTGCCGCAGTGCCCCAGATCGGCATAGAGCGCTTCGGCCCCGGTAGTGCACAAGAAAACGGCCCCCATGAGCACCAGCGCATTGGGGTGATGCAACAGCAGCTGAATAGCGTTAAGGGGGCTGATGGCTCCCAAAACAGATGGATGACCAACCACTTGAATGCTGCCCAGAATACCCAGCATGGAAAACCACACCAGCATGACCGGCCCAAAAAAACGGCCCACCGTTGCGGTGCCAAATTGTTGGAATAAAAACAGGGCTGTCAGAATGCCCACTGTAATTTGAACGGTCGGAATGTGTGCACCTTGCAATTGCTGAACGGACTCTAAACCCTCAATGGCCGACGACACCGAAATCGGCGGCGTGATCATGCCCTCCGAAAGCACTGCCGCCCCCCCGATCATGGCCGGATAGAGCAGCCATTTGCGCCGCCGCCGCACTAAGGTGTACATGGAAAAAATGCCGCCTTCGCCGTTGTTGTCGGCCTGCAGCACCAGCACCACGTACTTCAACGTCGTCTGGATGGTCAGCGTCCAGAACACCAGCGATACGGCACCCAAAATGGTCTCTCGGTCTACGGCATCCTCGCCGACGATAGCGCGCATCACGTACAGCGGCGAAGTGCCAATATCGCCGTAAATGATGCCTAAGGTAATGATAAGCCCGGCCCATGTCAGCCGATGGTAACCAGAATGGCCGCTGCTGCCATTAGACGACATGCTCGTTTCGTTGTGGGTTATACATACGCGGCGGAGGGCACAGATTCACGGAGGTTTCCCTCAAAAAGACCTGCAAAGGTATTAGACGATGCCAGTTTGTTCGCAATGTTATCCCGACATAGGGGCTTTAAAATCAGTTTTTCTCCCGCCCGCCCCAGGGCCATTGCTTGTGCCCCTGCACTTTTATCTGGATACCCGTCTTGTTCAGATCGGTGTTGCCTATCCAGATCATCAGAAACATCAGGTCCTTTACGGCCCAGGTGTTGTTGATGTAAGGGTCTTTGCATGACAGGTAAATGACATTCTTGTCCACGTCCCAGTTCCAGCGTCCGGTGTCCACGACTTTGCCCTCAATAACAATGTCGAAGGTCTGGTCTTCGCGAAAGACCAGCCACTTCTTTTCATAATACGGCTGAACGTTCTGGTCTCGCGGGCTAACGGCCATGCTCAGGTGCCAATAGGCCGACGTCAGATAGGCGCGATGGCTGGCCGACGCGGGCGGCAAATCGTCTATGGGCACCCGCAGCAATCCTTCCGGCGTCTCTTCGGTCGCTGCCTGTTTTTGGGCCGGCGCCTCCACTCTTTCGCTGCCTGTGGGTGCCGATGCAGGCGCTGTTGTTTTCTGAAGATTTTTACACGTCATCCACCCCAAGACCAAGGCAAGCGCACCCAGTAAGATATTGACCCTCATAAGCCACTGTAGCGTTTATTTCGAGGGCGAAGGTAGGGCGCAGCCAGACTTTTGCCCAATGAATGTTGCCGTGCGCTTTGCGAATAGGTAGCGTCCGCAGGCTATTTCACTTTTTCAGCGTAGATGTAAAAGTTCTCATCTGCCTGGAAATCAGCGGGTTTCATCTCTCGCACCGGTGTTGTTTGCCATTCGGTAGTCGGGTACAGGAAGGTCCATTCCCCAGGTTTCAGGCTTACTTTTACTGGCATGTCGAAGCCCGCAATGCAGTTGCTCCAGCGGTAGGCAAGCTGGTTTTTTTCAAAGCGGTATTCCAACACGGGTATGCTGGTGTGGCGCAAATACTGGTCGAAGACCTTCGTCAGGTTTTTGCCCGTGTGCTGAATGAGGTAGGCCTCTACTTGTGCGCTGCTGACGGTTTGGTGGTAGAAGTCGCGGTTAAGTCCACGCAATACGGCGCGCCATAGCGAGTCGTTGTCCACGATTTGGCGGATGGTATGCAGCAGGTTGGCGCCCTTGGGGTACATATCCTGCGAGCCGCGGGTGTTGACGCCGTAGGGGCCGATGACCGGGCTGGCGTTCATGATAGAGCGGCGTAGGCCACGCAGGTATTCGGCGCCAGCCTGCTTGCCATAGAAATACTCGACGAACAGGCCCTCACTGTACGAGGTAAAACCCTCGTGTACCCACATGTCGGCGATGTCGTTGTAGGTGATGTTGTTAGCAAACCATTCGTGGCCTGACTCGTGGATGATGATGTAGTCCCAGCCCTTGCCGTGCCCAGAGTTGGAGAGGTCGCGGCCCAAATAGCCGTTTCGATAGCCATTGCCGTAAGCAATAGCACTCTGATGCTCCATACCTAAGAAGGGCGTTTCGACCAGTTTGTAGCCATCTTCGTAAAAAGGGTAGGGGCCAAACCAGTACTCAAAGGCACGAAGCATCTTTTTAACCTGCAGAAATTGCGTTTTGGCCTTGTCTAAGTTTTCAGGCAGGACGTAGTAGTCCAGCGTAAGCAGGCCCTTTTCGCCCTGGAAGGTGTCAGCGAAGTGCTCATAGACGGCGATATTGAGCGTTACGCCGTAATTGTTGATGGGACTTTGGACATGCCATTCGAAGGTACGCGTGCTGTCGGAGTTTTCAGTGATGCCTCGGAGACGTCCGTTGGAGATGGCGTCATAGGGTAGAGGTGCGTTGAGAGCGATGGTTTGGGAGTCGGGTTCGTCAGCGGGGTGGTCTTTGCACGGCCACCAGGCGCTGGCGCCCAGCCCCTGGCAGGAGGTGGCTACAAAGGCACGCCCCTGGCCGTCTTGCGCCCAGCTGAAGCCGCCGTCCCACGGCGCGTTGCGCGCCCGCCGCGGGCGGCCACGATATTGGAGCGTTACGGTCTCGATGGCGCCGGGTATTTGCTCTTTTTTTAGTTGGAGGTGGTAAACGCTTTTGGTTATGCGCTCGAAAGTCAGCACCTCGCCGTCTTGTTCGGCCCGCTCCAGTATAAGCGGTGGCTGCAGGTCTATCTGCATAACCTGACCGGGCTTCAGCACGCGGTAGTGCACCTCGTTGCTGCCACGGATGCGCTGGGAGTCTAAATCCGTCCGGATGCTCAGGCGGTAGTAGATAACATCCCACCAGGCCCGTTCGGGCGTAATGCTGCCGCGCAAGGTATCTTCGTGCGTGAAGGCCCTCCCCTGAGCCAGAAGTACCGCACTTCCTGCCAGAAGCAGGGCTGTGGTCAAAAGCGTTTGTTTTGTCATAAAAGGCGATTTCAGGCAAAAGTAAAGGCCGGAGGCCTATTGCAGTCGCCACATAACGCCCGAACCGCTACAGGCCGTACGCTGAAGATGTTTGCGCGAGCCAAAACCTTGCGATAGCGCTATTTGTCTATACCTTGCGCTTCCAAACAGCGCCGAAAAGTATGAACCGCCTCCAATACGAGTCTTCTCCTTACCTGCAACAACACGCCCACAATCCGGTAGATTGGTACGCCTGGAAACCCGAAGCCTTCGAGCGGGCGCGCCGCGAAAACAAGCCCATTTTAGTCAGCATCGGCTATTCTACCTGCCACTGGTGCCACGTCATGGAACGCGAGTCGTTCGAGAACCCCGACGTGGCGGCCTTCATGAACGAGCATTTTATCAACATCAAAGTGGATCGCGAAGAGCGGCCCGATGTAGATGCCATTTACATGGAAGCCTGCCAGATCATGACCGGAGGTGGCGGATGGCCGCTGAACTGCTTCCTCACGCCCGAGGGCAAACCCTTTTATGCCGGTACTTACTTCCCGCCGCGCCCGGCGTACAACCGCCCGTCGTGGCTGCAACTGCTACAACACATGGCCAACGCCTGGGAAACCAAACGCGAGACCGTCTATGAGCAAGCCGAGCGCCTGATGACGTACCTGAAGCGCAACGACAACGTATTCCTCGAACCGCTGCCATCGCAACTGACCAGCCAACCGTTGCCCGCGCAATCGGCTCTGGAAAACGTCTATTACGCCATGCGCGACCACTTTGACCGCGTCGAAGGCGGCTTTGGCGGAGCGCCCAAGTTTCCCTCTTCCATGGCACTGCACTTTCTGCTGTACTATCATCGCCTGGCCAACAACTCGGAAGCACTGGAGCACGCACTTTTTTCTTTGGATAAAATGATCAGTGGCGGCATCTACGACCAGCTGGGCGGCGGCTTTGCCCGATACGCTACCGACAGGGCCTGGTTAGTGCCGCATTTTGAAAAAATGCTTTACGACAACGCCCTGCTCGTCAGCGTCTTGGCCGATGCTTGCCGCTTGCTTGGGGAAAAAGATGATGCACAAGCGCAACAGCGTCGAAAATGCTATGAAGAGACCATCGTGGAAACCCTCGAATTCGTACGCCGCGAAATGACGCACCCCGCCGGAGCCTTCTACTCCGCCTTAGACGCCGACTCGGAGGGCCGCGAAGGCAAATTTTACGTCTGGGACAAATCCGAAATTGAAGAAGTCCTCGGCAGCGATGCGGAGATCTTCTGCACCCTTTACGGTGTGTCTGCAGAGGGAAACTGGGAAGAGACCAACATCCTGTGGCGAGTCGTCGAGATAGAGGACTACGCACAGCAGCACGGCCTCGATGCCGAAGCGTTGCGGCAACAGGTGCGCCGATGGCGCCAACGCCTGTTTGAGCGCCGCTCGCAGCGCATTCGCCCAGGGCTTGACGACAAGGTGCTGCTCAGCTGGAATGCGCTTATGGCTTCCGCATACGCTCAGGCCTCTACGGCTTTAGGCAATGATGAGTACCGCCAGGCCGCCGTGCGCAATGTGGATTTCCTACTCCAGCACCTGACCGACGCCAACGAGCGGCCCCTGCACAGCTGGAAAGACGGCAACGCCCAACACGCCGCCGTCCTGGAAGATTATGCCTTCCTGATTGCCGCACTACTCGACGTGTGGCACATCACCTTCGAGCAACGCTACCTGGAGCACGCACAGCGCCTGACCGAACAGGTATACACCTATTTCTATGATGAGCAAACAAACCTGTTCTTTTACACCGCTGCCGACCAGACAGACGTTATCCTGCGAAAAAAAGACCTCTACGACAACGCCACCCCCTCGGGCAACAGCACCATGGCACACAACCTTCAGCGTTTGGGCGTTCTACTGGATCGCGACGACTGGCGCGAGCATGCCGCGCAAATGGTCGAGAAAATGCGGCCTACGCTGGAGCGTTACCCCCTGTCGTTCGAGCGTTGGGTGCTGGCTTACCTTTTCCAGGTGCGCCCTCGGCCTGAAGTAGCCATTGTGGGGCCTGGCGCCGTGCAGGCAGCGCGAGACCTCCAGCGTCATTTTTGCTGGAACGCCGTCATGGCTGCCGCCGAACACCCAAGCGATGACCACCCACTCCTGCGCGGTAAAGCAGCGGATGAGCACACCTTATTATTATACGTATGCCAGAACTACGCCTGCCAGCGCCCGGTTCGGACGGTGGCGGAGGCGCTAACCCTTTTGTAAGATATGAAAAGGCAAATTTACCTCGGCCTCCTCTTCCTGGCGACATTTCCGACGTTGCGAGGGCAGCAACTGCCTCAGTATAGCCTGTATATGCTCAACCCATATGCTTACAATCCGGCATACGCTGGCGTGGCAGGCACCCTGTTGGCGCACGGAGCCTATCGCCAGCAGTGGTCGGGACTGGCGGGAGCGCCAGAGAGCCAATACCTGGACGCCCATCTGCCCGTAGCCCCACTACGGGGTGGCGCCGGCCTCCGGCTGGAGAACGACAAAATCGGTGCTCATCGCACCACGCGCGCTACCCTTCATTACGCATACCACCTGGATGTGGGCCGCTCTGGCTTGCTCACTTTAGGGATCGGTGCCGGCTATGTTCAGTACACTCTAGACGGCGATAAACTGCGTACTCCGGACGGCATCTACGAGCCGGGTGGCAGCTTTACGCACAATGACCCCCTGTTTCCGGAGGGAAAAGTGGTTGGCGGCGCCCCGCTGATAGAATTGGGCGCGTTCTTTCGACAACGACAACTGGAAATGGGCGTGGCTATATTACCCGCATACGTACCGGCGCTGAGTATTACCGACCAGGGGGCTTTTCGCGTTCTACTGGTACCCCAGTATGTAGGCATGGGCGCTTATCGGGTGTCGCTTTCCGACCAGCTGGCCCTCGTACCGTCTTTTTTGCTCAAATTTGACCCGGCAGCGACGCAAGTAGAAATTTCCGGCGCGTTTCGCTGGCGAGAAAATACATTTGTGGGATGTTCTTTTAGAGGATTGGCCTCATCTGCGCGGGATGCGCTTGCACTGTTCGGTGGACTCAGAATTACAGAAAAAATTTCCTTTGCTTACGCTTACGATATTCCTCTTTCATCGCTGGCTAACGTCCAAAGAGGGTCGCATGAACTTCTGCTTCGCTACGATCTGGGGAAACCACTTGGAGCAGGGCGATTACCACCGATTATCTACAATCCGCGTTTTTGGGGAATTTAGCGCCCTGATTGGCGCTTAAAAAAGCAAAGACGTATATTAGCCAGCGTTAAAACCGCGTTAAGGAGCGGCTTTGGCAGGCAGGTCATTCAGGTAGAAACCAATTTTATTTTGAAAAGTTTTTTTGCATCGAATTTAATCCTCTACCTTTACGACCGTTTTTTCCAGGCAAATAATAAAAATAAGGCAAACACGGGTGTCAAACATGGAAAAACTACAAAAATCGTTACTGCTACTGCTTCTACTCACGGTTGTAGCCGCCTCCTGCGGCCGAAAAGAAACGGGTGAGCTCATCGGGGTTCAGAACCGCCCAAAATGGAAGGGGATCAGCCCGTATGGTATGGTTTATGTCCCATCCGGCACGCTGCACATTGGCGTGGGTGATGAAGACCTGAGCCGCCAGCTGGTGGCACGTCCGAAGTCCATCTCTATTCAGGGCTTTTTCATGGACGAAACCGAGATCACCAACAACGAGTACCGCCAGTTTGTGTACTGGGTGCGTGACTCCATAGCGCACGATAAATTAGGGCACTACCTTGAGGATGACGCAGGCGACTTCGATAAGCCCCTCATTGACTGGGAGCAGGAAATTGATTGGGAAGATGAAGAGATGGTAGCCGAACTGGGCGATCTGTTTTATCCAGCCAATGAGCGCTTCGACGGTCGCAAGGAGCTGGATGCCAGCAAATTCGTTTATGAATACCAGTGGTACGATTGGCAGCGCGCTGCACATGATCGCAACAGCAGCCGCACCAGCCATATCCGTAAAGAAAAGGTAAAAATCTATCCAGACACCCTGTGCTGGATTCGCGACTATGCCTACTCCTACAATGAGCCCATGACGCGCAACTACTTCTGGCACCCAGCATTCGACGACTATCCGGTGGTGGGGGTAAACTGGAAGATGGCCAAAGCCTTCTGCCACTGGCGCACCAAGTTGTGGAATACGTACAGCGCCGATGCAGGCGTAAACTCAGAAGACTTCCGCCTGCCTACAGAGCACGAATGGGAATATGCTGCCCGCGGTGGCCGCGAAGGTGCCACCTATCCATGGGGAAGCTACTACACGCGCAACGCCAAAGGTTGCTTACTGGCCAACTTCAAGCCCGGCCGCGGCAACTATCCAGAAGATGGTGGCCTTTACACCGTAAGAGCCGACGCTTACTATCCTAACGACTATGGCCTGTATTGCATGGCAGGCAACGTTTCCGAATGGACGGAGACGGCCTTCTTTGAGAACGCCTATTCGTTCATGCACGACCTTAACCCGGACATTCGCTACGATGCCAAGGAAGACGATCCCATCACTGCTAAGCGCAAGGTGATCCGCGGTGGCTCCTGGAAGGATGTTGCTTACTTCCTTCAGACCAGCACGCGCTCGTGGGAATATCAAGATACTACCAAGTGCTATATCGGCTTCCGATGCGTGCTTACCTTCCTGGGCCGTTCGATAAACGACTTTTAAATCCCTGAAACTAACGCCTGATGGGAGTTGCTCACCGGGTAGGGCTTTCCAATAGAGTGTGCCCGGTGAGCGCCTCGTTTAAAAGCATGAATCATCAAGAACAACTCTTCTTAAACTGCTAAAAAGTTTTTCAACAATGGGTTTCCAAAGTTTCGTCAAATCCAAACCATTCAAGTACTTCAAGAACTTCGTCATCGGTCTGGGCGCGGCCATCGTGCTCATGGGTGCCCTTTTCAAGCTGGAAAGCTGGGAAGGCGCCTCCGAGATGCTCATCGTCGGCCTTTCGGTAGAAGCCCTCATCTTCTTCTTCCTGGGTGTTATCGGCCCTGAGCCGGACTATTATTGGCACAAGTTGTACCCCGGCCTCGACGACTACAACTCCCGCATTCAGCCGCTGACGGCCGGGCCCAATCCGAACATGCCGGAAGTAGCACCGCTGCACGGCGACGTCGTGGAGCGTCAGTTGGGCGGTATGCTGACTGAGCTGCAGTCCATGTCCAAGAGCTTGGCCGCACTAAAAGCCCTACAGGAGGTGGACTTCTCTGGCACGCAGGAGCAAATTAAGTCCATGTCGAATTTCTACACCAAGATGAACGAAGCCATGGCCGACATGGCTCGCTCGGCAGAAGACGTACGCCAGTACAAAGACCAATTAGCTGCCTTGAATAAGAATCTCAGCTCTCTGAACACTGTCTACGGCAACATGCTGGCTGCCATGGCCAACATTGGTCGCCAGTAGTAAAAGGTTGATTAACAGCACAAACCAGCTGTAAACCTCCTGTTTAACAACACTTAAAGACAACACAACATGTCCATACCAAAGGAGCCGCGGCAGTTGATGATCAACCTGATGTATCTGGTGTTGACCGCACTGCTCGCATTGAACGTATCGGCCGAAGTGATGAACGCCTTCTTCTCGCTCGACAAAGGCTTGAAAGGTAGCCGCAACATCGTCGAGAAGAGTAACGAGGCGATCATGGAAAACATCAATAAACAGGCCGATGCTTATCGAAAAGCGGAAAATGAAAAGTACCGCGAGAACGCTAAACAAGCCTTAGCTCTCACGGAAGAGTTTACCAAGTACATTGACGGAATCCGGCAAAAACTGTTTGACAAAGCGGGTGGGCCTTCCAAAAGCGACCCAACTATTCCGAAAGATATTCGAAATAAAGATATCACGACTCGGATGTTTGTCTTGGGTGAGGAAGGTAGCAAGGAAGGGGTCGGTTTTGAGATAGAACGCAAAATCAAAGATCTGCGTCAAAAACTGCTGGAACTTTGTGACAATGACCCGGAAGTAGCCGCCTCCATGCCGTTAGACGTGGAGCCCTTGCCGGCTAAAACGGACAAGACTAGCTGGGCTGACTTTAAGTTTCGGCAGATGCCCGTAGCAGCATGCTTCCCTATTTTGGGCAAGATCCAGAGCGATGCCAAGGCATCCTCGTCGGCCGTTCTGAATTACTGCCTGAAGAAGGTGGCGGGCGAAGACATCAAATTCGACGCCTTCCAGCCGGCTATCAGCGCACCGAAAGGCTATGTTATCGCCGGTGAAAAGTACGAAGCCGACATCTTCCTTAGCGCGTATAGTACCAATGCAGACAATATCAGCATCTCTGTAGATGGGCGCTCGCTGCCGCTTAAAGATGGTGTGGCTAAGTACGAAGTTATGACTTCCACTACAGGCGTCAAGTCGTACAAAGTAACGATTAACGTGAAAAACCCGCTGACGGGTGAAGTGAAGACGTATTCCAAAGATTTCCAGTATGAGGTAGGTCGCCGCTCCGCGTCTATCCAGCTCGATAAGATGAACGTCTTCTATATCGGTGTGGACAACCCAATTTCCATATCGGCAGCGGGTGTGTCTTCCAACGACCTGAACGTGTCGGCCTCTGGCGCAGGCATTACCCTCACTAAAGACGGCCCTTCTCACTATCAGGTGCGCGTAACGACGCCGGGCGAAGCCACCATTACCCTGTCGGGTGGTGGGCTGCCGCCGACGAAGTTTACCTACAAGGTGAAGCGTATCCCTGACCCCGTACCGCTGCTGGGTGCCCAGCGCTTTGACAGCGCCATCCCGAACGGTACCTTTAAGGCCCAAGGTGGTGTGGCCGCCGTGCTCGAAAATTTCGACTTTGACGCCAAATGCGAAGTGGCCGGCTATACGGTTGCCTACCAGAAGAAGCGCGCCGACGTGGTGGAGAAAACCAATAGCGGTGCTCGCTTCAATCCGGATGTGCAAGACCTCATTCGCCGCGCTGAGCCGGGCGATGTCTATTACTTCTTAGACATCCGCGCCAAGTGCCCTGGCGATATCGCACCGCGTAAACTTGGAGACTTGGTTTTCAAGATTCGTTAATCCTGTCCTGTCCGGAATTGTGCGTTTGCATGGCTGACGTGTGCAGCAAGCGTGCAATTCCGGGCACCTTTAAAGCGAACTTACTAAACACTCACCTCTAATCTTCTCAAACCATGTATGTTCTTCTTCGTTGGGCTACTTTTGCCCTGCTTTTCTGCTCTGTGGGGACGCTAACGCTTGTCGCCCAAAACTATGGAGAAGTCAGAGATGTACGCACGGAAGCCAGTGAACCGGACGAATTTGGCGAAGCGCCTCTGGATGATGTCGTGAAAAAAGAGACCATGAAAGAGCGCCGTGTGCTGGATTACCAGCCTGTGCGCGAAAGTGATATCATGTGGGAGCGCCGCATCTGGCGCATCATTGACGTGCGCGAGAAGATGAACCTGCCCTTTGCTTATCCAGAAGAGCCGTTCTTCCGCATCCTTTCCGATGCTGCTGTGAAGGGGGACTTGCCGGTCTATTCAGTGGATGACGATAAGTTCACCAAACGCCTGAGCACCGACGACGTCCTGTCCATGATGTCGAAGGCGGATACCATTGTTACTTTCGACCCAGAAACCTACGAAGAAAAAATTGAGGTGGTGCGCAATGACATCAACTGGGCAGATGTGAAGCGCTTCCGCATTAAAGAAGTCTGGTTCTTCGATAAAGAAACCTCGACTATGCAGGTGCGCATCCTCGGCATCGCTCCCCTCATTGATGTCCGCGACAACGACGGAAACTTCCGTTATGAGAAGGCCATGTTCTGGGTCTATTACCCACAGGCCCGCAATCTTCTGGCTCGCCATCGCGTCTTCACGCTCGGTGGCAATACCAATGCCACCATATCGTGGGAAGATTTCCTGGAACTGCGCTACTTCTCCAGCTTCATTATCAAAGAGTCGAACGTGTACGACCGCCGCATCGAAGACTATGCCCGCGGCGTAGATGCCCTCTGGGAGTCGGAGCGTATCAAGAATGCTATCTTCAACTTTGAGCAAGACCTCTGGCAGTATTGATCCTGAGGGTAAACGACCTCTATAGCGTAAAAGAGGCTGTATCCACGCGAGATGCAGCCTCTTTTTTATTGCTTGCCGTTATAGGGACTTTTCTAAAAGCGCTGGAAAGATTAAGCATTCCTGATATCTCCAAGCATAAAGGCCCACCCGACAATTGCTGTCAGGCGGGCCTTTCCTCCCTCCAAGTTGCTTAACTTAGTCCATAGCAATGGCCAATGTACCCAGCATTTCGGAGTCTTCTTCTTTCTCCTTGCTCATCCTTCCAAGATCAAAACCGTAATTAGCCAGTATCTTTTCTTTCAGCTCCTTACGCGCAAAAAAGATGCGGCTTTTGACAGTCCCCAGCGGTAAACCCAGATGATCGGCAATTTCCTGGTACTTGTACCCCTCGAAGTGCATCAGGAACGGAATGCGCGTGTTGTCGTCCAGAGCGGCTACCAACTCATTCAGCTCTTTGAGCGTGATTTCACTTTCGGCGGAATTGCCCACTGAATGGCTGCCTGAGTTCAGGTAGAACTGATTGTCCGTCGTATCAATAATGGTGTTGGCCTTGACTTTCCGGCGGTAGTTATTAATGAAGATGTTCTTCATAATGGTAAACATCCACGCCTTGAAGTTCGTGCCCGGCCGGAATTTATCGCGATTGGCCAGCGCACGATAAGCCGTTTCCTGGTACAAATCTTTGGCTTCTTCCGAATTTTTAGTCAAATTATAAGCGAACGTCTGCAACATGCTGGTCAGATCGCTCAGGCGGTAATTAAACTCCAATATTGTCATGGTACACGCTCTTTGATTTATGATGGCACAAAGGTAGCGCATGTTTAACTTTCCTGCAATACCAATTGAACATTTTAAATGTCAAGAATTAGCAAATTTGTATGTTTTGGAAGCAATTATATTTTAAGTAATTGATTGTCAAGTTTTTGTATAGTTTGGACAGAATCTACTCTTTTGATATTTTTCAAAAAAAAATGAAAAATAGGTCAGGTGGTAGCCGGGCGAATATTTTTGGGATAGCAAACGAAGTACTTGGTTACTGTTTGGGTGTAGAGCGGGACATCCGAGCATTCGTCTATGGATAACACGCGGCCACTTTTAAAAAGGATGTTGATTTTTTCCGTGGAGGGGTCGTAAGCGCGGTTGCTGGAGGCACCGGTGAAAATGAGTTGCGGCCCCCATTGGCCATATTCTTGGCGAGCAGCCTCTTGCAATTGGGCGATATAGTCAGCCTCGACGGGTACGCTTCGCCACTCTAACCGGAACAGTCGCCGTTCGATAAGTCCCGTGGCCAGGAGGGCGAGCATAGGGTCGTCGTGGAAGCACCAGGCTTTGATGGAAGCAGCCACATCCACATCGTCTAAACGAGCGAAGTAGCGCAGGAGCTCGTCGGGTGCTGGGGGGGAATCAGGCGAGCGATACAAAAACCAGCGCAGCGCTTCCGACGCCTCTAAGGCGGCGCCTCGAAGCGCCAGCTGGCGAGCGCGCCTCAGCAGATGCACGACCATTTGCTCAGCTGAGACATTCGTTTTGTGCAAGTACACCTGCCAGTACATCAGTCGGCGCGCGATGAGGAACTTCTCAATGCTGTAAATGCCTTTTTCCTCCACCACCAGCTCGCCGTCGTGTACGGCAAGCATTTTGATGATACGATCGTAGCCAATGACGCCTTCGGAAACACCCGTGAAAAAACTGTCCCGGTTGAGGTAATCCATGCGGTCCATGTCAAGCTGCCCGGAGACCAACTGGTGCAGAAAATGCTTCGGGTGCTGATCTGTAAAGATCTGAATGGCTAAGGCCAGCCGCCCGTTGAATTGCTGGTCGAGCGCCTGCATAAACATCAGCGACAGCGCCTCATGATGGACGTCCACCAAATTGTGCTCGAGCGCATGCGAGTAAGGGCCATGCCCCACGTCATGCAGCAAAATGGCAGCGCATACAGCCTCGGCCTCTTCGTCCGTGATTTCGACACCCTTGCTGCGCAACACTTCGATGGCTTGCTGCATTAAATGCAAAGCACCCAACGCATGGTGAAAGCGCGTATGCAGCGCACCCGGGTAAACATAATGTGCCATACCCACCTGCCGAATGCGCCGCAATCGCTGGAAATAGGGGTGATCAATAATCTCGAGCAAAAGACCTTCGGGCACGGAAACGAAACCGTACACCGGGTCGTTGAATATCTTCCGCTTACGTTGCATAACGCGATACCTTACCTCTGGCAAAGATAACCGCGCAATAGCGCTACCTTCGCACGCTTACTACAAGATACCACTTCACCTATGGAAAAAGTCAAAATTCTCTGGGCCGACGATGAGATTGATATGCTCAAACCGCACCTGATGTTCTTGCAGAGCAAAGGGTACGAAGTGGAAACGGCCACTAACGGCCACGACGCCGTAGAAATCTACTTAGAGAAAGGTAACGAAATAGACGTTGTCTTCTTAGATGAGTCCATGCCTGGCCTGACGGGGCTGGAAACCTTGCCTAAAATCAAGGAAATCAACCCGCATGTTCCGGTGGTCATGATCACCAAAAACGAAGCCGAGCACGTCATGGAAGAGGCCATCGGCTCGCAAATCGCCGATTACCTCATCAAGCCCGTCAATCCGAACCAGATATTACTGACCCTCAAAAAGATATTGGACAACAAGCGCTTAGTTCGCGAAAAAACCGCTTTGGACTACCAGCAAGACTACCGCCAGATGTTCATGCAAATCGTCGGCGGCCTGAACCACGAGGAATGGGTCGAAGTATACCGGCGCATCATCAACTGGGAATTGCGCTTAGATGCTAACCAGACGGAGGTGGGCGACATCCTGGCCCAACAAAAGCAACAGGCCAATATCGAGTTTAGCAAATACGTGGTCAAAAACTACTTCGACTGGGTGGATAAGAACAAAGAGGTCGGCCCGGTCATGTCGCATTCCATGATGCGCAAACACATTTTCCCCCACGTCGGCAAGGGTGTACCCACCATCGTGGTGCTGCTCGACAACCTGCGCTACGACCAGTGGAAGGTCATCGAGCCTTTCCTTAACGAACTATTCCGCACCGAACACGAAGGCTATTTTTACAGCATTCTGCCCACCGCCACCCAGTACAGCCGCAATGCTATTTTCGCCGGCATGATGCCCGCCGACATCGAGGCAGCCTTCCCGGACAAATGGAAGAACGACACCGACGAGGGCGGCAAAAACCTCTTTGAGGACTTCTTCCTGGGCAAACAAGTCGAGCGCGTTTTCCGCAAAGGCATCAAATGGGAATACGTCAAGATCACCAACGTGGGGCAGGGCAAAGACTTGATAGACAACATGCTCAATTACCTGAACAACGACCTGACGGTCATCGTCTATAATTTCATTGACATGCTCTCGCATGCCCGCACCGAGATGGAAGTGCTCAAAGAGCTGGCCGGCGACGAGCGCGCCTACCGCTCGCTGACGCGCTCGTGGTTTCTCCACAGCCCACTCTGGACGGCTCTTCAGCGCTTAGAGGGCCGCGATGTGCAACTATTTGTAACTACCGACCACGGCACCATCCGCGTCCAATCGCCCTCTCGTGTTGTGGGCGATCGCGAAACCACCACCAACCTGCGCTATAAAGTAGGCCGAAACTTGCAGTACGAAGCCAAAGATGTGCTGGCCGTAAAAGACCCAAAACAAGCAGGCCTCCCAAGACCCAACCTCAGTAGCACCTTTATTTTTGCCAAAGAGGACTACTTCTTCCTCTACCCGAACAACTACAACCACTTTTTCAATTACTATAAAAACACCTTCCAACACGGCGGCATCAGCTTAGAAGAAATGATTTGCCCCATCGTGCGCATGCGCAGCAAGTAATCCTCATCTCTTCCTGGCATGGAACGGTTGTCTTTCTGGCTCATGCGAGCAGCCGTCGAGCTCTTCCGCTGGATGCCTTTCTGGCTGCTGTATCGTCTGTCCGACCTGCTGGCCTTCCTGTTGCAGCGCGTTGTAGGCTATCGCCGTCGCGTTGTATGGGAGAATCTGCAGCGCGCTTTTCCCGATAAAACGCCTGACCAGCTGGCGCCCATCGTGCGCGGAGCTTACCGCAACCTGACGGACATCATGCTCGAAACGCTGAAGTCATACACCTTACCTGTGGCTGAAATCCAGCGCCGGAGCCGGCCCATCAACCCGGAAGTGGTCAACCGCCATTTGGATGCGGGCAAAAGCGTCATCCTCTGCGGCGGCCATTACGCCAACTGGGAATACACCGGTGTGAGCATGCCGCCGCTCTTCCACGGCAATACCATCACGGTTTATAAGCCCATCGCCAACCGTTATACCGATGCTTTTGTCAATCGCTCGCGCGGGCGCGTGGGCATGATCATGGTCAGCATGGACGAAACTTTCCCTGCCATGCGCCAGCGCAAAGCACAAAACGCCCCTGCCGTGTTCATTTTGCTGGCCGACCAATCGCCCTCCAACCGAAAGGGAGCTCATTGGGTACGCTTCTTAGGGCAAGATACGGCTTCCTTGCCCGGCGTGGACGTGCTAGCCCGTCGAATGCACTTTCCGGTTGTCTTCTTTTACGTCGAACGCAAACGCCGCGGATTTTATGAGGTGTATTTCGCCGACCTCAACGATGCACCTGAGCAGGCCAACGAAACCGAAATCACGCAGGCTTTTGCCCAAAAATTGGAAAGCGTCATCCGCCAAAAGCCCGAAGATTGGCTCTGGACACACCGACGCTGGAAGATGAAACGCACACAGGCGGCTGCGCCCCAAGTCGTTCAGCCGACTTCGCCGTAATGGCCGGGACGTATTACATTTGCTACGCTTCCTCAAGCACGTCTGACCTGCTTCACTCGTTTTTCATCGCTCATCTTTCATTTTTTACTTCCCATGTATAAAGTCCGATTCGGAGGCAAAAAGGGCAAAAAAGGCCAGATCCTCCAGCTCGAAGAAAGCCCTGACCTGCTCGTGGTGCGCACCAAAGGCAACCGCCAGCTAGAAGAGGCTGCTCTGAAGCGCGAAAGCCGCGAGGTGCTCGACCAGACCCAGGAGGTTGCTTCCTTCCCGGAGGCCGGCGTCAGCGTGCGCCGCGTCAGCGCCGCCGACGATGACCCCACGGCGAAACGCGACGAAGCCCGCGCCGCACTCAAACAAGATGAGAACATCCGCTTCGCCGGGCGTGTATTCCAGGACGTCGAAAGTGGCAGCGTGGTGCTGTACACCGAAAACTTCTTCGTCAAATTCTACGACAACGTGCCGCCCGAAACCTGCCAGGCCATTCTAGACAAATATCAGCTAACCGTCAAAAGCCAGCTGCCTTTTGCCCCTAATGCTTATTTCGTACAGGCGTCGGAGGGTACGGGGACAAAAGTGTTTGAAATCGCCGAACAGCTCCTGGCCGAGAAGGAAGTGGAGTACTGCCACCCCGAATTGGTGCAAGAGCGGCGCTTTAAAGGCGCGCACCCGCTGCAGTGGCATCTCATCCAGACGAGCGTCAACGGCAACCTGATCAACCAGCACGTCAATATCGAAGGCGCCTGGCGACACACGCGTGGCCGAAGTATCACTATCGCTATCGTTGACGACGGGCTGGACACCTCGCACCCCGAATTTGCGGGCCGCATTGTACACCCCTACGATGCCACGCTCAACAGCAGCGACCCATCGCCCAAACTGCCCGACGATAACCACGGCACCGCCTGTGCCGGCGTGGCCTGTGCCTCCGGCCTGCCCAACGGTGCCAGTGGCTCGGCGCCCGAGGCCAACATCATGCCCATACGCCTGCGCAGTGGCTTGGGCAGCATGGCCGAAGCCAACGCCTTCGTCTGGGCCGCCGACCACGGCGCTGATGTCATCTCCTGCTCCTGGGGGCCCACTGACGGCGACTGGTGGAACCCTATGGACCCACTTCACAATCGCGTAACGCCGCTGCCCGACAGCACGCGTCTGGCTATGGAGTATGCCCTGACCAAAGGTCGTAACGGCAAAGGCTGCGTCATCCTCTTTGCCGCCGGCAACGGTAACGAGTCGGCCGACAACGACGGCTATGTCAGCTTCCCGCCCGTCATCACCGTAGGCGCTTGCAATGACACAGGTAAGCGCGCTGTGTATAGCGACTTCGGCAAATGCCTGTGGGTCTGCTTCCCCAGCGCCGACTATGGCTGGCGTGCCTTCCAGCACCCTGCTCCGCTCACCGAAGGTTTGCGTACCACCGACCGCCAAGGCCCCGCCGGCTACACCCCCGATGGCTACGTCAATTCCTTCGGTGGCACCTCTGCTGCCTGCCCGGGCATGGCCGGCGTCGTGGCCCTTATGCTGGCCGTCAACCCACAGCTGACGCCCGCGGAGGTGAAAGACATCATCCGCCGCTCCTGCACCCGCATTGACGAAGCCGGTGGCGAATACGACGCCAAAGGACACAGCATCTACTACGGCTACGGCCGCATCAATGCCGGTCTGGCTGTCGAAAATGCCCGAAAGGCGGCAGCCATCACCCACCCGGTTACGGGTGTCCGCGTTGAGGGCACCGCGCGCTTCCACACGGGCGGCGAAGTGCCGTTCCTCTCTGGTGTCTTAGTCGGCGGCACGTTCACACCACCACGCCGCCTGCTGGGGCTGCGCCTGCAACTCCGCGGCGCGCCTGCCGGCTCGCGACTCCGATACCGCGTCAACGGCTCTTCCGTCGGCATCCGCGAAAACACCCGCGAAGGCGAATACGTGGGCGAAACCTCCGTCAGCCGCCGCCTGTTGGGCATAGCCCTGTGGCTGGAAGGCCCGGCTGCCCAACAGTACGACCTCCACTACGCCGTGCGACTGCAGGGCCGAAAGACCCCCGTCCAGGCCAAAAACGGCGCCTGGGCCGGCACCAATGCCCCTACGGGCCGCTCCGTAGAGGCCCTCCAGGTGTGGCTGATGCCCAAAAAGGCATAGGAGCGCCGCACTACCCGGCCTCGCCACGAAGACAAAAAGATTTTGTTTTTACTACTAAGGCGTTAAGGATCAGGGCTTTTCTTTCGCATGCCGCTGCCTTGACGCAATCCTGTTCCTGCGGATGAAACTACTGCAGGCAGAGCAGCTGTTATTTGAGCAAACGAACGCAAACACATTCGTTCCATATCAAACAGTTGCTATGAAAACGTCTCCATTTGACCGCCTGCCCTTCTTCGTCAATCTTGAAAACCTGGGCGAAGACGATGAAATCCGCATTGACTACGACGACAATGGCAACCCGGTGCGTATCCGAAAAATGCGAAACAATTATTTCCGAGTCGTTTGGGTTGTGGGCATTTTAATCGCAGCAGCTCTCTTACTCAAACAGCTTTAGTAGAATAGCTCACGCCGGTTTTGTTATAAATGCTGAAAAAACCGCAAGAGATTTTCAATATGTTTTTATTGCGGACTCGCTCCCTTACTGACTTTTTCCGTGTGCGAAAGTGAGATGTGCCAACAATATTTTTGTTTGCAGTTTTCCTATTTTGGTGCCAAACTGCAGACTTCCCCACCCTCAAGTAAACTGAGGCGGTTAGCGCTTTCGTCTGCTGAGGCAAGTGAGGGCTTTTTTAGGGAGGGTGCATTTCAAAACTCGATTCGTTTCCTTCACAAAACACATCGGGCGATGGTCCCGTCTAACCATCGCCCGATGTAAGGAGGAAAATCAACGATTTACATTCGGACGAACTTTAGTGCTGTGCGTCCGTAGCCGTTAGTGAGCTGCAAGGAGTACATGCCGGACGGCAGATCGTTGATGTCTATAGCCATCTCAGCAGGAATTTGCTCCAGTAACAGAGGACGCACCCACACGATACGTCCGATGGCATCTGTGAGCACAAGTGAGTAGTGCCCTGCTTCAAAACCCGACAGCTGCACCCTCAGCCATTCCGATGCGGGGTTGGGGAAGAGGCGCCATTCGCCTTGTAGCGTCAGGTCGCGATTGTGGCTGCTTTTGATGGTTACTTTGATTTCGTCAGTTGCGGAGCAGCCATTAGCATCGGTTACGGTAACCGTGTATGTGCCTGAGGCTTTTACCCACAAGGTGCGGCTTGTAGCGCCTGTGTTCCACAGATAGGAATAGTCTACCCCGATAGGAGCTTCTAAGAGTATAGAATCGAGCACCGTTGTATCTGGACCCAAACTCACTACCGGCAAATCGAAGAATGTAACGATTACGGAGTCGGTGGCAGTGCAGCTGGCCGAGTTCGTAACCGTAACAGTATATGTACCGCTCGCAGTAACCACGATAGCCGATGTAGTCTGACCGTCATTCCAGGTGTAGGCTGCGAAACCTGCTCCAGCACTCAAGGTAACTGTTTCGCCCTGGCAAGCCTTTTTATCTTCGCCCAGATTGATTACAGGCTTTTCCAGTACGGTGATTTCAACGGTATCGCGCGCTACGCAGCCGCCGCGGGTTTTGGCCTCTACGAAGTAAATGCCCGCCTGGTTAACCGTAATGCTAGAAGACGTGCCGCCGTTCGACCACTGATAGATTTCGAAACCCTCAGGCGCTTCGAGTTCCGTGGCATCGCCTTCGCAGATAGCGCGATCGTCGCCCAGATCAATGGGGCATTGGAGCTGCAGTTCGATGACTGTCAGCGTACCGCTTACTTCATTGGACAACACGATGAGGTTTCGGCCGTCGGGGCTGTCGGTGTGCGGAATGTAAAGGATGCCCTCTGGCCCTCGGTCGCCGCCTCCGGTAGGGCGACGCGTGTTGAGGTACTGAATGAAGAACGGGTTCGCCGGGTCGGTGATGTCATACAGCAATACGCCGCCAATGCGTTCCAACGAAACAAATGCGTAATAGCGCCCGTCAATTTCGGCTACGGCAACGCCTTCAGGCTCAGGACCTTTATCGTCGCTGCGGTTTTTGAAACCGGGCGTATTCCCATGGCTGCTGTTAAAGAACGGCCCCCATGTGGAGTCTTCGGCGGTGATGCGCTCCATTTCATCACCGCTATCCCAGACCAATTGGCCAGTGGCTATATTCCAAATAGCGAATGAGCGGGCGCCAATGCTGTAAAGCTCATCATAGTCGCCATCACTATCGGTATCGCCATTGGCGCGCGTAACGAGCAGGCGACCCAGCAAGTTGTCGTTTTTCAAAATGGCGGCATTTGGGAAAGCGATCGGATCGAGGGGCAATGCGTTGACACGCGCTTCTTCATCGTAGCCAGCGTAAGCGCGCGTATCGCCCTCGTTGGCTGTGATAGCATAGGTAACGCCACCGATGGTAATAGTGGCTACATCATCAGGCAAATAGAAACCCTTCACTGGCCAGTTGGCCATGAAAATACGCGGCGGTGTATTGGAGGCATCTAAAGCATTGCGCAAAAGGCTGTGGTCTTTTGTGCCCAAAGGTCTTATTTCGGTGATTTTTAGGTTTACAAGGTCCACAATAGCCAGTGCGTTAGCCTCCTGTAGCGTAACGATAGCCGTCGTATTGTCCGGCGTGACGGAGACGGCCTCTGGCTCCAGGTCCTGGCTAAGGCGTGCCCCCGGACCAAAGACGCGCAACCCCTGCGCGACCAGGTCGCTTTGTTGAGCATCGAAATCTTCGAAGGTGAGCGTGGTTACATTGGCCTGAGTCAGCTGGGCCACGCCCGGTGTCATGTCAATGATGCTCACCGAGCCGAGAGGGTCCACCGTGTAATCGTTGCTGGGCTCTCCCTCATTGGCCGTAAGTACTTTCGTACCGTCGGGCGAAAAGATCACCATATCGGGTAAAGCACCCACCGTAACCTCATTGATGAAATCACCGTCAGTATTCAGGAATACTACCTTGCCGTTATTCGTGGCGGGCGTCGCCTCTACGGCACAAGCCACGATGCCATCGCGTACCGCTACCGAATTGATGCCGCCGCCAAAAGGGGTCATATTTACGCTCTTAATGGGCGTTGCTGCCGCTGGATTGGAAAAATTCACAATATCCAGCGTGTTTCGGGTGATGTTCGTTACAAAGAGGCGCTTCGAGTCTTTGTCGTACGCTGAAATCTCTGCCGAACCGCCATTAGGGCTACCCGCAAAGCTCCCTATGTGTTTCATCTGAATAGGACCACCGATTACTGGCGCTGGCCCTTTGATGTCGTTATCGTTGATCAGCACAATATGCTGAGCGACCACACCCGCCACGGCATTTTCAAAGTCGCTTAAAGTGAGCACCAGATAACGGCCAGCATCCAAAAGGTTGTCGTCGAGTACAGTGATTTGAAACTCTGTAGGGTTGTTGCCACCCTCTGAAAACGTGAAGACCGTCTCCGCATAGTCATAGTCTACCCCAGCCACAGCAGTCGAAAACGCCGACACGCTCACCTTTACCTTGGACAGATTAGCATTGAGGTTAGAAACCTTAAACGGAATGGTAACCACTCCGGCACTTTCCTCTACATGCGTCAGTGCTCGCCCAAACTCAATAACAGCCGGCGGAAGAGCCTTCTCTAGGACGACCTCATCAAAACCGGCATAGTCACCATTGCCATTTTGCTTGGCCATCAGACGCAAACGCACATACTGTGCACCGGCTGGAATGGGATACTGTACCACTCGCCACCCTTCCGTATTGCGGTTTAAGTCAACGTAGTTCGCCATGTTCCAGGTAGTGTCGTTATCGAAGGCAATAATGTAGCCGATGCTGTCGGAAGGTTCATACCCAAAGGCATTCCAGGCAAAAGACACAGCGGAGGCATTCAGCCCCGCCAGCGCTATTGGCTCAAAGGTGAGGGTGTGGAAGAATGCACCACCACCATTGGGATTCTCCAAATCGCGCATGAACCAGAAGCGGTCGCCCGCAAAGGGTGCCATGACCGACACGGCTGCCGTGTCCGTCCAAATGTCATCTTCGGCAGGCACATTATAGCGCGCCGGAAAAACGGTAAAATTCCATGTGTCGCTGGCCGTGCCCTCAAAACCGTTGCGAGGCAGCTGAGCCAGCATCAGCTCTTGCACCATCAGATACACCAGCAAAACAGAAAGTAGGCGTGTTAGCATAATCGGATCGCTTTTTTAGTGAAGTCGCAAACCTATTGACGCCAACTCGCCTCAGACGTAAAGCCTTCATGAAGAAAGAATTAAGTTTGTGTTAGATCTAAAGATGTCAGAACTAAGCACATCTTTCATTACGGGTATTTTTAAGGATAAATACACAAAGATTATCTGGTGTATCCGCACAAACACACTGCAAAACGACCCCAAAAAGGCTCTTTAAAAATAAGATCGAAAACGCACAAAACGAAAGCGCGAAACCTTTACACCACTTTCCTCCTCCACGACATCCCGCACCGTCGTGCTGGCCACACACATCACGCCTGCCGCGCGCAACAGCGATACCAGCTGGTAGGTGAAGGTCATCTCACCCATGAGGTGCACCGCCAGTGGGCGAGGGGACAAGGCACAAATCCGCTGAGCATAATCTGCAGCCAGACGACACACAGCAGCTAGGTCAGCTTCCGGCGGCACATTGGGAAAAGGCATATCCTGTACCTCACCGTATTGCTCGCGGCTCGCCTGCAGTTGTTCTGCCGACCAGGCGGTAGAAGGATGATTGGATAAGTTCAGCAGCATGAATATCACAATTTAAAAGCGGCCTTGATTTCGGCATAGACCTTCGATAACTCCTCTTTGAGCGCTTCAGGTGTTTGCGGCGAAGACCCGTAGCCACCGTGGTTGATGTCGTTGCGAAGACCTCTTTTACCGGTTAACTGACAATAAGCCTCAGAGACTGCGGGGGCACTCCGACTCAAATATTCTGCCATCTTTCTGGTACATTCCTTTTGCTTATCTCCCCACTTTTCCTCAGGAACGCGATTTAAAGCCAGGCTAGCACACTTTCTTAGATTAGCGTCCTGTATCTGGGCTATTCCGTACGTCTGTTCGATGAGATAGCTCTTAGAGGTCTCCTCCAGAAGCGTAAATCCCTGTTGAACGAGGCCGTGTTCGATACACCACTCCACTGCAGCAAAACCATTGCGCGTCGTGCGATTGGAGAATGGCGATAATTTTTGCTCAATGCGTTTGAGAAGCGGTTCCAATGGTGCACCGAGTTCCGGCTTTTGCCGCAGTTCTTGCACATCCGCTTTTATGTCTTCAATATCGATTCGCTCCGAAAGGTCCTTGCCTCTACAGGTCAGGATCTGATCCGCAAAATTTTGCAGGGATTTGCCGACGGTGCTTTTCTCCTTCTCGTTCATGCGTTTCGCCAAAAGCGACGCATCGCCAGACTTGATAAAGGTATGAGCAGCAATGGTCCATTCCTGAAGGTCGGCAAATACCCGCAGTTCCAACACGGGCGAACAAGGTGGTTTCTTCTTCTCTTCTTCTATTATCTCTGGCGAAGTATTCTGCTCTCGCAGTGCTCGTAGTCGTTCCTCTTTCTCATGTCGCCCAACCTCATAGTTCCCATAAAAAACATGGCTAACCCGGCGCGAATGCAATGTGCGGGCATAGTGCAACAGTAACATGCACAACATCGGCAAAGAGCGGAAACCATAGGTCAAATCAAAAACAATATCGCTGCCCTCCGGCAATGCCGATACCTGTTCATAAAGTATTTGAAAAATGCGAAGTATCTCCTCTTCTGTATTGCCGTTGGGAATGGTGGTACAGCTGTAATCGCCTATCACACCGGCCTGCTTCAGGCTTGCTAGACGCTTCTCTAAGCCAGGTTCAAGTTCGCTGTAAACCGGTGAATTATTCTCCCGGTCAAAACGCTCGATGCGGCGCGTATAGTTATTCGCCTGAGCATCCTTTGTGGCAAATACAAGTACTTGGTCTATTCGCTCATCAATTTGACTTAAATGCTGTAAAATAGCCTCTTGGACGTATGGAGTCGGCTCGCTGGCGGTATCGCGTTGCCCTTCAAAATAATAGCGCGTTAACTCGTAAGGTATGGCGCCGAGGAAGGTTAGGAGGGTGGGCATATATAATTAATATAATTATATGGGTTTCATGTAGCCATAACCTACAGATGTTTTAGCTCCAATGCCGTGTTCCGTTAAGGCATATTTCAGGCAATCGAAAATGGTCATTCCATTTCTGAGCGTTTGGTTTAACGTTTCTGTCTTTCTACTTCCCACCATGAACTGAAAAGGCGTTTCTTCAACAGTAAGAAAGAAAACAGGTATCGGTTGATGATAATCTGCAGGTGGGGTTTTGCCCGTTTTATCAGAGTAATAAGGTGCATAGTGCGGATTCATAACATCCGTCCTCAGACGTGGTGGCTCGATAGGGTAGGCATCAAAGAATACAAGCGCACCTCTTCTCGCTTCTTTATAGTACGAGGGATATCTTTTTTTACCCTGTTTAGTATCAATAACGAGTTCCGCTGGACATCCAAACCAGTCACAGAAACGAGGATCAACCAGGGCTTCTTCTTCTCTTCCATAATAAGTTGTTTCGATAATCCAGTTGCGTATTACGCCCTTCAGCGAGGTGGCAGGGATATAGGGTATGCCGTATATGTGATGTAAGGTCATAGAGGTCTCGTAAACCGACTCATGTCCTAACCCTTGAACCAAACGCCACTGGGTGCGAAATACCGCCTCTCGGATGTAATTATCTCCGAGAATGGCTTTAGCGTTGCTTAACTCTCTATGGGCGATTTGCTTAAAATCTATTGTATCGAAGTTTGCTCTTATTTCAAAGTTTTCACCCTTTCGTTCGCGTTTGAAAAACATGAATTTATTTTTTTCAGAAGATTGGTCTTCGACATATCGAGCAGCCTTTTGCCATTTTAAGGCAAAGTTAATGTCATCAGGATTTATCCGTCTTAATGTCTCTTTAGTGTCTGCGGGTAAAAGAGTCAAGACTGGGTCGTAGCTGTCTTGTATAGAGTTGCCACCCATATTCAAATTGCCTGAACGCGGCATAGCTGGCGTAGGAGATTTTTCATATAACACACCATCCTGGGTCCTTACTTTAATTAAAGTGCCCTTTTCACGTAGGAACTCGCAAGAAGTGTTATTGTATTTATGAATATCCTCTTCTTTAGGGGCCCAGAATGTAACATCTATTCGGGCCGACTTTCCATCAGACTTGACAAAACCAATCCACGCGATCAATTTGCCGGACTTGGTTTTCTCAATATATAGTGTACCTTTTTCCATATCTTATCGTTTTTAATCCTCGCTCTCACCTTCTATCAGAGCATCAGCAAAACGCTTCATCCAATTGAGAAGTGCCAGCACTTCTATGGTTATCGAGCGGTATGATGCACTGGATGTTTCGGTAAGAAGCCGCGCTAATTGATTTTTCTGAACCTTTACTCCTTTTTTCTCAAGCCAATCTTCCAGTTGACTATAAATGAGCCCCCATGGTTCGTTTGTCTGAGCTATCCCGTTTTTGGAGCCCTTCGCGAAGGCAAAAGCTACAGCAGCCCCTAACCCATTTGCTTTAATCAACATGGGCATCTTCTTTACATAAGACTTAAACTCCTTATTTTTAGATAATTTAGAGCCTTCAACAGCATATTGATAGGCCTGAGCCGCACGCCCTTGTTCCAATCCTGCACGATTTGTTTCTTGATTATTCATAGACTTACGATTTTAGTAGTTACGATACCTTTTCCTAATGTAGCATTAGCACCTATTTGGATGACCGATGGCAGATTTTTACTGAAAAAGCTGGAAACATCCTCTTCTGATAGACGATTTTCTTTTTTGAATTCAGGAGCCGTCAGTACTAAAGAATACAAAATGCTTTCCGAAGGCAAATACTCTTCATTAAATAAAGCACCTTGAGCCACTGTACCTGTGGTATTGTCTATTTTCGTACGAGTAATTACTTCAGTACTGAGATTAACGAAGTCTTTGAAGTCATTATCAGGTAACACTACGATATCTTTCTTTATCTTTTCTGACCAATAGGAGCCATCATCGTTAAATAATTTCTTGGCAAGCCAATCTGGGAAATTAACTCCGTTGATCCCGACTAACCCATTGAGTTCATTCGAGACTCTAAATGTATATTCCTCAAGTATGACAGAGTCGCCTTCTCGTACTTTACTTTGGCTTGAGAAAAGATATGTTTCCTCTTTTAAGTGATCGCCATCGAGCTCTACTATTTTGAAATCTGGATTTACCAGCTGCATGTCGCTTTGAAACTGTTTTAGTACACGCTTGCAAGTGATCCATGCAAAAACGCCTTTCATACTTTTAATGGGAAAAAGTAGCAGGCGAGCATCTGTAAAGCCGATGGCGCCAGCAAATTGAGCGTTATCTTTAAAGTGTGGTCTTACCTTCTCGGATGCAGCGTCGTCATCATAGCCAAATACGCGGTGAATCGTAATTTCATCTGCTCCGCTGCGTTCAAAGGCCTCGCGAAGACTACCTTTCAGGCTACTAGCCTCGAATTTTGGAAATCCTGTGTGCCGTTCCCGTTGAATAGGAAGGTCTACAACGCCCAATTCACTGCCACTCCCTACATGGGTGGGCGTATTACAGATGAGAAATAAGGGATGTGCTTTTCTGTACATAAGTAGATTGTTTTTAGCGCATGAATGCCTGTTAAATATCGTATTTTTTTAACTCTATTTTTCTTTCAAAAAAGGCTTTATTATTAATTTTTTTAGCATCAAAATTTACGGGAATATCAAAATACCATAATTCAAAATCAATGTCATTGGATTTGAGAAGTTCATGAATTTTAATTATTTGCTGTCCAGTTTTTAATTCTTCAAAGTCGAATTTATACAGAACCAGCCGGAATTTGCTAATGTGTTTATTTAAAGCATATTTATTAAACTCTATCTTCTGCTGTATTTGCTTGCAAGCTTTATTGATACCACTGCGTGAGAAAGACTTAATCTCATACCAAATTTGTTCTCCGTTTAATTCACTAATTAAGTCAAACTCAATTCTTATTTCTTTGGTGTCGTCCTTATTATATTTTGGAACATTTGAAAATTTATTTTTATCTGTAAGGTCCCACCAGTACTCCACTCCTCGAGTGGTTTTTTCATTGAATTGTTCTATTACAGCCTCATAGACTTTATATTCTGCAAAGTATCCAAAGGAGGTTTTTCCTTCCCAGAGTCTGTTATTTGTGAATTTTTCAATTAAACTTCCAAGTATGGTCAGACCTCTTGAGTCGCTTTTGACTATCTTATATTTTCTCAAGGTATCCAAAATTTTGTTACCCTCCGGTAAGCGTTCCCTTAAGTCTTTATCCTCTATGTAGTCAGCCAATAGCTCTAGAAGTCCCCGATCGTAATGAAAAGGAACATAGTCTAAGGTTATAAGTGCATCATCTTGATGAATATTTCCTTCGTAAATATATCTTAAAGGTATTCGCTCAATCTGGGCATATAAAGTCATTATGGGAATAATTGCTTTATATCCACCAGTGATATTAAAGACGACGTTATCTTGGCTGCTTTCTAATATACGACTTAGTAAATCAAAAAGGTTAAAGAATCCTTTGTCATAATCTTTGGAAGCGCTCACTCGTAAATCCTTGATTACATAATCATTTGACTTTTGAGAGTCAAATTCGCTACTCTGGCGCTGAAATAATACTTTTTGGATGTTGCTCTGAGGAAACCGCTCAAACCATCCAACGATGAGTTCCGCGGCAAGCACTGATTGTAAGGTATCTGTAGCTATAAGGTGCACCTCACAGGGTTCCTCCTCTTGGGCGGCAATCTTTATAATGCTTGCTATTTCGGCAGAAGCATTTGTGTTGGGCTTATCTCCGGGATAAGCATACCAGAGGTCTTGAATAGTCTCTTTTAATCTTTTAATATGTGGTTGGAACTTTTCCTCATATATACCTGAGGCAGGGACATCACTTCCATCTTTTTCTTGAAGTCTGGTCTCCTCGAATGCCTTATCAATAGAGACATAATCTCTTCCTAGAGTGTTTGCAACTCTTCTGTCTTGATAATTCGTAAAAATAGAAGTACCTACTGTAGTAATAATTTTCACGCTATTGCTCATAAGTTCCAGTTTCCTAAATAGGCTATACCAAACCCCTGTTCAGGCATCTTATCCGATATGGCTTTTCCAAATAGTTGGGCCTTAATGACATCCACATCATCGGATGTCTCGTAGAAATACACACTGCCGGCTGGCACGGCTCGATACATGGGCTTTGGCTTGCCTTTCTCCATATCAAAGCCGCCAATATAGAGAGGTTTACCTACGGCTGCAGCGACTAGTTGAGCATTTATCCCATGCTTAGCAAGATCAGGCATCCATCCGTTTTCAAAGATTGCCGGAGTAGAAAGGTATAGTTTGAAACGATTGCTTTTTAATGTTATCTCTTCTGGCTGAATTCGGAAAGACCGGCGACGTTTATCTACTTTGGCCACCTTATTCTCTGCTCCTAATTTGATAAGGAAGGTATCTGTTTCCAGTGCAGCTCGCTGAGAAGGCCAATCAAATTCCACCAATATTTGAAAGTTCTTAGGGCGACGCATCCCTACGCGGTACAAAAGGGCATCGGATGCCGTATGGGTATAGTCATCTCGCCCTATCCCTGTTTTAGGCTCGCTTTTTACATGATCGCTAACCTTTTTTATCTTAAATTCTGTTTTTGCATCTCCAAGATAGACAACCAGGTCATCTCTTTGTATAAGACCATCTCCTACTGTTTCGACAATCTGCCCCTCCGGAGGGAGTAATAGTAATTTAAATGGATGATTACTTACCAAGTCATCTATTTTCTTTAGAGATAGGCGGATTACTTCATATTCTTTCTCTCGCCCTTTTGTATTGGACTCGGGTTCAGCTATGTCTAAGGGCATCGGTAAGTAATTATCTACTTTGCCCTCATTTTTTTCATCGGCGATTAAATACTGTACATCTCTGATAATTATCTGCTCGCTTTCTTTAATAGTTTCTGCAGAGCAGGGAGATTTATGATGGACTATATAGTACGTTCGCAGGGCTCCATAGATAACGGATGGATATGGGGGGAATACCCCATCAGCCCACGTCTCTTCGCCGCGAGAGAAAGGCTTGCCATCTCGGAAAAATAAGGTATCTAAAGCACTAATTTCAGCTATCATAGTTCTTGTCTAATCTTTCGAGTGATAAAATCAGCGATATGTAAAGCATGGATAAAATTGCGAGGACGATAGTTAATATCTTCTGGGTAATGCTCCCAAAGCCGATTAACTGTACTCGATAGACTTTCGATTTTTTTACTATCTTTCTTCTTTCTTTCTTCGTATGATCTTGATACTAACCGTTTGATTTCCAGAGGTATAATAGCAGAAAGTTCTTTTAGCTGTCTGCCTGCTAGGAAATCCTGCATATCAACTCCTGCAATACCTGCGACTTCAGTGGTCAAATTTTGTATAAAGGTGTTTGAAAAATCACCACTTTCTTTGTCTATAGACAGACATATGTGTTCCAAGGCTTCCCAATTGGAACAGCCTTGAGGGCTATCCTTATCAGCGTCCCATTTATATATTGCCTGTTGAATTTCGCCAGAATGCTTCATCACAGCAATGCCAAATGCATTGCGTCCTCCTTCTCTTTTAGCCAAGTCCTCTACATTCCTTGCCATTTTCAATACTTCAGAGAAAGGCATTTTATAATGCGCTATTACGATACCTGCTGAGAAGGTTATATGCTTATCTGGCTTTTTAAAGTTAGATATGGCAGTGTTTACCTTATCGTTAAAGCGAGTGCGGAGATGTTTCATTACCTCAAACAGATAATGAATGTTAATAAATCCAAGGAAGTCATCTCCGCCGGCGTATACAACGTGCCCATTACCTTTCGATTTGTCCAAATAAATTCTAACATCTTCAGCAAATTTATGCAGGGCCTGAGATAACGTTTTGTGAAAATCCTCCAAATTATCTGTTTTCAGATTATTTTTTCCCGAAAGCCACTTGCCCATTTCATCGCCATCAAAGACAACAACCGCATAATAGCGAGTTTTGAGCGTCTTTTTTAGATCTTTATGAAGTACTTTTAGCAAGTCTAATTGCTGTTTATTAGGGACATTATCTTTATTAAGGTTCTCTTCATAAAGCATCTGATAATCAAACTGGTCATTCCAATCCGAATGCTCTGAGTGGCTCACCATACTTATCTTTTCTTGGAAGCCATTGTTCATTATTTCAACACATGCTTCTACAATTCTTTCTTTAAGGAATAGTTTTTTAAAACACTCCAAACGTTTACGGTTGCGCTCACTCAAGTTTTTCTCATCGTACATAAGTGCTACCTCTGCCGTAGAAGGAAAACTGCTCTCTTGCCGGTAAAACCGCTTGGTCAGACTAACAGCACTCAGTCCTTCACCTGGTAATAGCGCAAACCCTTTTTGGCCTAAAGTAGTCAGATTTTTTAAATTTTTATTGCTTTTAGCGCTGCAAAAAAGTGCATTATTTATGCCATCTATGCTGCATTTTCGACCCACCTCTTCCAATTGACGAAACTGCCGGACGTTCTTCACGGCTCCACCCAATCTCTCTAATTCTTCATATGCTTTAGCATAATTACCGCCCTTAATCTCATGGAAAAGCCAGTGAATGTCCAAGAGACATTCAATTTGCGCCTTGGATTGAGGAGTAAAATCAACCTCAGCATACTCATGCGACTTTTGAGCTATCTCCAGCCAGGCATTTTCGACTACCTGTTGAATGACCTTCCCCCTGTTTTGTAACTCATCTTCAGGCGCAGAAAGTTTAGCGATAAAACGGTTAGGTAAAGATTCGCTATCCTTATCCGTCCAGTAAGGGAAGATAATCTCTCCAGTAGGAAATTCTTTCTTAAAGGCCCTTATACCACTGGATATCAGCGTACTTAATATCTGACTGCCCGCATACAGGTCTCTCGTCTTTCGAGCCTGAGCAATGAAGGATTGGACTGGACCTATGCTAAAAAGGAATAAATAATTATTCATAATTTTTATGAATTTCACCTGGAAAAAGTATCTTATTTTTAAACTCCTCTTGAATATCCAGGCTGCCTGTGTCCTTCTTACTATTCGGCCTTAAATTCAATGTTGTAATTATCGGCCGGCAGCCTCTGATTACAGAGGTATAGACCGGAGAAGCATATCGCTGCCCTCCGTTAGCATGACCCATATAAGCATCGTATGATGCGCCATGATATTTCTTTAGTTCATGAGTAGTATCACTAATTTTACGTAGAAGTTTCTCGTTTCCTCGATAAGCTCCCCCTATCTGAATAGACACAACATATCCATATGCAGGACTGGCGTCTCTACTAAACGTGAACACGATTTTTTTATCGTTTTTTATACGATAACAAAATGGGCTTATTTTGGAAATTAATCCATAGATGAAGTTTAAATCAATATTCTCAGGAATGCCGTCCTTTTGGCCATCTATCGCTATGATATCTACGCTCCCCATGCCTCGCCGCACGCGCTTACCAAATCCACCGAGATAACAAGTGAGCATAAAAAGGGCTATCGCTTTCTCCTTATTGAGATGGGGATTATCCTTGATTTTTAAAGTAACGTCAAACATCGTTTCAACAACAAAAGCCTCTGCTTTTATGCCCTCGCCCTTGTGTGGCACCAATTTCTGTTGGTCTTTACTCAGAGGACCATCTTGGGAAACAGTGATGATTACCCGGCTACGCTGCACATTATCGCCACTCCCTCCGAAGATCTCAGACTCAAGTGACTTTAAGCCTTTTGAATGTGCAATATCCGTCAAGGGTAAATGGCCATTTAACGCCCTCCACCAAAAGCGCAGGGCGCCTTTAATGCTTGGCGCGCGTAGCTCAGGTGTTTGTCCATCTGCTCCATTTAGAAACATTGGAGTAATCACTTTGCAAGTAAAAACAACTCTTTCCATAGGCTGGAGACAATAGTAGTTCGCCTTCAATAGGATGGTTGGCCCACTGAAGGAATAATAAATAAAAAATCGGAATTTTGGATTATCTCCAAATCAGTACAGCCGTTTAAGCGGCTCGCCCGATTTGCTTTCCTCCGAAGACGGTTTATTTTGTTAACACTTACCAAACGCAATGCCAAACTACCCAAAAACCGGGCGTCGGGTTTAAAAAAATCGAAGTGTATGTACTTTTGCATGGTAGGTATTGCTTTTTCAAACAAAGAAGGGAAGGGCAATTGCAATCTATTTGCCATTTAGCGAAAAAAAACGTATGCCAACGAACAAACATGCAGCATTTCGATATCGGGTTTTGGATGCCTGTTTCCGGCGTCGGCGCCGGTGGACAATAGCAGAGCTGGTGGAAGAAGTCAGCGGGCAGCTGCGTGAGGCCTTTGGCGTGGACTCTGGGGTGAAGGAACGGATGCTGCGCTACGACATCAGCCTGATGCGCAGCGAGCCGCCGAGAGGCTTTGGGGCGCCGATCGTATGCCGGGAGGGGCGATATTATTATGCCGATCCGAATTTTTCCATCGAGCAGAGACCGCTGACGCAGACGGATATTGAGGCCTTGCGTGAGGTAGTGGCGGTACTGCGTCAGTTTAAGGGTTTACCGCACGTACAGGCTCTGCTAGGCGTCTTGGGCAGGGTGGACGGGTGGACTAAGGTGTCTGACCGCACGCTCATCCAGTTCGAGACGAACGAGCAAGCAGCAGGAGCTGAGTGGATCACTCCTCTTTATGAGGCTGCTTATAAAGAGCAGGTACTCAAGGTTGAGTACCATCCATTTATCGTGGAGCATTCTTACGAAGTGATTTTCCACCCGTATTTGCTCAAGGAGCATCGTAATCGGTGGTTTTGCTTTGGCCTGAATGAGGTAGAGGGAAAGATCAACACTCTGGCATTAGATCGCATTAGCAATATTGAGGTGTTGGACAAGCCTTTCCGGCCAAATATCTTCTTTGATCCGGAGACTTACTTTCATAATATAATAGGTGTATCGCGTCCGGAGGACGGTGCGCCTATCTCGGTAGTTTTTGAGACGACTTTCCTGCTTTCGCGTTATTTGGAAACCAAGCCGCTGCATGCCTCTCAGCGGTTGCTGGAGCGCGATGGGCATCGGGCGGTATTCTCCATTACGGTGATACCCAACCCGGAGATGTACGCAGAACTTCGGCGTTTTGGCAAAGCACTGCGCGTGTTAGAACCGGAGTCTGTGGTGGCCGCCGTGGAGTATGCTGGCGGGTGGGATCCTTTGCCTGCACAACAAGAGGCCTACACAAACCTGGCTCCGCTTATGTAATCAAACGGGGGTTTTTCTCGAAGAGAAAATTTACCTTGCCCCCACCCCCGCCCGTCGTCTATCCCTGAGCACCGCCACGCCTGCGTTGAGTTCGAAGCCGATGAGTAGGATGGCGCAGTTGAGTTGGAGCCAGATGAGGAAGGCGATGAGGGCGCCGATGGAGCCGTAGATTTTATTGTAGCTGCCGAAGTTGTCCACGTAGAAGGAGAAGCCCCAGGAGACGAGGATGCTCAAGAGGGTGGCGAGCATGGCGCCCGGGTTGAAGAAAGGTAGGGGGCGTCGGGTGGCGGCGCCGTATCGGTAGATGATGGAGTATCCAGTGTAAAAGAGGGCGACGATGACGATCCACCGGAAGGCGAAGAAGGCCAGGCGGGTGAGCAGGCCGGCCTTGACGAAGGTGAACAGGGCGCCGAGCAGGAGGTTGCCGAGGATGACAAGGATGACGTCGCCGATGAGGATGAGGCCGAGCAGGAAGGTGAGTTGGATGGCCACGAGGCGTTTTTCCAGCAAGGTGCGGCGTCGGAAGGTGAGGTGGTGTTCTTTCTCGAAGCCATCCATGAGCGAGAGCATGCCGTTGGAGGCAAACCAGACGGCCAGGAAAAAGCCTAACGACAGCAGGCCGCTGCGTTGGCGGGTGGCAATGTCTTCGATGGTGCTGAAAATGAGTTGGCCTGCGCTGCCGGGCATGACACGCTCGATGGACTCGGCCAGCACCTCGTCAAAGTTTTCGTACAGGGGTGTATAGGCCAGCAGGGTGAACAGGACGATGATGGACGGGAAGATGGCGATGAAGAGGTTGAAAGCGATGCTGTTGGCCCGCGTCATCAGGTCGTCGTTGCGCAGTTCGTCGCGGATGAAGCCCAGCAGGTTATAGAGCGGAATGCGTTTGAGGCCTGGCAGCGAATGTGTTTTCGACCAGTTGATGATGCGCTCCAGCAGCGGGTGGCGCTCGATGTATTCTTGTATGCGTTGCAGGCGGCGTTTCGGCATGTGCAGGGGCAAATATACTTTGCAGCAAGAAAGGTGTACGCCTCCCTGTGGCAAAAGGCCAGTGGGTAGAATGGATCGGGTTGGTGAAAAGGGTTAATTGATATTGCGAAAGGTCTGGATGCAGTGCTTCATTAGCGTCTGCGTTTTTCTAACAGACGCTTCGCGCTTGGGTCAGCCTCTGCTCGCCAGTGGATGAGACGACTTTTTGGGCCGAAGGAGTGTACGCTGGGCGGCGAGGTCTATAGTTTTTTGAGCAGCCTTTGGGCTTTTTCAAAGTAAGGCGAGTCTGGTGAAAAACGCCTGGCCAGTTCGCGGCAGCGCTCTTTGTCGCCGGTTTTGAGGTAGCTGAGTACTAAGTTCCATTGGGCGAAGTCCTGGATGGAAGGGTCTTTGGAGGCTACTTGCGTGAATAGTTCCCTCGCTTCTTGTATTTTTCCCACCTCCATTTTGGCAATGCCGAGATAGATGCGGATCAGGTCGTCGTCGGGGCGGTTTTGCAATAGTTGTTCCAGCAGCGCCTCTGCTTGCGCGTAGTTCTGACTGTTAAAGGCTGTTTCGGCTTCGTATTGCAGCTGCTCCTGATTGGCCGATTTTTCGACTAAGGCAAGCGGCGGGTGTGTGGCAAGCTGGTCGTACAGCGGGGTGCGGAACAGGAAATAGGCCGTTATCAGCAAGGCGAAAGAGGCAGCCACGGCCATGATAGCCCAATAGCGACGAAGAAGAGGTGTTCGCTTTCCTGGGGCTTTTCCCGTCTGGGAGTGTTGAGGGAAGTACTCCGCTCCTATTTGCTGCAGTTGTTGCTCCAGCCGGAGTCGCCCTTCTCTTTTAGCCAGAAACAGGCGCATCTCCCGGTGGAGTTGGAGTTCTTCTTTCAATACCGGGTCTTCCGATATGTTTTTTTCAAAATCTGCGCGCTCTTCGGCGCTCATCTGGCCGTCTAGGTACTTTTCTATGCGGGCAGTTTCACCGTTCATGTCGTTTTCCATTTAAAAAGTGATAATTGGCTTTGGCTCAGCCTATTTGCAGCGTTCGTAAAACAGTTGCTTCCAGCGGTTCAGACAGCGATGGCGTGCCTGGTACACGGCATTAGCGTTGGTCATGTTGAGTGTGCTGGCTATTTTTTCTACGTCGTCCTGCCCTTGGGCGTACAGGTGGAGCAAGCGTTGGCATTGCTCGCTCAGTTGTCGGAAGGCCTCTTCCAAGCAGTCCATTTTTTTCTTTTGCAGCATGGCTTCCTCTGCGCTCTCGAATTCGGGTGCTTCTTCCTCTTGTCTGTAAATCTCCTCCGCTCTTACGTCCGTTTCCCGTTTTTTTTGTCGCAGGCGATCGTACCATTTTCTTTTAGCAATAGTCATCAGCAGCCCTCCGAAACTTCCATTGAAGGAGGAATTGGTGCCGCAATAGCGGTCGTAGATGGCTATCAGTGCCTCTTGCATCAAATCGCGGGCGTCTTCGGGTTGGCCGCCGTTATTGACGACCCAGTGCTTCAACGGAGCCGCATATTCCCGGTATATTTCTCGGAGTGTGCCGGAATGGCCCTGGCAGAGTGCTTTCAGACAAGTCTCGTCGCTGAGTGGTTTCATTCGTCCACGTTGACTGTTTCGCTCGAATTGGGGTAAAATTATGGTGTTCGGGCAGGCGCTTCGTTCCGCTTTCAAAAAAATTTTCTGAGGGGGCGTAAGGAAAAGGCAGGCACGCCGATGGAAGGGTGTAAACGGTTTGTAACGCTTTCAACACTCACCATTAAAATTGCTGAACAATGAAGCAAGTTTCTGTTCTGGTCTTAGCCCTCGTCTCCCTGGCTTTCGCTGCTTGCCAAAAAGAGGCTCCTCTTAACCCTGACCCCGTCGAAAGCCGAAACCGCACCATCGTCGAATTGGGCAAAGAATGGGGTATCATCATCGGAGGCGGCAGCTGCAATCCCGGGTGGGGCTGCTGTTTCAAGTTCCTAAAATATGATTATCTGCTCAGAACCAATGAGTTTAATGCAAAGCCCACTATCAAAGTAGGCCCAGACGGCACTGAAAATCTGGTTTTCAGCGGTGAAGTAGCCTTCGACAGCCTTAGCCAGGATGTGCAGCAGCTCCTTTTGAACAAGCGGCCTATGGAAATCAGGGAGGACATCCCCGTTTACGAAGACATCGTAAAAGAGGCTTACGCCAACTCGGGCCTTAGCTACAAGGGGCAAAAGTTCACGATGCGGAAAGGCGTGGTCAAGATTGACGGACCAGCACCGAATGGCAGCAAGATTCCTAAGATTGAAATTACCATTATCATCTCACGCGATGGCGTAACCATTACCATTAAATGGTAACGGAGCCTAAGGGTATAGTGATACCGGCCGGTATCGGCAGAGGGCACATCCCAACAACCTGTTGCGACCAAGGGGCAACCCAAATCAACCCATTCCACGAACCGATGGTGCTCTTTTTCCTGCCTCTCAAACCCAAATGAATTCGCCGCAGATGCCAGCGCTATTGAGCTGGCATCTTTTTTTGTTTTCTACTTTCGCATGAAAAACACGTTCTCGGATAATCCAGCGCCTTGTTACCTGATTATTTCCTTGGCCAAAACCCTGTTGTGTTTATGAGAAACGCCCTTGTTTTTTTCGCTTTGCTCTTGGTGCGGACGCTTTTCGGCCAATCCTTGCCTCCACGCGAGAGTGACTTCCGTTGGCACTGGCAAGAGGGGCGAGGGATGCACTTCCAATCCATTCTGCCGCCTTTAGAGCAGAAAGCCGGAGCACCTCCTGCTTTTTATGACCACTATTGGGAATTCGGCGACGGCACATATAGTCTGGAGAAGGAGCCGGTTCACCCCTATCAAGAAGAGGGAACTTATGAAGTTTTTTACCTGGCCACCGGCAAGTACGACAACGGAAAGGCGCCGCGCTCCAGAAAAAAAAGCGTGCAAAGCCCGGCTGCAGGAGAGCAAAAGAATGCCGTAGCCGAACATTCGCTCCAAAAGCAGTACCTTCGGATGCAGGCCGTGCGCAACCCCCGCGCAGAAGAGGAGTTTGTCTGCATCCTGACGTACCGCAACCTCACCCCGGTGAGTCAGTCCGGGCGGTTGCTCTTTTTTTTCAACGAGCGCGTTTGGCCGGCTGCTCATTTCGACTGGCTCGAAGCCCGCATCCATCACGGCGAGGCGGAGGAAGCGCTGCTCAGCTACGCCCCTATCCCGTTTTCGGACAACTACTTCATTGCCGACGTGCAATCGTCGCCGCTTAACGACTATCTGGCTCTGCGACCGCCCTTTGCGCCCTCAAACCATTTTGAAAGCCTGAACCAACAGTACCGCAACTTCAAAGCATGGCGATTCAAAGCCCTACAGCCAGGCGAACAGCGGCATCTGTTCATCTCTTTGATGGCCAGACCCAACATGATAAAAGACACCTCGGCCCTGATTTACCTGTCAGGGCTGTACGAAACCGATGATGGGCGCGTGTCGGAGCGCTTCGACCTGGAAGTGGAAATAGTGGCCTCCCACGACCCCAACTCTATGGCTGTTTCTAAGCGTAGGATGAGCTTTCGCAGGGTAAAAAGCAAGCACTTAGACTACAAAATCCAGTTTCAGAACACCGGCGAAGGACCGGCCAGTACGGTGAAGATTTCCACCCCAATACCGCAAGGCCTGAGCGCCCAGCGGCTTTATCTGCTTGATTTTCAACCACCCTGCGCTATTTGTCCCAAAAAAGAAGTGCCCTACAGTTGCTTAGACACCCAGATTCTGAAAAACGAACTGGTTTTCACCTTTAAAAACATATACCTGCCGGGCACCCGACAGCGGGATGTGAACGACAGAGACTCGACCAAAGGCTGGATAAAGTACCGGATACACCCGGACAACCAAGTGCGGAAACTGCCCTTAAGCACGTATGCCAGCATTGTCTTTGATAAAAACCCGCCTGTGGTAACCAACCGGGCGCCTACGCATTTCAAGACAGGCCTTTCCCTTGCTCCTGCTGTGGGCAGAGGTCTTGACAAGGGCAATAGCAACCTCAGCCTGGGCCTGCTGGTGGCTCCCTATAAGCCTTGGCGTCCATTTTTGCAGGGAGAGATGTGGCAACATTTCCGGCAAGCCAACACCGTCAGTACCTTTTATCAAAAAGACACCTCTTGGATTAAGCCCGTCGTCCTGAACAACGGCGTGATTAGTGAAGCGAAAATAGACTCGTCCTACCAGGAAGTGCGCGTCAGCCGAGCGACGTATTTCCCCGACCTTTCTTTTGCGCTGATGCCGGGCTACCACCTGAACGATTGGTTGAGCCTCGGAGCCGGTGCGCAGTTCAGGGTGGCATGGCAAAAGATGGAAGAAGAGATTACCTTCACCCGCTCTGTGAAGGCGTTCAACCTGCTCACCAATAAAGAGATGGAGAACCTGAGTAAGGAATACCCGGCGCAAAGGGAGCAGCTGCAAACCGGCCGCTCCACCCAATGGGATTGGCATATGTTTGCCCATGTGTCCGTTGGTAGGGTTCGTTCTGGGCCTTCGGTAGCGTTGCGCTACTTCATCCCGTTGGGCCCCGACAGAACGGGCAGGTGGTTCGCCTTCCTGATGTGGCGTTTCTAACCCGCCCCATTCGCTTAGTGGAGAGGCTTCGCATGTCGCCACAGCAACGCTTTTACCTCATTTTCCTCTTGTTTGTGCTGCCGCTTGCCGGTAAGGCGCAGGCGGGCCACCAGCCAGTTTTTTCTCTAGAAATGAGGCGCAGCGACTTTAAGGGAGACTCGCTGTACGGTCTTTATCCTGAGCAATACACAGCGTTTCGCCAAAAAGACGACCTCGCCGGCTGGCTATATTGGATGTGGGACTGGCAGGCCCTACACTTTGACTATCCGGAGCGCGCTCTGGCTATTTTAAAGACCGCTTTGCGCTCGGCATGGCGGCAGCCGGAGAATACTACGGAAGGAGAAGCTTTCATTTGGGTGAAGGTCAACGAAGGTTACCACCTGTATAAAACCGGGCGCATTCTGGAGTCGGTGGAGGCCTACGAAGCGGCATGGTTGGCCTGGCAAAGGTGGTCGCCCCCTGAATTCGAAGTGTTGGACTACCTGGTGCTGCCGCTGGGGGCGCATCATACCCGTTTGGGCGACAATGAAAAAGCCCGGGCACTGTACGAAGTAACGTTGGAAAAATTTTCCGCCACTGCCCATTCTGCTCTGGCGGGTATTTACAACAACCTAGGGCTTACCTGGTGGAATGAGGGCCACTACGGCAATGCTCGCCGTGTTTTCGCACAGGGGCTGAACGTCAGAGGCATTGCACCCGCCCAGCGCGGGCTTTTGCACCTATCTATGGCTCAGGCCTATTTTGACGAGGAATGCGCCAGATGCGCCGATAGTGCCGATTTTCACCTTAAGAAATCTTTCTTTTGGTTGAAAAAAGCGCGTGGGTACGCCGACGCCGAGAATGTGGAGGACTACCTCGCCGGTGCGCTTTTGTTAAAGGGCCGTTTGCTAAGCCATCGGCAAGCCTATTCCGAAGCGCTGGCAGCCTACAAGGCGGCGCTGCGCTTAAAAGCCAGCGTCATTGGCACTACCCGGCACCGCGACGTCGGGAAAATTCAGGTGGCCATTGGCGAGTTGTATTTGAAGCGCCATCAGCCAGACATCGCCCTGCGTGCTTTCCAGCAGGCGCTGGCCGATTTGATTCCGGCGTTCCCGCCCGACGATATCTGGGCTGTGCCAGACTCTACTCGTATTTACGAAGAAAATACCCTCTCCGCAGCCCTAAGAGGCAAAGCCGCTGCTTGCTTTGAACTGTACGAGCAAAACCACCAAACGGAGCTGCTGCACACTGCTTTGCGTTGCTTTCAAATGGCCTGGCTGACCGACACCCGTCTGCGCTTTGCGTTGCAATATGAGTCGTCCAGGCTCACGCTGGTAGCCCAGCAAAGAAAATACGAAGAGAAAGCCCTTGATGTCGCCTATGCGCTCTGGCAGCAAACGGGCGAAGAACGATACCTGCTGGAAGGGTGGGCCATTGCAGAGCGCGCCAGAGCGGTATTGCTTTTAGACAATCTGCTGCGTCTATACCATCAGCAACATCCCGGCCAGCCTTCGTCGCGATTGAAGGAAGTGGTCCGAATACGGCGCCAGCTGGCCTGGGTGGAGCAACAGCTCATATTGGAGCCAAACGCACCGCAGCGCACGGAATGGCTCCGGCAGCGCCAACAACTGCTCGACCGCCTGCAATCCGAGGAGCAGAAAACCCCCGCCTGGAAGGCTGTTTTCCACCATTCCACGCACTGGTCGGCCACTTCGGTATCGCAATTGGCCGCACAGATTCCCACATACGGCATTCTCGAGTATTTTGTCGGAAACGACAACATTGAAGTGTTTTCGGTACAACACGGCAAACGACCTGCCTGGACGCGCATACCGCGGCCAAACGAGCACGCCGCAGCGGTACAACAGCTACTCCGATTGATGCAGGCCAAAAACCCTCCGCCAGATGGCTTAACGGCCTACAGAGACCTCGCATTCTCCACGTATCAACAATTGGTGCTGCCGGCTCTTCGGCAGGCCTCCATAGAGGCCAGCCACTTGCTGATAATCCCCGACCGATGGCTGGCCTTTTTGCCCTTTGAGGCCCTCATTACGGAAAACCACTTGAAAAACTGGCAGCAAGCCCCATGGCTCCTGCGTCAGTATTCGGTGTGCTATGCCTATTCGATGGCTGTATTTGAGGTGCAATCTCGCATGGCTTTTTCCCCAAAGGCCAATATCCTTCAGGCTGCTCCAATATTTGAAAAGGGCCGGCACAACCTAAGCCCATTGCAGTACAGCCTGCAGGAAACGCCCGCTCGCGACATGTGTGCAAGCCGCATCCTGATGTCAGAGGAAGCAGCATGGAGCCTTTTTGAGAATGCTGCGCCCGAATATGCCGTCTTGAACCTGTCCACCCATGCCACCGCTTATGCCCATGGCGGAGAGCCCGCGATTGAATTTTACGATGGCCCAGTGTTGCTGCCCAAGGCCTATTCGCTATCGCTTCAAGCTGACCTAGTAGTGTTGAGCGCCTGCGAAAGCGGGCTTGGCAACTTTCACGATGGCGAAGGGGTTATGAGTATGGCCAGAGCCTTTACCTATGCCGGCTCGAAAGGGCTGGTAACCTCGCTCTGGGTCATCAATGAGTCAGCTACAGCGTCCATTCTGACAAAGATGTACCACTATTTGAGGAAAGACGCGCCTAAAGACATCGCCCTGCACGCTGCCAAACTCAGCTATTTGGACGATGAAGACATCCCTGCCTTCCAGAAATCGCCCTACTACTGGGCTGCTTTGGTGTACATCGGAGATACAGGGCGCATTCGCTGGCAGCAATGCTCATGGCAGGGTGCACTGGCGAAGTGGGGGGCAATGGCTGTAGTCATGGCCGGAGCAGTATGGCTGTTGGTAAAATATCGAAGAAAACGCGGTCGCTTTAGACGGAGCTGACGGTAACTGACCTCATCAAGCAAGGCTGCTGCAGGGTGATAGGTTAAAAAAGCGCAGAGGCCGCAGCAGTGTTTCGATGCAGTGAAAGAAGAAAATTCCAGCGACCGCAAAGAAGACTTTCACCGAAACAGTTGTCTATTCCTCGGTAGTGGGCGGCACGCCGCGCCGCGTCTGGTAGCCGCGGGCTTCGGCGAAGTTGCGCAGCAGGTTTTCTAAATCGAGCAGCGGCCTGGGCCGGTCCACAGAGCCCAATACGCTTTTCGTCTGGCCGCGGCAGGTGGTCGTCAGTGTGGACCAAGGGGCGTCCATGACCTCAGAGGGGATGCGCTCGGGGTATTGGCACACGTTGGTTTTTTTCATCTGGCGGCGCAGCTGGCGCATTTCGTCGTAGGTGAGCTGGAAACTGGCGCGGCCCTGGCGCTCGGCAAATTGCTTGCCCTCGTATTCGACGCGCCCACTGGTATAAACGCTCAGGCGAATGACTGGGCAATAGCCGAAACAGGCGCCGGTCTGGAGCTCAACCAGCAGGTCTTTGCCTATGGGGTCAATAACAGGGCGGCAGGCCAAGGTGCTCAGCAGGGCAAAGACAAGAAGGAGGCGACAGGGTGTCATGAATGGAAGCGGTATTTATGTGGAAGATGGGTATCCCAAGACTGGTGTTGTTTTGTTATCCGGCGGTACCTCTTGCTTATCACTAAGCGGGAATTTCCCGAAAAAGGTCTTCCAAAACGAGCACCTGGTCGGCTACGCCAGCTGCGGTGTTTCCGGCCACACCAAAGGTAGTAATAAGCGTGTTAAAGAGGTGAAATTTATAGCCGGTGTGGTGCCGGAAGACGGCCTGGCGCACCCGCCACCTGTCTATTTCGGCTTTGCTCAGTGCGTAGGGTGTGCTGGCGAATTTGACTTCGCACATATGCGCGCAGCGGTCAGCCCGTTCGATGAGGAGGTCTATTTGGGCACCCGGCAAGCCATCTTCGGGCAAAGCATAGAACGTATGGACGCTGGTGCGTACACCGCTGATGCCTAAAGCTTGCTTAATCTGGTGCAGGTGGGTCAAACACACGTTTTCGTAGCTGAAACCTGCCCACGAAAGGTATCGTTGCGATTGTGCTATTTGCCGGAAGTCGGCCGTAGGGTTGAGCAGTGCTTCTTCAATGAAATGCAGATAGAACAGCGAGTACGGGTCCATGAGGCGATACACTGCGTCTTTTTTCTTTTTGCCGTAGGCGCCGAAACGCCCGACGAAGCCCGACAAAGTAAGTTCATCCAGTACTTTGCTGAAGCCCCCCCCATCCGTCAGTTTAGTGGCCTGCAGGAGCGCTTCCCGCGTCATTCCTTGTCGTTTGGCTGCGAGCGCCCGCACAACGGAAACGTGTGCTTCGTGATGCTCAAACAGCGCAGCATACAAGTTCTGAAATTCATGGCGCAAGTAGCCCGACGCCTCGAAGCACAGCCGGTGAATGTTCTCCGTCGGCGAAAGCCCGGCATCCAGCAGTTCCAGATACATCGGGATGCCGCCAAGTGCTAAGTAAACCTCCAGGACCTGGAAGGGCGGATAGGGAATGCCACGAGCGTGCAATAATTGCTCCGTTTCCCGCAGGTTGAACGGCGCCAGATGCAGCAGGCGCGTTACGCGGTTGTGCAGGCCGCCGCGGTCATTAATCACCTTGTGAATCATCCATGAAGCGGCCGAGCCGCAAATGACCACGACCACGTTCTTCTTAACGGCCCAGCTGTTCCAGAAAAAGCCAAAGCCCTGTAAAAAGTCGGACCGGCGCGTTGCCAGCCAGGGAAATTCATCGAAGAAAAGCACCACTTTCTCCGGATGTGTTCGCCGTTCCAAGAGGCGGCTGAGCTCGAAGAAGGCCTGCATCCAGTTTTTGGGTGGTTCTATGGCATCGTCTAAGCCCGCATAGCGCACGGCCAAAGCAAAGTTTTGCAGCTGCATCTCTGTATTGCCGTTCTGCAAACCGGAAATTTCAAAGGCAATCCGGTCGCCATACACCGAGCGCACCAGAAAAGTTTTGCCCACGCGCCGCCGCCCGATAACGGCCACCAACTCCGCCTTGTCGGAGGCTAAGGCCATTTCCAAAGATCGTTTTTCATCTTTTCGACCTATCAAACCCATACCTGAAGTGCTTATCTCGCGGAATGTAGGGCAAATCTACCACATTCCGCGATATAGAGCGCCCTTATCTCGCGGAAATGCGCTTTTTAGGGCAGATTTCGCGAGATATGAAATTGCCCGCCGGACGAATGCCTCTGGAATACTTCCTTTCCGTGGTGTTATCGCTGCGGGCTTACCGCTTTTCGCGCTGCTGGGCGATGCGGCGAATGCCCTGCACTAGGCGGTCGAGGTCGCTTTCCATGGTATAGACATTGGGCGTAACGCGCACGCCATCGAGGTTTTGCCATACGATGGCGACGGTGTGGATTTTGTGGTCTCGGAAGAGGGCTTCGCTGATGTCGTTGCCTGAGAGGCCTTCGATGCCGAAGACGCCGATGGCACAGCCCCAGCGCGGGTCGGTGGAGGTGTAGAAGCGGATACTGGGCACGTCGCGGACGCGCTCCATCCAATAATTTTTCAGGTAGTGGAGGCGCTGCTGTTTGCGGGCGGTGCCGATAAGATTGTGCAGGTCGAGCGAGTAGCCGGTGGCCATTTCGGCGGGGAAGCTGCGGGTACCAAGGCTTTCAAACTTGCGGATGTTGTCGCCGTCGGGTTTGTCGTTAGACAGCAGTGCCCAGACGTTAGCGATCTTATCGCGCCGAATCCAGAGCATGCCGTTTCCGAAGGGCGCGCAGAGCCATTTGTGGAGGCTGGTGCCGAAGTAGTCGCAGCCCAGGTCGGGGATGCGATAGTCGAGCAGGGCAAAGGAATGGGCGCCGTCCACGATGACCTCGATGCCGCGGGCGTGCGCAGCGTCAGCGATGCGGCGCACGGGGAGTATCTGGCCGCACCAGTTGATGACGTGCGTCAGATGCACTACGCGCGTGCGAGGGGTGAAACGCGACACGTAGGCATTCACTAAGTAGTCCTCGTCTTCGCTGGGCAGGCGCAGGTCTACCCAATTGAGGCGGATGCCGTCGCGTTTTTCGCGCTGTTTCCAGGCGTTCATCATGTTGGGGTAGTCGAAGTGGGACAGTACCACCTCGTCGCCGGCCTTGAGGTTGAGGCCGAAGATGATGGTGTTGAGGGCTTCGGTGGCATTGCGGTTGAGGGCGATTTCCTCCGGGTCGGCGCCGGCCAGGTCGGCCAGACCTTGGCGCAGCGGCTCGCGGTCTTGGTCGAGGATGCGCCACATATAATAGGAGGGCGCTTCGTTGCACATGCGGTTGTAGTAGTCTAAGGCATCCAGCGCAGCGCGAGGGGCCGGGCAGACGCCGCCGTTGTTGAGGTTGATGAGGGTAGGGCTGGCGGCAAAAGCGGCGCGGATCTGGCGCCAGAAGTCGTCTTCGCCTTCACCTTGCGGAGCGGGTAGGGTAGTGTCGGGCGGGAAGAAGGCGGCACGGGCGTCGTGGTGCAGGGCGAGGGCGCCTAAGGCCAGAGCGGTTTGGCGGATGAAGCTGCGTCGGTTGAGCATAGTGAGCCAGGCGTCGTTGTAAAGGGAAGAAGCATTTTTGCTTGAGCAAAATTAGGTTTTTGCAGTGGGATAGTTGGGTTAAAGTTCGGAGCACAAGAGACAGCAATAAGTGAAGCATTGCCTCTTATCAAAGGGATGGATAGGTTTGGGCTATTCGAAATAAGGTAGTCGTGCAGGAACCCTTGTTGGTAGAGGTTTTGGAGGCAATCAAAACGAAGGGCGCACCGTGCCGCTCGGTATCTACCGCTTGTGGTTAGTTGTTGACCTACTGGCATATAAACTTCTGCTCAGACGCTTTTGGAAGGCTGGCCAACTCGATGGTCGGCGCGCAGAAACTTCTCGTCTATTAGATGCTGCAGCTTTATTTTCGATCCCTATCTTGGTTTTTTGTAAATTAGCTATATAACCCAAGTCTATGTAGAACTGTTTTAAAGAATAAATTTTGTTCATTAAGTTATCGAACGACCATTGGCTTTAAACGATTTGGTTTCCGTTCTGATTCGGAACATTCAGGTTTTGGAATCCGAGAGCGCCGCCTAAACAGAACGAGAGAGGCAAGCCCAAGAACTCAAAAGGTAGAAACCTGCTTAACCGCCTGCTCGACCACTAGGACGGGCAGATTGCTTCTGCCTTGTCCTGTTTTTCAACAATCAAGCCGGGTGCGACATTCAGGCTGGCTAAGTTTTTACAAAAAACCAAAAGACGTGAATATTTTAAAAAGAATCTTAACTTTGCCTTGTGTTTGATGCGACCATGTCAAACAGAACACTACTTCAAAAATGAAAGGCATCTCATTTAGCGCAGGTCGCCACAGAGGCAATGCGGTCTTGTTTATGCGGTTTGAGTATGGCCAGGCACTCATTGAGAAAGTCAAAGGACTGGCCGGCGCCCGATGGAGCCGGTCGCAAAAGGCTTGGTATGTGCCAGATACCGCCTCGTACCGGGCGATGTTTGGCCTGACGAGCCAAGCTGAAGGCTCGACGCCTGCTGCCTTGCCAGACATTGCCCCGATCAACGAAACGGCGCTGTCATCCCTTACCTCGGCACTGCAACTCAAAGCATACAGCCCGAACACCCTCCGAACGTATCGCAACGAATTTGTTCAACTGCTTCGGCACATAGGTCAGACTTCTGTGGATACCCTGAATCCCGAACAACTCCGCGCATATTTTTTGTACTGCATCAGGGAGTTGAAGTTGTCGGAAAACACCCTGCACAGCAGGATCAATGCCGTAAAGTTTTACTTCGAGCAGGTGCTGGCTCGAGAGCAGATGTTTATTCAGATACCTCGGCCCAAGAAAAAGGCCATGTTACCCAACGTTCTGGCCATTGCACAAGTAGAACGGCTTTTTTCACAACTGGAGAATCTGAAACACAAGACGATGTTGTATTTGGCCTATTCGGCCGGCTTACGAGTGAGCGAGGTGGTGAATTTAAGGGTAAAGGATATCCATTCAGCCCGCATGGCGATCAACATCAAAGGCGCCAAGGGCAAAAAAGATCGAACGGTAGCCTTGTCGCAAGGCATACTGGCGTTGTTGCGCAAGTACTATATTGCCTACAAACCCCAGGACTGGCTATTTGAGGGTCAGCGCCCAGGCAGCCCGTACAGTACGCGCAGTTTGCAGCAGATTTTCAGGCGAGCCAAAACCGCTGCCGGAATTTTACAAGAAGTCACGTTTCATAGCCTGAGGCATAGTTATGCCACACACTTACATGAGGCCGGTACCGACATCAGACTGATTCAAGAACTTTTAGGACACAACGACATCAAAACCACGCTCCGCTACACACACGTCAGCAACAGAACTTTGGAAAGCATAAAAAGCCCGTTTGACTATCTCAACCTAAAAAACGAATGAGACCTTGTCGTACTTTTTGTATTGTTGCCCTTGACAATACAAAAAGTACGACAAAAGTTTCGTATATTTAAGAGTTAGCAGTAAGCCTAAAAGACGACAGTGCAACCATTAAACAGACGACTAAAAACTGAACATTAACATAAGAACAAACCATTATGATAGGTGACCAAGGACATGGAAACGATATTAAAAACAGACAGCGAGTAAGCCAACACTCATTGCCATCCCTGTGTTTTTTATTTTTTCCCTCCGCACTAATGACGATTTCAGTTATTTTAAAAGTATATTTATCGGCATAAAAAAGAATTATAAATTTAAAGTTTACAATCCATAAATAAATGGCTAAACAAAACGGAAATGGGGAGAAAGTGAAATCCATGGAATCATGGATTTGGGATGCTGCCTG